>NZ_LFKZ01000016.1:0-365895 GCF_028128975.1 Bradyrhizobium sp. CCBAU 45321
CAACTCCAGGAGTCACCTTCAGAATCGATTTCTCTCCAAATCGCAATGCCTTAGGATTACATGCGATTCCCCTGCCCCTGGAGGGAGGGTCGGCTCACATGGAGCGCAGCGAAGTGTGAGACGGGGTGGGGTGACGGTCTCTCCACATCCGACACTGCCCGAGCGGAGAGATCACCCCACCCCGCTCGCGCTGCGCGCGATCGACCCTCCCCCTCCAGGGGAGGGTGAGCTCGATCAGCTAGACAACACCGTCACCAACGCGCTCACACCGTCGCGCCCTGCGCCTTTGGCCTTCGCAGATGCTCGTCCAGCCGCGGCATGATCTCGACGAAGTTGCAGGGGCGCGTGCGGTAGTCGAGCTGAGCCGCCAGGATGCCGTCCCAGCCGTCGCGGCAGGCGCCGGGCGAGCCCGGCAGGCAGAAGATGTAGGTGGCGCCCGCCACGCCGGCGGTGGCGCGACTCTGGATCGTCGACGCCCCGATCTTGGCGTGGCTCAGCATGTGGAAGGCGATCGAGAAGCCGTCCATGCGCTTCTCGAACAGCGGCTCGATCGCCTCGGGCGTGACGTCGCGCCCGGTAAAGCCGGTGCCGCCGGTGGTGATGACGACGTCGATGCCGCTATCGGCGATCCAGCGGCGGATCACGTCGCGGATCGCCTCGACATCGTCGGTGACGATCTCGCGCGCGGCGAGATGATGACCCGCAGCGGTGAGACGATCGGCGAGGGTCTGACCGGACTTGTCGTCGCTGAGCGCGCGCGTGTCGGACACCGTGAGCACCGCAATGTTGAGCGGGATGAATTGTTTGGATTCGTCGATGGCCATGTTGCGTCTTTCGTGTCCCGGACAAGGTGCGGCGCATCAGCGCCGCGCCGCAGAGCCGGGACCCACTTCAGAGGCTTGGGCAACCGGCAATATGGGCCCCGGCTCTGCAGCGCACCGCTGAAGGCGCGCCGCGCTGCGTCCGGGGCACGAGCCTTTCCTTACAACGCCCCCGCACCGAACGTGTTGCAGGCCTGGACCGTGCCCTGCTGGTACCCGATCATGAACCATTGCTTGCGTTGCGCCGCCGAGCCGTGGGTGAAGGAGTCGGGCACGACGCGGCCGGTGGCCTGGCGCTGCAGCGTGTCGTCGCCGATCGCGCTTGCCGTGGTCAGCGCGGCCTCGATGTCGCCGGGCTCGAGGAAGTTCGGACGCTTCTTCGCCTCGCGGTTGACCCAGACGCCGGACAGGCAGTCGGCCTGCAGCTCCACCTTGACCTGGAGCGCATTGGCCTCGGCCTTCGAGCCGACCTGCTGCTGCAGCCGCGTCACACGCGGAATGATGCCGAGCAGGTTCTGGATGTGATGGCCGACCTCGTGCGCGATGATGTAGGCGGTGGTGAAATTGCACGCCGACTTGCCGGAGCAGCCGCGAAAGCGGGTCTCGACCTCGCGGAAGAAGGCGGTGTCCAGGAAGATGGTCCGGTCGGGCGGACAATAGAACGGCCCCATGGCCGACTGCGCCATGCCGCAGCGGCCGCCATTGGTAGCGTTGCGGAACAGCACGATCTTCGGGCCGGTGTACGACTGGCCGTTGGCCTGGAAGATCTCGCTCCAGCGATCGTCGAGCTCGCCGAGGATGCCGGAGATCATGCTGCCCATCTCGTCGGTCGGCGCGCCGCGCTTGCCCGAGGAGGCCTGGCGATCGGTCTGGTAGGTCGGCGCATGGCCGCCGCCGGAGAGGATCTCGGCGCCGCCGATCAGGATGCGGGGATCGATGCCGAAGGCGTAGCCGACCAGGCCGAGGATGATGATGGTGCCGATGCCGAGCCCGCCGCCGCCCATCGGCAGGCCGAACCCGCCGCCTCCGCCGCCGCCAAAGCCACCACCTTCGTCGCGACGATCCTCGATATCGTCGCTGCGGCGGAAGTCATCGTAGCGCATGGCGGCCTTTCCTCTGGGGTCCCTGATTTAAGTTTCGACGGCGCACAGAAACGCGAAAGCTCAACGCGCCACATACGTAAAATTTCCGTTGCTTTTATCAATATCGTGGCCGGCAAAAATTGCCTAGTGCGACAGCCTGTCGATGCCAGCAAATTTTTCCGAGGGCCGAGCAATTTTTTCCGAGAGAAATTTACAGCCTTTTTCCCGCCACGATCGATCTCGCGAGGCGCGCAAGCGCGAAATACACTGTAAAACAAGGCGAATGCGCGCAACAATTTGCGCGCGAACGATGATGCGGGGAGTGCTCACGAAAGCGGCGGGTTAAGTCGATTTTTACTTTGCCCCTTCAATGTAACGGCCAGTCGGTTGTTTGGTCCCGCGTCGCCGACAGCGTCGCCTGAGTCAGAGTTCTTGAGTCATGGTAGAGTCGCGTCGCGGGGCGTCTGCAAGGGCGCCCCGCACAAATTTTGAGTCCCCATCGCATCGCATCATCGTCGGCGATTGCGTCGCCGAGATGTCGAAGCTCCAGGCAGGCAGCGTCGACCTGGTGTTCGCCGATCCGCCCTACAATCTGCAGCTCAAGGGCGACCTCAAGCGTCCCGACGAATCCCATGTCGATGCCGTCAACGACGACTGGGACAAGTTCGATTCGTTTGCCGCCTACGACGATTTCACCCGCGCCTGGCTGCTCGCCGCACGCCGCGCCATGAAGCCGTCGGCGACGATCTGGGTGATCGGCTCCTATCACAACATCTTCCGCGTCGGCGCCATCATGCAGGATCTCGGCTTCTGGCTGCTGAACGACATCGTCTGGCGCAAGACCAATCCGATGCCGAATTTCCGCGGCCGCCGCTTCACCAACGCGCACGAAACCATGATCTGGGCCGCGCGTGACGAGAAAGCCAAGGGCTACACGTTCAACTACGAGGCGCTGAAGGCCGCCAACGAGGACGTGCAGGCGCGGTCCGACTGGCTGATTCCGCTCTGCACAGGCGAGGAGCGCCTCAAGGGCACCGACGGCAAGAAGGTGCATCCGACGCAGAAGCCGGAAGGCCTGCTGGCGCGCGTGCTGCTGTCCTCGTCCAAGCCCGGCGATCTCGTCATCGACCCGTTCAACGGCACCGGCACCACCGGCGCGGTCGCCAAGCGCCTCGGCCGCTCCTATATCGGCTTCGAGCGCGACAAGACCTACGCCAAGGCGGCCGAGGCGCGCATCGCCAAGGTCGAGCCGTTGCCGGAAGAGAGCCTTGCCCCGTTCATGACCGCGCGCGAGGCACCGCGCGTTGCGTTCTCCGAGCTGATCGAGCGCGGCATGATCATGCCCGGCACCAAGCTGTTCGACGCCAAGAAGAAGCTCGGCGCATTGGTGCGCGCCGACGGCGCCATCATGCTGGGCGACAAGGTCGGCTCGATCCACCGCATCGGCGCGGTGGCGCAGGGCGCACAGGCCTGCAACGGCTGGACCTTCTGGCACGTCGAGACCAAGAAGGGCCTCAAGCTGATCGACGAGTTGCGTGCCGAGATCCGCGCCGGCATGGCGGCGGAGTAGCTTTCCTCTCCTAAGTCATTCCGGGGCGCGCGCAAAGCGCGCGAGCCCGGAATCCATCCAACAGCGTCCCATGCCGCCCAATGGATTCCGGGCTCGCGCTTCGCGCGCCCCGGAATGACGGCGGCGTGAGTTGAAAGCCGCGCCAACCAGGACTAGATTCGCCCGACTAGCCCCCTCCTGACCGGTTGGGCTCCCATGCGACGACAGTCCGAGACATTGCTGCTGGTGCCGCTGCTGCCGATCTTCCTGGTCGGCATGTTTCCGATGTTCCTGATCGCGCTGCTCGGATTCTTCGGCCTGGCGCTGTTCGGCGTGCTCGTGATCTGCGTCGGCCTCGCCAGCAGCAACGAGGCGCACGACACTTTCAACCACGACGTCATCGTTCACGGCTATGCGCGCGGTTCGGAGCGCGCGGCGCGCGCCTCCGACATGCATCTCGCAGCGCGGCTCGGCCTGCGGCTGGAAGCCGTTGGTGCGGCCATGGTCATCGCGGCGGCAATCGGCCTTTGTTACGCCGCCTGATCTGCGTACCGCGCAGACACCGCCCGGCAAACTCGCCGGTTGCTCTCTCGGACGAGGTTCAGGCAAGACAAGGCTCGCCCAACGACGCCGCGTCCGCGCGCGGCAATATAGACACCGGGGAGATGCTGGATGCTCAAGTTCTATTTCAATGGATCACCGAACCCGACCAAGGTCGCGCTCTTTCTCGAAGAATCCGGCCTGTCTTTCGAGCCGGTGAAGATCGACACCCGCAAGGGCGAGCAGTTCACGCCGGAATTCCTGAAAATCAATCCGAACGGCAAGGTGCCGGCGATCGACGATGGCGGCACCATCGCGTTCGATTCGAACGCCATCCTGCTCTATCTCGCCGAGAAGACCGGCAAATTCCTGCCCGCCAACCGAGCCGAGCTCCTGTCCTGGCTGATGTTCGTGGCCACCGGCGTCGGGCCCTATTCGGGTCAGGCCGTGCACTTCAAGCATTTTGCGCCGAAGGAGCAGAACCACGACTACGCCCATAACCGCTATCAGTACGAGACTGACCGCCACTACAAGATTCTCGACGCTCACCTGAAGGACCGCCGCTACATGGTCGGCGACAGCTATTCGATCGTGGACATGGCGATGTGGGGCTGGGCGCGGATGGTGCCGTTCAAGCTCGGCGACGAGGCCTTTGCGCGATACCCGAACGTGAAGCGGCTGGTCGACGAGATCTCGGCGCGCCCGGCGGCGGCGCGCGCCATCGCCCTGAAGGACAAGTTCACCTTCAAGGCCGAGATGGACGACGAAGCGCGCGCCAACATGTTCAAGCACATGACGACCAAGGTGGCTTGATCGCGCCGCACGCTATTCGAGGCCACGCGCATGCGCGTGGCCTCTTGCGTTCGAGACTCTAAAGCGCGATGCGATCAGGATGAAGCGTCATCGCGCTTTAGGTTGGTTGTTCAAAGCATGATCTCTTCGGAAAAGCGCTGCACACTTTTCCGGATCATGCTTTAGGCGGCGTGGACCGAGCTCAGGAACTTGGCGACTTCCTGCTTCAACCGGTTGCTGTCGGCCGACAGCGAGCGCGCCGCCGACAACACCTGCGAGGAGGCCGAGCCGGTCTCGGAGGCGCCGCGCTGCACGTCGCCGATGTTGGACGAGACGAGCTGGGTGCCCTGGGCCGCCTGCTGGACGTTGCGGGAGATCTCCTGCGTCGCCGCGCCCTGCTGCTCCACGGCCGCGGCGACCGTCGACGCGATCTCCGACAGCCGCTCGATGGTGCCGCTGATCTCCCGGATCGAGCCGACAGACTCCTCGGTCGCGGTCTGGATGCCGGAGACCTGCTGGGCGATCTCGCCGGTGGCCCTGGCCGTCTGCTCGGCGAGCGCCTTGACCTCGGTAGCGACCACCGCAAAGCCGCGGCCGGCTTCTCCCGCACGCGCCGCCTCGATCGTGGCGTTCAGCGCCAAGAGGTTGGTCTGGCCGGCAATGGTGCTGATCAGTTCGACCACGTCGCCGATCCGCGCGGCGGCCTTGGAGAGCGCGCCGACGCGCTCGTTGGTCCGGCTTGCCTGACCCACCGCCTCGGTGGCGATGCGGGCGGATTCCTGCACCTGGCGGGCAATCTCGGAGACCGAGGAGGAGAGCTCCTCGGTCGCAGAGGCGACCGCCTGCACATTGGCCGAGGCCTCCTGCGAAGCGCTGGCGACCTCCGTCGAGAGGTCCTGGGCACGTGCGGCAGTCGTCGTTAACGTGCCGGCGGAGGCTTCGAGCTCGCCCGATGCCGACGACACCGTGTTGACGATCTCGCCGACGGCCTGCTCGAACTGATCGGCGAGCCTCGCCATGTCTTTCCTGCGGTTCTCGGCCTGCCGCGCCTCGAGTTTGGCCTGCTCGGCGCGCATGCTCTCGGTCTCGATCATGTTGTCCTTGAAGACCTGGATCGCCTTGGCCATGTCGCCGATCTCGTCGGCCCTGCCGCGGCCGGGAATCTCGATCTCGAGATTGCCGCCGGCAAGCCGCCCCATCGCCTGCGTCATCGAGGTCAGCGGACCGACGATGCTGCGGGCGATGAGGAAGGCCACGATGCCTCCGAACAGGATGGCGAGGCCGCCGGCGATCTCCTGCACGGTCGTCGTTCCCGCGATCACGGCCTCGGCGGTGGTGCGCGATGCCTCGTAGTCCTCCTTCAGCGTCGTTTCCGCCACCTTGAGCTTGCCGATGCTGTCGACGATGAGGGGCGCGAGGCTCTTGTTGTAGATCTCGTCCGCTTTAAGCATTGCTGCGGAGGTCGTCTCGAACGCCGTCTTGTAGGTTTCAAGCGAGGTCTTCACCGGCGCCAGCGTGGCGCGCAACGCCGCCGCCTGCGGGCTCTTTTCGAGTGCCCCGAGCCGTTGTAGTGCCCTGTCGATGCTCGCCCTGAAGGTCGCGGGGCCCTGCGCATCGCGAAGAGCCAGAAAACGCCAGTTTACGATCCTCACGAGCAGGATTCGGGATTCGAGATCGGCGACGAGGGAAGCGGTATCTTCATCGACGGCGGCGCGCGCCACGTCGACGAGCTTGTTCGTCTTGGTGGCCAGGTCCTCGCCACTCGGCAGCAGCGTCGCCTTGCCCGTTCTCGTCTCGTTGACGGCGTCGCCGAGATTGTCACGCAGGCGTCGCATTTTCGCGATCTCGTCGATCAGGCCGTTGTAGAGCGCGCGCCGCTCCTCGGAGAGCGTCCCCTGAGCGCCGACCCGGAGCAGCTCGCTCGCCGCGGTCTCGCGCTCTTGCGCTTCCTTCATTGCGGACTCGTTGCCGTCGTAGACGTAGCGCAAATTGGCCCGCTGAATAGCCTGCAGATGGGCCGATATTTCCAGCACCCGCGCCGTGCTGTCCGAGAGGGCGGATTGTCTTGCGACCTGATCCTGCACGTCCCGCAAATTCCAGACGGCAACCACCGCCATTACGACACCCACCGCCACCAGGGCCATGAAGCCTGCGTACAGGCGTCCCCTGATCCGCAAACGAAATTTCGGCATTCCCACTGTCCACCCAGATGCATGTGAATTCGAGGGGCCGAACGACTCCGGCGATCGTCACGGCCACTCCGACAGCCGCACGCCGCGCCCCGGCGGCCTACGCTGCACCGCGACACAATGGGGGACACTTCTTAATTGAACCTTCAAATTCCTCGCGCGCCCGATCTCGACCCGCACCAAATCTGCCGATTTTGGCAGCAGCTATGCAAAGCCGCATGCGAATCCGCTGTGCCATGCACGCCGATGCATGCTGTTCGTGAGGGGATGCCTATTGGGCGCCGGCCTGCTGCAACTTGCCGAGTGCATTCTCGACCACTTCCAGCGTGTAGGGCTTCTGGACCACCGGCGCGGAGGCCAATTGCTCGGGGATCGGCGCGCGCTCGCCATAGCCGGTCGCGAAGATGAAGGGCACCCCGATCTCCTTCAGCTTCTGCGCCACCTTGATGCTGCTCTCGCTGCCGAGATTGAGATCGAGCAGAGCAAAGCTCGGCCGCGAACGCTCGATCGAGCGCAGTGCCTGGTCGACGGTTGCGGCGGTGTCGACGTGGCGGGCGCCGAGGTCGAGCAGGATGACCTCCGCGGCCATCGCGATGATCAGGTTGTCCTCCACGATCAGGGCCGTGTCGGAAATCCGTGGACGGGCAGATTGCTGCTCCTCGATACGCATGGCGGCTCCCGCAATGGATGGGACGAGCTGGACGAAGTTGGGCGGAATGACGAACTTCGCCTGGACGCCCAGGAGGTCGAAACGGATCTCGGCATCGCCCTTGAGATCGAACGGCACCGACCGCTCGATGATGGTGGTGCCGAAGCCGCGCCGCGACGGCGGCTGCACGGGCGGACCGCCGCTCTCCTTCCACTCGATGACGAGGCTGGAAGACGGGTCGAGGCGCCAGACCACCTCGACACTGCCGGTGGAATCGGCAAGCGCGCCGTACTTGGCGGAATTGGTCATCATCTCATGAACGACGAGCGCCAGCGTCGCGAACGCCTTTGGATCGAGCGCGACGTCCGGACCGCCCATCTTCACCCGGTCTGCGCGCGCACCGAGATACGCGCCGGCCTCGGACTCGACCAGGGTGCGGAGCGCGACGGGTGCCCAGTTCAGGTTCGTGATCTGGTCGTGGGCGCGCGCGAGGGCCTGGATGCGGCCGCCGAGCACGCTCGCAAACTCCTCGATGCCGGTCGCGGTGTCCTTGCTCTGCGCCACCAGGGCGCGCACGAGGCTCAGGATGTTGCGGACGCGGTGATTGAGCTCGGCGATCATCAGTTCCTGCCGCTCCTGTGCCCCGCGACGCTCGCGCGCGGCGAGGTCGGACAGTTGCAGGATCACCTCCAGCAGCGTGACGCGCAGGCTCTCGGCGATGCGGATATCGGCCGCCGACCACGGCTTCGACTGCCCCGCCACCGTTTCCTGCCATAGCTCGAAGCTCTTGCGCGGGGTGAGACGCGGCCCGTGCGGCCCTTCGTCGTAGACCTTGTTGGGATCGGCGGCCCATTTCACCGATCGCGTGACCTCGCGGCGGAAGAAGATCAGGCAATCGCGCGGGGTCCGCGAGATCGGGATGGCGAGAAAGCCCGCCGCACGGTCACGGAAGGCCTGGCCGGCGGCGTAGACCTCGGCGATCTCGGCGCTGGCGAAGATCCGGCCCGGCGAAGTCCGGTTGATGAAGCCGACGAGATCCGTGACCTCGTCCTCGGTCGGCGTCTCGCCTTGAAGCGCGATCTTGTTGTCGGACCACACCGCGACGCCGTCGCATTCGATCATCTTGCGGTAGTCGCCGAGGAAGTCGACGATGGCGCGACGGCTGTGCTCGTGCGAGGCGGCGACCTCGATCAAACGTTCCTGAATCTGATGCGCGCGGGCCTCATAGGCGACGTCGCCCTCGCGCTCGCGGCCTTCCACGATCCACGAGAACATCTGACCGAACAGTTCGGAGGCCGTGCGCTTGTCGAACGAAATGTAGCGCGGCGAATAATGGTGGCAGGCAAACAGACCCCACAGCTTGCCGTCGCGCAGGATCGACACCGACATGGAGGCGGCAACGCCCATGTTGCGCAGATATTCGATGTGGATCGGCGACACCGAGCGCAGCACGCTCATCGACAGGTCGAGCAGTCCCGCATTGTGCGTGGCCGTGGACATCAGCGCGGCAGGCCGCGCGTCGACGTCGGCGATGATGCGCAGCCAGTTGCGCTGATAGAGCGCGCGCGCCTGCCTTGGGATGTCGGATGCAGGGTAACGCAGGCCGAAAAAGGATTCGAGCCCGGGCTCCGCCGTCTCGGCGATCACCTCGCCGGACCCGTCCGGGTGAAACTGATAGACCATGACGCGGTCGAAGCCGGTCAACACCTTGAGCTGACGCGCCGCCTCGCGCGCCAGATCGGCCATCCCGCGTGTCTTGCGGATCCGTTCGAGCATCAAGCGCACGAGCTCGCCGGAATTGACGCCGGGCTCGTGGACGCTCGGCTCCGCCTCGATGATCAGATAGACGCCGGAGAGATGAATCGAAAGATCGAAGGGTGGCTTGCCGGGCTGCAGCTCGACGCCGAACAGGCGTTCGGTCGCATCCGGACCGCCGAGATGATCGACCCGGCTGCGGATCGTTTCGACCGCCGCCTCGGAGATCACGCCCGACAGCGGCCGCTGCAGCAGGTCGGCAACATCCGTTCCAAGGAAGCTCGCGACGTTGTCCGACGCCATGCAGATCGTGAAATCCGAGAGCACGGCCAGCAGGAAGCCAAACGGCTGCACGCTGCCGGGAATGTGGATCGGCTCGCGATCGCAATTGGTGAGATTGACGGCCTGGTTCATGCCCGGTCCGCCGCCTGCTCGAATGCGGCGAAGGTGATGCGAGCCGCCTCGATCGCCTCGTCTTCGTCCCAGCGCTCGTCGGTTGCAAGCTTTGCCAGGAAACTTTGCCAGAATCGCCTGCCGGTGCCGTGACTGAGATAGGCGACAGCTTCGCAAGGCCGCGGATCGGCGGAATCGGCGACCATCTTCAGCAGGAACTTTGCCCCGAGACGGGAGCCTTCGAGCACATACATCGTGCCCACAACGCCGCTGCGCGTCAGTGGGGGTACGGACACCAGCCGCGGCACCGCGCTGCCGAGGCGCTCGAGATCAGCCAGGATTGCCACGCTTCGCGACCGCTCCGGCCAGTCCGGGAAAACCGCACTGACACCGGCCTCGACGAGTGCCGTCTCGAGCGGCAGCAGCGCACCGGCACTGGCTTGCAGAAAGCGTCGATAGCCGGAGAGCTCGGTCAGATCGAATGCCGAGAGCTGCGCGTCGAGGTCGCGGTGCGCAGCCGACGTTGCGTCTCTTAATCGTTCGCGGAGTCCGGAGAAGCTGCGGCCTACCTGCGTTGAAACGTCCGAAGCCCCAGCCAGCATGAATTTCCCGAGAACGCAGGTTGGCGCGGGCGCGGCGCGCCCGGCAACCGAGGGAACGTCGGCGGCATGCGAAAGTTCCGCGCCGAGTCTGCATGAGTTCCAGCAGCGTCCGACAGGCCCGCACAAATATCGCGGGCCGTGACGAACAGGAGCGGCCGGTGGACACGACCTCGTCCAAGCCGTTAGCCCGCGGCCCTCGCGGGGGCTTGCGGAAACGGGCCGAGCGCCTTCTCGGTCAGCATGGAGTCGCAGTACTCGCGAATCTCCTTGATCTTGCCGTCCTCCAGACGAAAGACCAGGCAATAGTCGTTGTCATAACGCACGCCCTCGGGCGTGACGTTATCGCCCTTGGCTTCCACCACCACGATGTCGCCATCGACGATGAAGCGATGGGCGATGGTTCGCGTACGGTCGCGCAGGCGCGTGCGGACATAGCCGTGGAGATCTTTGAGGATCGCCTCCTTGCCGGCAAAGGTGCGCGACCAGGAATATTGCCCCGTGACGACCCATTTGGCGTCGTCGGCGAGACTTGCGCTGAACAGGGCGCGGTCGCGCGCGGCCGGATCGGGATTGGCGGCCGCAGCAAAGATATCCTGCAGCAGTTTCTTGTTGGCGCTCGCGTTCATGGCGGCATCTCCTCGTGGTGACAACGCCGAGATCATCGCCGGGCCAACGTCATTCTTCAAATCGATATGAAATATGATATCTATTCACCCCATGAATTTGAATTCGCTCGACCTTAACCTGTTGACCGCGCTCGACGCATTGCTCCGCGAAGCCAATGTCAGCCGCGCGGCCCTGAGGATCGGCCTGTCACAGCCGGCCACGAGCCACGCCTTGCAGCGCCTGCGCGACATCTTCGGTGACCCGCTGCTGGTGCGCACGGGCGTACGGATGGAGCTGACGCCGCGGGCGCTGGCCCTGCGTGCGCCGCTGGCGCAGGCGCTCGACCAGGTCCGCGGGCTGTTCGTGCCCGATGACTTCGATGCCGCGCGCAGCGAGCGGCAGTTCCGCCTGATGATGCCGGATCTCGCGGTCGAGCTGTTGATGCCGCCCTTGATGGCGAAAGTGACGCGCCTTGCCCCCAACGTCCGCATCGACGTGGTGCCGTGGCGGGGACCTGCGATCTTCCACGCCGAGTTCGCCCGCACCATCGATCTCGTGATCTCGATCGGCAACGCCTTCAAGGGGTTTCATCGCCAGTTGCTCTACACCGACAGCGACGCGCTGGCGGTGCGGCGCGGCCATCCTGTGGGAGCGAGGCTGAAGCGGCGCGAGGCGTTCCTCGCCGCCCGCCATGTCGGCGTGATCATCCGCGGCCAGCCTGAGGATCTCATCGACACCTGGCTGCGCAGCAAAGGCGTCGAGCGACATATCTCGCTGGTCGTGCCGGGCTATCTCGAAGCCTTGCACGTCGCCGCGCGCACCGATCTCGTCGCCTTCGTGCCGCGCCGGCTGATCGCCGCGCTGTCGAAGCAGCTCGGCATCGTCGCGGTGACGCCGCCGTTCGATCCCGGGATCGACGAGCAGTTCATGTTCCATCCGACACGCGCGCAGATGGACCCCGGCTCGATCTGGCTGCGGCGGCTGATGCTGGAGACGGGGCGGGAGCTGGAGCAAGCCAGGCGCCAGCTCTCGTAGGGCGGGCAAAGCGAAGCGTGCCCACCACCTTTGTTGCAATCTTGGAAAGATGGTGGGCACGGCGCTCTGCGCCTTTGCCCACCCTACAAGAATCGTCGGGTTGTTACGCCTTCTGCGCCACCATCACCTTGCTCACCGCGGGGCGATCGGACATGCGCTTGAAGTGATCGGCGATCTTCGGCGTCGCATTGATGTCGACGCTGTCGCCTTCGAGCCAGGTCGAAAGCGTATAGAGATAGGGATCGCAGATCGTGTACTGATCGCCCATCACCCAGGGTCCCCGAAACATCTTCTGCTCGATCAGCTTGAAGCAGGCGCCCATGGTCTTCGGCACCATCGCCTTCATGTCGGCAAACGAGCTCTCCTCCGTCGCCCAGCGCGCGCCGCGCATCTTGTGGGCGTGGTTGATGTGCACGGTCGAGCAGAGATAGGAGTTGAACGACTGCACCTGGGCGAAGTCGAAGGGTTCGTCGAGCGGCGCGAGCTTCGCCTTGGGAAAGGTCTGCGCGAGATAGGCCAGCATCGCCGGCGTCTCGGTCAGGACGCCGCGGTCGGTGACCAGCGCCGGCACCCGGCCCTTCGGGTTGATGGCGAGATAGTCCGGGCTGTTCTGCTGGTTGTCCTTGAAGCTCAGCCGCTCAGCCGTGTACTCGGCGCCGGCCTCTTCCAGGGTGATGTAGGTGGCAAGCGCGCAGGTGCCGGTGGCGTAGTAGAGCTTGAGCATGTCGGACCTCATGGGGAAAACCGGAGGTTAACGGTCCTCCGCCGCGCCGTCCATAGGCGGCCTGTTCGCAGTTGCCCACGGCCGCCCGGCTGTGCCAAGACGCCTCCATCGGAGGGGTTTTCTCATGACGGTACTCATCGCCGGTGGCGGCATCGGCGGACTGACGCTTGCGCTCAGCCTGCATCAGATCGGCGTTCCCGTGAAAGTGTTCGAGAGCGTCGCGGAACTGAAGCCGCTCGGGGTCGGCATCAACGTGCTGCCGCATGCGGTGCGCGAACTGATCGAGCTCGGCCTGCTGGACAAGCTGGACGCCAGCGGCGTGCGGACGCGCGAGCTCGCCTATTTCTCCAAGCACGGCAAGCCGATCTGGAGCGAGCCGCGCGGCCTGGAGGCCGGCTACAAATGGCCGCAATTCTCGATCCATCGCGGCACGCTGCAGCAGATCCTGCTCGACACCGCGCTCGAGCGGCTCGGCCGCGACAACATCCTCACCAGCCATCATCTGACCGGCTGGACCGAGACGGCGGGCGGCGTGCGCGCCGACTTCGTCGACAGGGCGATCGGCAAGGCCGCCGGCACCTACGAGGGCGCGATCCTGATCGCCGCCGACGGCATCCATTCCGCCGCGCGAGAAAAGCTCTATCCGAACGAAGGCCCGCCGATCTGGAACGGCCGCATCCTCTGGCGCGGCGTCACGCCGGCCAAAGCCTTCCTCACCGGCCGCAGCATGATCATGGCCGGCCACGAGATCCTGAAATTCGTCTGCTATCCGATCTCGAAAGAACCGGATGCAAACGGCAACCACCTCATCAACTGGGTCGCGGAGCGCCACATGCCGCCGACCTATCAGTGGCGTCGCGAGGACTATAACCGCACCGCGCGGCTGGAGGAGTTCCTGCCCTGGTTCGAGAGCTGGACGTTCGACTGGCTCGACGTGCCCGCCCTGATCAGGAACTGCCCGCACGCTTACGAATATCCGCTGGTCGACCGCGATCCGGTGTCGCAATGGACCTTCGGCCGCGTCACGCTGATGGGCGATGCCGCGCATCCGATGTACCCGATCGGCTCGAACGGCGCCTCGCAGGCGATCCTCGACGCGCGCGTCATCACCCGCGAGATCCTGGCGCACGGTCCGACGCAGGCGGCACTGCTCGCCTATGAAGCCGAGCGGCAGCCCGCGACCACCGACCTCGTCCTGCTCAACCGCAAGAACGGCCCCGAGCAGGTGATGCAGCTGGTCGAGGAGCGCGCGCCTGACGGGTACAGGGTCGTCACCGACGTGCTGTCGCAAAAGGAGCTGGAAGACATCGCCGGCAACTACAAGCGCGTTGCGGGATTCCAGGTCGAGGCGCTGAATGCGAAGCCGCCGATCGTGAGCAAGGACGCCCGCGCGAGCGCTTGAGGGTCTGATCAATCAACTCGCGCGGCGCATTCCTCTTCACCTCTCCCCGCTTGCGGGGAGAGGTCGGATTGCATCGAAGATGCAATCCGGGTGAGGGGGTACAGGTCCCTCGTGGATCTCCCGTGTTGAGAGAGGCCCCTCACCCCACCCTCTCCCCGTAAGAACGGGGCGAGGGAGCGAGAGACCAGTGCCCGCTCACTTCACCACCCTCGCCGCCTCCAACAATCGCTCGCTGGCGCTTGCCGTCGCCAGCACGGTGCCGTCCTCCGCCATCAGCTTGGCTTCGACGAAGGCGATGGTCTTGCCGAGCTGCGTCACCTTGGCTTCGCCGATGATTGTCCCCGGCCTTGCCGGGTTGAGAAAATTCACGGTCATGCTGATCGTGGTGGTGTAGAGCCGGCCCTCGCTCATCACCAGCACCGCCGGACCCATGGTGTCGTCGAGCATGGCCGAGAGCATGCCGCCCTGGATGAAGCCCGCGGGGTTGCAGAACTCCGGCTTGCCGTCGAAGCCAAGCTTGATCCAGCCCTCCTCCGGACGGGCATCGAGCAGGCGCCAGCCGAGCAGCTCGGCGCATGGGGGCCTTGGGAAGTTATCGAGCGCGGTCTTGACCATGCGAGATCTCCTTTGCCCCCTGCTAGCGCAAGACTGCTGACAGCCTGCTGTCAGCAGGATGGATGCTAGAGATCCAATCCATGCGCGATGACCTTGCGCATGACGTTGGGCAGCGCCTCATCTGCCAGAGTCGCGATCGGTACCCAACGCATGCCCTCGGGCGCGCGGACCCGGGCCTCGGCCTTGGCCGTGTAGACCACCAGCTCGAGCGGAAAATGCGTGAAGACGTGGGTGACGACGCCCACCTTGCGCTGCCAGCGCGACAGCCCCTTGAGCTGCGGCGCCTGCTGCTTCGCCGTTGCATCGTCCTGGCCGGCGAGCCAGTCCGAGCCCGGCACCTCCGTCATGCCGCCGAGCAACCCCTTTTCGGGCCTCGAGCGGACAAGCAGCTCGTCGCCGCGCGTGACCACGAAGGCGGCGCCGCGCCTGAGCGTCCCGCTCTTCTTCGGTGCCTTGCGCGGGAACGTCTCCTGGGTGCCCTGCGCGCCTGCCGTGCAGTCCTCTGTGAACGGACACAGCGAGCAGGCCGGCGTCTTCGGCGTGCAGATCGAGGCGCCGAGATCCATCAGCGCCTGCGCGCTGTCGCCGGCGCGAGACTCCGCCAGCAGCGTCGCGGCCAGTTGCTGGATGAGCGGCTTGGCTTGCGGCAGCTCCTGCTCGACCGCGAACAGCCGCGACACCACGCGCTCGATATTGCCGTCGACCGGCATGGTGCGGCGGTCGAACGCGATCGCCGCAATCGCCGCCGCCGTGTAGGGCCCGATCCCCGGCAGCGCGCGCAGCCCCTCCTCGGTATCCGGAAACACGCCGCCATGTTCGCGCGTCACCGCGACCGCGCAGGCGTGGAGGTTGCGTGCGCGCGAGTAATAGCCGAGCCCGGCCCACATCCGCAGCACGTCATCCTGCGAGGCGCGTCCTAGCGCCGTGACGTCAGGCCAGCGCGCAACGAATTTTTCGAAATAGGGGCCGACCGCCTTCACGGTGGTCTGCTGGAGCATGATCTCGGAGAGCCAGACGCGGTAAGGATCGGACGCCTCGCCCGGCGCGGCGCGCCAAGGCAGTCGGCGCCGGTGGCGGTCGTACCATTGCAGGAGCGCGAGCGGGCGCGATGAGGTCTCCGGCTGAGAAGGTTCCGGCTTCGGCTTGCGTGCGGATCTGGGGCTCATTCCTCACTGTAGCGGCAATGCACTGGCCTCTCCACGTCATGCCCGCGCTTGTCGCGGGCATCCACGTCTTTCTTCGCAGGAAGAACGTGGATGGCCGGGCCTCCGCCTCGCCGAAGCGGCTTCGGCCGCGCAGGCGGGACAAGCCCGGCCATGACGGGCCCGGGGGTCTGTGGCCCGGCGTTCGAAGTGCTATAAGGCCTCATGTCCAAATCCGGCCCCATCTTCAAGCCCGGCCCCGTCAGCGCCAAACCGCTCGGGATCCTGCTCGACGACGTCTTTGCCGAGGCCTATGCCAAGCAGGGCTTTGCGGCGCGCGAGTTGGTGACGCGGTGGGCGCAGATCGCGGGGCCGGAGATCGCGGCCCATGCCGAGCCGCTCAAGATGCAATGGCCACGGCCGGTCGAGGGTCAGCCGCAGGAGCCGGCAACCCTGGTGCTGCGGGTCGAGGGGCCGATGGCGCTGGAGATCCAGCATTCGGCCGACGTGATCCTGGAGCGGGTCAACCGCTTCTTCGGCTGGAGCGCGGTCGGCAAGCTGGCCTTCCGCCAGGCGCCCCTGTCGCGGCCGCAGGCCCGGAAGCGGCCCGGCCCGCCCGACCCCAAGGCCGTCGCCAAGGTGGCGGAGAACCTGACCGACATCGAGGATGAAGAACTGAAGACCGCGCTGGCGCGCCTCGGGGCCGCCATCAAGCGAAATTGAGCCTCATTCCGCGGCCAAACTGGACCTGTCCGTAGCGCCCGCCATTGCCTCAAACGACGTTTCAAGCTAGCGACAGGCCGTCCGAGCAGGAAACCTTGACCGTCCTTTGGGCGAACCTTGCCAATCCCGGGAGCCGACCTTGATCATCACCCGCCGCGCCTTCACCACGATGCTGTCGCTGACCGGGCTTGCCGCGTTCGCCGGGCTCTCGCCGCTGCGGTTCATCACGGAAGCGATGGCTCAGTCGGCCGCCGACGTGGCCAAGCCGGTGTCGCTGCCCGACATGGCGCTCGGCCCGAAGGATGCCGCCGTCACCATCACCGAATACGCCTCGATGACGTGCCCGCACTGCGCCGCCTTCAACGAGCAGGTGTTCCCGAAGATCAAGACGGAATACATCGACACCGGCAAGGTGCGTTACATCTTCCGCGAGTTCCCGCTCGACATCAAAGCCGCCGCCGGCTCGATGCTATCGCGCTGCATCGCCAAGGACGATGCCCCGAAATACTTCGCGGTCACCGACATGCTGTTCCGCCAGCAGAATGACTGGGTGATGAAGAACACCACTGAGACCCTGACGCGGATCGGCAAGCAGGCCGGCCTCACCCAGCAGCAGGTCGAGGCCTGCCTGAAGGACCAGGCGCTGCTCGACAAGATTGCCGCCGACCAGAAATATGCCAGCGACGTGCTCAAGGTGGATTCGACGCCGACCTTCTTCATCAACGGCGAGAAGATCAAGGGCGACACCTCGTTCGAGGAGTTCGCCAAGAAGATCAACCCGCTGCTGAAGAGCTGATTCGCGCGTCAAGATCCTGATTCGCATCTCGAAAGCCGTATCTTTCCCGGCATAAATCCCTTGGGAAAAGCGGCTTTCGCCGGTTGCCCTCGCGGCGCACCGCGGCCATTGTCCAGCCGCATGAGGCGCCTCGCGCGACTCACCCAGACAGCGACATTGCCTTCCATGGTATTGTCCCGGCAGGGGGATTCGCGCCTGCCAACAGAGATGCGTGCTTATGAAAATCACCCGCCTGCGCCTTCACGGTTTCAAGTCCTTCGTTGAGCCCACGGACTTCGTCATCGAGCCCGGCCTGACCGGCGTGGTCGGCCCCAACGGTTGCGGCAAGTCGAATCTCGTCGAGGCGCTGCGCTGGGCGATGGGCGAGACCTCCTACAAGAGCTTGCGCGCGGCCGACATGGATGCAGTGATCTTCGCCGGCTCCGGCAATCGTCCGGCGCGCAACCATGCCGAAGTGACGATGACGATCGATAATGCCGATCGCACCGCGCCGGCGGCGATGAACGACAGCCAGATCCTGGAAATCTCCCGCCGCATCGAGCGCGAGGCGGGCTCGGTCTACCGCATCAACGGCCGCGACGTGCGCGCCCGCGACGTGCAGATCCTGTTCGCGGACGCCGCCACCGGCGCGCGCTCGCCCGCCCTCGTCCACCAGGGCAAGATCGGCGAGATCATCCAGGCCAAGCCCGAGCAGCGCCGCCGCGTGCTGGAAGATGCCGCGGGCGTTGCCGGCCTGCATGCCCGCCGTCACGAGGCCGAGCTGCGGCTGAAGGCGGCCGAAACCAACCTCACCCGCGTCGAGGATGTGATCGGCCAGCTCTCCGGCCAGATGGAAGGCCTGAAGAAGCAGGCTCGCCAGGCCGTGCGCTATCGCGAGGTCGCCGCCAAGGTCCGCAAGGCCGAAGCCACGCTGTTCCACCTGCGCTGGGTCGGTGCCCATGCCGACGTCAACGAATCCGGCCAGACCCACGATCTCGCCGTGCGCGAGATGGCCGAGCGCACTCAGCACCAGGCCGAAGCCGCCCGCATCCAGGCGATCCGCGCCGCCGAGATGCCGGCGCTGCGCGATGCTGAAGCGCGCGCCGCGGCCGGCCTGCAACGCCTGACCAATGCCCGCGAGCAGCTCGACCGCGAGGAAGAGCGCGCCAAGGAGCGCGTCGCCGAGCTCGAGCGCCGCCTCGCCCAGTTCGAGGGCGACATTTCGCGCGCCCAGCAGCAGACCATGGACGCCGACGTCGCGCTGCAGCGGCTCGACGCCGAAGATGCCGAGCTGAAGGAAGAGATCAAGTCGCGCGTCGAGAAGCGCTCCGGCGTCGACGAGCGCGTCGCCGAGGCCGAGGCGGTGCTGACCGAGACCGAGCAGCGCTTCGCCGAGCTCACCACCGCGCTCGCCGACCTCACCGCTAAGCGCAATCAGTTAGAGGCCAACGTCCGCACCCATCGCGACAAGCTCGCCCGGCTCGATCAGGAGATTGCGAACGTCACGGCGGAAGAGCAGAAGCTTGCCGCCGATACCGGCGGCTTCGGCGATCTCGACGAGCTGACCGCGCTGGTCGAGACCGCGGAAGAGACGCTGGCCGCCTCCGAAGCTGCGGCGCAGGCGAGCGAAGCGGCGCATGTCGCGGCACGCCAGACGCTGGAATCCTCGCGCTCGCCACTGGTCGAGGCCGACAAGCGCGTGCAGCGGCTCGAGACCGAGGCGCGCACGATCTCGAAGATCGTCAACGGCGAGACCAAGAATCTGTGGCCGCCGATCATCGACGGCATCACCGTCGACAAGGGCTTTGAAAAGGCGATCGGCGCAGCACTCGGCGACGATCTCGATGCACCGATCGATCCGTCGGCGCCGATGCGCTGGACCAATGTCGGATACACCGAGGGCGATCCGGAGCTGCCCGAGGGCGCCGTTCCGCTCTCCAACCATGTGCAGGCGCCGGCCGAGCTGGCGCGTCGCCTCGTGCAGATCGGTGTCGTCCCGCGCGAGCGCGGCGCCGAGCTGGTGTCGCAGCTCAAGACCGGCCAGCGGCTGGTCTCGCCCGAGGGCGACGTCTGGCGCTGGGACGGTTTTGTTGCCGCAGCGCATGCCCCGACCGGCGCCGCGCGGCGCCTGGCCGAGCGTGCCCGCCTCGTCGACATCGAGAACGAGCTGGAGCAGGCCCGCATCGACGCGCAGATCAAGCGTCAGGCGCTGGAGAACGCCGAGTCCGAGCTGCAGATGGCGGCGAGCACCGAAGGCGCCAGCCGCGAGGCCTGGCGCGCCGCGCAGCGCGAGCTGAACGTCGCGCGCGAGCGCCACGCCAATGCCGAGCGCGAGATCAGCCGCCATGCCGCGCGCAAGGCGACGCTGTCGGAAGCGCACAGCCGGCTCGCCGCCGATCGCGCCGAAGCCGAGGCCGCCTACGAATACGCCCAGGCCGGCATCGGCGAGCTGCCGTCGAGCGAAGACACCGAGACCCAGCTCGCCGCCGTCCGCAGCGACATCGAAGGCCGCCGCCGCATGGCCGCCCAGGTCCGCGCCGAGGCGCAGGCGCTGGCACGTGAGGCCGAGCTCGCCGATCGCCGCGTGCAGGCGATCCTCGCCGAACGCACCGAGTGGCAGAACCGCAAGGAGAGCGCGGCCTCCCATATCGACACCATCCAGGCCCGCATCGCCGAGCTCACGATCGAGCGCAGCGAGCTCGAAAACGCCCCGGCCGTATTTGCCGAAAAGCGCAGCGCGCTGATCACCGAGATCGAATACGCCGAGAACGACCGCCGCATGGCCGCCGACGCACTTGCCACCGCGGAAACCGCAATGGCCGAGACCGACCGTGTCGCCAAGCTGACGCTCGAGGCGCTCTCCAGCGCCCGCGAGGCCACCGCCCGCGCTGAGGAGCGCATGGAAGGCGCCCGCCGCCGGCTCGAGGACATCGAGCGCGAGATCCGCGACATGCTCGAGGTCGAGCCGCAGGCCGTCGCCGGCCTTGCCGAGCTCGAGCCCGGCGCCGAGCTGCCGCCGCTGCACGAGATCGAGGAAGACCTCGAGAAGATGCGCCGCGACCGCGAACGCCTCGGCGCCGTCAATCTGCGCGCCGAGGAAGAACTGCGCGAGGTCGAGACCCAGCACACCGGCCTCGTCACCGAGCGCGACGACCTGGTCGAGGCGATCAAGCGGCTGCGCCAGGGTATCCAGAGCCTCAACAAGGAGGCCCGCGAGCGGCTGCTGACCTCGTTCGACGTCGTCAACGACCACTTCAAGCGCTTGTTCGTCGAGCTGTTCGGCGGCGGCGAGGCCGCGCTGCACCTGATCGAGAGCGACGACCCCTTGGAAGCTGGCCTCGAAATCATCGCCAAGCCGCCGGGCAAGAAGCCGCAGACGCTGTCGTTGCTCTCGGGCGGCGAGCAGGCGCTGACCGCGATGGCACTGATCTTCGCGGTGTTCCTCACCAACCCGTCGCCGATCTGCGTGCTGGACGAAGTCGACGCGCCGCTCGACGACCACAACGTCGAACGGTACTGCAACCTCTTGCACGAGATGACCGGCTCCACCGACACGCGCTTCATCATCATCACGCACAACCCGATCACGATGGCGCGGATGAACCGGCTGTTCGGCGTCACCATGGCCGAGCGCGGCGTCTCGCAGCTGGTGTCGGTGAGCCTCGCCGAGGCCGTGGACATTCTCGACCAGAACGTGGCGTGATCTTGGACCGTCATTCCGGGGCGATGCGCAGCATCGAACCCGGAATCCATGGTGCGACCGACGCTGCGGATAAATGGATTCCGGGTTCTCGCTTCGCGAGCCCCGGAATGACGTGGGGTTGCTGATGATCTCCCCCACCCTTCCCGCCGAACTGAAAGCCGCCCTCGACGGCAAGCTGCAGGGCTTGTCCCGCAGCGACGCAGCCCAGCGCTCGCAGAAGATCTCGACTACGTATCGCGCCGGCGGCACCTCCAGCACGATCAAGTCGGACGCCGATGCGCTCGCTTATGCGCTGGCGCGCATGCCCGCGACCTACGCGGCGGTGGCGGCCAGCCTCAATGCGCTCACCGAGATCGCGCCTGATCTCGCCCCCGAAACATTGCTCGACGTCGGCGCCGGCCCGGGCACGGCAAGCTGGGCCGCCGCGGAAGCCTTTCCGTCGCTACAGGATTTTACCCTGCTCGATGCCAACACCACGCTGAGCCGGCTCGCGCTCGAACTGGCACACGGCAGCTCGCGATTGGCGGAGTGCCGTTATCTGCCCGGCGATGCCGGCGGCAACCTCGCCGAGGTCTCACAGGCCGATCTCGTCATCGCCAGCTACATCATCGGCGAGCTCAGCGAGGCCGATCAGCGCAAGCTGACCGAGGCGATGTGGGCCAAAGCGCGCCACGCGCTGGTGGTGATCGAGCCCGGCACGCCCGCCGGCTATGCCCGCATCCTCGCCGTGCGGCAGCAGCTGATCGCAGCTGGCGCTTTCGTCACCGCGCCCTGCCCGCACGAAAGGCCGTGCCCGCTCATCGCGCCCGACTGGTGCCATTTCAGCCAGCGCCTGCCGCGCTCGCAGGCGCACCGGCAGATCAAAGGCGCCGAGGTGCCGTTCGAGGACGAGCGCTTCATCTACGTCGCCCTGACCCGCACGCCGCCCGCGAGCCGCGCCGCGCGCGTGCTGGCACCGCCGGACGTCGGCAAGGCCGAGATCACGGCCAAGCTTTGCACGGAGGCCGGGGTCGCGCCGGCAAAAGTCCCGCGGCGGGACAAGGTGGCCTATGCCGAGGCCCGGCGCTGGCGCTGGGGCGATGCCGTCATGTCCGAAAGTTAATTTCGCTGGCCGTGCCTGCCTTGAACTCGGGCCGTTCCTGATCCGACCAAGTCTTACCTTCCCTCCGCGCCGGGCTCTCATCCTGCGTTAATTTCGTCTACCCTAGCGCCCGCCTTCTTCCCTCTTCAGGAGTTCTCCATGTCGACCGGCTGGATCGTCCTCGGCGTCATCGTCGTCCTCGCGCTGATCGCTTTCAGCGCCTACAACCGCCTGGTGGCGCTGAGCCAGCGTGTCGGCCAGGCCTTTGCCGACATCGACGTGCAGCTCAAGCAGCGTCACGACCTGATCCCGAACCTGGTCGAGACGGTGAAAGGCTACGCCTCGCACGAGCGCGGCACGCTCGACGACGTCATCAAGGCGCGCAATTCGGCGATGTCGGCGCAGGGCCCGGCGCAGGTGTCCGCGGCCGAGACCCAGCTCTCCGGCGCGCTCGGCCGGCTGATCGCGCTGTCGGAGGCCTATCCCGACCTCAAGGCCAACGCCAATTTCCAGCAGCTCGCCTCCGAGCTCTCCGACCTCGAAAACAAGATCGCGGCGAGCCGCCGCTTCTTCAACAACGCGGTGCAGGAATACAATACCGGCATCCAGCAGCTGCCCGCAGCTCTGTTCGCCGGCATGTTCGGCTTCACCAAAAAGGACTTCTTCGATCTCGGCGCCAGCCGCACCGAGGTCGAGACCGTGCCGCAGGTGAAGTTCTGATTTGAGCCGATAGGCCGGCGGGGCATCGCGTCATGGCCGCGTATGGTCTCTACACGCACATCGCCTCGAACAAGCTTCGTTCGATGCTGCTGCTCGCCGGCTTGTTCGCGCTGGTCTATGTGCTGGTCTATGCCGGCGCGCTGGTGGCCGAAGTGTTCATCGATGACAGTGAGACCGTCGCGTACTATCTCAGACACGCCTTCTCGGACCTGCTCAAGGCCGCGCCCATTGCAACGGTCGTGGCGGCGGTCTGGATCGTGATCGCCTATTTCTTTCACCAGTTGATGATCGATGCCGTGACCGGCGGCCACAGCGTCACCCGGCAAGAACAGCCGCGGCTCTACAATCTGCTCGAGAATCTCTGCATCTCGCGCGGTCTCACCATGCCGAAGCTGAAGATCATGGAGAGCCCGGCGCTGAACGCCTTCGCGACCGGTCTCAATCCGCGGCAATATTCCATCACGGTCACCACGGGTCTCCTCGATGCGCTCAACGACAAGGAGATCGAGGCGGTGCTCGGCCACGAGCTGACCCACATCAAGAACGGCGATGTGCAACTGATGGTGGTCGCCGTCATCATCGCCGGCGTGGTCGGCTTCTTCGGCGAATTGTTCTTCCGCCTGTTCACGAATCTGAACTGGAGCTCCGGCGGCTCCTCGTCCTCCGGCTCCTCCTCGTCGTCGCGGTCGTCCTCGTCGTCGAGCGAAAGCAAGAGCTCCGGCGGCGGCGCGATCATCGTCATCATCATCGCCATCGTGCTGATCGTGCTGGCCTGGCTGCTGTCGCAGGTGGTGAAGCTCGCACTGTCGCGGTCGCGCGAATATCTAGCCGACGCGGGTTCGGTCGAGCTGACGAAAGACCCCGACGCCATGATCTCGGCGCTGCGCAAGATCGAGAATCGCGGCGAGCTTCCCGGCGCGACCTCGGCCGTGATGGAGCTCTGCGTCGACAATCCACGCGAGGGCTTTGCCGACCTGTTCGCGACCCACCCTTCCGTGCAGTCCCGGGTCGACGCGCTGGTCAAGTTCGCCGGCGGGCGCGATCCGGGACCGCTGCCGGACCCCGCCGAAGAGACGGAACAACTCGAGACCGAACAAGCCGGCGCGCAGGACGGGCCGCCGCCGCTCTCGCAGGGGCCGTGGAGCGATGCGGCCGGTCCCGCGAGCCCGCCCGCCCGTTCCCGCGCCCAGTCCCTCAGGAGCCCCGGCAGCCAATCCGATGGGACCGTGGGGCCGTCACTGACGGCGTGATTTGCCGCTTCATGCGCCGGGTTTCCCGGCAATCGGGAAAATCCTCGGGAATTGCCGTAAGTGGAGCGCGAGGAATTGAATTCTCCCTTGTTTCTGCCATGTTCGCGCCCAACAGCAGACTCGGGACGTCTTTCGGGACATCGATTTGGGGCCCGGCCGATTGCGACCTCGCGATCGGGGGCGCGCGTTAGGGGACAGCAATGGCAAAGCCGGCAGTGGTTGTGGTGGGCGCGGACAAGGGCGGGGTCGGCAAGACCACGGTATCGCGCACCCTGCTCGATTATTTCTCGGCCAACAACGTGCCGACGCGGGCGTTCGATACGGAGTCGCCGCGCGGAACCCTGAAACGCTTCCACCCCGACATCACCGAGATCGTCGACATGACGACGACGGCCGACCAGATGAAGATCTTCGACACGCTCAACGCTGTCAGCCCTTCGGTCACCGTGATCGACGTCCGCGCCGGCCTGCTTTCGCCGGCGCTGGCCTCGCTGCGCGACATCGGCTTCCTCGACGCCGCCAAGGCCGGCCAGATCACCTTCGCCGTGTTCCACATCCTCGGACCCTCGATCGCCTCGCTGGAGGAGATCGCGGAGACCGCAGGCTTCATGGGGGGCGCGAAATATTTCCTGGTCAAGAACTTCATCAACGACACCCAGTTCTTCCAGTGGGACCAGGCGACCTACAATTCCTACTTCCACCGCATCAAGGACGCGACCGAGCTGACGATCCCCAAGCTCAACGAAATGGCCTATGAGCAGGTCGAGGTGTCCTCCGTCCCGTTCCTGAAATTCGTGGCCAACAAGGGCATCAGCGACGAGGCCGCGAACTATTCCTTCGTGCTGCGCGGTTATGTCCGGCACTGGCTGGCCAATGTCTGGAGCGAGTTCGACCGCATCCGCCTGACCGACATCGTCGGTTCGAAGCCGGTGACCCGCAACAGCGAAAAATAGTTGCGCAAGCCGGGTGGATACGGCTGGATTGGGCGGTGAGTTGGCCCAGATAATAGCTGTCGATGCCCGCAACGCCCGTCTACATCATCTGCTCGCCTCGCCCGCAGGTCGGCAAGACCTTGCTGGCGCGGCTGCTGACGGAATTCCTGCTGCTCAAGAACGGCAACGTCGCGGCCTTCGACGTCAACCTGAAAGAGCCGTCGCTGCTCGATTACCTGCCGAAGGTGACCGAGACCGCCGACGTGATCGACACCTTCGGCAAGATGCAGCTGATGGACCGCGTCATCGTCGATGACGGTATTGCCAAGGTGATCGACCTCGGCTTCCACGCCTTCGACGAGTTCTTCAAGATGACCGACGAGATCGGCCTGCTGAAGGAGGCGGCGCGGCGCCACGTTGCGCCGATGATCCTGTTCGTCGCCGACACCGACCGCGTCTCGGCCCGCGCCCACGAGATGCTGCGTGGGCAGATCCCGCGGATGAACCTGGTCACGGTGGACAACGAATATGTCGTCCGCGGCGAGCTGCCGCCGGCAATGGGAGGCGGCCGGCTGTTCCGCCTTCCCGCGCTGCCCGGTTTCCTCAAGACCTATATCGATCGGCTAAATTTCTCCTTCACCGGCTATCTGCGCCAGGAGAAGGACTCTTCGACCGAGTTGCACCAATGGACCCGGCGGAATTACATCGCGTTCCGGGAGCTCGAGCTCAGCCTGATATTGCAGCGGTCGTAGGCGAAACGACCAGGACGCTCAGTGCCCCTCGAACGACATCAGCGTGCGCACGGGCACGTCCATGGCGCGCAGCTTGGCGGCGCCGCCGAGCTCGGGCAGGTCGACGATGAAGCAGGCGGCAACCACGTTGGCGCCAATCTGGCGCAGCAGCTTGACCGCGCCTTCCGCGGTGCCGCCGGTGGCGATGAGGTCGTCGACCAGGATCACGCGCTCGCCGGGTGCGACCGCGTCGACGTGCATCTCCATCTCGTCGATGCCGTATTCGAGCGAATAGGCGATGCGCACCGTGGTATGCGGCAGCTTGCCCTTCTTGCGGATCGGCACGAAGCCCGCCGAGAGCTGATGCGCCACCGCGCCGCCGATGATGAAGCCCCGCGCCTCCATGCCGGCGACCTTGTCGATCTTGTTGCCGGCCCAGGGATTGACGAGCTCGTCCACGGCTCGGCGGAATGCGCGCGCATCCGCGAGCAAGGTGGTGATGTCGCGGAACATGATCCCGGGCTTGGGATAATCCGGGATGGTGCGGACGCTCGCCTTGATGTCGTGGTCAAAAGTCATTCGTGCCTCTCAATTGACCGGCGCATCCAGCCGGAACGCGTTTTCGACAATACGTAGCCCCACCTCGCCGCCGAGCGACATCAGCGATTCCGGGTGGAATTGCACGCCGGCGATCGGCAGGGTCTTGTGCTCCAGCGCCATGGCGACGCCGTCCTCGGTGCTGGCGGTGACGGACAACACCTCCGGCATGCTGTCGCGCTCGACATAGAGCGAGTGATAGCGGCCGATGACGATCTCGTTCGGCAAATTGCGCATCAGCCGTCCGCCGCGCACCTGCACCCGCGAGGGCCGGCCGTGGGCGGGATGGGTGAGCTGGCCGAGCTCGCCGCCGAAATATTCGCCGATCGCCTGCACGCCGAGGCAGACGCCGAACACCGGCAGCTTCTTCTCCAGCGCCGCATCGATCGTCGTCTTGATCCCGAAATCCTCAGGGCGCCCGGGGCCGGGCGACAGCACCAGCAAGTCCCACCTCTTCTGCTTGAGCATGTCGAGCGCATGCACATAGCGGACCACGGTGACGCTGGCGCCGACCTGGCGGAAATAATCGGCGAGCATGTGCACGAAGCTGTCGTCATGGTCGATCAGCAGCACCTGCTTGCCCGAGCCAGTGGCATCAGGCGCAAAGGTCGAGAGCGGCTTCGGCGGGTCGCCGCGCAGCGCCTGGAACAGCGCGGCGGCCTTGACCTGGCACTCGCGGTCTTCTGCGGCGGGGTCTGAATCGAACAGGCAGGTGGCGCCGACGCGCACTTCGGCGAGGCCATCCTTCATGCGGATGGTGCGGATGGTGAGGCCGGTGTTGATACTGCCGTCAAAATTCACCGCGCCGATCGCGCCGGCATACCAGCGCCGCGGCGAGCGCTCGTGGTCCTCGACGAACTGCATCGCCCACAGCTTTGGCGCGCCGGTGACGGTGACGGCCCAGGCGTGGGTGAGGAAGGCATCGAGCGCGTCGAAGCCGGGGCGCAGCATGCCCTCGACGTGGTCGACGGTGTGGAACAGCTTCGAGTAGGTCTCGATCTGGCGGCGCGCCAGGACCTTGATGGTGCCGGGCACGCAGACGCGCGCCTTGTCGTTGCGGTCGACGTCGGTGCACATGTTGAGCTCGAACTCGTCCTTCTCCGAATTCAGCAGCTGGCGGATCTGCTCGGCATCGCCGATCGCATCAAGGCCGCGCGCGATCGTGCCCGAGATCGGGCAGGTCTCGACGCGGCGGCCGTCCGAGCGCACGAACATTTCGGGCGAAGCCGAGACGAGAAACTCGCCTTCGCCGAGATTCATCAGCGCACCATAGGGCGACGGGTTGATGACGCAGAGGCGCTGGAACACTTCGGCCGGCGAGCGGTCGCAGGGCTCGGCGAACAGCTGGCCCGGCACGGCCTCGAACAGATCGCCACGGGCAAAGGCGGCGCGCGCTGTCTCGACCGTGGCCTGATATTCGCCCGGCGCGTGATCGGCAAAGCCCTGACGCGGCGTCTTCAGATAGGGGCTGTCGGCGGTCTCGCGCGGCAGGCCTTCGGTCGATTTGCCCTTCCAGGCGAAATCGTAAGAGAGCACGACGCCGCGGCCGGTGGCACGGTCGTAGGCGAGCAGGCGATCGGGAATATAGAGCACGATATCGCGCTGGTCGGTCTCGCGCGGGCGCTTCTGCACGAGGTCCTCGATCTGGAACACGAGGTCGTAGGCGAAAGCGCCGAACAGGCCGAGCAGGCCGTCGTCACTGGCGGAGAAGGCAGCGACGAGATCGCGCACCAGCGACATCACGCTGGCACGCCGCGTGCGCTGGTCCTCCTCGACCGGCGCATCGCCGCGGATGATGTGGCCGGAAAGGCGCGTCGCCGTCTTTTCGGAGATCACCACGCAGGGTTCGTGCAGCACGTCGCCGAGGAAGGCGATCAGCACCTCTCCGCGCGCGTTCAGCGCTTCCAGCTTGAAATTGACGTCAACGGTCTCGAGCTTGAGCGGCGGGTCAGAGAAGGCGAGATCGAAGCTCTCGTAGCGGCCGGGCACGGTCGTGCCCGAGGACAGCACCACGCCGCGGCGGCGGTCGAGCAGGTTGATCAGGTCGTCGAGCCGGTTGGCGCCGCCGGTGAACTGCTCGGCCACACGCGTGATCGCAAGACCGGCGCGGGTCGCGTACGCACTTCTGGCCGGGAGGGCAAAGACTGTCCTGTTCATGTCGTCGTCTTACGAAACTTGTCGAGGGAACGCCACACAGGACAAACGATCAGGCCGCCGCACTGCGTGGCGACCTTCGACGATTTTGAGAAATGAAATCGCACCGGCCACCTCTTTAGGAGGTGCGCCACCAAAGACGGGCTGGGCGGACGGCGGTGCTCATGGGCGGATACTCACCATGGCGCGGGGGCGGCGTCAAGGGTGGCCGAGCTGCGGGTCAGAGGCTACCCTTCTTCCAGAGGGCTGCCATCTCGGCGTCGCTGGCAAACTCGCCGCGCTCAGCTTGATCGAGCCCCTCGCGAACGGCCGCCCTGTGCTCCTCCGGGATCGCGAAGACCTCGCGCTCCCGACGCCTTTTGTTCTCGGATCGGTCTGGCACGCTCCTACCCCAGATGCTTCCTGAAAAACTCCGTCGCGCGGCCCCAGGCGAGCTCGGCGGCTTCGCGGTCGTGCACGGCCTGGCGCTGCTCGTTGACGAAGGCGTGCTCGGCGTCATAGCGGAACAGCTCCAGCGACTTGCCGGCGGCCTTCATGGCCTTCTCGAAGCCGTTGACCAGCTCCGGCGTGCACCAATCGTCCTTGTTGGCGAAATGGGCCTGGAGCGGGATCTTGACGTCGGCGGGCTTGGCCGCCTGCTCGGGCGGGATGCCGTAGAACACGACGCCGGCCGCGAGCTCCGGGATTTTGGTCGCGCCGATGATGGTCACGGCGCCGCCGAGGCAGAAGCCGGTCAGCCCGACCTTGGCACCGTTGCGCGACAGATATTGCGTGGCGCCGCGCACGGTCTGCGTGGTGGCGTCCATGAAGTCGAGCGAGTTCATCTCCTTGTTGGCGCTGTCCGTGTCGTGATACGGCACCACCTTGCCCTTGTAGAGATCGGGCGCCAGCGCGTCGAAGCCGGCCAGCGCGAAGCGGTCGCACAGGCCCTTGATCTGATCGGATAGGCCCCACCATTCCTGGATCACCACGACGCCCGGCGCATTGCCGCGCCCGGCATTGGCGAGATAGCCCGAGGCGTCCTTACCGTCCGGGCGCTTGAAGGTGATGCTGGTTCCCATGGTGTCCTCCGGTGAGTTTCTGGGGGATCGGTTGGCGGTATTTTGGCGGGTGGGAG
This sequence comes from Bradyrhizobium sp. CCBAU 45321, assembly GCF_028128975.1. NCBI lineage: Bacteria > Pseudomonadati > Pseudomonadota > Alphaproteobacteria > Hyphomicrobiales > Nitrobacteraceae > Bradyrhizobium > Bradyrhizobium sp. CCBAU 45321. The sequence continues at coordinate 29,680 of NZ_LFKZ01000016.1, forward strand.
CGCGCGGCGCAATCCACACTCTCGTCATTCCCGGCGGTGTGCAGCACCGAACCGGAATCTCGATATTCCGGGTTCGCGCGATCACGCGCCCCGGAATGACCAGTCAACAAAAAGCCCCCTCGCGGGGGCTTCTTCATCTCGTCTCGTCCTTCGCCGCTCAGTGCGAGGCGGCCCAGACCTTCTTCTTGGTGAAGTACATCAGGCCTGCGAAGACGATCAGGAACACGAAGACCTGGAAGCCGAGGCGCTTGCGCGCTTCCATGTGCGGCTCGGCGGTCCACATCAGGAAGGTGGTGACGTCCTTGGAGTACTGCGCGACCGTAGTCGGCGAGCCGTCGTCATAGGTCACCTGGCCGTCGCTGATCGGCTTCGGCATCTTGATGGCGTGGCCCGGGAAGTACTTGTTGTAGTACGAGCCCTCCGGGAGGGTGACGCCCTCCGGCACCTTGTCCTCATAGCCCTGAAGCAATGCGGCGACGTAGTCAGGCCCCTGCTCCTGGTACTGGGTGAAGACGTCGAAGATGAACCAGGGGAAGCCGCGCTTGTAGGAGCGCGCCTTGGTGATCAGGGACAGGTCCGGCGGCGCCGCACCGCCGTTCGCGGCACGCGCGGCCTGCTCGTTCGCGAACGGCGAGGGGAAATAGTCCGCCGGCCGGCCCGGGCGCTCGAACATGTCCCCCGCATCGTTCGGGCCGTCCTTGACCTTGTACTCGGATGCAAACGCCGCGGCTTGCGCCACCGAATAGCCGGGCCCGCCGGGCTCGGCGAGGTTACGGAAGGCGACGAAGGACAGGCCGTGGCAACTGGCGCAGACCTCCTTGTAGACCTTGAGGCCGCGCTGCAGCGCGCCGCGATCGAACGTACCGAACGGGCCCGCGAACGACCACTTGTTGCCCGGAGGCTTGTCGCCGCCTTCGGCCGCTTTCGCGCTGTCGATCGAGCCCGCGAACAACGAGCCGGCGAGCGCCAGCACGATCGCGGTCGAGACCATCGGCGTCGACCGGCTGCCGGTCTTAGCCAGCACGGCATCCGAGATCGAGTTCGGCACCGGCCGCGGCTTCTCGATGCGCGCGAGCAGCGGCAGCACGATCAGGAAGTAAGCGAAGTAGCAAAACGTCAGGATGCGGCCGGCGATGACGTAGATGCCTTCCGGCGGCTGTGCGCCGAGATAGCCGAGCAGGATGCAGACCGCGACGAAGATCCAGAAGAACTGCTTGGCGAGCGGACGGTACTTCGAGGACTTGGTCTTGGCGGTGTCGAGCCAGGGCAGGAAGCACAGGATGATGATCGCCCCGAACATCGCGATGACGCCCGCGAGCTTGTCGGGAATCGAGCGCAGGATCGCGTAGAACGGCAGGTAATACCATTCCGGCACGATGTGCGGCGGCGTCACGCCCGGGTTCGCCGGAATGTAGTTGTCGGCGTCACCGAGATAGTTCGGCATGTAGAAGATGAACCAAGCGTACAGCAGCAGGAAGCAGGCGACGCCGAACATGTCCTTGATGGTCGCATGCGGCGTGAACGGCACCGTGTCCTTTTCCGTCTTCGGCTCGACGCCGTCGGGATTGTTCTGGCCGGCGACGTGCAGCGCCCAGACGTGGAGCACGACGACGCCTGCGATCACGAACGGCAAGAGATAGTGCAGCGAGAAGAAGCGGTTCAGCGTCGGGTTGCCGACTGCATAGCCGCCCCAGAGCAGCGTCACGATGCTCTCGCCGACATAGGGAACGGCCGAGAACAAATTGGTGATGACGGTGGCGCCCCAGAAGCTCATCTGGCCCCAGGGCAGCACGTAGCCCATGAAGCCGGTCGCCATCATCAGGAGGTAGATGATGACGCCGAGGATCCACAGCACCTCACGCGGCTCCTTGTACGACCCGTAGTACAGACCGCGGAACATGTGGACGTAGACGGCGACGAAGAACATCGAGGCGCCGACCGCGTGCATGTTGCGCAGCAGCCAGCCGTAGTTCACGTCACGGACGATCAGCTCGACCGACTTGAAGGCGAGATCGGCGTTCGGCGTGTAGTGCATCGCCAGGATCACGCCGGTCAGGATCTGCATTCCGAGCATGAAGGAAAGAATGGCGCCGAATGTCCACCAATAGTTCAGGTTGCGCGGGGTGGGATAGGCGACGAAGGAGGAATGGATGAGACCAAAAATCGGCAGGCGCCGCTCGATCCATTGCAGGGCCGGATTGCTCGGCTGGTAGTCGGATGGTCCGCTCATGATGCGATCCTGAGGAAATAGTACGACGAGACGGCGCGAAGCTTCGGACTTGAGTCCGAAGCTCAGCCGATCTGGATTTTGGTGTCGGAAACGAACTGGTACGGCGGCACTGCCAGGTTCGTGGGCGCTGGGCCCTGGCGGATGCGGCCGGACGTATCGTACACCGAACCATGGCAGGGGCAGAAGAAGCCGTCGTAGCTGCCTTCATGAGCGATCGGGATACAGCCGAGATGGGTGCAGATGCCGATCACGACCAGCCACTGCTCGTGGCCCGACTTGACCCGGGCCTCGTCGGTCTGCGGATCCGGCAGGCTCGCCACGTTGACGGCGCGCGCCTCGTCGATCTGCTTCTTGGTGCGGTGGCTGATGTAGATCGGCTTGCCGCGCCAGAACACCTTGATGTCCTGGCCTTCCGCGATCGGGCTGAGATCGACCTCGATCGGCGCACCGGCGGCGATGGTCGAGGCATCCGGATTCATTTGGGAGATGAAGGGCCAGAGCGCAGCCGCGCCCCCTACTGCTGCAAATGCCCCTGTTGCAACAAATAAGAAATCACGGCGTGTCGGATGGTCCGCCGAAGACGCTGTCGTCACGATTCCAACCCTTTCTTCTTGCGCTACCGGTGGAACCGCTCCGGGGGGCGCCCAAGAGGTCCCCGGAAAGGCTGCCGGCGCCCGCGGCCCCCCGCGGCGGCAGAACTTGGCTTATTCACCTCTAAACGGGTGAAACAGCAGTCCAGAATCGTTCTATTGGCACCCTTGCCGGGCGAGCGCAAGCCCGCTAACGGCGTGGGAGCGTGCAATGCACGAATTCCCGGGCGGGCGATGTTTTATTGAGACATTTTGCGCCCGCAAGCCAACTCGCCGCCGCCCATGCAGATCGCACTTTTCCAGCCCGACATCCCCCAGAACACCGGCACGATTCTTCGCCTCTGCGCCTGCCTGGGGCTCGATGCCCATATCATCGAACCGGCGGGCTTCCCCATCTCGGACCGCCTGTTCCGCCGGGCGGGAATGGACTACCTCGACCATGTCAGGCTGACCCGCCACGTCTCCTGGGCGACATTCGAGGACTGGCGCGCAGGCCAGGGCCACCGGCTGCTGCTGTTCACCACCAAGGCCGCCACCGACTACCGCGATTTTCATTACCAGAGCTCGGACATCCTGCTATTCGGGCGCGAGAGCGCCGGCGTCACCGATGCCGTGGTCGAGGCGGCCGATGCGCGTCTGGTGATCCCGATCAAGGCGGGGCTGCGGTCGCTCAATGTGGCCATGAGCGTGGCCATGGCCGCCGGCGAGGCGCTGCGGCAGATCCGGAACCGGCAAGGTTTGACAGGTTGAGGAGAGAGGCTTGAGTTACGCGGTCAAGGAGATCTTCCTGACCCTGCAAGGCGAAGGCGCCCATGCCGGGCGCGCCTCGGTGTTCTGCCGCTTTGCCGGCTGCAACCTCTGGAGCGGGCGGGAGGCCGATCGCGCGGATGCGACCTGCAAGTTCTGCGACACGGATTTCGTCGGCACCGACGGCACGCTCGGCGGGCGCTATGGCTCTGCTGCGGAACTCGCCGATACCATCGCCGCGCAATGGACGGGGGCTGCCGCCAATCGCTATGTGGTGCTGACCGGCGGCGAGCCGCTGCTCCAGGTCGACGCTGCGCTGATCGAGGCGCTGCACGAAAGAGGCTTCGAGATCGGCGTCGAGACCAACGGCACGATCGCAGCTCCTGATGGGCTCGACTGGATCTGCGTCAGCCCCAAGGGCGGCAGCGAGCTGATCCTGCGCCAGGGCCACGAGCTGAAGCTGGTCTATCCCCAGGCCTTGGCGATGCCCGAAGCATTTGAGGATCTCGCCTTCGAGCGCTTCTCGCTGCAGCCGATGGACGGGCCTGAGATCATCGAGAACACCGCGCGCGCGATCGATTATTGCCTGCACCATCCGCAATGGCGGCTCAGCGTGCAGACCCACAAATCGCTCGGCATCAGATAGGACGCGACCCGCGAATGCAGATGGACGTGACGACGATCGAAGCCCGCAAGGCCCGCGCCCGCGCCTGGTTCGAGCGCTTGCGCGACGACATCTGCGCGAGCTTCGAGCGGCTGGAGGACGACGCGCCGCAAAGCCTCTATCCGGGCGAGGTCGGCCGCTTCAAGCGCACGCTTTGGCAGCGCACCGACCATTCCGGCGCGGCCGGCGGTGGCGGCGTGATGTCGATGATGCATGGCCGGCTGTTCGAGAAGGTCGGCGTGCACTGCTCGACGGTGCACGGCGAGTTCGCACCCGAATTCCGGGCCCAGATCCCCGGCGCGGCGGAGGATCCAAAATTCTGGGCCTCCGGCATCTCGCTGATCGCGCACATGCGCAATCCGAATGTCCCTGCCGTGCACATGAACACGCGCTTCGTCGTCACCACGAAGGCCTGGTTCGGCGGCGGCGCCGACCTGACGCCGGTGCTGGAGCGAAGGCGGACGCAGGACGATCCCGACAGCATCGCCTTCCATGCCGCGATGAAACAGGCCTGCGCGCAGCCGAGCGGTGTTGCCGACTACGACAAGTACAAGAAATGGTGCGACGAGTATTTCTACCTGCCGCACCGGAAAGAGGCACGCGGCATCGGCGGCATTTTCTACGACTGGCACGACAGCGGCGACTGGGACGCCGACCTCGCCTTCACCCAGGACGTCGGGCGCGCCTTCCTGAAGCTCTATCCCGAGATCGTGCGACGCAATTTTGCGAGCGCCTGGACGCCTGCTGACCGCGAGGAGCAATTGATCCGCCGCGGCCGCTACGTCGAGTTCAACCTGCTCTACGACCGCGGCACCATCTTCGGGCTGAAGACGGGCGGTAATGTGGACTCGATCCTGTCGTCGCTGCCGCCGGAGGTGAAGTGGCCATGAACGCCGTGCTGCCGCCGCTGCCCCGCGCCATGCTGATCGACATGGACGACACCATCCTGTCGGCCTATGGCCGGCCGGAGATCGCCTGGAACACGATCACGGCCGAATTCGCCGAAGAGCTCGCTCCGCTTCCGCCGCCGATGGTCGCAACCGCCGTGCTGGCCTTCGCGCGAAACTTCTGGGCCAGTGCGGAAGCCGCGTGGCGGATGAAGCTCGCCGAGGCGCGGCACCTGACGGTGAAGGGCGGCTTCGCCGCGCTCGCGGCCGCTGGCCACCGCGCCCTGCCCGACGATCTCGCCATTCGCCTCGCCGACCGCTTCACCGCCTACCGCGAGGAGGAGATGTTCGTCTTTCCCGGTGCGCATGAAGCAATCGACCAGTTCAAGGCGCTCGGCATCAAGCTCGCGCTGGTCACCAACGGCGCCGCCGACATGCAGCGCGCCAAGGTCGAGCGCTTCGAGCTGGCGCATCGCTTCGACCACATCCAGATCGAGGGCGAGCACGGCTTCGGCAAGCCCGAGGAGCGCGCCTATCTGCACGCGATGCAGGCGCTCGGCGTCACCGCTGAGGACACTTGGATGATCGGCGACAATCTGGAATGGGAAGTGGTGACGCCGCAGCGCCTCGGCATCTATGCGATCTGGATGGACGTGCATGGCGAGGGCCTGCCCGAAGGGTCGACGGTCAGGCCCGACCGCATCATCCGCTCGCTCGGCGAGCTGCTGCCGGACCGGCCGTAATCAGCCGGTCAAAACAAGACTCGAAAAACAACCCCATGCACAGTAGCGCGCTGCTGTAAAATCAAGGGCTTACGGATTTTACGAAAAATTTCTGACCCGTCGGGCAAAACAGGGGTATTATGGCATCGTCGCGAGGGTTGTCATCGAGCCTAGAGCGCGATGCGATCAGGATGAATCGTCATCGCGCTTTAGCTTATGTTCGAGCATGATCTTTTCGGAAAACCGCTACGCACTTTTCCGGATCATGGTCTATCGCGCTCCCGCGAGCACGCCCAAGGCAACCTATTCCACGGTGATATTGCCGGTCTCAATGACCCGCTTCCAGCGGGCCAACTCAGAGACCAGAAACTCCTGGAATTGCTCCGGGGTGTTGGCCACGATTTCGAGGCCGATATCCTCCATTCGTTTGCGTACGTCCGGTGCCTTCAGCGCCGCGACGATCTCGCCATGCAATTTTGCTTTCACATCGGCAGGAAGCCCCTTCGGAGCAGCCACCGCCTGCCACGAAAAGACATCGACACCATCAATCCCAAGTTCCTTCAAGGTGGGCACTTCGGGCAAAAGACGGGATCTGGCATCACCGGTGATGGCGAGAACCTTGAGCTGCTTGGATTGAATTTGCCCGATGACGGCGTTGATGTTTTGAAACGATACGTTGACATGCCCCGCGAGGAGATCACTCACAGCGGGCGCCCCGCCGCGATATGGCACGTGGAGACCGGTCGTCCCAGTGCGCTGCCAGAACAGCGCCGCCGTGAGATGATCGGACGAACCCGCACCCGAGCTTGCAAAAGTGATCTTGCCGGGGGTCTTCTTCAGGTGGTCAACCAACTCGGCGACGGTGTTTGCCGGAAAGTTCAAGTTGGCGACCAGGACGTTCGGTGCGCGCACAGCGACCGTCAAAAGGTCGAAGTCCTTCAGAGGATCATACTTCAGATTGGGCTGAAGAAATGGATTCGTCGCATAGACACCGATCGAGCCGACGAGAACGGTGTATCCATCCGCTGCGGCCCGGGCCACCGCTGTTGCTCCAAGCGCGCCCGTTGCGCCGGAGCGGTTTTCGACGACCACCGGCTGCCCCAGCGTATCGGAGACCTTCTGTCCGATTGCGCGCGCGACCATGTCGGACGAGCCTCCCGCCGGGAATGGAACGATGAAGGTGATATTCCTTTCCGGCCAGGCCGCGTATGCCATCGAGGTCGCGGCAAGAAGCATGATGCCAGCCGCACCAAAACGAATCTTCGATAAGAGAGTTGCATTGCCCATTGTCGATCCTCCGTTGCGACATTTTTTCTGAGGGCCTATTTTACGTGCTCATACCATCCCGATTGATGCTCAGATTGTATTGATTGATCCACTATTTATCACGGGCGCTTTGTCGCGGTGAAATCGCCGATGTGCAAACCTGCCGAGGGGTGGCGCTTCGTCAATCATTGCGCAGCGTATCTCGCGGTCAGCGAATGACCGTGCAAGCTGCCGGAGAACACCACGATCGCCTTCGGCGACAGCTCGGCCTGCAGCTTTCCCGTCATCATGTTGGGATTGGCCGGCGCAAGCGGAACGGTGACCGTCTTGCCGCCATCCTGAATCGTTGCGCGTCCCCGCATATCCTTCGTCGACAGCGGCGATCCATCGTCGTCCCCAACGTAAAAGACGATGTCGGTCCCTTTGCTGACGAATTCGATCGGATGCCCCTGCGACTTGACGACGGGGCCGCCGTTGCTGCCCTTCGTCTGCGCCGCGGCAACATCCAGCGTCGCAATCATCACAGCCGTCATGACGAGGCCGATATATGTTCTCATTGCAGGCTCCTCGGTGGTTTTCCGCGCGCATCAATAGGCTTCCGCGGGGGTGAACGTTGCGGCGTGTCCGGCCACCAGCCGCTGCAGCGGCTGTTTGCCGAACATCAGAAACAGGATCGGGGTCACGATTGTGTCGAGGACCGTGGCGCTGAGCAGGCCGCCGAAGATCGTCACGGCCACCGGGTGCAGGATTTCCCGACCCGGCTCGTCCGCGCCGATCAAGAGCGGCGTGAGCGCTAGTCCTGCGCAAAGCGCCGTCATCAGCACCGGACTGAGGCGCTCCATGCTGCCGCGAATGACCAGCCCGGCCCCGAAACTCTCGCCTTCGTGGATGGCGAGATTGATGTAGTGCGAGATCTTCAAGATCCCGTTGCGCGCCGAGATGCCGGCCAGCGTGATGAAACCGATCATCGATGCCACCGACAAGGGCTGCCCGGAGATCTTCAGCGCGGCGACGCTGCCGATCAGGGCGAGCGGAATACCTCCCATGATGATCAGCGCCAGTGCGATCGACCGGTAGCGGCTGTAGAGGACGACGAAGATCATCGCCATGGAGGCAAGCGACAGAATGCCGATGCGCCAGGACGCCTCCTGCTGGGCCTGGAACGCGCCTTCGAGACGGGTCGTGTAGCCTTGCGGGAAATCGAGCTCGCGAACCGACCTCTGAATGTCGGCAGCGATATCGGCGATGTCGCGGCGCCCGTCCCCGTTGCCGTAGACGACGATCCTGCGCTGGGTCCCCTCCCGCTGAATTTGGTTGGGCCCGTCGGTCTCGACGATATCGGCCAAAGCGCTCAGCGGGACGAACTCCGACCCGGTCGGGATCAGCAAATTGTGCAGTCCGGTCGTCGAACGGTCCTGCTCCGACAGGCGCATCACGACGTCGAAGCGGCGATTGCCGTCGACGATCTGGGAGACCTTCCGGCCATTGGACAGCGCGTCGAGTGCCTGGGTGACCGCAGCCGGCGTCAGGCCGTAGAGCGCTGCTCGGGCATGGTCGATTTGAACCCGCACTTGCGGAATCAACACCTGCTTCTCGACCTGGAGATCGACCAGACCCGGGATCGTCGATAGACGCTGGCGCACCGTTTCGGACAGCCGCCGCAACGTCTCGATGTCCTGGCCGAAGATCTTGAGCACGATCTGGGCACGAACACCCGACTGGAGATGATCGAGGCGGTGGCTGATCGGCTGTCCGATGGCCAGCGACGCCGGCAGCGCCGACAGGGCTTCGCGGATGCTCGCATAGATCTCCGCCTTCTGGCGCTTGGATGGCGTCAGATCGACATCGATCTCGCTGTAGTGCACGCCTTCGGCGTGCTCATCGAGCTCGGCACGGCCGGTGCGGCGTCCGACCGACTTCACCTCGGGCACTTTTGCGAGCAACTGCTCCGCCAATAGGCCAAGACGGTTCGATTCCGCGAGCGAAATGCCTGGATTGTACTGCAGCGACAGGACCAGCGTCCCCTCGTTGAAGGGCGGAAGAAAGCTGCGGGGCATCTGGCTCGCGGCATAGCCCGCCACCGCGACCGCGGCGGCGATGCAGACCAGCACCAGGCCCTGCCGCTCGAAGGCCCAGCCGAGCACCCGCCGATTGGCCTGCTTCAGTTTCGTGACGACAAAGCTCTCGCGGTCACCTGAATAGGCCCGTCCCGAAAGCAGATAGGAGGACAGCACCGGCGTCACCGTGATCGAGGTCAGCAGCGAAGCAAGGATCGAGACCACATAGGCGACGCCAAGCGGCGTGAACAGCCGCCCTTCGATTCCCGGAAGGGCGAACAACGGCACGAAGACGAGAACGATGATCATCGTTGCATAAACGATGCTGGAACGAACCTCCTGGCTCGCGCCGGAGATCACGTCGAGGACGGAACGCGGCGCGCTCGACGCGGCGTTCTCTCGCAGGCGCCGCAGGATGTTCTCGACGTCCACCACGGCATCGTCGACCAGCTCGCCGATCGCGATGGCGAGGCCGCCCAGCGTCATGGTGTTGATCGTGAGGTCGAAGGCGCGAAACACCAGAACCGTGACCAGGATCGATATCGGAATGGCGGTCAGCGAGACGAACGCGGCGCGACCGTTCATGAGGAAGACGAACAGGACGATTGCGACGACGATCGCGGCCTCGATCAGGACGCGCTCGACATTGCCGATCGAGGTCTCGATGAAGGTGGCCTGCCGGAACTGCACGTTGGTGATGCTGATGCCCCCGCGCATGGTGCGTTGCAGGTCGCGCAGCGTGGACTCGACATTGCGCGTCAGTGCCACAGTATCCGCAGCCGGCTGCTTCATGACGCTGACGATGACGGCGGGCTTGCCGTTATATCCGGCGTCACCGCGCTTGGTCCGCGCGGAAAAATCCACCGAGGCAATCTGCTTCAGTAGGATCGGCTGCTCTCCGCGGTTGACGACGACGGTGTTGCGGAGGTCCTCGATACGCTTGGTGAGACCGACATTGCGGATCAGATATTCGCGGCCATGCTGGTCGACGAAGCCGCCGCCGCTGTTGGTGCCGAATCTTGCGACCGCCTGCTCGATCTGATCATGGGTGACGCCGAGCGCCTGCATGGTGGCGACGTTCGGCGTCACGCGGTATTGGCGGACCTCGCCGCCGATGGGTATTACCTGGGCGACGCCGGGAATGGCGAGGAGTTGGGGCCGGACGACGAAGTCGGCGATCTCGCGCACGTCCATGGGTGAAGCCGTGCCATCGCTCGTCAACGCGATCAACATGATCTCGCCCATGATCGAGGTCACCGGGCCCATCTGGGGATTGACCGCAGCCGGCAATTGCTCGCGGATCAGCGCCAGCCGCTCCGAGACGAATTGCCGGGCGCGGTAGATTTCGACGCCCCAGTCGAACTCGACATAGACGACTGACAGACCAACGCCCGAGACGGAGCGCACCCGGATCACACCGGGCATGCCGTTCATTGACGTCTCGATCGGGAACGTCACCAGCTGCTCGACCTCCTGGGGGGCCAGTCCCTCTGCCTCGGTCAGGATGTTGACGGTCGGGCGGTTGATGTCGGGCAGGACGTCGACCGAAACGCTCGGCAGCACGAACAGGCCGTAGCCGACCAGCGCGGCGGCGACGGCCAGCACGAACAGGCGATTGCGCAAGCTGGTCTGGACGATGAGCTTGAACATGGCCGGCTACCGGATCTGGTTGATGAGGTCGGTGCCGCGAACGACGATGTGTTCGCCTTCCCTGACTCCGGCAGCCACGATCACGCGGGCGGCGTTCACCGGCACCACGCGAACCGGTCTCGGCTCGAAGCGTTCGGGCGCCGTGTGCAGCCAGACGATATTTTCACCATTGCCACTTCGAACGACGGCATTGCGCGGCACGACCAGGCCAGACACGGGCGCTCCGGCCTGGATCATCACGTTCAAGGGTTGACCGATGTTGAGACCTGCCGGTGGCTCCGGAATGGCGAAGTGAACCACGGACGCATGCTGGCGCAGCGCCCGGCTCGTTCCGACGAAGCTCAGCGCAATCTGCTGCCCGTTCGGGGCCATAGCCGTTGCGGCTTCTGGCTGCTTCAAGCCTATTTCGTCATAGGCGAGCGCCTCGACCCAGAGGCTGCCGGGGTCCGCGATCTGAAACAGGACGTCCTGCGGCTGTATGACCTGGCCCGGCGCGACCTTGGCGGAGGTGATGATTCCGTCGGTCGATGCCCGCAGCTCCTCGAAGCCGGTGCGGGAATTGCGAACGGTCTCGCGGCGGGCCCGCAGGCCCTCCAATTCGCTTTCGAGATCGTTGACCTGCCCTTGCGGCACCGCGCCGCGTTCGGCCAGCGGGCGGAGACGCCGCAGCTTGTTGTCCGTGATGGCCATCAGCTGTTCGATCTCGCCGACCTTCTCGAGGATCGTCGTGCGATCGGCGATCGGCAGATGCGGCTCGATCCGGAGGAGCAGATCGCCCTTGCGGACGGTTTGCCCGATGCGGGGGATGCCGTCATCGCCGGGAACCACGCGGCCGCCGTAGATGCTCTGCACGATGCTGCTGCGGTTGGGGTCGGCCATGACACGGCCGATCAGGGTGACGGCGGGATGAATCGTCTGCGGCTCGGCTGCAGCGGTGCGTACCTCGAGCAGACGCTGCGTCGGCTTGGCCGCGAAGACGGTGCCGTCTTGCAGGCGGCGCGGGGCATCGCTCAGCGCGGGAACATCAGGCGGATTTGGTTGCGTTGCATTGGTCCGGCCCTCGCCGAACATGACGGAGGCGAGAATGACCAAAGCCCCCGCCAACACCGCGGACATCGAGGCCGCCATGAAGCGGCCACGCCGCTTCCAATAGGCGAAGAGACCGCCGAAGCCCAAGGCGGCGAGCACGGACGCGCCGATGGCGGCTCGGTTCGAGAGAAGCCAGCCGGGCGCGTGCTTCTGCTCTGCGGGCCGGGCCTCTGCACGCGGTATGAACGAGTTGACCAGCAGATCATTTCCCCTGCTAGCGTTGATCGAGAAGATCACCTCGACCGATCCGGACGGTGTGCCGTTCGGAATCGGGGCGGTGTAGACGCCGTTCTCCTGGCTCAATGCCTCGATCGGGGCGGAATCGCCGATCGTGGCCTGCAAGGCGGCGTCCGAGACCGGCTCGTTCGTCGCGGCATCATCGATGAAGACGGACAGCCTGCCGTCTTTCAGGATGCCGACGACTTCGTAGAGCTCGGAGCGCGCGGCAATCCTCGGATAGGCTGAGGACACGACCGCCGTCTTTTCGGCGTCGCCGTGATCGTGCCCTTCATGGCCAAAGGCGCCCGACAAGCCAAAGACCAGGCTCACCAACCAGACACCGCCGGCCAGCCCAAGAGCTGCGAGCCGCCCTTTCGGGCAGCGCTGATTCATCAACATCGAAAGATCCTTCAGACATGCGAAAAGGCGGCGGCCGAAGCGCCGCCGGGACTACGCGATGCTGAAGGTACTTGGTGGCCGGACGAGTCCCTCGGGGCGCACCCCGACAATGGCCCGCGCGAGCGGCAGGTCCATGGCGCCGAGCACTTCGAAGACGCTGAGCAGGTGAACGACCTGCGTTGAGGCGATCGAGGTGCCAAACATGTCCCAGGCCACGCCGGGAGCGCCGTCCTCGTCGTGATCTGGCCCGTCATGGACGTGGCCTTCCGCGTCGTCGCCGGCGTGGGAATGCACGTGGCCGGCCAATTGATCGTGGAAATGCAGGGAACCGCTGAGCGTGACGGACGGCATCGGAATGGCGCCAACAGCCGCCTGCGCCTGCGAGACCGAGATCAGGGCCGCCTGAAGCACAAACGCGGATATCGCCACGAACATGGCCGTTCTGGCGAGTTGACGAAGATGGTGGCGGACACCGTGCGGCACGCCGAAAAACTAGGCGATGCCGACCGCGAATTCAAGGCGACGTTCGCATCGCGTGGGAGGTGGTCCAGACACCCTCCCCGTTCGATCGAGGAGCTACCGCCGCCCGATATCCGGCAGCCCGCCTGCCTCACTTGAAGTGAAATGCTTCACAAGCCGCAATCCGCGATTGCGGTAGCCTCGTGCCATGGGGCGTGGTGAGTTGGAGGCGACAATGGAGCAGGACCTTCCGAAGCAGGCAGCGCGCACGCGATCCCCGGTGAAGGCGGCGGGTATCTGGCAGAGAATTCAATCCTGGGACAGCCGCCTCTCGGTCACCAAGGGACTGACGGCCGTGACCCTGCTGACCGGCTTCCTGGGCGGATATTTCCAGTACCTGAATTCCTATGAACAGAAGGTCGGCGAGCAGGCCAAGGCGGACATGCAGAAGGCGACCGACACCTTCCTCGAGATCTCGGACGCCTTCGCCGACGTGCAGATCCAGCAGGAGACCATGCTGCGCGAGCAGTTCGGCTCGCTGAAGGCGCAGGCAAGCCCCGCTTTCATTCCGGTGGACTCCAAGACATTCGGCTCGTTCTCGGACTATTGGAAGGCGCGCACGTCGCTGCGGCGGAACGGCGCCATCTTTGCGCGCAAGGCGGAGATCTACATCGACTGGCCCAGCGACCTCGGGCGCGATCCGGCCGCAGAGCACACGCTCGACCAGGATCCCCTGACGGCAACGCTGCTCACCAAGTACAATTTCGATTGCGATTCCGACGCCAACCTTCCGCAGTTCAAGGGTGCGATCTTCAATGGCGCCGATCCGGGACGCCCCAGCGACGAATTGTGCAACGACCCGACGGCCAATGGGCTCAAATCCTACGTCAACCTCTGTGCCAGGCGGGCGGACGGCGAGATCGATGCGTTGCAGAAGGTCGTGACCATCAACTGGTGGAGCGCCAAGCACCACGTCCTGGTGATGCACCACTGCTTCGAGGTGCTCCGCGGCGGACCGAATGCGTTGCAAGCTCCGGCCTCCGGCAACGACGTGCCGAACGATCGCAAGCTCGACAAACCACGCGACAGCAATGAGCACAGGCTGCAACTTCAGGCCCGCCGGCTGGACGCGTTCATGACGCTGACCATGGCGCAGCTGGATCGCATCAGGGTGCGATACCGCCCCACCGGCTTCTTCTGCCATGTTCCGCTCGCGCGCGATGCCATCGGCTATTTCAGCAACCAGTGCCTGCCGAACCAGCCGGTCACGAGCGAGCGCAGCTGAGCCGTACCGCGGAGACACCTTCCGGCGCCGGCAGCCGGCGTGATCGGCCTGTCATGACGGCCTGTTAGCATCGGCCGTGTCGATCAACCTGAAAGGACAATCCATGGATCTGAAGGCCGGCGATGTCGTGATGCTGAAATCCGGCGGTCAGCCGCTGACCGTCGCGGAGGTGAAGGAGAACGAGGCGCTGTGCCTGTGGATGGGCATGGAAGGCGACCTGTTCCGCGAGACGCTGCCGCTCGCCGTGCTCGTGCAGGTGGAAGAAGACGACGAGGACGACGAAGACGAAGATGATGACGAGGAGTAGGCACTTCTCGGACTGCATTCTCGTGCGAGCCGAGTTCGGCTCCGGCGCGCCCGGCGATGGATTTCGCAAGTGAAGCTCGCCGCCAATGGCTCGACGGTGAAGGCGCTGTGCGTCGAGGGCCTCACCGCGGCCCCGATGACGGGCGCGGGTTGATCAGACGAGGATACGAGGCGCCGCCGTGGCCTTGTCTCCGGAATTCGGCGTCCCCGTCGGTTCGATCAAGAGGATGTGCACTTCCCCACGCGCCACCGGCCGGTGCTCAACGCCCTTCGGCACGACAAAAACCTCGCCGGGGTTGAGGGTGACCGTGCGGTCCCGCAGCTCGATGTCGAGCGTCCCGCTGAGCACGAGAAAGAAGTCGTCCGTGTCCTCGTGCTTGTGCCAATGAAACGGCCCCTCAAGCTTGGCCACCATGATGTCGTTGTCGTTATAGGTCGCCACCGTGCGCGGGGAGAAGCGATCGGTAAACGTTGCGAGCTTCTCGGCGAGATTTGCGGGTGCTTTCATCGCGTTTCCTCAGGTGAACACTTCCAACTCATATGGTGACGGGTTACGCTCCTGGAAGGGATAGCACGACGTGCTTTGGGAGCTTCATATGACGCCTTCAAGGAGCACCATGGATGAGGATCGCAATTGTCGGAAATGGCGGCGGTCCGCTCAAAATGAAGCTTGGACCATTGATTGACGGGTGCGATCGAGTCGTTCGCATCAACGAATTCCGGACCAACGGTTATGAGAAATCCGTCGGTTCGCGCCTCGATATCCACATGGTCAATAGTTGGACCAGGATCGCCGGCCGGGACGACCAATGGCGAACCGGCCAGTGTCTGTGGTTCGCCTTTCCAGATCCCGTGTCATGGACGAGGATGGCGACGGAGTACGAGGGCTTCGAGCTGGAATACCTGACGAGGTGGCATCTCGATCTTCTTCCGGAGGAGGCGTCTTCTGAAATCCACGCTCGTGCACTGGAAGCGGTCGTTTCAGGTCCCGTGCAGTATTTCAGCCAGTCATTGATGATTGATCTGGTGCGCGCAATGGATTTTGAACGCGCGGGGATCATGATCGGCAAAGACGGCAAAGTTGTACAGCCAACGACAGGTCTGAAAGCACTGTCGCTCGCGCGCCATCTTTACCCAGATGCGGAGCTGCTTGCTTTGGGCTTTGATGGCTTCCAGTCAAGTACCTACTACTGGGATCCGCAGCGAGCCGACCAGTACGACAATCACGCGTACGCTCGGGAAGTCGATTATTTCAGTCAGCTTGTGCAGCGGGGGGCGATAACGAGACTTGATGTTCGCGCGCCCTGACGGGCTGCTGCATAGCGCTGTCAGGGCTTGCGATGACGGCATTGCCTGAGAGCTGGCCGGATTGTCGGCTGACGATGCTGCTCACCGCACCGGCGGTGAGCAAATGACGACATGGATCGAGGCGAGGGTTTCGCAACGGCGAAACCCCTCCTACGAGCTGATGTCGGTCGAGATCAGAACCGATAGTTGATGCCGCCCTTGGCCGTATGAAGCTGAACCTCGGTATCCGTGAACGACGCGCCGGGGAATGCAAGCGCATTGCCGTTCGACTTTCCGAGATTGATGTAGATGTACTCGGCCTTGAACGTCCAGCGCGGGTCGAAAGCCCATTCAAGGCCGCCACCGGCGGAGAAGCCCACCTGGACCTCCGACGAGGACGCGCTTCGCGTCAGGGCCGGGAAGAAGCCGTTGAAATTGGCAATGTTCGGCGTGGCGAGATTTGAGGTGAAGATGCTGTTCTTGACGTGGCCCCAGGCGAAGCCACCGGTACCGTAGATCAGCAGGTTGTTCGCCGCGTATCCGAGACGTCCGCGGATGGTGCCGAAGACATCGATTTCCTGCTTGAGATTGAATACGCCGGTGAAGGCGCCATTGTCGCCGCCGATCGTGCCGGTGACGCTGAACGGGCGGCTCGCCGTCTCCCTGATGGCTGCGCCGCTGACATCCGCTTCCAGACCGTACACGAACGTGCCGGACTGCCAGTTATAGCCGATTTGGCCGCCGCCGAATCCGCCCTTGGGGCTCACATCCAGAGAGAACGGCCCCGTGCCACCCGTGACGACATAGCCGGGGACCGTCCCGGTTGCGAGCGCGCCCGGATCGAAGGTCGCGGTCGGATCGCTCCAGCCATAACCACCATGCACGCCAGCATAAAAACCGGTCCAGCTGAATGCGACCGGCGCGGGCGGCGCCTTGGTGTAAGCCCTGCCGAGATCGGCCGCGAAGGCGCCCTGGGACAGACACAGAGCCGAGGCCAGAAGGGCAGCAGAGACGATGGACTTCATAACTTCCCTCAATGTTGTGCGCCGTGACAAGGCGGGGCCTCGCCGCGCGAGCGCCGGTAGAACCGCCGATGACCAGTCATGCGCCAATTACTATATTACAAGCCGATTATTAGACGTGATCCCACGTCTTGGCTGTAGCGGCGGAGACACAGCGTGGAGCTGCGGAACACGGTTCACGCGCGCCAAGTCCGCCTGACGCGACGCGGACCAGACTGTAGCGACATCAGGTACTCCTCAGACGCCAAGAACGCCATTTCGGCCGGCGTCGTCAGACCATCAGCTGCCTCGCCGCTGCCGAGATCATCACCAGCCCGCCGGTGATCACGGCGGCATCGAGGATTGCGGTGTGGATGCGCACCGGCATGCGCCCCACGAAAGCTTTCGCGAGGAACGCGCCGGGTACGGCCATACCGCCGATCAGCAGCGCCAAGGCGAGCACCTGCGCGGTGACGGCGCCGGCGAGGCCGAACACCGAGATCTTGATGAGGCCGGTGCCGAGCGAGATCATCGCATCGGTCGCAATCACGGCAGCGCCTTCGAGCCCTGCGGCCATCAGCAGCGAGAGCAGGATCACGCCGGAGCCCGAGGTGCCGCCGACCAGGACACCGTAGCCGACCGACCCGGCGGCAAGCCCGGCGTCGCCGATCCTGACATCGCGGCGGCGGAGCACGCGCCGCAGCGGCACGCTCAGGATCAGCATGGCGCCGATCACGAGCGCGGCGCCGGCATTGGTGAGGCGGGTGTAGCCGTAGGCGCCGAGCGCGGTGGTCAAGCCTGCGCAGGCCAGCACGACCAGCACGCGGCGGCGGTCCGCATGGCGGACATAGGCAAGCGCGCGGCTCGCATTGGTCAGCATCGCGGAGATCGCGATGATCGGCACGACGGGCTCGGCCCCGACCAGCGGGACCAGCACCAAGGGCATCAGCGCACCGGTGCCGTAGCCGGCGAGACCGCCGATAATCGATGCAAACAACGCCATCGCTGCGACCAGCAGAAGCTGCAGAAGCGAGATATCGGCGAAGCCTGAGACGATGGTCAATCTTTCTGGTCGCCTCTGATGCGGGCCACGGCTTGATCGGCGATCGCGGCGAGCGTGGCTTCCTCGCGTGGGAAATCCGACGCGAGCCAAGCGTCTTCGGCGAGCGTCAGCACATGGCCGAGCGCGGGTCCTTCGGCGAGGCCGCGCGCGATGAAGTCGGCGGCCTTCAGCGGGAATTTCGGCGCGCTCCAGCGCTGCGGCAGCTCGGCGAGCGCGCGCCAGCGCGTCGATGTGACGTCGCCGCCGTTGCGTGCCCAGCCAAGCAATACGCGATCGTGATAGCGCTCGGGCCCGAGCCGGTACAGCAAGCGCCGTGCCCTGGCTTCGTCTTTGGTGGCGAAGCGCCACCAGCGGTGCCCCATCGAATCCAGCGCCTTGGCCTCGGCATTGGAAAGCCGCAGGCGCACGGCGAGGCGCTTGGCGTCTTCGGTGACGGCGACCGCGAGCGCGGCCAGGCGCCGCGTGCTGCTGGGGCTGAGGCCGAGCTCGCGCTCGATTGCGATCATTGTGTCCAGGGGACCCGTGTAGACGACGCCGCCGGTCAACGCCTGCAGCAATCCGCCCTCGGCCATGGCCCGCACGGCCGCAGCCGCACCACCGGCGACCAGCAGCTTGAGCATCTCCATGCGCACCCGCTCGGCCGACAGGCTGGCCAGGCCCGCGCGTCCGCGGATGCAGGCGAGATAGCCGTCGCGGTCGGGCTCGCCGGCACCGAAGGCGGCGTGGATGCGGAAGAAGCGCAGGATGCGTAAGTAATCCTCGGCGATGCGCTGGTCGGGATCGCCGATGAAGCGCACGCGCCGCGCTTTGGCGTCGTTGATGCCGCCGACATAGTCGTAGACGACGCCGCGCGCATCGACCGACAGGCCGTTCATAGTGAAGTCGCGCCGCTCGGCATCCTTGACCCAGTCGCGGCCGAACGCGACCTTCGCCTTGCGGCCGAAGGTCTCGGTGTCCTCGCGCAGCGTCGTGACTTCATAGGGGTGGGCATCGATCACCAACGTGACGGTGCCGTGGTCGATGCCGGTCGGCACGCTCTTGATGCCGGCGGCCTTGGCGCGCCGTATCACCTCATCCGGCAGCGCCGTGGTCGCGATGTCGATGTCACCCGGCGCAAGACCGAGCAGCGCGTTGCGCACGGCGCCGCCGACCACCCGCGCCTCCTCGCCATCAGTGCCGAACAGCGCCAGGACGCGCGCGGTACCGCCTGCGGTCAGCCAGGGCGCATCGGCGAGTAAAGGCTCCGCGCTCATGGATCCGCCCCTACTTTTCCGTGCCCGGCACGAGCTTGCCGTCCTCGATATGGGCGGGGACGTAGGTCGAATCCGGCGGCGCGCCGGAGAACTCCGCCAAGCCGATGAGGCCGGCGATGACCAGCACGATCGCCACCAGCGCAAGACGCGCGACGATCGCGACCGGCCATGAGGAGCGTGCGAACACACCGGACCGCGTCGCCGCCAGGAACAGCGCATAGACGGCAAAGGGGATGAGGAAGATTCCGATCTCGGTCAGAACCGTCCGGATCATGACGAATAGATCCGCTCATACAGCACACGCAGCATGCCAGCCGTCGCCCCCCAGATGTAGCGTTCCGCGAACGGCATCGCGTAATAGGATCGCGGCGTGCCGCGGAATTCCTTGCTGTGCACCTGGTGGTTCACCGGATTCATCAGGAAGGATAGCGGCACCTCGAAGGCATCATCAACCTCGGAATGGTTGATGCTGAGCGAAAAGCCCGGCCTGACCTTCGCCACCGTCGGCAGGATGCGGAAGCCGAAGGCGGTGCCGTAGAGATCGAGATAGCCGATCGGCTCGACGAAGTCTCTGGACAGCCCCACCTCCTCCTCCGCCTCGCGCAGCGCCGCATCGAGCGGCGAGGCATCGATCGCGTCGATCTTGCCGCCGGGAAAGGCGATCTGGCCGGCATGGTCATTGAGATGCGCCGAGCGCTGCGTCAAGAGGATGGTGGGCTCGGGATGATCGACCACCGCGATCAAGACCGCTGCCGGGCGCACCGGCTGCTCGCGCGCGATGATCTCCAGCATCTTGTCGGTGCCGGGATCGCCCGAGGCGGGGATGATGTTGGGATCATAGAGGCCGGGCGGCACGTCGAAGCCGAGCCGAGCCCTGGAGCGGGCGAAGAAATCCGCAGCGCCAAGCGCGACCGGCTCGTCCGTCAGGATTGGGTTGTTCAAATTCAAAGCGCCGCCCTCACCTGCTCCGCATCGGCCATGGCGAAGAACTCGCCGGCCGACTCGACACCGAACATCGGCTGGCCATCGACCATCCGCTCCTCGCCCATGTCAACCAGATCGTAATAGAGCGCGCGCGTCACCTTAGCCCAGAGGTCGGCACGGACGTGCAGATAGGGCGTCAGCCCGCCATCCTCCGCCTGCTCGAAACGCAGCCGGTGCGCCGCGTCGCAGCTGACCCAGTCGTCGACATTGGTGCGGAAGTGCAGCACGCGATGGCTGCCCTCGCCGTCCTTCTGCATCTCGACCGCCATGAACGGCGCATCGTCGACGCGGATACCGACCTTCTCCACCGGCGTGACCAGGAAATGCTTGTCGCCCTCGCGCTTGAGAATGGTCGAAAACAGCCGCACCAGGGCGGGACGCCCGATTGGCGTCCCCATGTAGAACCAAGTACCATCGGAGGCGATTCGGATGTCGAGATCGCCGCAAAACGGCGGATTCCACAGATGCACCGGAGGCAGGCCCTTTTTGGCGCCTTCGGCATTGGCAGCGCTTTTGGCGGCGGCAGTCAGTCCCTCGAGACCCCGATCGGCGCTCTGCCCTTGGTTCGCCATGGTTTGCCCTGACTTTGTGATTGGCACGATTGGTGCAGGTCTACGTTGTACTTAGGTGCGCGGTTCCATCCGGAATAGTCCGATGTGGAGGTCGCCACTTCGTGATGCCGTACATACCCCGAAGCCGATAAGGTGGGGATAGGTTAATTCAACGAATACATGGCCTTCCTGCAAGTCTAGCATGGGGCCCATGATCTGGCGTGATGACCTGACGTGACAGGCTGACGATGCAAGCAAGCCGCGTTGCACAGGCTGAAGGAGCAAGCGAATGGCGGAGAGTGTCGAGAAACTCGAGGACGGGATCGTCCGTTCGGCCGAGCAGGTGTCGAGCCAGGTTCGCGCGGCCAAGGACGCGATCGCCTCGGTCATCTTCGGCCAGGATCGCGTGATCGAGAACACGCTGGTCACCATCCTCTCCGGCGGCCATGCGCTCCTGATCGGCGTGCCGGGCCTTGCCAAGACCAAGCTGGTGGAGACGCTCGGCGTCACGCTCGGTCTCGACGCCAAGCGCATCCAGTTCACGCCCGATTTGATGCCTTCCGACATTCTCGGCGCCGAAGTGCTGGATGAGAGCACCGCGGGCAGGCGCGCCTTCCGCTTCATTGCCGGTCCCGTATTCGCGCAGCTCCTGATGGCCGACGAGATCAACCGCGCCTCACCGCGCACGCAATCGGCGTTGTTGCAGGCGATGCAGGAGCAGCACATCACCGTCGCCGGCGCGCGTCACGATCTGCCGAAACCCTTCCACGTGCTCGCGACGCAGAACCCGCTGGAGCAGGAAGGCACTTATCCGCTGCCCGAAGCCCAGCTCGACCGCTTCCTGATGGAGATCGACGTCGACTATCCCGACCGCGATGCCGAGCGCCGCATCCTGTTCGAGACCACGGGCGCGGAGGAGACGCTGGCCAAGGGCGCGATGACGCCCGATGCGCTGATCACCGCGCAGCGCCTGATCCGGCGCCTGCCGGTCGGAGATTCCGTGGTGGAAGCAATTCTCTCGCTGGTGCGCTCGGCCCGCCCGGGTCCGGACGCCGGCGAAGCCGGCAAGTTCATTGCCTGGGGCCCCGGCCCGCGCGCCAGCCAATCCCTGATGCTGGCGGTGCGCGCGCGTGCGCTGATCGACGGCCGCCTGGCCCCCTCGATCGACGACGTGCTCGACCTTGCCGAGCCCGTGCTGAAGCACCGCATGGCGTTGACGTTCCAGGCGCGCGCCGAAGGCCGCACGATTCCGGACGTGATCCGGCAATTGAAGACACGGATCGGTTGATGGCAGCGGAGAACGGGCGGGCAGCGAAGGAGATCCTGGCGATCCGACGTGCCGATGGCGAAAGCCGCACGCTCGCCGCTTCGTTGCCGCGCCTGGTGCTCGAGGCCCGCCGCATCGCCGCCAACGTCATCCACGGCCTGCATGGACGGCGCCGCGCCGGCTCGGGCGAAAACTTCTGGCAGTACCGCCGCTTCGTCTCGGGCGAACCGTCGCAGAACGTCGATTGGCGCCGCTCGGCGCGCGACGACCATCTCTACGTGCGCGAGCTGGAATGGGAAGCCTCGCACACGGTCTGGATCTGGCCGGACCGCTCGCCCTCGATGGCGTTCGCCTCGAAGACCGCGCGCGTGTCCAAGCTCGAGCGGACGCTGATCGTCGCCTTCGCACTGGCCGAGCTGCTCGTCGCCGGCGGCGAGCGCGTCGGCATTCCCGGGCTGATGGCGCCGACCGCAAGCCGCAGCGTCATCGACAGGATGGCGCAGGCGATGCTGCATGACGATGCAGACCGACTGAGCCTGCCGCCATCCTTCGTTCCGGCCGCGCTGGCCGAGATCATCGTGCTGTCGGATTTCTGGTCGCCGATCGCCGAGATCAGGACGACGCTCGCCGGGCTGTCCAGCTCCGGCGCGCACGGCACGATGGTGCAGGTGGTCGATCCCGCCGAGGAATCGTTCCCCTATTCCGGCCGCGTCGAGTTCGTCGAGCCGGAAGGCTTTGGCGTGATCACCGCCGGCCGCGCCGAGAGCTGGGCGCAGGACTACACCGCGCGGCTCGCGCTGCACCGGGACCAGATCCGCGCCGAGACCAACAAGCTCGACTGGCTGTTCACGACGCACGCGACCGACCGCTCCGCCGCCGAACTCTTGCTGTTCCTGCATGCGGGCATGCAGGTGAGCAAGTCCGGCGCACGCACCACGACGATCAAGGCGGGGCCGGCCGCATGATGGGATTGCCGCTCGCCTTCACGCAACCGCTGCTCCTGATCGGCCTCCTCAGCCTGCCCGTGCTGTGGTGGCTCCTGCGCGTGATGCCGCCGCGGCCGCGGCGCATCGAGTTTCCGCCGACGCGGCTGTTGTTCGACATCACGCCAAGAGAAGAGACGCCCTCGCGGACGCCATGGTGGCTGACCGCGCTTCGCCTGCTCGCCGCCGCGCTGGTGATCTTCGCCGCCGCCGGCCCGATCTGGAATCCGCAAACTGGCGTCGCCGGGAGCAAGGCGCCGCTGATGATCATGTTCGACGACGGCTGGAGCGCTGCATCGCACTGGGACGTCAGGATCAGGACCGCCGACGAGCTTATCGCCAATGCCGACAATGACGGCCGCGGCATCGCGCTGGTGCCGCTGTCCGAGCCGAACCGCGACATCACCCTGATGCCGGCGGGTGCGGCGCGCGTCGCGCTGCGGCAGCTGGCGCCAAAGCCCTATTCGATCGACCGGGTCGAGACGCTGGCTGCGGTCGACCGTTTCCTCAAGGTCACCGGCGACTGCGAGATCGCCTGGCTCTCGGACGGCGTCGACACCGGCCGCGGCGAGGACTTCGTGGCCGGCCTCGGCAAGACCATCGGCGACCGCAGCCTGACCGTGTTCGAAGGCGGCACCTCCTCGCCGCTGGCCCTGGTCGCCGCCGAGAACGCCGCGGCGAAGATGACGGTGAAGGTGCTGCGCACCGACAGCGGGATTGCGGTCGGCACGGTGCGCGCGCTGGACCAGAAGGCCTCGCCGATCGGCGAAGCGCGCTATTCGTTCGGCCCGCAGGACAAGGAAACCGAGGCGGCGTTCGATCTGCCGGTCGAGCTGCGCAACGACATCACGCGGCTCGAAATCTCCGGCGAGCGCTCGGCCGGCGCGGTGCAGCTGCTCGACAAGCGCTGGCGTCGCCGTGCCATCGGCATCATCTCGGGCGCGACCAGCGAGACCGCGCAGCCACTGCTGGCGCCGACCTTCTATCTCACCCGCGCGCTGGCGCCGTTCGCCGACGTCCGGCTCGCCGACAAGGGCTCGCCG
The DNA here is from genome assembly GCF_028128975.1 of Bradyrhizobium sp. CCBAU 45321. NCBI lineage: Bacteria > Pseudomonadati > Pseudomonadota > Alphaproteobacteria > Hyphomicrobiales > Nitrobacteraceae > Bradyrhizobium > Bradyrhizobium sp. CCBAU 45321. Next base: position 53,682 of record NZ_LFKZ01000016.1, read on the forward strand.
CAGCAGGGCATCACGCAGTTTCTGGACCAGAAGCTGCCGATGATCATCCTCGCCGATGTCGGCACCATCGCCCCCGAGCTGCGCGAACGCCTCAATGCCTGGGTCGACCAGGGCGGCGTGCTGGTGCGGTTCGCTGGGCCCCGGCTGGCACAGGCGGAGGACGACCTCGTGCCGGTCAAGCTGCGCAAGGGCGGCCGCACGCTCGGCGGCAGCCTGACCTGGGAGAAGCCGCAGCATCTCGCCTCCTTCGCCGCCGACGGTCCGTTCGCCGGGGTCGCAGTGCCGAAGGACGTCACCGTGAGCCGGCAGGTGCTGGCCGAGCCCGACGCCGTGCTCGCCACCAAGAGCTGGGCCTCGCTGGAAGATGGCACCCCGCTCGTCACCGGCGAGCATCGCGGCAAGGGCCTCGTCAGCCTGTTCCACGTCAGCGCCGACATGCGCTGGTCGGATCTGCCGATGTCGGGCACCTTCGTCGAAATGCTGCGGCGGGTGGTCGACATGTCCGGCTACACCGCAAAGCCCGGCGCCGGCGTTGCCGGCGAAGCGACCGCTGAGACCGTGGCGCCGCTGCACATCCTCGACGGATTTGGCGCGTTCGGTCCGCCGCCCGCGACGGCGAAGCCGCTTCCTGCGGATTATCGCGACCGCGCCACATCAGATCATCCGCCCGGCTTCTACGGTCCGGCAGAAGGACCGCTCGCCGTGAACACGCTTGCCAGCGCCGACCGCATCGCCGCCCTGAACACCGCGAGCCTGCGCGCCCGGCACGCCACCTACATCAATGCCGAGCCGCGCGATTTGCGCGGCTGGCTGCTGTCGACGGCGCTCGCGCTGTTCCTGATCGACGCCATCATCATCGCGGTGCTCGGCGGCGGCATTGCCGCGCTGCTGCGCCGCCGCGCCGCGCCCGCGATGATCGTGCTCGCCCTGCTCGCGGGATTCGCGGCGCTCTCGCCGGCGCCGTCGCGCGCCGACGGCGTCACGGACGAGTTCGCGATGAAGTCGGTGTCGCAGACCCGCCTCGCCTATGTCGTCACGGGCAATGCGGACGTCGATTCCATCGTCAAGGCGGGAATGAACGGGCTGACGCTGTTCCTGGCCCAGCGCACTGCGCTCGAGGCCGGCGATCCCGTCGGCGTCGATCCCGCGCGCGACGAGCTCGCGTTCTTCCCGCTGATCTACTGGCCGATCGTGCCGGGCGCGCCGAAGCCGCCGCAGGACGCCATCAACAAGATCGACGCCTACATGAAGCAGGGCGGCACCGTGCTGTTCGACACCCGCGACGCGATCGAGGCACCGCCCGGCGCCAACGGCGCGGCGCAGACCCCGGCGATGCAGACGCTGCGCGAGATCCTGTCCTCGCTCGACGTGCCCGAGCTCGAGCCGGTGCCGCGCGAGCACGTGCTGACCAAAACCTTCTATCTGCTGCGCGACTTCCCCGGCCGCTTCACCGCCGGCCAGACCTGGGTCGAGACCTTGCCGCGCGAAGACGACGATGAGAGCGCGCAGCGGCCGGCGCGCGGCGGCGACGGCGTCTCGCCGATCATCATCACCTCGAACGACCTGGCCGGCGCCTGGGCGGTGCGGCCCGACGGACAGGCCATGCTGCCGGTGACCGGCGGCGACGCCCGCCAGCGCGAATTCGCCTACCGTGCCGGCGCCAACATCGTGATGTACACGCTGACCGGCAACTACAAAGCCGACCAGGTGCACGCTCCGGCGCTGATCGAACGGCTGGGGCAATAGGATCGACATGAACTACGGCATCGCGTTCACACCGCTTGTTCCTACCATCGTGCTGTGGCTCGCGCTCGCCGCGATCGTCATTGTCGCGCTCGTGCTGCTGCTGGCGCGCGCGCGCGGCGCCGCGGTGCGGGTGGCCGCGCTGGCGCTGTTCCTGCTGGCGCTTTCCAATCCCTCCTTCACACGCGAGGACCGGGATCCGCTCACGTCGGTCGCCGCTGTTGTCGTCGACAAGAGCCCGAGCCAGAACTTCGGCAACCGCACCCGCGAAGCTGCGCAAGCGCAGGAGGCGCTGGTCGACAGCCTGAAGAAGATCAAGGGTCTCGAGGTCCGTGTCGTCGAAGCCGGACAGGCCGACGGCGAGACCGACGGCACAAAGCTGTTCGGTGCGCTGGCCTCGGCCTTGGCGGACGTCCCGGTCGACCGCGTCGCCGGCGCGTTCCTGATCACCGACGGCCGCGTCCACGACATTCCCGCGAACGCCGCCGCGCTCGGCTTCCAGGCGCCGGTGCACGCGCTGGTCACCGGCCAGAAGGACGAGCGCGACCGCCGCATCGCGATCACCGCCGCGCCGCGCTTCGGCATCGTCGGGCAGAGCCAGACAATCTCCTACCGCCTCGACGACCAGGGCGTCACCGGCGAGCGCGCCAGGGTCACGGTCCGCCGCGACGGCGAGGTCATCAACGAGCGCACGCTATCGAGCGGCCAGGCCGCGAGCGTCGACGTCGACATCAAGCATGCCGGGCCGAACATCGTCGAGATCGAGGCCTCGCCGCTCGAACGCGAATTGACGCCGGTGAACAATCGCGCCGTCGTCGCCATCGACGGCGTGCGCGACAAGCTGCGCGTGCTGCTGGTCTCGGGCGAGCCACATTCGGGCGAGCGCACCTGGCGCAATCTGCTCAAGTCCGACGCCAGCGTCGATCTCGTGCATTTCACCATTCTGCGCCCGCCGGAGAAGCAGGACGGCACCCCGATCAACGAATTGTCGCTGATCGCGTTTCCAACCCGCGAGCTGTTCCAGCAGAAGATCAACGAATTCCAGCTGATCATCTTCGACCGCTATGCCCGCCAGGGCGTGCTGCCGATCCCCTATTTCGAGAACATGGCACGTTACGTGCGCGCAGGCGGCGCCGTGCTGGTCTCGGCCGGCCCCGACTATGCCTCGAACAGCAGCATCTGGCGCACGCCGCTCGATTCGGTGCTGCCGGCCGAACCCGTCGGCGTCACCGAGAAGCCGTTCTATGCGCATCTGTCCGACCTCGGTAAACGTCATCCCGTCACGCGCGGGCTGGAAGGTTCTGCGAGCGAGCCGCCGCGCTGGAGCCGGTTCTTCCGCACCGTCGATACCCGCAATGCGGTCAACCCGCCCGTCATGACCGGCGTCGACGGCAAGCCGCTGCTGTTCCTGTCTCGCTTCGGCGAGGGCCGCGTCGCGCTCCTGCTGTCTGACCACATCTGGCTGTGGGCGCGCGGCTATGAGGGCGGCGGTCCGCATCTCGACCTGCTGCGGCGGATGTCGCACTGGCTGATGAAGCAGCCTGATCTCGACGAGGAGGCGTTGCGCCTCCAGGTGCAGGGCAAGGACCTCGTCGTGGTGCGTCAGACCATGGCGGACAGCGTCCAGCCCGTCAGCGTGACCTCGCCATCGGGTGTATCGCAGGATCTGACGCTGAGCGCCGGCGATCCCGGCGAGTGGCGCGCCAGCCTGCCAGCGAGCGAGCTCGGCCTGTGGCAGGCCACCGACGGCACGCTGAAAGCGCTGATCAATGTCGGCCCGACCAATCCGAAGGAGTTTTCGGAAGTCACCTCCACGGTCGATACGTTGAAGCCGCTGACACAGGCGACAGGCGGCGATGCCGTGCGCGTGGCCTCTGGCTCGAGCGTCGAGCTGCCGCGCATCCTGCCGGTGCGCTCGGTCGGCATGTTCCACGGCGACGGCTGGATGGGCGTGCGGATGCGCGACGCCAGCGTCGTCAAGGGCGTCGGCGTGCTGCCGATCTTCGCCGGCGTGATCGGCCTGCTGCTGCTGCTCGGCGCATTCGCGGCGACCTGGGTGCGCGAGGGGCGGTGAGCTCCTGAGGCCCGATGAAATTCTGCCGACTGTCCATGGCTCACCTCTCCCCGACGGGGAGAGGTCGGATTGCTACGGCGCGCATTGCGCGCCATAGCAATCCGGGTGAGGTGCCGCAGCGCATCGTGAGACCGTAAGCCCTCACCCGGCTCGCATCTCCGATGCGATCCGACCTCTCCCTTCGGGAGAGGTGTTTCGAATGCTTGGCGAGCACCATTCATCCCACGCCCGTTGCCCGAAGGACACATCGGGCGGCTGCGTGCACAGGCAGCTCGCCCTGCCGTTGACATGCACGGACCGTCGGGCGATGTTATACTATAACATCGCGGCGTCCTGGGATTGACGCCTCGGTGTGGGGGTGGCGTTTTCCAGATGAAGTGGTTCCGGTCGAAGATCAGGCACGGCGCCCGGCTCGCATTGTTCGCGATGCTGGTGCAGCTCGCGCTGACGTTCGGCCACAGCCATTGGTTCGCGCAGGCCGCGCCTTTTGCTCAATCCTCGGTCCAGCAGACCGATAGCGCCAACGACGTTGCAGCGGTCGACCGCGCCGCGGTGCAGAAGCAATCGCCGGCGAGCCCCGACCGCGAGCATTCGGGCGAAGACAATTGCGCCATCTGCGCCATCATTGCGATGGCGGGCACGATCGTGTCGGCGACGCCACCCGTGCTGCTGCTGCCGCAGGCGATCGAGCTGCTCCAGCGCAGCCTCGACGCCGAGTTCGCTCATCTGACATCGACCGGCACGGCGTTCCAGCCGCGCGCCCCTCCTGCGTCCTGACTCCAACGCTTGATCACGCCCAGCCTCGCCGCCCATCGGCAAGTATCTGGGAGAAGTTGAAGTCGAATTCCGTCGCGTCGCGACGGCAGGCCGCCTCCGGTCAGCAGAGCATCATCCGGACGGCGCCTGAGTGGAATCAGGACCATGTCATTTCAATTGCGACGCGCGCAGCGCCTTGGCGGAGCAAGCCTGCTCCTGCTCGGCGCCGCCGCTACATCCGCGTTCGCCCAAGACTCGGCACAAGACAGATCGTCGACCGAGCTTCCCGCCGTCACCGTGACCGCGCCGAGCCCCATCGTGCGTCGAGCAGTGGTGCCGTCGCGCAACGCGGGCCGCGGCACGCGGACCGCGCGGGTGCGCAGCCGTGAGCAGACGGCGGAAGCGGCGCCGGCAGCCCCGGTGCCTGCCGCGCCTCAGCAAGGCGTGCTGCCTGTTGTGACCGATCAGTTCGCGACCGTCACGGTCGTGCCGAACGAGGAGATTCGGCGCAACGGCGGCGGCACGCTCGGCGATCTCCTGTTCTCGAAGCCCGGCATCACCGGCTCTGAATACGCACCCGGCGCATCGAGCCGCCCGATCATTCGCGGCCTCGACACCAACCGTGTCGGCATTGTCGAGAACGGAACGGGCAGCAACGGCGCGTCCGACCTCGGCGAGGATCACTTCGTGCCGATCGATCCGCTGGCAGCCAACCAGGTCGAGGTCATCCGCGGACCGGCGACGCTGCGCTACGGCTCCACCGCGATCGGCGGCGTGGTCAGCGCAACCAACAATCGAATTCCGGATGCTTTGCCGTCCTGCACGGCGCCCTTCCCGACTTACGGACTCCCGACCAAGGCGCCGCTGGCAAACGTGGGATCGCCGGGCTGCATCACCGCGGAAACACGGACGGCCGTAACTTCGGTCGATCGTGGGACCGAAGGTGCCGTGCTGCTCGATGCCGGCGGCGGCAACTTTGCCTTCCACGCCGATGCCTTTGGCCGCAAGGCCGGCGACTACAACATCCCGAGCTACCCGTTCTTGACGGACCCGACGCTGCCGTTCAACGGACGCCAGCCGAATTCGGCATCGCAGGCCTACGGCGGATCTGTCGGCGGCTCCTACATCTTCGACGGCGGCTACGTCGGCGCGGCAATCACGCAGCACAACGCGCTCTATCACATTCCCGGTATCGAGGGCAGCGAGTTCCTGACGCGGATCGACGGACGACAAACAAAATTCACGACAAAAGGCGAGTATCGGCCGGACGCGGCGGCGATCGATGCGATCCGGTTCTGGGCCAGCGCCACCGACTATAAGCACGATGAGGTCGGGCTCGCCGACTCTGCCGACCTCGGCTCCCTCGGCGTGAGACAGACCTTCACCAACAAGGAACAGGAAGGCCGCGTCGAGGTGCAGCTTGCGCCGTTCGACGTCCGCTTTGCCGCGCTGACCACCGCTGTGGGTGTTCAGGCGTCGCACCAGAAGCTGACTGCGCCGAGTCCGGACGATCCAGGCAGTCCGGTCAACGGACTGTTCGATCCGAACAAGAACACAAAGGTCGCCGGGTACATCTTCAACGAGTTCAAGTTCAGCGAAGCCACCAAGGCTCAGATCGCCGGGCGCGTCGAGAGCGCAAGGTTGAGCGGCACGGCGCCAGCCTTCGTCCCCGATGTGTTCGACCTCGCCGTCGATCCGGCCGCGATCGGCCCCGCAACAGCGGTCAACCGCAACTTCACGCCGGTGAGCGGGAGCATCGGCCTGATCCACAGCCTTCCCTGGGATCTGGTCGCCAGCATCACCGGCCAATATGTCGAACGCGCGCCGAAACCGGCGGAATTGTTCTCGCGCGGCGGCCACGATGCCACCACCACTTTCGACATCGGCAATCCCAATCTCGGCATCGAGACCGCCAAGTCGGTCGAGGCGGGACTGCGACGGGCGGTCGGGCCGCTTCGCTTCGAAATCACCGGCTACTACACCAAGTTCAACGGCTTTATCTACCGGCGCCTGACCGGCAACACGTGTGAGGACGGCGTTTGCCAGCTTGGCGCCGGCCTCGAACTGAATCAGGCGGTCTATTCGCAGCGCGACGCGACATTTCGTGGCGGCGAATTCCAGTTCCAGTACGACGTGATGCCGGTCTGGAACGGGATCTGGGGCATCGAAGGTCAATACGACATCGTGCGTGCGACCTTCGATGACGGCACCAACGTGCCACGCATTCCGCCTCAGCGGCTGGGCGGTGGTGTGTACTATCGCGACGCCAACTGGTTTGCCCGGATCAACCTGCTGCACGCGTTCGCGCAAAACGACATCGCAGCGATCGCGGAGACGACGACGCCTGGCTACAACCTGCTAAAAGCCGAGGTCAGCTACAAAACGCAGCTCGATCAACGTTGGTTCGGCGCGCGCGAGATGCATGTCGGGCTCGTCGGCAACAACCTGCTCAACGAGAACATCCGCAATGCCGTCTCCTTCAACAAGGACCAGGTGCTGTTGCCCGGCATCGGCGTCAGGGCGTTCGCGAACTTCAAGTTCTAGGTAACGACACACGCCGTCATTGCGAGGAGCTCTTGCGACGAAGCAATCCAGACCGCCTCCGCAGAAAGATTCTGGATTGCTTCGCTGCGCTCGCAATGACGGAGTATGACGCGCGCAGCCGCGCGTCTTCTCGACGGTCTCTTAGCCGGATGAGCTACGAGCAGTGTCGTAGCCCGGATGGAGCGCAGCGTAATCCGGGGTTCTCTCGTTGCGGAAGACCTTCCCGGATTGCGCGGCGCTCCATCTGGGCTACGGCGTTTCCAACGACGCGCGCCGCTCCTATGTCCGCGCCTTGCTCCAGTCGGGGCCGACCGCGCCCGACACGCCCTCGAAGGCGCCGTCGACGAGCTCGAACACCAGGATGCGCGCGGCATCGACGGGACCCGGCATGGTGACGCGGCCCTTGGCGACCTGCTTGAAGCCGACGCGGCCGTAATAGGGCTCGTCACCGACCAGCAGCACGAGGCGGTGGCCTTTTGCCCTGGCGTCCTTCAGCGCGCGCTCCATCAACTGACGGCCGATGCCGCGGTCGCGGAACGGCGGCTCGACGGTGAGCGGCCCGAGCAGCAGCGCGGGCGTTTCGCCGATCAGGATCGGCAATTGCCTGACGGAGCCGACCAGGAGCGTGCCGATACGGGCCGTGAAGGACAGTTCGAGCAGATGGTCGACGTGCTCGCGGATCCGGTAGGCGCTCAGCACGAAGCGGCCGGGGCCGAAGGTGCGTTCGTGCAGCCGCTCGATCGCCTGAGCGTCGCCGGCGGCTTCGGGAAGAATGGTCAGTGAGAGATCGTTCATGTCAATTCGCGGAGTAGCACTTGCGCCTGCGAAGGTCCATGGGCCTCCGTTTCGCCGCCCGGCCGGGTAGCTATAGCGTTTGAGAGTTTTTCCCTGCGGCCATCCTTCGAGACGCCCGCTGAGGCGGGCTCCTCAGGATGAGGGCGGAGTGCGCGGCCGCACTTTCAAAGGGGGCGCCGACGTTGATCAGCCTCATCCTGAGGAGGCGCGTAAGCGCCGTCTCGAAGGAGGAGGCGTGCGCGCAGTCAACCCGCGTCCCGTTTCGACGCCGGCTGCGACAGATAGGCCAGCATCTTCATCTCCCGCCGCCCCCGCGTCACGGTATCGAGCACGAGCCCTGATGACACCGACAGCAGGGCCATGATCATCAGGCCCATCGACAGCACCGCGGTGGGCAGGCGCGGCACGAGGCCGGTTTCGATGAAGGTGATCACGATCGGAATCGCCAAGATGATCGACGCCAGCGCCAGCAGGATTCCGATCACCGTGAAGAAGCGCAACGGCCGCTCGCTGCGATAGAGCTTCAGCATGGTGCCGAGGATGCGAAAGCCGTCGCGCCAGGTGTTGAGCTTGGAGAACGAGCCTTCGGGGCGCGCATAATAGGGCGTCTCGACCTCGGCGACCGGCAGCGACAATTCCAGCGCATAGACCGCAAGCTCGGTCTCGATCTCGAAACCGTCGGAGAGGACGGGAAAGGACTTGACGAAGCGGCGCGAGAACACCCGGTAGCCGGACAGGATGTCCTTGAAAGCGTGACCGAAGGTATCGGACAGGAAGCCGGTCAGCATGCGATTCCCGGTGCGGTGGCCGAGCCGGTAGGCGGCCTGGACCTGATCGACGCGAAGCCCGACCACCATGTCGAGATGCTCGTCGAGCAGCCTGTCGATCATCATCGGTGCGCTCGGCGCATCGTAGGTGGCATCACCGTCGACCAGCACATAGACGTCGGCCTCGACGTCCGCGAACATGCGGCGTACGACGTGACCTTTGCCCTGCCGCCGCTCGCTGCGCACGATCGCGCCGGCTTCGCGCGCGACCGCGGCGGTCCGGTCGCGCGAATTGTTGTCGTAGACGTAGATCTCCGCCGCGGGCAGCGCCTTGCGGAAATCGGCAACGACGGTCGCGACCGCGGCCTCCTCGTTGTAGCAGGGCACCAGCACCGCGATACGAAGTTGCGTTGTGGTCATCAGGGCAGCACTCCGAGGCTTGTCGGCTCGCGCCCGAGCGGCGTGGCCTACCGTGCGCGTCGAGCGGGTTACTAGCACAAGCCGCCCTCAGCGCCACGTCGCAATCACGGGCCTGCCATCGAGCACTTCGGCGATCCGCAGCCGCGTGCCGGGCGTGGTGCCCTCGGGCAATGCGGCATTGTCGAAGAACCCGCATTCGACGATCTCGCGGTTGGGCTCAGGGACGCGGTCCTGCCTGAACTGCCTGACCACGTAGACCGCGACGTGGTCGCGGCGGGAGACGTGGCTGTTGAGGAAGACGCCGTGCAGGATCGCCTCGCCGGTCAGATCGATGTCGCCCTCCTCCTTGAGCTCGCGTCGCAACGCCTCTTCCATGGTCTCGCCGAAGTCGACGCCGCCGCCAGGCAAATACCAGCCGCTGACGTAGCTATGCCTGACCAGGAAGACGCGATTGTCGGCATCCAGCACCACGGCGCGGACGCCGAGCGTCATGCCGCGGACGAGCAGGAAATAGACGTGGAAGAACCGCCGCAGCAGCGGCTCGGCTTTCCGTCGGGCTCGGTTCAGACGTTCTCCCATCAGGCTCCTCGACGCCCCCCGTTTCAGGCCCTGCTTGCGCGGCGCGCGCGACCTTGCCATTACAGCGGAGCAATAGCGAGGCATTCGCGCGCCATGACTCCCTTCACGCTGGCTCCCTTCACGCTCGCCCACCTGTCCGATCCGCATCTGGCGCCTTTGCCGAAGCCGCGGCTGATCGAGCTCGCGGGCAAGCGCGCGCTCGGCTATGTCAACTGGACGCGCAACCGCCACAAGTACCAGCGCCGCGAGGTGCTCGACGCGCTCGTCGCCGACATGAAGGCGCAGGCGCCCGACCACATCGCAGTGACGGGCGATCTCGTCAACCTGGCGCTGGAGGCGGAGTTCGCACCGGCGCTGGCCTGGCTCGAAAGCGTCGGCCCGCCCGACCGCGTGACCGCGATCCCCGGCAATCACGACGCCTATGTCAGCGCGACGCGTCATCGCTTCGGCGAGACGTTCCTGCACTACATCGCCGCGGACACACCCGGCGGCGCAGCCTTCCCCGCGGTGCGCCGGCGCGGGCCGCTGGCCCTGATCAGCCTGTCCACGGCGGTGCCGACCCTGCCGCTAATGGCGACCGGCACGCTCGGGCGCGATCAGCTCGCCGCGCTTGCGGAGGTGCTCGAGCGGCTCGCGGCGGAAGACGTCTTCCGCGTGCTGCTGGTGCATCATCCGCTGAAGTCCAGCGCGCGGGCGAAGCGGATGACGGACGCGCCGGAATTGCTGGGACTGTTGAAGCGCCACGGCGTCGAGCTGGTCCTGCACGGGCACGACCACATTCATTCGACGATGTGGTTCGAGGGTCCAAACGGCAACATTCCCGCGCTCGGCGTGCCGTCGGCCTCTGCGCTGGCGCACGGACGTTATCCAGCGGCGGCGTATAATCTGTTCACCATCGAGAAGGACAATGCCGGCTGGCGCTGCGAGCAGACGGTGCGAAGCCTCGGGGCTGGATTTCAGATCGGACAGATCAAGCATGTGCGGTTGATCTAGTCCCCGGCCGTCATTGCGAGCGCAGCGAAGCAATCCAGGAATCTCCGCGGAGGCAGTCTGGATTGCTTCGTCGCAAGGGCTCCTCGCAATGACGGCGGAGAGAGCCTCACCAGTTCCGCAAGACCGCCAGCACTGCAAGCCCGAACAGCGCGGCCGCGCCCAGCACGAAGCCGAACACGAACGGCCAGACGCGCGAACGGCGCGGCGGCGGCGCGGCGGTCGGTGCTTGCGGTTCGGGCTGGACCACCATCGCACGCTCGCGCTCGACCATGCGGCGCGCGACATAGTCGGTGACGGCCTCGACGATCACGGCGGTGTCGTGCGATTCGGCGAGCACGATGCGGCCGAAGCGGGTGTCCTGGACGAAGCGGTACATCCGCTTGTCGCGCCCCATCACGATGTGGGCGACGACGTCGATCCACAGCCGCGGCGTATCGCCCTGGCTGATGCCGCGGTCGAACAGGTCAATCTGATCGGGCACCTGGGCGAACAGGGGATCGAGCGCGTCGTTGAGGATCTCGAGCCGTGCCACCTCGGCGTCGCGCAAATCGACGACGACGCCGGTACGGTCGGCCGCCTCGATCCGCGCGCGCAGCAGCGCATCGCGCAGTCGCACCGGGCGCGGCTGGCCGGGATCGGTCCCGCTGGTCTCGGGCTCTGACATTGTCGGCCTCGTCCTCGACTTTCCGTCATTAACCTATCAGCAACCAAACCCTCCGCAAAGGCCCACAATTCCAGAGACTTACGGCGCCCACAGCCGTTTCACCTGTGCCAAAAACAGACGATCCCACCCAGGCAGGGCCTGGATGGGACCATCCGTCCTTGGACGTCTTCTTAAGTCGGGGCGATCAGGCCGAGACCCGCGAGGGCTCTTCCACGATCGAGAAGCGGACGCCGGCCTTGTGACGGCTTTCTTCCGAGACTTCCTTCCAGCACTCTTCGGCTTCCTTGCGGGTCTTGAACGGACCTTTGACCTGGGCCGAGCCTTCCACGAGCTTGTGGAAGTTCATCGAACCGAACTCGCCGCCGATCACCCAGAAATTGCTGCCTTTGGTCATTGTCAGTCTCCTGTTGAGGTGCGTGACCGGCCTGGACTCCAACCTGGCTTCCAGACCGGTCCGATCCGCCGTTAGCCGAACTGGTTCATCGTGTTGTGGACGCCGCCCGCCTTCAGCGCAGCTTCGCCCGCGAAGTACTCCTTGTGGTCGTCGCCGATGTCGGAGCCGGCCATGTTCTGGTGCTTCACGCAGGCGATGCCCTGACGGATCTCGGCGCGCTGGACGTTCTTGACGTAGCCCAGCATGCCCTGCTCGCCGAAATACTCGCGGGCGAGATTGTCAGTCGAGAGCGCGGCCGTGTGATAGGTCGGCAGCGTGATCAGATGGTGGAAGATGCCGGCGCGCTTGGCCGAATCCGCCTGGAAGGTACGGATGCGCTCGTCGGCTTCCTTCGCCAGCGGCGTGTCGTCGTACTCCGCCTTCATCAGCTCGGCACGGTTGTACTTGCTGACGTCCTGGCCCGCTTCCTTCATCGCGTCGTAGACCTGCCAACGGAAGTTGAGGGTCCAGTTGAACGACGGCGAGTTGTTGTAGGCGAGCTTGGCGTTCGGCACCACCTTGCGGATGCGGTCGACCATGCTGGCGATCTGCTCGATATGCGGCTTCTCGGTCTCGATCCAGAGCAGGTCGGCGCCGTTCTGCAGCGAGGTGATGCAATCGAGCACGCAGCGGTCTGCACCGGTGCCGGGGCGGAACTGGTAGAGGTTGGAGGGCAACCGCTTCGGACGCATCAGCTTGCCGTTGCGGTTGATGATGACGTCGCCGTTCTTGGCGTTCTCCGCGGTGATTTCCTCGCAATCGAGGAAGCTGTTGTACTGGTCGCCGATGTCGCCGGGCTTGTGGCTGACGGCGATCTGCTGCGTCAGGCCGGCGCCGAGCGAGTCGGTGCGGGTCACGACGATACCGTCCTCGACGCCGAGCTCGAGGAAGGCGTGGCGGCAGGCGCGGATCTTCGCCAGGAAGACGTCATGCGGCACGGTGACCTTGCCGTCCTGGTGGCCGCACTGCTTCTCGTCGGAGACCTGGTTCTCGATCTGCAGCGCGCAGGCGCCCGCCTCGATCATCTTCTTGGCAAGCAGATAGGTCGCCTCCGCGTTGCCGAAGCCGGCATCGATGTCGGCGATGACGGGGACGACATGGGTCTGGAAGTTGTCGATCTTCTCGATCAGCTCCTTCTCACGGGTCTTGTCGCCTTCCTTGCGGGCCTTGTCGAGCAGACGGAAGATGTCGTTGAGTTCGCGCGAATCGGCCTGACGCAGGAAGGTGTAGAGCTCCTCGATCAGCGCCGGCACCGCGGTCTTCTCGTGCATGGACTGGTCGGGCAGCGGACCGAATTCGGAGCGCAGCGCCGCGATCATCCAGCCGGAGAGATAGAGGTAGGTGCGGTCGGTCTTGCCGCCGAAATGCTTCTTGACCGAGATCAGCTTCTGCTGGGCGATGAAGCCGTGCCAGCAACCCAGCGACTGGGTGTACTTGGTGGGATCCTTGTCATAGGCGGCCATGTCGGCGCGCATCACGGCAGCGGTGTAGCGGGCGATGTCGAGGCCGGTCTTGAAGCGGTTCTGCAGGCGCATGCGCGCGACGGCCTCGGCCGACACGCCGTTCCAGGTCGGCTGGGTCTCGAGCAGCGCCTGAGCCGCCTTGACCTCGTCCTGATACGAGGACGGACCCTGGAGGGTGCTGATACCGCGGGGCTGGTAGTTCATGTGCCTGATCCTTTCGCTGACGACGGCGATGGCAACCATCGACATTCTTGACAATGCATTGCGAGATGCGTGTCAGGAGCTAAACGCGAAAAGGAAAAGTTCGTACAGATGGCTTGTTTTTTATTGGTGATGTCATGTAACATCTGAACGTGTAATAGATGTCACTTTGTAAAATCTGTAAAATAATAGGTCAACGGTTCTGACCTTGATTGAGTCTGGAGATCCGAGACATGCCCGTCGAATCCGCTGCTTTCTCGCTCTCCCCGTTCTTACGGGGAGAGGGTCGGGGTGAGGGGCTCTCTCCGCGAGTCCGACTCTCACCTCCCCTGCGGAAGCTCCCCCTCACCCGCCACGCCCCGAACGATGCTTCTCATCGCTCGGTGCGTGTCGGCCTCTCCCCGCAAGCGGGCAGAGGCGAAGAAGGGAGCTGGTGATGCCCGCCGATTCCGGCAAGAAACTCTTCGTCGGCCCGCGCTTCCGGCGGATCCGGCAGCAATTGGGGCTGTCGCAGACCCAGATCGCCGAGGGGCTCGGGATCTCGCCCAGCTACGTCAACCTGATCGAGCGCAACCAGCGCCCGGTCACGGCGCAGATCCTGCTGCGGCTGGCCGAGACCTATGACCTTGACCTGCGCGACCTCGCCACCGCGGACGAGGACCGCTTCTTCGCCGAGCTGAACGAGATCTTCTCCGATCCCCTGTTCCGGCAGATCGACGTGCCCAAGCAGGAGCTGCGCGACCTCGCCGAGCTCTGCCCCGGCGTCACCCATGCGCTGCAGCGGCTCTACGCGGCCTATACCGAGGCGCGCCAGGGCGAGACGCTGGCCGCGGCGCAGATGGCCGACCGCGACGTCGGCACGCGCTATGAGGCCAATCCGGTCGAGCGCGTGCGCGAGCTGATCGAGGCCAATCGCAACTATTTTCCGGAGCTGGAGCAGGCGGCGGAAAATCTGCGCGACGAGCTGAACGAGCCCGCCGAAGGGCTGTATGCCGCGCTGATCGCGCGCTTGCGCGAGAAGCACTCGATCCAGACCCGCATCATGCCGGTCGACGTGATGCGTGAGACGCTCCGCCGATTCGACCGCCACCGCCGCCAGCTGCTGATCTCGGAGCTGGTCGATCCGCCCGGCCGCGCATTCCAGCTCGCCTTCCAGCTGGGCTTAGCGGAATGCGCGCAGGCGCTGGAGACCATCATCGGCCGGGCCGGCCCGCTGGACGATGCGCCGCGGCGGCTGTTCCGGATCACGCTCGGCAATTACTACGCGGCCGCCGTGATGATGCCCTACCCGGCGTTCCTCGCGGCCGCCGAAGCGCTGAACTACGACATCCACGTGCTGGCACAGCGCTTCAATTCCGGCTTCGAGCAGGTCTGCCACCGCCTCACCACGCTGCAGCGACCGAATGCGCGCGGCATTCCGTTCTTCCTCTTGCGCGTCGACAATGCCGGCAACGTCTCCAAGCGCTTCTCCTCCGGCACCTTCCCGTTCTCGAAATTCGGCGGCACGTGTCCGCTCTGGAACGTGCATTCGACCTTCGACACGCCGGATCGTCTGCTCAAGCAGGTGATCGAGCTGCCCGACGGCACGCGCTATTTCTCGATCGCGCAGATGGTGCGCCGCCCCGTGGCGCCGCATCCGCTGCCGCAGCCGCGCTTTGCCATCGGCCTCGGCTGCGAGATCCGCCACGCCGCCCGCCTGACCTACGCCACCGGCCTGGACCTGGAGAAGGCCGAGGGCACCCCAATCGGCGTCAACTGCCGCCTCTGCGAGCGCGAGAACTGCGCCCAGCGCGCCGAGCCGCCGATCACGCGCACGTTGATCCTGGACGAGACGACGAGAAGGGTGTCGAGCTTTGCGTTCTCGAATGCAAGGGAGTTGTGAGGGAGCGGCTGCGCGTTTGGCAGGAGGAGCACGCTACACCCACCGCTGTCATGCCCCGCGAAAGCGGGGCATCCAGTACGCCGCGGCCCATCGGCTCAATCACTGCTGCCGCGGAGTACTGGATCGCCCGCCTTCGCGGGCGATGACAGTTGAATGTGTGGCGATAGCGACCCGCCCACCTACGCCAGCGTATGCACGATCACCGGCCCCGCCACGGCGCGGGCGTCGCCGGCGAGCAGCGGGCCGAGATCCTTCTCGATCCAGGCGATGGCGCGCTTGTTGGCTTCCTCCGCCTGCTCGAACTTGTCGAAGATCGAGATCGCGGTGACCGTGTCGTCGCCGCCATAGACGACGTAATAGGCGCGGAAACCGTCGACGTCGCTGATGATGGGAACGGCGCCGTCCTTGATGCGGCGCGTCAGCTCTTCCGCGCTCCCGCTTTTCGCCTTGGCCTGACGGATGGCGGCATACATGGCATCCTCCCCTTCCGGCTATGATGTGAGGGCCTCGAGCCCGGGCGGATGTTACGCCGAAGCGCGCAGCCGATCCACGCTTGGTTAACCCGACCCTAATCCGCCCGCGCGATCTGCAACCAACGGTTAAGCACGCCTCAACATCGGTGCCTTAGTCTCGCCGCACTCACTTTTCGCAAACAAGGGCGGCCTAATCTGCCGGGCGAAGTGACATCAGGGGGTTCACCATGCGCATTGCGTTGCTGCTGACCGCGACCATTGTCGGCGCGCTATTCGCCAGTCCAACCATCGCCGGGTCGCTCGATGCCGGCGCGGCGCAGCCGCTGCCGCCGGGCTTCCAGAGCTACCGCGGCTACATGTTCGACATCTCCGAGAACCGCGACCGCAAGGATGTCGACAAGCTCACCGAGAACCTGAAGAGCCAGATCGACGTCGTCGAAGGCGTCGGCCTCTCCCCGCGCGTGCTGCGCTTTTTCCACACCGTTCCGATCGTCGCGAGCGAACTCGCCTGCCTCGACGAAGGCGCCGCCACCGCCTGCTACGGCCGGGTCACGCCGGACATGCAGCGCACCGCGCCCCGGACCCTGACGGTCTGGGACCCCGCCAAGCAGCGCTGGACCAATCCCAATGCCGTCGACCTCGCGGTCGATTCGGGCCTCGGCGTGATCATGCTGCGGCCGGACATGATGCGCTACGAGAAGGAGGCCGTGCTGCTGCACGAGATGCTGCACGCCTTCCACGCGCGGCTGCTGCCGGACGGCTACGCCAACAAGGGCGTGATCACCTACTACGCCCTCGCCAAGTCGAAGGACCTCTTGCCCAAGGAATCCTATGCGATGAAGAATCCCATGGAATTCTTTGCGGTGACCGCCAGCATCTTCCTGGCCGGCAAGAGCGAATTCCACGATCCGAAGTCGCGCGAGGCGCTCAAGGAGAAGATGCCGGACTATTACAAATATCTGGTCGGCGTGTTCGGCTTCGACCCCGAGCCGGCGACCTCGAACGGCCCGGTCGCCTCGCTGAAATGAGCGGACGGCGCCAAGCCAAAGAGCCGCGCGAACAGCGCGGCTTTTTTGTTTCGCACGCTCGGTAAGCTGCGGATGACGCACAGCCGGGAATTGCCAAGCCGGGGTCCGATCTGCATAGTCCCGCCCGCATCGATACCGTTTTCGAAGGGGATGAGAGACCATGGCGGAAGCCGACCTGGATGTCGTGATCCGGCAACTGGCCAGACAGCTGCATACGGGCCTGATGACCCGTGCCAAGGAGCGGCGGGATCGCTTCAACAGCCTTGCGGCCAAGGCCAAGGGCAAGGAGACCGGCGAGCGCTTCAAGATGATGGCCAAGGCCACCATGGAGCAGGCCACTGCGGCCGCCAAGCGCCTGCAGATGTCCGCCGATAACGTCGCCGACAGCTACGCGCGGTCGATGCGCCTCGCCGCCAGCACGCCTGTTACGGTGAAGGCGGAGAAGGCAAAGGACGGGAAGCCGGCGAAGAAGGCCGCAAAGAAAGCCAAAGCGAAAAAGAAGACGTAGCCGTTGCTCCTCCCTGATCGCCGCTGCGGGTTGGCGATCTGGGGGCTCGACGACCTGTCTACTCTGTCATCTCCGGCGTGATCGGATCGCCGCGTTGCGCGTTTGCGACACGCTCCCGCGCGCCCGCCGCAATCGGGCCGGCCGCGACCTCGACGATCCCAGCCCTGGGATGCGCTGCGCCAACACAGTCGAGCGACATCCCTCACATGTATTGCCTCACACTTTGGAGAAAGCGCTCTTTCTCGCCAGGCGCGTAACCTTGGGACGCTCCATAATAGGGTTCATTGAACTGATTGTAGGGTGCAGCCCGGTAGTGGATCGGCGGCCTCGGTGGCACGTAGGTCTGGCGATGCTGACGCCGAGCGTTTCCTCTCGCCGGAGGACCGGCGTAGTAGGGATTGAGGACGCACATCTGGCCGTTTGCCGACGCCCTGCATTGGTCCATCGTCGTGAAGCTGCATCGGTAGTAAGGGGTCATTCCGCGAGAAACGACGTTCAGGCAAACGGGATAAGCCGGGTCATATCTTTGGGCCCGGGCATCTCCCGCTGTCAGGGCGATACTCACGGTCAGAATGGTCAAAGCCCATTTGCACATTGGAAGCTCCTCCAGTGGTGGACGACATGGATGCACTCTGGACCCTGCCAGTATTGATCCAACTCAACACTAGTTGAATTGGTTCATACGCGCAGCAGACAGCCGCGACAGTCTCGCTCTCGGCATCTCCCACCGGTCTCGCGGCTATACGGCAAGCCGCCTGTCCTAAAGACGTGAGAAGGTTGTCGCCGCGAATGCCGCGCCAGATTGTCATCTTCGCGGGGCGGCAACCAATGTCGGCTCGGCGCTGGCGAGTTCAGCGAGCTTGGCGCGCGCGGCCTCTCGCGCGTGACCGTCCTTGCCGGCGGGCAGCGCCAGCGCGGCCTCGAAATCGGCGCGGGCGTCGTCCGTCTGGCCGCGGGCGAGGAACGCAAGGCCGCGGTCGAGACGGGCCTGCGCATCGGAGGGGTCGAGGCGGACCGCCGTGCTGTAGCTCAGGATGGCGCGGTCGAGATCGCCCATTGCGGCGAGCGCGAGACCACGCTGGTGATAAGGTGCGGCGCGCTTGGGATCGTGCGCGATCGCCTCGTCGTAATCCGCAATGGCAAGCTCGAGGTCGCCGTTCTGCCGGCGCGCCAGCGCCCGGTAGCGATAAAGCGAAGCGCGGTTGGGATTGAGGTGGATGGCCTCATCGAAATCGGCGATCGCCCGCTTGAAGTCGCCGTGACGTAGCGCGATCCGTCCACGTCCCGCATAGGCGAAGGCGATCAGCGAGCCGCGCAGCGGCGAGAAGCCGATCACGGCCGAGCAGATGTCGGGATCATCCTCGTCGCCGCAATTGACGACCATGTGCGTGGACAAGCCGACGAGCACGCAAAGGACGATCAGCAATGGTACGGCAATTCTGGTCATCTTCGACGGTGGCCGGCAGCGCGCCGGCCACGCATCCCCTTTCGAAGGAATGGTCACGCCGAGGAGTTAACACCGGTCGGGGACCCCCCTGTGTGCGCCAGATCACAAAGCCAGACGCAATCCTTGCCGGCTCCGTCAGCCCCAGGGACTACGACGTGAGGAGGAGCGGCCCCACGGCCCGCGCGGTGGATAGTTTTCGTTGGCGCCGACCGACGGCGCCGCGCGCGCGCCTAGCTCGGCTGCCAGTTGCTGGAGGGCGGCGACGCGGTTCTGCGTCGAGGGGTGGGTGGCAAACAGGTTGTCCACCCCGTGGCCAGACAGCGGATTGATGATGAACATGTGCGCGGTCGCAGGGTTTCGCTCGGCCTCGTAGTTTGGGACCTGGTGCGCGGCGCCCTCGATCTTCACCAGCGCAGAGGCCAGCCACATCGGCTGCCCCACGATGCGCGCACCGAGATTGTCGGCGGCATATTCGCGGGTCCGGCTGATCGCCATCTGCACCAGCATGGCACCGAGCGGAGCGAGGATCATCAACAGGATCGAGCCGACGATGCCCGGACCGTTGTTGTTGTCGCGATTGCCACCGAAGAACATGCCGAACTGCGCCAGCATCGAGATCGCACCGGCAATGGTCGCGGTGATCGTCATCAGCAGCGTGTCGTGATGCTTGATATGCGCGAGCTCGTGCGCAATCACGCCGGCGAGCTCCTCGCGGCTGAGCTGGTTCATCAGACCGGTGGTGACGGCGACCGCGGCGTTTTCCGGATTGCGGCCGGTGGCGAACGCGTTGGGCTGGATCTCATCCATCACGAACACGCGCGGCATCGGCAGGCCGGCACGGCCCGCAAGCTCGGCGACGAGGCCGACCAGCTCCGGCGCGGTCGAACGATCGACCTCATGGGCGCCGTACATCGACAGCACCATGCGGTCGGAGTTCCAGTAGGTGAAGAGGTTGGTTGCGGCGGCAATGACGAGCGCGATCATGGCGCCCGAGGCGCCTCCGATCAGATAGCCGACGCCCATGAACAGGGCGGTCAGGCCAGCGAGCAGCAATGCGGTACGAAAATAGTTCATGGCCGTCTCCTAGGGCGGCCGCGGGCGAACCTCTGGCCGGCACCTTCGAAGTATGAATGCGGCCGCCGGCTGCAAGGTTCGTGCGTCGTGGAGCCGCAGACGCCAGCGGCGCCAGCCAGCCTTTCCGCCGCCACTAAAGCTTGACCGGGATTTGCGCAAAAACACACGCGGAGGCTTAGCAACCTGGAAAGCGCAATTTCCGCATAACTCGCGGTAACGGGCACGCGGCATTGGCCTTGTGCATTGACCGGGTTCCCGTTGGCCTCCCGTCAGCAAGGTGACCGCCATGGTAGACCGCTCGAGCGCCGCCTCCGTCGCCCCCTCATCCGCCCCCTCTTCTCACGACGCCAGAACTGATGCGAAGGGTTTGCAGGACTCCCTGCACGAGCACCTCTTCACCAATGACGAGTCCGACCATGCTTCCACGACGCAGCGCGGGCAAGAATCGGGGCGCCGCTGGCCGTATCTGCGGCGCGGCGCCAAGGTCGCGATCGGGCTCGCCATCGTCGCCGTTTTCGGCTGGCTGCCGCTGCGGGCGATCTGGGAAAATTCGAGCGTCGAAGCCGTGCTAAATTCCCGCCTCGTCACCTTGCGCACCCCGATCGGTGGCCGCGTCGCAGCCGCCCAGCGCGTCACTGACCAGGCCAAGCTCGAAGCCGGGACCGTCGTCCTGCGCGTCTTCAACTCGCGCGGCGATCGCACCCGGCTTGACGATCTCCGGCGGCAGAAATCGCGCCTGGAGAACGAACGGCCGAGCCTTGCGGCGAAGCTCGCTTCGGCGCAGGCGGCACAAAAGGATCTGGCGCGGCAGGCCGCGCTGTTTCGCGACGGACGCGTGCTCCAGCTCGAGGCCCGCATCGCGGAGATCCAGACCTCGATCGAGGCGGCGGCGGCGCGGCGGGACGAGGCCAGTGCCGCCGTCGAGCGCGCCTCCTCGCTGGCAAAATCGGGCAATGTCTCGACCGTCGAACTGGCACGTCTGACGCGCGAGCTCTCGGTGTCGCAACAGACCGAGCTCGGTGCGCGCAAGCGGCTGGACGCGGCCAAGGTCGAGCTCGCCGCGGCGCGGAACGGATCCTTCCTCGGCGACAGCTACAACGACCGGCCGAGCTCGGTTCAGCGCGAGGAGGAGATGCGCCAGCGTGCCGGCGACCTCGAGGCCGATCTCGCGCGCACCGATACGGAGATCGCCTGGCTCGCCAACGAGATCATCGTGGAGGAGGTCCGGTTCGCGGATCTCACCGAAGCCAACATTACGACACCCGTCGCAGGCCGCGTCTGGGAGATGATGACATCGCCGGGCGAGGACGTGCAGGCAGGCCAGCCATTGCTCAAAGTGCTCGATTGCAGCGGCGCCGTGATCACCGCCAATGTCACCGAGAGCGTCTACAACCGCCTGCAGCTCGGCGACCACGCGACGTTCGAGCCCAATGACGGCGGCGAGCCGATCTCCGGCACCGTGGTCAACCTGACCGGCGCTGCCGGCGCGCCGGCCAATCTCGCCATCAATCCGGATGCGCTGAGCAAGGAGCCCTATCGTGTGACCGTGGCCTCGCGCGATGCCGCAGCTCGCGCCTGCACGGTCGGCCGCACCGGCCGCGTGGTGTTTGCGCGGCACGAGACCGCACCGTGACGGCGGCGCTGACGCCCGGCCTGATCGCGCTCGGCGCCTTCATGGCGATCGTACCGCTGCTGAGGCGCGACAGCACGATGGCGCGCTCGTTCCTGGCCATTGTCTCGGTGACCTTGCTGCTGCGCTATCTCTATTGGCGGATCATGTCGACGCTTCCGCCGCCGCGCCTGACCGTCGATGCCGTGATCGGCTACCCCTTCATGCTGCTGGAGGCGGCCTCGCTCGTCGCGGTCGCGTTGTCGCTGCTGTTCCTGAGCCGGACGCGCGACCGCACCGGCGCAGCGAAGGTCGACGGCCGCACCACCGATCCGGGCGCGCCGCTGATCGACGTCTTCATCTGCACCTACAACGAGGAACGAGGAATTCTCGAGCGCACGATCATCGGCGCGACGGGCATGGGCTACGGCAATTACCGCGTCTGGGTGCTCGACGACGGAAGGCGGCCCTGGCTGCGGCGGCTGTCCGCCGAGCTCGGCTGCCACTATCTGACGCGGCCCGACAACCAGCACGCCAAAGCAGGCAACATCAACCACGCACTGAGGCATGTCGGGGCGCTGCCGGAGCGGCCGCAGTTCGTCGCCATTCTCGATGCGGACTTCGTGCCGCGGCCCGATTTCCTTGCGCGCACCGTCTCGCTCATGGACGATGCGTCGGTCGGCGTAGTCCAGACCCCGCAGCACTTCATCAATCCCGACCCGATCCAGACCAACCTCGCCGCGACCGACGTCTGGCCCGACGAGCAACGCTTCTTCTTCGACATCCTGCTGCCGGCCAAGGACGCCTGGGGCGTCGCGTTCTGCTGTGGCACCTCCTCCCTCATCCGCTATTCCGGACTGATGCGGATCGGCGGCTTTCCGACCGATTCGGTGACGGAGGACTATCTCGTCACGCTGCGCCTCAAGGAACGCGGACTCAATACCATCTATCTCAACGAGCGCCTGACGATCGGGCTCGCGCCGGAAGGGCTGAAGGAATACATCACCCAGCGCGCCCGCTGGTGCCTCGGCTTGATGCAGATCGTGCGCGGCCGCAGCGGACCGCTCTCGCGGGACTCGAAGCTGCCCTTCATCGACCGCCTCTCGCTGGCCGACGCCTTCATGAGCTGGTCCGCGGTCTACACCTCGAAAGTGGCGGGCCTTGTGGTGCCCTGGCTGTTCCTGCTGTTCGGCATCCAGGCGGTGCGGGCCGATCTGAGCGAGCTGTTGCGGGTCTTTCTGCCCTTCTATGTCTGGAACGGCCTCAGCATGGCCTGGCTTTCGCGCGGCCGCTCGCTCGCAATGATGACTGATGTCTCGCAACTGATTGCCGCGCCTGCCGTGCTCAAGGCGGTGGCGACCGGCCTGTTGAAGCCGAAGGGACACAAGTTCAAGGTCACCGCGAAAGGCGGCGACCGCGACCGACGCTTCGTCGAATGGCCGCTGCTGCGCATCTACGGCTGCGCACTTTTCATCACGCTCGCATCCATCGCCTATGCCTTCATCCTGCAGCAGCGCGGCGAGAACATCGCCTACGGCGGACTGGCGCTGGCCTGGAGCTTCTACAACGCGTTCATCCTCACCGTGGTCTGCTTCGTCTGCATCGAGCAGCCGCGCAAGCGCAAGGCGGAGCGCTTCAATCGCAACGAGCCGGTGCTGCTGCGCCAGGACGGCAGGTCGCATCTGGCGCGGCTCGCCGATATCTCCATCACCGGTGCGCGGCTAATCGATCCCGATCCGCCGGCGCTTGGGAGCACCATCGAGTGCCAGATCTACGGCCGCTCGATCGCGGCCATCGTGGTGCGGCGGACCATTGATGGATTTGCCGTGCGGTTCGCGGAAGGCATGGACACGCGCGTGCATGCGATCCGGGCGTTCTATGCCGGCGAGTATATCCGCGCCCATCGCGGCGTCAGGGCGCTCCCGGTCGGTAAGGCGCTGCTGATGCGGCTGTTCGGCTAGCGCCACGCACTGTTAGCGGCAAGGTCGGCTTCCTCTCCGCTAGGGGGCGGGATGCACCTCTGTCGAGCTATCCGACTCGACTGTGGTCGCTTGAGCGTTCTGGATATCGACCATCAATTGGTTTGCCATCCCCTGCAGACGGTCACGATCTCGGTCGGTGAACTCGCGCGGTTGAGTATCGATGACACAAAGGCAGCCTACAATATGACCGGATGAAGTCCGTAGCGGGACTCCCGCATAGAAGCGAATGCCTCGCTCCAGCACATGCGGATCGTCGGCGAAGCGCGGGTCTTCGATCACATCCTCGGAAACCAGCATATCGCCTGCAGCGATCACATGCGCGTCGAGGGAGCCCTGGTGATTGCCCTGCGGACCTGCTTGAACCTCTTGGGCGCGGCTGTCAGCGGGCGTCGGCTGAATACTATCGACCAAGGTCACCAGCGCGATCGGGGCGTTGAACGCCTGCGCGACTTTTCTGGACGCCTCCTCCAGCTCCTGGCGTTTCGAGGCGTCCAATCCGAGGCCGCGCAACGCTGCGAGCTGCGCACGTTCGGCGTCGGCCGTGAGCTGAGGCGCCTCGCCCAGAGTCGCCGCGCGACCGACCCATGCTTCGACCTGCTCGACACAGGCTTGCAGAGAGGCGAATGCCGCGTCTGCCGCCATTTGAGTCTTGAGGTCCCCCGTCTGTTCCGTGCCCGCGATCAAATTCCAGCAACAGGCAGCCAGCTTCACCTGGGGAGCCCGACGGCGCAGGCGGCGAAAGACATAGCGGGCATAGACCTGCGGCTGCGGGTGAAAATAGGACAGGCACACCACGTCGACCCCCTGGAGATCAAGTTGCTCCAATGCTCCCCGACTGACCACGATCGGCGGCAAGACCTTGGCGCCGATGCTGCGCTCCTCGAGCACCTGCGCGAGCATCTCCGCCGCTGCATGATCGAGCTCCGTGCGTCCCGCGAGACAGAGGACGCATGGTCGCTGCGCCGAGTGATTGCCCTCTTTCACTGCAGGCGCCTTCTCGCAGATATGGTCGTCAACCTCCCGCACAACCGAGATAGCGGTATCCGCGACCAGACGACGATAGTTGGTATCAATGCTGCTGCGCTGACGATCGTTCTCCGCCAGGCGCAGCGCTGGAATTCCGACGTTATCGTACAGCTCACACGAGGAACACTCGTCGACATAATTCTCGGCGAACTCAACCGCCTCCTCCAGGTTGCCGGCCAATAGGCGCTGGTAGAGTTGCTCCTCCGGCGCGAGCACAGGGTCGCTGCCGAGAAGTATGCCCAAGAACTCTAACTGCGGGACGTAGCGCCCGATGACGACGAGGCAGACGGTCAAAGGTGTCGCCAGAAACAGCCCGACGGGTCCCCACAGCATCGTCCAGAAGATCGCGGCGATGATGATTGCGAGGGACGACAGCCCGGTGCTGGAGCCGTAAAGCCAAGGCTCTATGACATTGTTGCTGACGAGTTCAGCGGTAACGAACAAACCGACGACCCAGAACAGCATCGTCCAGCCCGGATCGACGGCGATCGCCAGGGCAACGGGAAATATCGCAGCCAGGAAAGGGCCGAGGTAGGGAATGAATCGGAGTACCGCTGCGAGCAAGCCCCAGAGAATCGCGTTCGGTACGCCAATAAAGTAGAGTGCAAGACCGATCGGCACGCCGTAAGTCAGATTGACAACGAGCTGCATCAGCAGATAGCGGCTGACCCGGGACGCAGCATCGTTGATGGCCTGAGTACTCTTCTGAAGGTCACCGGCTCCTGCCAGTTTGATGAATCGATCGCGCAGGTCTTCGCGCTCGAGCAGCACGAAGATCACGAAAATGACGACCAGCCCGGAAGTCGCAAGCGGCGCCAGCAATGGACCTATGACCGATCGAATGAGCTCCAGCGGTCTCGGCTGTGGCGGCTCGACCCGCACGGTGACAGGCTCCCGACTCTCACTACCGGTGCCAAGCCGGGAGGATGCAGCCGCCGACTTTTTCTCATCTCCCGAGATCTCTCTGCCGAGATCCTGCATCGTCGTGGTGACGGCGTCGACGACCCCACCGCCCGGCGCCGAGCTTTGCAACGATCGGATCTTCTCGGTGATGGTGGTCTGATAATTGGGAAGGTTGCTGGCGAGCTGGACCAGTTGGCGCCCAACGACCACGGCGATCCCTGCGACGACGATGAAGGCAAAGAAAACGGCAATCAGCACTGCCGCAATGCGGGGCACTTTCCAACGTCTCAGCCAATTGACCAAGGGCGTGAGAACGAAGCTCAGCAGGATCGCAAGGGCAAAAGGAACGAAGATTTCCCGGCCGAGATAGATGGCTCCGATGGCGAGGACGATGCCGCCGGCCGTGAGCATGGGCGAGGATGCGGCTGGCACCGCCGGTGTTCGTTGCGTCGACGCCGGAGGCAACTCGGCCATAGCACGAGCCTTTCCGTAACGGTTTCGACAGGTCAACCCCGATTTCGCTGGATTGATCCCACCGAGCCAAGCGCTTGATTTCTGGATACATGCCCCGCGCACCAAGGCGGGCGACCTATCGTCCTCCAGATCAGGTGCAGGGTGGGGATGGCCTGGGGCGGCCGCTTCCCCTAAACTCCGGTCGAATCCACGCCTGCTCCTCCCCGCCGGAACCCCCATGGTCCAGACCCGATTTCCGATCGCGGCCGTCGCGCTTGTCGCATGCACGGCCACGGCATCCGCCCAAATGCTTCCGCCGCCGGCCAAGCCCGCAGCGCCGAAAGCGACAGCCCCCTCGCCGCGCGCCGCCTCGTGCCACAATGGCGCGAGCTTCGATCGCTTCCTGACTGAGGTGAAGCAACAGGCGGTGGCGGCCGGCGTGTCGCAGCGCACGATCGCGGAGGCATCGCCCTATCTTGTCTACGACCAGGGCATCGTGAACCGCGACCGCGGCCAGCGCGTGTTCGGCCAGCTCTTCACCGAATTCGCCGGCCGCATGGCCGCGGCCTATCGCATGCAGAACGGGCAGCAGCACATCAAGCAATACGCCGCGGCGTTTGCGCGCGCGGAAAAGGAATACGGCGTGCCGCCCGCGGTGATCGCCGCGTTCTGGGGCCTCGAGAGCGATTTCGGCGCCAACATGGGCAATTTGCCGACGCTGAAATCGCTGGTGTCGCTGGCCTATGATTGCCGCCGTTCGGAGATGTTCGTGAACGAGACCATCGCGGCGCTAAAGATCATCGACCGCGGCGATCTGCATCCCGAGGAGATGATCGGCTCCTGGGCCGGCGAACTCGGCCAGACCCAATTCCTGCCCGTGCACTACGTCAACTACGCGGTCGACTTTGACGGCGACGGACGGCGCGACCTGTTGCGCTCGCCGGCCGACGTGATCGGCTCGACCGCGAACTACATCGCAAACGGACTGAAATGGCGGCGGGGCGAGCCGTGGCTGGAGGAGATCAAGGTGCCGCCGAACCTGCCGTGGGAAAAGACCGACCTCACCGTACGCGAGCCGCGCTCGACATGGGCGCAACTCGGCGTCACCTATCCCGACGGCCGGCCCTTGCCGAACGACAATCTCGCAGCCTCCGTGCTGCTGCCGATGGGACGCTTCGGGCCGGCCTTCATGGCCTATCCGAATTTCGCCGCCTACACCGAGTGGAACAACTCGCTGATCTACGCGACCACCGCGGGCTATCTCGCCTCGCGCATCGCCGGAGCCGCGCCGATGCGCAAGCCGGCTGCGCCGGTCGCGCAATTGCCGTTGAACGAGCTCAAGGAGTTGCAGCAGCTGCTGGTGCGCGCCGGCTTCAACGTCGGCAAGGTCGACGGTGTGCTGGGGCAGCAGAGCCGCGCCGCGGTGAAGGCGACGCAGATCAAGTACGGCCTGCCGGCGGATTCCTGGCCGACCGCCGAGCTGCTTGCGCGCATGCGCGGCGGCACGGCGCAGGTCCTGCCCCAGACGACGGTGCGGTAGAATTTTCGCATCGCACAAGCGGCTTTCCGCGATTGCAATTTTCCATGAGGCTCCCATGTGAGTGGCTCAGGTTTTCTCCTGGGATTTCCCCACCATTTAAAGCGAGCATCACATGTCCTTCTACGACGCCGTCGTCCCCGCCTATTTGCAGATGCTGAACAGCGTGACCGGCCTGCTCACCAAAGCTGAGGCGCATTGCGCGGCCAGGAAGATCGATCCCAGCGTCCTGCTCGGCTCGCGCCTGTTCCCGGACATGCTGCCGCTGTCGCGGCAGATCCAGCTGGTCAGCGACTATCCGACCAGAGGCTGCGCGCGGCTGACGCATAGCGAGGTCCCCTCGACGCCCGACACCGAAACGAGCTTAGCGGAGTTGAAGCAGCGGCTGGCGAAAACGATCGAGTATGTCAAATCCTTCAAGCCCGAGCAGTTCGAGGGCGCCGACGCCAAGGACGTCACCTTTCCGATCGGCCCCGGCAAGACCATCACCATGACGGGACAGCAATTCCTGAGCTCGTTCTCGCTGCCGAACCTCTATTTCCACGCCGCGATCGCCCACGGCATCTTGCGTCACAACGGCGTCGAGATCGGCAAGCGCGATTTCCTCGGCGCGAACTGATTTGTGAAATCGCACGGCCGCGACAGTGGGATTTCGCTGTCGCAGCCGACATTGCACATGAATTATGCTATGCGCGCCCTGCCGCGTAGCTCGCCTGCACTTTCCGTATGGCTCATCACTTGCGCCCGATATCGCGATGCACAATTGTTCGAGACCTCTCACCGCCCGGAAGCAGTCTCATGAGCCGTTCGACCAAATTGTTTGAGACCTACAAGCTCGGCCCGATCACGCTGGCCAACCGCCTCGTCATGGCGCCGCTGACGCGCAACCGTGCCGTACCCGGTACCTTCGTGCCGGGACCGCTCGCCGCCGATTATTACGCGCAGCGCGCGTCCGCAGGCCTGCTGATCACCGAGGCGAGCCAGGTCTCGCAACAAGGTCAGGGCTACCAGGACACGCCCGGCATCTATAGCAAGGATCAGGTCGCCGGCTGGCGCAAGGTCACCGACAAGGTGCATGAACGTGGCGGCAAGATCTTCGTCCAGCTCTGGCATGTCGGCCGCATCTCGCATGTCGATCTGCAGGCGAATGGCGCAGCCCCGGTGGCACCGAGCGCGATCCGAGCCAAGGGTAAGACCTTCGTCAACGGCGGCTTCGCCGACGTCTCCGAGCCGCGCGCACTCGAGCTCTCCGAGATTCCCGGGGTCATCGACGACTTCAGGCGCGCCACGACGAACGCCCTGGAAGCCGGCTTCGACGGCGTCGAGATCCACGGCGCCAACGGCTATCTGCTCGAGCAGTTCGCCAAGGACGGCGCCAACAAGCGCCTAGATGCCTATGGCGGCTCGATCGAGAACCGCGCGAAGCTGATGCTGGAGGTCTCCAAGGCCGTCGTCGCCGAGGCCGGCGCCGAGCGCACCGGCATCCGCATCTCGCCGGTGACGCCGGCCAACGACATCTCGGATTCCAATCCGCAGGCGCTGTACGATCACATCGTCGACGGCCTCAGCGCGTTGAAGCTGGTCTATCTCCACGTGGTCGAGGGCGCCACCGGCGGGCCGCGCGACATCGCGCCGTTCGACTATGCATCGTTGCGCAAGCGCTTCTCGGGCGCCTACGTCGCCAACAACGGCTACGATTTCGACCTCGCCAGCAAGGTGCTGGAGGCGAACGCCGCCGACCTCATCGCCTTCGGCAAGCCGTTCATCTCCAATCCCGACCTGGTCGAGCGGCTGAAGCAGGGAGCGGAGCTGAACGATTGGGACAAGAACACCTTCTACGGCGGCGGCGCCAAGGGCTACACGGATTACCCGACGCTCGCGGCCGAGCCGGCGGAGTAGGTTCTTCTCCACACATGACGCTGTCATGCCCCGCGAAGGCGGGGCATCCAGTACGCCGCGGCTTCTCGGTTCAACCACGACCGTCTCTGGAATACTGGATTGCCCGCCTTCGCGGGCAATGACACCGAGGGTGTGAAAAACCCTCGCACCACAACGACAAAACAAAAAGGCCGGGATCGCTCCCGGCCTTTCGTGTTTGATGTCGCTCTACGCGCCGCTTACTTCGCTTCCGCGCGCTTGGGCGGAGTGGCGGGCCACGACTTGATCAGGGTGTCGTAGTCCACCGTCTCGCCTTTCGGCTTCTCGTTGGCGAGCTTGCGCTGCGGCGCGATGGTGCCGTCCTTCTGAGCCTTGGCGAACCAGTACTCGGCCGACTCCTTCTTGTGCAGCTTCGGACCGCAGGCGCCCTGCACGCCGGACTTCTCCAGACGCTCCAACACGGAGTCCTGGGCCGCCGCGAGAGCATCCATCGCCTGCTGCGGCGTCTTCGCACCGGACGACGCATCGCCGATGTTCTGCCACCACAGCTGCGCGAGCTTCGGATAGTCGGGCACGTTGTTGCCGGTCGGGGTCCACTGCACGCGCGCGGGCGAGCGGTAGAACTCGATCAGGCCGCCGAGCTTCGGCGCACGCTCGGTGAACGACTTGTCCCAGATGTCGGATTCACGGATGAAGGTGAGACCGACATGGCTCTTCTTCAGGCTCACCGACTTGGAGACGATGAACTGGAGATAGAGCCAGGCTGCCTTGCGGCGATCCGGCGGAGTCGACTTCAGCAACGTGGCGGAGCCAGCGTCCTGGTAGCCGAGCTTCATGCCTTCCTTCCAGTAGGAGCCGTGCGGCGACGGAGCCATACGCCACTTCGGCGTACCATCCGCATTCACCACCGGCAGACCCGGCTTCACCATGTCGGCAGTGAAGGCGGTGTACCAGAACATCTGCTGGGCGATGTTACCCTGCGACGGCACGGGGCCGGACTCGGAGAAGGTCATGCCCTGCGCCTGCGGCGGGGCGTACTTCTTCATCCAGTCGAGATACTTCGTGATCGAGTAGACTGCGGCCGGGCCATTGGTGTCGCCGCCACGCTCCACCGAAGAACCGACCGGGCGGCAGCCCTCCATGCGGATGCCCCATTCGTCGACCGGCAGACCGTTCGGAATGCCCTTGTCACCGTTGCCTGCCATCGACAGCCAGGCGTCGGTGAAGCGCCATCCGAGCGAGGGGTCCTTCTTGCCATAGTCCATATGGCCGTAGACCTTGACGCCGTTGATCTCCTTGATGTCGTTGGTGAAGAACTCGGCGATGTCCTCATAGGCCGACCAGTTCACGGGCACGCCGAGCTCGTAGCCATACTTGGCCTTGAACTTGGCCTTGTAGTCGGCATTGGTGAACCAGTCGTAGCGGAACCAGTAGAGGTTCGCGAACTGCTGGTCGGGCAGCTGATAGAGCTTGCCGTCCGGCCCGGTGCCGAACGACTTGCCGATGAAGTCGTTGACGTCGAGCATGGGGTTGGTGACGTCCTTGCCCTCGCCGGTCATGTAGTCGGAGAGCGCAATGGTCTGGTTGTAGCGGAAATGCGTGCCGATCAAATCGGAATCGTTGATCCAGCCGTCATAGACGTTCTTGCCCGACTGCATCTGGGTCTGCAGCTTCTCGACAACGTCACCTTCCTGGATGAGATCGTGCTTGAGCTTGATGCCGGTCAGTTCGGAGAATGCCTTGGCGAGCGTCTGCGCCTCGTATTCATGAGTCGTGATCGTCTCGGAGACGACGTTGATCTCCATGCCCTTGAACGGCTCGGCGGCCTTGGCGAACCACTCCAGCTCCTTCTTCTGGTCTTCCTTCGACAGCGTCGAAGGCGTGAATTCCGCGATCCACTTCTGGATCACGGCCTCGTCGGCGGCGCGAACCGGCGCCGAGACGGCGAACGACACCGCGATGATCGCAGCGGCGCTGGACATGGTCAGAAAACTATTCTTGGTCAATGGACCTTTCCTTCTCCTAAACTGTCGCATGTTGTTCCTCCGTTGCAGCGACAAACTTTTATACAGGCCCGGGTTGCTCCCGGATCTGGCCGTCCCTTCGCAAGCTTCAGACCGTGCGGAAAATGAGCGCGGCCGTGACCAGCGAAATTCCTGATGCGAGCCAGAGGCTCGAGATTTCAAACCCCTCCTCGCCGATAGGCAGCGTAGCGATCGCGTCGGTGCCGACGAGGCCGATCCAGGCGAGGTGGATGACGGCGGCCGCGATCAGCGAGATGAACAGGCGGTCGCCGCGCGTGGTCGGGATGCGCAGCACGCCAACGCGCTCGGCCTCGGGATAGACCGCGGCGAGCCAGGTCATCAGCGCCAGCGTGCAGGCGAGCGCGGCGAAGAAGATCGCGGTCGGCAGCGTCCAGGCCATCCATGCGATTGACTCCATGGTTGCCTCCTTACACGCGGCCGAGCGCGAAGCCGCGCGCGATGTAGTTGCGGACGAACCAGATCACCAGCGCGCCCGGAATGATGGTGAGCACGCCGGCGGCGGCGAGCAGGCCCCAGTCCATGCCGGCGGCCGAGACCGTGCGCGTCATGATCGCGGCAATGGGCTTTGCGTGCACCGAGGTCAGCGTGCGCGCCAGCAGCAGCTCGACCCAGGAGAACATGAAGCAGAAGAAGGCGGCGACGCCGATGCCGCTCGCGATCAGCGGCACCAGGATCTTGATGAAGAAGCGCGGGAAGGAATAGCCGTCGAGGAACGCGGTCTCGTCGATCTCGCGCGGCACGCCGGAGACGAAGCCTTCGAGGATCCACACCGCCAGCGGCACGTTGAAGATGCAATGCGCGAGCGCGACGGCCCAGGGGGTGTCGAACAGGCCGATCGCCGAATAGAGATTGAAGAACGGCAGCGCATAGACCGCCGCCGGCGCCATGCGGTTCGACAACAGCCAGAAGAACAGATGCTTGTCGCCGAGGAAACGGTAGCGCGAGAAGGCGTAAGCCGCCGGCAGCGCCACGGCGATCGAGATGATGGTGTTGAGGACGACGTATTCGAGCGAATTGATGTAGCCCGAATACCAGCTCTCGTCGGTGAAGATACGCTTGTAGTGCTGCAGCGTCGGAGTGTGCGGCCACAGCGTCATCGTCGAGACGATCTCGCTGTTGGTCTTGAAGCTCATGTTGACGAGCCAGTAGATCGGCAGCAGCAGGAAGATCAGGAACAGCCCCATGATGAGGCGGCGGCCGGGGATCGAATGCATCAGGCCACTCCTTCCCTTGGCTCGAGTGCGGGCACGGGCTTGAGCGCGGGCGAAGGCTTGGGCTCCACCGCCGGCTCGCTCGAAGCCTGGACTTTGCGTTCGACACCGGCATTGGTCATGACGGTGTAGAAGATCCAGCAGACAATCAGGATGATGAGATTGTAGACCAGCGACAGGGCGGCGGCCTTGCCGAGGTCAAATTGGCCGAGCGCGATCTTGACCAGCTCGATCGACACGAAGGTGGTGGAATTGCCGGGTCCGCCGCCGGTGACGACGAACGGCTCGGTGTAGATCATGAAGCTGTCCATGAAGCGCAGCAGCACCGCGATCAACAGCACGCGGTTCATCTTCGGCAGCTGGATCGCCTTGAACACGGCCCAGCGCGAGGCGCCGTCGATCTGCGCGGCCTGGTAATAGGCTTCGGGAATCGACTTCAGGCCGGCATAGCACAGCAGCGCGACGAGGCTGGTCCAGTGCCAGACGTCCATCACGATGACCGTGAACCAGGCATCGACGTCGTTGGAGACGTAGTTGTAGTCGAAGCCCATGGCGTTGAGGACGTAGCCGAGCAGCCCGATGTCGGGACGCCCGAAGATCTGCCAGATGGTGCCGACCACGTTCCAGGGGATCAGCAGCGGCAGCGCAAGAATGACGAGGCAGGCTGCGACCGTCCAGCCCTCGCGCGGCATCGACAACGCGACGACGATGCCGAGCGGCACCTCGATGGCCAGGATAACGAGCGAGAAGAACAGGTTGCGGCCGAGCGAGGCGAGGAAGCGGCCGCCGAGGTCGGTGGAGGGATCGAGCAGCTCCTTGAACCAGCCGACGCCGTTCCAGAAGAACTGGTTGTTGCCGAAGGTGTCCTGCATCGAATAGTTCACCACCGTCATCAGCGGCAGCACCGCCGAGAAGGCGACGACCAGGAACACCGGCAGCACCAGGAACCAGGCTTTTTGGTTGACGGTCTTGTCCATCAGGCGGCTCCCTCCACCAGAAGGCTGTCGGCATAGACGTGGACGTGGGACGGATCGAATTTCAGCCCGGCGGTGCCGTCCGCGCTGGTGAAGCCGCCAGGCGCGCGCGCCGCGAGCTTGGCGTCGCCGACGCGCACGCGAGCGAAGCGGATGCGGCCGAGATCGTCGATGCGCTCGATCCTGGCAGTGAGCAGGCTAGGTGCGGGCGCGACCACCTCGACGAATTCGGGACGGACGCCGATCTCGATCTTCGCCCCTGCAGGCAGGTTGTCGTAGCTGCGATTCAGCGCGATGACGTGGCCGTCGATCCTGGCCTCACGCCCCCTCACCTCGGCTGGCAGGATGTTCATGCCGGGCGAACCGATGAAATAGCCGACGAAAGTATGCGCCGGCTTGTCGAACAGCTCGGCCGGCGTGCCGCTCTGCACCACGCGGCCGTCGTGCATGACGACCACGGTGTCGGCGAAGGTCAGCGCCTCGGTCTGGTCATGGGTGACGTAGATCATCGTGAGGTCGAGCTCGCGATGCAGCGCCTTCAGCTTGGAGCGGAGCTGCCATTTCAGCTCGGGGTCGATCACGGTCAGCGGCTCGTCGAACAGCACGGCGGCAACGTCGTTGCGCACGAGGCCGCGGCCGAGCGAGATCTTCTGCTTGGCGTCGGCGGTCAGGCGCGTGGCCTTGCGGTTCAGAAAGGGCTCGAGATCGAGCAGGCGACCGATCTCGGCGACGCGCCTGTCAATGTCGGCCTTCGGCACGCCGCGGTTCTTCAGCGGAAACGCCAGGTTCTGCCCCACCGTCATGGTGTCGTAGATCACCGGAAACTGGAACACCTGCGCGATGTTGCGCTTCTGGGTTGACAGCGGCGTGATGTCCTTGCCGTCGAACAGGATCTTCCCTCGCGACGGCGTGATGATGCCGGAGATGACGTTCAGCAGCGTGGTCTTGCCGCAGCCGCTAGGCCCAAGCAGCGCATAGGCGCCGCCCTGCCGCCAGGTCATGGTGACAGGCTTGAGCGCAAAGCTCTCCTGCGGCGCATCGTTGCCGCCGTAGGAATGGGCGAGATCGACGAGGTCAATGCGGGCCATGGCGCATCTCCCTCCTAAGAGCCCGGTGCCGCGACCAGACGGTCGGCGGCATCGAAGACGAAGACATCATTGGGATCGAGCACGGCATCGAGCATCTGGCCCGGCTCGAACTCGTGCACGCCGTGCAGCACCGCCACCCAATTCGATCCGTCGCGGGTCAGATGCACGAAGCTCTCCGAACCCGTGATCTCGGTCACCGTGACAGTGGCGTGGAAGGCGTGACGGTCGGCCTCGCCATTGGCAAGCCCGAGTTGATGGGCACGAAAGCCGACGCGATAGAAGCCGTCGGGCAGACCGGCATAAAGCCCGGACGCGGGCGCTGCGCTCCCGCCCGCATATTGGACCATGCCGTTCCCCTTCTCGAGGCCCACGAGATTCAGCGGCGGATCCGAAAACACCTGCGCAACGCGCAAGGTCTGCGGCCGGCGATAGACATTGGTGGTCTCACCCATCTGCAGCGCCTGGCCCTCCCACATGCACACCGTGTTGCCGCCGAGCAGCAGCGCCTCGGTCGGCTCGGTTGTGGCATAGACGAAGATCGCGCCGGAGGCCTCGAAGATGCGCGGCAGCTCCGCCCGCAGCTCCTCGCGCAGCTTGTAGTCGAGATTCGCGAGCGGCTCGTCGAGCAGCACGAGGTCGGCGCCCTTGACCAGCGCGCGTGCGATCGCGGTGCGCTGCTGCTGGCCACCGGAGAGCTGGAGCGGTGTGCGCTTCAGGAACGGCTCGAGCCGCAGCAGCTTTGCGGCCTCGGCGACGCGCGCCTCGATCTCGTCGCGCGGCTTGCCCTGCACGCGCAGGGGCGAAGCGATGTTCTCGTAGACCGTGAGCGAGGGGTAGTTGATGAACTGCTGGTACACCATCGCGACCGAGCGCTGGCGCACGTCGGCGCCGGTGACGTCCTTGCCGTTGACGAACACCTTGCCCGTGGTCGGCTTGTCGAGGCCGGCGAGCAACCGCATGATCGAGGTCTTGCCTGACAGCGTCGGCCCGAGCAGCACGTTGAGCGTACCGCTTTCGAGCGTCAGCGAGACGTCACGGATGTGCGGCACGCCTTCCACGGTCCGGGTCACGTGATCGAGTGTCACGGTCATGAGCGTCCTCCCGCTTCCAGCAGGGGACTTTGCGCCACGGCATGGCTCCTGATCCAGTCGTCGAGGGTCGCGATCTCGTCGGCAGATAGTCGCAGGCCGAGCTTGGAACGGCGCCAGACCACGTCCTCGGCGGTGACGGCCCATTCATTGGCCATGAGATAGCGGACCTCGCGTTCGGTCAGCGTGGCGCCAAAGGCCTGGCCGAGATCCGCGGCCGATTTTGCATCGCCGAGCAGCTTGATCGCACGGGTGCCATAGGCGCGCGCCAGGCGCCGCGCATGCTCATGGCTGAGGAAGGGATAGCCGCGTTGCAGCTCGGCGATCAGGCCGTCGATGTCGGATACGTTCATGTCACCGCCCGGCAGCGGCCATTTGCCGGTCCAGCCCTCGCGCGCTTTCGCACTACGCAAGTAAGGCGCAAGGCGCTCCAGGGCCTCTTCGGCGAGCCTGCGATAGGTCGTGATCTTGCCGCCATAGATCGACAGCAGCGGCACGCCGCCGGGCGTGTCGAGCTCGAACACGTAGTCGCGCGTCGCGGCCTTGGCCTCGCTGGCGCCGTCGTCATAGAGCGGACGCACGCCGGAATAGGTCCAGACCACGTCGGCGGGCGCGACGGGCTTGGCCAGATATTCGCTGGCCGCCTTGCAGAGATACTCGATCTCTTCAGTCGTCGCCTTCACCTTGGCAGGATCGCCGTCATAGTCGCGGTCGGTGGTGCCGATCAGCGTGAAGTCATCCTGGTACGGGATCACGAAGATGATGCGGCCATCGGCATTCTGGAACATGTAGGCGCGGTCGTGGTCGTAGAGCTTCTTCACGACGATGTGCGAGCCCTGCACCAGGCGCACCTTGGCTTTCGCATTCACGCCGGCGCCGCGGCCGAGCACGTCCTCGACCCAGGGCCCGCCGGCATTGATCAGCGCCTTGGCCTGGATCTGCGAGCGCGCGCCGGTCAGCGTATCGACCATGCTGACGGTCCAGACGCCGTCCGACTGGCGGATCTCGGTGGCGCGGGTGCGGGTGCGGATCTCGGCGCCCTTGTCGGCTGCATCGCGCGCATTGAGCACGACGAGGCGGGCGTCGTCGACGAAGCAGTCCGAATATTCGAAGGCGCGGCTGTAGCGGTTCGGGATCAGCGGCTCGCCGACCTCATCGCGCTTGAGATCGACCGAGCGGGTCGCCGGCAACAGGTGGCGGCCGCCGATGTGATCATAGAGGAAGAGGCCAAGGCGCAGCAGCCAGGCCGGGCGCAGGCCGGCGTGATGCGGCAGAACGAAACGAAGGGGCCGGATGATGTGGGGCGCGATGCCCCAGAGGATCTCGCGCTCGATCAGCGCCTCGCGGACCAGCCGAAATTCGTAATATTCGAGATAGCGCAGGCCGCCATGCACGAGCTTGGTTGACCAGGACGATGTCCCGCTCGCCAGATCGTTCATTTCGCACAGGAAAACGGTATTGCCGCGGCCCACCGCGTCACGCGCGATGCCGCAGCCGTTAACACCGCCTCCGATGATGGCGAGATCGAAAATACGCTCCAATAGACGCATCCCCCGGCGACCGCCCGTTCCATCGAGCGGCTACTTTCGTTTTTGATTAGATCACACCGAAAAACGAAAGCAAGATGAAAGAGAGGCGAAAGGAAGCGAAAGAGGAACTTTTTGGTGGGCAAGGAGGCGGCGAGATCGGCAGGTGGACGGACAGACTTGCGGCAAGCCGCACAATCGAACGGCAGCCAGCATCGGCGAACCAGCTTGCATGTAGCAACATTTCTACATAAATTCCCCCAATCGACATGCCACGGCTTGGAGGCTCAGAAGATGGTCACCACCCTCAGCAGCCGAGAATTCAATCAAGACACCAGCGGCGCCAAGAAAGCGGCATCGCGAGGACCCGTTTTCATTACGGATCGCGGCCGTCCAGCCCATGTCCTGCTGACCATCGAGGATTACTTGCGCCTGACCGGCGGGCACATGAGCCTTGCGGAAGCTCTGGCTCTGGCGCAGGCGGATGCGGACTTCGACTTCGATCCGCCTCGCATTGAGGGCGGCATCTCTAAGCCCGCCGATCTCGACTGATGTTTCTGCTGGATACCAATGTCGTTTCCGAGCTGAGGCGACCGGACAAGGCTGATCGGCACGTCGTTGCCTGGGCAGGCGCAATTCCAGCAGCAAACTTCTTCATCTCAGTCATCTCGATTCTCGAGATCGAACTTGGCGCACGCCTGATCGAACGCAAGGACGCAGCGCAAGGTGCCATCTTGCGCAGCTGGATCAACAGCCAGATTCTGGCACGCTTCGAGGGGCGGATCCTGGCCATCGATATTGCTGTCGCGCAACGTTCCGCACAACTTCACGTTCCCAACCCGCGCGCTGAACGCGACGCGCTCATTGCTGCAACGGCGCTAGTTCATGGTTTGACGGTTGTTACGCGCAATGTAGAGGATTTCAAACCGACGGGCGTTCCGCTGCTCAACCCCTGGGACGACGCTTAGCCGCTATCTCAGCCGCACCACTGGTGCGGCTTCCGGTGCGGCATCCTGCACCTCGGCCGACGCATCGTCGACCTCCGCGCCCTTCGGCATCGCCTCGACCACCTCGATGCCCTTGCTGTGACAGATGGTGGCGAGGCGCTCGGGCAGCTCCTGGTCGGTGACGAAGGTCTGGATCTGGGTGATGTGCGCGATGCGCACCGGCGCGCTGCGGCGCAGCTTGGTGGAATCGGCGACCAGCATGACGCTGCGGGCATTGGCGATGATGGCCTGCGCCACCTGCACCTCGCGATAGTCGAAGTCGAGCAGCGCCCCCTCCTCGTCGATCGCCGAGGCGCCGATGATGGCATAGTCGACCTTGAACTGGCCGATCAGCTGCGTCGCGGTCGAGCCGACCACGGCGCCATCGGCGCGCCGCACCGTGCCGCCGGCGACCACCACCTCGATGCGCGGATGGCGGTAGAGCAGCATGGCGACGTTGAGGTTGTTGGTGATGACGAGCAGATCCTCATGCGAGGTCAGCGCGCTCGCCACCTCCTCCGTCGTGGTGCCGATGTTGATGAAGAGTGAGCAGCCGTTCGGGATCAGCGAGGCGGCGGCAGCGCCAATCGCCTTCTTCTCGTCGGCGGCGACGAAACGGCGCGCCTCATAGGCAAGGTTTTCCACGCCCGAGGCGATGATGGCGCCGCCATGGATGCGGGTCAGCGATCTCCGCTCACAGAGATCGTTGAGATCCTTGCGGATGGTCTGCGCGGACACCTCGAAGCGGCGCGCCAGCTCCTCGACCATGACACGGCCGGAGGCGCGCGCGATGTTGAGGATTTCGGCTTGGCGATGGGTCAATCCGGTCACGGCAAAGGCCTCACATCAGAACAACGCATGGTGCGGCGGTTTGCGCCCTCGGTCAATGCGGTGCCGATCACGGTTAACCGACCGAGGTCTTACCATGCCATGGCACTCGCGAGACGCGCGAGCAGCGTCGGGTCGTCGAACGCGCTCGCGGACGTGACTGCGCCTGCTCCAACCAGGTCAGAATGGCTGAGGCTGGTGCGGATGCCGACAGTCGGGATGCCAGCAGCCGTTGCGGACTGCACGCCGGTGCGGGAGTCCTCGAATGCGATCGAGGCTTGCGGGCTCGCGCCGACGAAACGCAGCCCTTCCTGATAGGGGAGCGGATGCGGCTTGCTGTGCGGCAGCTCGGCGCCGATCACCAGCGCCTTGAAACGATGCGTGATGCCGAGGCCGGAGAGCAGCAGCTCGGCGTTGAGACGCGGCGCGTTGGTCACCGCGACCATGGGAATGCCGGCGCCATCGGCGCGGTCGAGCAGCGCCATCAGGCCCGGCAGCGGTGCGATCTGCCCGGCCACCAGCGTGCGGAAGACCTCCTCCTTCTCGTCGAGGATGAGGGCGCGCCGCTCCGGCGCCTCGTGGGACAGAAAGCGATCGCCG
Source organism: Bradyrhizobium sp. CCBAU 45321 (assembly GCF_028128975.1). Classification (NCBI taxonomy): domain Bacteria; kingdom Pseudomonadati; phylum Pseudomonadota; class Alphaproteobacteria; order Hyphomicrobiales; family Nitrobacteraceae; genus Bradyrhizobium; species Bradyrhizobium sp. CCBAU 45321. Next base: position 93,260 of record NZ_LFKZ01000016.1, read on the forward strand.
ATGGCGACATTGGCGAAGCCCTGCAGCTCGCGGGAGAAACGTGCGTGATCGAAGACGTGTCCGTGCGGGCCGAGCACCTGGTTGAAAGCCTTCAAGTGCAACGGATCGGTGTCGGCGAGCGTGCCGTCGATGTCGAACAACAGCGCCCGGCCCATTCCATCGTGTTTGGTCTCGATCATTTCCGTACTTTCCCAAATGCGCGGCGCATCGATGCGGAAGGCGTATCAATACGGCCTCGATCGCGCAATGACGCATCCACATGAGGCAGGTGACACTCGACAAAGTCGCGTGCGACTGCAACACTGATTGCAAGATCAAAAAGGAGGAAACCATGACGATCAACCGACGCGATCTGGCTCTCTCGACGCTCGCCGTGTCCGCGCTTGCGTTCGCGACGCCCGCGCTCGCCGCTTCGGCAGACGAGGAAGCGGTGGCGAAGAGGGTCGAGGCCTTCCGCCTCGCCCAGATCGCGGCCGATCCCAAGGCGCTCGGCGCGCTCTGCGCGGAGGAACTGAGCTACAGCCATTCGAGCGGCAAGGTCGAGGACAAGGCGACGTTCATCGCCAACGCGACCGACGGCAAGTCGAAATTTCTGTCCATCGAATACAAGGATCCCACCATCAAGGTCGTCGGCCCCGCAGCGATCGTGCGTTTCCACTGGCTGGGCGAGCAGGAGATGGCGGCCGATGGGAAAAAAGTATCGACCAACCTTCACATCCTGATGAACTGGCAGAAGCAAGGCGACGAGTGGAAGCTGTTGTCGCGGGCGGCGACGAAGTTGTGATGATTGCGCTTACCCTCTCCCCCTGTGGGAGAGGGTGGCTCGCCGCGCAGCGGCGAGACGGGTGAGTGGTATCTCTCCGCGAACGATACTCTCAAACGCCTGAGCATGAGGAGAGATACCCCTCATCCGGCGCCATAGCCGAAGCTTTGCTTCGGCGTTCTCTTAAGGCACGGCCGCCGGAGGCGGCCTACGCCACCTTCTCCCACAAGGGGAGAAGGAAGAAGGCAGCAACATCAAGGGCGGCAAAAAATTCCGACCACGCCTCGCGGGCCGGAATGACAGTTACGCCGCCTCCTTCACGTCGCCATTCACCAGCCTGCGCGCGGCGCGCTCGGCTTCGCGGGCGTTGCGGAATAACTGGCCTTCGAGACGGTTGAAGCGGTGCGATGAGGCGAAGAAGCAGTAGCCTCCAGAAGAACGAACGACGATACCTGCGGTCTGCGAATCGACTTCGATGATGTAGCTGTCCGGCATAGTCCGTGGCTTCCTCAGTGCGGGCAAATAACGGTGCTCGTGCCCAAAGGTTCCCTAGGGCATTGAGGCCGTTTCCACCCCGAATCGACACGCAATTGAGTACGCCGGGACCTCATCCGTTTTATGACTGGTTCTTGGCGAAGCCGCGACGAGGTGACTAGCTCGTGCCGTGTTTTGCGGCGCTGCAAGACCTCGCAGGTGGGGCAGAGCGTCGCGCGCGGATTACGTCGCGATCGGCGGATCGTTTCGCTGGATAGCCTGTGGACGGCCGTGGTCGTCGATCGAGACGTAGGTGAAATGACCGTCGGTGACGAGGAACGGATGCAACTCCTTGCGCCGCAATGCCCAGGCCTCGAGATGCACGGTCAGCGAGGTGCGCCCGACGCGCACGAGATTGGCATAGAGACGAGATCGCCGACATAGACCGCTTTGCGAAAATTCATCGCCTCAATCGCGACCGTCACGGTGCGCGACCGCGCGACCTTCGAGGCGAACACGCCGCCGCCGACGTCCATCTGGCTGAGCAGCCAGCCGCCGAAGATGTCACCATTGGCGTTGGTGTCGGCCGGCATCGCCAGCGTGCGGATGCAGAGATCCCCGCTCGGTCCGGTCTCTTGTTCGCTCATATGACTCTCACTTGAAATTGTCCCAGCCCGGATCGGGCGCGAAACGCGCGCCGAATCGTTCCGCCAGCGCGCGCAGGGTGGATACGATGTTTTCCACGCCGCGCGTGCGCGCATAGTTCAGCGGACCGCCCCGGAACGGGGCATACCCCGTGCCGAAGATCATGGCGCCATCGACCGCTTCGGCGTCGTCGACGATACCCTCGCGAAGCGCCGCAACGCAGACATTGGACATCGGCAGCACCAGGCGGTCGATCATCTGGTCGGTGACGCGCGGTCCGGTCTCCGGCAACGGTGCTTTCTCCGCCTTGCCGTCCTTCCAGGTGTAAAAGCCCTTGCCGGTCTTGCGGCCGAGTTCGCCCTTGGCGACCTTCTCCCGCAGCCAGGCCGGCGTCGGCGGCAGGAGATCGCCGAACTTGGTGCGCAGCATGTCGCCGACGTCGAGGCAGATGTCGAGCCCGACCTGATCGGCCAACTCGATCGGACCCATCGGCATGCCGAACTGCTCGGCCGCTTCATCGATCAGGCGCTGGTCGATCTTCTCGTCCAGCATCACCATCGCTTCCAGCATGTAGGGCGTCAGCGCGCGGTTGACGAGGAAGCCGGGCGAGCTCTTTACAGGCAAAGGCAGACGGTCGATCGCTCCGACGAAGGCGAGCGCCTCTTTCAGCACGTGTGCATCGTTGCCGTCATGGCTGACGACCTCGACCAATTGCAGCCGCGACACCGGGTTGAAGAAATGCAGGCCGACCAGCCGCTCCGGCCGCGCCAGCGTAGTGCGCAGGTCCTGCAGCGGAATGCTGGACGTGTTCGTCGCAAGGATCGCGCCCGGTTTCATGCGCGGCTCTATGCCGGCATAGACCTTCTGTTTCAGCTCCAGCCTTTCCGGCACCGCCTCGATGATGAGGTCGGCGTTGCGGACGCCCTCGCCGTCCATGTCAGGAATCAGGCGATCGAGCGCGTCGCGCACGTCGGTGGGCTTGCGGATGATCTTACGATAGAGGTCGGCCGCGCGCTTGACCGCGCCTGCAATCGGCTCCGGCTTCATGTCGGCGAGCGAGACGCGAAGGCCCTGCCCCGCACACCAGGCCGCGATGTCGCCGCCCATCGCGCCGGCGCCGATGACGTGGACATGCTTCACCATGCTGCCGGCGCCTGCCGCCTTCTTCATCTGCTCGCGCAGGAAGAAGACCCGGATCAGATTCTGCGCGGTCGGCGTCACCATCAGCTTGGCGAACGAGGCCTGCTCGGCCTTCAGCATCGCGGCCTTGCTGCCGCCATGCTCTTCCCAGAGATCGATCAGCGCGTAAGGCGCTGGATAATGCTCGCGCGATGCGGCCTTCGCGGCCTCCGCGCGCATGCGCTTGGCCAGCAGGCTGCGCACCGGCCCGAGATTGGCGGCGCGCGTCAGCAGACCGGGCTTGGCCCGCTTCAGGCGGCCGAACAGCGCATCCTTCACCGCGCCCTGGACATGCCGCTCCTGCGTCACGGTGTCGACGAGGCCGATCGCCTTGGCGCGGCGGGCGTCAATGGTGCGGCCGGTCAGCATCAGGGCCATCGACTGGGTCGGGTTGACCAGCGCCGTGAACCGCGCCGTGCCACCAAGGCCGGGATGCAGGCCGAGCATCACCTCCGGGAAGCCGAAGCGTGCGCCCTCGATGGCGATGCGCGCCTGGCAGGCCAGCGCCACCTCGAGCCCGCCGCCGAGGCAGAAGCCGTGAATGACAGCGACCGTCGGCAGCTTCAGTGCTTCCAGATGGTCGACCACGGCGTGCGCGGCGCGGATGCGCGTCTCCACCATGCCGGCATCGCTCGCCCCGCGGAATTCATTGACGTCGGCGCCGGCAATGAAGCCCGACGGCTTTGCCGAGCGGATGACGAGACCGGCGGGACGCTCGGTCTCGATCGCCGCGAGCACAGCGTCGAACTCCTCCATCACGTCGGAGGACAGGGTGTTGGCGCTGGCATCAGCGCGGTCGAACAGCAGCCAGGCGACGCCGTCTTCATCTCGCGTCAGCTTGAAGTGCTTGTAGGGACCATCCGGCGCAGGGCGCGGCCCGAGCTCCAGCACGCGGTCGGCGAGCACGGTCATGATCTTGGAATCCATGGTCATACCGCCTCGATCAGCATGGCGCCGCCGAGCCCGCCGCCGATGCATTCGGTGGCAATTCCGCGCCGCGTGCCGAGCCGCTTCATCGCGTTGACGAGATGCAGCACGATGCGGTTGCCGGAGGTGCCGACGGGATGGCCGAGCGAGATCGCGCCGCCGTCGACGTTCAGCCTCTCGCGCTCGATCTCGCCGGCGGCGCCGTCGAGCCGCAAGATTTCGCGGCAGAACTTGTCGTCGTTCCAGGCGGCGAGACAGCCGAGCACTTGCGTTGCGAAGGCCTCGTTCAGCTCCCAGGTCTCGACGTCCTTGAGGGTGAGATCGTTGCGCTTCAGCAGCGGCGTCACCGACATCACCGGACCGAGCCCCATGATGCTGGGGTCGAGCGCGGCCCAATGGCTGTCGACGATCGCAGCTTTCGGCGTCAGCTTGTGCTTTGCAACGGCAGCGTCAGAGGCGAGGATCACCCAGGAGGCACCGTCGGTGATCTGCGAGGAATTGCCGGCGGTGACCTGCCCCCATGGGCGCTCGAACACCGGCCGGAGCTTTGCGAGCGTCTCGGCGGTGGAGTCCGGACGCACGCCATCGTCGTGGTCGAAGAACTTACCGTCGCGGGAAAACGCCGTTTCGACCTCGCCCTTCAGATAACCCGCGCTTTGCGCATGCGCGAGCCGGCGATGGCTCTCGGCCGCATAGGCATCCGACTGCGCGCGCGTGATGCCGAAGAGATGGCCGACGACCTCCGCGGTCTGGCCCATGTTCAGCTCGGTGACGGGATCGGTCAGGCCGCGCTCGAGGCCGATGATCGGCTTGAGATCGCGCGGCCTCAGCTTGAACGCCGAGGCGAGCTTCGCTGCCACGCCCTTGGCGGTGGCAAGGCCGGCGAACCAGCGCACGCCGGAATTCGGCCAGACCAGCGGCGCGTGGCTGAGCGCCTCGGTGCCGCCGGCGAGGATCATGTCGGCATGGCCTTCGCGGATATAGCGGTAGGCGGTGTCGATCGACTGCATGCCCGAGCCGCAATTGATCTGCACGGTGAAGGCGACCATATCCTCGCCCATGCCGAGCCGGAGCGCGGCGACGCGGGCCGGGTTCATCTCGTCCGCGATCACATTGACGCAGCCGAGGATGACCTGGTCGAAGCTGTCGGGCGAGAACGGCTGGCGCGCCAAGAGCGGCCGGCCGCATTGCACGGCGAGATCGACCGGCGTGAACGGCCCCGGCCCCGAACGCGCCTTCAGGAACGGCGTCCGGCTGCCGTCGACGATGAATACCGGTCGTGCCATCAGCTCGCCGCCCTCTGCTCACCGAGTTCCTGGAAGAACTGATGCACATTGACGGTTTTCTTGTAAATCGGCGACAGCGCCTCCGGCGCAAAATCGTCGACCTCTATCACTTTTGTGACGGCTTCGCGGGCAGCGGCGAGTTGCTCGCCCTCGGCTTGCGTGATCACGCCCTTGGTCACCGCCTCCTTCCAGTCGCGGATCTGCGCAGCGCGCATGCGCCTGGCGATCGCATCCGTCGCCGCGACCAGCTTGAACGCGCGCTCCAGCCGCGCAAAGCCGCCGTCGTCGTCGACATGGGCCAGATCCGGCGTGAGGCGCTCGCGTGCCGCCGATGGCTCCAGCACGATGGCAGCGCATTGGTGCACGATTCGGTCGGACGGGCCGAGCACGCGGGCGCCGAACGGCTGGACCACGAGCCTGAGGAAGCTGGCAACGAAGCGGTTCGGCAGGTTGGCGAGAATTTCGGCGAGCCGGTTCTCGATAGTTTTGAACCCGGTCGCCATGCACCATTCCAGCGCGGCAAAGTCCTCCTTCTGCCGCCCCTCGTCCTGCCAGCGCTTCAGCGCGGCCGAGAGCAGATAGAGCTCGGACAGGATGTCGCCGAAGCGGGCCGACAGCATTTCCTTGCGCTTGAGCGCGCCGCCGAGCGTCAGCAGCGCCATGTCGGCACAGAGCGCGAAGGCCGCCGAGTAGCGCGAGAGCTGGCGATAGAAGGGCGTGGCATCGCCCGCATCGGGCACTGGGGCGAATGCGCCGAAGGTCCAGCTGCGACCCATGGCGCGGAAGAGTGTCCTGAAGCTGTGGCCGACATGCTTCCAGAACGCCTTGTCGAACGCGCCGAGGCCGCGCTCGCGATCGCTATCTGCGAGCGCGTTCATCTCGTCGAGCAGGTAAGGATGGGCGCGGATCGCGCCTTGCCCGAACACGATGAGATTGCGGGTCAGGATATTGGCGCCTTCGACGGTGATGCCGACCGGCACGGCGCGGTGGAGATTGCCGAGATAGTTTTGCGGACCGTCGATCACGGCTTTGCCGCCATGGATGTCCATGGCGTCGTCGACCGCGGTGCGCATCCGCTCGGTCGCGTGCAGCTTCATGATGCCGGAGATGACGGCGGGATGGATGCCGGCGTTCAGTGCCGCGCAGGTGAGCCGGCGCGCGGCGTCGAGCTGGTAGGCGGTCGCGACGATGCGGGCGAGCGGCTCCTCGACGCCTTCGAACTTGGAGATCGAGATGCCGAACTGCTCGCGGATGCGCGCATAGGCGCCGGTGGTGCGCGCCGCATAGGCGGCCCCGGCGGCCGACAGTGACGGCAGCGAAATGCCGCGGCCGGCGGCGAGCGCGGTCATCAGCATCTTCCAACCCTGCCCCAGCCGCTCCTTGCCGCCGATGACGTAGTCGAGCGGGATGAAGACGTCACGGCCCCAATTCGGGCCGTTCTGAAAGACCTGCATCGAGGGCAGATGACGCTGCCCGATCTCGACGCCGGGCAGGTTCGTCGGGATCAGCGCCACGGTGATGCCGAGCTCTTCCCGGCTCCCCACGAGATGATCGGGATCATAGGCCTTGAAGGCAAGACCGAGCAGCGTCGCTACGGGACCGAGCGTGATGTAGCGCTTGTGCCAGTTGAGGCGAAGGCCGACGACCTCGCGACCCTCGAATTCGCCCTTACAGATGATGCCGGTGTCGACCATCGAGGCGGCGTCGGAGCCGGCTTCCGGGCTGGTGAGGCCGAAGCAGGGAATCTCGCGGCCGTCGGCAAGGCGCGGCAGCCAGCGCTGCTGCTGCTCTGCGGTGCCGAAGCGCATCAGGAGCTCGCCCGGGCCGAGCGAGTTCGGCACCATCACCGTGACTGCGGCGGCGATCGAGCGGGTCGAGATCTTGCGCACCACTTCCGAATGCGCGTAGGGCGAGAAGCCGAGGCCGCCGAACTCCTTCGGAATGATCATGCCGAAGAACTTTTCGCGCTTGACGAAGTGCCAGACGTCCTGCGGCAGGTCGCGCGTTTCCCAGAAAATCTTCCACTCGTCGAGCATGGCGCAGAGCTCGTCGACGGGGCCATTGAGGAAGGCCCGCTCCTCGTCCGTCAGCGTCGCCTGCGGGACCTTCAGCAGCTTCGACCAGTCGGGGTTGCCGGTGAAGAGATCGGCATCCCACCAGACGTCCCCCGCCTCCAGCGCCTCGCGCTCGGTGTCGGACATCGCCGGCAGCACGCCGCGCGCCCATGAGAAGATCGGCTTTGTGATGGTGTCGCGGCGGAAGCTCATGGCGGACCTCATGCATCGGCGCGGTTGTCAGGCATTTTAGCGGAAATCGGCTGGCGGAGGCGAGCATCTCGCCTGCAACATTGACGCGGCCGGGCGGCCGCCCGAGCGATAACGGCGGGGGCGTGGGTGCAGTTCCGGGAGGGGAAATGGGTTAACTATTTGTCGACGTCATTCCGGGGCGACGCGCAAGCGTCGAGCCCGGAATCCATAACCACCATCGGGAGTATGGATTCCGGGCTCGCGCCCAACGGCGCGCCCCGGAATGACCGTGTTGAGGGAGAGGGCCTAATCCGGCCGCACCATCTCGAACATGTTTTCCGGCTTAATCTCGAAATAATCGCCGCGCCGGCCGGCGCGGACGATGGGGCGGGCGGCGGCGGTCTGGTAGACGCCGTCCTTGATCAAGGCCTTGTCGATGTGGACGGCGACGACTTCGCCCAGCGTCAGCCAGGCGTCGGCCTCCTTGCCATTGGCGCCCTTGAGGCGGACGATGTCGGACACCTTGCACTCGAAGGCGACGGGGCTCTCGCCGACGCGCGGGACATTGACGAGCTTGCCGGGCACGGCGGTGAGGCCCGCGACCTCGAACTCGTCGACCTCGGGGGCGACATGCGCCGCGGTCGCGTTCATGTGCTTGGCGAGATCCATCGTCGTCAGATTCCAGACGAACTCGCCGGTCTGCTGCATGTTCTCGACCGTGTCCTTCCAGTTGGTCGAGGAGAAGCCGATGATCGGCGGCACGTAGCAGAACGCGTTGAAGAAGCTGTAGGGCGCGAGGTTGATGTGCCCCCTGGCGTCGCGCGAGGAGATCCAGCCGATCGGCCGCGGCGCGATGATGGCGTTGAAGGGGTCGTGCTTGAGGCCGTGGCCCTTGGAGGGCTCGTAGAAGTACAGGTCTTTGTCGGTCACGCGCTGCTTCCTTTTCGTCATTGCGAGCGCAGCGAAGCAATCCAGAATCCCTCCGCGAAGACAGTCTGGATTGCTTCGCTGCGCTCGCAATGACGGAGTTTGTGGGTCCGTCCCGGTCCGCCTCCGGCGGTCATGCCCGGGCGATCAGTCTGCTTATAGGAGGAAACCCGCTGCCGCGTCAGTGGCGCGGCGACAGACCCGCGATGACGAAATCGATCATCTGATCGATGGTCGGGCCCGGCTTGGTGGCGCACTGGGCGATCATCTGGGGGTGGAAGAAGCGCATCATCGCCGTGCATGAGCAGAGCGCAGCCAGCTGCAGGTCGGGCGCCTCGAACTCGCCGGAGGCGACGCCTTGCGCGATCATCTGGCCGATCATTCCGGCAATGCACTCCATATGGGTGACGCAGACCTCCCAGTCCTCCTGCATCGCGATCTCGACCATCTCATGCAGCTTGTTGTCGCCGACATAGCGCTCGGTATTCATGCGATTGATGGTGATGAGCAGCTCGCGGAAGCGCGGCAGCACCGGACCGGGCCTTGCCACGATCCGCTGCGCCTCCAGCTCGACCTCGCCCATCAGCGAGCGGGCCACCGCCTGATGGATCGCCTTCTTCGATTCGAAGAAGCGATACACGTTGGCGGGGCTCATCCTGAGCTCCTTGGCGATGTCGCCGACGGTCGTCTTCTGGTAGCCGATCTGGCGGAACAGCCGCTCGGCCACCTCGAGGATGCGATCCCGGGTGTCGACTTCGATATGTTCCGAAACAAGGGCCATCAGTCAGGACTCGCTGGTCAGCAGTCTTCTCATCTATTCAGCCGCTTCGGCAAGCGGAATTGCGTGCGGGTCATCGCTCCCATGCTGCGGCGCGGCCGGCTGCTCGGGCGTTCCGGCCTCGTCCAGGCTCTTGCGGAACCACAGGGCGTAGAGGCCCGGCAGGTACAGCAGCGTCAGGAAGGTCGCGACGAACAGGCCGCCCATGATGGTGATCGCCATCGGGCCCCAGAAGGCCGAGCGCGTCAGCGGGATCATGGCGAGAATGGCGGCGAGCGCCGTCAGCACCACCGGCCGGGCACGGCGGACAGTCGCCTCAACGATCGCCTCGCGCCGGGTCAGGCCGTGGCTGACGTCGGTCTCGATTTGGTCGACCAGGATGACCGTGTTGCGCATGATCATGCCGGCGAGCGCGATCAGGCCGAGCAGCGCCACGAAGCCGAACGGGGCATTGGCGACGTTAAGGCCGAGCGAGGCACCGACGATGCCGAGCGGCGCGGTCAGGAACACCAGGATCAGGCGTGAGAAGCTCTGCAGCTGGATCATCAGCAGCGTCAGCATCACCATGACCATCACCGGGAAGAGGATGAAGATCGAGGCGTTGCCCTTGGCGGATTCCTCGAACGCGCCGCCCGGCTCGATCCGGTAGGCCGGCTCGAGGTGATCCATGATCGGCTTCAGCTTCGGCGTGATCTGGTTAGTGACATCAGGGGCCTGCACGCCGTCGACCACGTCGGAACGCACAGTGATGGCCATGTCGCGGTTGCGCCGCCACATGATCGGCTCCTCGTGCGCGTATTCGATCTTGGCGATCTGCTGCAGCGGCACGGCGACGCCATTGCGCGAGGTGATGGTGAGATCGCCGACGCCGCCGAGGTCGAGGCGCTCGGACGGGATCGCGCGGGCGACTACGCCGACCTTCTCGATACCGTCGCGCACGGTGGTGACCTGCGAGCCCGAGATCAGCATCGCCAGCGCCTGCGAGACGTCCTGCGGGGTCAGGCCCATGGCGCGGGCACGATCCTGGTCGACGACGAGCTTGAGGTAGGGCGACTGCTCGTTCCAGTCGAGCTGGACGTCCTTGACGCTCTTGTTCTCCCGCATGACGTCGCGGACCTGGTAGGCGATCTCGCGAACCTTGTTCGCGTCGGGGCCGATCACGCGGAACTGCACGGGGAAGCCGACCGGCGGACCGAAATTGAAGCGGTCGACGCGCACGCGTGCCTCGGTCAGGAAGCCCTCGGCGGCCGCGGTCTCGATCTTGGCCTTGATGCGCTCGCGCGCCTCGACCCCCTTGGCAACGATGACGATCTCGGCGAAGGCCTCGTTCGGAAGCTGCGGGTTGAGGCCGAGCCAAAAACGCGGAGAGCCCTGGCCGACATAGGCGGTATAGGTCTCGATGTCCTTGTCGTCCTTGAGCAGCGTCTCGGCCTTCTTCACCGCCTTCTCGGTGACGTTGAAGGCGGTGCCTTCCGGCAGGCGCAGCTGCAGGAACAGCTCGGGGCGCTCCGAGAGCGGGAAGAACTGCTGCTGGACCTGGCCGAAGCCGACGATCGAGGCGGCGAAGACGCCGACGGTCGCGACCACCACGGTGATGCGGTGGTTGACGCACCATTTCACGATGGCGCGCAGGCCGCGGTACATGCGGGTCTCGTAGACCGCGTGCGGATCGTGATTGTGGTGCGCCTTCATCTCGGGCAGCAGCTTGACGCCGATATAGGGCGTGAAGATCACCGCCACGAACCAGGAGGCGACCAGCGCGATTGCCACGATCCAGAAGATGCTGCCGGCATATTCGCCGACTGCGGAATTGGCAAAGCCGATGGGGAGGAAGCCAGCGGCCGTGACCAGCGTTCCCGTGAGCATCGGAAACGCAGTAGATTCCCAGGCAAAGGACGCCGCACGCATGCGGTCCCAGCCCTGCTCCATCTTCACCACCATCATCTCGACCGCAATGATGGCGTCGTCGACGAGCAGGCCGAGCGCGATGATCAGCGCGCCGAGCGTGATGCGGTGCAGGTCGAGCGACATCGTGTTCATGACGATGAAGACGATGCCGAGCACGAGGGGCACCGACAATGCGACCACGATGCCGGTGCGCCAGCCGAGCGCCAGGAACGAGACGAACAGCACGATGACGAGCGCTTCCATGAAGGAGTGCACGAACTCGCCGACCGCGTGCTCGACCACCTTGGGCTGATCGGCAATCAGCTTGACGTCGACGCCCTGCGGCACCGCCTTCATGAAGTCGGCCGTCGCCTTCTCGACCTCCTTGCCGAGCTCGAGGATGTTGGCGCCCTTGGCGGTGACGACGCCGATGCCGATGGCGGGCTTGCCTTCCTGGCGCACGACGAAGCTCGGCGGATCGACATAGCCGTGGGTGACGGTGGCGATATCGCCGAGACGGAACACGCGGCCGTTGCTCTCGACCGGCGTTTCGGCGACGGCCTTGGCACCGTCGAGCGCGCCGGTGACGCGCAGCGGCACGCGCTGCGAGGAGGTCTCGACCGTGCCGGCCGGCGTCACGTTGTTCTGCTTGGCGAGCGAATCGAACAGGGCCTGCGGCGTGATGCCGAGCGTGGCGAGCTTGGCATGGCTGAACTCGACGAAGATGCGCTCATCCTGGTTGCCGTAGACGTCGACCTTGGTCACGCCCGGCACCTTGAGCAAGCGCTGGCGAAAACCTTCGGAGACCTTCTTGAGCTGGGCATAATCGGCGCCGTCGCCGGTCATCATGTAGAGGATGGAATCGACGTCGGAGAACTCGTCGTTGACGACGGGCCCGAGAATGCCGGACGGCAGCTGGCCCTGCACGTCGACCAGCTTCTTGCGCAGGAGATAGAAGAGGTAGGGCACGTCCTTCGGCGGCGTGTTGTCGCGGAAGGTGACCTGGAGCGCGGTGAAGGCGGGCTTGGAATAGGTCTGCACCTTCTCGAAATAGGGCAGCTCCTGGATCTTCTTCTCGATGGGATCGGCAACCTGGGTCTGCATTTCCTGCGCGGTCGCGCCGGGCCAGATCACGGAGACGTTGACCACCTTCACCGTGAAGAACGGATCCTCGGCACGGCCGAGCTTCTCGTAGGAGAAGAAGCCGGCGACGCCGAGGATGATCATCAGGAAGAGCACCAGCGTCGGATGGCTGACGGCCCAGGCCGAAAGGTTGAAGCGCTTCATCGCACTCTCCGAAAGACGATCCAGTTGCAAACAACGACAGCCGCTCTGTTCAAACCGTCGTCGCGAGGCAGCGAAGCAATCCAGGGGGCTGGGCAGGTTCTGGATCGCTTCGCCGCTTCAGCCTTTGCTTAGGGACAAAGGCCGAAACTCACCTCACACGACGTAACTCACTTCTTTTGTCTCGCCGATCCGGGGCGACCGCAGGGCGAACCCGGAAAATGACAGGACTAGAAACTCAGTGACGACACGATCCGCACCCGCTGGCCGGGATCGAGCTTCTGCACGCCGAGCGCGACGATCTTGGCGCCCTCTTCGACGCCGCCGGTGATGACGACGTCCTTGCTCTCGTAGGACTTCACCGTGACCGGCTTGAGCGTGACGCCACCGTTGTCGTCGACGACGTAGAAGGAGGGCTTGCCGCCTTCGTTGAAGAGCGCCGACAGCGGCAACCGCGCGACGCGCTCGATCGCGGCATCCGACAGCGTCAGCGTCGCCGTCATGCCGAGCGCGACCTTGTCGTCGGCCTCGGGCAGCGAGAACTTTGCCAGATAGGTCCGCGTGGCGGGATCGGCTGCCGGCGCGATCTCGCGCAGCTTGGCCGTGTATTTCTTGTTCGGCTCGGACCAGAGAGTGACGCTGGCGACGCCCGACTTGGCGCGTCCGACCAGCGTCTCAGGGATCGCGACGACCGCTTCCTTCTCGGCAAAGCGGGCAACACGGATCGAAGCCTGGCCCGCGGCAACCACCTGGCCGGGCTCGATCAGCGTTGCGGTGACGACGCCGCGGGCGTCGGCGTTGAGCGTCGCGTAGGAAAGGGAATTCTTGGTCAACTCGACCGAGCGCTCGGCCCGGTTCAAGCGCGCACGGGCTTCATCGGCGGCGGCGCGGCTCTGGTCGAGCTGGGCGTCCGTGGTCCAGCCCTTGGCCTTGAGGTCCTTGGCGCGCTGCTCGGCGGCGGCGGCCTGGGCCAGCACGCCGGTTGCGGCGGTCTGCTCGGCAACGGCCTGCTCGGCCTGGAGCTTCAGGTCGACCTCGTCGAGGGTGGCGAGCGGCTGGCCGATTTCGACTGTCTGGCCGACTTCGACGAGGCGTTTGGCAACCTTGCCGGCGACGCGGAAGCCGAGATCGCTCTCGATCCTGGGACGGATGGTGCCGACGAAGCTGCGCTCCGGGGTCTCGGCAGCGTAGTGGGCGGTTGCCACCAGAACCGGCCGCGGCGGCTCGGCTTTCTCGGCGACGGTATCGTTGCACCCTGCCAGCGAAACGGCCATCAGGGCGAGCGCGGCTCCTGCGAAAAGCTTGGAATAGCTCGACAAAATCGACCGGACGAACATCGAAGGACACTCCTGCATCTCGATTGAGAGGAATGTCGACTGTTCACTGATAAAAGTCAATAATCGTCAGTCATCAGGAATGCGTGATCGTGAACGGGTGGTAAGGATTTGGGGACCACTGCGGAGGTGCTATCGCAGGGTAGGCAAAGCGGAGCGTGCCCCCCATTTGCTCTTGGTGGAAGGTGGTGGGCACGGCGCAAGTGCGCCTTTGCCCACCCTACCGAGAGTAACGAGCTGCGCCCTCACCGCCCCCGTTCGGCGAATTCGTGCTTGCTGTCGTGTCCGCCGACGAACACCAGGATGCCCGCGATCAACGGCAGCACGGCGAGCACCAAGAGGCCCGTCGAGGTCTGCCCCGTCGCTTCCTTGACCCAGCCGATCAGATAGGGCCCGCCGAAGCCGGCGAGGTTGCCGATCGAGTTGATCAGCGCGATGGCGCCGGCGGCGGCCGTGCCGGAGAGCCAGGCAGTCGGCAGCGTCCAGAACACGCCGAAGCAGCAGAACACGCCGATCGCGGCCACCGTCAGCGCCACCATCGTCAGCGTGGGATCGGTGAGATAGGAGGAGATGCCGAGCGCGACTGCGGTGAGCAGCAGCGGCGCGCCGACATGCATGACGCGCTCGCGGCTCGCATCCGAATGCCTCGCCCACAGGATCATGGCGATGGTGCCGAACAGATACGGGATCGCCGTGACGAATCCGGTCTGGGCGTTGGTGAGGCCGAACGCCTTGACGATCTGCGGCAGCCAGAACTGCATGCCGTAGAGCGCGCCGACGAAGCCGAAATAGACCAGGCTGAGCGCGATCACCTTCGGTGAAGACAGCGCCTCGCCGAGTGAGAAATGCTTCACCGCCTGCTTGGCCGCGATCTCCGAATCGAGCTTCGCCTTCAGCCAGGCCTTCTGCTCGGCCGAGAGCCAGTCCGCCTTCTCCGGCTTGTCGGTGAGATAGAACCAGGTGACGATGCCAAGCAGCACCGATGGGATGCCCTCGAGGATGAACAGCCACTGCCAGCCTTTCAGCCCCATCATGCCGTCGAGCCCGAGCAACAGGCCCGAGATCGGCGCGCCGATCACGGTCGAGACCGGCACCGCGATGGCGAAGGCAGCAAGGAAGCGGGCGCGATATTCGGCCGGATACCAATAGGTGAGATAGAGGATGATGCCGGGGAAGAAGCCGGCCTCGGCGACGCCGAGCAGGAAGCGCAGGACGTAGAAGCTGGTGACGCCGCTCACGACGGCCATCAGCGCCGAGATGATGCCCCAGGTCACCATGATACGGGCGATCCAGCGGCTCGCGCCGAATTTCTCCAGCGCGAGGTTGCTCGGCACCTCGAAGATGAAATAGCCGATGAAGAAGATGCCGGCGCCCCAGGAGTAGATCAGCGGCGTGAATTTCAGATCGGCGTTCATGGTCAGCGCGGCGAAGCCGAGATTGACGCGATCGAGATAGGAGAAGAAGTAGGCCAGCACCAGGAACGGAATCAGGCGCCAGGAGATGGCGCGGATTGTCGAGGTTTCGATGTCCGACTTGGTGGCGCCGGCGGAACCGGCATAGGTGGTGGTTTGACTCATGGCTTCCCGGGTTGTTGCTTTTTTCGGGTCTGCGGCCGTTTTCAGCATCGCGAGCAAAGAGTCAATGGAGCAAGCAATGCACGAGACGCAGCCGGGCACGCCTGTTGCGCCTCTACGGACCTCACTGATCCGCGCTGCTTTTGGGATTGCGTTTGGCATGTGTATCGATCGGGTTGCCATGCGCGGTCCCGCAGGGTGGGCAAAGACGCCGTAGCGCCGTGCCCACGTCTCGTCGTCGAATAGGCGGCGCGCTTCGCTTTGCCCACCCTACAAGACTGCCGTCGGAGACTCACTCCGCCAGTTGAAACCGTTCGAAACGGTCCAGCTCCTCCTCGATCACGCGCTTCAGCTCCTTGCGGCCCGCCGTCTTCCTGCCCTGCCCGACCCAGGTCCATTTCTGCATCAACAGCTTCTTGTTCTGCCGGTCGGTCTTGAGATCGAGCGCGGCGACGATCTCGTCCCCGACCAGCACGGGCAGCGCGAAATAGCCGAGCTTGCGCTTGGCTTTCGGCACATAGGCTTCGAACAGGTGGTTGTAGCCGAAGATGAGGTTGGTGCGCTTGCGCTGGATGATCAGGGGATCGAACGGCGAGAGGATGTGGACGAGATCGGGCGACACCTCATGCGGCTCAAGCGCTGCAGGCGAGGCCCAGTGCTCCTGCTTACCGGCGCCCTCGATCGCGACGGGCACGAGCTCGCCGCGGCGGACGCGCGAGGCGATCAGGCGCGCGACCGGCTTCTTGCTGGGCGCATCGAGATGGCAGACCGAATCGAGGCTGACCACGCCCTGCGAGCGCAACGCGCGGTCGAGCAGATAGGCCGTGATCTCGCTTGCCGGCGCCGGCTTCGGCAGCCTATCCCAGCCGAAATGACGCGTCGTCAACTCGTAGGTCTTAAGCATGCCCTGGCGCGCGCTGATGGTGACCGCCCCGGTATAGAAGGCGAGCTGCAGCGCCCGCTTCGAGGGCTTGCGGCTCTGCCACAGATGCTCCTTCTCGACGAGCACGTCGTCGTCGATGTCACGGATCGTCAGCGGCCCGCCGCGCAGCAGCCGCATCACCTTGCGCGTGTCGGCCGGCTTCACCGCGGCGAACCATTTGTGTCCCTCGCGGCGGTGCTCGCGCATCGCCGGCAGGAAGAAACGGAAGTCGTTCGCCGGCACGTAGGAGAGCGCGTGCGTCCAGTACTCGAACACGGTCTTGTCGACACTCTGGGCGTGGCGCAGATCGGCGCGGCGATAGGACGGGATCCGGCTGAACAGGATGTGGTGATGGCAACGCTCGATGACGTTGATGGTGTCGATCTGCACATAGCCGAGATGGGCGACAGCGGCCGAGACGGCCTCTGCGCCTTCGCCGAACGGAGCGCGGTCGGTCAGCCGCTGGGCATGCAGCCAGATCTGCCGGGCCTGTGTCGTCGAGAGCGGAAGCGGTTTGGGCGTGCGGGGCATTGCAGCGTGCAATGTAGCGGGATTCGCCGCGAGGCAAAGAAGCAGAGACGCGAAAAAGCCGCGCTGCCATCTGCTGCCAGCGCGGCCAGAACGTGTCAATTCGGCGGGAATGTCTTACTTTTTCGCCATCGCCTTCTCGGCACTCGCGTAGTGCTTGCAGGCGCCGCGCATGTTGCCTTTGCTCATGTCGGAATTGGCCGCAGCCATCGACTTCCGCGCTGCCATCTTGCTGGGCGTGTCTTCGCCGCCCAGTCCGGCAACGAGCTTTGCCATGTTCGCACTGGTGCACGCCATCTTGGCAGCCGATGCGGGGGTCAGAGCGAGTGCCACGAATGCCGTCGCGAGCAACAGGGTCTTCATCAAGTTCTCTCCTCGAATAGGCAGCCGGCCTGATGCCGGACAACGCGACTGCCATTCTTCCGCCACGAGTTTGCAGGGAAAAGACAATTTCGTTGCTGCGCTGCAGTGATACCCGCTTTTCAGCGTGCGGCTTTTGGGCGCTCCCCGACGCTGCCGGTGGCAACCTCCGGCTCGCAGATGGCCTTGCCACGTCCTTCCGCCTGACAGCGATAGACACTGCCGGTGAGGCGATCGACCAGCCAGACGTTCTCGTCGGTCGGCCCTTCGAGTCCGACATAGCGGGAGGTCAGCCCGGCGATCAGTGTCGAGAGCAGGATGGCCACCGCGATCATCGCCGCACCGATATAGATGGGCATTGCGTTCAGGGTCTCTGTCCGATCCGGCGGGCCACTGCGATGGAACTGATAGTCGCGCTGATAGTCACTTGGCCTCGGCACAGGACGGAACTCGGCTCCCCTCGCGTCAAATTATCGAATGATTGAAGTATGTTAGGCGGACATCTGGACGAATTCTTGTTCGCGGGCGGGCGGGGAGGCGACGCCTTTGCGACGTTCGGGTTTCCCGGAACCCAGAACGGCCGGCTCGAAAGCAACTGTGAATGATCGACCCGGACCACAGTGACCTCGGCTCGCCGTTTCGAATGTGACCAAGATCACATCAGAGCCGTTGAACCTGCTCTACGCTCGCAGCATCAAATCGCCATCAGGCGTAACAGCGAGGATACCACCATGACGCATTTCAATAAGTCTTTTGGACTGACGGCGATCACCCTGACAGCCGTCCTGTCGATGACGGCCGGCCTTGCACTGGCTGGCGACAACAACATCTCCGCCGGCCAGATCGTCGATGCGCTGAAGCCGAAGCCGGCGACCCGCGGCCTGTCCGTTGGCCCCCAGACCGACACGACTGTGCAGGCCAAGGAAGCGACCTTCCTGAACACCGTGCGCAACCGCTCGACCCGGTCGCTCTCGACGGGCGAGCGCGAGCAGATCGCCGAGCTCGCTGCCACCAAGCCGAAGATCGATCTGGAGATCCAGTTCGACTACAACTCGGCCGACATCGCCAAGACCTCGATGGCCTCGGTGCAGGCGCTCGGCAAGGCGCTGTCCGATCCGGCGCTGAAGGGCTCGACCTTCGTGGTCGCCGGCCACACCGACGCGACCGGCGGTGAAGGGTACAATCAAGGGCTCTCCGAACGGCGCGCCGATACCATCAAGAAGTACCTGATGCAGAATTACGGCCTCAACGGCAACGATCTCGTCACCGTCGGCTACGGCGAGACCAAGCTGAAGGATGCTGCCAACGGCGCTGACGCCATCAACCGCCGGGTCCAGGTCGTGAACATGGACACTAAGACCGCGGCGAAGTGATTCTCGGCTCCTGGAGTAAAACACGCCGCCTGCCGCAGCCCGGCGGGCGGCGAAATCATATCCAGCTTTGGAAAAGCATCAGCCGGTTGAAGTTCCCCATCGAGGTGCCGACGAAGGCCGCGGAAATCGGCAGCATCACCGCAAAGCCGGCTGCCGCGACGCCGACATAGGCCCACAACAGCCAGCGCGGCAGCCCCTCGCGGCGCAGCACATAGACCAGTGCCAGGGACGCCGCGGTCGCGGCCGGCAGATAGTAATAGATGAAGCCCAGCGTGCGCGGCAGCAATGCCCAGGCGAGCCAGGGACCGAAATAGAATGCGGCGATCAGGAATGCATCCCAGCGCCGCGCCACGATGAAATCGCGCAGCACTATGGCGAGTGCGGGCAGAGCCGGCCACAGCACGAGCGGATTGCCGAGGAAGACAATCGCGGCGATGTGGTCCTCCGCGGTCTTGTCGAACAGGAACCAGACCGGGCGCGCGAGCAGCGGCCAGGACGGCCATGCGCTCATATAGGTGTGGCCGGCGATGGCCGTCGTGGTGTTGTCGGCAAAGATCCGCCGCTGCGCCTCGATCAAGTCCGGCAGCGACAATCCGTAGAGCGGAACGAAGGCGGCAAGATAAGCCAATGCCGGCAGGACGGCGAAGCAGAGCGCGACCTGATGCAGCTTCAGGCCGGGCCAAAGCTCCGGCCGATACCAGTCGTCCGGCTTCGCATCGGCGAACAGCGTGTGCCAGCCCTGCATCAGGCGGATCACCGCAACAATGACGATGCAGACTCCGAGCGGGAACAGGCCGCTCCATTTACAGGCAGCCGCAAGGCCGAACAGGCTGCCCGCCACCGCGAACAGCGCTTGCGGCCGCTCTCTGCGAAACCCATGCATGAAGGCGGCGGTGGCGAGCAGGCCGAAGCCGAGCGCAAAGATGTCGAGCATTGCGATGCGCGCCTGCACGTACAGCATCTGGTTGAAGGCTGCGATCAGCGCGGCGGCGATCGCCGGCGACTGCGCGCCGAACAACGCGAGTCCGCACAGATAGATCGCGACGATCGCGAGCGCGCCGAACAAGGTCGCGGGATAACGCCAGCCAAGCGCGTTGTCGCCGAACATTGCGATCGATGCCGCGATCAATTCCTTGGCCAGCGGCGGATGCATCGGATTGAGCATCGGCTCCGACATCGCGGGCGTCAGCATCTGGCGCGCCGCCGGCACGTAATGCACCTCATCGAACACGAATTTTTCCGGCGTGACGACGCCGATCAACAGCGCCAGATGCGCGATCAGGAAGATCGCGACAGCAATCACTGCACTCCGCGACACCTCAGGAACCGCAGGCAATTCGCGCATCTTTTGTGGGGCTGTCTTGCGTGGCAAATTGGCTTCACCGCGGAGAAAAATAAACTGCTTCCCGTCATTGAACGCATTCTGCCGCAACTGTCACTAAGCATGACGCACGTCCCGCGCCGCTTGTGATAATTCCGCCACATCAGAAGCGCGCGCGTTCCGGTACGATCAGGGACACATCGATCGGTTGCGAAATGAATTTGCGTTTTTGCCTTTTCTCCACACTGCTCACGGCCGCAATCTGTGCGGCATCCGGCGCCGAAGCACAGACGCGCGTCGGCCAGGCTGTCGTCATCCAGAACGAAGTGGTGCGGGTCGCCGCGACCACCACGCCGATCAATGTCGGCGACAGCATGCTGCGCGACGAGACCGTGCGGACCGGCGCCGACAGCGCGGCGCGTTTCGTGATGGCCGACAGCACCAATCTATCACTCGGGCCGAGCGCCACGCTGAAGCTCGACCGCACCGTCTTCAACGACGAGCACAGCTATCGTGACGTCGCGATTCGCATGACCACCGGCGCCTTCCGCTTCGTCACCGGACGCTCCGACAAGGCCGCCTACAAGATCACGACGCCGCTCGCCACCATCGGCGTGCGCGGCACCACGCTCGATATTCTCTCGCAGCGAGGGCGCTCCGTCGTCGTGCTTCAGGACGGCGCGGCCAGCGTGTGCACGAAGAGCGCCCAGTGCGTGCAACTCACCCAGCCCGGCGACACCGCCATCATCACCTCGACTGGCGGCAAGGTGAGCATCACCAAGAGCAACACGCCGCCCTGGACCTTCGCCGCCAATTGCGCCGCGAGCGCCGGGTTGTGTGCAGTCAACCAGTACGCCGGCGCCTCGCCGACCATCACGCCTGCCGTCGCTGACGACGCCATGCTGTGCGGGCGCTGACGATGGCCAAATTCACCGTCCGGCGCCTCATCCTTGCCGTTGCGCTGGCCGCATCTGCGGCGTTTGCGCTCGTCACGTTCGATGCCCGCCCGGCGGCTGCACAGGCCTCGGAGTGCGGGTCCGAGTGCGAACCGAATCCCACGCCGTCCCCGACCTATTCCCCGTCGCCGAATCCGTCGCCCACGCCGAGCCCCTCTCCGTCGCCTTCACCGAGCCCGGCTCCGTCGCCATCGCCAAGCCCGGCTCCGTCGCCGTCGGGACCGACCGGCGCGGATTCCAGTGGCAATTCGATCGGCGGCCTCGCCAATCAGCGCTTCAACCAGATGATCACCAACCGGGTGCTCGGCACGGTGCTGCTCGGCGTCAACGAGCAGATCAATTGCGGCGACTGCGTCAGCGCGTTCGGCTCGGCCGGCTCGTTCTCGGCCGGCATCCACGGCCGCAAGGCGCTGACCAACAATCTGTCGCTGCTCGCCGGCATCGCCTACACACACTACGAAGGGGGCGGCTACGAGATCACGAGCGCACCGATCGGCGCTTTCGCGCTGCGCTACGACTTCACCGATTGGGGCTCGTCGCGCCCGTTCTTCGACGTCGGCGCGATCCTGACGCCATGGGAGAAGGCGCGCTACACGCGCAGCTACGACACCAGCCTCGGGCCGGTGAGCGTGACGAGCTCGACCAACGCGTCCAACTACGCCGTTTACGGCCGCGCCGGCTGGATGAGCCGCCTCTCGCCGCGCGACGAGGTCGCGGCCTCGATCGAGGTCTGGCAGCTCTGGCAACGCGTCTCCGGCTATCGCGACAGCGCGGTGGCGTTCAACCCGTTCGACGCCAGCATCGCTGATGGCACCGACCGCACCAGCCTCGTCAAGATCGGCGGCCAGTGGACGCATCTGTTCGGCAGCAACATCGAGACCAACATCAATGGCGGCTGGGTGCAGTCCTTCGCCAGCCACAGCGGCATCGTCGCCACAGTGACCGGCCAGGGCACGGTGGTGCCGACCATGGGCAACCAGGGCTGGTTCGAATATGGCGGCCGCCTCGGCTTCCGCGTGCAGAAGGGCTGGATCGTGGACCTCTTCGCCAACGGCACACTGGGCCCGCAGCCGGTCGGCAACACCATCCACGGCGGCGTGGGGCTGCGGATCAATTATTAGCCGGCGAGAATCCCGCCTCACATTCCGCTGTCATGCCCCGGCTTGACCGGGGCATCCAGTACGCCGCGGCCCATCGGTTTAATCACTGCCGTCTCGGAGTACTGGATCGCCCGGTCAAGCCGGGCGATGACAGTGAGTATGTGGCGAGAGCGACCCGCCCTCACGCGGCCGACTTGCCCTCGAACGCCCGCCGCAACACCTCAACGTCCAGCTTGACCATCTTCATCATCGCCGCCATCGCGCGTGCGGCTGCGGCCTTGTCCGGGCTCGACAGGAACTCGAACATCACCTTCGGCACGATCTGCCAGGCCACGCCCCAGCGATCTCTCAGCCAGCCGCACTGCTCCGCCTTGCCGCCATGGGCGAGGAACGCGTTCCAGACGCGGTCGACCTCGGCCTGATCGTCGCAATGAATCATCAGCGAGATCGCGTGGGTGTATTCCATCTTCATCCCGCCATTGAGCGCGACCAGCGGCTGTCCGGCCACGGTGAACTCGACGACGAGCACGGAGCCTTCCTTGCCGGAGGGGCCGTCCGAAACGTTGCGCTGAACGTGTGTGATCGCCGAATTCGGGACCAGCGAGACGTAGAATTTTGCAGCGTCCTCGGCATCGCCGTTGAACCACATGCAGGGCACGAGCTTGGACATGGTGAATGCTCCTCTTGAGGTCTGCTGTTTCGGCTCAGGCGTTCGCCAGGTCGGGCTGCAGAGGGGCGGCGGAAAGGTCCATCCAGTTCACGCCCCACATATGGCCGTCCGGATCCTCGAAGCTGCGGCCGTACATGAAGCCGTATTCGTCCTTCGGGCTGGGATCGGCAACGCCTCCTGCAGCCTCCGCCCTGCCAACGATGTCATCGACCTCGCTGCGGCTGTCCGCGGACAGGCAGAACAACGCTTGGTTGGAGATCCTGGCGTCCGCGATCGGCTTCGGCGTGAACTGGCGAAATTTGTCGTGAGTCAGCAGCATGGCGAAGATGGTCTCGGAAAAGACCATGCAGCTCGCGGTCTCGTCGCTGAATTGCGGGTTCTTGACCGCGCCGACCGCCTCATAGAAGGCAGTCGCGCGCTTGAGGTCGGTCACCGGCAGGTTGACGAAGATCATCTTGGGCATCGGAAGCTCCTTGGCGGGGTACTGGCCAAGGACGGATGGCCAGGCCGCCATCCGACATGACTTCCGACAAATTTTTGGACCCCGACTGCGGGGGCCCTGTCGCGCCGCTCTCCGCGCCCCTGAAGAGACTTACTTCTTCTCGTTGGGATCCCGGTGCACCGGGTCGATCCACAGCACGGTCTCGGGCTTCTCGACCGGCTCAATGTCGAGGTTGATGGCCACCGCCTCGCCGTCGCTGCGCACCAGCACGCATTCCAGCACCTCGTCGGGGCTGGCGTTGATCTCCTGGTGCGGCACGTAGGGCGGGACAAAAATGAAGTCGCCAGGGCCGGCTTCCGCGGTGAATTGCAGGCTCTCGCCCCAGCGCATGCGCGCCTTGCCCTTCACGACATAGATGACGCTTTCGAGATGGCCGTGGTGATGTGCGCCGGTCTTGGCATCCGGCTTGATGCTGACGGTGCCCGCCCACAATTTCTGGGCGCCGACGCGGGCGAAATTGATCGCGGCCGCACGGTCCATGCCCGCTGTCGACGGCACATTGGTATCGAGCTGATTGCCGGGAATGACGCGCACGCCGTCATGTTTCCAGCGGTCATCATGATGATGACCATGGTCATGGTGGGAATGCGAATGGTCATGGCCGGTCATGGGACTTGCTTTCTGTTGGTTCCGTGCGCGGCAAACTAACCCAAAGCCGCAGCCGCAAGCCATACCAAAATCGGAACCCTCATAGCCGCCCAGCGTTGTCATTCCAAGCAAACTGAAAGGAGATTTTCATGGGCAGCACGACCGACAAGATCAAGGGCACCGCCAACGAGGCGATCGGCAAGGCCAAGCAGGGCGTCGGTGAAGCCACCGGATCCGATCGGATGAAAGGCGAAGGCGTGGTGCAGGAAGTGAAGGGCAAGGGCCAGCAGGCAATGGGCGATGCCAAGGACGCCGCGAAGGATGCGATGGATCGCGCCGCCGCTGCGGCTCGCCGCGCCGCGGAGTGACGCGCGTTGGATTGAAACTGAAAGACCGGCCGCAA
The DNA here is from genome assembly GCF_028128975.1 of Bradyrhizobium sp. CCBAU 45321. Classification (NCBI taxonomy): domain Bacteria; kingdom Pseudomonadati; phylum Pseudomonadota; class Alphaproteobacteria; order Hyphomicrobiales; family Nitrobacteraceae; genus Bradyrhizobium; species Bradyrhizobium sp. CCBAU 45321. The sequence goes on from NZ_LFKZ01000016.1 coordinate 117,287, forward strand.
GGCCGGTCTTTTTGCTTGTATCGATTTCATCCGTCATGGCCGGGCTTGACCCGGCCATCCACGTCTAGACCGCACGGCACGAAGATCGTGGATGCCCAGGCCTTCGCCTCGCCGAAGCCGCTTCGGCCGCGCAGGCGGGACGAGCCCGGGCATGACGATGTAGAGACGTCAGTCACTTCACCGCGAGCAATTCCACGTCGAACATCAGCGTCGCGTTCGGCGGGATCACGCCGCCAGCACCGCGGGCGCCGTAGCCGAGCTGCGGCGGGATGATCAGCGTGCGCTTGCCGCCGACCTTCATCGAGGCGACGCCTTCGTCCCAGCCGGCGATGACACGGCCCTTGCCGATCGGGAATTCGAACGGCTCCTTGCGGTCGACGGAACTGTCGAATTTCTTGCCCTTCTGGCCATTCTCATAGAGCCAGCCGGTGTAGTGCATCACGCAGATCTGGCCGGGCTGCGGCGAGGCACCGTTGCCGACGGTGGAGTCGATGATCTGCAAGCCTGAAGCTGTGGTCATGGTCTTTCCTGCGGTCTGGGCCGAGGCCGTGGTAGAAACGAAATGCGACACGCTGGCGATCACGGTGATCGCGAGTGCCGACATCAGGGCGAGGAGCGCGCGCTGGAAACGCTGCATAAAACACCTTCCGTTTGAGGCGGGAGGTGTCTAACCCAAGGCGGTCGCCGTTTCCACCCCCTTTAGAGCTCGATATCTTCGAGCCGAACCGGCAGCCTGCGGATGCGCTGGCCGGTGGCGTGATAGATCGCATTGCAGATCGCAGCATTGGTGCCGACATTGCCAAGCTCGCCGAGGCCCTTTGCGCCCAACGGGTTGATGTGATCGTCCTGCTCGGACAGCATAATCACCTCGACGCCGGGCACATCGGCATTCACGGGCACGAGGTAATCGGCAAGATTGTCGTTGACGTAGCGCGCATTGCGCTCGTCGATCTCGGTGGCCTCGAGCAGCGCCGAGGACATGCCCCAGATCAGGCCGCCCATGAGCTGGCTGCGCGCGGTGCGCGGATTCATGATCCTGCCCGCCGCGAACGCGCCGACAAGGCGGGGGCAGCGGATCTCGTGCGTGAAGCGATTGACGCGGACCTCGACGAACTCGGCGCCGAAGGCATAGGCGATCTGGTCCTTCATTTGATGGCCGCCGACCAGCCGGACCTGCCCGCTGTGCATGGCCCTGAAGGAATCCAGCGGCGCGCCCTCCGGCTTCCACTCGCCATATTCTTCGACCACGCCGACGCCGAGCGCATCGAACGCCTTCTCGATGTCGAGCGAGCGATCGCCCTTGGCCGCCTGGGTCGAGGGAGCCGGGCTGATGCCGACGGTCTCCTTGGCCTTGTCGGCAAGGCTGTCGCTGGGCATCAGCGCCTTGAACAGGCGCTGTCGGATCTGATCGCACACCATCATCACGGCCGAGCAGGTGCTGGCAGTGGAATTGGAGCCGCCGGCAACCGGCGCGGGCGGCAGGTCGCTGTCGCCCATGAAGACCGCAACCTTCTCCAATGGCACGCCGAGCCGCTCGGCAGCAGTCTGGGCTATGACGGTGTAGGCACCGGTCCCGATCTCATGGCCGGCGATCTCGACGCGCGTGCGGCCGTCGCGCTGCAGGCGCACGCGTGCGGCGGACGGTCCCGCCAGCGTCGGATAGCACGTGGCGGCGCAGCCGTAGCCGATCAACCAGTCGCCATCCGACATCGATTTCGGCTGCGGCGAGCGCTGCGACCAGCCAAACGCCTTGGCGGCTTCGTCGAAGCACGCCATGAGCGATCGCGACGTGTAGGGCTTGCCATCGATGGGATCCCTGGTGGCGTCGTTGATACGGCGAAGCTCGACCGGATCCATGTTCAGTTTCACCGCGAGCTCGTCCAGCGCGCTCTCCAGCGCGAACAGATACGGCACCTCGGGGGGCGAGCGCATGAAGCCGGGCGTGTTGCGATCGGCACGCACAATCGAGACTAGGCTGTCCACGTTCGGGCAGGCATAGAGCCGCGTCGTGGTCTTGGTGCCGCCGACGCAATAGGCGTCGGGGCGCGAGGAGACCTCGGCCCCCTCATGCCTCAAGGCGACCAGCCTGCCGTCGCGGCTTGCACCCAGCTTGATCTCGTGACGGGTCTCGGCGCGATGAGTGGTAATGGTGAAGCCCTGGTCGCGGGTCGGGACCAGCTTGATCGGACGGTTCAGGCGCCTGGCCATGGCGGCGATGATGGCGGTGCGCGGCGTCATCGAACCTCGCGAGCCGAATCCGCCGCCGACATAGGGATTGACCACGCGCACCTTGTCGGCGTCGATGCCGAGCTGCTCGGCCACGCCGTTCTTCAGGCCATGGACATACTGGCTGCCCTCGTAGATGACGAGATTGTCGCCCATCCAGGTGCAGCTGGTCGTGAACAGCTCCAGCGGATTGTGATGCTGCGTCGGCGTGGCGTAGGAGGCGGTCAGCTTGACCTCGGCCGCGTCGAACGCCTTGGCGAAATCCCCGACCTTCGGGTCTTCCTTGAACTGCGAGTTTTGTCCTTTCGCGGCGGCTGTCGTCGTCCCCGGCGAATCGAAAGTCGCGCTGGGCGTAGCAGCGCTATAGCTGACCTTGACGCGGTTGGCCGCTTCGCGCGCGGCCTCGTAACTCTCCGCCACCACCACGGCGATGATCTGGCCGTCATGGGCGATCTCGGCCGATTTCAACGGCTGGATCGTGGTGCCGGCATAGCCGCCATTGCTGAACAGTTTCGACTCCTTCAGCTTCGGGGCGTTCTCGTGCGTGACGATGTCGATCACGCCGCGGACGCGCTTGGCATCGTCGAGGTCGAAGCGGTCGATGCGGCCCTTGGCGATGGCGCTGGTGACCAGGAACGCGTAGGCTGGATTGTCCAGCGGCATGTCCGAGGCATAGGTCGCCCGCCCCGTCACCTTTGCGGCCGCATCATAGCGCGGCACGGGCTGCCCCATATTTGTCTTCGGCCCGGGAGCTGCAGCGGTCATGGTCAGATCTCCATCGTTACGGCCTGCTGGAGCGCGCGTGCCACGACCCGCTTGCCGAGCGCAATCTTGAAGCTGTTGTGCCGGCGCCCGCGGGCGTCCGCGAAGGCGGCATCGGCCACGCGCTGTGCCAGAGCTTCGTCGAACCTCTGTCCCTTCAACAGCGCCTCGGCCTCACGCGCCCGCCACGGCACGGTGGCGACGCCGCCAAGCGCGACGCGGGCGTCCCGGATCGCCCCGTCCTGAACGTCGAGCGCGATCGCGGCTGACGACAGCGCGAATTCGTAGGATTGCCGGTCGCGGGCCTTCAAATACACCGAGCGTGGCCAGCGGCCGGAAATCGAGAACGACGAGATCAGCTCGCCGGGCTGAAGCGCAGTCTCGATGTCGGGCGTGCTGCCTGGTGCCTTGTGAAGCTGCGCGAACGGCATGCTGCGCGTACCGGCCTTGCCGGTGATCTCGACCATGGCATCGAGCGCGATCAGCGCCTGCGCGAAATCGCCAGGATACGTCGCGATGCACTGATCGGAGGTCCCGAGCACCGCATGAATGCGATTAACGCCGTCCATCGCGGCACAGCCGGAGCCTGGGTTGCGCTTGTTGCAGTTCTCATAGGAGACATCGCGGAAGTAGTTGCAGCGCGTCCGCTGCATCACGTTGCCGCCGAGCGTTGCCATGTTGCGCAGCTGGGCGCTGGCGGCGAGCTTCAGCGAATCCGCGATCACGGGATAGTTGCGCTGGATCTCCGCGTGCGCGGCGACGTCGGACATCTTGGCGAGCGCGCCGAGGCGCAAGCCGTCGCCGCCTGGCGCGATCGCCGACCAGGCATGGGCCAGCGGACTGATATCGACGATCGCGGTGGGCCTCATCACGTCGAGCTTCATCAGATCGATTAGGGTGGTGCCGCCGGCAAGCGGCTGCGCCGCCGCCTTCGTCAGCGGATCGTTGGCGGCCGCGGCGGCGCCGAGCGCCTGCACGGCCATATCCGGGTCTGATGCTCTCTGATACGAAAACGGTCGCATGCGCCTAGCCTTTCATGATCTCGGGCGCGGCCTGCTTCACGGCGGCGACAATGTTGGGATAGGCTGCGCAGCGGCAGATGTTGCCGCTCATATATTCGCGGATCTCGGCCTCGTTGCCGGCATGGCCTTCCTTCACGCAGGCGATCGCCGACATGATCTGGCCGGGCGTGCAATAGCCGCACTGGAACGCATCGTTGTCGATGAAGGCCTGCTGCATCGGATGCAGGCGGTCGTCGGTGGCGAGGCCCTCGATGGTCGTGATCTCCTGCCCCTCGGCGGCGAGTGCCAGCGTCAGGCAAGACACCACGCGGCGACCGTCGATCAGCACCGTGCAGGCGCCGCACTGGCCGTGGTCGCAGCCCTTCTTGCTGCCGGTGAGCTTGAGATGTTCGCGTAAGGCATCGAGCACCGTGGTGCGCGCATCGATGCTCAGGAGCTTGTCCTTGCCGTTGACGTTCAGCGTGACCTCGACCGGAAGCGACGGATCCTGCGCCGCTGACGCCCGCGCGTCCTCCGACGCCGCGCGCGCCGTGATCGGGATCAGCGCGCTGCCCGCCGCGCCGGTCATGAAGGCGCGCCGGTCGAATCCGGATGATCTGGAACCTGGTTTGTCGGGCATGGCAGGCCTCCGCCGCTGATCTGCAAAGCAGCGCACGCCTGCACCGCTCATCGCCCCTTAACCTGGAGCAATGGGCGCAGTTCCGGATGAAGAAGGGCGGCGCTGCAAATGCCGCGCCGCCCTTCGTCAACTTTTCCTGATCTCGCCGTGGGGAACTGCGCCGGCGATCAATAACCCAGCGCGCAGCCGTCCTTGCGCGGATCGGAGCCGCCGGTGAGCGTGCCCTTGTCCCAATCGATCCAGATCGCCTGGGCACCGCCGAGCGGGCCGACCACGCTGGTGGTCTTGTGCCCGAGCTTCTTCAGGCCCTCGACGACGGCCGCCGGCACGCTGTCCTCGAGCTGATACTGGCCCTCGTAGTGCAGACCGCGCGGCATGTCGATCGCTTCCTGCACGTCGCAGCCGTAGTCGAGGATGTTGGTCAGGAGATGAGTCTGGCCCGTCGGCTGGTACTGGCCGCCCATGACCGCGAACGACATCGTGGAACGGCCGCCCTTGGTGAGCAGGCCCGGCATGATCGTGTGCAGCGGGCGCTTGCCGCCTTCGATGCAATTGGGATGGCCCGGCTGGATGCGGAAGCCGCCGGCGCGGTTCTGGAACAGGACACCGGTCTTGTTCGAGACAATCGCCGAGCCGAAGGAATGCGCAACCGAATTGATGAACGAGCAGACGTTTCGGTCCTTGTCCACGACCGTGATGTAGATGGTCGAGGGATTCATGGGCGGCGCGACGTTCGGCAGGTCGAGCATGCCGTCCAGGCGGATCTTGCTGATGTACTCGTCGGCAAAGCCCTTCTCGAGCATCTCGGCGACGTTGATCTTCATGTGCGCAGGCGAGGCGACATGCATCTCGCGGTTCATGTAGGCGATGCGGGCCGCTTCCGCCTCGAGATGAAAGCGCTCGACGCTCACGGGCGCGTACTTGGTCAGATCGAACCGCGACAGGATGTTGAGCATCAACAGCGCGGTGACGCCCGGGCCGTTCGGCGGGCACTGCCAGACGTCATAGCCCTTGTACATGGTGCCGATCGGCGTGGTCACTTCGGTCGTGTGCGCGGCGAAATCGTCGAGCGTGTGCAGGCCGCCGATGCCCCTGAGGGTCTCGACCATGTCGTCCGCGATCTCGCCCTTGTAGAAGGCGTCGCGGCCGTCCCTAGCGATCGCGCGCAGCGTCTTGCCGAGCTCGGCTTGGCGAATGACGTCGCCGGCGACCGGCGGCTGGCCGCCCGGCAACAAATAGCGCACGGTGTTGGTACCGTTCTTCAGCTTCTCGAACTGATTCTTCCAGTCGAAGGCGATGCGGGGCGCGATGACGTAGCCCTCCTCGGCCGCCTTGATCGCGGGCTGGAGCAGCCGGTCGAAACCGAACTTGCCGTGATCGCGCAAGACGGTCGCGAAGGCATCGATCACGCCAGGGATCGAGACCGCATGCGCCGAGGTCAGCGGCACGGAATTGATCTTGCGTTCGAGGTACCAGTCGGCATTCGCCGCCTTCGGCGCACGGCCGGAGCCGTTATAGGCGACGATCTTGCCCTCGCCCCGCGGCTGGATCAGCGCAAAGCAATCACCGCCGATGCCGGTCGATTGCGGCTCGATCACGCCGAGCAGGGCCGAGCCGGCAACCGCCGCGTCCACCGCGGTGCCGCCCTCGCGCAGCACCTCGATCGCAGCGAGCGAGGCCTGCGGATGCGAGGTCGCCACCATCGCATTGGTGGCGTGGACCGTGGACCTGCCGGGGAAATGGAAGTTTCTCATCGAATGTCTTGCTCTCTTGGCCGTCGGCGCGGTTGGCGCGCCATCTCGAAAACCGCGTCTACATGGCACATTCCCGCCCCGCGGGGCAATGCTGGCATACCAGGAAAATGGCTGCTATCCGCTGAGCGTATGAACCTTTTGCAGGCTCTTGCGATGCGGGTTTTCCGGGCGCGGGCCGCCTGCTAAACGAGCGGCCATGACGTCGAGCAATACGCCTTACAAGGTCTGTGCCTTCTATCAATTCGTCGCCCTCCCGGATTACCGCGAGCTGCGCGAGCCGCTGCGCGCCTGCTGCGCCGGCCTTGGGCTGAAGGGCAGCGTGTTGCTGGCGCAGGAGGGCATCAACGGCACGGTCGCCGGTGCACGGGAGGCGATCGACGCCTTCGCTCACGAGCTCGCACGCGGCGACATGTTCGCCGGCAGGCTCGATAATCTCGAATTGAAATTCTCCGCTGCGGAGGCGATGCCGTTCGGACGGCTGAAGGTGCGGCTGAAGAAGGAAATCGTCACGCTGGGCGATGCGGCCGCCGATCCGACGCGCCAGGTCGGCACCTATGTCGATCCGCGCGAATGGAACGCGCTGATCGCAGCACCCGATACCCTCGTGCTCGACACCCGCAACGCCTTCGAGGTCGCGATGGGCACGTTCGAGGGCGCGCTCGATCCCGGCATCAAGAGCTTCGGCCAGTTTAAGGACTTTGCCGCCGAGCAGCTCGATCCGGCACGGCACCGCAGGATCGCGATGTTCTGCACCGGCGGCATCCGCTGCGAGAAGGCGAGCGCGCATCTGCTCGCACGCGGCTTTGCCGAGGTCTATCACCTCAAGGGCGGCATCCTGAGATATCTGGAAGACGTGCCGGAGGCGGAGAGCCGCTGGCGCGGCGAATGCTTCGTGTTCGACGAGCGCGTGGCGCTCAGTCACGGCTTGCGCGAGAAAAACAAGGACGTAACGCGTGACGAATGAGATCAAGACGCTGAGCGAGCGCATCGACACGCTGGAAACGCGCCTCGCCTACCAGGACGATACGATCGAGACGTTGAACCAGACCATCACCGCGCAGTGGAAGCAGATCGACAGGCTGACGCGGCAGATCACCGAGCTCAATGCTCGGCTGCAGGACGCCGAGGCAAATGCGCCGGGGCCTGCCAACGAGCCTCCGCCGCATTATTGAGCGGTGTTACTGGCCGGACGCCTTGGGCAGCAGGTCCATGACCTCGCCGGACATTACCAGGCGGTTGCGGCCTGCGGCCTTGGCGGCATAGAGCGCCCGGTCGGCAGCTTCGACCAGCGCAGCGACCCCCGCGGTTCGTTCGAACGCCGGTCGGCAGGCTGCGCCGCCAAGCGAGGCAGTGACGCATCCAGCCGCCTGATTGCTGCTATGGGCGAGGCCGGCCTCGTGAATGGCGATGCGGATCCGTTCGCCGACGCGGGCGCAGCCGGCGGCATCGATATTCGGCAGCAGCATGGCGAATTCCTCACCGCCATAACGCGCCGCCAGATCGCCGGCGCGCTGCGCTTCGGCCGCGATGATCTTGGCGATCAGGCGCAGGCAGGCATCGCCCGCGGGATGGCCGTATTCATCGTTGTAGGCCTTGAAGTGGTCGACGTCGATCATCAGCAGAGCAAGGCTGGAGCGATCGCGATAGGCGCGCGCCCATTCCTCCTTCAGGCGTTCGTCGAAACGACGGCGATTGGCGAGGCCGGTGAGACTGTCCTCGATCGCCAGCGTCTCGAGCCTGGTTTCCAGCCTCTTGTGCTCGGTGATGTCGCGGGAGATCGCAACCACACCGTCGACGCGGCCATCGTCCTTGCGTGTCACCCGCATGGTCGATTCGAGCCAGATCTCGCCGTTCTGCCGATGCGAGTTGCGGTAGGTGAGACGCGCCTCCTCCTTCTCACCGCGCTTCATCGCGTCGACGATCGCCTGGACCTCCGGCAGGTCTTCCGGATTGATACCCGCGAGGGCCGGCGTGCCGATCAACTGATTTGGACGCCAGCCGACGACACGGACTGACGAGGGCGAGACATAACGCAGCCGCTCATCGAGGCCGATCCGCGTCACCATGTCGCTGGAGCCTTCGGCGAGCAGGCGGAAATGCGCCTCCGTCTCGGTCAGCGCGACGGCCATGCGCTGGCCGCGCTGCAACTGCCGCACCAGCACGCCGCCGATGACTGCGATCAGCATCACCAGCGCGAGCACGTAGAGCATGCGGGAGATCGCCGCCGCGCGCCACGGCGCGAGCAGCTCGTCCTTGTCGACGGTAGCGAGCAGGAGGAGCGGGAATCGACTGCTGCGATTGAAGAAGCTGACGCGTTCGGCACCGTCCAGCGGCGAGGTGAAATGATAGGCGCCACTCGGCCGTTGCAGGCTCGGCTCGCGGAACAACGGCTTGTCGGCGACACTACGCCCGACGAACGTCTCGTTGCTGGGATTGCGCGCGACGATCAGTCCGTCGCCATGCGCCAGTGACACGGAGCTGTTGCGGCCGATCTCGAACTGCTTGTAGAAATGCGACAGATAGTTCGAGCTGATGGTCGCGAGCACCACGCCACCGAAGCTACCGTCCTGCTTGTTGAAGCGGCGTGACAGGGTGACGACCCATTCGCCGTCCAGCAGGCTCTTCACCGGACGGCCGACATGGGCCTCGCGCTTCGGCGAGAGCTGGTGATAGCGGAAGAAGGCATCGTCGCTGAAGGTCGTGCCGATCGTACCGGGTGAGGTCAGCCAGTTGCCCTGATCATCGATGATGGCGAGGCTGTGAATGCGCGCGATCGCCTTCTTGCGCACATCAAGCAAGGTGCGCAGCTTCGCGATCGTGACCGGGGCGGTGCCATCCATTTCCAACCGGCTGACCACGCCGACGACACCGGAATCCAGGAGATCGAGGCTGTCTTCGGCATGCTGGGTCAGCGAACGGGCAACGTTCGCCATCTCCATCTCGGCGTCCTTGAGCACCGCGTGGCGTGCCGTCCATTCACGCCAACCGCTGACGCCGAGGATGGTCGCGCAGGTCAGCGCGACGAAAGCCGCCGCGCGCAGCGGCAGGCGGCTCCATCCGGCTCGTTGGGTAGCACTCATGCGGCAGGGTCCTCCGATCGCTCGGAAACTCTGCCGCTTGTGTTATTTAATTCTGAAATCGCTACCGGACTACGCGGCGGTTTCCGCCCTTTCCAGTAGTCTTACGGACGCGGCGATCGGCGCATCGCTAACAAGACATTAGCGGGCCGATCGGAATCCGGCGCCCGCCGCCGCTAGCTGAAGATGGCCTTGACCTTGGCCCAGAGCGAAGGATGCTCGGCATCGGCGTCGGCCTTCGAGGGCGTCGGCTGCGCCGCGCTCACGGGATCGGACGCTGGGAACGTGTCCCTCAGCCCGTCGTCGAGCTTGGACTGCCGATCGGCAGCGAGCGCCTCGCGCAGGTCTTCGGCGTGCTTATCGTGCGGCGCGGGGTTGAATGTCTCAGCCATGATCTCCTCCATTGGCTGGTCAACGCGGCCCGATTGCGCTGGTTCCACTGTTCCGCTGAGGGCCGCAGCGGTGTATCAGGAGGCACAACCTTTTTCAGGACCATTCGTGCCCCAGCCTTCGACGAAACCCTTCATCGACGTCCTCTCTGGCCAGCGCCAAGCCATCCCGCCCATGTGGATGATGCGCCAGGCCGGGCGCTACCTGCCGGAATATCGCGAGGTGCGCGCCAAGGCGGGCGGCTTCCTCGATCTCTGCTTCAACCCGGAGCTTGCCGCCGAGGTGACGCTGCAGCCGATCCGGAGGTTCGGTTTCGATGCGGCGATCATCTTCTCCGACATCCTGGTGATCCCCTATGCGCTTGGACGTTCGGTGCGGTTCGAGGCCGGCGAGGGCCCGCGGCTCGAGCCGCTGGACGATCCGGCCAAGGTGGCGACGCTGGCGACGCGCGCCGATTTCGGCAAGCTAGAGCCGGTGTTCGAGGCGCTGAAGATCGTGCGCGGCGCGCTCGATCCCAGGACCGCGCTGATCGGCTTCTGCGGCGCACCGTGGACGGTGGCGACTTACATGGTCGCGGGCCACGGCACGCCGGACCAGGCGCCGGCCCGGATGATGGCCTACCGCCATCCGGAAGCTTTCTCAGAGATCATCGACGTCCTGGTCGACAACTCTATTCAATATCTGCTGGCACAGCTCGACGCCGGGGCCGACGCGTTGCAGATCTTCGACACCTGGGCCGGCGTGCTGCCGCCGACCGAGTTCGCGCGCTGGTCGGTCGAGCCGACGCGGCGTATCGTGGAGGGCGTCAGGGCCAAGGTGCCGGACGCGAAGATCATCGGCTTCCCGCGCGGGGCCGGCGCGCAGCTCCCCGGTTACGTCGAAGCCACCGGCGTCAACGCCGTCAGCATCGACTGGACCGCGGAGCCTGACTTCATTCGCGAGCGGGTGCAGAGCAAGGTCGCGGTGCAGGGCAATCTCGATCCACTGGTGCTGATCACGGGCGGCGCCGCGCTCGATGGCGCGGTCGACAACGTGCTGGCCAATTTTGCTGCCGGGCGGCTGATCTTCAACCTCGGCCACGGCATCCAGCCGGAGACGCCGATCGCCCATGTCGAGCAGATGATCAGGCGCGTGCGGGGGTGATTTGTTTCGCCGCTTCGCGCGGCAAGAGTCGAAAAACAACCCCATGCACAGTAGCCAAGTCATTGAAAAGCTTGGACTGGCGTGACTCGCCTGTGCGTTTTGACTTGTCGGGCAAAACACGTGCAAAATGACATCATCAGAGATCGTGATTTCGGCATGCTTACCGCGGCCGGCTGCGCTCGATGATCTCCGCCGCACCCTTCGCCAACAGGTCCAATCCCACCGCGCGGCCGAGCTCCCGCGGACGGTTGGCCGGCCCGGTGCGCGAGGCTTCGATGATGGTGTTGCCGGAGAGATCGAGCACGGAGGCGGTGAGCGACATCTGATCGCCCGTGATGGTCGAGAAGCCCGCCACCGGTGAATTGCAGTGGCCGTTGAGCACCCACAGCACCTCGCGCTCGGCGTCGGCGGAGGCGTGCGCAGCGGCGTCGTCGATCGACGACAGGATCTGTCGCGTCTGCCAATCCTGCGCGGCGCATTCGACCGCGACGATGCCCTGCCCTGCCGCCGGCAACATCTCCACTGCTGTGAATTCGTAGGCGATGCGATGGGACAGGCCGACGCGGTCGAGGCCCGAGCGCGCCATGATCAGCGCATCCGCGGGCCCTACAGCGCCGCCATCCGGCAGGCGCTGCTTCTCGCCATGGTCGAGCTTGCGCACACGCGTGTCGGCGGCGCCACGGAAGTGGATCACCTCGACATCGGGGAACAGCCGCCGCGCATAGGCTGCGCGGCGCACCGCGTTGGTGCCGATCTTGAAACCCTTGCCGCGGGACTGCCGTAGCGCCTCCAGCGTCACACCCTCGCGCAGCACCAGCGCATCACCAGGCGGATCGCGCGACAGCGTGGCGCCGATGACGAGGCCGGGCGTGTCCTCGTTGCCCGGCATGTCCTTTAACGAATGCATCGCTGCCTGGAGCTCACCCGACAGCACGGCGGCGCGGATCTGCGCCACGAAGGCGCCGCCTTTGCCGCCATGCGGCAGCAGCTTGCTGGTCTGGTCGAGATCGCCCGTGGTATCGAACTTGACGATCTCGACGTCGAGACCGGGCACGGCGGCGGTCAGGCGGCGCGCAATCTCTTCCGTCTGTGCCAGCGCCATCGCGCTCTTCCGCGTGCCGATCCGAAATCGAGTAGCCAAGTCGAACTTCCTTTCAGGGCGAATTTATCGCGCATCCTCCAATATCATGTCGGACGCCTTCTCGGCGATCATAATGATCGGCGCATTGGTGTTCCCCGATACGAGGTCCGGCATGATCGAGCCATCGACGACGCGAAGGCCGTCGAGCCCCCTCACCTTCAGCCGCTGATCGACCACCGCGAGCGCGTCGTTGCCCATACGACAGGTCGAGGTCGGATGGTAGATGGTGCTGCCGCGCTCGCGGCAATAATCCAAGATCTCGGCGTCCGTGGATACCTTTTCGCCGGGGTCGTACTCACTGACCACGAAAGGCTTCAGCGCCGGCGCGTTCAGTATCTTGCGCAGGATCTTGATGCCCTCGACATTGGTGGTGCGGTCGGTCTCGGTGGACATGTAATTGATCCGGATCTCCGGCGGCACGGTCGGGTCTGCGCTCTTGATGCGCAGGGTGCCGCGGCTCTCGGGCCGGAGCTGGCACACCGAGGCGGTGAATCCGGAGAAGGCGTGCAGCTTCTCGCCCATCTTGTCGGTCGAGAACGGCAGGAAGTGCACCTGGATGTCGGGCGAGGCGAGACGCGGACTGGTCTTGAAGAAGGCGCCCGCCGTGCCGGCAGCGATCGTCAACCAGCCCTTGCGAAACAGCGCATAGCGTGCGCCGGCCATGGTGCGGCGAAGCGGATGATTGATGGTGTCGTTGAGCGTGATCTTCTGCGAGCAGCGCATGACGATGCGGACCTGCATGTGATCCTGCAGATCATGGCCCACGCCGGCAGCATCGAGCACCACCTCGATGCCATGCTTGCGCAGGAGATCGCCGGGCCCGACGCCTGAGAGCTGAAGCAGCTGCGGCGAGTTGTAGGCGCCGCTCGACACGACGACTTCCCGCCGTGCACGCGCGCGGCGCAAAGCTGCGCCCTGCCGGTATTCGACGCCGACGGCGCGGCGCCCCTCGAACAGGATGCGTTGGGCGTGCGCAGAGGTCTCGATCTTGAGATTACTGCGGGACTTGGCAGGCCCGAGATAGGCGACCGACGTCGAGGCGCGCCGGCCGTTGCGCGTCGTGGTCTGAAACAGGCCGACGCCTTCCTGCGTCGCGCCGTTGAAATCAGGATTGTAGGGCAGACCGCTCTCGACGGCGGCGTCGATGAAGGCCTTCGACAACGGATCGGTCACAATCATGTTGGACACCGGGAGCGGCCCGCCCGTGCCGTGATACTGATCGGCGCCGCGCGACTGATTCTCGGCCTTCTTGAAATAGGGCAGCACGTCGTCATAGCCCCAGCCGGTGTTGCCGAGCTGGCGCCAGCGGTCGTAGTCCTCGTGCTGGCCGCGGACATAGAGCAGGCCGTTGATCGAGCTCGATCCGCCCAGCGTTTTTCCGCGCGGCTGGAACACCTGGCGGCCCTTCAGCTCGGGCTCCGGTTCGGTCTGGTACATCCAGTTGACGCTCTTCTCCTTGAACAGCTTGCCGTAGCCGAGCGGGACGTGGATCCAGATGTTGGAATCCTTCGGGCCGGCCTCGAGCAGCAGCACGCTGTGCATGCCGTTCGCCGAGAGCCTGTTGGCGAGCACGCAGCCGGCGGAGCCGGCGCCGACGATGATGTAGTCGAATTCGGGATCGGTGGGTGCGAGGGAGGAAGTTGCGTTCATGCGCTACTGTTCTTCTTGTTGGCGTGGGCGTTTCGAGCTCGTGAGTAGCACAATCAAGCCCTGACGCGCAGCGCCTCGACCAGCGACTTGAACGCACGGGCATATTCCGCGCCGGCCTTTGCGACATCGACGCGTCCGGCGCAGGCGACCGCGGCCTCGGTCACCGCGCCGAGCAGCAGCCGGGCCAGCGGCTCGACCGGCTGGCGCGCGATCAGGCCAGCCTCCATCGCTGCGGAGAGCGCACGCGGCAGCTTGCCGCCAAAATGTTGTGCGTCTATCTCGCGCCAGCGCTCCCAGCCGAGCACGGCCGGGCCGTCACGCAAAATGACCTGGCCGGTCGGACCTTTCGCGGTGGCCGCAAAATAGTGCTGGGTGCCGGCGACCATGGCGGCGAGCACGTCCTTTTCAGTGCGCGCCGTGCGGTCGATCTCGGCAACGAGGTCGCGCGAGACCTGGTCGAACACGGCTGCGAACACCGCCTCCTTGGTCTTGAAGTGATGATAGACCGCGCCCTTGGCGACCGAAGCGCCTTCGGCAATGTCGTCCATGGTGGTGGCGGCAAAGCCGTGCGTCCCGAACAGGCGCCGCGCCGCCGCCAGGATCGCTTCCGATGTTGCCGCCCGCCGCTCCGCCTGTTTGGCCATGAGTCTCGTCTAGTTGAATTCGGTACAGCCGGCCAGTTGACTTTTCGACTATCGGTCGGTATTTACCGACTATCAGTCGGTTTTAATTGTGAGGTCGCCATGCCGAGCCGAGAGATCGTCGAAGCCTTTGCCAAGCGGCTGGAGGATGGCGACTTCGTCGGCGCCATCCTCGATTACTACACTCCGGACGCCGCGACCTATGAGAACCTGGCCGAGCCCGTGGTCGGGCGCGACAAGCTCGCGGACAAGGAGCGCGGCGTGCTGGCGGCGTTCAAGAAGGTCACGGCCGTGCGGCTCGGCCCGAGCCTGATCGATGGCGACGTCGTCGCCAGCCGCTGGAAATTCTCGTTCACCCACGCCGAGGGCGCGACGCGGACATTGGAAGAGGTTGCGTGGCAGACCTGGCGAGGCAATGAGATCGCCGAGGAGCGCTTCTTCTATGATCCGAAGCAACTCGGACGCTGAGCGGGAATGCCCTATCGGTACAGCACGACCACGGCCAGGCCGACGAGAGGCGCAAGAAACTGAACCGCCTGCCATGCAGATCCGTTGATGGACCACCGTCCATAGACGATCGTGCCGGCGGGCTGTGATGACGATCCGGCCCGATCCCCGAAGGCTTTCCATCGCACCTCGGCAGGACCGAGAAAATCTTCCGGCT
Organism: Bradyrhizobium sp. CCBAU 45321; assembly: GCF_028128975.1. NCBI lineage: Bacteria > Pseudomonadati > Pseudomonadota > Alphaproteobacteria > Hyphomicrobiales > Nitrobacteraceae > Bradyrhizobium > Bradyrhizobium sp. CCBAU 45321. The sequence continues at coordinate 132,376 of NZ_LFKZ01000016.1, forward strand.
TGACCGCCATGTCGGCGCTGCTCAGCACCACCTGCATCATCTCGCCTTTCGGCTGGAACATGGCCTCTGCCCCGGGTGGCGCGAAGAAGCTGCGCTTCGAGGCGATGTGCTGCTCATAGAAGTCCCGCCCTACCGTGACGGCCGCAGCGTATGGACTGACGTACGGCACCCCCGAGATGCCGGGAACGACCAGATGGCCCACCCCGCGCACCTCCTGCCAGGGAATGAAGAGACCTTTGAGCCATGGCCTGTGGAAGTGGATGCCCGCGGAAGACATGGAGACGACCGCCCGATCCGCGTAAAAGTGCCGGTAAGCTGAAAACGCGATCCATCCCAATCCCAAGTAAAGCATCATCCAGCCGAAAACATTCAGCGATGGGTTCACGAGATGGCTCCAATAGAGACTGCGCATGGCGCCGACATAGCTGGAGCGGCCGCTTGGCCCGCCGACCAACACGCTGATCACACCGATCACGCCGGAGACGATGATCAGGACAAGGACGCCGATCAACAATTCCAGCAGCAAGGGCAGGCCGGACCGTCCGATCAGGCTCGTCAGTGCATAGCCTGCGAATGCCAGACCCAATAGAGCCACATAGACGACGGCCAAAACGGCTCCATTCTGGCCGCGACTCTCGGCGTTAAGCGCGACCGCAAGGCCGGCGACGCAAGCCCACATCGCCCATGGGACCCGGTCCATCCGCCACTTGTCCATCGTGTATTCGACAGTTGCCGACACGTCGGCTGAAGGCTCGCTCATGGACAGGCCCCCGGGATTTCGAACGCATCCGTGCCGACGCGGCGCATGGTCGCCTGATCGGTCCAGGAACGTATCACGCGATCAATGAGACGTCTCGATCCGCTGACGAGCAAACGGCAGCGGAGCAATTGCTGTTGACGTCCGACTGGGAAGCAGATGATCCCCAGAGCACGGTGCGCTGCGATTGCGAGGGGCTTGTCATTTATCGACTGATCGGTCTATATATCCGCATGAGGCAAAACACCCCAGCGCCGTTGCCCCGTGGCCGACCGCGAAGTTTCGACATGAACGCCGCCGTCGAACGCGCGATGGATGTGTTCTGGTCGCGCGGCTATCACGCCACGGCGCTGCCCGATCTCCTTCGTGCGACCAGGCTGTCGCGGGGCAGTCTCTACGCCGCTTTCGGTGATAAGCATTCGCTCTTCTTGCGCGCGCTCGATCGCTACATTGCGGATGCCTTGGCGCGGATGGATGTCGAATTCGATCCTCGAAACGACCCGGTCGACGGCCTGCGGGCCTATCTTGCCGGCTACGTCGAGCGCACCAGCGGCAGCAATGGTCGGCGCGGATGCCTCCTGGTGGCCACGGCCATGGAACTGGCTGGCGGGGATGCCGAAGTCGGTCGACGCGTTGCGAGCTTCTTCAAGGCGATGGAGGCCAAGGTGACGGAGGCCCTGTCCCGCGCGAAAGCGGCGGGCAGGTTGGCCGACGGCATCGAGCCAGCAACGGCCGCCCGGGTTCTCGTCTGTTTCGTTGAAGGGCTGCGCGTGGTCGGCAAGACGGCACCGGTACGAACGACATCGCAGGCCGCCGTCGACGTTCTCATCGGTCGTTTCGTCAGGTAAGGACCCCGCAATGCTTCCGCTGATGATGGGCCTATATTTGGACTGATCAGTCTTGAAAGGGACGTGCGCCATGTCTGCCATCCAGATCGTCTGCGCGATCGCCGTTCCCCTGATCTGGGGTTATCAGTTCGTGGCCATCAAGGTGGGCGTTGCGGAGTTTCCGCCGCTCTTCTTCCTCGCACTGCGCTTTCTGGCCATCGCACTGCTGCTCGTGCCGTTCGTCGCCAGGCCCACGCATCGACAGCTCGGCCCGGTCGCAGCCATTTCGCTTTTCCTGGGCGGACTGAATTTCGGGCTCTTCTACGTTGGCCTTGGGCTCGGCTCTGGAAGCATGTCGGCCGTCGCATACCAACTCGCCACGCCCTTCACCGTCCTGTTGGCCTGGCCGCTGCTGGCGGAGAGACCGTCACTTGCCACCTGCGCCGGGGTGATGCTTGCATTCGTCGGCGTGACCGTGTTGGCGGCGGAGCCGGGCCAGTCCGCGAATCCCCTTCCGCTGCTGCTTGTGGTCGGAGCAGCTTTCGCCTTCGCGGTATCCAACGTGCTGACGAAACGCTACGGCCCCTTTGACCCCTTGATGCTGATGGGATGGTCGTCGCTGCTCACGGTGCCGCAGGTCATGTTGATGTCGCTGCTGCTGGAGTATGGACAAGCGGCGAGCCTTGCGACAGCGGGCGAACGGGGCTGGCTGGCGCTCGCCTACACGATCTTCGTGGGAGGAATTGTCGGGTTTGGCCTCTGGTTCTGGCTGATCGCCCGTTGCTCGATGGTCCGCGTCGCGCCCTTCGGTCTGCTGCTTCCGGTGTTCGCCTTGCTTTCGAGCGTACTGTTTCTCGGCGACCGACTGACGCCGAAGCTGATCGTCGGCGGACTGCTCGCGATGTCGGGGGTCGCCATCACTCAGCTGAGGCCGCGCCCTCGCCCCGTTTGATGTCCGGCTTGCCGGGCGTTTGTATCGATTTGTTATCGATACTTCGTGATGAACACGCAGAAGTGGTGGCGGCCGGCGCGCCAAACGGGGGATAATTCATAGTTCGTCAAAGGTTTGCGGCGAATTCTCGGTTACGCGCCCGACGAAAGACGCTCGCTGCCAGGCTCCTTAATGCGGACTCGAACGACCAACTATGTCGCACGGCTGTTCGCCGGCGATCTGTCGGCCTTTGGCGGTCCCGCAACCGACGAGGCGGTGGCCGGGCATATCCGCGCCGAGCAGATGTCGCTGGTGCTCGGCTATTCGGTCGGGATCATGCTGGCCAATGCCTGCAACGCCATTGTGCTAGCCATCGCGCTGTGGCAGTCGCCGGACAGGATGCCCGCCCTGATCTGGGCGGCGGCTGTCGCCAGCGCCGCGATCGGATTTGGCCTGCAATCCCACGTCGCGCGCCGCATCACCAAGCCGCAATTCGTCTCGCGTCGCGCGATGTATCGGCTGGTGCGCAACGCCTTCATCCTCGGCGCGGCCTGGGGCATCGTCCCGGTCGCCTTCTTCGCCGACGCTTCCAGCGGCGGCCAGCTCGTCATTACCTGCCTGTGCGCGGGCATGCTGGCCGGCGGCGCGCTCGCCTTCGCGACCATCCCGATCGCGGCGATCGCCTTCACGGCGCCGATCTTCCTAGGCATCGCCATCTGCCTCGGCCGGAACGGCGATCTCGCCTTTCTCCTCATCGCCTTTCTCGTCGTGATCTACGGCAGCGTCCTTTTGCGCGGCGTGTTCGTCAATTCGTTCTCGTTCGCGCGGCGCGTCATCCGGCAGATCGAGGCCGAGCGCACGGTGCGGCTCGATCCCCTGACCCACCTGCCCAACCGCGTCGCCTTCAACGAAACGCTCGATGCCGCGCTCAAGCGGCTGGCGCTATCGGGCGAGGAATTCGCGGTGCTCCTGCTCGATCTCGACCGCTTCAAGGAGGTCAACGACCAGTTCGGCCATCCCGCCGGCGACGAATTCCTGGTCCAGGTCGCCAGCCGCCTGCAACGCTGCACGCGCGCCGCCGAGCACGTCGCGCGGATCGGCGGCGACGAGTTCGCGCTGGTGATGGCCAATCTGACACGGCCCGAGGATGCGCTCGAGATCGCCGAACGCTTCGTCGCGGCGTTCAGCGAGCCGTTCCAGATCGAGGGCCGCCAGATGGTCGGCGCGATCAGCGTCGGCATCGTGCTGGCGCCACGCGACGGCAACACGCCGCTCGACCTCATGAAGAATGCCGATGCCGCGCTCTACCGCGCCAAGAAGGTGGGGCCGGGCACGGTCTGCTTCTTCGAACAGGCCGACGACAAATCGTCCCGCGAGCGCAAGGCGCTGCAAGCGGACCTCGCAGGCGCGATTGCGCGCAACGAGCTGTTTCTGGTGTTCCAGCCGTTCCTCGATCTCGGCACCAACCGGATCACCGGCTTCGAGGCGCTATTGCGCTGGCAGCATCCTTCGCGGGGGCTGGTACCGCCGAGTGAATTCATACCAATCGCGGAGGAGACCGGGCTGATCCACGAGATCGGCGAATGGGTCATCCGCCGCGCCTGCGCGACGGTTGCGGATTGGCCGGAAGAGATCAGGGTCGCCGTGAATTTCTCGGCCGCGCAATTCCACAACACCGCCATCCTCCAGACCATCGTGCAGGCGCTCGCCGACGCCAGGATCGCCCCGCATCGGCTCGAGATCGAGATCACGGAATCGATGCTGCTGGCGAAATACGGTTCGGCCGCGACGGTCCTGAACGCGCTGCTGGAGCTCGGTGTCACCCTCGCGCTCGACGATTTCGGCACCGGCTTCTCCTCGCTGACCTACCTCCGCAAGCTGCCGTTCAGCCGCATCAAGATCGACCAGTCCTTCATCCGCGACATGCTGGTGCAGCCGGACTGCGCGGCCATCGTGAAATCGGTGATCTCGCTTGCGAGCGATTTGCGGATCGGCGTCGTTGCGGAGGGGGTCGAGACCGCCGACCAGCTCGAATATCTCAGGCAGATCAGTTGCGACGAGGTGCAGGGCTATCTGATCAGCCGGCCGGTGGCCGCGGATGGGGTGATGGCGCTGCTGGAGACGAAGAAATATCGGGCGATCCACGCGGCGTAGGGCTCTACCGATTGGTCCTTCGTAGCCCGGATGGAGCGGAGCGCAATCCGGGACGAGTGTGCGCCGGAGCAACACCGCCCCGGATTTCGCTGCGCTCCATCCGGGCTACAGGGATTCCCCCAGAGGAGAGAACCCTCACCCGCGCCTTCGGCGCGACCTCTCCCGCAAGCGGGAGAGGTGGAGCCCGCGGCGCCGTCTGCTTGCTCCTAGGAGAGTCCCGCTCCGGCCTCCTTCAAACCGCATCCGCGCGCAGCAACGTATCTACCGTGATCGTGCCGCGCGCCCGAGAGACGCAGGTGCAGATCTTGTGGTTGCTCTTCTTCTCGTGGTCGCTGAAGAAGACGTCGCGATGGTCGATCTCGCCGTCGACGTCGACCACGTCGATGGCGCAGAGGCCGCATTCGCCGCGCTTGCAATCGGATATCACCTCAAAGCCGCTGGCATTGAGCACGTCGAGCATCGAGCGCTCGCGCGGGATCTCGAGCTCGACACCGGAGTCCTTCAGGCGCACCCGGAACGTTTCGGTCGGCAGCGTGCCGCTGGAGCCGAAGGTCTCGTAGCGCAGATCGGGGAGCGGATGGCCGGCGCCGATCCAGGCATGGCGTGCGGCGTCGAGCATGCGCATCGGGCCGCAGAACAGGGCCAGCGTGCCTTGCGGCAATGAGGCGAACAGCGCGTCGAGATCGAGCCGGCTGCCTTTGTCGCTGGCATGAACGACGAGGCGGTCACCAAGCATCGTGGCGAGGTCGTCGAGATAGGCGGCCTCGCGGCGCGAGCGTACGGCATAATGCAGCGTGACATCCGCCCCGCGCCGCGCCAGCGCCTGCGCGGCGCCGAGGATCGGGGTGATGCCGATGCCGCCGGCAATCAGGCAATAATTGTCGCGGGTCCAATCGACCGCGAGCAGCGAGGCGGGCTGGGTGATGTCGAGTCGCGCGCCCGGCTGCAAGGACCACATGTAGCGGGAGCCGCCACGGGAATCCTCGGCACGGCGCACAGCAATTCGGAGGCCGTGCGACGAGACCTCACCGACCAGCGAATAGGACCGCGTCTCCGGCAGGCCGTCGATGGTGACGCTGACATTGATGTGGCTGCCGACCGGATAGGCCGCGGCCTCGAACTGATCCGGCTTGATCAGGAATTCGCGGACGTTCGGGGTGAGATCGCGGGTGGTGACGAGCGTTGCCGGGGTCCAGGTCTCGATGAAGCGCATGGTGACTGCCCTCAATCGGTTGCGGTCTTGAGCAGCGCGAGCGCCGGCAAGAGGTCGAGATGGGTGCGGTTGCGCAGCGCGAGCCGCAGGTTTCGCACCGCGAGCCGGGCATGCTCGCGCATGACGGCCTCGGCGCGCGCGCCTTCGCGGTTCTCGATGGCGTCGATCACGACGCGATGGTGCTCCTGGGCGATGATCAGGATCTGCTGCGCCTCCGGCAGCGCCGATTGCGCCATCACGAAGCCGCTCGGCGAGGCAAACGGCAGCGCCGAGGCGCGGTCGATCTGCCGGATCAGCGGGGGGCTGCGCGACAGTTCCGTGAGCTGGGCGTGGAAGCGCGCATTCAGCGCGACGTAGGACGAGAAAGCATCGACCGAGATCGGCACCTGCCCCAGCAGCTCGTCGATCGCAGCAAGGCACTCCTTCAGCGGCTCGAGCTCGCGCGCGGAGACGCCGCGCTCGGCGGCAAAGCGCGCCGCCAGGCCTTCCAGTGTGCCGCGCAGCTCGATGGAATCGGAGATGTCGCGCTCCGAAAACGCCTTCACCATGAAGCCGCCGGAGGGGATCGCCTCCAACAGCCCCTCCTCCTCCAGCCGCACCAGCGCCATGCGTACCGGCGTGCGCGAGGCGCCTGTCGTCTCCACCGCCTGAAGCTCGGATATGCGCTCGCCCGGCCGCAAGGCGCCCGAGAGGATCTGGTCGCGCAGCGCGAGCTGCGCCTTCACGGTTTGCGAGATGGAGCGGTCGACCTCACGCTCGGCCATGTTCTACTCCGCGGCCTGAAGGTGCTTTGGGGCGTTCTCCTTCGCCACCATCCGATCGATCAGCTTGCGCGACCACATCGCGCCGGCGTCGATGTTGAGGTTGTAGAAGATGCGGTCGGGGTTTTCGTCCATCGCGCGCTGCTGCGCTTCGAGGATCAGCTCGTCCTCGCGGAAGATGCCGGAGACGCCCTCGCGGATCTCGGTGGTGAGGCGCTGCTCACCGAGACGATAGTTGCGGACGAAGGACCAGAAGTAATGACAGGTCTTCTCGGTCTCCGGCGTGATGGTGTTGAGCACGAAGCCGTTGACGCCTTGCGAGCGGTCGCCTTCCGGTGCACCGGTCCCTGTCGGCGCGACGCCGACGTCGATCGCGATGGTGCACGGCGCCTCGAAGCGGATGATCTGCCAGCGGTCGACGAGGCCGGGCTTGCCGAGCTGCTTGGCCCAGAACGGCGGCGGCTCGATGCCCCGCATCCAGCGCGTCACCGTTACCGTCTTCTCGCCGTGGGTGACGTCGAACGGCGCCTCGGCGACGGCGTCGTTACCGATGGAGGAGCCGTGCACGAAGGTCTCGTGGGTGAGGTCCATGAGATTGTCGAGCACGAGGCGGTAGTCGCATTTGACGTGGATGGTCTTGCCGTCGCCGGCCCAGGCCGGATCGTGATTCCAGTGCATGTCGGGGACGAGCGCGGGATCGGCGAGCGCGGGATCGCCCATCCAGAGCCAGACGTAGCGGTGACGCTCGACCACGGGATAGGCACGCACGCAGGCCGAGGGATTAATGGTCTCCTGCGAGGGCATGAAGGTGCAGCGGCCCTGCGCATTGTACTTCAGACCGTGATAGCCGCAGACGACGGTGTCGCCTTCGAGCCGGCCCTTGGACAGCGGCACCAGGCGATGCCAGCAGGCGTCCTCCAGCGCGGTCACCGTGCCGTCGGCCTTGCGATACATCACGACATGCTTGCCGCAGATCGTTCGCGGCAACAGCGCCGCCTTGACGTCGGCGTCCCACGCCGCGGCGTACCAGGCGTTCATGGGGAAGGGTTTTGTCATGTCTCACTCCCACGGCTTATGAATACGTTATGTATACAATAGCTGAAGGATAGAATTGTTCAAGATAGAATCAGCTCTACCTCAATACCTTTATCCTTGTGATTGTATACATAGCGGGGGAATGACCGCGTCCGGCTCCGGCTCCGCTTACCCTCCCCTGGAGGGAGGGCCCTCCAGGGGAGGGTAGGACAGCGGCGACCTCTCGGAACAACTTACGCCGCGAACACCTTGGCTAGGCCCGCCTGGGCGTCCTCCTGGATCCGTTTCAGGTGCTCGGGGCTGCGGAAGCTTTCGGCGTAGATCTTGTAGACGTCCTCGGTGCCGGACGGGCGCGCCGCGAACCAGCCGAAATCGGTTTCGACCTTGATGCCGCCGAACGGCTGGCCGTTGCCGGGCGCCTTGCTCAGCGTCGCACGAACGGGATCGCCGGCGAGGTCCTTGAGGCCGAGCTGCTCCGGCGTGAGGGACTTCAGGATGTTCTTCTGCGGCCCGGTGGCGGCAACGTCGATGCGGGCGTAATGCGGCATGCCGAACTCGGCGGTGAGATCATTGAAGATCTGGCTGGGATCGCGGCCGGTCTTGGCCATGATCTCGGCAGCGAGCAGGCCGAGGATGACGCCGTCCTTGTCGGTGGTCCACACCGCGCCGTCGCGGCGCAGGAACGAGGCCCCTGCACTCTCCTCGCCGCCGAAGCCGAAGCCGCCGGTGACGAGGCCGTCGACGAACCATTTGAAGCCGACCGGCGTCTCCACCAGCTTGCGGCCGAGCTTTTTGGCGACGCGGTCGATGATCGAGCTCGACACCACGGTCTTGCCGATCGCGGCATCCTTGCCCCAATCCGGACGGTGCGCGAACAGGTAGGAGATCGCGGTCGCCAGGTAATGGTTCGGATTCATCAACCCGCCGGTGCGCGTGACGATGCCGTGGCGGTCGGCGTCGGTGTCGTTGGCAAAGGCGACGTCGAAGCGGTCGCGCATGCCGATCAGGCTCGCCATCGCGTAGGGCGAGGAGCAGTCCATGCGGATCTTGCCGTCCCAGTCCACCGTCATGAAACGGAAGGTCGGGTCGATCGCCTCGTTCACGACCGTTGCGTTGAGGCCATAGCGCTCGATGATCGGATGCCAGTAATGCACGGCGGCGCCGCCGAGCGGATCGATGCCGATCTTGACGCCGGCGGATTTGACGAGGTCGAGATCGACGACATTGCCGAGATCGGCGACGTAAGGCGTGATGAAGTCGTAGGCGTGGACATTGGCGGCCTTGCGCGCCTTGGCATAGTCGATGCGCTTCACGTCCTCGAGCTCGCCGGCGAGATAGGCGTTGGCGCACTTCTCGACGGCAGCGGTCACGTCCGTATCGGCCGGGCCGCCATGAGGCGGATTGTATTTGTAGCCGCCATCCTCGGGGGGATTGTGCGAGGGGGTGATGACGACGCCGTCGGCGAGGCCGCTGGTGCGGCCTTTGTTATAGGTGAGGATCGCATGCGAGATGACGGGCGTCGGCGTGTAGCCGCCATCCTTGTCGATCATGACCTCGACGCCGTTGGCGGCGAACACCTCGATGGCGCTTGCAAGCGCCGGCTCGGCCAGCGCATGGGTATCGATGCCGATGAAGAGCGGGCCGGTCAGGCCCTTCTCCTTGCGGTAATCACAAATCGCCTGCGTGGTGGCGAGGATGTGGCCTTCGTTGAAGGTGTTCTTGAATGAGGTGCCGCGATGGCCCGACGTGCCGAATGCCACGCGCTGTGCCGGATCGGACGCATCCGGCTTGCCGGCGAAATAGGCCGTCACCAGCCGCGGAATATTGGTGAGCGCGTCCGGCGAGGCCTGCTTGCCCGCCGCGGGATGAACATCAGCCACTGGAATACCCTCGTCCTGTCGTGAGTGCGGGACACCATAGCATCGGCCAAGCCCCCGCCAAGAGCACAACACGCGCGAGCGGGAAGGCGTTCCTTGGAGGCGCTGCAGTCCCGACGAGCGGCCTTCGTGCTATGCTCGGCAGCACCGCCCTTTCGAATCGTCTCATGATCCCTTCGCGCAAGCTGCTCGTGCTGATCGCCGGCCTCGCCCTGGCCGGTGCACCGGCGCGCGCCGCGGAGTTCTACACCGAGGACCTGCGCATCCCGATGGCGGAGGCCGGACCGCAGGGGCTGGAGGCCTTTCTGGTCCGACCAGTGGGGACCAAGCGCTATCCGCTGGCGCTGCTCAGCCACGGCTCGCCGCGCAAGTTCGACGACCGCGCGACCATGTCGGCGCACCGATATTATGGCATCGCGCTGGAATACGCCCGGCGCGGCTTTGCGGCGCTGGTGGTGATGCGGCGCGGCTACGGCACCTCGCCGGGCGGGCGCGTCGACAGCGTCGGCAGTTGCGCAAGGGCCGCGTACCTGCCGGCTGCCGCCGTCGCGGTTGCCGATCTGCGCACCGCGATCGATGCGATGGCGCACCGGGCCGACGTGACGACATCGGGCATGATCGCGGCCGGCCATTCCGCAGGCGGCCTTGCAACGGTGGCGCTGAGCGCACAGGCGCCGGCGGGCCTCGTCGCCGCGATCAATTTTGCCGGCGGCCGCGGCTCGCGCAACGACGACGATGTCTGCAATCCGGATGGGCTGGTGCAGGCCTTCGCCACCTTCGGCAAGACCTCGCGCGTGCCCATGCTGTGGGTCTATGCCAGCAACGATTCCTATTTCGGTCCCGACCTCGCGCGCCGGCTCCACGACGGGTTTCGCGCCGGCGGCGGCAATGCGAGCTTCGTGGCGGCACCGGCTTACGGCGAAGACGGGCATTATCTCTATTCGGTCGTGGGCCGGCCGCAATGGACGCCGTATCTCGACGCCTTCCTGCGCGAGCGCGGGCTCGGCCATGACCTCCTGAGCCTGCCCGATCCGCTGCCGCCGCCACGCCAGCTCAACGAGGCGGCGCGGGCCGAGTTCGCGCGCTATCTCGCCAGCCTGCTGCCGCACAAGGCCTTTGCGGTGTCGCCGAACGGCGGCTACGGCTGGCGCGCTGGACGTGCGACGACCGAGGAGGCCCGGCGCGACTCGCTGGCAGCCTGCATGAAATGGTCGCCCAGCTGCACGCTCTATGCGGTCGATGACCAGTTGGCGGAGCCGTCGCAGGCCAGATCCACCGACCAGAGCGCCCGCGCGCGACCGTGACGAACACACGCCAGAGGCCGGTTTGTTAACTCCGGCGCTCTATGACAGGCCCATGCTGCGGGATCGGGCACGCTTCGTTCTCGGCGCGACGTGGAGGCACGTCGCGGTCGTCCTGCTCGTGTCGGCCCCGATCGGCGCACATGCGGCCGACGGCAGCAGCGAGCTCGGCGCCGGCGAAACGCCCTGGTCGCGGGCCACGATCCGGAAGATCATCGAGAGGGAAACCAAGAACACCAATCTGCCGGCCGATATCGCCGAGGCGGTCGTCTTCGTCGAAAGCGGCTACAACCCGGCGGTCATCGGCAGCGCGGGCGAAATCGGCCTGATGCAGGTGCGCCCCGAGACCGCGGCGATGCTGGGCTTCCGCGGCAGCAACGCGGAGCTGGCAGAGCCTGATATCAACATCCATTACGGGGTGCTCTATCTCAGCCAGGCCTGGCGGCTTTCGGGCGGGGATCTCTGCCGCGCCCTGATGAAATACCGGGCGGGTCATGGCGAAGAGGAGATGACCGCGCGGTCGCAGGTCTATTGCAACCGGGCCCGCAACCGGCTTGTCGCGATGAGCGCGATGCCGGAACGGCCCGAAGCTGCGGCTGCGCCGGATCCGGCGTCCACGGTTGCAGCTGCCGCTGCGGTTGCGGCTGCGGCGCCCGTGAAACCGGCGAGCCGCCCGAAAATCCCGGTGCAGCCGAAGGCGGTCTATGCCCGTTATCGTCAAGGCACCGCGGCCGCCAGCCGCGCCTATTGGGCCGCCCACGAGGCGAGGGTCGGCCAGATCAAGGCGCGCATCGAAGCACGCTGGAAGCGCGTCGCATCGCGCTGACGGGCGATGTCCTATGGTCTGAGCATGATCTTGCCGGAAAACCCTGCACGCCTTTCCGGATCATGCGCTACAGCCGCTCGCTGAGCGCGAGCTTGTAGCCGACGCCGGTGACGGTCGCGATCACGGGCGTGCCGCTGCCGACGAGCTTGTGGCGCAGCCGCGCCACCAGCGCATCGACGGTGCGGATGTCGACCTCGGCCTGGCGGTTGCTGACCACCTCGATCAGATAGTCGCGGCTGAGCGGCCCGCCGTCGGCGCCGACGAGCGCCGCCAGCAGGTCGAATGCGGCGCGCGTCAGCGCCACCGGCCTGCCGTCATTGCCAAGCAATTCGCGCCGGGTCAGGTCGATGATCCAGTCGCCGAACGCGATCGAATTGTGGCTGCGCGCCGCCTTGCGGTCGATCGAGCGGCGCCGCAGCACGCTGCGCGCACGCGCGAGCAGATCGCGCAGGTTGATCGGCTTGGTGACCTCGAGGCCGAGAATGCGGTCGACGTCGGTGTCGCGCCGCGTCACGAAGATGATGCCCGCGTTGCTGGTGGCCTGGATCTCCTTTGCGAGCTCGAAGCCGTCGCCGTCGGGCAGTTGCACGTCGAGGAAGACGAGATCGGTGCGCGCGCGCAGCGCCTGACGGCACTCCGTGCAGGTGCCGGCGCCGACCACGTCGAAATTGTTGTCGCTGAAATAGTCGACCAGCATGGTCCGCGTGACCGGATCGTCCTCGACGACGATCAGCCGCTCGCGGCCGACCGGACGAGCGGAAGCTACCGCCGTCCTGGCGGTCCCATGTGCCTGCGTCCCGACCTGCAGATTCAAGTCGCCGCGCAACGCGCCGTCATGTGAACGGACATTCACAGCCTGTTCGAGCCCCCGAAATTGCCTGCCGCGATACTAGGCACGTTGTGATGCGCAAACAGTATTGGTCATGCTCTTGGCACATTAAGTATGAATTGGCCCACAATTCTCATTCCGCGCACCGTCGCGCCGACAGCCTCTCGATTCGGAAAATCAGATCGTACTTCGAGCGGCCGCCTGCGGCTTGCTCCCCTGTGAGCTTCGCATCTACTGTGCCTCCAAAAGCCTGCACTCGGAGGTGGCGCATGGAGGTCATATTGCTCGGCACCGGCGGCCCGCGCCCGGACCCGCACCGCATGGCGACGACCACGCTGATCAGGCTTGGCGAGGAGAACATCCTGTTCGACGCCGGCCGTGGCGTCATGGTGCAGCTTCACAAGGCCGGCGCGCCGCTCGGCGCCATCAACACGGTCTTCCTCACCCATCACCATTTCGATCACATCGGTGATCTCTACGATGTGATGTTGAATTCGTGGATGCACGGGCGCAAGGACGCGTTGCGCGTCTACGGCCCGCCGGACACCGAACGCCTCGTCAACACGCTCGTCACGCAGGTCTACGACAAGGACATCGCCTGGCGCGACCAGGGCGAGCCGACCTTCGGCGGCTGGAAGCCCGTCGCCGCAACGGACATCATTCCAGGCCCCGTGGTCGACACCGGTCGCTGGAAGATCAGTGCCGAACTGGTCTCGCATGGCGACGGCCTCGACATGTCGCCGGCCTTTCTGGCGCGCTGGATGTGTCTCGGCTATCGCTTCGAAGCGGAAGGCAAGGTCATTGCTATTTCCGGCGACACCGTCCCCTGCCCCGGGCTCGAGCGGCTGGCCGAGGGAGCCGACCTGCTGGTGCAGTGCTGCTTCCTCGCCACGCCGGAGATCAACAACGAACATTTGCGCCGGCTCGCGAAATATACGATCGCCTGCGGCGACACCGTCGGGAAGATCGCGGCCAAAGCCGGCGTCAAGAAGCTCGCGCTGACCCATCACCGTCCGCGCACCGACGATGCCATGCTGAACGCATTGCTTGATGACGTCAGGCGGGACTATGCAGGACCCGTCGTGCTCGGCGAGGATCTCACGCGCATCGAGGTCTGAGGATGATCGAAGATCGAAGCACGCGCGCCGCAACAAATCATGCGTGCGGAAGCCGTTCGGCGTCAGGACGATCCGACCTCGATCCGGAAGGATAACTTTTCCTCAGCGCCCGGCGCGATGTGCATCAGTCCCGGCTTGTCGGTGAACTCGCCATGAAAGCCGGCGGGACTTGCGTAGCCGCGCCAGGGCTCGATGCAGAGGAACGGCGCGCCCGACGGTTTCGACCAGACGCCGAGCTCGCGAAATCCGCGCCAGGACATTTTCAGCCATGGCCCGGTCGATGCACCGCCCGCCGCGGCATAGCGGACCGAAGTGCTCTCGATGCGGTCGAAGATGATGGCGTCGTCGACGAACAGGGAGTCCGACAAGGGAAGCGAGGTGCCTTTGACCGGGTTCGGCTCCGCTGCCGGCCGCAGCAATCCACCTTCGAGACGGCGGACCGGAGACGGTTCGGCGCTCGCGAAAGTCAGCGCATGGCTCTCCTTCGCCGCGCCGGGCTGCAGCGGCCAATTGAAGGCGGGATGACCGCCGAGCGAGGCCGGCAACGTCTCCTTGCCGGTGTTGGCGATCGTGAGCGTCAGATCGAGGCCGGACTCATCGAGAGCATAGGCCGCCGTCAGCCGGAACGGGAACGGATAGAGCGCGCGCGTCGTCTCATTATCATCGAGCACCAGGGTGCAGCGGCTCTCGCCGCGTTCTGCCCACACGAAGCGGCTGTCGCGGGCGAAGCCGTGCTGCGTCATCCGATACGTCTTGCCCTGATGCCGCAATTCGTCGTTGGCAAGGCGCCCGACGATCGGAAACAGCAGCGGCGCGTGACGCGGCCATTCCGGCCCCGCCTGCCAGAGGAATTCGGTGCCGCCGCCCTTCAGCGAGCAGAGCTCGGCGCCGTGCGCCTTGACGGTCGCGGTGAGCGAGCCGCAGCGGAAGGAGTGGGTGTCATCGGTCATGGCCGACCTCTACACCCCGGCCTGGCACGCAGCAAGGCGACGCCGGGCCATGCAGGCGGCGCCTCCGAGCCATGCCCGGCTGCGTCATATTTCTGTACCTAACGATTGCTCACGTGCGGCTCCTCCACCGCGAGCTCCCCGCGAACCCGGCCGGAACTCCATGAACCATCGTGGTCCTCAATTGAAATTCTTCATCAACGGCCGCTTTCTGTCGCAAAAGCTCACGGGCGTGCAGCGCTATGCCGCTGAAATGGTCAAGGCGATCGACGTGCTGCTCGCGTCGGAGCAGATTCCGGCCTCGCTGCGCAACGCAGACTGGCAATTGTTGAAGCCCGCGGATGCAAGCGAGGAACTTAATCTCGACCGGATCAAGATTCGCGCTGTCGGCCGGTTGCATGGGCACGCGTGGGATCAAATCGATCTCGCCCGCGCTGCCGCCGGAGGCCGCTTGATCAGCCTGGCCAATTCCGGGCCAGTCTTCCATCGCCACCATATTGTCGTGATTCACGACGCCCAGGTCTTTCGCAGGCCCGACTTCTTCAATTGGCGCTATCTGACCGTCCATCGCACGATGGGCCGGATGCTCGCGCGGCACGCAAGCATCGCAACGGTGTCGGGATTTTCCCGCAAGGAGCTTGCGGACGTGCTGAATCTCTCGGCATCGCGCATTCCCGTCTTCCCCAACAGCGCCGAGCACTTTGCAGCCACGAAGCCCGATCCCAGCATCCTGGCCCGACTTGGCGTTCAGCCGCAGAAGTTCTTCCTCTTCGTGGGCTCGAAAACCAAGAACAAGAATCTGTCCGTCGCGATCCGCGCCATCCAGCTGCTCGACCGGGCCGACGTTCCCCTGGTCATTGTCGGCGGCGATAACAGCAAGGTCTTTCAGGATAATTCGGGCGAAGGGGCTTCCGGCCTGGTGCTGGCCGGCCGTCTGACCGACAGCGAGATTGCGGCGCTCTATGCGCACGCATCGGCCTTCGTGTTTCCCTCGCTCTACGAGGGGTTCGGCGTGCCGCCGCTCGAAGCCATGATCTTCGGCTGCCCGGTGATCGCCTCGAGGGCCGACGCCGTCGTGGAGACGTGCGGCGACGCGGCTGCGTATTTTGACGCCACTGATGCCGATGCGCTGAAGCAGCTCATGCTCGAAAGATTGGCAATCGGCGCGATCTCGGACCAGGAACGCCGGCGGCAACAGGATCGCCTTGCACTCTATTCGTGGAAGAAATCGGCGAAGACGTTGCTCGATCACCTCGCAGTGCCGGCGAACGTCGCCAGCGCTGCGTGAAACGAGGCGCGGTTCGCCTATCGCGCGCAACGGTTCTTGCACAAACGGCTTGCAACTCGCAGCTCTTTGCCTGGTTCCATGATTCTTTTTCTTCGTTCTTGCGGTGATCGCAAGCACGAGCGCCTTGGCGCAACATCACCACATCGCTGCCCCAATATCGCTACGTATTCGAGGAACTGTGTTTCGCACTAGCGAACACAGAACAGGGATACAGATGTCCGGCTCTCCAACGCGGCCCTACGCAAGGCAAACGATGAAAGTGCTGCACATCGCCGAAACAATCCGTGGCGGGATCGCGAGCTATCTGAACGAGTTGCATCCTCAGCAGCAGGCCAGCTTCGGTGCCGAGAACGTGCACTATGTTGTACCGTCGGATCATCGGGGCGACCTCGGTGCGATCGATGACAACCAGATTACAACATTCGAACGATCCGGCCGCAGCGTCGCCGGCCTATTCCAGATGCTGCGTGCCAGCATGCAAGCGCTGGATGCCTTCAGACCGGACGTGGTGCACCTGCATTCTTCCTTTGCAGGGCTCGTGCTCCGGCCCGCGCTCGCAGCCCGCTCGGGCGGACCGCGCGTCGTCTATTGTCCGCACGGCTGGGCATTTTCGCGCGAGACCGGCCGCTTCAGTCATAAGCTGACGAAGACCGCGGAGAACCTGCTTGCGCGCACCTCGGACCGAATCATCTGCATCTCCGGCGACGAGTATAGCGAGGCGGTGCGCTCGGGAATTCCTGCCGACCGCCTCACCGTGGTCCACAACGGCATCTCGAAGAGCCGCACGCCGCAGCCCGTCGCGGCTGACTGGACCTCGAAGAAGGTCAAGGTGCTGTTCATCGGACGCCTGGACCGGCAGAAGGGGTTCGATCTGCTGATCGAAGCGGCACGCGCGCTCGAGGATGTGCTGGACGTCCGCATGATCGGCGCCTCCGTGGTCAACAAGTACGAAGGTCCGACCGTCCCGTCCAACGTGTCCCTGTTGGGCTGGCTCGACCGCCCGACCATCGAGACCCAGCTCGAGGCCGCCGACCTCGTCGTGATTCCGTCACGTTGGGAAGCCTTTGGCCTCGTTGCGCTCGAAGCGATGCGGGCGGCCAAGCCCATCCTTGCGTTCCGTAGCGGAGCTTTGCCCGAGATCGTCGTCGATGGCGTGACCGGCGTGCTTTGCGAACCCGTCGCGGTCCAGCCGCTCGTGGATGGTTTCCGGCGCGCACTCGATCTCGATCTCAAGGTGCTGGGGCAGCGCGGCTACGACCGGTTCAAGCAGCTCTATGACGTCGAGAAGACGCATGCGCAATTGCAGCAGGTCTATGTCGAGCTGCTTCAGGACGACCAGACGCCCGTCGAAGCGAAGGCGGCGCTGCAGTCGGATCTCTCCAAGAATTTCTGATGGCTGCACCGCTCCCACGCACCTTGGTTCGCGACAGCCTCCGCCTCGCGAGCCTCATCGCATCCATTCTCCTTCCGGTCTCGGTCTGCGCACAGCAGGCGCAACCGCTCGATGCCCGATTCCTGCTCGGGGTCGGCACGCATCAGGGGCTGGGCGGCCCGGTGAGCGCGCGCGGATACGTGCCTTCGGAAAACGTCGCCCAGATCAAGCAACTCGGTCTCAATTCCTTTCGCGATGATTTTCCCTGGTCCGAGTTCGAGGTTGGGGGACGCCGGATGGGCTTCACACCCCGACTTGGCAGGCTCGAAGCGCAGGTCAAGGCCGGCGTCGCGCGCCCTCTCCTGATCCTCGCCTTCGGCCATCATCTCGTTCCGAATTCCTCGCCACCGACGACCGACGAGGCGCGGCAGCGGTTCGCCGATTATGCGGCGGCGGCGGCGCAATCGGTGGTGGCGCAGCATCCGCTGTTCGAGCTCTGGAACGAATGGAACCTGGCGGCGAAGAAAGATCCTGCGTTCTCGCCGGAAAACTATCGGGCGCTTGCCGAGGTCACGCGGCCGGTAGTCAAGCGGGTGGCGCCAAATGCGCCGTTCTTGGTGGGCGCGCTCGGCGACGATCTGGGCTGGACATGGACCGAGAAGATGCTGCGGACCGGCATTCTTCAATATGCGGACGGCGCATCGATCCATCTCTACAATTTCTGCATGGGCCCGAGCAAACGCACCTCGGCCGAAATCATAGAGCGGCTCACGGCGTTTCACCGCCTGGTCGGCCAGGCCAGCGGAAACCCCGATTTTCCGATCTATGTCACCGAGACCGGGTGGACCACGGCTGCCACCAATAAATGCGGCGTCAGCGAACAAGCCCAGTCCGACAATACGGCACAGCTCATCTTGTGGGCATCGACCGCGGCGCGCTGGCTCAAAGGAATGTGGTTCTACGAACTCAAGGACAGTGGAAAGGACGCATCGGACCTGGAGCACAATTTCGGGCTCTACCGTTTCGACAATTCGCCGAAGCCCGTCGCCTGCGCGGTTCAGGGCGCCTGGGCTTTCATCCGCTCCAGCCTGAGCGCCGAGAAACGCGAGCTCGCCACCGGGGTCGTGTCGATCAATGCAACGACGACGTCCGGCGCCAGAGTTGCGGTGTGGTCCGAGACTCCCGAGCGGCGTTACGAGGTCCGGATAAAGGGCGATCAGGACGGCGCAACCTTTGCGATGCCGTGCGACTCGGCCGCAAGACCTGCGTCCGGTGCCTGGATTCCGGTTTCGACCACGCCGGTCCTCATTGCAGCGAGCAACGGTGCCATGCCCGCTTTGGAGATAAGGCCGGCGCGGTAAGCGCGATTTTGCAAAACATGAGGTTCAGTGATGAAAGTTCTTTTGACGTCCACGCTTTATCCGACGCCTCAGGCCCCCAAGATCGTCGGCGGTGCAGAGATCTTCGCGCGGCGCTTCGCCGAGGGCCTGGTGCAGCGCGGAGACGAGGTCGAGGTGATCCGGGCCGCATCGTCTCCCGGGCAGGAGCGCGAAAGCTGCAACGGCATCAACGTCCATTCCGCGCCGGTACAGAACATCTACCGGCCCTTCACGGAGCAGAAGAACACCGTCTTGCGCAGCATCTGGCATGCGGTCGACGACTGGCAGATGCAGGCGCCGCTGATCGCGGAACGCATCCGGGCCTTCAAGCCGGACGTGCTGCACTCTAACAATCTGTCCGGTCTGACCACCGCGATCTGGCGCGTTGCCGCCCAGCTCGGCGTGCCGGTGCTGCACACGCTTCACGACTATTATCTGACCTGTCCGCGCTGCTCGCGCTTCGACAAGGGACGCTCCTGCGAGCACACCTGCACGAGCTGCAGCATCCTGACCTTCCATCGCAAGCGGGCGACGCATTGGCTCAGCGCCGTGGTCGGCGTGAGCGAGCGCGTGCTGTCCATTCATACCGACATGGGCATGTTCGCGGAGACGCCGATCCGCACCGTGATCCGCAACGCCTCGACCGAGCCGCCGCGCGAGCCCTACCCTCGCCCGGTCTGCACCACGGAAGTGACGTTCGGGTTTATCGGCCGGCTCACTGAGGAGAAGGGCATTGACAATCTGATGCGGGCACTTGCCATGCTGCCCCGGGATCGCATCCGGATGCTGATCGCCGGTCGCGTCAGCGACGAGGAACAACGGCGCCTCAGGGCGCTCGCGCCGGATGCGCGTATCGAGTTCATGGGATTCGTGGTGCCGGACGATTTCTACAAGCAGGTCGACGTGGTGATTGCCCCCTCGATCTGGCACGACCCTGGTCCGCTCGTCGTCGCCGACGCCAAGGCGGCCGGCAGGCCGCTGCTCGGAACGCGCTTTGGCGGCATGCCCGAAGTGATCGAGCATGGCGTGACCGGCTGGCTGACTGAAGCCGATCCTCGATCCTTGGCCGACAGCATGCTCGCAGTCGCCTCCGATCCGCACAAGATCGACGAGATCAGCCGGCGCCTGATCGCGGATACCAACAAATGGATATTTGCCGACGTGCTGTCGTCATACAAGAATCTGTATGAACAATTGCGCGAGCAGCGAATGTCGCGCGTGCGCGCAGCAACGACTGAAGCGCCGCGGGCCGTCGGCAAGGAGCGCCTCATTCCGAGATGACACGCCTCTTCGCGATGGCGGGCTACCTCTATCAGAGCGCCGCGGCGATCATCCTGATCTTCGCGATCAGTCATCTGTTGCCCGCCGCCGACTACACCAATTTCTCGTTGGCACTGGCCTCGAGCCAGTTGCTCTGCGTCCTGATGTTCGAGTGGCTGCAACTCGCCGGATTGCGTTTCCTGGCAGCAGCCGGGGAGAACGAGGCGGCGCGGCTGAGGTGGTCGCTCTTTGCCGCGGGCCTGTCGAGCGCAGGCGCGCTCGTCGTGGTCGGCGGCTGCGCATCTCTGGCCAGCGTGCTCCCGGCCGGGATCATCGCGCTGGGCCTCGGCATCTCCGTGCTTCAGGGCCTGACCGACCTTTATTTGCTGTCGGTCCGCCTGTCCGACCGGCTGGGTGTCGCCTCCTCTCTCCTGGCGTTTCGCGCTACCGCCCTTCTGACCGGAGCCGCCGCGGGTGCGGCAATTTGGGGAACGGCGGAAGCGGCGCTGCTCGGCGTCAGTGCGGGCCACGCCCTGGGCCTGCTCGCGGGGCTGGTGGCCTATCGCACCCCCCTGGAGCGCGTTCCGCTGCGGACGATGCTGGCCGACTGGAAGGATTTCTCCCGCTACGGCATGCTGGCGGCGGGTGCGTCCGTCATCCATCTCTCGGTGCCGGTGCTGCTCCGCTTCATCATCATCGGCCGGCTGGGCGCGACGGGCGCCGGCGCCGGATTTTCGATCGCGCTCGACCTGCTGCAACGCCCGTTCTGGGTCCTCAATGCAGCGATCCACACCGTGAGCTATCCCGATGTCGTGAAGGATTTCGAGCACGGAACCGTCATGAAGTCGGTGCAATCGACGCGGCGGATGTTCGAGTTCATGGTCTGCACGACCCTCGTGCTGCTCGGCGGTCTCGTCGGCTTCATTCCGGATGCAGCCCGTATCCTGGTGCCGCGGGAGAGCCTTGATGGCTTCCTGACGACGGCACCTGTTGTGGCCGTCTTCTATTTCCTGCACACGCATCTCCAGGCGACCGTCGCGGTCGTTCCGCACCTGGAGAAGCTCGCAACGAGGCTCGTGATCGTTGCGGCCGGCCAGCTCGCGATCGTCGCTGCCGTCGCGCTGGCCGCGGCATGGGCCGGCCTGTCGCCGCAACAGGCGGTCGGCTGCGCTTGCCTCGCCACGCTCGCGACGATCGTGGTTGCGCTCGGTCCGACCCTGCGGTTCGAGGCATTCCCGCGCTGGTCACTGGTCGCGCAGGCGATGGTGGCCGCCGTCCTGATCGGATCACTCGGCGCGATGCCGACCGAGCCCGCGACATGGCTTGCCGGCAAGATCTTGATCGCCGGAATCGCGACAGCCGTCATCGGTTGGCGCGGAGATTTTCTGATGTTGGCCCGCCGCGACTAATTCGCCGCACCGGCATGGATCGGAACGCAGCGTGCGAGCAACTGAGCCGTTGGGCCACCGCGCTGATTCAGTTCCTGGACGGAACCATTGCGCCTCCCCGGTCCAACCAAATGGCAATATCCGGGAAAATACGGACGCAACCAACGCGATAGAATCTGTGTCAACTTACTCGCCCGTGAAAATGGCATCTGCCGGCTCCCTGTGCAATCCGATGACGCAGACGAAGAGTCGCACCCCAGCGCCGCGTTCGTATGACACGCTCTCAAGCCGAAGCGTTGGTTCGAACTCGCACCGCTTGCGCATATATTTAGCAGCGTGAATCGTGGAAATCTTGAAAGCGCCTTTCTCACGCCATCCTGCACGGGCATCGCATCAGCATTCTGCTGCAACACGAGTCGAGCTGTTCCTGCGCAAGGAACCGCATTTCACTCGCGATTTGTAGCTTCGATTTTTATCTGAAATTCACACTCGACAGAGAAGCTTCGACGCAAATCCCTGCGAGCAATTTCGTTCGCGCTCAAACTCGAGTTTGCAATGTCTGATCAAACCATCCTGTCCGCCAGCGGCTTCATCAACTCCATCGGCGTCAATACGCACGCCGGTTTCGGATGGACCGGCTACAACAACCTCGCGCTGATGGCCGACAGCCTCGAATATATCGGCGTCACCCATCTCCGCGACGCGATGGGGACGAGCCCCGCTGCGCAACCGGTGGTCGAGGGCCTCGCCGCGGCCGGTTACAAGTTCGACTTCTTGGTCTCCTCCGCCCTGCCGCAGACGGGGACGGCCGGACTTCAGAAGTACATCGACTCGCTCGAGAAGTTCGCGGCGACCCACGCGGGCAGCATCAGCGCCATCGAGGGTCTCAACGAGGCCAATCACCAGCCCTTCAGCTACAATGGCAGCTCCAGCCTCTCGGCCGCGGCTCAGTTCCAGAGCGCGCTCTATCAGGCCGTCAATTCCAACGCGGCGCTCGCCAGCATCCCCGTCTACAATCTGTCATTGGCCTACAACGATCCGCAAGGCTACAGCCAGCTCGGCAACATGTCGGGCTCGGTCGACTATGCCAACGCCCACGCCTATGTCAGCACCGGCCTCAATCCGAGCAACTCCATTGCGGCGACGCTGAGCGCCGTCATGGGCGCGGCACCGGGAAAGCCCGTCGTCATCACGGAAACCGGTTATACCACGCAAAACAATACCCAGTATCTCGGCGTCAACGAGACGGTGCAGGCCAAATCGATCCTGAACACGCTGGTCGTCGCCTACAAGGCCGGCGCGAGCGCGACTTACCTCTACGAGCTGTTCGACCGCGACTCGTCTGCCGCCAACACCAATCCCGAAGCCAATTTCGGCCTGTTCAACTCCGACGGCACGCCCAAGCTCGCCGCGACGGCGATTCACAACCTGACGACCATCCTGGCCGACGACGGCAAGGGCGGCCTGCAGCCGACTGATCCGCTGAACTACACCCTGAGCAACATGCCGCCCACAGGCAACAGCATGGTGCTCGGCAAGAGCAATGGCGCCTACGAACTCGTCGTCTGGGCCGAGCCGAAGCTCTGGAACGATGCCACCGATACCGAGCTGTCCAATGCGGCCCAGACGGTGACGGTGAACCTCGGCGCCGTCCATCATACCGTGAAGGTGTACGACACGCTGACCGGCACCACAGCGATCGCCAGCTACACCGACGTCAGCACCATCACCATTCCGGTCAGCGATCACCCGGTGATCATCGAGATCGACGCGCCCCCGACTACGCCGCCCGCCCCGGACACAAGGACCAGCGTCACCGGAACGGCTGCGGAGATCGTGCCGCAACTGTCCGATCTGAGCGACTCGACGGCGCTGCAGACAATCACCCTGACCGACTCCCACGTCCTGCAGGTCGCCTCGAAAGCGACCATGGACTACATGATCGCCCATTACGGCAACGCGCTGTCCAAGATCCAGGGCGGATATACGTTCTCGGTAACGAACTCGGCGGCGACCTGGACCAGCACGAAGACTTACGATTCGAGCGGCAAGCTGCTCTCGAAATCCGACACCGGCCTCAATTCAAGCGGACAGCCGACCTCGACCACCATCGTCCACAGCGACGGCTCCAAAGACGTGATCAGCTACACCGGCGGCGTGCAGACGAAATTCGTTCATGTCGGAACCGACGCAACCCGGACAACCGACACCTACAACACGGCCGGCACCCTGCTGAGCGAAGTCGTCCAGAAGTCCGACGGCTATTACTCCACCACGCTCTACACGAACGGCGTGAAGACAGCCGCCTATGTCAAGAACGCGGACCGCTCGCAGGACAACTATACCTACAACATCACGGGCAAGAGCTTCACCACCCAGGTGCAGCACCTCGACGCCTCCGGGAAGGTCACCTCGGTGATCCGCAGCCACGCCGACGGCACGCTGGACTCGACCCAGGTCTACAATAGCGACGGCAGCAGCGTGATCACGCTGTACAGCGCTACGGGAGTGAAACTGATCGAGACCGCCTACCATGCCGATCGCAGCAAGGATGTCTGGACGTACAACATCAAGGGCCAGAACTATACGACCCAGCACGACGTTTACGATTCGACCGGATTCCTCACGACCCTGACGCGCCTGCATGCCGACGGCAGCCTGGCCTTCGAGCTGATGCAAACCGCCGACGGCACCAAGACGACCAACTGGTACAATGCCGCCGGCAGCCTCACCAGCGAGGTGGTCCAAAAGGCCGACGGCTTCACCTCGACAACCCTCTACAGCAACGGCGTCAAGACTAAAGCCTATATCAAGAACGCCGACGGCAGCCTGGACAACTATGCCTTCGGCATCACCGGCCAGAGCTACACCACGCTGATCCAGCACATCGATCCGTCCGGCAAGGTCACGTCCGTCACCCGCAAGCACGCGGATGGCACGCTCGACTATACCCAGGTCGTCAACAACGACGGGAGCAGCGTCGTCACCATCTATGACTCGACGGGAGTACGGACGAAGCAATCCGAGTACCACGCTGATGGCAGCAAGGACGTCTTCCTCTACAACATCACCGGCCAGAACTACACGACCGAACACAATGTCTACGATGCAACCGGCTTCCTCACGACGCTGATCCGGAAGCACGCGGACGGCAGCATGGCGTTCAAGCTGGTGCAGAGCAAGGACGGGACCAAGACGACGGACTGGTACGATGCCAAGGGGGTCCTCACCAGCGAGGTGATCACGAAGGCCGACGGTTACAGCTCGACAACGGTCTATACCAACGGCCTGAAAACTGCGGCCTACATCACCAATGCCGACCTGAGCCAAGACAATTACACCTACAACATCACCGGCCAGAGCTATGCCACG
Organism: Bradyrhizobium sp. CCBAU 45321; assembly: GCF_028128975.1. Classification (NCBI taxonomy): domain Bacteria; kingdom Pseudomonadati; phylum Pseudomonadota; class Alphaproteobacteria; order Hyphomicrobiales; family Nitrobacteraceae; genus Bradyrhizobium; species Bradyrhizobium sp. CCBAU 45321. The sequence continues at coordinate 157,011 of NZ_LFKZ01000016.1, forward strand.
CAGCACCAGCATCTCGATCCGACCGGCAAGACGACGGAGGTGACCCGCTGGCACGCCGACGGCACGCTCGACTATACCCAGGTCGTCGGCAGCGACGGTGGCAGCGTCGTGACCAATTACGACGCTTCAGGCCTCAAGAAGACACAAACCGACTATCACTCCGACGGCTCGAGGGATGTCTATCTCTTCAACGTCGTCGGTCAGAACTACACGAAAGAGCACGATACCTACGATACCACCGGTTTCCTTACGCACATCGTGCGGACCCACGCCGACGACAGCCTGGCATTCACCCTTGTGCAGAGCGCCGACGGCACCAAGACCTCGGGCTGGTATGACGCCAAAGGAATTATCACCAGCGAGGTGACGACCAAGAGCGACGGCTACAGTTCCACCACGGTCTACACCGGCGGTATCAAGACCGCTGCCTATATCAAGAACGCCGACGGCACGTCGGACAACTGGAACTACAACATCACAGGCCAGTCCTACACGACGCAGCACCAGCACCTCGATGCCTCGGGCAAGATCGTCGAGATCACAAGGACCCACGCCGACGGCACTCTGGACTATACGCAAGTCATCAACAATGACGGCAGCAAGCTGACCGACATCTATAACAGCGCCGGCATCAAGACCCAGGAGATCGCCAGCCACGCCGACGGCTCGAGGGACGTCTTCCTGTTCAACTTCAACGGACAGGCCGGCGTCACGCAGCACGAGAGCTACAACACCGCCAAGGCGCTCGAGTTCATCGATCAGACCAAGTCCGATGGCACCCACAACGTCACGGCCGTCGCCAGCGGCGTGACGATCCAGGGCGGGGCCGGCAATGACGTGTTCTCGGCGGCGCCGAACTCGACGACCATCGCGTACGACCACGGCCAGGACCAGATCCTCAACTTCCAGGCCGGCAGCGGGACGACGCACGACACGATCGCGATCTCGAAACTGCTGGCGGAGGACTACAGCCAGCTCCAGATCACGCAGTCCGGCACGAACGCGCTCATCACTTTCTCGGCGACCGATTCGATCCTGCTGAAGAACGTCTACGTCTCCAGCCTGACCAGCCACGACTTCGTGTTCGTCTAAGCACGGCGAAATCTGCCCAAACGGGCGCCAACAGCGCTAAGGGAGCCGGGACCGAGCAGGGTCCCGGCTCTGTTCGTTTGTCGCCTGCCTCATCGATGAGCAGAGCTGACTCCCATTCGCAATTGGATAGGCCCCATGAATTCGGGCGGGCCGCCGCGCTTGCGAACTTGCGTCACAATTCGACTCTAGAAGGGAAACGAACCGCGCAAGGACTCCGAGGCCCGATGGAAGCCAGTGAAGCAAGACGTTTTGTCGTTCTCGACTTCTACCGCTTCGTCGCCGCGCTCGGGGTCTTCATCTTCCACCTGAAGCTGATCGACAAGGGCATCTCACCGGCCTGGAACGGGTCCTATGGCCTGTTCGTGGACATGTTCTTCATCCTGTCCGGCTTCGTGATCTCCTATTCCTATCCTTCAAGCTCGACCGGCCTGCGCTCCTATGCGCGCTTTCTCGTTAGGCGGATCGCGCGGATCTACCCCTTGCATCTACTCACCTTGTTGATATTCGCCGTGCTTGCTCTCATCGGCATATCCGGTCCGACCTCGCACGCGAGCTGGACGGATTTCATTCAAAACCTCTTCCTCGTGCAGGCGTGGGGTATCACAGATCATCTCAGCTTCAACTCGCCGGCTTGGTCCATCAGCGCCGAGCTGTTCTGTTACCTATTATTCCCATTGTTCATGCTGCTGGCCGGGAAGATCTCGCCGCTGATGCTCGCGATCATCGTCGCGCTCTCTTACGGCATCCTTGCCCATGCTCACCTGCCGATCTGGCAGGAACGCTCACAGATGTACGGGGCAACTTTCGATTTCGGGATGTTACGGGCGCTTCCGAGCTTCCTGAACGGGATTCTCCTAACCGTCCTGTTCAGGCTCTCGAGCGACTATCGCAAGAAGCCGGTTGCATTCGCCGGAATAGCGCTGTTTGCCGTCTCGATCCTGGTTCTCAACTTCTTTGCCAAGCCCGACCTTGCAATCATACTGTTCTCTCTCGCGATCCTCGTCACTGCCACGGGAGAAAGCGCCTTCGCGCGGTTTCCCGGCTCCGATTGGCTCGGCCGCCTCGGCAACACGTCATATGCCATCTACATGGTGCACGAAGTGCTGTTGATCCTGCTCTTCAAGCCGGCCTGGCACTATTTCGGACTTCAGCCAAGCATGTTTCCGGTGTTTGCATTGGTCTGCTGCATCGTTCTGACCGTCGTTGCCGACGTGACATATCGCTACGTCGAAGATCCCGCTCGAAGATTGATCAACCGGCTTGCGCCTGGCGGGGCAAGATCAGCCCGCGTCCCGAAGCCCGAGCCGCTCGGTCTTGCCGAGGCCAGACAGGCGGCCAACGCAAGCTAGCTGGTGCGTGCAAGCCGAATTCTGGCTAGGTCTTAGACGATCGCCGCACACGACCCCAGACTTCCTGGCATATCCGCACCACGGCCGGCCGGGCGACCGCCATGACAACGGCAAGATAGACCGAAGAACCAAGCAGCACGAGCGCGGCGAGACGCAGCCATGGCGACGCGGCCGGCATGGTTACGGAGGCAGCAACGACTGCGCATGCCATCACCGCGGAGCCCGCAAGTGCGGGCATCAGCGCCGCGGCATAGGGCCTGATGCCGAGCGACAAGATCCGCATCGAGGCTCCGGCGGATAGCGGATACAGCAACAAGGCGCGAACGACATAGCCGACAGCGATCGCGATAAGGCCAAATGGCGCAGCGAGGATGAAGATCGTTATGTTCGAAACCGCGTAGATCAGCGTCAGCCAAGTCTGCCAGTGCGGTTTGCCGAATGCCAGGATCACCGAGTGATTGTAGAGGCCGATCGTGGTCAAGAACCCGGTGATCGACATGATCGCGAGCAGAGGGGCGGCCTCGCCCCACTTGGATCCGAAGAAACCGACGATGAGATCCGGCGCCAGAGCCGCTATCCCCGCGAAAAGCGGGGCTGTCAGCAGTGACGTGTATTTGACGAAGTCGACCAGCGTCGAACGCGATGCTTCCCGGTCATGCTGGAGGCCAGCGATGGTCGAAAAGAACACGCGGTTCAACGCATTCCCGATCACGGTACTCACGGCGTTGACCAGGCGCTTGGCAAGGCTGTAGAAGCCCGCGCCGGCGGCGCCGGTATACCAAGTGACGAAAATCAGATCGGAATTGGCATTGGCAAAGTTCGTGATTCCCGTCAGTGCCACGTAGCGCGCATAACTCAGGAGATCGATGACAGCCTGCCGGCTGACCCGGAGCCGAGGGCGCCAGGGCGTCAGGATCCAAAGGCTGACCAGCGAGATCAACGAAGTCGAGACGAGCTGTCCGACCAGCGCAACGACCCCGTAACCCTGTATCGCCAGCGCGATCCCTACCGCCCCGCCGATAGAGATTGAAGAAAGCGAGCGGATGGCGAGGGATCGAAAGAGTTGATTGCGCGTCAGCCAGGCTTCGTGCGTCCGTGACAGGCCTTGCACAGCCACCACGATGCAAAATCCCTTGAGAACGATGGCAATATCCGAAAGACCCGAGAATCGTTCGATGGCGCCGCTCGAGGCGAACAGTGCGAGTGCTGCAAACAAGGAGAGGCCCGCGATGAGCCAAAACGAGGCAGTGTAATCCTCATCCTTCGGATCGGGACGCGCCTGGACGGCAATCGCGATGCTCTCGATCAGGACTGCCCTGCAGAACTCGAGCGCCAGCGCTCCCGTTGCCACGATGCCGAGAATCTGCGGCGACAGCAGCCGCGCCATGATCATGTAGATTGCGAGCGTGAGCGCCTGCCCGACCGCGGAATCGAGCGCCGACCAAATGACGCCCGAAACGATCGAGCGCGGCTTGATAATCTCGTGGCGCAATTGGAAGCCTGTCACAATTCGGGGTTAGGTCGACAACCGTCGATGAGCCATTGGCTGCTATGGTCCAATAGTCGCCTTGTTTACGAGGACACTACGGCAAGAAAGCAGCTACATCCGAGGCAGCATGAATTTTCGAGGCAATCTACGACGGCTGATCAACGAGGTCGGCTGCGACTTTATTCATCAACTGCCCTATCCGCACGTGGACTTGTTCTTCTGGCGTCCCGACGACGGAACGATCAATTTCGGTGATCATCTTTCGATCGTTGTCGTTGACCATCTCTTGCGGCAATTCGGCTATACGCTCGCCGATGAGGTGCCGCGGCAAGCGCGCTTGTTCGCGATCGGCTCCGTGCTCCACTACGCGCGAAATGGCGATGTGATCTGGGGAAGCGGCGTAAACGGACGCCCCGGCCAAGGTGACCTCAACCACCGCGTGCAGAATTTGGACGTGCGAGCGGTGCGCGGCCCCCGTACCCGGGAAGTTCTGCAGCGCCGGGGCATCGCGGTTCCCGAAGTGTTCGGAGATCCGGCGTTGCTACTTCCTCAGCTGTTTCCAAATCGTTTTCGCCCTACTGCCAAGAAGCCGTGGGTGTTTGTTCCGAATTTGCACGATTTGAGTCTCGTCGACCCTGGCGCCGATACGGTGGTCTCACCGCTGGGATCCTGGAACCGGCGAATTGACGCCATTCTCGAAGCTGAACTGGTTCTGGCCAGCTCGCTCCACGGCATCATCGTCGCCGAGGCATTCGGGATACCGGCTCGATACGTACGGCTGAGCAGCGGAGAGGCCGAGTTCAAGTATCATGACTATTATGAGGGCACCGGCCGGTTCGCCGTCGAGTTTGCGACGAGTATTGACGAAGGTCGCGAGATGGGGGGAGCTGCGCGCCTCAACTTTGATCATCGTGCCTTGATGAGTGCATTCCCGATCGACCTCTGGAGCGGAAAGAACTAACATGGCCAAGCGCCTCCGCGTGGCCATCTACGCGCCGCATTTTGCGGAATATTCCTACCGCCTCGCATCGGGATTGGCGCATCATTGCGACGTTCGGCTTGTGCTCAACCGCAAAGACGCGAACCAGCAATGGGAGCTTGCCGATATCGCCGTGACGGCGCCGTTCGAGACACGGATTCGCGACCTCAGTCTGCGGCGCGGCGGCGCAATCGGCATCCCTGCCTCGTTCATCGACATAATTTCCTTCCGCCCGGACGTGATCCATTGTCACGAAGTTCCCGAGATCTACACGTCCAAGCTGATTCAGCTCCTGCGTCCGCTCGGCATTCCCTTGGTACTGACCGTTCACGATGCTATCCCGCACTCGGAGGGCGGCTCCGGCACCTCGCCCCGTGAAGATGCCTGGCGCGGGCGCATGCGTGCGGCCGCCTCGATCGTCACGACGCACGGCGAGAGCTGCATTGCCGATTTTCATCGCGCCTCGCCCGACTTCAAGGGCGAGACGGTTTCCAGCATGCACGGCGTGCTGATGGTTCCGCCGGACAAAAGCTCGTTCACCGAGCCCGAATCCGGACGCATCCTGTTTTTTGGACGGATGTGGGCTTACAAGGGCCTCGACGTCTTCATCGACGCGATCGACATGTTGGCCCAGCGCGGCGTCACGCATGAAGCGATCGTCGCCGGGCGCGGCCCCGAGATGACACGGCTCGGCGCCCGGATGGAGGCAATGCCGACGGTCAAGACCATCAATGCCTACATTTCGCCTGCGGATACCGGACGTCTATTTCAATCTGCTACGGTGGTTGCCTTGCCCTACAAGGATGCATCACAAAGCGGGGTGCTCGCATCCGCCTATGGGAATGCGCGTCCCGTCGTCGCCAGCGCCACCGGTGGCATTCCCGACGTCGTGACGGACGGCGTCAATGGTCTCCTGGTTCCTCCCGGCGATGCCACTGCGCTCGCCGATGCACTCGAGCGCGTGCTGACGTCGAATTCACTCGCCGCAACGTTGGCTGACGGCGCGCGGCAGACCGCGGCCGGCCCTCTGAACTGGGACCACATTGCCGAACGGTTGCTTGGATCCTATCACAGGCTCGCCGGTCGTACCGTGAAGTGAGCGCGACACGCGCTCTCTCAAGCCGATTGCCCCACTTTCAGCGGTCGAAAGAACGTGCTGCGGAACGCGCCGTCCAGCAAGCGCCTCAGCCGGACCTCGATCAGTTCATAGCTGATCGCACTTGCAGCCAATGACATCACCAGCCCAAGTCCGATGAAAGCCGCCCATAGCAGCCAGCGGTCGACGCCGGCGGCAACCAGCTTCAGGCCAACCACTTGCAAGGGGAAGAGCACGAAGGGGTGCACGAGATAGAGGCTGTAGCTGATCTTGCCGATATATTGGAGCGCCGGCGTGCTCAGGGCCTTCCCGAGGCCAGATTCCGGGGCGAGCACCATGGCGAACAGCAGAAATCCGGGAATGAGGCCCACGAACGGATGAAACAGCACCAGGCTCGCATACAGCGCGGCCCCGCAGACGAGCCCTGCGACCAGACCGAGCCGTCCGGGAATGGAAATGCGAAATCCCGTCGCGCTGAACAGCATCCCGATGCAGAAGAACGCGGTGATAGGCCAGCGCATCAGGCAGGCCACGCCCAGCAGGATCAGAGGCGCAGCCAGCAGCCTACCGCCGGCGCGCCACATCGAGAATGTCAGCGCAAACCAGATGTAGAACGCCCACTCATAGGTCAGCGTCCAGGCATTCTGCTGGGCAATGGGCAGGCCGAGCGCGTCCTGCACGAAGAACAGGTTGGCCGCAAAGATCCCGAGATAGCTGGTGAGATCGATGCCGCGGAAGAATTTGTAGGCCACGATCGGCCCGATCGCGAACAGCGCAAGATGCAGCACGACGAACACTGGCATGATGCGCAGGACGCGGTCGAAGAAGAACCGCGACAGCGAACCGTGGCGTATCAGACTGGCCGGGATCAGGAAGCCGCTGATCATGAAGAACAGCTCGACACCGTGCCCGCCGACATTGATCACCGACTGCAGCCAGGGCCAGAGCGGCGGCAGAAAACCGGGATTGGGGATGTCGTACATGCCTGCCTTCGGCATGTCGTAGAAATGATCCATCAGCACGCTCAGCGCCGCGATGGCACGAAGGCCCTGGACCGAAGGAAGGAACGATCCATCATAGGCGGCGCCCGGCTGGTGAGGTGCCTTGATCACTCTGCGGCACCCTGGGTGCTGAGCACTGGCTCGAGGACGACAGGCTTTCTTCGCGCGGAGCGGAATCTTTGCCCGAAGGAAATGCTGGGCTTCTCGATGAACGTGTATGTCATCCAACTGACGAGGATCGACAATGCCAGGATGACGACCAGGAAGATCGACCATCCGAGGGGTCCGTCGCCGAACCATACCAGGCGATGGACGTAGACAATCGCGAACGGCGACATCAGATAGACCGAATAGCTGATCACGCCGACGAATGCCATCGGGCGCCAGGCCATCCGTTCGCCGAACACGGCAAAGCCGATGAAGACAACCGCCGCGCAGATATAGGCCGATCCGATCGAATAACTGTAGAAGAAATTCTCCTGATACACGCCGCCGAACCGGCGGTCGGACAGGGTGGCGGCGAAGACCGCATACAGAAGCGTGCAGACGGTCACATGCGTCCACCGCAGCTTGCCGCCAATGACGGTGTCGCGGATGATCTTGCCCAGGAACATCGCCGATAGGTTCAAGCCGACCTCCATCACCGAGGAGACTGCCCTACTCTCAACGAAAAGTGCAGCTGTGGTTCCCACCAGCGCGGCGGCAACGACGATGGTCACCGCCGTGAAGCGCCGGTTGAGCAGCCCCATCGCAAAGAGAATGGTGCATCCGACGTAAAACAAAAGTTCGATCGCCAGCGTCCAATAGAATACCCAGAGATTCGGGACGTTCACGAAAGTCTGCAACATCGTCACGTTAGCGGCGATCTGCCCCAGCGGAAAACTCTTCGAATCCAGCAGCTGCACCGACACGAGCCCGACAACGATCGAAGTCCAATAAGCCGGATAGAGCCGGAAGAAGCGGCTGATCGTAAAATCCCGCACAGGCGTGGCGCTGTCCGGGAAGCTGAACGGAATGACGAAGCCGCTCACGAAGAAGAACAACACGACGCCGAACCGGCCAAAGTTCATGTAGTAGCCGAATATGTCGTGGAGGGGCCCGTAATAAACACCCGTCGGGTGCTTTTCCAGGATGACCTCGAACACGTGCTGGACCAGGACGGCCAGCACGGCAATGCCGCGCAGCGTGTCGATGAATGCGAGCCGTTTATGCATAGTTCGTTCTCACCTGCTTCCGCTCGCCGCCGGTACATCCGGGCGGAAGCCTTCTAATGACGGCATCGGTGGCCGTACGATGATTGGCACGGCGTCGCCCGCCCGCGCCGTGGCGGCGCGCCGCGAGAACACTTCGCTGAAGCTCAACGCGATGATCAGCAGGCCGGACGCCGGGCCGTAATTCAGAACGGTGATCGTGAACAAGTTGACGACGAAGATCAGCGTCAGCTTGTAGACGTCGGTCGTGCCGAACGTCGCCCGGAATACCATCACCATGAATGCGACGAACGGGAGTCCGAACATCAGATACGTGCCGATGTAGAAATTGTCGACGGGAACCCAGAAGGGGGCGAGCGGCGAGAACAGCTTCTGCGGATAGTTGAAGCAGCCCACGCCGCAGCCAGTCACGAGACCAACGGGCATGAGCTGGCTCAGGTAGACGAACGGCAGTTGCCAGCTGTTGTTGATGCGGTCGACGATGCTGAACAGGGTCGTGTGCGGCACCGCGGCGGTACCCGAAGCGAGCACGATCATGAAGAACGGCACCAGGATCGCGGCAAACGACCACAATGCAATGTTTCGTATCGCGGAGAAGCGCGACTTCTCCGGGAGCATCCGCACGAACACCAGCAGAATCAAGTAGAGCACGAGGACGATCATGGTCGTCTTGCTGGTCGTCAGACGGATGATGTAGACCGCAAGAGAGCCGTACAGAAGGCACCAAATCGTGCTCTTACGGATCGACGTAATTGCGAAGGACACGAGTATGAAGAAGGCCGCCATGGTACTTTCGGCAGCAAAGCCCGTGAGACGCTGATCGTCACCGCCATAGGCCCACCATAAGCGACCCGCCTCACGAACGGCGCCGAAGGACTCATATTTGTATCCGACCCAGGGCATGAAGTAGAATTTCGTCAGCAGCACGCCGATCAGCGAGAGGTAGAACGTCGCGGCGATGACCGACAGCAACTTCTTGTAGGAGCCCAGACTGGTGTCGCAGAAACAAAATCCGACGAACACCGGGAGCATCATCTTAAACGACGACATCGCCGCGTTGACCGTCCCCAGCATGAAGTAGCCGAGCACCAGCGACAGCATGATCTGCACGAGGACAACTGCAGCCATGATACTGCGATTGCGCAAGATGCAATGCACGACGAACTGGACCAGGCACAGAAGCGCAATGCCATCCGGCACGAACCAAAGCGCGTCCAAATGCATGATGCTGGTGTAGTACCGCATCATACCGCCGAAGGCATCCCGGACCAGATAGGCTGCGAGCGCGATCGCCTCGATATTGAGGCTGATCAGCATCATCCTGCGGGGTTGCAGCGCGAAGGTGCTCATGCGCGGCTCAGTTGCTCAGCCGCGCCGATTGGGCGGGGGATGGCGCAAAATCCGGGGGGCTTCCGAATGCATTTCGCAGGAGCCTGCCGCCGGGAATTTCGACATAGAGATAGGTGAGGTGCGAAACCGCGAGCACGGCGGCCAGTGAAACGACGAGATTCAGCGTCGCCGGCAGGCCTGCCCAGATCGAATCCAGGGCGGCGATTCGCCCCGCCCCCACGCCCCGCACGAAGTATTCAGCCAGCAGCACCACGAGCGCGTGCACCATATAGATCGAGTACGAACGACGTCCCAACCAGATCAGCGGCTTGGCCACCAGGATCCGCGGCACCAGCAGCGCATCCGGAAAGGCCAGCAGGCTGCCGAGGAAGATCGCGAACATCACTGGCGCGAGGAAGGTCGCGGCAGGATTGGCCTCCGCCAGGGACACCAGGACGATGCTCGCGATCATGGCGACGAATTGCAATGCGCCCTGCGCGGCAGGCCCCGGCTTGGCCGGCAGGCGATCGACGATCCTCACCATCAAGACGCCCAGGAAAAAGCCGACGAAGCAGCGTAGTAAGCCGAAATCCGTCTGAAGCTCGATGCTCTTCTTTTCGAGCACGAAGATGATGAAGACGAGACTTCCGACCGCGAGCAGCCCGGAGAGGACATAGAACCACGCCAGCGAGCGCATGCGCAGGGCAATGAGAACGAGCAGACCAAACACCAGGTAGGTGTAGAACTCAACGCTGATGCTCCAGCTCGGCGCATTCCAGCTGAGATAGTCGATGAACCCCATCGAGTGGAGAAGCAGGACGTTGAGGCCGAAGGAATAGGCATTGTTCACTTCGAACGCCGCAGGCGCGGCGACGACCACCCCCGCCATGACCAGGCCGATGCGCAGCAGGCGAAAGACGAGGTTTGCCAGCAGCATGACGATATGCAGCGGGTAGACTCGCGCCAGGCGCCGTACCATAAATTCGCGCAGCGAGAAGCGCGTGAAGTCGTTCTCGACATAGCTGAGCGCCATGACCATTCCGCTGAGAACGAAGAACAGATCGACCAGCAGCCATGCACTCCTGAAGAAGGAGCAGTTGATCCAGGCGTTGTGCGGGAATGCCGCGAGAAAGGTTGGCATCAGCAGCAGATGGTGGATCACCACGGAAGTCGCGGCGATCCCCCGGATGCTGTCGAGCGGCAGGACGTGCGCCTTCTCACGATGAACCAACTCCGTCACATCAACATTCCGTAGCTGTTGCACCGCAGCAGTGTGTATCAGGTCTCAACGCGTGATCAATCTCTGCAATCACGGAGCCGCATTCGATGCATGACGACCGACAATAATTTCAAAGCTTGCAGATCATTCGGACATGCGAGCGCCAAGTTCATGCCACTTTTCATCCGACGTGCGCCTGCTTCGGTGCGCAAGCCAATCGGCATTGGGACGATTGCGAGTATTTGCGCGCAAAGTGTGCGCGAAATTCGGCACTGTTGCGATCGAGGTCCTTGCAGCACATTGATTGCTGCGTGCCAATGTCGCACGAAAAATTCTTTCGCTAACGGGGAACAATAACGCGCGTCGTGACTTGTGTCGGCTTTGCGACGAGCGGCTGCGCGAGTGCCCGATATGTTTTCAGGTTGCAACATTCATGGGCGTGATTTGCCGATCTCGCAGGCATTGTAGAGCTTGTTTTTGCAACCGGCGAACAAGCGAGCTCGGGTTGTTTTGTCGCCAGCTTTGCACCAGCTTTTGCGTCGCACAAAAAGATGACACAGTTACCTGTCAAGTTTCACCTGTTCTCCTATTGCAACAGAAGCAAGGAACACGGATGGGCCGCGGACTAATACGTCGTCATGCGCAGCCGCGATGGCTAGCGATTGTCTTGATTGGTTCTGCGCTGATCGTGTCGAGCGCCGGTGCTTGCCGCGCGCAGTGCGTCGAATTCTCGGACCGCGCCTCGCAACTCGAACTCGACACCTTCGTGAAGTCGCCGTCCTCGCTCCTCGAGCGGTTGCGCAATGACAAGGAGAAGTTGCGGTATTGGCTCGCGCGCTACGTCGCGACGAATCCGTCGGTCCTGCCGTCCGTCCAGACGCTCATCTCGGCGTCGGCTTCAGCCGATCGCTCGTCCATCGGCGCTGCGCTGCGCCTTGCCGAAGCACGTTGCACGTCGACCAAGCCGGACGCCGCGCGCAAGATCAGGGATTTCGTGCAGCGGATCGGCGATCTCAACGTGCAGGCCGGTTATTCCGGCGCCGGAGAGGACAGCTCCGGCGTCCAGGCCCAATCGCAAATCAAGACCTCGCCGCAGCCGGGCCGCGGCGGCGCCCTGCTCGAGGGCGAGTGGAGGACCAAGCTGGCCAATCCGTTCAAGCCCGTCCCCCTTCCGAATTGATCCATGATCGTCAAAGGCAGCGAATTAGCACATGTACCAGCCTAGGGAACATTTCCAGTCGGGGCACCGATTCGGCATCGAATTCGGCGGGGCGGTCCTCAGCTTCGAGCGCGTGGCCGACGTCCTTCGCCGCCAATGGCCGATCATCGCGGTCTGTACGGGAGCTTCGCTGGCCCTGGTGATCGTCTACCTGGCCATGGCGCAGCCCATGTATACGGCAAATGCCCGCATCATGATGGATACGCGGCAGACGCAAGTTCTGGACAAGGACAGCAACGCCAGCAGCGCCCTGATCGACACGGGCTACGTCGACAGCCAGGTGGAGATCATCAACTCGGACGACCTCATTCTGTCCGTCGTCCGCCGCCTGAAGCTGACAGAAGACCCGGAGTTCAACGGCTCCAATCCCGGCCTGCTCTCTATCATCATCGGCAAGCTGACATCGCTATTCGGTTCCGGCGAACCAGCAAGCCAGGAGCGAATCGAACATGCGGTCGTCCAGCAGGTTCAGAAGAATCTGCGTACGGAGCGCGTGCTGACGACATATGTCCTGTCGCTGAGCTATAAAGCGCGGAGCCCCGACAAAGCCGCCAAGATCGCCAACGCGATCGCCAGTGCCTATCTCGTCGGCGCCCTGGAGGCCAAATATCAGTCCACCAAGCGGGCCACCGAATGGCTGCAGCAGCGCAGCCTCGAGCTGAGCGAGCAGGCATCGGCCAGCGATCGCGCCGTCCAGACCTTCAAGGCCGAGAACAACATCGTCGGAACCAGCCGCGGCCTGATGTCCGAGCAGCAATTGTCCGACCTCAACACGCAGCTAGTTCAGGCGCGGGCTGCGACCGCCGAAGCCAAGGCCCGGCTTGACCGGATCGACACGATTTCCGATCAGGATGTTGCGCAGTCGACCGTGACGGATGCCCTCAACAACTCGGTGATCACCCGTCTGCGCGCTCAATATCTCGACCTCCAGGCGCAATATGCCGACTGGTCCAGGCGCTACGGCAAATCCCACCTTGCGGCGGTCAATCTGGCCAACAAGATGGAGGAGCTGCGCAAGAACATTGCTGACGAGCTGCGTCGGATCGCAGACGCCTATCGCAGCGACTATGAGATCGCGAAGAGCCGGGAGGCCTCGCTCGAGAAGAACGTAAAGGACCTCGTCGCCCAGGCCGGCAACAAGGGCCAGGCCGAGGTCAAGCTGCGCGATCTCGAAAGTGCCGCCGACACCTACCGCAATCTCTACAACAACTTCCTGGAAAAGCTGCAGAGCGCGACGCAGAACCAGAGCTTTCCCCTCAGCGAGGCCCGCCTCATCAGCACCGCCACCAAGCCGGACCGCAAGAGCTCGCCCCGAACGGTCCTCGCCCTCGTGGGCGGCCTGGTCGGCGGCCTCTGCCTCGGCTTCGGCGCGGCATTTGCGCGTGAACTGCTGAGCGACGTGCTGCGGACCCCCGGCGAGGTCGAGGATGAGCTCGGCGTGAAATGCCTCGGCGTGCTGCCGGACATACGTCCGCCGACGAAGGCCGGCGCGTTGCTCCCGACGTCAGCGAAGACCGGCCCTCCCGATCTCTCCCGCTACGTCGTCGATCATCCGTTCTCACGCTTTGCCGAGACCTTGCGCAACATCAAGGTTTCGATCGACGTCGCGCGTCTGACCCGCGAGATCAAGGTGATCGGAATCGTCTCCTCGCTTCCAAAGGAGGGCAAGACGACGGTGGCCGCCAATTTCGCGCAGCTGATCGCCCTCACCGGGCATCGCACGGTTCTGATCGACGGCGATCTGCACACGCGCTCGCTGACGCGGGAGCTCGCGCCCAACGCCAAGACCGGCCTCGTGGAGGCTCTCAACGATCCCGCGAACCTCGGCTACCACGTGCAGCGAAGCAAGGAGACGGGACTGGATTTCCTGCCCTCCGTAGTGGCCTCGCGCATGGTCAATTCGGCCGACGTCATCGGATCCAAGGCAATGGCCGAGCTGCTCAAGGTGCTGAAGGAGCACTACGAGTACATCGTGATCGATCTCGCCCCGGTGATGCCGGTGGCCGATTCCAAGGCCGTCAGCTTCCTGATCGACGCCATGGTCTACGTCATCGAATGGGGCCAGACCACGCGAACCGCTCTGCAGGAGTCGGTTTCGGGTTCGGAAGTCCTCCAGAAGAAGCTGATCGGCGCCGTGCTCAACCGTGCGAACCCGAAGATGCTCAAGCGCATCGAGGCCTACAAGGGCAAGCACCACAACAGCTATTACGTCGAGCACGCCTAGGCGGAGGCGAGGCGCCGCTCCCACTGAACAACTGGAATGAGCTCGGGCCCGTTGCCAATTGGCAGCGGGCCTTATTCGTGCTTGGCGGTCGCTTGGATGGGCATCCCCTGCGCCCTCGCGCACGGACCGGAGATGCGGCAAGCGCTCCGGACCTGCTCGCGGGCTCCGTATTCGTCCGGAATCCACAACTTGCAGTTATTGCTCTAGCCAAAAGCAAGGATTGACGGATACGGTGGTCGCCGGGAAAATTGTGCCGGTGCCATCAGCTGTCAATATGACGAGACGATCCGAGCCTTGAGGCCTGAAAATGCCGAAACTTTAGGCATCTTTCTTTCTCGGTTCCCCGGGGCTAATCTCGGCTCATTACTCGCAGTTATTTTTCCGGTAGGCTCGGATGCTGATCGTCCTGACGATTTTGACTATTTGGGTCCTGCTCAACATTCTGTTCGTGTTGATCGTGGTCCCTCCACGCAAGCCGCTCCGCCACCCCATGGCGACGACGCTCTCACCCGCGCCCATCGACCCGAGCCGGCGCCAGATCGAGCAGGACGAGCCTTTCTCGATCCGCCATGTCATCGTCTCCGTCGCAATGGGAGCCTTCTTCGTGCTCGTGCCGCCGCTGCTCGCGCTGCGCGATGCGATCATGCGGCTCTTCCGCAGGCCGCCGCGAAATGGAACCTGAAACCCCGGGACGGAGGTTTCCGGCGATTGAGAGATCGAGCGGCTAAAGCGCGATGCGATTAGGACGAATCGCCATCGCGCCTTTAGGAGCATGATCTTTTCGGAGAACCGCTACGCACTGTTCCGGATCATGCTCTAGTAGGCCTCCTGGAACATCACTGCGGACGCGGTGCGGGCCATGATCTTCAGGTCGAGCCAGATGCTCCAATTGCTGACGTACCAGACGTCGTACTCGACCCGCTTTTCCATCAGATCAATCGTTGGCGTTTCGCCCCTGAATCCGTTCACCTGAGCCCAGCCCGTCAGGCCCGGCTTCATGTGATGGCGGTAGACATACTTGCTGATCAGCTCGTCGTAGTAATTGTCATGGGCGAGCGCGTGCGGACGCGGTCCCACCAGCGACATGTCCCCCCGTAGCACGTTCCAGAGCTGCGGCAGCTCGTCGATGCTGGTCATGCGCAGGAAGCGCCCGATCTTGGTGACGCGGGCATCCCCCTTGGTCGCCTGGGTCACCGTGTCGCCATTCTCGGCCACCGTCATGGTGCGGAACTTCCAGATCTCGAACGGCTTGCCGTTGAAGCCGCGGCGCGACTGCCGGAATATGACGCTTCCCGGCGAATCCAGCTTGATCAGCACGGCTACCGTCAGCAGCAGCGGCGTCAGCAGCACGAGCGCGAACAGAGCGACGCCGACGTCGAGACAGCGCTTCTGCAGCCGCTCGAGAATGGTGAGCGGCGGCCGCTGAATCTCGACCGCGACGGTTCCGCTGACCGGCAGGAACGGACGGGTCACGAGGTCGGCAACGGAATCGTCCGGCAGCAGGCGAATGGGCTGCGGAACGGCGCGCAAATATGGCCCGAGCTTGCGCAGCATCGGCAATTCGTTCCAGTCGATCGCCAGCAGATATTCGTCGACATCGGCCGCGCGCGACTGACGGATGACGTCGCGAATCTGCCGCTCCCATTGGCCGTCATCCCGGTCCTCTCCGAGCACGAAATGGCGCATGACGTCGAAGCCGTTCCTGCGCAAATCCTTGAAGCGGCTCGAGGTGAAGTCGAGCGGCTTCAGGCTGAGCAGGATCACCTTGCGGTCGACCAGGCGGCTTCTCGCAAAGCTCGTGCCGAACACGGCCTGCCAGACGAAGCGCAGGCTGATCAGACCGAGCCCGCCGATCACGGCGAAGACGATGACGGTGCCGCGCGACAGATTGTCCGTCGATTTCAGCAGGAAGGCCGCAACGGCGAGGATCGTGAGCGACGTCAGCCAGATAAAGGCCGCCATTCGAAGCTGCCAGACCAGATTGAGCAGGCGGTGCGTGGAATAGACGTCCCGGAAATAGGCGATCCCGACGAACACCACGCCGACAAACAATCCGGCTCCCACCGATGCACCGTCGGGCGGCGATGCGACCACCACGCCATACAGCGAAGCTCCCGCCGCGTAGCTCAGCAGGATCAACAGAAAGTCAGCAGCGATGACGACGACCTGAAAGGGCCTCTGAAGCGCACTGCCGCGCGCAGATGACAGCGCATGAGCGCTTTCAGAACCGTAAGTTGCAACAGCCATTCGAACCTCTGCGTATCGAGAGAGTGCCTGACGCTCATCGTGATGCTGAAGACTCGTCAATTCCCCGCACGGAAAGTGTTGGTCGATCGCAGCGACATTGTGGCGCTGCACGCGAAACTTTTGCGGCGCACGGACGATGTGTCGCGTTGAGATGCGCGGCGAAATTCGATGCGCTGAAAATGTCGTCACAGTGCTGACATACGAGCGAACGAACTGCCCTATTTTGAATCAAGTTCCGCATCCGATGCGACGCTATCGTTGCACGGGCCGCTGTTCGCTCAAGTTTGAGGCGCTGCTTGCTGCCGACGAACGCAAACATCGGATCACTTGCGAGAATTTCCAGAGATTTCTATCTGCGGGTGTATGCGAGAATTTGCGACGAGTCATGCAGACTTGCCGCACACGCCGAGGCAGCGATGCAATTCCTACGGCCCCCTCTCGTTCCCGAAGTCCATCAAACAAGTCGGCAAAAAATGCCGTGCCCTTCTTTTGGCGTGATCGGCACCGACAACGAGCTGCGGCCCCACGGAACTCGCGTTGTTCGCGTTGGATGGACGCTCTCCGGTGCCGGTGACTTGGGGATATTTTTCCGACCACCCGATCGATGAGCGCCATGAAATCTTTTGCGCGATCCCACCCGTCGCTTCCCAAACCGCAATTGCCGGACGGCGTCCGCATTTACGCGATCTCTGATATTCACGGCTGCGCGCATCTGCTCGAGCCCATGCTGCGGGTGATCGACGCCGACGTTGCGCGCAGCCGGCCGCGCTATGCCGTCGAAGTCTTCATGGGTGACTACATCGATCGCGGCCCGGATACGCGGTCCACCCTCGACATCCTGGTCGAGCGGAGCCGCCGGGGAAATGCGGTCTTCCTCAAGGGCAACCACGAGGCCTTTCTGGTGAGGGTGTTCGAAGACCCTTCATTGTTCGAGGACTGGATCGCCTTCGGCGGGACCCAGACATTGATGTCCTACGGGCTTGCTCCGCCCGATCTCAGGCGCGACGAGCCGGCATCGATCCTGCGCGACTTGATTCGCGCCATGCCGACCGAGCATCTGGAATTCCTGGACAATCTGCGGCTGAGCTTCAGTTGCGGAGACTTCTTCTTCGTCCACGCCGGCGTTCGCCCGGGCGTGCCGCTCGCCGAGCAGACCGAGCGCGATCTGCTCTGGATTCGCGAGGAATTCCTGCAGAGCGAGGAGCAGTTCGGCAAATATATCGTCCACGGCCATACGCCGGTCCGCAGCGCCGAACTACTGGCCAACCGCGCCAATATCGACACCGGCGCCTATGCGACCGGCAATCTCACCCTGATGAGCATCCAGGGAAGCCGCATGCTCGCGGTGTGATGAGCTTCAGCCTCCTGCCACCGATGCGCGAGACCGTCTCAGGGAGGAAATGGACGTTCGCGATCTCTAGTTGAGCAATTGCGGCTGCGCCGGCCGCGCACGCGTCTGGGCCATCCAGTCGCTCCAGGCTCGCTCGTGCTTGACGTAGAGCTCCACCCAACGTTCGCCATGCCTGGCCTCTCGGACGCGCGCCGCCTCCCCGAGCAGCTCGGCGCCGGGACGGGTGTCCGGCTTGTCCAGCGCTTCGAACTCGATCGTTTCCGAGATCGTCAGACCGACGAGCACGCGCTGTCCGCCGCCGTCCACGATGTAGCGTCGCGGCGCATCCTTCTTGGGCTCACTCATGTCGTCATGTCCCATCGGGTTCAGTGTGAAGCTGGATACCGTCATCGAATGGGACGATGCCTAGAAGGCTCGCCGGGCGTGGCCGAACGTCGAGGTCGGAGCGGGCCGCGAGGCCCGGCGCGAGGCGCTGCTGGATGAGCTCACGGCTCTTCGTTGGACGCGCCAGGCGCGTAGCGCGTATCCGAGAATGAGACCAGCGCCGAAAATGGAAGCAGAGACAAACGCAGTAGTCATGGGAGTCGTCCTGGGAGTCGTCCTGGATCGTGCGCGTCCTATCAAGAGTGAGCAGTGTGTCGACATCATGGTTCTCGAGGATTCACGAGCGCCGAAAAAATGTTCAAGGTTCGGTCTCCTTTGCATGCATGCCGCGCACGCGGCAACGCTGCAAGCCTCTGCCTGATCTCGTCTCGGCCGGAGGTGATCATCGAACACTCTCTATATATAATGACGACCACATATCTAAGAGACGTTCTCGCAGCCCGATGCATCAAGGTCCGTCAGGGTCGATCCGACGCGTCTCGGCGAGACCATGCGCCCCTGCAACCGGAAATTCGGCGTCAGCCGGCCTGCCCGTACCCTTGCAACCATCCGGAACCCGTCGCATTATCACCCATCGCATTTCATGAGGGATTCAATCCAATGAACTTCCGCGCCCTTATTCCAACCATTGCCCTGGCCGCTCTCGGCCTCACTTTGGCAGCATCCGCGACATCAGCCGCCGAGCTCGCGCTTGCCCCGTCACAGCGGGCAGCCGCCGTCCAGGGCGGGCTTGTGTTCTGGGACGACGTCTACCCGCCGGCGGTCTATGGCCCGCAGCTTCGCCCGGCCGAAGAAGTCGCAGCGATGAAGGCGCAGGCACGGCCGGTGTCCCAGCGCTGGTGGGGATATTGGTACGTGCGGTAAGTTCGGGAGCCCGGTCAGCTAAGCCACTGAGAACCGCGCACCACTAGCAATCGCCGCCGCAACGCTGAACGCGCTGCGGCGGTTTTTTAGTGAACCCCTGAGAACCACCGAGCTGACGACACGGTTCGGGCCACCAGCAGTTCGGGAAGCATGAGCTCACATCATGAGCCCACGACAGGGTACGGTCGCGACACGAACAGGATCAAGAACCTCTGCATGGACCTTAACTTCATTCGGTTATCGGCCTCTATAGAGGCAACAGGATGTGAAGCAGGAGCCGCCGACTCCAATGTCGTTACGAGATAGATCCTGCAGAAATTCAAGGCCAAGGACGACTATAGTCGCCTTCAGCCGCCGAGATCGCGCAAGCTGCACCACGATTGTGCAGCGATTGCCTCACAATTGTCATAGCCATTCCATTGCACCGCAATATACTTCGCCTAACAATCAAGGATGTCAGGCGAACTTTCGATGATCAGACATGCGGCATGCATGCTGGCCATGATGTATTGCGTTTGCAGCCAGCCCGCCCATTCAAACTACGCATCCCAAGCGGTGTCGCCACCGCTGTCATTCTCACAGTTCTGCATTCAATATCCCGAGGACTGCCGGCGCCACGATGATCGCAGGATCCGAGACTTCCGCTCCTCAATTCAACGTTGGCGAGAACTCGCTCAGATCAATTCAACGGTCAATTTCGGCATAGCGCCGAAGGATCCGCCCGCAAGCCGGCGTGACGCGGAGTGGCAGATATTCCCATACGAAGGCAATTGCGGTGACTATGCCGTCACCAAGCGGCATCTGCTGCTACGGTCCGGTTGGCCCAGTTCAGCACTCCTTCTCGCAGAGGTCGTCATCCGAGCAACCGGAGAACACCACCTCGTGCTGCTTGTGCGCGAGGGAAGAGCGGTCCTCGTGCTCGACAATCTAAGTCCGGTCGTCACGCCGCTGGTCGACGCGTTGGACCGGTTCACTATCGTGCGGGCGGAGTCAGGTACGGATCCACAGCGGTGGACGCGGGACGTTGTAGTCTTCTAAGTAGCGCTCTGACGACAACCGGCTCATGCCTGGAAAGTTATCGTCCGATCCGCTTTTTCGCGTAGCTCGGACACGGACACTTCAGCCTGGCTACGGCCAAGTGCGGAACGAACGCCACCACTGAAGTCTGCTGCATCTCGGTTGGGAGGTCGTCGGCCCCAGCGCCTGAGTCAAACGCCGTTAATCTAAGCTTGATTTTCGCCCCGGTTCACCCTCCCTAACCAGGTCAGTTTCGTGTAAGCACAAATTTCCATTTTGGGATTGATATGACAAAGAAACGAGCACTTATTACCGGCGTCACCGGGCAGGACGGCGCTTATTTGGCCGAACTTCTTCTGCAGAAGGGATACGAGGTTCACGGCATCAAGCGCCGGACCTCCCTCTTCAATACGGACCGCATTGATCATCTTTATCTCGACCCGCACGAGCCCGACCCGCCCTTCCGGCTTCACTACGGCGATCTCACCGATTCTTCGAGCCTGATCCGCATCGTTGGCCAAGTGCAGCCAGACGAAATCTATAATCTTGCGGCGCAGAGCCACGTTGCCGTTTCGTTCGAAGAGCCGGAATACACGGCGAACTCCGACGGTCTCGGCACCCTGCGCATCCTCGAGGCCATGCGTATTACCGGCTTGGATAGGAAGGCGCGCTTCTATCAAGCGTCAACATCCGAGCTTTACGGATTGGTCCAGGAGATCCCGCAGAAGGAGACCACGCCGTTCTATCCGCGTTCACCATACGCGGTCGCCAAGCTGTATGCCTACTGGATTACGGTCAACTACCGCGAAGCCTATGGGATGTATGCCTGCAACGGCATCCTCTTCAACCATGAATCTCCGGTCCGCGGCGAGACCTTCGTGACCAGAAAGATCACGCGTGCTTTGGCGCGCATCCATTTGGGACTGCAGGAAAGGCTTTATCTGGGTAATCTGGATGCCTTGCGCGATTGGGGACACGCGCGCGACTACGTCGAAATGCAATGGCTGATGCTGCAGCAGGACAAGCCCGAGGATTTCGTGATCGCTACTGGCGTGCAACATTCGGTCCGAGATTTTGTCGATGTCGCTGCCAACGAAGTCGGTATGACGATCCGTTGGGATGGAAGCGGCGTCGAAGAAAAGGGATATGACGCCAAGACCGGCAAGTGCGTCGTTTCGGTCGATCCTCGCTATTTCCGCCCCACGGAGGTCGCGACACTTCTTGGTGACCCGTCAAAGGCCAAGCAGAAACTTGGCTGGGAGCCCAAGACGTCGTTCGAAAGCCTGGTTCGAGAAATGATGAAGGAAGATCTCGGGTCCGCAAAGCGCGACGAGCTCATCAAGCAGCACGGGTTTAGATATTATCCGCGCCACGAGTAGTTCTCATAGATCGGCTATCAAGCAACTCAAGCAAGCAAATGAGCGCCCATTGCGGCGCTCATTCTTTTCGGGCCGTATCCTGCTGTCGAATGCCTCATGGCAACCGAACGGCATCCTCCACCGGAAGCCCAATATCGTTGGCAGAGCCCGTCGGGCTGGCATTCGTCCGCCCTGTCGCATTGCCCTGCCCTGTCATGGCGTCCGACCACCGGCGCACGATCGTGCGTCGATCCCAGCGATCAAGGGCTCGCCTTCTTCCTTCTTCGCCGTAATGCTCACGCAGGGCGGGCGCGTCGCTGAGCTGGCAGATTGCAAGCTCGAGAGCCGACGAATCTCCCGGTGGAATCACGAGGCCTGCATTCGTGACTTCCGCCGCGAGGCCGGTACCTTCTTCAGCCATCGCAATGACCGGCCGAGCAGATGCGAAGATCGCGCCGAGCTTCGAGGGCAACACGAGATCGGCGGCCTCGGCCTTCTGCGGAATCAGATGGAAATCGGCCGTGGCCATCAATTGATTGAAGCTGTCATTGGGCTGAAGCCCGAGAAAGTGGATATTGCGATGTCCGGCTGCAAGCTGCTCGAGCCTCATCTTGTGAGGCCCTTCGCCGGCAAGGATGAAGTGGATATGCGGATGACTTCGCTCCAGGCCAATCGCGGCCTCGATCACGAGTTCAAGACCCTGCTTGTTGGACATCGTGCCGGAATAAAGTCCAACGATATCGCTCTCAGCCAGGTTCAGTTGTTGACGGTATTTGGTCGCTCGAGCCCCCGGGCAGATCGCAGTCGTGTCGATCCAGTTTCTCACTTCCGCGGTTTTGTCGGGCCGCAATCCCTTGATCCTCAATCGCTCCACCATCGCATGAGAGATGGTTGAAACGTTATCGAATGACTTAAGGATCGCCGCTTCGACTCGAAGCATCCACTTCCGCAGAGAAGGATTGCGCAGCAAACCAAGATCGAACGCCGCATCCACCTCGAAATCCTGCACGTGAAGCCATGATTTGGCGCCGACGCGACGAGCGACGAACGAGACGAAGGCTGCCGACATCAGCGAAGGTGCGACAGCGATCATGACGTCGGGCCGCCAGGATAGCGCCTCAAGAAGAACCGGGGCCGAGCTCGTGAGCGCGAATGAAGCGTGATGGACTAGCCGTTTGACGCCAGAGGGATGTCCGGGCACATAAATCGGCGTACGCGTTACTCGAACTCCGTCAACATCTCTCGATCTGAAGTACGAGGAATTGAATGCAGGAGGGATTTTCCAGGCGGGGTAATAGGGAGGCGCCGTAATCACTCTGACTTCATGGCCTTCGGCGACCAGACTTTCGCAGAGCTCGGCGTTGTATTTCGCCACACCGATCAGATCGGGGGCATAATTGATGCCGACCAAGAGAACACGCATAAAGCCCGCCCCAATTCAAACTTCAGAATAAAAAAACTCTAGCAATCTAACTAGTCTACTCAGCGCGTTGCGCCGACTTCCAGATGACGCCCGTAGCCATGAAGATAATCTGCGTAGGCGGCTGCAAGGCCGGTCCGCAAGGCAACTTTCGGCTGCCAACCAAGTGCTCGGATTCTCGAGCTATCCAGCAGCTTGCGTGGTGTCCCGTCAGGCTTGGATGTATCGAACGCGAGCTTGCCCCCGTAGCCCACGACCTCCGCGACCGCTGCCGCGAACTCGGCAATCGACAATTCGTCGCCAGTGCCGACATTGATCGGCAGGTCACTCGAATAGTTCTTCAGAAGGAAAACGCAGGCATCCGCAAAATCATCGACGTTGAGGAATTCGCGGAGCGGCGTGCCGGTGCCCCACACGGAAACGCTGGGTGCATTGGCGAGCTTGGCTTCGTGGAAACGTCGGATCAATGCGGCCGGCACATGACTATGGTCCGGATGATAATTGTCGCCGCGGCCGTAGAGATTGGTCGGCATCACGGAGATGAAATCGTCGCCATATTGCCGACGATACGCCTGGCACATCTTGAGGCCGGCAATCTTGGCGATCGCATACCACTCGTTGGTCGGTTCGAGCGGTCCTGTCAACAATTCGCTTTCAGCGATCGGCTGCTTGGCGTGCTTGGGATAGATGCAGGACGAGCCGAGGAACAGCAGGCGCCGCACACCAACCGCGTGACTTGCGCGGATCACGCTCAATTCCAGCGCAAGGTTGTCGCAGAGAAAGTCGACGGGGAAATTGTTGTTGGCTGCGATACCGCCGACCTTTGCAGCGGCATGAATCACGACGTCCGGGCGATTGGCCTCGAGCCATTTGAGCGTGGGTTCTTCCTTCGTCAGATCCAGCTCGCGCCGATCAGCCGTGAGCACGGTGCAATTCTCCGATGCAAGCCGGCGGACGACAGCTGATCCAACCATGCCGCGGTGACCCGCGACGAAGACACGTTTGCCCGTGAGATCGTAGGTTGAAGCCGCTGTCATCGTATCCTCTATCAGCATCCGGCTGCCTGGATCGCACCACATGGCGAGATCCGGCGACCAGCCGCTTTACGCAATCACGCTGCCGATGCAGCCCCGCCGAACTGCTAACACAATCTTCACCATGCGACAGCCTGTCCCGGCCCGACAAAGATATTCATGGTGAACCTGCGCTGCGCGCACAAATGATCAGCACACAATGAAACAAAAACGAGCAAGGCAGCCGCATCAATTGCGCGACTGCCTTGAGAACGATCGGTGACAGGCGGCAGCCGCCGCTCGGTTTACTTCGATCTCAGTACGCCCGACGCAGGACCGGACCGACCGGCGCGCAAACGCGATCCATGTACCAGCCATAGGGTGTCTCGACCCGCACCAACGGACAATGGCGCCGCGGCACATACCGGTAGGGATACGGCTGCGCCCAGAACGTAACGGGCGTTACCTGGCTCCCGCCTGTGAGCAGCGCGGCCGGCGCGGGCATCTGCATTGCGGCGCTCGCTCCGCTCGCTGCGCAGAAGGTAACGGTTGCAGTCAAAAGACCTGCTCGCATCAACGTCTTGAACATCTAAAAAGCTCCTCGCCCCTGCGGATTTGAACCCCGACCCGCGCTTGCCAGACCCCAGCCGACTAACGTCACGGTCCGTAAAGCCACTCCGCAACTAGCCCAAATAGTGAACCGAACTTTACCAAGGCCAACGACGGAAATGCAACCGATGCCGGGGCGGCCGAGGGCCTTTTGGGACGATATAGCGCGCAAGTGTGGCTTCTTGGTCCTATTTTTTGGTCCTATTTGTCCTGGCTCCACGCGCCTGGAGCCGCGAGGTCGGGTGAACGGCGGTACACATCCCGCAAGAACTGGTAGCTGACCGTTTGAGCCAAAGGCACGTCTTCCTCGCCCAGCTTGGCGAAGAGAAGGATATCCCGAAGCGTCCGCCAGCGGCTTTCGTCGTAATCGCCGATGCGGCCGCCCGTCGGCAGCACCAGCGGGCGCTGCTGCTGCAGCTCGAATTTCAGCCGCTCAGGGTTCAGGCCAGCCGGTCCGGTACCCGTAAGAACGGGCACGCTCCGTGCATAGTCCGCGTAGGTGAATTGCCATCCTCGAATGAGGCCCTGAAGGACATCGGCAATCATGGATGGCTGTTCATGGACGAGAGTATTGCTCGCGAAGTAGACCAAGCCAGGAACATGGATACCGTAATCTTGCGGTTTGATGACGCTCAGCTTCACGAAGGTCGAGCTGGTGGGATCCGGCTGCTCGTCGATGGCGGCGATGATCGCATCCACCTCCCCGGACCGCAGGGCTTCGAAGCTGTCGCGGTCCGGCACCTTGGTGATCTGGCTTCGGGGCAGCCCGAGCTGCGCCATCATGGCATCGAAGACGACGTCTCCCTCACTCGCCCTGCGGTATCCGACCCGCTTTCCGACCAAATCGGCCGGCCGCCGCAAGCCGGAGCTTTCGAGCGTGAAGATCGCGACAGAGGTGTCGAGGAAGCTTGCGGCAAACGCAGTCACGGGGACGCCGCGCCAGCTCGCCAGCAGGAAGTTCTGGCCGCTCGTCACGCCGATGGCATGTTGGCGTGCAATGGTTTGGACGAAGTCGGGACCGGGCTGCGCCGACACCTCGATGCGGGAGGAGAAATATCCCTGCCTGGATGCGGCGAGCTCCCCGGCAAACCGCGCGCCATACGGCCCATCAAGGAGGAGCTTGATGGCGACGGGCCTGGACGCTGTTGGAGCTCGGATCGGCGCCGCATCGGGGCGCAGAAGGAGAAGCACAAGTCCCACCAAAGCGACGGCCGCAAGGCCAATGGCGAGGTAGCGCTTCCCTCTCGGCCGGGTCCGCCGCCGGGACTGGGTGCGAGGCAACGAGGACTTCCTAACGGGTTGTGAAATTTAACATATCAGTCGAGGCGGGATGAGCTACAATGCACGCTTGTGGGGTAAGGTTAATTTTTCCTTCGCCTTGTTCTAACAGCGATTTTGCCCGATAGCACGGCTTGTTCGGGCTAGTGAATTTTGACGTCAATGGATTTGGCAGGATGACAATTCTTTCCACAAGGCCGGTGCCCGTCGCTGATTCTGCTGCGGAAATCCGGGTTGTCGAGTCAGTCGCGCCGGCATCCCCAGGCTTTGCGCTGAGCTGGCTGCGACCTGTGGTTGTCGAACGGCTGCTGGCGGTGGTGGATGCGGCGCTGATCGTGGTCAGCGGCATCGGATGCGCGGTCGGGTATCACCTCGCCACCGCGGGCACGCTCGGCAAGGCGGACGTCTATGCCGCGGCGAGCGTGCTGGTGGCCATCAACTTCGTGCTGCTGACCCTCGTGCAGCAGGGCTATCGCCTCAAGACGGTCACCAACCTGCCCCGCACGTTCCGGACGACGCTGACGACCTGGACCTTCCTGTTCGGCGCGCTGCTGGCGATCGCCTTCACGATGAAGGTCAGCGACGAGTTTTCCCGCGGTACCACCATCTCCTTCTACCTGGTCGGCCTTGCCGCGCTCATCGCCTGGAAGACGATCGCGGCGCGCTGGACCGCGCATGCCTTGCGCACCGGCGCCTTCGCCAACGGGCGGGCGCTTCTGATCGCCGAGTTCGGCCTTGCCACCTCGTCCAACACGGTCGAGGACCTCGGCCAGCACGGCTACCGCCTGATGCGGGTGATGGAGATCCCGGCTAAGGAGCTGGCCTCGCCGCTGCTGCTCTCCTCGCTGGCGCCGCGCTTCGAGGAGCTGATCAATTACGCGCGCGAAGAGCGGATCGAGCACGTCTTCCTCTTGATCAACTGGAGCCGGCGGCATGCGATCGACAGCATCCTGGACGCGCTGAAGATCCTCCCCCTGCCGGTGCACCTGGTGCCGGACCCCAACACGGCGCGTTTCCTGCGCTATCCGCTTGTAGGCACCGGCAACACCTTCACCGCCGAGCTGCGCCGCGCCCCGCTGTCCTGGAAGGAGCGCGCGCTGAAGCGCACGCTGGACCTTTGCGGCGCCAGCCTTGCGCTGCTCGTGTTCGCGCCGGTGATGCTGGTGACCGCGATCCTGATCAAGCTGAGCTCGAAGGGCCCGGTGTTCTTCCGCCAGACCCGCCACGGCTTCGGCGGGCGCGCGTTCAGGATCTTCAAGTTCCGCACCATGCGCGTGCTCGAGGACGGCCCGACGATCGTGCAGGCGCAGAAGAACGACCCGCGCGTCACGCCCATCGGCAAATGGCTGCGCAAGACCTCGATCGACGAGCTGCCGCAGCTCTTCAACGTGCTCAAGGGCGACATGTCGCTGGTCGGCCCCCGCCCGCACGCGGCCGCCCACAACGACGAATATGAGCAGATCATCGGCAACTACGCCTTCCGCCACCACGTCAAGCCCGGCATCACCGGCTGGGCCCAGGTTAATGGTTATCGCGGGGAAACTAAGACATTAGAGCAGATGCAGAAGCGTGTGGAGCACGACTTGTGGTACATTAACAATTGGAGCTTGTGGTTGGACCTCCGGGTGATGTTCGCCACTGCGATCCGCTCCTTATGGCAACCGGAAGCCTACTAGTACGCTCTAGTGGTTGCGATCGGCTGAATCCAGATTTTCACCCTCATGCGATAGCTTTCGCGATCACCGGGCCTAGGATGCTGCAAGTCAACAAGCTGGAACCATTTTCAAAGGCTCAACAACCCGAAGAAGGTTGGCAGACATATCTGCAAATTTTGCGTCGCCAATATCCCCTCGTAGTCGGGACCTTGGCTTGCTGCCTATTGCTTGCGGTTCTCTATCTCTTTACGGCCGCCCCCAAGTTTACGGCCACGGCTTCGCTGGTCATTGATACTCGGAAAGTCCAGCTTTTCCAGCAGCAATCCATGTTGGGAGATGTTGCGGTCGATTCCGCCACCGTCGAGACACAGGTCGAGATACTCAAGTCTGAGAACATAAGTCTTGCTGTCATCCGAGATCTCAAGCTCACCGAAGATCCGGAATTCACGGGTGGAGGTGGCGGCCCGCTTGGCTTGATCGTCAAGCTAATCACTGCCGTCCTGGGCAACAATGGCCCCAGGTCTGAATACGAACTTATGCGGGCGGCACTCCTCAAGTTCGAGGAAAGTCGGACGATAAAGCGCGTCGCCCTGACTTATGTCATGGAGATTGGATTTACGTCCTTGTCGCCGGAAAAGTCTGAGCGAATCGCAAATGCGATCGCCGACGCGTACATCGTGGATCAACTCGAGGCCAAATATCAAGCAACTCGCCGAGCGAGTGTATGGCTACAAGACCGTATCAAGGAACTAAGGACACAGGCATCCGCGGCCCAAAAGGCTGTCGTCGATTTCAAACAAGCTAATAATATTGTTGATACAGGCGGTCGACTTATGAATGAGCAGCAACTGGCTGAGATCAACAGCCAGTTGATCGTCACCAAAGCTGCGACCGCCGAAGCGAAGGCTCGGCTTGAGCGCATTAACGACATCATGAAGCAGGAAATACCAGACGCATCCGTCACGGACGCGCTGAAAAATGAGACCATCGTCAAGCTCAGAAATCAGTACGTCGACATGGCGGCAAAAGAATCCGTCTGGTCCGTAAAGTATGGACGAGATCACCTTGCCGCTGTGAACTTGCGTACGCAAATGCAGGAAATCAGGAAAAACATCACCGACGAGCTGAAGAGAATCCAACAAGCCTACAAGAGCGATTATGATATCGCGGCGGCCAGGGAAGACAGCATCAAGAACAGCCTCTCCAACATCGTTTCGGAATCGCAGTTCACGAACCAGGCGCAGATCCAGCTGCGCGAGCTGGAGAGCAATGCCCAATCGTATCAAGCTATGTATGATAATTTTCTTCAACGCTACATGGAATCGGTGCAACAGCAATCATTTCCAATCACGGAGGCTCGCGTCATTAGCCCTGCGAGCCGCCCCTTGAGGAAGAGTTCTCCCAAGACCTTGATCGTGCTCGCGATTAGCATCATCGGCGGCCTCGGGATCAGCATTGGCTTGGCCATGGCGAGAGATGCCGCAGACGATGTGTTCAGGACCACGGATCAAGTCGAGATGGAACTACAAACTTCAACTGCCCTCATTCTTCCGTCCATCAAACCGGATAAGAGCGTCCGCTCCTCCCGGGAAGAATTCAACTCCTCGCTGCTGCAGTATGTCGTGGACCACCCCCTATCGAGATTTGCCGAGGCTGTCAGATCATTAAAGGTTACTGTTGATCTCAATCACCGCACACAAGGCAAGGTTGTTGGAATAACGTCGACTTTGCCTAACGAGGGAAAGTCGACCGTTTCCTCGAATCTGGCGCATCTGATCGCGCAGAGTGGCAAACGAGTGATCCTGATCGACGGCGACCTTCGGAATCCCTCGCTGTCTCGAAAGCTCGGCATAACGGCTACTACAGGCGGCTTGTACGACCTGATCGCGAACTCCTCGTCCAATGACGAGCTTCAACCTTTGGAGATTCTCCAGAATCTCGCGTTCTTGCCAGCAGGGTCGGCCCCGAACCTTGCGCACACGAGCGAGCTCCTGGCTTCCGAGCAGATGGTGTCGGTCGTGAAGAGGCTGAAGAGACAATACGACTATGTCATTGTCGACATGTCCCCGCTTGCGCCAGTCGTGGATGCGAGGGTTACGACAGCCTACGTAGATGCGTTTTTTTACGTAGCGGAGTGGGGAAAGACGAAGCGGAGTGTCATTCGGCACACATTAGCTAAAAACTCAGAAATCTACGACAGACTGCTAGGAGTGATCTTGAACAAGGCCAATACGGCTGCGCTAGGTCGATATCAATCGTATCACGGTGACTATTACTATGAGAAATATTATGCGAGATATGGCTACACCGAATGACGTGGATCGCGAGATCAATCTTGGTCTTATCTGGTGCTTGCGCGATAGGGTGGAGCGCGACCGATACCTGGGTGTTAGGCATCAACCGATCGATTAAGAGCACCGCAACCGCTATTTTGGCCGGTCAGAAATTTGATAGCAGAAATATTCGCAAAGCCGCGTCGTCTCCGCCTTCGAGCTACTCGTACACCGACGTTCGAGCGGCTGCGATAACACACCTATATTTGGCCGAGACCGGCCTGGCGGAGGGTGACAGCGCACTGACGGATCGATCCCTTGGTGAAGCAAAGCACCAGGCCATCAATGCGATACGCCTCTCACCCAATGATGGCTTTCTATGGATGTCACTTTCCTGGATCGATATCCTCGATCAAGGCCTTTCTACAAACCTCAATGCCTTCCTGGCATCGTCGTACAGGACTGCACCAAACGAGGGGTGGATCGCTCTACGCAGACTGCCGATGGCCCTTGGGGCATATTCTAATTTATCGGACATCAATAGACGATCCGCAATCAGGGATTTTGACGGGCTAGTGGAAGCGATGCTAACGAGGGAAGTAGGACAAATTCTCGAGAATGCGCCGGCACAATTGCGAGCTGAGCTTCTGGCTAGCCTCGCCTCTGCTGAAGTTAAGGCGAAGTTTCTGTTGGGCAAAGAGTTGCGGCGCCGCGGACTGCACATCACTGTGCCTGGAATCGAGCCTGAGGAAGACAGGCCATGGAATTAGCGCTTGTTAGGAGAGCCTCAATCATTGCTCTATTGGCCTACTCGAACGCTGCTTCCGCTCAAGTGAGCCCGACCTTCGTTCCTCAATCCAGTAGAAACGGAGAGGAAGGCAATGCAATCAAGGGGCCGCTTGGGCAACGATGTTTGGATATTGAAGCCGCAGCTCGCGCGCAATCGTTCGATCCAGCTATGTTCGACCATGTCGTAAGCATCAAAAATGAATGCAACAAACTAATCAGTGTAAAACTCTGTTACGCAAATTCAGATCACTGCCGAAGCTTCATCGTCCGACCCTACCAAAGAGTGGACACCATACTCGGCGCGATGAAGGGCATCACAATCTTCAGATACACCTTAACTCAAAAGCTTGCGTAGCTTGAGTTTACCGCTGTCAGTCGAAAATCCAGCACCTCGTTAGAGATCTTCAACGGCATCAACGCCGCCTATTACACAGAGAATCGCGAGCGTCACCACGAGACCTTATAGGCAACCTCCCTTCCATGGCCACGAATTAGCACGCCATCACGTCCACCCTCCAGCCTTGGACTGCTTACAAACTTCTCCGGTAAGATAAATGGAAATGGTTCTAAGTTCTTCCGGACCTCAGGAATGGCTGCGATTGTAAAATCTTCGCCGGCTCCTTCCTGGATCAATTGGTACTTCAAATCATACCGAACATTTCCATCGATTGCGGCGAAGTTGCCGTTCTGCTCGGAAGAGAGCACGACGCCCTCCATCTGAGAAAGGATTTCCGTTTGTGATGGAGCATCCTTCTTTGCGAATACTCGAAAATATACAACAATATCCGTCCCCTCAATCTCGAAATAGCTAAATTCGCCTTGGTCTGTTAGTTCACCACCTTTTTTGCTGTTGGACAAATAGCGCAGCGCTACGTAAATCGGCCCAGCGTCAAGAAGTAAAAGACCTGATGATGCTCGAACAGTAAGCTCCGCCGGAAAACGGCAAGTAGCGCTATGGATCAGCCCCTCCGCCCTCATACTTCTCATACGGAAAGCGGCATTTGAGGATGATGCTCTAAACGGATCCCGAGCGGGAATTCTGTAGACGATCATACCGCGGTCCTCATCGACAATGCTCTCCTGAAATGGCGACATTCTGTCTTGAAGAAGACCCTTGGTTCCCTCATTTGCGGACCAGTATGAATGATAACATTCCAAGAATGGGTACTTCAAACCGGCGCGAAAAAATATGGCAAAGCTTTGCGAGGACGCATTGTACATGAAAGGGGAAACGCGAAACGTACCGGAGCCAATCGCATAGTCTGAATTGAAATAAGCATTCCCGTACGCCTCCGTTCTCCCAACCGCACCCCATTTAGTGAATGCCGGGATCGTTGACTGAAGCCTATAGGGCGATACGCGCACGTCGATCAGTTCGAGCACAATTGAGTCCGGCATCCAGTTGCTCGTCGCGAGGAATCCGACGTAGAGGGGTTCTCCTCGAGCTAAGAAGTCCCGCGCAAGACGAACTGGCGCTCCAAAGTACAACCAGTTGATGTGCAGGCCCGGGCTATCCCGCTGTTCAATTTGAGAGCCAACGTTGCGATACAGCTGTGGGCGATATGCCCGGATGATAGGGGGAACAACCAAGCCCTCGAAACTATTCACCCACAGCGTTGCTATGATCACGTTTGCAACAGCATTTGCGGCAGATTTTAGTTGAGCATCTTCAGAATATTCAATGACGTTCAACAATGGAATTAAGTCAAGAACGGCATAGACTGGCGAATACTGCTCAACGTTGCCAACACTGAGCCATCTTGCAAAGGTTTGCAGAAGGAGCCTTTTGTATTCTGTTTGAACTTGGCGAGAGCTTAGGACCTTTCCCTCTCTGGTAACCCATCGATTGCTCGGGAATTTCTGAGCGAGTAGATACCACGAACTCGCAGACATAAGCGCGTGATTGGTCGTCCCGTGTTGGAAAAGATCAATCCTGCGTTGCAGTGCGGTCATGACATCTCGCGCCTGCATCTCGTCAAAACAGTTGAAATGCTGATAGACAAATCGTGTTAGAGGAGGCAACGAGAACAAATCTGGATGCAATTCCGCTTCAGAGCTTTCAAACAGGAGCATGTTGGCCATGTACTGTAGATTTGCGGCGCTTGGGCAGCTTTTCCCGGCAGAATTCGCGACTACATCGTATGATCCGTATTTAGGATGTTTCGAAGGGCTTCCCCGCGTGCGAGCGGCATCAATCACGAGCTGTTTTCTAGTCTCGACACCATGTTGTAGAGCGACAACGTCCGAATTCTCGGTGGCTCGCGCTGAAACGGTCTGAAGTCCAAAAACGACTACCGCGAGTACTGCGCAGGCAAGGTTAGTCACTGCCATTGGATGATATAATCCTTCGCTGCGGATGAGCCAGCTGCCAGACAAGCACGACCAAACTGAGCAGCAAGATCAGGATGATCGGCGAGCGTACCGTAACAGCCAGCACGCTGATGGCGGTACTTGTAAATACTATGTATATTAGGGTTTGCGACATGAGGATGATAACGACGCTTCGCAAGCAGAACTTCGTGCAGAGGTAGCGATATAGGAGAAACAGTAAGTAAACGAAGAGAAGCTTTGCTAGGAAAACCGACCAAATCCCTCCCATATAGAACCATTCCGCCTCGGCAGTGATCATTGGGCGTGCTACAGTTCCAGGATCGCGAAGCCCTAGCTGCCAAATGATGCGGTCGCTTAGGACAAGATCTTTGTCCTGGCCGAATGATGGCAAGATGGCATTTATAACGTTCAAGACCTCTCCCCAGTTGGTCTCTTTAATTTCGCCGATCCGCCCCGTAACCATGTCCATTTGGGGCAACAGAGTCAGACGAGGAAGAAATCCTGTATCAGATCCAAAAAATAGAGGAGAAATGCTGCTCCGTACTGTTGCGGTCGTTGGCAGAGCCAATCCAGTCGAAAGCGGATTGATAATGTAGAGCAAAGCTTCGACTGAAAATAACTTTTCGCTCACAACTCCAATCAGCGACGTACCACTCTCCTTGAAAGTCCGAGCGTATAGCAACACCGCTGAGAAGAGCGACAGTAGGCGAAAGCCGAGAAAAGCGAATACAATATTGCGAAAGCTAAAAATCGTTCTGGGGTAAGCCATTAAGAAAAAGACTGCCAACAATAAAACAAATGCGAACACATCGGTCCGCAAGCTCGATCGAATCGAACTAATGACGATCAGCGTCCCAACGACGATCATCAGGACATCAAGCCCACTACCTGAACGACGAGAGACTAGGCGTATCGCGAGCCAAATGTAGATAAAGGATGTCAGTACTCCTGCGTATACGTCAGGAACCGCTCCTGCAAGCTTTGCAAGAACGCCCACAATTCCGATAAATAGAATCACCGGCTGGACTTTGATGAGGTCCTCCGCCCACCTCGTCCTCCTGACGGATGCTGAAAACGGCTTAGGTCCAAGCTTTACGACCAATAACGCGACCGTGCATGCAAATTGACTACAGAATGCAACAAAAGCGGCGGCAGCTGGATCCACCAAGCCAAAGCTGGCAAGATTGCCATGAACGCTTGCATAAAAGTACGTCATAAAGGAGAACATCCAATAGACGTGTGTAAACAGAATGAACAAGATCCCATCGTTCAAAACTGAGAATGCCAATGCTGCCAGTAAAAGCATTGCCGCATGATACGCATTGGCCGGGTATTGGCCGTCGATGGCTGCATTCACAAGGATAAGGCCGGCATGGACGTACATCAACCAAGGGGCAACACTGAGCAATCGTCGGTCAAAACGATCAGAGTAAGTCCGGTCCTTGTCGGCGAGGTCTCTCAAGACGGTAGCCATCACACGTTACCTTGCAAATCGGAGTGCCTAGCTTGCGTCGATCGCAATCTGGGGCCTTCCGAGTATATTAGTGCAGAACGCGACAAATTCTCTAGCGATCGCCAGCACTATGACTATTTGGACAACTGCAATAAGTCCAGCCAACGGCTCGGCCGCTGAAAGGCGCAGCACGAGAGCGGATACCGCTCCGATGCCTACAATCAAAACGTACCACAGTGCCGACTGACTGTGAGCATTCATGACCGTCAGCACGCCGAATAGGCTCGACCAAACCATTTCTGCAATCGCAGCTGCAGCAAGAAACAACAACAACCATCCAGAAGTCTGGAGCTGACTATGAGAAAGTATGTGTATCACCTCGGGACCGAACCACACGAGAGTGCAGACATAAGCCAGCATGCCTGCCGTCAAGATCAAAACTTGCATTCGGATCAGCCGGATGGTTCGCGCGGAATCCCTTCTCCCTCGTGCAAAACTATACTCTGGCAAGAATGCCTGCGTTACTAAGTTTGCGCCAGCCACTCCTATCCGAGTAACAGTGCGAGCCGTGGAATAGAGTGCGACCTCGACGGCAGTCGCATTCGCGCCCAGTATGATAATCGGCCCCTGCAGCACAAAGGCAGTCGTAAGCGGAACTAACGTGTACGTCAGAGATGGGAAAAACAGACGCCGAATCCAAACGAACGATGCGTTCGACAGTCCAATGTGTAACCACGGCGCGATTCTCATCAGCCACAGCGGCAAAAGAAGCGTCGCGATAATGCGAACAAGCACTGATGCAAATGCGGCCGCAGCAACGTTGATCCCTTCCAAAGCGCAGCTGAGCAGAACCATTGTTTCGCTCGCTCGAAGCAGAGCTGCCAGCGTGGTTTCGGTGGCGGGGTAACCCTCCGACCTTATTCCAGCACAGAACAAATAGAAGAACTGGTACGCAACAACACCGGCGATTTGGGACAGCAGGATGATCCTGGCCTGACCGTCACTCAATGGCCCTATGCTGAAGACGCCGCCAATTGGCAAGAAATGGAGGATAACACCTGTCGCTAGAAGCAAGGCCCCCCCGGCGACTGTCAGCATCCAGAAGATACTTTGGAATACAGATAAGGCGTCAGACTTGTTGCCGCCAACAGCTAGTCTTGCGATCTCGTTCTTGGCAATTGTAGTGAACCCGAGGTCGGCAAAGGCCAAGTACTGGGGGATTGCTGTTAGGACGAGCCAAGCTCCATAAGTTTGAACGCCCCAGGCCTTGATCAGGATAGGTATCGTTGCAAGCTGAATTGTTATCGTGACAATCTGATTGAACACATGCGCCGTGAGGTTGCGGCCCAAACGGTGGCTGGTGAGCCGCGTGAGTAAGTTGCGCATGGGGGGCCTTTTGTGGTCGAGGCTAGCTGAATCTTCGCTTCAGTTGAAGAAACGGCTCTTCAAAGAAATGGAAGCTCAGCATGGCCAATCCCAATGAGGTCGAAATACCAAGCGTCGCAAAAGCGACCAATGAGGGCAGTACGCTATTCAAGTGCAGTTGGGACACTGGCCAAAGCTGAACGAGCGCAGCTCGAACGCAAACATGAATGACGTAGAGACCATAGCTGTACGTCCCGAATACCGCGAGTATCGATATATTTGAGCTCTGGCTTTTCCTGGCCGAGATCGCGACCAAGCAAACCAAGCTAGAAAAGAACAGCCCGAATACTGTAAGCCCATACACATGAACTGCCGGGTGCTCCGCCGTTGGCCCGTACTTGAACAGCAGGTAGACGGACAGTAGTCCGGACATCCAGCAAACAGGTAGAGCATATCGCCGCACCAATTTTGGATCAAAGCGTTCAGACATAATTGCAGCTACGCCACCGAAAACGATGCTATCCAATCGCGCCGGGAAGAACACGTAAATCTGAACGGCCGAAGCTCCTAACCATTCGAGCGCTATTCTGAGCACCAGCGAAAAGGCTAGTAAGGACACGGCGAATGGTAGGAGGCTTGAGCGTGGGACTAGAAAAAGCAGCGCTGGCCAAAGTAAATAGAACTGCTCTTCGGTTGCCAACGACCAGAAATGGCCGGTACCGAGTGGTGTAAATTGCTCGGTATAAAAGGTATAGAAATTTGATAGATAGCCGAGCAGGAACGGAGAGGCGGCGGCAAATGAATTAAAGCTCGGCTCTTGCAGACGACCTAACATAAACGCACAGACAACAACGGCAGAGAGAAGAAGCAGATAGGCGTAGTACAGCGGGAAAATGCGAAGAGTGCGCCGAATATAGAAATTGCGAAAGAAATGCTTGGAATGCAGCGTTCGTAGAATAATGCGAGTAATGAGAAATCCCGACAAAGAAAAGAAAAGCTCGACTCCGCACCATCCCATCCGCGCGAAGTGGATGACGCATTCATCCAACGCCGATGATTTCGGAAGATTTGGAACTTGAAAGAAATGAAAAATCATAACCAGCAGGATCGCGAGCCCGCGTAATTTGTCTAATCCTATATCTCTTTGGACGGCGGAAGCATCAAATGCTTTCGCTCGGACTGGCTGTTCTTGCGATAGCATCAGTGCACGAATCCTGAGCCTCGATTGAAATACATTGTCTCGCGCGGAAGTTTCCCCACCGGACGGGCTGGGACACCGCCATAAATTGTATACTCCTCTGTTGGTCGATCTATCAGAACTGAGCCCGCAGCCAGCACTGAGTAGTCCGGCAAGCTAGCTCCCTTCAGAATTATGACGCCAGTACCGACAAAGCAGAATCGACCAATTTGGACCGGGTCTGATGTCTGACGGCTCTGGCTGACGTCGATCGAATGAGTGAGAAGTTGAGACCTCCAACCCGCGAATGTGCTAAACTGGCCAATGGTGACCAGAGCCGTACAATCAATCAAATGGCGATGAGTGATGGCGGCATGTTCTTCGACCAGCAATCCGGATTCTACCGAGTCACCAGTGATCCAATTCAAATTTCCTATCCGGGCGGAGCGGCCCAATTCGAGTTGAGCAACGCCCTTCACGAACGTCAGATGTCCTATCCTGCTAGAATTCTCCATTCGTAGGCGCTTGGCCCCGATCCACGAGAAACCGACATAGCAGTCGGGCGCGAGTTTGTAACCCCAAAGCAGCGATAGAAAGCGCCTCCTAAGCGTCCAAGGGAACGCAAAAAGCAGGGTCTGGATGGCGTAACGGATCACAGAGAGCACCTCGCCTCTGTTGAGATCGGCGCACGGCTTCGAATTGCATCGACAACTCGCTCCACAAATTGGTCCCAAGAGTAATGCCTAAGAATTTTCTGACCTTGCTCAAGGCACTCGGCACTAGTGCCGGCAGCCAAACATCTTACGAAGAAATCAACATCCTTCCCGTGAAGATCAAGGCATGGCTCGACAGCTGAACCGAAGACCGTGGTGAAAAAGGAAACATCTGTAGGCGTAAATACACGTTTTTCGAAGGCGATCGCTTCCAAGACCGGAATGCAGAATCCCTCGCTTTCACTCGGCACCAGGAGCGCCTCGCATGACCGATAGAGTGAAGCCAACGCAGTATCGTCAACAGCGTTTAGAATAACGACCGAGCCAAGCGCGAACCTTTTTATCAGCTCGACTGTCCTAGGTTCAGTGTTTCCGGCGAGAACTAGCTTAAGTGACGAATCACGCTTCTCCACCTCACGCCAAAATTCAATCAGTTCCGCCTTCCGCTTTCGGTAATTGTCGGATCCCACGTGCAGCACGTATCGACCATCTATCAGCTCGCTCGTGCCGAGACTATGAAGCCGCCTAGAGTCAAAGGGACACCCAACGACTCGTACAGGAGTATCCACGCCCAAGTCGTGCAACTCGTTTGGCACCGGCTGCGGGTTTGTCAGCAAGCCTGAGCAGCGCCTCAAAACTGCGAGGATCGCCTTTTGCAGAAGTTGCCCAGAGAACTTAGCCTTTGGCTTGCCCGGTAACCGCCCCAAAGCCTGCCGAATTGCTATGGTATCATGAACCATGACAAGCATTTTCCGACCTGGCACGAGAGCCGCCATGGGCGCATTAGAATGATCCGATACAATCACAACGTCATAGAAGGCCTGGCGACCAGCTAACTCGACGGCGAACAGGACAAATTGATCAACATAGCCAAACCACTTTGCAAAACGACTATCGGCGGTCAAGCGGTTCAAGAAAATCGAGCTCGGCCGAACTACCTTGACCACACCGATTTCAGAGCAGGCTCTATAGAACCACTCCGCGAACAACTTCATACTGCGTTGTCTTTTTGCGTATTCTGGATGAGGGCCGACGATCAGGATTCTAAGGCCCGCGTTACGCTTCGTCGAAGGCATTCTCTCACTCCAAAGACGACAGCTAGCCAACCTTAAGACCAGTCAACGTCGCCAGCAATTTGACGGCTTGGTTTTTGGGCAACCGGCCTATGGCATGGTCCAATTCGGCCACCTTCGCGCCGACCAAAAAGCGGTACCAATATCCCTGAAGAAAGTGATAGATCGCGCCTGGCCTCCCGTCGAGGAAGCCGAGCTGGATGAAGTAACGAAAGAAAAAATAAAGCGTGGTCGACACCTCGAACGGCAGTTTGTTGAACACGCGCTCTTTCAAAACTCTCTTCCTGGATGCTTGGCCCTTATTCGACGGCGCCAGTAACTGATCGTCCTCATCGAGCAGCTCATAACGGCGAACAAGTACATCAATCGCCTCCCTAGTCGCATATTTGTTATGCTTTTCGATGAAATACGAAAGATCATTCAGATTGCAGTCCGCGAAAGTATTCTCAAAGGTG
This sequence comes from Bradyrhizobium sp. CCBAU 45321, assembly GCF_028128975.1. Classification (NCBI taxonomy): domain Bacteria; kingdom Pseudomonadati; phylum Pseudomonadota; class Alphaproteobacteria; order Hyphomicrobiales; family Nitrobacteraceae; genus Bradyrhizobium; species Bradyrhizobium sp. CCBAU 45321. The sequence continues at coordinate 196,044 of NZ_LFKZ01000016.1, forward strand.
ACCGCGCTGCCGTGGATAAGAACAATGTGCTCGTCCATCCAACGCTGCTCGATGCGAGCGTGTCCCGTTCGCCATATTCGGAGGAGCGTGAGCGGAAATCTGCCACCGAACCGGATCCAGCGACCCATAAATACGTGTTTACGGTTAAGGTATATGCCGCTGATATCGAGGGGGAGCGCCTCAAGCTTTTGGCAGACTTCTCTCGCTAACTCGGGCTCAATGATCTCGTCGGCATCAAGTCGCATGACCCAGTTTGTTCTGGTAGGCATATTCTCTAACGCCCACTGAAACTGATCTGCGTAGTTTCTCCAAGGATGTTCGGTAACGACGGCCCCAAGCCGTTTTGCGATGTCACACGTTGAATCCTTTGACCCCGCATCAACGACAAATATCGAACATGCGAAAGCCTCCACGGACCTGATTGCCCGCTCGATATGGCGCTCTTCATTAAGAGTCAAAATTATGACGGTTAGGGAGAGCTTACCCATGATCACCGCCCTCTAAATCGGTATAGAGGTCAAGCCAGCGACTAGAAATATTCGACCACGAGAAAGACTTTGATAGCTCCAGCGCGTTTTTTGCCATGCTTTTTCGATCATCCGATTGACTGACAATCCGATCCATAGCGGCAGCCCAAGTCATTTCGTCAAAATCAGCAGCTTCCACACCTGCCTTGGCATCCGAGATGAGTTGGGCGTTGCACTCCTTCGAAAAGACGGTGGGTGTGCCGACACATGCAGCCTCCAGCAAGGCAAGCGGCATCCCCTCAGCCAAGCTCGGGAGAAGCACAGCAGTTGCGTTTCTGAGTAGAGACCACTTTTCGCCATTGTAAGCAGGACCGAGAAATCTCACTCTTTCAGTTAGCCGCAGCGTGGCAGTTACATTCTCTAACTTGCTCCTCAATCCATAAGCATCCGGCCCAACGAAAGCGAGAAGGTGCGATTTGCGTGCAGCGGTGGTCGCGGCGTAGCTGCGGATTAGTAAATCTGGCTGTTTGCGAGGGTCCAGATAACCAAAGAAGAGCAAATAGGGCTCACTGACGGAAGACACTTCAGGGACGTCTTGCAGACTGGGAGCATTTACTCCATTGGGAATGATCCGAATCGGCCGGTCGATTCCAAGTCGATCAAAATAGGCAGATTCGTTCTGAGAGAATACGCCGACAGCTGAGGCACCGTTTACAAGTCGACGTTCGAGGAGCCACCACCACCACATTTTGATTTGGCGCCTCTTTGCCAGCATGCCCTTAGTCAGCTTCCCATGAGGCGAAACGACAAAAGGAACTCCCCTATTGATTAGCATCTGCATGGCAAGCGTGGAGAAGACACTGAAGCCCGCATGCACATGGGCCACTGTGGGCTTGGACGCAAATACAGTTCGCAGTCCTTTTACGAGAGATACAAGATCCGAATTCAGGGTGACGATGGACAATTGACCATCGTGAGATTCGCTCGCGCGCGTAATTTGCTTGCCAAGGGTCTTATTGGTACAGACCACAGTGGTCTGTATCCCTTTTGCAACGCCGCACTTGGCTAGTTCGGCAACAACATTGGAAACACCTCCACGATCTGAACTAATATCGACCGGAGAAGCACAGAAGTGAATGATGTGCATCGCTTACCTACTGAACCGCCTCTGCAGCCAGTCGGAGCAAATCGGATGCACTTTGACCAATTTCAAACTTATCGAGAAAACATCGACGAGCCTGCCGCCGCATTTCATCGATTTGTCCCGGGCTCCGCTGGAAGAAAGCCTGAAGCGCATCGTCAAAGTCACTCGCCTGCGCAACGACAATGCCACCGCCAGAGGCTTCAATCTCGCGCCATATATTCACCTTCTGCGTCGTTAAGACTGGCGTCGAACACGCCATGGCTTCAGCAAGCACGATGCCGAAGTTCTCGCCGTGGGAAGGAAGCACGAAGGCCTGCGCGCCTCGGAAGGCACCCCATTTCAGATCCCCTTCAAGCATACCCGGCCATTTGATGCGATTTGAGATTCCAAGATCAGCCGCTTGACGCATGAGCTCGTGCTGAAGACCAACCTGATCCGGTCCGGCTATCACCAGCTGCATTGCTGCAGGGGCGTGTTTAGCGAACGCTGAGATCAAGCTATCGATCCCTTTCTTGGGATGGATGCGACTCAAGAACAGAAGATAGGGCTCGTCCCTCGTGAGCTCGCAAAAATTTCGGAATGAAGCGATCTGGGCAGTGGGATCTCCACTAGGGTTCGAGGCACCATAAGCAACGACCTCGCAGGAGTAATTTTGATACCCCCAAAATGCATTCTTAGCGAGTCGCCTCTCTTCTTCAGAAGTAAACAGAACCTTTTGCGCATCTCGCAAGACTTTGCCTTCAACTCCCAACCAGAACGCCTGCTTGAAAAGATGTTTGATCGGGTAGAACTCGCGATGCCATGGGTCGAGAGAGCCATGCAAGAAGACGAAATACGGCAACCCCGTTTTTCTTAATCCCTTCCACGACCCCAGAGAAATGTAATTCCATATGCAGTGGATTATCGCGACGTCGTAATTGCAGGCGTTCGAGACCACCCAATCGGTCAAGCGGGGATTGTAACCATAAATTGGCTGGGAGGGCCCCAAGGCAATTGTCTTGAATTCGGATCGCTTGACCCAGTCAGTGCTCGGATCGTCAAGCGTCGCAATATGCGTCTCGTGTCCCATTGCCGCCAGCGCCTTCGAGGAACGCAATAGCCCCGCAATAGGTCCGCCAGTTCGAGTATCGCAGCTCGCAATTAATCGCAAAAACTTCATAGGCTCGCGCTTCCAGAATCAACAACGGTATCATTCCGGACGAAGCGGTCTCAGCGTTTCGTCGCAGTGACTATGATCTCCGCGCTTCTTGTCATCCGCCCGATAGCGGTGAGCGCACGCCTATAAGCTTCCGGACCAAAAATTTGCAGGATTGGGTAACTCAACCGGCGCCCGTTATACCAATTGACGCGATCCGAGACGACATCGAACCCCGATTGTTTGAGCAAATTGCTTAGCGTTTGCCTATTCCAACAATGCAAATGATGGTTGATGTCGTCCTCGCGAATCTCCGAAAATGCATCTTCACAGGGAACGACGACTATTAGCCTGCCCCTGGCCTTCAATAACCCTAAAATGTTCTCGAGAAAGATTTTGGGCTCCGGTACATGTTCAAGAACATGTCGGAGAAGAATCCAGTCATACTTTTGACTTGGCACCAATTCCGACCAATCGGAATAAACTTTTACACCGAAGGCGGCACAATGGCTGCGTGCGAATTGAGACGGCTCAATCGCCTCAACGCTCCGAATCTTGCTGAGCTCGGCGATATTTATACCCGTCCCAGCTCCTATCTCCAGTACAGTCTCAAGGGGCTTAACCTCTGAGAAGTAAGTCACGATAGCGTACTGCCCCCAAGCACGCATCAATCTAGGGTCTGAGAGAATATCCTGGTGCCGGACGCGATGATAATCGTCGCCCGCCGGAGTTGAATAATCCATATCAGCCAAAACTCAGCGAGGGCTAACGCTGTTCGTGCTGGCGCCCACGCCACCACTCCCGGTATTGGGCGCGCTATTGGCCGTGGTGTTGTTGCCGAACACGACGATGCCGCTGCTGCCGCCGCCGGTGGGAAAGCCGCTGCCGGTCGGGCCGCCTGCGCCGCTGCCGCCACCGCCCGCGCCGCCGCCGGCCGCGGCGATTGCCACGTCGCCAGTCGCGGCCTGGTAGGCGGCGATCACGTCTGGGTTGCCGGTACCGGCGATCGCCGTTTGGATCTCATTGGCGTAGGCCTGATCCTGCTGCGCGGCCATGCGTGCGACCTGGGCGAGCCCGGCGACGATCGCGCGCATCTGGTCGGTGGTAGTCGCAGGATCTTTCAGCAGCGCGATCAGGCCCGGCAGCGTCGTTGGATCGGAGGCGCCGAGATCGCGCACGCGCGAGATCAGCTGCGGGCCGCCGGTCGGATATTGCTGCAGCAGGCTGTTGGGGGCCGCCTTGAACTCGGAAATCACGGTGACCGGCAGCTGGCGCTGCGGCGGGTAAATGGCGGCGTTGGCGGCCGATGTGATCGTGGCGGCGAGGGCCGCGGCGGCAGCCATGCGAAGCGCGTTTCTGATAACGCTCATAAAACAACCTCCAAAAAATCAGCTGCCCCGATCTGCTTCCTCGGCCCGGGCAATATGGCTGTGCAGTGCAAGAACCTAGCGAAAGAAAGAAGGGCTGTCCATTTATACTAAAATCTTCGTAAACGGCGCAACTGCTTCAAATCTAGACAGTTTTGTGAAGCTCGCCCTTCGCCCGCGGGGCTGTTGCTGCGGTTGCCGGGCAGCCCTCGCCTCGCGGTGCGGTAGCGACGGCATCCGTCGTGGGGCGAGCTTCCCGGCTGGAGAAGGACTGCGCCAGGCCCGTGCCGAAAAGCGCAAAGAACGGAATGCTGTAGCCGGGCACCTGGAGCGTGAAGTCGAGGCACGAATGCAAGAGCGACAGCGTTGCGGTCGCCGCCGCCGCCAGCGGGATGATGACGTCGCGCCGGCGGGTGAATACGCCCCGCGCCAGAACCAGCAGCATGATGGCCCAGCCGAGCGCCACCAGCAGCGCCATGGGGATGCCTACCTCGGAGGCAAGCTCCAGCGGCGTCGAATGCGCGGCATCCCAGACGCCGCGAATCGAGATGTTGGGGCTGCGATACGGCGGGAAGGCCCATTGGAAGGTGCCCATGCCGGTGCCGAACCAGGGATTGTCGGCGATGATCCGCAGCGTGGATTTCCAGGCCTCGATGCGGCCCTCGTCGACCAGGCCCTGGCTGTCGAAGCGGCTGGAGACGCGGCCGCCGAGCAGCTGCAGCAGGCCGAGCGCGACGGCAAGGCCAGAGCCGAGCGAGATCCAGATGCCGGTGCGCGGCGGCAGGTCTTTGCGCAGGAACAGCGTGAAGGCGACGATCATCGCCAGCAGCGACAGGCCGACGCCGGCGCGCGAGGTCGTCATGAACATCGCCATCAGGCAGATCAGCAGGCAGGCGAGCTGCGGCAGGATCTCTCTCGGCGGGATCGCGCGCAGGTCGAGCGACAGCCGCCGCCACTCGATGTGCCGCTCCGGCAGGCGGCGACGGACGTCCTCCAGGATCAGCAGCATCCAGATCACCGCGGCCGAGCCGAAATAGGCCGCCGCCGTGTTGCGGTTGATGAAGGTGCCGGTGACGCTGCCGAGATAGGCCGTCTTGTCGCGCCACAGGATCATGGTGGGCTCGATCAGAAACGAGAGTACGCCGTAAAGGGCATAAGCCGCGCCCGAGATCGCGATCACCCAGACGAGGCGGCGCGCACGCATCCGATCGGCGCCGACGGTGATGCCGAGCACGATGGCAAGGATGTTGGCGAGCGGCGCGCCGAGGGCGAAGAACGCCTCGTTCTTGACGATCGACGCCGACGGAGCGATCGGCACGCCGAGCAGATCCGAGGCCTGCTTCCAGATCGGCTGGAACGGCGCGACCCAGGGATGGTCGGAGAGCTGCTCGTGCAGCACGAAAGCGTAAGCGGCGACGATCACGCCGATGCCGGCGAGCAGCCAGAGATGCGGCGTCCGCAGATCGCGCGTCGGCGCGAAGATCACCGCGATCCCGAGGCACAGGCACCAGAACGCGATCGACAGATCATTGGTCGAGCCGAACGGAAACGGCGCGCCGGCGGCCACGAAGAACAGGATGAAGGCCGCGGGCAAGCTCCATGACCAGCGAATTTTGGGAAGCCAAAGGCGCATCGTCGTTCTTGCGAGCTGTGCTCTGGGCTTAGAGGAAGCAATCGATGGGATAGATCTTCAGATCCACGTTGAGGCGGCTGTTCCGGCTCTGAGCGCGGAACGCGTAGAATAGTCCAAAGCTATCACTCCCCTGATCGAGCTTTATTCCGGGGGTTAATTCATCCGGCGGGACCAGAACGCCGATGTGCCGGGTGATGGCGGAAATCTCGATCCGCCCCTCCCCTTGCGCAAAATGCCCGCCGAGCTGGGTCACCGTGACCTTCGGCAGGCCGCGGCGCTGATGGCAGATCTCCTCCTCCCAGAGCTTGGTCTGTTGCACCAGCGGCTTGCCCGGCCCGTCGGGCACGACGATGTCGGGGAAGGACGGGCGCAGCATCCCGAAGAACTTGCTCTCCTTGGAGTTCGCCGAGAGGCGAACCGTGAAGGACAGCTCGCCCCTGGCGCCCTTGAGGCGCGACAGCACGGGAGCATCGGGCTCGGCGGACACCATCACGTCGATGCGGTGGCGGACGCCCAGCTCCGCGGCAGCGCCGAGCACCGGCCCGACCGGTGCAAGCGCGAAGGTAAGCGGGACGAGAGCCAGAAGACGGCAAAATGTTCGAAAGCGCATGAAGCCCCTTGCAAGACCGCGGGGTGACCGATGACCGGCGCGCCCGTGCCGAGTGGCGCCTTGATCCAGATCCCGGGCTCGTCGGCGCAGCAGAACCGCCTCGATTGCTAAACGAAAATGGCACCGGGACAAAGCCCCGGTGCCATCGATTTGGTCGATCAAGTCGGCGTCTTACGGCGCCAGCTTGATGTTGTTGCGGAAGATCAGGGCGTCGTTGGCGAGATTGATGCTGTCGCTGCCGGTCGCCATGATCACACGCAGGTAGTTCAGGAACTTGGCAACTTCGACGTTGCGCGAGTTCGAGACGTAGATGATGTCGCCGTTCTTCATCATGACCTTGGTGGCGAGGAAGAAGCCGCCGGGATCGCGGAAGTTCACGTTGAAGATGACCGGGATCGTCTCCGAGGTGTACTTGCTCACGTCGATGCCGAGCTGGGCCGCAACCTCGCGCGGCTCGCGACGATAGAGATACACGGCAGCCGGATCGGCCTGGCCGTCCAGGAGACCGCCGGCCTTGCCGACGGCTTCGCCGAGATTGATGCGCCAGGCGTCGAAGTTGAACTCGCCGCTCTGGCCGCTGGCGCCGAATGCCAGGAACTTCTGCTGCTCGCGGTAGACGTAGATGCTGTCGTCGGGCCGCACATAGACGTTGTTCTCGGGCGCCATCACGAGATTTTCGAATGGCACGGTGGCCCGCCGTCCGCCACGCTCCAGCATGACCCAAGTTTCGAAGCCCTGGCCCTTGATGCCGCCGGCGCGGGTGATCGCATCGAGCACGCGATCCTTCGCGCCAGCCGCGCTCGCGGGATAACGCGCCGGCGAATTGACCTCGCCGAGCACGCTGATCAGTTGGGTGCGCTGCGAGGACATCGCCACGACCGCCTGCGGCTCGATGGCGCGGTTGCCGATCCTCTCGACGATCGCGCGCTGGATTTGGACCGCCGTCAGGCCCGCCGCCTTGATCTGACCGGCATAGGGCACGGTGATGAAGCCGTCATTGTCGACCGACTGATCCGGGATCGTCACATAGTTACCCGGGCGGACGCCGGCTTCCGCCGGGATGAAGAGACCGCCTGCCGCGGCTTCGAAGATGGTGACGCTGACGACGTCGCCGATGCCGAACACGATGCTGGCAGGCGGGCGGCGGTCGGTGAACACGCCGGCGAGGCCCTTGGGCTCATGGGTGTGCAGGATCTTCACGGTGGCCGGATTGAGCGGCACCAGCTCGTAGGCCGGCGCGTTTTCCGTCTGGATCTTGTTGTTGACGTCGTCGGTGAGCGGTCCCGACCCCGGATTGGTCGAGCAGGCCCCGAGCGCTAAAGCGGCCAGCAGAAAAGCTGGCTTCAACACATAGGTCTTGGCAATAGATGACATGAATCGCGCCCGTGGGTCCCCAAGTGACGTAAATTGGTACGGCCTAGGGGGTGGTGCGACAAGGGTTCCCGCTGGTTAACGGAGCGATCCGTGGGCTACTGTTGCGTGCGGGCCACTGTTTGGGGCCTAGTTTAACCCTTTGTGACTATTTGTTGTATTTCGTGTGCCGAGTTCGACAGCAAACCGCCCGACTCAAGGGCTCGATGTGTCAAGTGCAAGGCTTCTTGACCTCGCGGCCATCTGCTAAGGCTGGGCCGTTAAGAGCAGGAAACCCGTGTCTGGCCTCCTTCTGATCCCGCTGTTGGCGGGCTCCCTCTTTGGCGCCGCCGATCGCACATGGGGCCCCGCCGTCGCCTGCCCTGGCAGCGCCGGGGCGTGGTGTCGCGGCGCGGCCGTTGTTGAGGTGGCCGCCCCTGCGTCCACGTCCGTCTGGAAATTCACCCGGACCCAAGGGGCCAAGGGCGGCGAAAGCTTCGCGGCCATCATGAAGACTGCCGACACCACCCAATCGGACCCGGACTTCGCCGGCCTGATCGTGCGCTGCGCCCCGAAGGGCAAGGTCGATGTGCTGGTGGCCTTGATCCGGCCCTTCCCGCCCCGGAGCCGCCCCAAGCTGACCATCGCGGCGAGCGGCGGCGGCACCCTGAGCTTCGAGGGCAGCATGGCGGCCGCGGGAGCGGCCGTGCTGCTCCCCGACGAGGTCTCGGCCTTTGCCGCCGGAAAGTGGCAGACGACGGCCTCCCTGTCCGTGGTGGTCAGGGAAGGCGACAGCGAGATCAAGGGTATGGTGGCGCTCAACGGGCTGCGGGAGGCCTATCATTCGCTACTGGCAAATTGCGGCCAATAGGCCAAATTTAGCCATACAACTTAAGGGTCTTTTTAGGCGGGGAATCTAGGGTCCGGAGCACGGAGAGTGTTTCGGATGACCGCCTTTTTGATTTTCAGCTTTCTCACAGGTGCCGTGCTGGGCCAACGCTTTCGCGTGTTCGTGCTCCTGCCGGTCACATTTGCGCTGGTGCTCACCATGCTGCCGGTCAGCATGATGACCAGCCTGGGCTTCCTTGACGGCATGAAGGCTGCGGCGTTCGCCGCCATCGCCCTCCAGGGCGGTTACCTCTTCGGTTCGGGCGCGCGCTTTGCCCTTGCCGCCGCACGCGCCACCCGCGTCTTCGGTCGACCCGTCAAGGCCACCCGCTGATCGCGGCGCAGGCCTCTGTTTTGAAAACCACACGCCCGCTTGTATGGTGACCTGACTCGTTTCAGGATTCCCTTCGAGCGCGCCGTTTGTCCCTCGCTTATTTTGCCCTCATCGTTTCCATCGTTTCCGCTTCCGCTCTCGGAATCGCCGGCGCCGAATTCGGTGCGCAGCTCGGGACGATGGCCGCTGCGCTAGGCTTGCTGGCGGCCGCCGCGAACACGCGCAAGGCCGACTACGAGCACTATGTCCGTGCGACCTCCTGGGGCCGCTGGATTTTGGTCGCCGTTCCGCTCTGCATCGCGGCCCAGCTCGCTCCGCTTCCGCTGCGCTTTGCGCATCCGATCTGGGCCAGCGCCCACGAGGGGATCGGTGGCCTGTCGCTCGGGCCGATCACGGCCGATATCGGCTTGACGGTGAACGCATTGATGCTGGCGCTGGCAGCGATCGCGCTGCTCGGCGTAACGATTGTCGTCGTTCGCGATCGTGGCCGCGCCGAGTTGGTGCTGTTTGTCTTGGCTGGCGTCACCGCCGTCTCGGCCTTAACCCTGGATCTGCATCGGCTCGCGCCGGCAGTGGCAGGGGCCGCCGCGACGTCCGAGCTGGCAACAACTCTGGCCGGGTTCGGTCTCATCCTGAACCTGGCGGTCATGCAACTCGCCGCAGAGCGCGCCGAAACCCGTCATTCGCTACCTCGCTCGATCGTGCTTGGTCTATTGGGCCTTACGGGCGCCTTGATCAGCGCAGCTGCGGTCTTTGGCTTTTCCGACGCCAACAATGCGGTCGCAGCAAGCTTCGGCGTCGTGCTGATCCTGCTGATCCTCGTGATCCGCAGACTGGATCTGTCGCCATTGGCCGCGAGCGCGTTGTCGGTGGCAGCCCTGATCGGCGCGGCGATCGTGCTGACCTTCCTGCTCGAGAAGAGCTCCGGACCGATCCTCCTGCGCCTCGTCCCGGAGATGGGGGCCGAAACGAAGGCTGCGCTCGAGCGCATGCTGGCCGATACACGCTGGTTCGGCGCCGGCGCCGGGACATTTTCTGCGGTGGGCAGAATCTATCAGAGCGATGCCGGCTCCGTCCTGACCACGCCCTCGGCGGCCATATCGGTGTTCGCGGGGATGGGTTGGGTCGGCTTGGTCACCATGATCGCGGTGAGCCTGCTCGCTTTGGTTCGCCTGTTCTTCGGCGCCCTGCAGCGCGGACGCGACTCGTTCTTTCCCGCTTCGGCCGCGGCCTGCGTCCTGTTTGCGCTGGTTCAGAGCTTTGCCGGTCCCGGATTGCTGCACCCGGCAGCAATCCTTTGCCTTTCGGTGATCTTGGGACTGGGGCTGTCGCAGAGCGTCAGCCAATCCGGATCACGATAGCGCGCGGGTGATCAGACCGCGCGGTCGCCGAGCGAGGCCCAGTAGTTCGGATTCTTGGGCGACTGAATGCGGACCCAGCGATAGGGCTTCTTCGACCACGGCATGATGTGGCCGGAGAGATTGTCCAGCACGAGATCGCCGGAGAAGGTGCGCACCACGACCACGAGATGATGCTCGCCCCAGCTGGTCACGACCTCGCTCAAGAGCACCGAGCGCGCCGGAAAGCCCTTGGCGATCAGATCGTGGCGTTTTGTTACGGCGTAATCGTTGCAGTCGCCGCTCGCCGGATGCAGCAGCCATTTCTCGCCGCGCAGCCCTTCCAGATTGGCCTCGGGGCGGATCGCGGTGTTGACCCGCTGGTTGACCTCCTGCATCTGCGCCATGCGCTCGGCCGTCAGTTTCAGGCGACCGCCGCGGAAGACGATCCGCTGCGGACGCGGTTTGCACTCGTCCTTGTACTTCAGGCAGAAGATGGTGAACGCCATCGGCGCCAGCGTCGGCTGGTCGAACTTGATGTAGTGGATGGCACCGCGCAGCCCCATGGGCACGCCGACGAAGGCGGCTTCCGCTTTCTGCTGCACCCCCGCAGCAACCGCGATTGCGGCCACGGCCGCCAGGAACTTTACCACTTTGCGCATGTCGCGCTCCCCGTTCTTGTTGGGGAGACGCTACGCGAGACCTCTTGAAATACGGCTCAAAGGCCACGCGAGGCTTTAATCAAAATGCGGGCTCATCGGTCAGGAACAATTAAGAATACCGATGTGTGACTTGTTCTGCTAAGAGCGGTCACGACGTTCCGCTCGTGACGCTGGAAGCGATTCGACCGACCTGATGGGCCTTTCCTCCCGCTTTCGAAAGAAGACCAAGCCTCGGCTTCCCGATGGCGTCCGCGTCTATGCGATCGGCGACGTGCACGGTCGTGCCGATTTGCTTCAATCGCTGTTAACCGTGATCGACGTCGATCTCGCCCGCTCGGCTCCCCAACGCGCCATTCAGGTCTTTCTCGGCGACTATGTCGATCGCGGCCCGGACTCACGCGCCGTTCTTGATCTCCTGATCGCGCGCTCGAAATCGCACGAGACGGTCTGCCTGAAGGGCAACCACGAGGTCTTCCTGCTCGAGGTCCTCAAGGACCCCGCCCGCCTGCAGGAGTGGCGCCACTATGGCGGCCTGCTGACGCTGGTCTCCTACGGCGTCACGCCGACGATGAACCCTTCCGCGGAGGAGCAGGTCGAATTGATCGAGGGACTGAGACGTGCGCTCCCGCCGGAGCACCTCGCCTTCCTCCAGCAATTGCCCTCGTCCTTTACCTGCGGCGACTTCTTCTTCGTCCATGCCGGCGTCAAACCGGGCGTCCCGCTCGATCGCCAGAAGGATGAGGATCTGCTCTGGATCCGCGAGGAATTCCTCGCCTCCGAGGAGCGCTTCGGCAAATACATCGTGCACGGCCATACGCCGGTCAGCGCGCCCGATATCCGGTCGAACCGCATCAACATCGACACCGGCGCTTATGCCACCGGCAACTTGACCCTGTTGACGATCCAAGGCGATAGTCTTCTCGCAATTTGAAAGCTTAGGCCGCAACTTCGGTGATCACGCTTCGCGCCATTGGCATCTTGACCGCGATCGCGCTGGCGCTCCATGCCGGCATGACGTTCTATGGCGATCTGGTGCGGCCGAACTTTCGCGCCAGCGACTTGTTCTCGGGCGAGATTCCGCCGGACAAGGCCAAGCTCGCGGCCGCGGGCAGCCTGGCATCCGTTTCGTGGGATGGCGACCTCCTGGCAAATCATGCGGCGGCGATGGCCGCCGACGTTCTGCATCGTCCGTCGGCCGAGGCAGGCGGAAGGGCCAGCGAGAACAAGACGGCCCAAGCCGCTGTCGTGGCAGCCTTGAAAGTCTCGCCGATCAGGCCGGCGCTCTGGCTCACGCTCGGGACGCTACAGGCCCAGGCCGGCGAGACGGTCACGCCTGCGGTGAAGATGTCGTACCTGACCGGGTCGGTGCCGATCGACGTTGCCTTGTCGCGCGTTCGCACCGTGACCTCGAGCGCAGCTGCAACCGACGAGGAGATCAAGCTGCTGGCGCAATCCGACATCCGGTCGGCGCTGGCGAGCCGCTCGCGTTACGAGCCGCTGCTGGTCGCGGCCTTTGTGCAGGCAACTCCGCAAGGCAAGTCGCTGCTGCTGGAGACGACGAAAGTGACCGATCCCAGATTCAACGAGATCTTGCGGCGGTACTAACTCAGCGGACCGATTTGGGGTTGACCGGCAGGAAGTCCTGATCGCGGCGCGGCTGGTCGGATCGTCCCTGGTAGATGAACATGCCTTTCTTGGTGGCGACGATGTCACCTCGCTGCAGGCTGTCGTCGCGAAGCAGGCGTTCGGTCGCGACAAGGTCCGGATCTTCCGGAATGGGCTTGTAGAGCGCCGGATGCTCGCGCCGCTCGCGCGCTGCCTCCTTGGCACGGCGCCGCGCATCCTCGATGCGCTGCCGCCATTCGTCGCGCGAGACTTCCGCCTCGCTCGGCGGAAGATAGTCGTTGATGGACGGCTCCGGCTCAGTCTGAGCACGGCATGAGAGCGGGCAGGCATAGAGAGCCAATCCGACAGCGGCCGCCATGGCCGCTTGAGCCGGCGCGCGCGCCAGTCTCCGGCGGTCTGACAGGGACTTGCAGCGAACGGGTCGCACTCCGATCACTCCGATTGGGGGCCGAGCGGTCGCCGCAACTTCAGCTGATACGGCTACCGATTGCAACATTTAGCACCGCGGCAGCCATCCCTTCAAAAAGCGAAAAACAACCCCATGCACAGTAGCCGTCACCAGCCAAATCAATGGCTTACGTATTCCCGAAATTCGATTTGATCCGTCGGGCAAAACAGGGGTAGTATGGCATGATCCGAGGCAGGCCGACCGGATGATTGGTGGACCCGAGATCCACGTCCGTGATCGCCTTACGGGGCAAACTGCTCCGTTCTCGCACCAGGTCATCACAGCCGGTTTCGGCATTCGCTGATGGAGTAGCCGAGAATGCGAGCAAGACCGACATTGCTGTTAAGTGTTGCCGCTGCGGCGTCCGCCATGCCTGGCTTGCTGGCTCACGCCAGTCCCGCCTGCGTCAAGGAGCGTACGCCGTTTGAGTTGTCGCAAGACACCGTGAAATGGACGATGTCGATCGCGCCTGGAGCCGATTGCATCCAGGGACTGCGATGGTCGTACATGCAAATCTTCAAAGTATCGGTCGTGAGCGGGCCATCACGGGGACAATTGGCGGTGGTCGGGTCCGGCTTCCGCTATTCGGCAGAAGCTGGGGCGCGCGGCAGCGACAAGTTTACACTGCTGATCTCGGGCAAGAACCGTCATGCTGCGGGGACATCGACCCTGGAGGTCGAAGTCAACCCGCAATAAAGGGTGGTAGCGCGGCTAACGCGATGAGACCAGGACAAAATCGTCATTACGCGGAGCATGCTCCAGAGCAGTACACTCTAATAGCGGCGGCTCGACCCGCTGCCCCGCGTCGTGCTCCCGCGATAGGGCCGGGCCCGCCCGTAAGTCGTCACGGGAGGCTCGATCCGGCTCGGGATATTCGGCGTCGCGTTGGGACGCGCGGGCTGCGACGGGTTGACGATGATCACATTGCGGTTGGGCGTCGACGGATCGCTAACGCCCTGGGCCCAGGCGCCCGCAGGCACCACAAGGGCGAGTGTGATCAAGACTATTCGTTTCATGCGATATCTCCCGAGCAAGAACGTCAGGGAGGCGAAGACCGTTCCTTCACGACGGCATCACGGTTCGTTGCGCGACCTCACCGCGGCACGGCGATCAGCTTGCCATTCCTCCAGACACCTTGGGCCGCCTGTCCGGTAGAACCGCTACCCACGTTCCGGACAGCCGTGGGCCGCGAGGCAGCCTGGGTGGTCTGCTTCTTTTTGTCGGTCGTCGTCACGATGCTGGAGCTCGTCGTGTTGGCCTGATCCTTGGTCCCTTGTGCAGAAGCAGACTGAACCAGAAAGGCCAAAAACATGATTGCTGTCAAAATGCCGCGCATGGTCACACACCGGAAGAAGGAGCAATGTCACAGGTTTCCGCCCAAAAGCAAGCGCTACGAAACGAACGCGCAGGACCTTTGCGGCCGGAGCATCAGCGTGTTTCACCGCAACCGACGCGATCCGGGGTGAAAAAACCTAGCGAAACGGCACTATCCGGGCTAGTTGATCGCTCTTGATGACCGAGACCGGCGACACCGCAGCCAACGCCTCGCAGGCGCAAGAGATCAAGGCCGGGCTCGTCCGCCTGTTGTCAGAGCGGATCCGCGAAGTCTCCGGCGACCCCAGGCAGATGCGGGATGTCGTCTACGAGCTGGCTCGCGTCAAGCTTCTGGAACAATTCACCCACGCCGATGCGCGGGAAGCGCGAGAGCTCCAGCAAGTCCTCGAACGCGCCATTCGGGAGGTCGAACGCGCCTTTGAGCGAAGCGAGAAGTCTGCACCGACCAGGGATGCCTCGGTCCCCGTGCCGAATTCTCCACCGGCGAACGTCCCCGTCCCCCCGCCCATTCCGACGCTCGCTGCCTCGGCGTCATCAGCCATTCCGATGGCTGCCGAGACGCCGCGGCGTCCTGCCGCACCGCCAGGATCGCCCGACCAACCCAAACGGAGCGGCGCTTTCAAGTCTCTCGTTCGATTGACCGCGATCCTCCTGCTCATTGCGGGCGCCGGCACCGCGGTCGTGTATTGGCCGCGGCTGAAGGCACAACTGACGGCATCGTCGCAGATGGCGCAGCCCGAACGTTCGGCCAAGAGCCCGGAGCCTCAGCTGACCGCGATTCCGACTCCCTCGGCCAGCGAGACCGCTGAACGAACCCCGGAGAGCGCAAAGGAGCCGGCGCCGGCGGCGCACCCCTCGATGCCCCTGCCGACGACGTTCGGCGTCTACGCCTTGAGCGAGGGCCAGCTCCATGAGCTCAAGCCAGTGCCGGGAAAGATTCCGGACCGGCGCGTCGCGATCTCGGCCGCCATCAACACGCCGAGCGCGACCACTTTGATGGACGGCGACGTCAAATTCATCGTGTTCAGGCCCGACGGGGGTGTCGATGCGACCGGGACCGAAGTTCGGGTGATCGCGAAAGTGTCCCGGTCGATGGGCATCGATGCCACGGGCAAGGCCGCCATGGTCAGCGCCGGCGATTCCTGGGTCATCCGCAGCATGTCCTACCCCTACAAGGTAGGTCCGATCGACGACCAGTCGAGAATGCTGTTGCTGCAACCGGAGCAAGACGGCTTCACGCTCGCGCCCGGCCGCTACGTCGTGGTGGTCAGGGGCATGGGCTATGACTTCACCATCGCTGGGACGATCACCGATCCCAACCAATGCGTCGAGCGCATCAATGCGGCGAACGGCGCGTTCTACTCGCCCTGCCCGCCGCCGCGGCGATAACGCAGCCTTTGTTTCCTATTTGGCCGGCTTGCTGTCCTTTGGCGCATCCGCCGGCATGTCGTCGACCTTGCCGTTGTTGGCGACGCATTTCTGGAAGTACTCGCGCTGGTCTTTGCCCGTTCCCTTGGCACTCCCCGCTGCGGGGTTGCCGATCTGCCTGGGCGGAAAGGCCTTGGCCACCGCGGCGTCGCATGCCCGCGCCACTTCGGCGGTGATGGCCGACGCCGTCGCCGGCACGGCCAATGTCAAAGCACCTGCCAATCCAACCAACGTCCGCAAATTTTTGACTGGCACCTCTTACGCTCCTTCAATCCATGAATGATTTTCGTAATCATATCAAAAAGGATCGAAGCACCAAACGGCAAACCGGTGAAGTGTCGTGCGATCTGCCGTACGTGCCGGTAGGGCTACCGCGGCGCCTCCTGACGGCGACTATGTTCACGCCTCGTCCTTCGAGACGGCGCTTGCGCGCCTCCTCAGGATGAGGCCATTTGGCGTCGGTGCTCGTTGACATTGCTGCTGCCGCGCATTCCCTCCTCATCCTGAGGAGCACGCTGAAAGCGGGCGTCTCGAAGGATGGCCGCAGACGCGTGACTAGCTGTTCAGCTGCGGCGGCTTGAAATCCGGAAAGCGCGTGAGCATTGCCGTCTTGACGAACTTCAAGTGGGCGATGCTGCTCGCCAATTCCTTGAGCCGGCGCTGGCCGTTCGAGATGTCGGCAGCAAAGAGATCCTGATGATGATTATCGAGCGCCTCCCGCTCGAGATACTCGTCGGTGCCGTTCCCGAAGGTGACGGAGGCGCGCGCAAGCGCATCGTCGACACGCCGGTTGAGCCCGGCCTGCTCCCTCTCCGCCTCCTGCAAGGCGGTTTCGATCGCGGCCAAAACGGCACCGATCCGCCCGCGGTCAGTCTCCGCATCACGCTCGGCCGAGCGGGCCTTGAAGGTTTTATCCTCGCGGCGGGAGCCGAGAAGATTGTGTGCGCGCGCTCTCAGGAACAGCTGAAACATCCGGGCCATCCCACATACGAGATCCAGGCGGGTACCATCGGTCAGACGTAGTTAACAAATCCTGAATCCGGCGCCCGTGCGGTCTGGCTTTGTGCAATCCATGCCCGCCAAGCTCCCGCGTGCTTGGAATAGAGCTCGTGCCAGCGGATCTCACCGTCGGCAACGGCTCCTTTTCGCGCGCGGACCTCGGATGTAAATTGCCCCGTCTCGTTCGATGCGAGATCCAGCGCTTCGAACTCCGCCGTCTCTTCCGGAGACAGGCCGATCAGAACGCGATGCCCCCGGGCATCGACGAAATATCTGCGCGGCGCGTTGTGCCTTTGATCAGTCATTCGCAAGGCCCTCGTTCATGATCCAAGGCCCCGGACGATCCTTCAGCCGCCGCTCAAAGCCACGAACAAACGCGATCAAAACGAGGACGCAAGTCGCGCCCAGCAAAGCAATCAAATACGCCATTCTCGCCCACCTATGCGAGCCGCGAAAATACAGGCGGCTAAACTCTCACCATGAATTGCTACGTTCTAGGTTGCCTTTCCAAAGCTCTCAAGCGCCGCACCACGTTAACCTAACTGCGCATGGTTATCCGACCCGGCCGCACGGCAGGATCAGCGTGCACTCTCATCGCGGCCATGGCTGTGCGCCTACGATGGATGCTCACTCTGCTTGGCGCCCATCGCCGCCGGCGTGTAGGGCGCATAGAGACGATATCGTGCCGATCGCCTGCGCGAGCGCCATGCCCGCACGCCGTAGCCGCAGCAAAAGCCAGCTGCAAAAATCGAAATCAGAACCAGAATTGCAAACATTTGGAATGTTCCCAATGATCGGAACGCTCCTCCCGGTACATTTCAACGTGATGCTGTGACGACTTCAAGATCATCGACGCTGAAAGTTTTGTCAGAGGAAGATGAAGTTTGTGCAACGTGATGCTTGAATTTTGGCCGTCGCGAGAACCACGAGCCCAGAGGATGACGAAATCTCTCATCGTTCGAGGGCGATATCCAGCCGGCGATGTTAACCCGTGTTCACTGCGGCAGCCGCCTCGAACGAAGCGGCCGGATGCGCTGCCTTCGGGCACAGCTGCGATATGCACGAGAGGCCGATATGTTTCTCGAACGTTTCTGGCGGCCGTCGCAGACAACAATTCTGACGAAAGCATCCGTGCTTCTACGGAGCGCCATGCACCAACTTCATCGCGGTAAGGTTGAGAGGTTAGCTTAACCCGCGTTGTTTGTTGCGAACTTTCGGCGATTGCTTATCCATCTAGCACCGGGCTGCCCCAAGCCCGGCCCCACCCAAGCAAAGCCGTCGAGCGAACATGGGTCCGCTTGGCGGCTTTGTCGTTGTGTCGACGAGAGGATCATTTCGGTTATGGCGCGCAGGCCCTGGTCGTTCAAGGAAGATCGCCGGCTCATCGAGCTGGCCAAGTCTTCAACCTCGCTGGAGCAGGCAGCGAAAGCTCTCGGGCGCTCGCCCGATGCGATCAAGCGCATGGCGTTGCGGCTTGGTCTTACGTTGAAGTCGAAGGCGGCTAAGAAGAGCTGATCTTAGAAGTGCACCGGCGCTCGCCTCGGCTTCATGGCCGGCCGCTGCAGTCCAACGGGCCCCGCATCGATAGGGCCAGCCGCCCTTATCCCGGGGTCGTTCCGGTCCGCCATCGTCTCGGACGGTGAGGTGGATTGAGCGGGTTGCCGGCGGTGCCCCGCCAGCCGCCACACTTAATTCTGCGTCCTCTTCTGGGACCCCATCCCGGGGCTGGTTCCGTAGCTGGGCGTCCCCGTTCCCTTGAAGGCGCCGCCCATCGTGTCCGATCCGGAATTCGTGCCCGTGCCACTGCGCGTCGCGGAGGTGGGTTGCGTGCCCGATGGCGTGTCTTTGGTCCCCTGCGCCGAGGCCACAGAGCTCCCCATTGCCAACGCCATCACGAGGCTTAACGTCCTGATCATACTGCTCAACTTTCCATGCTTGCTTCTAACCCCGAGCCGCCGGACCGTTGGCTGGGGGCACTCAGGCGCGCCTTTCGGGCCCGTCCTCCGTTAAACCCTATCTTAGCCCCGGCTGGCTAGGATCAATCTCCACGCCTTGCTTGAATTTTCCACCCCGCCCTGTTTTTCGCCTGAGCCGGATGAGAGTGCTGCGACCAGACCTCCCGTTTGTGGCACTCGTGCTTGCGAGCACGATGGCGTTCGCCTTGGCGGGTCATTTCGCCGCTAGCGCCGTCATTCGCCAGCACCAGGCGCATCAGCTCAATGAGCTCACCGAGGTGGTTCTGCGCCGATCGGAGCTTGCAGTCGATTTCGCTGCGGGCAGCCTGGACGAGCTCGCGCGGCGCAATTTCGCCAGCTGCGAGCCGGCGGCGCTGCAAGCCATCCGCCTGCACGTCTACCAGCGCTCGGCGATCAAGGACGTCCGCCTCGTCAAGCCGGACGGCTCGGTGATCTGCTCGGCCTATTCCGAGACGCTCGAATTCGACAAGGGATGGGTGGATCGCCGCGACATGCTGCCTTCGCGCGACAAGACGCTTTCCCTGTTCCGCGTGGAGCAGTTCGGCGGCGACGCCCTGGGCGTGCTCAGGGACGTCAATGGCAACTCCGCCCTGGTCGCCATTGTCGGTGTCAATGCCAGCCTGTTCGACATCATGCCGGCCGAGCTGCGCGCGCACAGCCAGGTGATCCTCGCCTTGAGCAATGGCGAGAAGCTCGGCGAATTCCAGAGCGAGGCCGGCAAGTCTCTGCCGGCGCCGATCGGCTTCGAGCGAGCGTCCGCTCGGCTCCCGCTTCATGCCACGATCCGGCTCGAGCACGCGGTGCTGTCAAGCTGGAACAACGAGGCCTATTGGCCAACGCTCGCAGTGGCCCTCGGACTTGGCGCGATCTTCGGCATCCTGCTGGCACGCAACCGCCGCATGGAGGGGCCAGTGGCCGATCTCGACCGGGCGCTGACAGCCGGCGAATTCAAGCCATATTACCAACCGATCTTCGATCTCCGGACAGGTCGGATCAAGGGCTGCGAGATTCTGGCGCGCTGGCTGCGCCGCGACGGCTCGGTGGTCCCGCCGATGAATTTCATTCCGCTCGCCGAATCCAGCGGACGCATCCAGGCAATGACCTGGCAGATCCTGGGATCGGCGCTCACCGAGCTCAGGCCCTTGCTCAGGGCCGACAAGAATTTCAAGCTGTCGCTGAACGTCGTGCCCAAGCACCTCCTGAGCGCCGGCTTCGTCGAGACACTGCGGCGCACGGTTCTGACGGCACGCGTCTCCGCGCGCCAGATCGTGGTCGAGATCACCGAGCGCGACGAATTGGATGATCTCGCGCGCGCCGCTTCGGTCGTGGCCGAGCTGCGGGACCGCGGCTTCCGCGTCGCCATCGACGATGTCGGCGTCGGCCATAGCGGTTTGTCGCGGCTGAAGGGCCTCGGCGCCGATACGATCAAGATCGACAAGTTCTTCGTGGACACGATCACGGTGGACGCATCGACGACCACGATCGTGGAGATGCTGGTGGCGCTCGCGAAAGACCTCAATATGAGCGTGGTCGCCGAAGGCATCGAGACCGAGGAGCAGCTCCGCGCATTGCTCGCCTCCGGCGTGGAGGAAGGCCAAGGCTATCTGGTTGCGCCGCCCCTGCCCGCCGCCAAATTCCATGAGCTGATCGAGTCGCGTCAGGTTGCGCAGCCGGGCGCGGCGACATCCGGTACGACGGCTTTGGTGGCCTGACTGGCCGGCCCACAGAGGCTTTAACGATACTTTCTAACGATGTTTTCGGCTTTCGAACCGGAGCGGCGACCAACCTTGTATGTTGGTGCCATGCGCAGGAACCACCTCATAGCAGCCGCAAGCATCTGTCTGGCGCTGATCGCTTATGCCACGCTGGCGAAGCTGTCGGGCCGGCCTGCGCTCATGGGTCACCACGAGGCCTATTGGATCGTCGTGATCGAGCGCTTCAGCGCCTATGGCCTGCTCGGCTTCCTGCTGTCGTTCCTGCTGCCCGGACGGTTTAGCCTGGCTTGCTCGCTCGTCATCGCAGTCGCCATGGGGCTGGAGCTGATGCAAGCGTTCATACCCGATCGCGATCCGGGCTTTCTCGACGTGCTGCAGAAGGCGGCGGGCGGCACCGTGGGCGTCATGCTCGCCCAGATGATCCTAGCGTTCCTGCCCAGACCACCTGCCTGAAACGGCGAGCACGGCCTCGGCGGAATGACCGGGCGACGCGGTCCTTACTTCATCATCTGACCGCGCAACTCACCGCCTGGGTTGGCGGCCGTGTGAATGTTCGCGTACCATTTTCCGCCCAGCAGATCCGCCGCCTGCGCCTCGGTGAGGGTGGCACTGCCTTCGATCGGGCTTTGCGCCGTCTTGAACGGCAAGGCGATGCCGGCATTCTTCCCGGCCTCGCCGGGGCCGTGAAAATGCGCGCCTATCGCCGGTCCCGTCAGCCCGGTGAAGGTGACGACGTAGGTCAGGACTTTCGTTTCGGTGTCGTAGGTCGCCTCCGCCTTGCCCGACCCGGTCGAGCTGTTCGGCGGCACTTCATTGCTTCCCTTGAGCTCCGCTCGCAGCTTCACGACCTCCGCGCCTGCCGTTCCGCTCGTCGCGCTAAGGCCTCCGACCAGCGCCAATGCCCCCAACAGTGCCACGGACCGTCGACACACGGCTTTGCTCATGCACTTCCTCCTGCGGATTTCGTTGGCCCCCGCGATGAAAACACCGAGGGCTGCCGGACATTCCACCGCAAAGCTTATGCTGATTCGGGACAACGCTCGCAGGAATTAGCCTTCGCAAGCGAAACACGCGCCGCTCAAGCCGCCCCGCGCCTCGTGTGACGCTCGGAGGGAACCAGGAGCTCGGCCATCTTCCGGTGGGTGTCGTGCAGCGCTTCAATGGCGCAGTCGAGATCGAAATCCGCCTCGCGGACGGATGCAAAGAACTTGGCTGTCAGCGCCAGATCGAGCTTGACGCGTGTGGCACCGTCGCGGCTCCTGCGACGATCGAGCGACAAATGGATGGCGCGATCCCTCGCCTCCACAGCATCGCAGCCGCAAAGCGCGCCGAGTTCGTCATATGTCATCCAGATTTGAGGCATGTTCTTCCACCACGCTTGATCTATCGCAGACTAGATAGCTCTCGCTTCTGAAGGCGGAGTTGCTGCAGCGCGAATTCGAGCCAACAACGTCAACGCAATGCTAAGCGCGGCGCAGACGCGAGCCGGGTGGACCGGCGCAGCTTGTTGCCGATCCACTGTCACTTGGGCGCGCCCGTCGTGAACGGATGCCGCGGCCGTGAGCGGCTGTCGAGCCCCTTAGGCAGCTTGTCGGCCTTGAGCTTCACGACCGCGCCCCTGATGTCGGGAGCCGGCGCCTCTTCCTGGCTGAAGATCAGAGTCGCTTCGAACCTCACATCGGGCGCCTGCCGGGCCGTTCCCGAACAGGTCGCCATCGCCCCGCTATAAACGCCGGAGAGCTCGACCTCGACCTCGTCGAGCCCGAACACGGTCGGCGGCCCGTCGGCATGTCGCCGCGTGGTCAGGACGGCCGTGAAATGCCGGTCGTTGTCGAACTGATAGGAGCCGCCATAGTTGAAGAAGCTGTCGCTGCCCGAGATACGTCCTTGGGCCAGATGCACGATACCGGTGCCTTGCGCGTGCGCGGTCCTGAACCACGCCGCGTATTTGCCCTCTTTCAGCATGGAGACATCCACCCGTAATTTCCACGTGTATTTGCAACGAAGCTTGAGGCGCGACAATGACCGACACGGCGAGCATTCCGCCACGGTTAATGCCCTGCAAAATCATCCGTTAAATTTCTGCGGCCGCGCCCGGCGGCAGGGACGTCAAAACAATTCGATGCCGTCGTCAGCCGTCTCCACCACTTCGACGCGGCGCGTGGTGGCGGCGGAGCTCAGCCCGAGTGTCTGCAGGAACTGGCGATGGACATCCCGCTCCCGCTCCATCGTGTAACGCGCAAATAGCTCGTCCAGCATCGCCTCGTCCTGCGCCTGCGGCTTCTGGGCGCCCGCGCTCGCCGTCTCAAGCCGCGCGGCGACCGCGGGCAACGCCGCGGAGCCGTCGTCGAGCGTGCTCATCCACCGCGTAAATCTCGTCCTTCGTCTTGAGACACCACTGCGCAGCTTTGCGATCTCCGCGATGAACCTGACCCGATCGATCCGCCAACATCTTGCCGCGGCACCATTTTTCTCCGGTCGCCGGTTTGAACCTGTTCCTGCTAAAGTGGCACCAAGACCTGAGAGTGATTCTGGTCACACTTGCCCCGGCGCCCTGCTGCTAGGCATCGAACCAGGACGGGCACCAGAGCATCGTCGAATTGGATGAGAATTCCCATGAAAAGCCTGATCGGCGCCTGTGTCGGCGCATTCTGCCTTGCGGCCCCCGCTTGGGCGGAGACTCCCGCTGCGATCGTCGAGGACGTCCAGGGCAAGGTCGACGGCATCGCGTTCATGGACTACGTGACGCCGGGCAAGATCATCAAACTCGGGCCCAAGGCCAGCATCACGCTCAGCTACCTGAAATCCTGCCAGCGCGAGACCATCAGTGAAGGTGTCGTCCTGGTCGGCGCCGAGCAGAGCACCGTGCAGCTGGGCGAGGTCAAGCGGGAAAAGGTGCCCTGCGACACCAATGCGGCAAAACTGTCCGAGCGCGAAGCGAACCAGAGCGCCGCGACGACCTTCCGCACCATGCGCTCGGACGCCAAGGGCGGGCCCGCCAAGCTGCCGACGCTCTACGGCGTCTCGCCACTGGTGCAGGCCAAAGTCGGCAGCACGCTGGTGATCGAACGCACCGACGGCAAGGAGCCCACGATCAGCGTCCCGCTCAAGCGCGATGCCATGGTCGGCGGCAAGTTCTATGATTTTGCCAAGGCCGGAAAGACACTGACCCCGGGCGGCAGCTACCTCGCCATTCTCGGTGCCAAACGCTACACCTTCCAGATCGACGCCAGCGCCACCTCCTCGCCGACCCCGATCATCGGCCGCCTGCTGCGGCTCGAATAGGCGGACTCGAATAAGCGGAATTGGCGACGGGGCGATGCGGCGGATCGGGGGACGGGACATCGTTGCGGCAATCCTGATCGCGCTCCTTGCGGGCGCGATCTTCACGTCCCCGCCGCTGCAGACACTGCAAGGCCTCTCGCTCGACATCCTCACCGCGCTACGCGGGAAGATCATCGGCGAGCGTCGCGATCCCGCGACGTCGCCGGTCGTCGTCGTGGCAATCGACGGCGAAACCTACGAGACCCCGCCCTTCAAGGGATCGCCGACGCAGACCTGGACGCGCGAGATCGGCCGGGTGCTCGGCAGTATCAGCGACGGCGGCGCCAAGGTGATCGGCTTCGACGTCATCTTCAAAAACTCGATCGAGCAATCCGAGATTCCCTTTGGTGACGCGCCGCTCGGCGCCCGCATGCGCGGATTTGACCGGGACTATCTGATCGCGCTGCGGCAGATCTCCGACAACGGCAAGCTGGTGCTCGGCGAGATCCTGAGCAATGACCATGCGGAAGTGCCCTACCGTGCGCAGCGACTGGCGGTGCGAAACAACGTCCGCGCGCTCAATGTCCACACCGACGCCGACGATGTCATCCGGCGGATGCCGCTCAGCTTCTCGATCGACGGCAAGCCGGTGCCCACAATGGCGGTCGAGCTCGCCGCCCGCGCGCTCGGCGAGAAGGTCGAGATGGCGCCATCCGGCGCGGCTGGGCTGTCCGGCTACGCAATCCCGAGCACTGTACCGAACACGCTGACGCTCAACTTCCGCGGCCTCGGCCGCGACGTTCCGACCTTCTCCTTTGCCGATCTGCGCGCCTGCGTCGAGAAAGGCGACCGCGATTTCTTCCGGCGCGCCTTCGAGGGCAAGATCGTGCTGCTCGGGACCGTCCTCAACTTCGAGGATCGCAAGCTCACCTCGATGCGCCTGTCCGGCGGCCATGACGGAACGCCGTCGGCGCGATGTGCCCTGCCCGCGGCTGCGGACACCGCGCAAAGGGCCCGCAGCGACGTCGCCGGTGTGTTCGTGCACGCCGCTGCGGTCCGGAACCTGATCGAGCGCGACGCCGTGGCCGAGCTCGGCTTTCCCTCGCGCACCCTTCTCACGATCGCGTTCGCGGCCGTCATCGCCTGCGCGGCCGGCGTGTTTGCGCCGAGTGGCGCCCTGATCGCCTGGCTCGGTCTCACGATCGTCTACGCGGTCGCTGCCGTCGGCGCATTCGTCCATGCCTTGGCGCTGCCGCTGACCGAGCCGGCGCTCGCCAGCCTTGCCGCGCTCGCGATCATGATCGGCTATCGCTTCGTGCTGGCCGACCGCGACGAGCGCTTCCTGCGCAAGAGCTTTGCCTTTTACCTCGCGCCCGAGGTGATCGAGACCATGGTGGCGTCCGGCAAGATGCCGGCGCTCGGCGGCGAGATGCGCAACGTCACCATGTTCTTCTCCGACCTCAGCGGCTTCTCGTCGATCGCCGAGACGATGACGGCGGTCGAGCTGGTGACGCTCATGAACGAATATCTGTCCGCCATGACCGACATCATCGAAGGCCATGGCGGTTACGTCGACAAATATATCGGCGATTCCATCGTCGCCATGTTCGGCGCCCCGGCCGACGATCCCGCCCACGCGCGCAATGCGGTGCGGGCCGCGCTGAAGTGCCACGAGACGCTGGCCGAGCTCAATGAAGGCCATCCCGCCTTCGCCGGTCACGGCCTGTCGCACCGTATCGGGCTCAACAGCGGCGAAGCCGTGGTCGGCAATATCGGCTCGCGCCGCCGCTTCAACTACACCGTGATGAGCGACACCGTGAACGTCGCCTCGCGGCTCGAAGGCGCCAACAAATACTACGGCACCGCGATCATGGTGTCCGAAACCACGATGGCGCAGACCGGCGATAGCTTCGCCTGGCGCGAGCTCGATGCGATCAGGGTGCAGGGCCGCGGCGAGGCGATCAGGGTGTTCGAGCCGCTGGCGGAAACCGGCGCGGAAAGCGCCGAGCAGGCGAAGGTCGCCGCAGCCTATGCGGAAGGGCTGGCGTGCTGGCGGGCACGGGAGTTTGCCAAGGCGGCCGATGCGTTCGAGGGCGTCGCGAAGATCGATCCTGCGTCAGCCCGGTTCGCCAAGCGTGCGAAAGTGCTGACGCAGACTCCGCCGCCGCCGGACTGGATTCCGGTCAATACGCTGGAAGGAAAGTAGCAACCTCTTACCCTCCCCTGGAGGGGCCCTCCAGGGGAGGGTGAGAGTGATGATCGCCTAAAACGGCAGCCCCGTATAATTCTCCGCGAGCAGCCGCTGCGCCGTCTCGGACGAGAGCAGGTAGTCGAGCTCCGTCTGCTGCAGCCGATCCTCATATTCGATCCGGTCGGGGAAGCGGTGCAGCATCATCGTCATCCACCAGGAGAAGCGTTGCGCCTTCCAGATTCGCGCGAGCGCCTTGGCGGAATAGCCCTTGAGACCGGCATCGTCGCCGCTCTGATAATGCGCGAGCAGCGCGTGATAGAGATAGTAGATGTCCGATGCGGCGCTGTTCAATCCGCGCGCGCCGGTCGGCGGCACGATGTGCGCGGCATCGCCGGCGAGGAACAGGCGGCCATAGCTCATCGGCTCGGCGACGAAGCTGCGCAAGGGCGCGATGCTCTTTTCGATCGACGGACCCGTGATCAGGCGGCCGGCGACCTCGTCCGGCAGGCGGCGCTTCAGCTCGGCCCAGAACGCGTCGTCGCTCCAGTCCTCCACCTTGTCGGTCAAAGGCACCTGGATGTAGTAGCGGCTCAGCACCTGCGAGCGCAGCGAGCACAGCGCAAAGCCGCGCTCGTGCTTCACGTAGATCAGCTCGGGCGATACCGGCTTCGTGCGCGACAGCACGCCGAGCCAGCCGAACGGATAGACCTTCTCATATTCGCGCAGCACGTCCTTCGGGATCGACTTGCGGCTGACGCCGTGGAAGCCGTCGGCGCCGACGATGTAGTCGCAATCGACGCGGAGCGTCTGCCCGTTCGAGCGATACGTCACATAGGGCCGATCCGACGTCAGATCGTGCGGCGTGACGTCCTCGGCATTGTGCACGACCTTGCCGCCGACCCGGTCGCGCGCCTCGTAGAGGTCGCGCGTCAGCTCGGTCTGGCCGTAGACCAGGACCGAATTGCCGCCGGAATGCTTGTGCAGGTCGATGTGGGAGAGCACGCCATCATGGGCGATCTCGAACCCGTTGTGGATCTCGCCCTCGCGGTCCATCCGCTCGCCGCATTGCGCCTCGCGCATCAGCTTCGCAAAGCCGTGCTCGAGCACGCCGGCGCGGATCCGGGCCAGCACGTGGTCGCGGCTGTATTTCTCCAGCACGATGGTGTCGATGCCCTTGAGGTGCAGGAGCTGGGACAGCAACAGCCCGGACGGCCCGCCGCCGATGATACAGACCTGAACTTTCATTTTTGCGTCCTCCCGTCGGCATTTTTTTGCATACGTTAAGCCTCAGACCGATGGAGGGTTTCGCCTTTGTCTTGTACTATTCGAACATGAAAAGCGCGGCCCCCGCCCCGGCCATCCGGGTCTACAATCTGTTCGGCGAGTCCGGCGATCTGCCCGATGTCGTGCATTGCGAGACGATCGCCTCGCGTTCGGTGCTGCACGACTGGACGCTGGCCGTGCACCGCCATGCCCGGCTGCACCAGGTGCTGCTGATCGAGCGCGGCGGCGGCGAGGCGACGCTCGACGGGCGCGTGGTGCCCCTAAGACCGATGCAGATCGTCAACGTGCCGGTCGGCCACGTCCACGGCTTCCGCTTCGTGCCCGATACGCAAGGGTGGGTGTTGACCATCGCCGCGGAGATCCTCGATGAAGCGCTGCTCGCCGCCGAGGGCCTGCGCGGTGCGCTGTCGCGGTCGGCTGTGGTGCGCGGCACGCCGCAGATCCGCGCCACGATGAAGCAGATCTTCGCCGAGCACGCCGCGCGCGACTTCGGCCGTGCGCATGTGCTCCGCGCCTTATCGTCGGCCATGATCGGGCTCGTGGCCCGCGCGCTCACGGGCGAGAGCGGCGGCAACGGCACCGCGGAAAGCGGGTTGTTCCGCCGCTTCGAGGCGCTGCTGGAGCAGCATCATCTGGAGCGCTGGAGCGTCGCCGACTATGCCGAGGCGCTGTCGGTGACGCCGACGCATCTCAACCGGATCACGCGGGCGGCGACCGGCGACACCGCCTCGCATCTGATCCTCAACCGACTGATCCGGGAGGCGCGGCGCAACCTCGTCTACACCAACCTGCCGGTCTCGACGATTGCCTATGCCCTCGGCTTCGAGGACCCCGCCTATTTCAGCCGGGTCTACGCCGCCGCCACGGGCGTTTCGCCACGCGCGTTTCGCGCCCGGCTCCATGGCGGCGAAGTCTGAAGCACGGGGGCAAAGGACCAGGGCACGTCTGACCCGCGCCGCAGAACGCGATGTCTCTCGTTGCCACTTACCTTCGTATATGGCGCCCCATCCTTTGGATAGAGGCGCCTTACCTCCGTACAATTGAGCGGGGCACGCCCTCGCCCTAGCGTCACAGCATTCGGCGCCCTGGCGCTGGTGGCATGGAACCTCCCTAACCTCGGCGCAAGGCGGCCAACCCTGTCCGGTCGTCTGCGCCGCTTTTTCAGCAAGCCATCGGCGCGCTCAAGTATTTTCCCGCCGATACGCCGCGCCATTTCGGGTGGACGGTCGGCTTTCGTGCCGAACCTGGGAGTTGTGCATAATGTCTTCGCTTGGGAAGAGCGCGCTCTTTATCGACGGCTCCAATTTCCATGCCACCGCTAAGGCGCTCGGCTTCGAGATCGACTACAGACGCCTGCTCAGTGAATTTCAAAGCCGAGCTACGCTGTTACGGGCCTTCTACTACACGACGATCATCGAGGATCAGGAATATTCGTCGATCCGCCCCTTGATCGATTGGCTCGACTACAACGGCTTCACCGTCGTCACCAAACTCGCCAAGGAGTTCGTCGACCCCGCGACCGGCCGCCGCAAGGTGAAGGGCAGCATGGATGTGGACCTCGCCGTAAGCGCGATGGAGCTTGCCCAGCACGTCGATCAGATCGTGTTGTGCTCGGGCGATGGGGATTTCCGTTCGCTGGTCGGGGCCTTGCAACGCCGCGGTGTCCGCGTGACCGTCGTCTCCACACTCTCCACTCAGCCGCCCATGATCGCCGACGACCTGCGCCGGCAGGCGGACATATTCATCGATCTGGTGGAGTTGAAACCAAAAGTGGGGCGCGATCCACCCGATCGACCGGTATCGCGCGAAATGCGGCAGCCACCGCAATTCCTCGCGCGCGGAACGATCAGGCGCGACGACCGGGTGGAATGATCGAAGGACGGCGGCCCGACACCTCACACGTCGAAGAACACCGTCTCCTCCGGCCCCTGCAGATTGATCGTGAAGGAATACACGACCTTGCCGGCGCGCTCGGTGCGCTTTGCGATCAGCGTCGCGCGCCGGGCCGGCTGCTCGATCAGGTTGAGCACGGGATCGGCGGCGTTGGCCGCCTCTTCGTCCGAGAAATAGAGCCGCGTGTTGAGGCCGATATTGATGCCGCGCGCGACGATCCAGACGTTGACGTGCGGCGCGCATTTGCGCCCCGTTCTGTCGGTGATCGCACCCGGCTTGATGGTCTCGAAAGTGACGAGGCCGCTGTCGAAGTCGGAGCCGGCGCGGCCCCAGCCGCGAAACTCGTCCTCCAGCGCGCCGGCGGAGCGATCGGCGGGGTGGTTGTAGCGGCCGGCCGCATTGGCTTGCCAGATCTCCAGCAGCACGTCGCGCAGCGGCGTGCCGGTGCCGTCGAGCACCTTGCCCTCCAGCGTGATGCGCTCGCCCTTGGTGTTCGGCGTCACCAGCACGTTGGAAAAATTCGTCTCGAAGATGTCGAAGCCGGCCATGGCCGGGATCAGGCCGATATGGACGTAGGGCCCGGCGGTCTGCGAGGCGGTTTCCTTGAGATAACTGAGCGGTTGCGGCATGGGCGTTAGTTCCCCGCGGTGCGATTTTCGAAATAGGTGGAGCGCTGGCCGCGCAGCACGATGTCGAAGCGGTAGGCGAGCGAGTCGAACGGCGTCGAGGCGTTGAGGTCGAGCGGCGCCACGAGGCGGTCGAGCGCGTCCTTGTCCGGGATCGTCGTCAGGATCGGGCAGACCGGGATCAGGGGATCGCCCTCGAAATACATCTGCGTGATCAGCCGCTGGGCGAAGCCCGAGCCGAACACCGAGAAGTGGATGTGGGCGGGGCGCCAGCTGTTGACGTAGTTGCGCCAGGGATAGGGGCCCGGCTTCACGGTGCGGAAGTAATAGTAGCCGGTGTCGTCGGTGAGCGCGCGGCCGCAGCCGCCGAAATTGGGGTCGATCGGCGCCAGATAGGTATCCTTCTTGTGCCGGTAGCGACCGCCGGCATTGGCCTGCCAGAACTCGACCAGCGTGTTCGGAACGCCCCGGCCGGTCTCGTCCAGCACGCGGCCGTGGACGATGATGCGCTCGCCGACGGGATCGCCGTCCTTGGCGTAATTGCGGATCAAATCATTGTCGAGCGGGCCGAGATCGTTGTGGCCGAACACCGGCCCCGTGATCTCCGAGATCGAGTTCTCCAAGGACAGCAGCGACTGGCGCGGCGAGCGCAGCACCGAGGACTTGTAGCGTGGCGCATGCGCCGGCGGATGGATCGCGCGGTCGCGCTGGAAGAAGCCGCCGTCGCCGAGCGGCGGCGTCAAGGGCTCGGGACGATTGAGGCGGGGATCCCGCAAGGCTGGCGCCTGGGCATTCATCGGCGTTGTCTCTCCCTGGGAGCCCGGGGTCGGGCGGCTTATCGGGAGAGCATGAGCCAGCCTATTCTCAAGATAAATAGATGAATTATAATGAATTGCATGAAGGAAATCGATCATTTGGCCCTCGACGGCCATGCCCTCGAGCTGTTCCTGGCGGTGCTGGAGGAAGGCTCGGTGACGGCGGCAGCGACGCGGCTCGGCCTCACCCAGTCTGCCGTCAGCCACGCCCTGAACAAGCTGCGGCGCATTGCCGGCGATCCGCTGTTCGCCAAATCCGGCCGTGGCATCGTTGCGACGGCCCATGCGCAGGCACTGGCCGGCAAGGCACGCGCGCTGATCGACGAGATGCGCAGCTTTGCCGGTGGTGTCAGCTTCGCGCCGGAGGAGGCCCAGCTGTCGCTGACGATCGCCGCCAACGACTTCCAGCGCGACCTGCTGCTGCCGCGGTTCTTCGATCGCGTCGCCGCACAAGTGAAGAGCCTGAACCTGCGCGTGATCCCCTCGCAATCGCCCTCGCCCGCGATGCTGCGCGAAAACCGCTGCGACCTCCTGATCACGCCGCTGCCGCCGTCGGGCGTCGACATCGTGCAGAAGCGGCTGCTGAGGGATCACTACGTCTGTTACTACGATCCCAAAGCGCGCGCCGCGCCTGCCAGCCGCAGCGCTTATCTCGCGGCGCGTCACATCACCGTGGTCTATACCGACAATGAGCGGCTCGACTTCGACCGCCGGCTGGCAGCGAACGGGCTCCACCGCGACATCGCGATCTCCGTGCCGAGCTTCTCAGGCGTCCCGTCGTTCCTGCGCGCCTCACAGATGCTGGCGAGCATGCCGAGCCTGCTCGCGTCCGACGTAATGCGCGGCTTTGCGCAAACACCGATCCCGCTGGCGTCCCGCACGAAGACCCTGGCCGAGCTGCCGATGTTCATGGTCTGGCACCAGCGCTACCAGAAGGACCCCGCCCACCGCTGGGTCAGGAGCCAGCTCGAGGCCGTCGCGGCGACGGCCGCCACGTTCTGACCTGCCGTTCTCATGTCCTGATATCAGGCGCCGCGCTCCGCAAGACTGCCCTTCCCAAACCCACTGGTTGCGCAGGGGGAGCCGCGCTAAAATCCCCCCATGACAGTGACTGACATTGCGAACCGGACCTACAATCACAGCTGGCGGCTGGATCCCATTATCCGCAGCCTGCTCGATACCGACTTCTACAAACTATTGATGTTGCAGATGATTCGGGAGGACTACCCGAGTCAGAATGTGACCTTCTCGGTCATCAACCGCTCGCGCCATGTGCGCCTTGCCGAGATCATCGACGAGGGCGAGCTGCGCGCCCAACTCGACCATGCCCGCACCATCCGCTTCACCAAGAAGGAGCTGATCTGGCTGGCCGGCAACACCTTCTACGGCAAGACCCATATGTTCTCGGCGGATTTCATCCGCTGGCTGGCGGAATTCCGCCTTCCCGAATACGAGCTGCGCAAGGTCGAGGGCCAGTACGAGCTGCATTTCCACGGGCCCTGGACCCACACCACGATGTGGGAGATTCCGGCACTTGCGATCCTTAACGAGCTGCGTTCGCGTGCGGCCATGAAGGGCCGCGGCCGCTTCGAGCTCGACGTGCTCTACGCCCGCGCCAAGGCCAAGTTGTGGACCAAGGTCGAACGGCTGCGCCGGCTCGAGAACCTACGGCTCTCCGACTTCGGCACGCGTCGCCGCCACGGCTTCCTCTGGCAGCGCTGGTGCGTCGAGGCGGTGAAGGAAGGCCTCGGCCCCTCCTTCATCGGCACCTCCAACGTGCTGCTCGCGATGGACAACGATCTCGAAGCCATCGGCACCAACGCGCATGAGCTGCCGATGGTGGCCGCCGCGCTCGCCAGGGACGACGAGGAATTGCGCTGGGCGCCCTACCGCATTCTCGACCAGTGGCGTCAGACTTACGGCGGCAACCTCCTGATCGCGCTGCCCGACGCCTTCGGTACCAGGACCTTCCTCCGCGATGCACCGGAATGGGTCGCCGATTGGACCGGCTTCCGCCCCGACAGCGCGCCACCGATCCAGGCCGGCGAGGAGATCATCGCCTGGTGGCAGAAGCAGGGTCGCAACCCCAAGGACAAGCTGCTCGTCTTCTCCGACGCGATGGACGTCGGCTCGATCGAGGACACCTATCGCCACTTCGCAGGGCGCGTGCGGCTCTCCTTTGGCTGGGGCACCAACCTCACCAACGATTTCGTCGGCTGCACGCCGGACGGCTCAATCAGCCTCGATCCGATCTCGCTGGTCTGCAAGGTCTCATCGGTCGACGGCCGTCCGGCCGTCAAGCTCTCCGACAATCCGGAGAAGGCGACCGGCCTGCCCTCGGAAATCGAGCGTTATCTGCGCGTGTTCGGCGACGCCGGTCGCGTGCGCAAGCCGGTGCTGGTGTAGGACACACGTCCACGGAGAGTGCGTAGCGCCCGTCCGCCGCTACGTCGTCATTGCGAGGAGCTCTTGCGACGAAGCAATCCAGAATGATGCCGCGGAGGCAGGCTGGACTGCTTCGCTGCGCTCGCAATGATGAGGCATTGGTTCGCGATATCGCATCAGCTCCGATTTCGCGGCATTTGAAACGATCTGCGCGCATCCACGTCACATTACCTTCACCCTCCGTCACAATCCCTCGCGCGTTTCAGGTCGAGTTAAGCAACCATCTCGTCTACTTTGCGTTGCAGGCGCAACGCCCTCTAGGGCGCGTCGATCGACTTGGGGACTGGTGTGTTTCGCAGAACAGCGGCGTCGGCGGAGGGCGGCAACCTCCTTCACGTCATCAAGCTCGTCTCGCCTTTCGTGATGGTCGTCGTGCTGCAGGCGGCGATCGCCGGATTCAGTCTCGAGGTGATGTCGTCGGTCCGCGCCTATGTCGCCGGCGAAGCACTCTGGTCGCGCTCGCAGAAGAACGCGGTCTACTTCCTCAATCTCTATCTGCATTCGGGCGAACCGAGCCAGTTCGCGCAATATCAGGCTTCACTCGCCGTCCCCATCGGCGACGAGTTCGCACGCTGGGCGCTGGAACGCGATCCGGTCGACGTCGAGGCCGCCCGCGTCGGCTTTCTGCAAGGCGGCAACCATCCCGATGACGTCCCGGGACTGATCTGGCTGTTTCGCTATTTCAATCGCGTCAGCTTCCTCCAGGACGCAATCAGGGAATGGGCCGCCACCGATCCCATGCTGCTGGAGCTCAGCGTGTTCGGCGAGGTCATTCGATCCGAGCTGAAGAAAGGTCCCATTCAGGACGATGACCGCCTGCAATTCCTGTCGTCGCGGCTATCGGAGCTCAATGCCCAGTTCACGGTGCATGCCAAGCAATTCTCCACCGTCCTCGGCGAAGGATCCCGGGCGATCAAGCTGACGCTGACGGGCATCAACATCATCACGGCTGCGGCGCTGATCCTGCTCCTGATCTGGCATACGCGGCGCCTGGTGCGGCAACGGCAGACCTTCGAAGACGCCTTGCATGCCGAGAAGGAGCGCCTGGCCTGGCAGGCATCGCATGATTGGTTGACCGGCCTCTCCAACCGCCGCGCCTTCGAGGCGCGCCTGCAAGCCGAGCTGGACAATGCCGCGGCGGGTGCGCTCGCCCTCATCCTGCTCGACCTCGACCAATTCAAGAGCGTCAACGACAGTTGCGGCCACCTCGCCGGCGACCGCCTGCTCTGCCAGGTCTCGCGCCTGCTGCAGCAGGACCGGCATGCGCATGATCTGGTGGCCCGGCTCGGCGGCGACGAATTCGGCCTGATCCTGCCGCGATGCTCGCCCTTCGATGCCGTCGACATCGCCGAGCGTCTGCGCCGGTCGCTGGAGCTGTTCAATTTCGCCTGGGACGACCGTTGCTTTGCCGTGACCGCCAGCATCGGCGTCGCCTGCATCGCAGACGGCAACATCACGCTCGAGGATGCGATGCGGCGCGCGGATGCCGCCTGTTACCGCGCCAAGGAAAAGGGCCGCAACCGCGTTCAAGTCGAGAACGGGCGATCGGACGTTGTCGTCGTTGCGCCACGCCCGCGCGAAGCGGTCGCTGCACGAGGGTGATGGCATCGTCACCTCAGGGGCAGAATTCCAAGTCCTGCGAGATGGGTGTCGACGAATTGTTCGATCTGCTGGCGCAGCATCTGCGGCGGCACGGCCACCATGCGCTCCTCGAGGCCGAGCGAGATGATGCCATGCACGGCGGAAAACAGCGTGCGTGACAGCAGTGCGATCTTCACGTCGTCCGCATCCGGCAATAGCCGCACCAGGGGCGGATGCATCAGCGCGAACGCATCCATCACCATCTGGAGGATGTCGTCCGGATAGGGGCGATCGTCCTCCATCCGATGCTCGAACAGGGAGCGCAGCAAATTGGCGTGCGCGGCGAAGAAGTCGAGATAAGTCTCGGCGAGCCCATAGAGCTGGCGGACGGGATCCTCGGCAGGAACAGCACGGAGCCGGGCCGTGAGCGCCTGAACCGTTTCCCGGTTCACCGTCAGAATGACCCCGTCGAAGTCGCCAAACTCGTTATAGACGCTGCCGACCGAGCAGCCGGCAGCCTCGGCAACATCCCGAACCTTCAATGATCTCAACCCCTTAGCTGAGATGATGCCGCGGGCGATCTCGACGATATGGAGCCGGCGGCGAAATTTTTTCTGATCGCGCCGCGATTCTTCTTGAACATTGTTCATTTTCAAGCTACTCATGTGAACATTGTTCAATTTAACCTGGAGACCTGGAAAATGCAAACCCTTGCTGTCGAGATCGCCACCACCTTCGTCGATGACGCCGCCGCCCTTGTCGCCGGCTTTGGCCGGGCCCTGCTGCGGCTGGCCATGGCGCCGATCAATCGCATCGCCAATGCCTGCGACGTCGCAGGTGTGCTCGCCGAGCGCCGGGCGACCTTCCGGCTGTGGCGGACCAATCGTGCCCGTGCGCGTCAGGAGCAGCGCCGGTTCAGCCTGCTCGGCCGCTTCTCGCCGTTTCGCCACCTCGCCCATCTCACCTGAGGCACGTGCACGCGGGTCGGCTCGAATGCAAGCGCCGGCTGCAAGGATGGACTTAACCATGTCCGGACGGGCGTGGCCGATCCGGCGGATTTCGACGATGCGGGTCAGTCTTTCCTTCATCGCCCGGCGCCATATCCGGGCGAGCGAGGCCGCTCCGCCCGGCCTCGACCGGATATTTGCGAACCTAACGATGCCGATTGGAGACCAACAGGATCGGAGGAACCGAGGGGACAGAGCAGGCCAGCAACTTGGTTGCCGCGCAATCGTTCGCCCTATGCTTCCGGTCGTGACGTTTCACAGACAACGTAACAACCTCAGTCTGCCTTGCCAAAACAGGACCAGTCATGATCAGGGAATTGATGTCGTCACGCCGCTTCGCGCCGCTGTTCTGGGCGCAATTCTTCTCGGCGCTCAATGACAACGTGCTCAAGAACGCGCTCGTCATCATCCTGCTTTACAGCGCAGCGACGAGTCACGGCGATGCCCTGGTGACGGTGGCAGGCGCCGTCTTCATCTTCCCCTACTTCATCCTGTCCGGGCTCGGCGGCCAGCTCGCCGACAAGTACGTCAAATCCGTCGTCGCAAGGCGGCTCAAATTCGTCGAGATCTTTGCAGCTTGCTTCGCCGCTGCCGGCTTCTTTCTGCATTCGGTGCCGCTGCTGTTCGCAGCGCTCGCGCTGTTCGGCACCATCGCCGCGCTGTTCGGCCCGGTGAAATATGCGATGCTGCCGGACCAGCTCGAGCTCGGCGAGCTCGCGACCGGCAACGCGCTGGTCGAAGGCGCAACCTTCATGGCGATCCTGCTCGGCACGGTCGCCGGCGGCCAGTTCGTGGCTGGCTCGGCACATATGGGCTGGGTCGCCTCCGCCGTGGTGGCGCTTGCGCTGTTGTCCTGGGCTTTCGCCGCCCGCATTCCGCAAACAACACCCTCCGCTCCCGACCTGCGTGTCGATGCCAATCCCTGGACCTCGACGGTGAGCCTGCTCAGGACGCTTCGTGCCGACCATCGCCTGTGGGACGGCACCGTGATCGTTTCCTGGTTCTGGCTAGTCGGCGCCATCGTGCTGTCGCTGCTGCCGGCGCTGATCAAGGAGGTGGTCGGCGGCACCGAGGGCGTCGTGACGCTGTGCCTTGCCATCTTCGCGATCGGCATCGCGATCGGCTCGCTGTTTGCCGCCAGCCTCAGCCATGTCCGCCCGAACCTCGCGCTGGTGCCGATCGGCGCCATCATCATGGGCTTTGCCGGGCTCGATCTCGCCTTCGCCATCGGCGTGACCACCAAGGGGCAAGACATCACCGCGCTCGGCTTCGCGACTTCGTTCGGTGGCCTGCGCATGCTGGCCGACTTCGTCGCCTTCGCCTTCGGCGGCGGCCTGTTCGTCGTGCCGTCCTTTGCCGCGGTCCAGGCCTGGTCGCAACCTTCCGAGCGCGCCCGCATCATCGCCGCCGGCAACGTGCTGCAGGCTGCCTTCATGGTGGTCGGCTCGCTGTTCGTCGCGCTGTTGCAGGCGGCAGGTCTGCATATCGGCTGGATCTTCTTCGGCCTCGGGCTCGCCAGCTTCGGCGCGGTGTGGTTCGTGCTGACCAAGTGGGGCAAGGAAGGCGTGCGCGATGCCGGCGGGCTTCTGTTCCGTGCCCTGTTCCGGACCGAGGTGCGCGGGCTGGAAAACCTGCCACCTCCGGGCACGCGCATGCTGATCGCGCCGAACCATGTCAGCCTGATCGACGGCCCGCTGTTGCACGCCGTGCTGCCGATCGACGCGAGCTTTGCGGTGGACACTGGCATCGCCAAGGCGTGGTGGGCCAAGCCGTTCCTGCGCGCCGTCAAGCACTACACCATGGACCCGACCAAGCCGCTGGCTGCGCGCGACCTGATCAAGCTGGTGGCGGCGGGCGAGCCTGTCGTGATCTTCCCTGAGGGACGCATCACCGTCTCCGGCTCGCTGATGAAGGTGTATGACGGCACCGCGATGATCGCGGACAAGGCCGACGCCGTGGTCGTGCCGGTCCGGATCGAAGGCGCGCAGCGCTCCTATCTCAGCTATCTCAACTCCAGCCAGATCAAGCGGTCCTGGTTTCCGCGCGTGACCGTGACGATCCTGCCGCCGGTCAAGCTTCCGGTTGACGAAACGCTCAAGGGCAAGGCCCGCCGCAACGCCGCCGGCGCCGCGCTGCAGGACGTCATGATCGACGCCCTCGTCAAGAACGCCATGCTCGATCACACGCTGTTCGAGGCACTCGGACACGCCTATCGCGACCGCGACACCGGCAAGGTCATCATCGAGGACGCGCTCGGCACCAAGCTGACCTATCGCAAGCTGATCCTCGGCGCGCAGGTCCTGAGCCGTAAGCTCGAGAACGGCACCGCAATCGGCGAGAATGTCGGCGTGCTGCTGCCGAACTCCGCGGGCGTTGCCGTCGTCTTCATGGCGCTGCAGAACAGCGGCCGGGTGCCGGCGATGCTCAACTTCTCGGCCGGGCCGGTCAACGTGCTCGCCGCGATGAAGGCCGCGCAGGTCAGGACCGTGCTGACCTCGAAGGCCTTCATCGAGAAAGGCAAGCTCGACAAGCTGATGACCGCGATCGCGGCGGAAGCGCGCGTCGTCTATCTCGAGGACGTCCGCGCCTCGATCGGCCTCGCCGACAAGATCAAGGGCCTGCTCGCCGGCACCATGCCGCGCGTGCCCCGCCAGGCCAACGATCCCGCCGTCGTGCTGTTCACCTCGGGTTCGGAAGGCACGCCGAAGGGCGTGGTGCTGTCCCATCGCAACATCCTCGCCAACGCGGCGCAGGCGCTGGCGCGGGTCGACGCCAATGCCAATGACAAGGTGTTCAACGTGCTGCCGGTGTTCCACTCGTTTGGACTCACGGGCGGAATGATGATGCCGATGCTGGCGGGCATTCCGATCTACATGTATCCCTCGCCGCTGCACTACCGGATCGTGCCCGAGCTGATCTACCAGACCGGCGCTACTATCCTGTTCGGCACGGATACGTTCCTGACCGGCTATGCGCGCTCGGCGCACGCTTACGACTTCCGCACCCTGCGCCTCGTCATCGCCGGTGCCGAGGCGGTCAAGGACCGCACGCGGCAGGTCTTCATGGAGCGCTACGGCATTCGCATCCTCGAAGGCTATGGCGTCACCGAGACGGCGCCGGTGCTGGCGATGAACACGCCGATGGCCAACCGCCCCGGCACCGTCGGACGCCTGTCCCCGCTGATGGAAAGCCGCCTCGATCCGGTCCCCGGCATCGAGGAAGGCGGACGCCTCTCGGTGCGCGGCCCGAACGTGATGCTCGGCTACCTCAGGGCCGAAAATCCCGGCGTGCTCGAAACGCTCCCCGACGGCTGGCACGACACCGGCGATATCGTCTCGATCGACGCGGCCGGCTTCATCACCATCAAGGGCCGCGCCAAGCGCTTTGCCAAGATCGCGGGCGAAATGGTCTCGCTGTCGGCAGTCGAAGCCATCGCGGCGTCGCTATGGCCGCAGGCGGCATCCGTCGCCGTGTCGATCCCCGACCAGCGCAAGGGCGAGCGCATCGTGCTGCTGACGACCGAGAAGAACGCCGAGCGCAGCGCGATGCAGGCCCAGGCCAAGGCGATCGGCGCCTCCGAGCTGACCGTGCCCGCTGCGATCATGGTGGTCGACAAGGTGCCGTTGCTCGGCACCGGCAAGACCGACTATGTCACGGCCACGACGATGGCGCGCGAGCAGGCATCCCCGCCGGAGCGCGAGGTGGCGTAAGAGGTTGCGAGACGGGCGGCGTGCGGGTCACGCCGCCGTCCGCCGCTCCTGCGCAAAGCGTACCAGCGCGGCGAAGCGATAAAGGCCGTGCACGAATTTGCCGTAGGGCATGGTGATGAACAACGCGAACACGGCACCGAGATGCAGCGCGAGCAGCGATCCCATCGCGGCGGTTTCGCGCAGCACCAGCAACAGCATGCCGGTGAGGCCGGTCAGGAACAGCATGGCGATGAAGCCGACGTCCATGCCGTAGCTGAACTCGTCGAGCAGCGCGGGGTCGCGCCGCATCCTGGCGGCGAACAGGCCGATGGGCCCGACGATCAGGCCGATGCCGCCGAGCGTGCCCAGCACCACCGGCAGGTCCCACCACGGATACGGCGCCTCGCGGCCGAGCAGATAGTGATAGAGCGTCGCCACCGACGTCGCTGCAAAGCAGAGCAGGAAGCCGTAGAAGGTCAGGTGGTGATAGAGCTTGCGCCGGTCGGTCGGCTTGTCGTCCTCGTTGTAACAGCCGACGCCGCCGCCATGGAGGTAGCGCAGCTCGCCGGCGTCGCGGACCGCCTGAAAGATCGAGCCGCCATTGGCGCGGCCGCCGATCGGTGTGCCGATGTCGCGCCAGAAGGCGCGCACGCTCATGACGAGTGCGAGGATCGCGTAGAGGAATGCGGCGCCAAACAGCGCGACCATCGCGTTGTGCGGCATCAGCTTGTAGAAGGCGCCGGGGCCGGTATGCACGCCGAACAGCACGCTGCGGTCGTTCACGGCCACAAAGCCGAGGATGAAGGCAGCCATGCTGAGCGCGGCGGTGATGCTGATGACGAGGCCGTTGCGCGCAAATGTGCCGGAGAGCGCCCGCGGCCAGGCATAGGCCGCATAGGACTCCGCGCGCGCAACCGCCAGCGTCTTCGGGACGTTGACGTTGAATTCGTGAGGCGGCGAGAACTGGCAGTCGACATAGCAGGCGCCGCAGGAATGGCAGAGATTGGCGAGGTAGTTGAGATCGCCGTCCGAGAAGGCGCGGCGCATCTCCATGGCCGGAAACACCGCGCACAGGCCCTCGCAATAGCGGCAGGAATTGCAGACCGTCATCAGACGGTCGGCTTCGTCCAAAATTCTAGTTCCGTGCATGTTTCGCCGCTTCCCGTCCTGCGATCCGCCCGAAAACGCTGCCGATGGTCATGCCCATGCCGGCCGCATAACCCTTGCCGAGCACATTGCCGGCCATGATCTCGCCGGCCGCGAACATGTTAGCGGACGGCTTGCCGTCCTTCATCAGCATTCGCGCCTCCTTGTTCACGCGCGTGCCGAGATAGGTGAAGGTGATGCCGGGCCGCACCGGATAGGCGAGAAAAGGCGGGGTCTCGATCCGGCGCGCCCAATGCGTTTTGGGCGGCGTAATGCCCTCCGTCACGCAATCATCCAGAATGGTGTGGTCGAAGGTCCCGGGCCGCACCGCGGCGTTGAACTCGGTGATGGTCTTTTCCAGCGCGACCGGATCGAGCGCGAGCTTGCCGGCGAGTTCGGCGATCGTCTGCCCGGCGATAGGCGAAAACAACGTCGGCATGAAGCTGGTCACGACGGTGGAATCGAAGATGATGTAGGCGATCTGGTCGGGCTGCGCCGCGACCAGCCGGCCCCAGATCGCGTAGCGCTTCGGCCAGATGTCCTCGCCCTCGTCGTAGAAGCGCTGGGCGTGCTTGTTGACGACGATGCCGAACACGACGGAGTCGTGCCGCGTGATGATGCCGCCGTCGAATTTCGGCGCGCGAGCATCGATCGCGACCGCATGACATTGGGTGGGATCGCCGACCTCCTGCACGCCCTTGTCGAGCAGCATCTTCAGGATGGAGCCGCGATTATACGGCGTGCCGCGGATCAGGAAGTTGTCGGCGGCCTCGCCCCAATATTGCTTCAGCCATTCGATGTTGGCCTCGAACCCGCCGGCCGCCGCAACCAGCGAGGTAGCACGGATTTCGGTCTCGCCCTCGATCGGCCGCTTCAGGCGCGCGGCGAGGAATAGGCCGTCCTCGATCACGAGATCGGTCACCTCGGCGTCGTATTCGACGGCGACGCCGAGCCGCTCGGCGGTCAGATACAGCGCGTTCAGCATGGCCCGGCCGCCGCCGAGGAAAAAAGAATTGGTGCGGCCGAGGCCGAGCGTGCCGCCCAGCGAAGGCTGCCAACGCACGCCCTGCTCCACGATCCAGTTCAGGATGTCCTTGGATTCGCGGATCATATGGCGCGCCAGCACCTCGTCGGTTTGCCCGCCGGTGACGCGCAGCAGGTCCTCCCAGAACTCCTCCTCGGTATAGGGTCCAGTCAGGATTTCGGTCGCGGCGTCATGGGCGCAGCGCATGTTGCGGGTGTGCCGGGTGTTGCCGCCGCGGTAGAATTTTGGTGCGGCCTCGAGCACCAGCACTGACGCTCCGCCGCGCCGCGCGCTGATCGCCGCGCACAGGGCCGCATTGCCGCCGCCGATCACCAGCACGTCGTATTTGCTGCTCATCCCGTCTGCCCGATGCGGCGAAGTTGGAGACATTTTTCCCGCAATCGGCCTCAATCCGCCATTGCGCACTTTTGTATACAAAGATATACATTGATGGTGCAAGCGGCGTCTCTGCATGGCAGGATGCGCGTCGAGGGATAATGGCCAGGCGTCCGGAAGGCTCAAGTGGAACGAT
This sequence comes from Bradyrhizobium sp. CCBAU 45321, assembly GCF_028128975.1. NCBI lineage: Bacteria > Pseudomonadati > Pseudomonadota > Alphaproteobacteria > Hyphomicrobiales > Nitrobacteraceae > Bradyrhizobium > Bradyrhizobium sp. CCBAU 45321. The sequence continues at coordinate 237,995 of NZ_LFKZ01000016.1, forward strand.
CGCACGCGGCGGCGGCGTTGCGCTCGGCGAAGCCGTGTTCCGCTCGCTGTGCGAGGCGCTCCAGGCCGGCAGCTACCGCGCCGGCGACCGGCTGCGTGAGGAAGAGGTCGCCCGGCGGCTGAAGGTCAGTCGCACGCCGGTGCGGGAAGCGCTGGGCCGGCTCGCCGCGCGCGGCTTCGTCGCGCCTGCCGGCGGCCGCGGGCTGATCGTCCGCAATCTCGACATCTCCGAGGTGCTCGAGCTCTACGCCATGCGTGAGATCATGGAAGGCGCCGCCGCGCGCCTTGCCGCCGAGCACGCTTCTCCGCCGGAGATCGACGCGCTCCGCGATATCGAGCAGGCCTTCGTCGAGGCGAACGATGCCGCCGAAATGGCAAGGCTCAACCGTGGCTTCCACGAGACCATCTGCCGCGCGGCGCGCAACCGCTATCTCGACAACGCCTCGCGGGAATTGCAGGACTGGATCGCCCTGCTCGGCCCGACCACGTTCACGGTCACTGGCCGCCCCAGGACGAGCCATGGCGAGCATCAGGCGATCATTGCAGCCATCGCCGCGCGCGACGGCGACAAGGCCGAGCAGCTCGCTCGCGCGCATATTCGCGAGGCGCTGCGCTGCCGGCTGAAATTGTTGCAGAAGCAATAAGCCGATCGCCGACGCGATCACGCCTCGAACACACGTATCAGGAGCCAATATCCGCCGAGAAGACCGATCCCGCCGGACATGGCGTACACCAGCCCCGCCGCCCGCGCCGGCTCCTCCCGGCCGACCGCGGTCAGCCTGTCCAACAAGCCGAGCGCCGGCAACATCAGCGCGACGATCGCGATCTGCCCGATCTCGACGCCGACATTGAAGGCGGCCAGCGCTGGAACGATCGCATCGGACGGCAGGCCGATCTCGCGAAGCACGCCGGCGAAGCCGAAGCCGTGGATCAGGCCGAACAGAAAAGCCACACGCCAGCGCCGGTCGACGTCGCGCGAAAAGAAGTTCTCGACCGCGACGAACACGATCGAAGCCGCAATCGCGGGCTCCACGATGCGGCTCGGGATGACCAGGATGTTCAACGCCGCCAGCGACAACGTCAACGAATGGGCGATGGTGAAGGCGGTGACGATCTTGATGACGGGAACGAGCCTGCGCGCCCACAAAACGACTGCAACCAGAAATGCGATGTGATCGTAGCCGAGGAAGATGTGCTCGATTCCGGTGACGACATAGCGCTGCATCGTCGTCCACAGCGACGGCGGCGCGGTGGAGAGCGTGACCGTCGTCGTGGTGGCATCGAGCAAGGCCTGCGCCTCGGACTTTCCTTGCGCGATCAGCGCCACCTGGCGCGCGGTCTTGTCCCGCTCGGTCAGCACCGTGGAACGATAGACGATGTCGCCGGGCGCGTTCGCGCAAGCGAAACTGGTGCGATAGATCACCCCGTCACCATCGGGCAGGATCGCGGCGTTGGGGCGCGGGCAAGCCGTGCCGCCGCCCGTCACAACCAGGTGCTTGTCGAGATAGTCGAGGATCGTGGCCCTGGCCGCTTCGACTGCGGCGGGATCGACCGCGTCCTGGCGCGCATCATAGATCCGCGAACCGACCAGGCGATCGACATCGCTGCCCTTCAGTCCCAGTTCGACGCTCACCGTGCGATCGCCGGCCAGCGCCACGCGCGCCGTCACGAGGTTGATCTGATGCGCCTCGGCCGGCAGGCAGAGCAGGACCTGAAGCCACAGCAACAGTGGCCACCTCATGATCGCGCCCCCATCGCCTTCAAGCCAGCACATCCGCCACGACCGCCTTCAGAACATCCCGCACGCCGGTGGGCTTCATCCGCACCTGCAAGCCGCGCTGGCCACCGTTGAGATAGACGAGATCATGCGCAAGCGCGCTCTGCTCGATCACGGTGCGCACAGGCTTGCGCTGCCCGAACGGGCTGATGCCGCCGACCTTGTAGCCGGTGACGCGCTCGGCCTCGGGCGGCTTCATCATCTGCGCCGACTTGCCGCTCGCCGCCGCCGCCAGCTTCTTCATCGAGACTTCCTGGTCGGACGGCACGACCACGCAGACCGGCTTGCCGTCGACCAGCGCCATCAGCGTCTTCAGGACGCGCGCCGGGTCCTCGCCGAGCGCGGCCGCCGCCTGGAGCCCGATGCTCTCGGCGTCGGGATCATAGTCATAGGTGTGAACGGTGAAGGCAACACCGGCGGCCGCGAGTGCGCGTGTGGCGGGGGTGACTTTGGACATGGACGGTATTTACCACCGTCATTGCGAGGAGCGAAGCAACGAAGCATCGACTGTGTGGGACAACCTAGCACCGCAATAGCTGTCATCGCCCGGCTTGACCGGGCGATCCAGTATTCCGCAACGTCTGCGATTGAACCGAAAGGCCGCGGTGTACTGGATTCCCCGCCGTCGCGGGGAATGACACCCGTTTTGTGGCAAGCCTCGTGCGCGATGACGAGGCATCCCCTTATTCCGCGGCGTCCCGCATCTCGGCGCGCTCGGCCCGCGCTGCGCAGAACTTGAACTCCGGGATCTTGCCGAACGGGTCCAGCGCCGGGTTGGTGAGCAGGTTCGCCGCCGCCTCGGCGTAGCAGAACGGCATGAACACCATGTTCTCCGGCACGTCGCGGTCGGAGCGGACCTTGACCTCGACGGCGCCGCGGCGGGTCTCCAGGCGAATGAAATCGCCGGGCACCAGCTTCTTGTTGCGCATGTCCTTTGGCGACATGAACGCGACCGCCTCGGGCTCGATCTGGTCGAGCACCTGGGCGCGGCGCGTCATCGAGCCGGTGTGCCAGTGCTCCAGCACGCGGCCGGTCGAGAGCACCATCGGATATTCGTCGTCGGGAATCTCGTCCGGCGGGATGACCTTGGCCGGCACGATCTTGCCGCGGCCGCTCGCAGTCGGGAAGCCCGTGGTGAAGATGATCTCGTTGCCGGGCTTGTTCGGATCGTCGACCGGATAGGTCACCGCGCCTTCGCGCACCAGCCGCTCCCAGGTGATGTTCTTCAGCGACGGCATCAGCTCTGCCATCTCGGTGAAGACGTCGCCGGGTCCGGCATAGTTCCACGGCAAGCCCATGCGCTTGCCGATCTCCTGGATGATCCAGAGATCCTGGCGCGCATCGCCGGGCGGCTTGATCACCTGACGCGCCAGCTGCACGCGGCGATCGGTGTTGGTGAAGGAGCCGTCCTTCTCGGCGAAGGCCGAGGCCGGCAGGATCACGTCGGCATGGAAAGCAGTCTCCGTGACGAAGAGGTCCTGCACCACGAGATGATCTAGCATTGCAAGCGCCTGGCGCGCGTGCTGCAAATCGGGATCGGACATTGCGGGATTCTCGCCCTCGATATACATGCCCTTGATCTCGCCCGCATGGATCGCGTTCATGATCTCGACCACGGTCAGGCCGCGGACGGGATCGAGATCCTGCTGCCAGAGCTTTTCGAAGCTGCCGCGCAAATCATCGCGCCCCACCGGCTGGTAGTCCGGCAGGAACATCGGGATCAGGCCGGCATCGGAAGCGCCCTGCACGTTGTTCTGGCCGCGCAGCGGATGCAGGCCGGTGCCGGGACGGCCGACCTGACCGGTGATCAGCGCGAGCGCAATCAGGCAGCGTGCATTGTCGGTGCCATGGACGTGCTGGCTGATGCCCATACCCCAGAAGATGATCGACGATTTCGCGCGCGCATAGGTGCGCGCCACCTCGCGCAAGGTCTGCGCCGGGACGCCGCAGATCGGCTCCATCTTCTCCGGCGTGAACTCCTTGATCTTCTCCTTGAGGTCCTCAAAACCCTCGGTGTAGCCGGCGATGTACTGGTCGTCGGTCAGGCCTTCGGTGATGATCGTGTTGATCATCGCGTTCAGCATCGCGACGTCGGACCCCGGCTTGAACTGCAGATGCTTGGTCGCATGCCGCGACAGCGACTGCCGGCGCGGATCCATCACGAACAGTTTTGCGCCGTTCTGCTTGACCGCGTTCTTGATGAACGTCGCCGCAACCGGATGGTTCACCGTCGGATTGGCGCCGATCACGATGATGACCTCGGCGTCCATGGCAGCAGAGAACGGTGCCGACACCGCGCCCGAGCTGAGGCCTTCGAACAGCGCCGCCACCGACGAAGCGTGACAAAGACGCGTGCAGTGGTCGACGTTGTTGGAGCCGAAGCCGGTGCGCACCAGCTTCTGGAACAGATAGGCCTCTTCGTTCGAGCCCTTGGCCGAACCGAAGCCGGCCAGCGCTTTCACGCCCTTCTCGTCGCGGATCTTGACGAGGCCCTTGGCGGCGATGTCGAGCGCTTCCTCCCAGCTCGCCTCGCGGAAATGCGTGAACGGATTGGCCGGATCGACCTGGTCGTTGGCGTCCTTCTTCGCGTTCGGCAGCCGCACCAGCGGCTTCGTCAGGCGATGCGGATGGTGGATGTAGTCGAAGCCGAAACGCCCCTTCACACAGAGGCGATTGTGATTGGCGGGGCCGTCGCGGCCTTCCGCATAGATCACCTTCTCGTCCTTGACCTCATAGGTGACCTGGCAGCCGACGCCGCAGAACGGGCAGAGCGAATCCACTTTCTTGTCGGCATAGGTGACGCGGGTCTGCTTGTCGTCGAGCATCACGGCCGGCATCAAGGCGCCGGTCGGGCAGGCCTGCACGCATTCGCCGCAGGCCACGCAGGTCGACTCGCCCATGGGATCGTCGAAGTCGAACACGATCTTGGCGCCGGCATTGCGATAGGCCATGCCGATGACGTCGTTGACCTGGACCTCACGGCAGGCGCGCACGCACAGGCCGCACTGGATGCAGGCATCGAGATTGACGCGCATCGCCGGATGGCTGGCATCAGTGGCCCAGCGCTCGGCGGCGGGAAAGCGGCTCTCGGTGACGCCAGTGGTCTCGGCCCAGTGCCAGAATTTCGACTCCGGATCGTGGCTAGTTTCGCGCGCCGGCTGGTCTGCGACCAGCAGCTCCATCACCATCTTCTGCGCAGCAGTCGCGCGAGCGCTCTCGGTCTTCACCTTCATGCCGACCGACGGCGTGCGCTTGCAGGACGCGGCGAGCACGCGCTCGCCCTCGATCTCGACCATGCAGGCGCGGCAATTGCCGTCGGGGCGATAGTCCGGCGCCGGCGAATAGCAGAGGTGCGGAATGTCGCGGCCCTGCCGCTTTGCGACCTGCCAGATGGTCTCGCCGGGCTTGGCCTCGACCTGCTTGCCATCGAGTTCGAACTTAATCTTGGTCATTCGGCCGCTTCCTTGAACTCGTCAGGGAAATATTTGATCACGGAAGACAGCGGATTCGATGCCGCCTGTCCGAGCCCGCAGATCGAGGCATCGCGCATCGCCTGGCTCAATTCTTCCAGCAAGGCACGGTTCCAGACCGGCCTTTGCATCAGCAGCGCCGCCTTCTGGGTGCCGACGCGGCACGGCGTGCACTGGCCGCAGCTCTCGTCCTCGAAGAACTTCATCAGGTTCAGTGCGGCCGACCGCACGCTGTCCTTGTGCGACAGGATCACGATCGCAGCCGAGCCGATGAAGCAGCCGTATTTCTCCAGCGTGCCGAAATCGAGCGGGATGTCGTCCATCGCTGCAGGCAAAATGCCGCCAGACGCACCGCCCGGCAGATAGGCGTAGAACTGGTGGCCGTCGGCCATGCCGCCGCAATATTCCTCGATCAGCTCGCGCACGGTGATGCCCGCGGGCGCGAGCTTCATGCCGGGATTCTTGACGCGGCCCGAGACCGAGAAGCTGCGCAGGCCGTGACGCTCGTGGCGGCCATGGCCCTTCCACCAATCGGCACCCTTCTCGACGATGTCGCGCACCCACCACAGCGTCTCGATATTGTTGATCAGCGTCGGCAGGCCGAACAGGCCAACCTGGAACGGGTAAGGCGGCTTGTGCCGGGGCAGGCCGCGCTTGCCCTCGATGCTCTCCAGCAGCGAGGATTCCTCGCCGCAGATGTAAGCGCCGGCGCCGCGCCGCAGATGCAGCGTCGGGCCGCCCGGCGGAAGCTTGGCGATCTCGCGCTGGAGGATCTCGCGCGAGGCCGGATATTCGTCGCGCAGATAGATGTAGACGTCGGAAGCCTGCACCACGTGGGCGCCGATCAGCATGCCCTCGATGAAGCGATGCGGATCGGTTTCGAGGTAATAGCGGTCCTTGAACGTGCCGGGCTCACCCTCGTCGCCGTTGATCGCCATCAGCCGCGGTCCGGGCTCGCCGAGCACGGCGCGCCATTTGCGCCCGGTGGGGAAGCCGGCGCCGCCAAGGCCGCGCAGCGAAGCGTCGTCGAGCGCTTTCAGGAGATCGTCCTTCGACAATTCGCCGGAGCGCAGACGATTGAGCAGCTTGTAGCCGCCACCGGCAACGTAGGAATCGTACTCGGTATACTTGGGCAGATGCGTATGAGTATCGCCGGCCTTTGCCGCCGCCATCACATCGGCGACGGTCGCGTGGTCGACGAAATTGTGCCCGACCTCGGCGGCCGGCGCTGTGTCGCAGCGGCCAACGCAGGGCGCGCGCACGACGCGGATGCCGGGACCTGACGCGCTCTGCAGATCTTCGAGCAGGTTCTCGCCGCCAAGCATCGCGCAGGTGAGCGAATCGCAGACGCGGATCGTCAGCGGGGGAATGTCGGGCTCGCCTTCCTTCACCACGTCGAAATGCGCGTAGAAGGTCGCCGTCTCGAACACCTCGGCGAAGGCGAGCTTCATCTCGTCGGCGAGCGCGGCCAGATGCGCCGCCGAGATCTGGTGATACTTGTCCTGGATCAGGTGCAGATATTCGATCAACAGATCGCGTCGTCGCGGCCTGTCGCCGAGCAACAGCTCGATCTCGTGCGCGGCCGTGGGATCGACCTGCCGCCCCTTGGGAGTCGCCTTGGCGCGTCGGCGTCCCTCACCGGGATGCTCGAAGGAGCGGACCTTGTGCACGTCCTCGTGGCTCATCGCTTCGTCTCGATCTCGTCCTTATCAGGACTCCACTTCTATCCCTTGGCATGCCAGATGCCAAGAAAATTATCACGCTGGCGGAAGTGGTTACGCTGCACGGCTCAACGGAGCCCAGCACGGCCCTGCGTTCTTGAGCAAGGCCGAGCCAAGCCCGAATTGGCCGGGAGATCAATAAAGGCGTCTCATGCTGCGATAGCGAAGTCCTATCGACTTCGCTTGAGGCGCGGCGGGAGCGCAAAGGCCGCCGCCGTGAACATTCCCCGTTCTACGGGGCGTCGCTCTTTTCGACCAGGAACACGATGCGCGCCTCGTTGCGCTCGGTGATCTCGACCTTGTCGCCGGTCTCGCGGATTAGATTGGGAATATCGATCACCGAGAGTGGATCGGTGCAGTGAACTTCGAGCTGGTCGCCTGCCTTGAGCGGCTTGAGCGCCTTGCGCGTCTTGAGGGCCGGCAACGGGCATTTCAGCCCGGTGAGATCGAGTGTCGTCCTGGTCATGGCCGCACCATGGCGAGGCGGAGCGGCTGCGTCAACGGCAGGAGGCGTCAGATAAGGCTGGCATAGGGCAGGAAGCCGACGTCCTGCCCCGGCTCGACATTCGTGATGTCCTCGCCGAGTTCGACGAGGCCATCGGTCTCGACCAGCGAGGATAGGAGCCCTGCCCCTTCGCGCGGGAACTTGATCGCCTCGAGCCCGCCGTCCTGCGCGCGCCGCAGCGAGGCGCGCACATATTCACGCCGGCCGGACTTCTTCTTGTAGGTGAACGCCGCGCGCAGCGGGATCGCCAAGAGCGGCTCCGGCAAGGCGCCCGCCAGCGCCAACACCGTCGGGCGCACCACGTGGACGAATGTCACGAAGCTCGCGACGGGATTGCCGGGCAGTCCGATCAGCGGTGTGCCGTCGATGATGCCCATCGCCACGGGACGACCGGGCTTGATCGCCATCCGCCACAGCACCAGCGAGCCGATGCTCTCCACCGCCGCCTTGACGTGATCCTCCTCGCCGGTCGAGACGCCTCCAGTGGTGAGGATCAGGTCATGGTCGCCTGCGACCTGCTTCAGGCCGCACGCCAGCGACGCTCGCTCATCGCGCAGAATGCCGAGATCGCTGACCTCGCAGCCGAGCCGCCGCAGCATCGCCATCAGCATGAAGCGATTGGAATCGAACAATTGCGAGGCGGCGCGCGGCTCGCCGGGCGAGGCGAGCTCGTCGCCGGTCGAAAACACGGCGACACGGATGCGCCTGACGACGTCGAGCTTCGCCAGGCCGAACGCGGCGGCAAGGGCGACGTGCTGCGGCCGCAGGCGCTGGCCGGCGCGCAGCGCGACCTGACCTTGGGGAATGTCCTCGCCTGCAGGCCGCACATTTGCGCCGGGCTTCAGCCCCGGCGGCAGCACGATCCTGCCTGAAGCATCGATGCGGACGTCCTCCTGCATGAAGACGGTCTCCGCATCCGGCGGCATCGGGGCGCCGGTGAAAATGCGCGCGGTGTGGCCGGGCTTGATCGGCGCTTGCGCAAGGCCGCCGGCCTGGATGCGGCCGTCAAGCGGGAAGGCCTGCTCTGCGCTTGCCGGTAGGTCGGCATTGCGCACGGCGTAACCGTCAACGGCGGAGTTGGTGAACGGCGGCAGCGGCAAAGGCGCGGCCACATCGCGCGCGAGCACGCGCCCGTCGGCATCGACCAGCGCCACCGTCTCGAGATCGACGATGGCGTTGACGCGCGTCGTGATGAGGTCGACGGCTTCGTCGACCGACATCATCGGGCCGCCAAAGGCAAAGCAATCGTCCGACAGTTGCGCCATGGTGCCTCGTCAGCGTGTCGCGGCGCTTCTTGCTACCGCTTCCTCGACCGGCATCGCCGCCCGTAGCATCAATGCCGCGGCGCCTTCGATATCGTCGAGATGGACAGTCGGGAGCCTCGTGTCAATCGCGACGTCGGTCGCAATCCCGGCAATTCCGGCATCGTCCGGAAACAGCAGCGGCTTGCCGTTGGCGGCACGATGCACCTCGATCTTGCGGTGCGGCTCGCGCTTGAATCCCTCGACCACGACGAGATCGACCGCAGAGAGCTTGTCGAGCAGCTCCGGCAGCCGCGGCTCCGCCGCCCCGCGCAGCTCATGCATCAGCGCCCAGCGTTTCGACGAGGCCACCAGAACCTCCGCCGCGCCGGCCTCGCGATGGCGCCAGGAATCCTTGCCGGGCACGTCGACGTCGAACTGGTGATGCGCATGCTTGATCACGGAGACGCGCAGGCCCTGCGCGTGGAAATGCGGGATCAGCCGCGTCAACAGCGTGGTCTTGCCCGCACCGCTCCAGCCTGCAAGGCCGATGACTTTCATTCCAGCTCTCTTTTCCAGCAACCAGCGCTCGCCGATGGAACCACCATCCCCTCCCCGTCATTGCGAGCGGAGCGAAGCAATCCAGACTGCCGCTGCGGAAAGATCCTGGATTGCTTCGCTGCGCTCGCAATGACGACAAGGCGGCATTTCGCTCTCTCCCCGCCATGCTTATATCGGCTTGACCCGAATGTCATGCTAACCTCGCCGCCATGATGAAGATCGACAAAGCCCCGGTGCCCCTGATCGTCCCCAATCCGGACGACCCGCGCCTGACCCAGAGCGTGACCGGCACCGACCAGACCGGCGCCAGGGTCGAGATCAAGGTGCCGATGGAGCGGCCGCTGACGCTCTATCTGAACGCGCAGGAGATCGTCACCATGATGACGATCGGCGACTATCCGGAATATCTGGCGCTCGGCTATCTGCTGAACCAGAACATGCTGAAATATAACGACGTGGTCACCGAGGTCGAGTACGACGACGACCTCCAGGTGGTCGTCGTGCGCACCTCACACCACACCAATTTCGAAGCCAAGCTGAAGAAGCGCACGCAGACCTCCGGCTGCGCGCAGGGCACCGCCTTCGGCGACCTCTTGGAGGCGGTCGAGAGCGTCGCGCTGCCCAAGGCGGAGCTGCGCACCTCCTGGCTCTACCAGATGACGCAGACCATCAACACCATGCCCTCGCTTTATCTGGAGGCCGGCGCGATCCACGGCTGTGTGCTGTGCAAGGAAGGCACCCCGCTCTGCTACACCGAGGATGTCGGCCGCCACAACGCCGTCGACAAGATCGCGGGCTGGATGTACCGCCACGGCGTCGACGCGTCCGACAAGATCCTCTACACCACGGGGCGCCTCACCTCGGAGATGGTGATCAAGACGGTGCGCATGGGCATTCCGATCCTGGTGTCGCGCTCCGGCTTCACCGCCTGGGGTGTCGATCTCGCAAGGCAGGTCGGCCTGACGCTGGTCGGACGCACCCGGGGCAAACGCTTCATCGTGCTCGCAGGCGAAGAGCGTATCGTCTACGACCAGAACCTCGCTTATGTCGAGGAGGAATCGGCCAAGCACAAGCGCAAGGGTGAAGGCGGTGACGACTGACATTTCCGCGGCGCGTGTTCCGCCGACTCTCGGCGTGCTGCTCGCCGGTGGGCTCGCGCGGCGCATGGGCGGCGGCGACAAGCCGATGCGCACCATCGGCGGCCGCACCATTCTGGAACGCGTGATCGCGCGCCTTGCGCCCCAGTGCAGCGGACTGATCCTCAACGCCAACGGCGATCCCGCCCGCTTTGCCGCGTTCAGCCTGCAGGTCGTCGCCGACGACGTGCCCGGCTTCCCCGGTCCCCTGGCCGGCATCCTCGCGGCGCTCGACTGGGCCGCGGCGAACCGGCCGCAGATCGAATGGGTGCTCAGCGCCGCCGGCGATTGCCCGTTCCTGCCGCGCGACCTCGTCGCGCAGCTGCATGAGGCGCGCGCGCGTGAGAATGCGCAGCTTGCGGTCGCAGCCTCAGGCGAGCAGTCGCATCCGGTGATCGGCCTGTGGCGCGTCGCCTTGCGCGAGGAGCTGCGCCACGCGCTCGTGGACGAAGACCTCCGCAAGATCGACCGCTGGACCGCGCGCTATCCGCTCGCAACGGTGACCTGGCCGAACGAGCCGCTCGATCCGTTCTTCAATGCCAACACGGTCGAGGACATTGCCGAGGCCGAGCGGCTGGCGGCGCTGGATGCCGCATCCTAGCGACTCTATGATTTCGGAAACTCGTTGAGGAGCTGCGCCCAGATGATCGCGAAGGCGATCAGGCCGCAAATGCCGACGGCAGTGGTGAAGCGCGGCAAACGGCCGATCGCAACCAGCACCCAGGCCGGCAGGAAGAACGTCCCGAAGACCATGCCCAGCGGAAACACCGCGAGCCATTGAAAGCCGCTGCCGTCTCCGGGCGGGACATTCGCGATGTAATGGAAGGTGTAGAGCCAGAACAGTGTGCCGGCCGCCGCGACGAGAGCAGCGATCTTGCGGAAATTGAGGGGCGTCGATGCGGTCATGACCTGGCTCATGTTCCTTGGTCGCTGCGGCGGCCTCCCAAGTTCATGACGTCTTGAACCGGACCTGGAACGGGAGCGACCACAGGTCTGGACATTCCCCGGACGAAGCCATGGCCGCCCCTCTCTTGAATACGATCTTCGAATTCGTCGATTTCGTCTTCGATCTCTCCGAGACGCTCGATCGCACGAGACAGCTGAGCAAGCCTGACATCGTCGAGGTGCCGCCGGATCCAAAGCCGCTGCCGCCCGCCGCGCGGCGCGCGCTTGCCGAGGCCGAGGATCGTGAACGCAAGCGGGAGCAGGCCGCTCAGGCGGCCAGCCGTACCGACCAGGCATCCTAGCCGTAGACCTCTCATGGCTCGAACGCCGCGTCGTGGTCCCTCGTCTATGCGGGCCGGAAGCCCGCTCGCGCGAGCGACGCGCGTACCTCGTTCGAGCCGAGTGCGTCGAGAAAAGCCTGCACTGCCGATCGTTGCTTTCGCGCACTCACCAGCGCGAAATCGTAGTGCTCTTCGGCCAGCGGAATGAAACCGAGGCCGACGGCGTGGGCGACCGGCGCAATGGTCATGCCCCAATCGGCCCGGTGCTGCGCGACGGCCGCCGCCACCGCATTGTGCGAACGCGGCTGGTTCCAATAGCCTTCCGGACGCGCGCCGCCGAGCAGCCGGTCGATCAGGATGCGCGTGCCGGCGCCTTGGTTGCGGTTGACCATGATGCAGGCGGGATCGGCGAGCGCTGCGGCAACGGCGTCCTTTGCACCAAGACCTTCGAAACGTTTGTCGTCCTTACGAAAGACGATGCCCTGCATTCGCCGCCAGCCGGCGACCAGCTCGAGTCCCTCGACGAGATAGGGCGTGTTGTAGGTCTCGCTGCGATCGTCGAACAGATGGATCGGCGCGAGATCGCATTCGCCACGCTTTGCCGCCGCCAATCCTCCGAGGCTGCCGACCGCTATCGAGCGTACGGACAGGCCGGCATGCGCCAGCTGTGCCGTGACGAGATCGAGGCCGGTGCAATGGCTGCCGACGATGACGAGATCCGGCACGCGCACATGCGGCGTGAAGAGCGTCACCTCGGTTTCGGTGCCGGCCGGCATCTGGTCGGCAAGTGCATCGATGCGAAGAAAGCCGTCTGCCTGCGCAAAGGACGTGATCGCACCAGAGCCCTTGCCGGAGGGATAGGCGATGAGGCCCTCCCTGCCCTGGACCAGCGAGACCATGACGAATTCGGTGCGGCCGAGCTCGGAGGCGATGCGCACCGGCACGGTCGCGTTCACCTTGGCATCGGAGCGCGGCGACAGTCCGGCCATCCTGCGCAGCACCGGCACGATCATGTCGTGGAAGGTGAACATCGCCGATGTTGGAAAGCCCGGCAGGATCACGACAGGCTTGCCGTCGCACACCGCAAGACACAACGGCTTGCCAGGCTTGAGCGCGACGCCATGGGCGATGATGCCGGGTGCGCCGAGCCGGCCGATGATGCGATGAGAGAGATCGCCGGCGCCTTTCGACGTGCCGCCCGACAGCACCAGCATGTCGGCTTCCGCAAGCGCGTTGCGCATGGCGGCTTCGAGCCTGGGTTCGTCGTCCGGAACGGCGCCGAGGAAGACCGCCTCGCCCCCGTTTTCGTCGATCGAGGCCGCGACGATGGCGCCATTGGTATCGTAGATCTCGGCAGGCGCGAGCACTCCGCCGGGCTGAACCAGCTCATCGCCGGTGGAGATCACGGCAACCCGCGGCCTGCGCACGATACTCACCTCGGCGATGCCGCAAGCCGCCAGCATACCGATCTCGCGCGAGCCGATGATGGTGCCGGCGCGCAGCAGCGCCTCGCCGCGCGCGATGTCGGAGCCGGCATACGAGACGAATTGCCCCGGCGAGACGGCGCGACGGACGTCTATCGCATCCTGGCCGGCCGGCTGGGTGTGCTCGACCATGACCACGGCATCGGCGCCGCGCGGCAACGGACCTCCGGTGGCGATCGCCGTTGCGGTTCCAGCCGCCACCTGCAGGGTCGGCGCGGTCCCGCAATGAACGGTCTCGCCATTCAGCGCGAGGCGCACGGGCGCGCCCTCCCCGGCCGCCGCGAGGTCGGCGGAGCGCACGGCAAAGCCGTCGACATTGGAGCGGTCGAACGGCGGCACGTCGATCGGCGCCGTGACATCTTCGGCAAGGGCCGCGCCCAGCCCGGCTGCGAGCTTCCGCATTTCGGTGCGAAGCGCGCGCGGGAACAAGGCCGCCTCGAAGCGCGCCAAGGCCTCCTCGCGCGAGAGGATCTTGAGGAACTGCTCCTGCTCGAGCGCGCTGCGGTCCGGTGATTTCGGGATCATCGTCATGCCAGACCCCTTATCACGCCCGCATCAGATACGCATCGATCGATGTACCTGCCGCAAATCCCTCGTCGCTGGCGGAGATGAGCAGCCATGCGTCCGCACGGGCGATGGCCTGAAGCGACCATTCGCCCACGGCAAGCGGCATCCAGGCGCGATGTTCCTCAGCCAGCAAAGCGATCTCGGTGATGCCGACGCTGGAGGCGATTTTTCGCGCAAGCGGCAGCGACACTTTTCGACGCGGCCGGCGCGCCGACAAACCGTCGACGAGCGGCAGCACGAGTGCAAGCCAAGCTGCAAGCGCATGATCGGGCGAGCCGGGCAAGGCGACGACGGGAACCCGCCCCAGCCGTCCGACCGCAGCGGTGCGCCCCGGCTGCAGCGCAAGGCCGTGCGCCATCACCTCGCCGCGCCCGGCGAGGGCGGCGATGGCGGCGTCCTGGCGGCCGACGCCGCTACCGCCGATGGTCAGCAGGACATCGCAGGAGGACGCATCTAGCGCATCGGCGATCGACGCTTTATCGCGTGCATGCGCTTGATGCGTTTCCACATCCAATCCCGCTGTGTGCGCGATCCCGGCAATCGTCTGCGCTGTAACCGTTCCACCCGGCACATTGACGATGCGCAGCCGCGGCCGCCTTACGGCGAGTTTCTCCACGCCCGCCACACGCGCCAGCAACAGGTCCGCCGCACGGATGGGATGGCCGGCGTCCCCCACGGCCCTGCGCGCGGCGATGTCGCGGCCTGCACGCCTGACACCCTGCCCCGGCGCGCCCTCCGCAAGCACCTGGGCAAGCGGCCCCGACGTCTCCACGGCGTCGACATCGAGCACGCAGTCGCATCCCGCCGGCATCGCCTCACCCGCCTCGACCCATAAGGGGGCCATTGCCAGCGGCACAGGCGAGTAAGCGGACGCCCCGACGAGATCGTTGGCAGATAGCGCCCAACCGTCGACGGCCGCAACGTCCCGCGAAGGATAGGCGGCAAGCAGCGGCGCACCCGCCGCGATGCAGCCGATTGCGTCCGCCAGCGGCACCTCCACCGGCGCGACGGGATCAACGCCCCGCAGCAGCGCGGCGAGCGCGGTGTCGAGCGGCGTGAGCGAAGGTGGCAGGCGCTGGGTCATGCGCCATGAGGACCATGCATCGTCCGGTTTGGCAACCGCCGGCGGTGCCGGCCTCAACCCTCAGCCGCCCGACCTATCCGAATTGGGGAAGAACAATTGCTGTCCGTCCACCTTGTAGCCGGCGATCGCCGTCTGCCCCTCCGGCGACGTCAGCCAGTCGACGAAGGTCTGCGCGAGGTCCTTCTTCACGTTCGGGAACTTCGCAGGATTCACCAGCATCACGCCATATTGGTTGAGCAGCCGCCGGTCGCCTTCGACGACGATGTCGAGATCGCCGCGATCGCTGAACGCGATCCAGCTGCCGCGATCCGCAAGCACATAGGCATTGGCGGCGCGCGCGGCCCCGAGCGATGCGGCCATGCCGGGGCCGGCCTCGCGATACCAGGCGCCCTTGGCGCCGGCAATGTCGATGCCGGCGACGATCCAAAGCGCGAGCTCCGCGGCATGAGTGCCCGACCGATCGCCACGCGTCACGAACGGCGCGCCCTTGGCTTCGATCGCCTTCAGCGCCGTCGCGATGTCCTTGCCCTTCACGCCCGCGGGATCGCTCTTCGGCCCGATCAGCACATAGTCGCTGTACATCACGTCGTAGCGCTTCACGCCAAAGCCGTCGGCGACGAACTTCTCCTCCTGAGGCCGCGCGTGCATCAGCACGACGTCGACCTCGCCCCGCCGCGCACCATCGAGCACTTCGTCGGCGCGCCGCGCGATCACGGTGACGTCGATGCCGGTCTTGTCGCGGAAGATCGATAGCAGATAGTCGAGCAGCCCGGATTCCTGAGTCGCCGTCGTCGAAGCGAGGACGATGCTGCGGTCCTCCGCGGCCGACGCCGCAACGCCTGCGGCAAGGCCGCAGAGAAGCGCAAGTGCAACGGACAGGCGGCCCATGATCGGGTTCCCTCAGGTTTGACGCCGTCATGATGATGATCGATTGCGCCGCACTCGTGACGCGTTTTGCGCTGCCGGCCGGGAAATTTCGGCAACTTCATCGCGGCGCACCGCCCGCGCGATCTCTCTAGGATCGTTCACCAAAGCAGAGATCGCGCGTCGTGACGTGTTGCAAAGCAGCGAGATGATCGGGCATGGTTCCCCGCGACAAATATCTGAAATGCAGAATTCCACCTGCGTCGGACGTCAAAAAGAAGCAAGAATTTGCATAGGAATGCAGGATGGAATTCCTGACCACCAGCGAAGCCGCCGACTACCTTCGGCTCGGCGAACGCAAGCTTTACGAACTCGTCACCACCGGTGCGATCCCCTGCAGCAAGGTGACGGGAAAATGGCTGTTCCCACGGCACGAGCTCGACCTTTGGGTCCTGTCGGGCCTTGCGCGCCCGGCCGGCATGTTGATCGCCGAGCCGCCGCCGGTCGTCGGCGGCAGCCACGACGAACTGCTCGATTGGAGCCTGCGCGAGTCCGGCTCGGGGCTCGGATCGATGAACGAGGGCAGCGCGCGCGGGCTCGAGCGCTTGCAGCGCAATGAGGTGATGGCTGCGGCGGTGCACTTCCACGCGCTCGACGCCGGCGACAATGTCGCCAGCGATGCCAGCATCGAAGCGCTGCGGACCACGCCAGACCTGCATGATGCGGTGCTGATCGCGTTCGTGCGCCGCGAAGAGGGTCTCCTGCTGCCGCACGGCAATCCCAAGCACCTGCACAGCCTGACCGACGTGCTCGCAGCCGGGGCCCGGATGGCGATGCGGCAACAGGGCACGGGCGCGCAGATGCTGCTCGACGTGCTGCTCAGGCGCGCCGGCGCCTCGATGCGGGACTTGCGCCGGATCGAGCCGCCGGCGCTGACCGGCCCGGATCTGGCCGAGCTGGTTCGCGCCGGCCAGGCCGATTGCGGCATCGCGACGCGCTCCGCGGCGCGCTCGGCCGGTCTCGATTTCGTGCCGCTGGTCTGGGAGAATCTCGACCTCGCGATGCGGCAGCGCAGCTATTTCCGCCCCGCCATGCAGGCCTTGCTCCGCTTCCTGAACGAGCGGCGGCTGCGCCAGCGCGCGGAGGAGCTGACCGGCTACGATCCCTCCCCCGCAGGACAGATCCGCTTCGCAGCCTGACATTGACGCCAGCCCCCTAATAGTTGCAAAAGAAACCAATTCGACCGGGCCATACCCGGACAAGCAACACCGGCCAATGAGCCGGATCAGGGAGGAGAAACGTGAACCCAATCAGATTTGGAGTGCCGGTCGCGGCCGCCTTGCTGGCGACCCTGCTGTCCGGCGCGGCGTCGGCGCAGGTTTCCGACGACGTCGTCAAGATCGGCGTGCTCACCGACATGAACGGCCCGGCCTCGGCGCCGACCGGCCAGGGCTCGGTGACCGCGGCGCAGATGGCGATCGACGATTTCGGCGGCAAGGTGCTCGGCAAGCCGATCAGCGTCGTGATCGGCGACCACCAGCTCAAGGCGGACATCGGCGCTTCGCTGGCGCGGCGCTGGTTCGACGTCGAGCAGGTCGATCTGATCGTGGACGTGCCCGTTTCGGCGGTCGGGCTCGCGGTGCAGACCATCGCCAACGAGAAGAAGCGGCTGTTCATCACCCACTCCACCGGCACCGCGGACTTCCACGGCAAGTTCTGCTCGCCTTACGCGATCCAGTGGGTGTTCGACACCCGCGCGCTCGCGGTCGGCACTGCGGATGCGGTGGTCAAGCGCGGCGGCGACAGCTGGTTCTTCATCACCGACGATTACGCCTTCGGCCATTCGCTGGAGCGCGACGCTTCCGCCGTCGTCACCGCCAATGGCGGCAAGGTGCTGGGCTCGGTGCGGCCGCCGCTGGCGACGCCCGATCTCTCGTCCTTCGTGCTGCAGGCGCAGGCCTCCAAGGCCAAGATCATCGGCATTGCCGCCGGTCCCCCCAACAACATGAACGAGATCAAGACCGGCGCCGAGTTCGGCGTGTTCAAGGGCGGCCAGCAGATGGCGGCGCTGCTCGCGCTGATCACCGACATCCACGGCATCGGCCTGCAGGCGGCGCAAGGCCTGCTGCTGACCACCTCGTTCTACTGGGACATGGACGACAAGACGCGCGAATGGTCGAAGCGCTATTTCGCCAAGATGAACCGGATGCCGTCGATGTGGCAGGCCGGCGTCTATTCCAGCGTGATGCACTATCTCAACGCCATCCAGGAGACCGGCAGCGACGATCCGCTGAAAGTGGCAGCCAAGATGCGCGAGAAGCCGATCGAGGATTTCTTCGCCCGCAACGGCAAGCTTCGCGAAGACAATCTGATGGTGCACGACCTCTGGCTGGTGCAGGTGAAGACGCCCGAGGAGAGCAAATATCCATGGGACTATTACAAGATCCTCACGACGATTTCCGGCGACAAGGCGTTCGGCCCGCCGGACCCGGCCTGCCCGCTGGTGAAGAAGTGAGATTGGCGAGTGGCGAATAGGGAGTGGCGAATGGAAGCTTCCATTCGCTATTCGCAATTCGCCACTCGCTACTTCACCACCCCGATCTCGCGGAAATACTTCAGCACGCCCGGATGAATCAGCTCCGGCCTCGGCGCGGCCGCGACCGTGTTCGCGGCTTTGGTCTCGCAGGCCTGCGCGAGCTTCCTGCAGAACGTCGCTTCGATACCGTGCAGCGTCTTGGCGAGGCGGTAGGCGACGTCGTCAGGCAGATCCTCGCGCGTGAGGATGAAGCTCCAGGAACCGAGCGAGGGGATCGGCTCGGTCTGCTTCGGGTAGGAGCCGGCCGGCACGGTCAGCGGCTTGAGAAACGCATGCTTGGCGCGGATGCGCGCGATCTCGTCCGCGCTGGGCGCGATGAAGCGCGCGCCCGACGCGCTCGCGGCGACCGCGGCAAAGCCGGGCCAGCCGATGCCGGCGCCCCAGAGCGCTGCGACGCGGCCGTCCTCGACCATCGCGGGGCCGTCGCCGGCGCGGTCGAGATAAACAGCCTTGAAGTCCTCGTCCTGCTTCAGGCCGAGACCATCGAGCACATAGCGCGCCAGGATCGGCAGGCCGGAGCCCCTGGCACCGAACGCAACGGGCTGACCGACGAGATCGCGGATGGTCGTGTACGGGCTGTCGGCGCGCACCACGAACATGCCGGGGTTGGAATAGATCGCGGTGAGGATCTTCAGCGCTACCTTCGCACGGCCGATGCCGGCGAAGGCTTCATAGGCCGGCTCGCCCGCGACCAGTGCGAGATCAAGCTCGCCCTTCTCTAGAAGCGGGATGTTCTCGCTGCTGCCCTTGGTGTTGCGCGGGACGATCGTGATTTGCGGATCGGCCGCGTTCATCAGCTCCGCGAAGGCGTTGCCATAGAGCGGGAAGCCGCCGCCGGGTGTCGCGGTTCCCAGGCTGATCGTCGCGGTCGGAATGGCCGTGCCTCCGGTCTGGGCGGCGGCGGGGCTGGCGAACAGCGCCGCACCGAGAAGGATCATCGCGAATCTCATGGTTGTCCCTGACGGGCCTGCGTCAACACCGACTTGCGGCGATGTAGGCAGCCGCCGGTTTTTATGAAAGCATGCCGCGCAACGACAATAGAACAATGGGAGGTGTCATGTTGCGAATTTTGCGTCACGGTGTTTTCGGACTCGCAGTCCTGTTGGGTCTTTTCAGCGCCACCCCTCCCGCCGCCGCAGCCTATCCCGATCGTCCCGTACACTGGCTGATCGGCTTTTCCCCCGGCGGCCCAGTCGACATCGTGGCGCGGATCATGGCGCAGTGGCTGTCGGAGCGGCTCGGCCAGCAATTCATCGTCGAGAACCGCACCGGCTCCGGCGGCAACATCGCCGCGGCCGCGGCGATCAACGCCCCGCCGGACGGCTACACGCTGCTGTTCGTCGCGCCCAACAACGCGATCTCGACCTCGCTCTACAAGAAGCTGCCGTTCGACTTTTTGCGCGACACCACCCCGGTCGCGAGCATCATGCAGCTCACCAACATGCTGGTCGTCTCCAACGCGTTTCCGCCGAAGTCGGTTCAGGAGTTCATCGACTACTGCAACGCCAATCCCGGCAAGATCTCTTATGCCTCCTCCGGCAACGGCACCTCGGTGCACATGTCGGCCGAGCTGTTCAAGGTGATGACGAAGTGCGACATGGTGCACGTGCCCTATCGCGGCTCGGCCGTCGCCTTCCCCGACATCATCTCCAACAAGGTGCAGCTGATCTTCGACAATTTGCCCTCGGCGATGGAGCAGGTGAAGGGCGGCAACGTCCGCGCGCTCGGCGTGACCTCGCCGCAGCGCTGGCCGAGCGTGCCCGACGTGCCCGCGATCGCCGAGACCGTGCCGGGCTTCGAATCGGTCGGCTTCTACGGCATCTCCGCGCCGAAGGGCACGCCGCCGGAAGTTATCGAGACCCTCAACAAGGCCGTCGGCGAAGCGCTGAAGGACCCGAAGCTGGTGGCAAAGCTCGCCGAGACCGGCGGCATCCCCAAGCCGATGACGCCGGCCGAGTTCGGCAAGCTGGTCGCGGACGAGACCGCGAAGTGGCGCAAGGTGGTCGAGTTCGCCGGGGTCTCGGTGGACTAGGCAGCGGCCGTGCCGCCGAGCGCAGCCGCACCATGTTCGAGGGGGCCAACAGGCCCTCTCAAACAAAGTTGCGAAAACAACCCCATGCACAGTAGACGAGGCCAGTGATTTCAATGGGTTACCGCCCACCTCGAAAATCCTTCCGAAAACGCGGTTTGCTTCGTCGGGCAAAACAGGGTTATACAGGCATCATCGCCCATTTCGGTTATTCGAAATTTATCAATGATGCCGTGCCGGCGTTCCGATCCACCAGCGCCAGCATTGCACCCCCGCCTCAGGCCCTGTAAACGAACCGCGCACCGTTGCCGGCCGCGCTACCTGCGGCCGCCTCGCGGCGGGGCCTGTAGCTCAATGGTTAGAGCCGGCCGCTCATAACGGTCTGGTTGCAGGTTCGAGTCCTGCCGGGCCCACTAGCGAATCAAGTACTCAGGCGGCGGACCGACTCTACGTCCCGTTTGCTTTATCTCACCTCCTGAGGGTCGCTGTTAGGTTTTAGCCGCGTCATCTATTTGAGGCTCTCGTCCGCGAACACATTGGACTTTTGTTTCCAAGCTTTCCATGTAGTACGAGGGTCGCTTGGTAGTTCTTTAAGGAACCTTCGTTCACCACGAGCCTGCAGCTTTTTATTTTCGTTCCACGGACCTTGACCGAAGGTTCTTACCGCTGCGTATATCGCAGCTATCTGAGCCGACGGCACCTGAAACTCGATCATCATCAGGCGCATAATATTGTCGCTCTCTTCACGGCTCCTAGATTGAACCCAATAGAGGTAATCATGGACAATTGCCGGGTACGTGTACTCTCCGTCTGGGCGGAGCAAGGTGTAGAAGGCTGACGGAATGCTGGCAAAGTCTGTCACAAAGCCGGCAGGTACTTGAACAGAAGCTATTTTCAGAGCGGGATCATCAGCACTCCAACTGATCGGCTTTTGTAGAACCCACATCGGATCCTTAAACCTAAAAACAAACAGCCCACCATGCGGCTCGCGAGCTCTCACCCCGGTCCACGCGTCCATCCATTCTTTCATATTCCCTGGCTTGGCCGTTGCGTTTTCAATGCCGAGAGCCGAGCCCAGTCCTGCGGCCGCGACAAAGCGCAGCGCTTGCCGTTTTGAAATTTTCATAACCACCCCTAATTCAACGATTGAATGCCCATGTAAGACGAGCGTCTTAACCAGGGCGTCTGCCTAAAGCTTGTCGACTGCGAAACGCGTCGACGAATAGAAGCGTAAAGGTCGTCAATGTCATCCGACTGGTCTCTACGCGACTGAGTTGCAACCGATGCTTTCAATGCATCAATCAAGCTGGTCGTAAATATGCCACCCCGCCAATCTTGAGACTCCAGGCTGCTTTGACGGCCCTTGGATGCAGCAATAATGGTGATGTCGCCGTTATTGCGCGCGGCCAAAAGCTCTGCAGCACTATCTTGGCCGGCATCAGCGGAATGGCACGCATCAAGAAAAACGAAAACTCTCCCTTTAGCATGACCAAGCATCTCTGCGATACGCTGAAACGACAGGGTCTCAACCGGCCCTCCCTTCGACCCCCCTGGTAACAACAATGAAAACTCGCCGGACGACGACATGCCGTGCGACGCAATAAAAACCACAAGAGTGTCAGAAGGGGCGGTCGCCTCGGCTGTCTCTCGAATCGCCGTAAGAAGCTGATTGGGTCGGACGGCTCCTAAAATGCTTTTCGATTCAAATCTCTGATATGAGGGCGCTAACGAGTCCTTAATAGCTGCCAAAAAACGTTTAGAGTCGCTTTCTGCGTAGCGAAGGTCAACGACTGGCGTGTTGTCGAGTCGACCGTTATTGAACCGGTCTACCCCAACAGATATGACACGTAGTGTCCCCGTGTACGGCTCGGCGTTCACAAAAAACGGCCGAACCGAACTGATCAGCCCCCGGTCGTCTTCAACCAAAAAATTCAACCAACGCCCCTGTTGAACAAACTTTTCCTCAAACACATCGGCGAAATCAACCCCAGTCAGTTGCTTGGTTTGAACCACACGTCCATCGAGGATGATGCGAAACTCTCGCAAGCCTGCCTCAGAATGTGCTGTCACTCGGTATGTGTCATTTATCCTCGTGACGTCTAAGCGGGGAGGTATGAGGCCAGCTTGCGGACCGCCCACACTCATTGAATTGGAAGCTTGTTGTGCAATGCCGGCTCTTCTCAATCGGCTTGAGAATTGATCTAAACTATAGAATTCGTCCGAACCTGGCACACGCACAAAAACATACGACGCACCTTCGGGAGAAGATTCAAAGTTCAGTGCGCGATCGTAGAGCACGATCTCCTCATCCACATATCGTCCTCCAAGTTTCAATTCGGTCGACACCAGATCATAAAGTTGAAGCGCGCCGCTTTGGTTTATTTGCAACACTGACTGGTGATCAGTTGTCATCGTTACAGAGCTCAATTCAAGCGAGTTTGAGAAGCCCTCAAAGGATTGGACGAATTCCATCGACGGAAACTTGAAAACCGCCGCACCGCCGGAGTCTAAGGACGTCACGATGACAAAGCGGTCATTTACCAAATTCACCTTCAGATTTGGAGACTCGGTTAAACGCAACCGCGCTCCGATTTTTGACCTCACTGGATCAATCCCAGTGGGGTCTGATACATCTCCCGCCTCGGAATAAGACGCCGCCAGCCGCTTGTAGACTAGAGGTTCACTTTCCTTTTGGGGGACAAAGAGAGAGATAAAGTCACCATACTTGTCAGGAGCCGTTCCGCAATAATCGGATTGTTGAAAAAGATAAACGGACCCAACGACCGACTCGATACTCCAGAGCGCATTTAAGCGGTTTGCGCTGACAATTGGAGGCTCTTCACCCAGTTCGCCCCATTCCTTTCCGCCGTCATCGCTACTGCATGCTCCAAAAGTTCCGTAGGTTTTGGCAAAGTAGGTCTTGTCCAACAATTTTTTAGGCGCATTCTCTCTAAGCGTTAGCCGAGTTCGACCTATTGATGCTGCTTTCATTACAGGTTCGAGCAATTTGAAGGCCGATCTTGTCCAACTAGCGTAGTCATTGTTGTGCACCTTAGAAGGTGACTGCTTCCGAATTTCGGACGGCTCGTAAACACGAACTCCGAAAGCAGCCAGCGACGCAATCATCTTTTGCGTTTCAGTTTTTGGAGACACCGACAGCCCACTTACGCGCGTTGACCTCGCAACGGCTTTCGGCTTGCGGACTCGAATAGTTCGGCCGACCTCTTTGCGCAGCTGATCGTAGAATCTCGCTTTAAGAATCTTTGTTTGCTGGTTGGTATCACCATTCCAGACCCTAAAGGATGCTACGCTGACCGGATCTGAAAAGAGCCATTTTACAGCGTCTTGTTGTTTGACTTCGTTAGCGGGGACGCTTAGGTCATCTCCGATTATTTTTAGTTTCATAGTCTTAGGGAGCTGATATTTAGCTCGCTTTGGCGGCGAGCCGCGCGTTTCCTTTTCGCCCTTTTCCCAACTTTCAACCACGTCGGGAGAGTCCGCAACCTCGACAAGCGTTGACGCGTAGTCTGATTGGGCCCCTGCACGAATAAAAAGGCCATCAAAGTCAACCGTCAGATCGACTGAGCCAAACGCGTGACATGCATTACAATTTATATCGCCAGAGAAATTAACCCGGTCGTCGATGAGAACCTGAACCAGACCAACTGCTCCTTTGCGTCCATAGCCTATCAACAAGGCGGTATCCTCGTTCATCCAACCCCAGATGCTTGCACCGCCGAAATTTCCCTCCTCGATATCGGAGGTCGCAAATACGATCTTGCGGGAGACCACATCCAGAACTTCAAGCCGACCTGAGCCATTGTTGAAAGTTACATACCGTCCCCTCGTTGAAAATTTCGGAGTGGTGCCGCTTCCATCATAGATCAGGTCTCCCGAGGCTCTTCTATTAATCTGAAATCGTTGCTCGTATTCAGCTAAAACGTACTCTCCGTTAGGAGACTCAAATTCGGCACGAGGAGTGCCTTGGGAGAACTTGTTCTGTGTGACCAGTTCGGGCGGCCCAAACTCGACGTAAAAATCGATAGAACCGCTTAGGAATGTCCTTTCCGCACATGTGCCGTCTTGCTCATAAGTTAGGACCACGATGCTCCAGCGTACAGACGTTGATCCGCCTCGATAGAAGAAAGCTTCAGTGTGACCAGCCAAATTTGCCATGGTGCCTGAGAGAGGTACGACAAGACGTGTACGGGATTCGTCTGTACGCAATGAGTGCGTTGCGCGCGCCCGCGGGGGAAATGCGACGAAACCCTCTCCCTTGAAACGAACCGCTTCCGGGAAGCTCAGAACAAGATAGGTATTTCTTGGCAAGGCCGAACGCGGAATGTACCAGGTGAAATGTGTAGGGCTGCCAGTAGTCACCTTCGTTTGTTGAAGGCCTAGATAGGTTACGTTCGATTCAATCTTGTTGGAAACTGAGTGAGAAACGCGGCAAGCATTTGCGTCCTCTGCTATGAGGAACAGCGTAAGCAAACAAAGGCACGGCCAAGGCAAAGAATATTTCAGCCACCAGAAAATCCGCAAGGGGAGCTCTCCCTGATGCGCAATGGACTTCCGTAAGATTGTTATTTTTTTATCATGCACGCAATAGGAAATTACGGGAAGCAACTAAAGGGGCATACCGACAGAGGTGAGTTCATTCCGCTGCAATCAAAACACCGAAGCATATACTGTCCGTCGCCTTGGTAATGGCGAGCAAAAGTTAGCCCTGTTATGGATCGCGCAAAGTTGCGACTGCTCCACATAACAGTGCATTCAGGGGCCCGACTCCTGTAGAGTCCGCGAACAACGCACCGGCGCGGGCTTTCCAACCACCGGCTTAGCGAACTTACTCCGTTTGCTCCTGTAGGTCGCCTGCCTTGCGTGTCCAAGCCCAGGCCCAGCAAAGCTGTCAGTTACTAAGAAACAAATTGCTAAACCGCCTCTTCCCGATCCGGGTTGACTATCCTGGCAAATCAATCAGAGGGCCTTATAGCTCAGTTTCGAAAGTGGCGCTGGTCGGCCAATTATGGGTATCACTCGCGGCGTCAAAACGGGAGCACAGCGAACGCCATCCCGTCTGCGTTCATCCCGGTCTATGGGCTAGTTTATTTCTTCGCGTCGGAAACTAAACTCTCATCTCTCTCACAAATCCGAACGGCTGCTCCCGCCCAATAGACTGCACAGGCAGAAAGTGTTATCTAAGCGTGCATAGTTGCTATTTCTGCAATTTTTGAGGGAGACTTAGCGCACATGGCTATGACCATCAATGATGCAAAAATTGCTATCGGAATGATTGCTCGTGGTGACAAGCAACATGACGTTGCGGCTTGGTTTGGAGAAAATCAGGCGCGAATTGTCGAAGCCACAAACGGAAGCTTCGGCACAAAGGAAGCTGCTCCCGCCGACCAATTGCCGCCAAAAGGACCTCCTGGCGTCAAAGGACGATATCTCCACGCGTATGTCGAGAAGGCGATCAAGGCATTGGAAGCTGGGGATAACAAAACTGCTCTCGAACAACTCCAAGCCGGCGTAGCGCGCTACAATCGCGCCGAGTAATCGTCCTCCCGTTCCAACGTTTTACGGCATGGAGGTACCCACTGGAGAAGGGGGGGCCCTGATCTGCGTTTGTCCCAGACAAGCCAAGCGTATCCCGTCGCTGTTGATGCCTTTCGATCGACACGCCCTTTGACCATCGGCACTCGCTCGACGAATTGCGCGAAAGCTGTAGGCGGTCTTTTGGAAAATATCGTCTCATAACGTCCGCTGCTCTCCAAGAACACAGTGCGCGCAAGGATAGCGACACCTTGCCTTGCGACGTTTAAGGCTCGCAAAACGAACTCCTCAGCTAGCCGAAACGGCGGGTTGGTAATGACCCAGTCGTGTGAATTTGTTTCGTATGGGTAGCTCAGAAACTCGCGCACCGGTGCATAACCGTATGCATACGCATCCGCCGCCTCAACCACTTGGAAGTACTCTTGAAGCGGTCTCGCCATGTAACCTCGTCCGCACGCGGGCTCTAAGCACGTCATACGCGACAGTTCTGATTTTGAAAGGATGTGCTCACAGAGAGCCCGAGTGGCCCAGGGCGGCGTTGGAAAATCATCGCGGCTATCCTTGGCCTCGGTACGCTGAGCCATTACCGCATGTGAGATGTTCTGCATCGCCGCCTCTAGGCCATCAACATTGCTTCAGCAAATCACATCATGCCATACCATATTCGCGCAGGAAGATACGCGAAAAGCTGCGTCCTCTAAGGCGACAATGGCGCGATCCGGCGGCCCATCTAAATAAACCACCCGGCTTTTGGTGCGCATTACAGTGATAGTGCACCCAAATTGCAGACGCGTTGTCCGGAAAGGTAATCACCTTGGCGCCTAAACCTAAACCTTCCGATAGGTCACATGCGCCGTCGCGAACGGGATGCCGGCGCGCCCGGCGCTGCCGCGCACGATGCAGGCGCGATCGTCGATCGCGTATTTCGTCGCCTCCAGTGACGACAGGTCACTTGGGGTGGCGGCGGCGACGCAAGAGCTCGCCATCACAGCACCTGTGTTTCCAGAATGATCATTGTGGCGCGCAGCCTTCTGCGCCCTGCCGGATGTCCCGAGAAGCGATTTCAGACGGTGCGACGTCGAGCCGGACCGCGACACCGCTGAGGTCCGGGCTTGGTGCCGGATAGAGCTTCATGACGAGTGGATCATGACCGGGTACGATGTGATCCGCATCCGGCGCGGCTGCCCGCAGCTTGTCGAAACCTGCCAGCATGTCGCCGACATGAAAGGCGGTCGTGAACGGGCGCTCGCCGGCCATGTTCTCGTAGAAATTGACTGACGTCGGAGGCGAGCACAACGAAGCCCCGGCGGGTTCTCACGCGCACGAACTGAAGACCCTCCGAATGTCCCCCCGCCGCATGGACCGTCAGCCCCGGAGCGATCTCGGCGTCGCCATCGTAGAACAGGACGCGGCGCGCATAGTTCAGCCGCACGATGCCGCAGACATCCTCGACCTCGAAGGAATGCGACAGTCTCGGATATTGCATGTAGCGGCCGGTGGCATAGGCGAGCTCGCGCTCCTGGAGATGAAATCGCGCGTTCGGAAAGCGGTCGAAATTGCCGGCATGGTCGTAGTGCAGATGCGTGAGGATCACATCCCTGACGTCGGCTGCGTCGATGTCGAAGGCGCGAAGCGTTTCAACCGGACAGCGCAGGAACGCCCGCTTGCGCTGCTTCGCGATCGCGGCGTTGAAGCCGGTGTCAATGACGAAGACGCGTCCGCCACCCCTCGCCAGCCACATGAAATAATCCATCGGCATCGGCCCGTCGTGCGGGTCACCGCCGATGAAGTGCTCGCTCCGCCGCGCATCCCGCGTCGCGTAGCGGATGGCAAAGAGCTCGTATTCCGGCTCGCTCATGACTTCCACCAACCAAGTGGGGCGCGTTCAGGACTCCGCGTCAACTTCCTTGAAAGCCTCGCGTGCGTTGCGGAAAGCGTCGATGCCGGCGGGCACGCCGCAATAGACGGCGACCTGGAGCAGGATCTCCTTGATCTCCTCCTTGGTCAGCCCGTTCTTCAACGCGCCCTTCACGTGCAGCTTCAGCTCGTGCGGCCGGTTCAGTGCGCCGAGCATCGCCAAATTGACGATCGAGCGCGTGCGACGGTCGACGCCGGGCCGCGTCCACAGCGCGCCCCAGCAGAATTCGGTGGACCATTCCGCCATCGTGCGCGTGAACTCGTCGGCACCGGCGATCGATTTGTTGACGTAGTCCTCGCCGAGCACCTCCTTGCGGACTTTGAGGCCCTTTTCGAACAGTTCGGTCTTGGTCATGATCGTCCCTTTCAGGTCTTGCGAGAGTCTAGATGGAAGTTGTTCGGCGCATCGCCGAGGGCGGCCGCAACGATCGCAGCAGTTCGGCGACGTCAGCCACCGCATCGAGACGCCAGACGGCGTCGATGACACCATCCGCGTCCCAATTGCTCTGGCCCGTTCGCACGCTTTCGCGCAGCTTGGCCTCGAGATCGCGATCTCCAAGCGGCGCTGCCAGGCTGCCGCGCGGCGAGATGACGGTCTCGGTGAAAACCTCGCCGGACGACAGGCGCACGGTCACGCGTGCCGCACCATCCGGCATCCCGTCATCCCACTCCGCCCTCACCTTCTGTCGCAGCTGCACAATATCGGGCCGGACGACCGTCTCGCGTGCAAACTCGGCGACGCCGGCTCTGCCGAGCAGCAATCCACACGCCACGGAATGATGGATGCTGACGCGCGCATCGCGCTCGTTGTTGACGGGGCGGTCGCCGCGCGCAAGCAGCAGCGTCGAGCCTTGAACGGTCACGGTGTCGATCTGGTCGAATCGCCGACCGATCTGCTCTCGCAACTGAAGGCAGGCATCAATGACCGCATGAAAAACGATGCCGGCGGGATAGGGCTTGTAGGTGTTCCTGGCGATCTCAAAGGTCTTGCCGAGACCATCAAGCAAGCGGGCAATATCCGGCTTGTCACCCATGGTGCGAGCCCAACCGACCGGGCCTTCAATGGCGTGGGGGGCCGCCTCATAACCCTGCTCTGCAAGCAGCGCCGCAAACAAACCGTTGCGCGCAGCGTTACCGACGCTGACATTCTTCGCGGCACTGGGCAGGTTCTCGACATTGCCTGCCGACTGGCTCGCCGCGAGCCCGATGGCATTCGCAATGACCTCCGCGGGCAGGCCCAATAGTTTGGCGCAAGCCGCCGCGGCGCCAAAGATCCCGCAGGTCGAAGTGATGTGCCAGCCGCGCGCATAATGGCGCGGCGAAACGGCGGCGCCGATGCGGCATTCGACGTCCACACCGAGGATGAACGCCGTCAACAATTCGCGTCCAGACAGTTTATGCGTCTCCGCGAGTGCGAGGACTGGAGCTGCGACCGGTGCCGCCGGATGAATGATCGTCTCGGGATGGGTGTCATCGAAATCGAGCAGATTGGCCGAGATGGCGTTGAGAAACGATGCGCACATCGCGTCCATCGGCTGCGAATGACCGATGACCGTCGCGGTCGCGGCGCCGCTGAACGGCGACAGGGTTCGCATCGCCGCCATCACCACCGGATCGCGTGCGGAGCCGAGTGCCGTGGCGAAGAAATTCAGTATCGAGCGCCGCGCCTCGCCGCTCTGCGCCTCCACGTCCGCCCACGACGTCGCCGCGACGAAATCGGCGAGCGTCCTGCTCACGCTGGGAATTGAGTCTTGCGGCACGCGGGGCGTCTTCCTCGTTTTTCGGACCTTATGCCGATCCGCGGCAAACTGTCGACCCCAAATGTTATGCTTGACAGCTTGTCTGACAATCATAACAATCCGAACGCTGGCGCGGGGTCCCGCCGCCACAATGACGACGGCCGTCCGGAACGGCCGGCGACAGACAACAACAAGATCAAGACGGCGCACCCTGCTGGGGCGCGCTACAGGGAGTGAACTATGCCGGGAGAGACGCTCGGAGTGATCGGAACCGGCCGCATGGGCGGCCCCATGGCGGGGCGGTTGATGGACGCGGGCTATTCGCTCGTCGTCTACGACACGCAGACCGACGCGACGCAGCCGCTGGTCAAGCGCGGTGCCTTGGTCGGCAAGTCGCCGGCCGACGTCGCCTCGCGCGCCGACATCGTGCTCGCCAGTCTGCCGACGCCCGACATCGTCAAGACCGTCACTCTCGGCGAGGACGGCATCAGCAGCGGCAACCGCGCCAAGATCGTCGTTGATCTCTCGACCTCTGGTCCCGGTGCGGCGAAGCTCGTTGCGGAAGGGCTGAAAGCCAAAGGCATGACGCTGGTCGATGCGCCCGTCAGCGGCGGCATCAAGGGCGCCGTGAACGGCACGCTCGCCGTTATGGTATCGTGCCCGCAAGCGACTTACGACGTCGTGCAGCCGATCCTGAAGAATTTCGGCAAGCTGTTCTACACCGGCGACAAGCCCGGCGTGGCGCAGACCGCCAAGCTCGCCAACAATCTGATGGCGGCGGCGGCGCTGGTGATCACGTCGGAAGCGGTCGCCATGGGCGTCAAGGGCGGCGTCAACGCCAAGGTGCTGATCGATATCATCAACGCCAGCAGCGGCCGCAACAGCGCCTCCGAAGACAAATTTCCACGTTCGGTGCTGCCGGGCACGTTCGATTTCGGATTCACCACCGGCCTTTCCTACAAGGACGTCCGTCTCTGCGTGGACGAGGCCGAGGCCATGGGCGTGCCGATGGTCTGCGGCGCAGTGGTACGGCAGATGCTGGCGATCACCAACGCCAAATACGGCCCGTCATCCGATTTCACCTCGATCGCCAAGGTGCTCGAGGAGTGGGCCGGGGTCGAGATGCGCGGCTGAGCGCAAGAGCCTTTGGGAGAAACACTTGCGATGACGAACGGCCCGACCGGATCAGGCAAGGTATCGCTCGCGCGCCAGATGGCGCGGAGCGCGCTTGCCATTGATCTCGGAGATTTCGGGCCTGAAGTGGTCGCCAAGGCCAAGCTCTGCCTGCTCGACTTCCTGTTCTGCGCCTTCGAGGCCGGTCATCATCCCTGGAGTCGTCAGGCAATCGCGATCGCACAACGTGGCGGCAGCGCAACCATCGTCGGAATGTCGCAACTCTCCTCGCCGGCCGATGCCGCCTTCGCCAATGCCGTGATGGGGCACGGACTCGTGCGGGAAGACATGCATGCCGCCAGCATTGCGCACCACGGCGTGGTGATCTGGCCGACATTGCTCGCGCTGTCCGAACAGTCGCAGCTGCACGGCTCAAGGCTGCTCGCAGCCGCGATCATCGGCTATGAGACCGGCGCGCGGATCGGCCGCGCGTTGCTGACCTCCGATCTCGCCCGGCTCTATCGTCCGACCGGCCTCGTGGCCCCGCTGGGCGCGGCGCTCGCCGGAAGTTTCGCGCTCAACCTGTCCGAAGACGCAGCGACCAGCGCCATCGCGATCGCAGCCAACACGTCCAGCGGTCTCAACGAGTGGCCGCATGCAGGCGGCTCCGATATGTATTTTCATCCGGGCTTCGCCGCCAGCAATGCGATCAAGGCAATCGGCCTCGCCGCAGCCGGCGCTTTCGGCTCCGAAACGATCCTGGAGGGCGAGGCCGGCCTCTTCGCCGCCTATCGTCGCCAGGCCGCGCCCGACAGCATCGCGCTGTTTCCGAATGGCGAATGCGAGATCATGGCGGTCTATAACAAGCCGGTCCCGGCCTGCAATTTCGCGCAGACCGCCGCGCAAGCGGCCCTTCGCGTCTCGCACGAACTCGCCGGCCCCGAGGAGATCGACCGCGTCGTCATTCGCGCTCCCGATGCCGCCGTGCGCTATCCTGGGTGCGCCTCCACCGGCCCGTATCGGAACGCGCTCCAGGCCAAGATGAGCATTCCCTTCAGCGTCGCGGCCACGCTCGTGAGGGGCGAGATCGAGGAAGGCAACTACGCCGAACTCGATGATGTCGATATCATCCGCCTGGTTGCGATCACGAAGCTCGAGCCGGATGTCGGCTTCACCACCGCGTTCCCCGACAAGCAGGGCGCGGATGTGAGCGTGCATCTGCAGAGCGGCCGGACGATCCGGCACGCGCTACCCGACGTCATCGCCGCGACGCCTTCAGATATTCGCACGCGCTTTCGCACGGCCGCTCAGGGTGTCCTCGGTGAGGACCGCGCGCACCGGTTGGAGCAACTCATCGAGAACTGCGAACGGCTCGGCAATGCCGGCGATATCGCAGCACTATGCCGCCTGGACACGGCGGAACGGGTTTTACGATCGGCATCATAAGAAGTGCCGGAGAGTACGGGGGAAACATGGTCGACTTCGAGACCCGCTTAGGTTCGTCAGCCGCGCGGAGGCGAAGCTGATGGAAGGATTTTTGCAAGCGCTCGCCGCGGGCCTTCTGATCGGCGCCGTCTACGGCCTGATGTGCGTCGGGCTCGGCCTGATCTTCGGCGTCATGCGCGTCATCAACTTCGCCCATGGCGATTTCATGATGCTCGGCATGTACACTGCCTTCTATCTGTTCACCGCCGCCGGCGTTCAGTCGTTCTTCGGCAATGCCGTCGGACCGTTCGTCTCCATCCTGCTGGCCGGCCCCGTGCTTGCCGTATTCGGCTACTTCGTCCACCGGGCACTGATCTCGCACGTCTCGGGGACGCGCACCGCCTCGCTCGAAGGCGAGGGACACTACGCCCAGCTGATCCTCACGCTCGGCATCGCGCTGATCCTGCAGAACGGCGGCCTCATCGTGTTCGGCTCGGTGCTGGCCTCGATCCGCACGCCGCTGTCGAGCTCGGCCTGGGAGCTCGGCCCCTTCTTCGACATGAGCATCTTTCTCAACAAGGCCCGCAGCATCGACATGATCGTTTCGCTGATCATGATGATCCTGCTTTCGCTGCTGATTACGCGCACGCGGATCGGCAAA
This sequence comes from Bradyrhizobium sp. CCBAU 45321, assembly GCF_028128975.1. Lineage (NCBI taxonomy): Bacteria > Pseudomonadati > Pseudomonadota > Alphaproteobacteria > Hyphomicrobiales > Nitrobacteraceae > Bradyrhizobium > Bradyrhizobium sp. CCBAU 45321. Next base: position 270,663 of record NZ_LFKZ01000016.1, read on the forward strand.
TCGCTTCGCGCCGCCGCGGATAATCCGACCGCCGCGACCTATATGGGCATCGACGTCGACCGCGCGCACCGGACCGCCTTCGCGCTCGGCTGCGGCATCACGGCGATCGCCGGCGGCCTCCTCGCTACGAACTATCCGTTCCACCCGTTCGTTGGCCTCGAATACGTCATCGTCATGTATGCGGGCGTCGTGCTCGGCGGCATGGGCAGCATCATCGGCGCGTTCTGGGGCGGCATGACGATCGGGCTCGTGCAGCAGATGTCGACGCTGATCCTGCCGACGCAGCTGCAGAACGCCGCGATCTTCGCCGTCTTCCTCCTCATCATCTTCTTCCGACCGCAAGGCTTCTTCGGGCGGATGGTGGAGAGGACGTGATCATGCTCCGGATGCGCTCCTTTCTTCCTCCCCTGCTCTTCACGATCGCCTATGCCGCGCTGTCGCTCGGCGTCACCAATTCCTACTACCAGCTGATCCTGACGCTGGTGCCGGTGTGGGCGGTGTTCGGCCTCTCCTGGAACCTGCTCAGCGGCTACACCGGACTGATCTCGTTCGGCCACGCCGCGTTCTTCGGCATCGGCGCCTATGCAACCGCGCTCGGCCAGATCTATTTCGACATCTCCCCCTGGCTGCTGATCCCCATCGCGGCCGTGCTCGGCGGCATCGCCGGGCTGCTGATCGGATTTCCGACCTTCCGCCTCCAGGGCCACTATTTCGCCCTGGCGATGCTCGCCTACCCGCTTGCCATCCTCTACGTGTTCGAGTGGCTCGGCTTCCAGGAGGTGACGCTTCCGATCAAGCGCGACGCGCCGATCGCCTACATGCAGTTCGCCGATCCGCGCATCTACACGCTGCTGGGGCTCGCAATCATGCTTGCCACCATCGTGCTGACGCAATTCATCGAGCGCTCCCGCTTCGGCATGGCACTGCTCGCGATCAAGCAGAACGAGGCCGCCGCCGAGGCGGCCGGGATCAATACGCTCGCCTGGAAGCTGCGCGCGATCACGCTTAGCGGGGCCATTGCCGCGGCGATCGGCGGCTTTTACGCGCAGGTGTTGTTGGTCGTGACGCCGCAATCGGTGTTCGGCATGCTGGTGTCGGCCCAGGCGCTGACGGTTGCGATGTTCGGCGGGGTCGGCACGGTCTGGGGACCGGTCATCGGCTCGGTGATCCTGATCCCGCTCGCCGAGATCCTGCACGCCGAGGCCGGCGCACGCTTCCCGGGCATCCAGGGCGTGATCTTCGGCTTCGCCATCGTCTGCGTCATCCTGCTGGCACCGGAAGGCCTGTTCTGGAAGCTGCGCGATCTCCTGCGCAAACGGATCGCGCCTAAGGCGGCTGCCTCCAACCCGCCCGAAACATCGGCTGCCAACGTCACCACGCTGAAGCCCGCCCCCCGGCAGCGCGCCGCCACCGGTGAAGTCGTGCTCGAAGTCAAGAACCTGTCGCGGTCCTTCGGCGGGCTCAAGGCGGTGCAGGATGTCAGCTTCAAGCTGCACCAGAACGAGATCCTCGGCATCATCGGCCCCAACGGCGCCGGCAAGACCACGCTGTTCAATCTCCTCAACGGCTTCCTGAAGCCGAGCGAGGGTGAGGTGCTGATCGATGGCCGCAACATGTCCGGCCAACGGCCGCACGTGATCTGCGAGGCCGGCATCGGCCGCACCTTCCAGGTGATGCGACCATTCCTGCGCATGTCGATCCTCGACAACGTCGTGGTCGGTGCCTATGTGCGCGCGCGGTCCGACGACGAAGCTCGCAAGCTTGCCGCCGATGCAGTTGCCCGTGTCGGGCTCTCCGCCGTCGCCGACCGCGTCGCCGGCGAGCTTTCGACCAAGGAGCTGCGGCTGATGGAGCTTGCCCGCGCGATCGCCGGCCAACCACGCATCCTGTTGCTCGACGAGACCCTCGCGGGCCTCGGCCACGGCGAGGCGGACGAAGTCGTCGCCGTGATCCAGCAGCTCGCGCGCGACGGCATGACCATCGCGATCATCGAGCACACGATGCAGGCGATGGTCCGGCTGGTCGACAGATTCGTCGTGCTCGACCACGGCGCCGTCATCACCGAAGGCCTGCCGGAAGTGGTGACGCGCGACAACCGGGTGATCGAGGCCTATCTCGGCAAGAAATGGGTGGGCCATGCTGCGAATTGAGGGATTGAGCGCGGGCTATTCGGCCAAACCCGTCCTGAACGACATCTCGATCAATGTCGGCGCCGGCCAGTTCGTCGCCATCGTCGGGCCCAACGGCGCCGGCAAGACCACGCTGTTCAAGACCATCTCCGGCATCGTCAAGCCGAGCGGCGGGGCCATCACCTTCGACGGCGTCGACCTCCTCGCAGTGCCGCCGCCACAGCGCGCCCATCTCGGCATCGCCCACGTCCCCGAGGGCCGCCAAGTCTTCCCGTCACTGACCGTGATGGAGAATCTGGAGATGGGTGCGATGACGGAGAGCGGTCGACGCGACTGGCAGAGCAACATCGAGCGCATCTTCGAATGGCTGCCGGTGCTGAAGGAGCGCCGCAGCCAGTTCGCGGGCACGATGTCAGGCGGCCAGCAGCAGATGCTCGCGATCGGCCGCGGCCTCGCCTCCTCGCCGAAACTCTTGATGCTGGACGAACCCTCGATGGGGCTGGCGCCCTCAACCGCCGACTTCATCTTCGATCGGCTGATCGAGATTCGCCGCCAGTCCGGGCTGACCATGCTGCTGGTCGAGCAGCGCGTGGCGGAAGCGCTGGAATCCGCGGACCACGGCTACGTCCTCGAAGCCGGCCATGTCGTGCTCGAAGGCAACAACGACACGCTGCGCGCCGACGACCGCGTGCGGAAGGCCTATCTCGGTATGTGACGACCATAAAAAAAGACCAGGGAGCAAACAAAATGAACAAGACATCGAAGGGACTCTCGCGACGGACCGTGCTGTCCGGCGCCGCCGCCGTGGGCCTTGCCGGCGTGGCACGCGCGCAGACACCGGCCGAGATCAAGGTCGGACTGATCGTGCCGTTGTCGGGCATCTACACCCGCCCCGGTCAGGTGATGAAGATGGGCGCCGAGATGGGCATCGAGCACATCAACGCGCAGGGCGGCATCAAGGCGCTCGGCGGCGCCAAGCTGAAGCTCGTCGTGATCGATTGCGGCGACACCACCGAGAAGGCCAAGAACGCGGCGCAGCGCATGGTGGCGCAGGAGCCGGATCTCGTCGCGGCCACCGGCTCCTATTTGTCGTCCTTCACGCTGGCGGTCACCGAAGTGACCGAGCGTGCCGAGCTGCCGGTGCTGACGCTGTCCTATTCGGATCTTCTGACGGACCGCGGCTTCAAATACATCTTCCAGACCGCCGCGACCGCGAGCCGCCAGTCCGAGCTCGGATTGCCGACTCTGATGAAGCTCGCCGAGAATGCGTCGGGCAAGAAGCCGAAGACGGTCGCGATGTTGATGGACAACACCGCGACTTCGGTTGCCACGGCCAAGGCTCTGAAGGAGAAGCTGTTCGCGCAGGAAGGCCTGCAGCTCGTCGTCGAGGAGGTGTGGACGCCGCCTCTCGCGGACGCCACCCCGCTCATCCAAAAAGTTCGCTCGGCCAAGCCCGATCTGCTGCTGTTCATGCCGAACGCGGTCTCGGACGCCAAGCTGGGGCTCGAGAAGATCAGCGAGTTCGGCCTTGGCCAGGGCAAGATCCCAACCGTGTCCTTCAGCATCACCATCGCCGAGCCGGACATGCTCCAGAGTGTGAGCCCGGAGACAGTGCAGGGCATCATGACCATCGTCGCCAATTGGGGCTCGAAAGGTCACGAGGCGCTGATCGCCGAGCTCAAGGCGAAATACAAGGAGCCCTGGATGACGCAGAACGTCATCTCGACCTATGGCGACATGTGGCTGATGAAGGAAGCCTTGGAGAAGGCCGGCAAGGCTGACCGCAATGCGGTCGCGCAGGCCTTCCGCACCATGGATGCCGGACCGTCGAAATACTATCCCGGCGGACAGCTCAAGTTCGACGAGAAGGGCCGCAGGGTCGGTGCCGGCGTCGTCATCGTGCAATGGCAATCGGGCGTGCCAGTCACCGTCTATCCGCCCGAGCTCGCGCAGGCGCAGCCGTTCTGGCCGAAGAAATAGCATCGCGCATTTTCAGGGAGGAGGATTGTCATGAGTGCAACGAGCAAGATCACGATCACCCGTCGAACACTGCTTGCGGGCGCGTCCGGCACGCTGATCGCATCCCGCGCCTGGGCCCAGCAGCCTTCGGAGGTGAAGGTCGGCCTCTTGGTGCCGATCTCCGGTATCTACGCCCGTCCGGGAACGGTGATGCGGCAGGGCGCCGAGATGGCCGTCGAGCACATCAACGCGCAAGGCGGAGTCAAGGCGCTCGGGGGCGCCAAGCTGAAGCTCGTGGTGCTCGATTCCGGCGACACCACTGAGAAGGCCAAGAACGCCGCCCAGCGTATGGTGGCGCAGGAGAGCGACCTGGTCGCAGCAAGCGGCGCCTACCTGTCATCCTTCACGCTCGCGGTCACCGAGGTCACGGAACGCGCCAACTTGCCCGTCCTCACCCTCTCCTACTCCGATCTGATCACGGATCGCGGCTTCAAATACGTATTCCAGACCTCGGCCACGGCAGGCTCACAGGCTCGCCAGGCCTTGCCGCAAATCATCAAGCTGGCCGAGACGGCATCGGGCAAGCGGCCGAAGACGGTCGCGATCCTCACCGACAACACGGCGGCGTCGATCGCCTCGGCGAAATCGATGCGCGAGGGCTTGCTGGCAGAGAACCAGCTGCAGCCGATCGTGGACGAGACCTTCACGCCGCCGCTGGCGGACGCGACGTCGCTGGTTCAGAAGATTCGCTCGGCCAAACCCGACCTGCTCTTCTTCCTGCCGACGGTGATCTCGGACGCAAAATTGCTGCTCGAGAAGATGAACGAGTTCGGCCTCGGCCAGGGCAAGGTGCCGACCATCTCGTTCGGCATCGCCATCGCCGAGCCGGACATGCTGCAGACCGTGAGCCCTGAACTGCTACAGGGCGTCCTGACCTGCGTTGCGAGCTGGGGCGCAAAGGGCCACGAGGCCCTGATCGCCGAATTGAAGACCCGCTACAAGGAGCCGTGGATGACGCAGAACGCGATCTCCACCTATGGCGACATGTGGGTGATCAAGGACGCGCTGGAGAAGGCCGGCAAGGCCGACCGCGTCGCGGTCGGCGAAGCGCTGCGCACCATGGATGCGGGTCCCTCGAAATATTACCCGCTCGGCGAAATCAAGTTCGACCAGAAAGGCCGCCGCGTCGGCGCCGGCATGACCATCGTGCAGTGGCAATCCGGCGTGCCGGTGACGGTGTTCCCGCCTGAGCTTGCGCTGGCGAAGCCGTTCTGGCCCAAGACCTGATACCGCTCGAAAGCGAAACGGAGAACAGAATGGACAAGGCGACCTACGACCGCGGCCTCGAAATCCGCAAAAGCGTGCTCGGCAGCGAGTTCGTCGACAAGGCGATCGCGTCAGCCGACGAGTTCAACCGCCCGATGCAGGATCTGACCACCGAGTATTGCTGGGGTTACGTCTGGGGCCGCGAAGGGCTGACGCGAAAGACGCGCAGCTTCCTCAATCTGGCGATGCTCTGCGCGCTCAACCGTCCGCACGAACTGAAGACCCACGTCCGCGGCGCCCTCGCCAATGGCGCGACCAAAGAGGAGATCCGCGAGGTCTTCATGCAGGTCGCGATCTATTGCGGCGTGCCGGCCGGCGTGGACGCGTTCCGGAACGCGAAGGAAGTCTTCGCCGAGCTCGACAAGAAATAAGGGCGGGCGGGCTGCGATGAAGGGCAAATGGGCACTCGTGACCGGCGCGACCGCAGGCCTTGGCCTCGCCATCGCGGAAGGCCTGGCCGGCGCGGGCTGCAACATTGTCCTGCACGACCTCGTTGCGCCGAAGCAGCCCGCGGACGAGCTCAGCGCCCGCTTCGGCGTCGAGGTCATCCCCGCCGCTGCCGATCTGTCCGGGCGCGACGACATCGAGAGCATGATGGTCGGCCTGCTCGACCGCTGCGGAGCCATCGACATCCTTGTCAACAACGCCGTTGTCAGGCATTTCTCGACGATCGAGCAGTTTCCACCCGACCGCTGGGACCAGGCGCTCGCTGTTAATCTGTCGGCGCCGTTCCACCTGATCCGCCTTGCGCTGCCCGCGATGAAGCAGCGCGGCTGGGGCCGGATCATCAATATCGGCTCGATCTATTCGAGCCGCGCGGTCGAAGATCGCATCGACTACGTCACGACCAAAGCGGCAATTCTGGGCATGACCCGCGCGGTGGCCATCGAGACCGCCCGCAGCGGAATCACCTGCAACGCGCTCTGCCCGGGTACGCTGCCGACACCGGCGATCCTGAACAAGATCGCGACGATGGCAGCGAATAGCAGACGCCCCGTCGATGACGTGACCCGCGAATATCTTGGCGAGCGGCAGCCGACGCAGCGCTTCGTCGAAATGGATGCGGTCGCCGCCATGGTCGTCTTTCTCTGCGGTACCGCGGCAAATGACATCACCGGCGCCAGCCTGCCCATCGACGGCGGCTGGTCAATCGCATGAGAGCATTGGAATGGGAGTGCTGAGATGACCGAACAACCAGGCCAGACCGTCGTCCTGACCGGCGCTGCCGGCGGCATGGGACGCGCCATCACCAAGGCGCTGCTGGACAGCGGCCGCCGCGTCGTGCTGGTCGATCGTGACGCCAAGGCGCTTCAGCAGCTGGCGGCCACCGTCGGCGACAAGGTGTTTCCGATTCAGCTCGACGTCAGCGATTCCCGGGACGTGGATAGTCTGCCGGAGGCCATTCCTGCTCATTTCAAGCCGGTCGAAATCCTCATCAACAATGCCGGGCATGACATCGGCGGCCGCACACGCTTCGACGCGGGCTCCGCCGACGACTGGTCCAACATCATTCAGACCAACCTGATTGGCCTGATGCGCGTCACCCGCGCGATCCTCCCCGACATGGTCAAGCGCAACGCCGGCCATATCGTCAACATCAGCTCCATCAACGCCGTCCGTATAATCCCGGATATGGCGGCCTACAGCACCAGCAAGGCCGGCGTGCACATGTTCACCGAGACCCTCCGGGGCGAGCTGGCGGACACCGCGATCCGGGTCACCGAGCTCCAGCCCGGCTTGACGCGGACCAACATCATCCTGACCCGCTACCGCGGCGACAAGCAGAAGGAAAAGGACTATTTCGACCAGTTCAGGATGGCGCTCGAGCCGGCCGACATCGCCCGCTCGATCGTGTTCGCCCTGGATCAGCCCGCCCACGTTCAAATTGCCGAAATGATGATTCTGCCTGTAAACCGGTATTGAATCATTCCAACCAAGGCCCGGACATGGAAAGACGCCGCGAATTGCAGTCGACACTCCGCATCGATGACGTACCGACCGTCCGAGCGATGGTGGCGCAAAAGCTGCGCGAGGCGATCATGTCCGGCACGCTGAAACCGGGCCAGCGTCTGGTCGAGCGCGAGCTCTGCGAGATGATGGGCGTCAGCCGCCCCTCGATCCGCGAAGCACTACGCGCCCTCGAGGCCGACGGGCTGGTCAATACGGTCCCGCACCGCGGCCCTGTGGTCTCCACGATCAGCCTGGAGGAGGCCCGGCAGCTCTACGCCGCCCGCGCGGTGCTCGAAGGCTTCGCCGGCCGTGAATGCGCCAGGCTTCACGACCCGGAAGTGGCTCGCCGGATCGGGGAAGCCCTGACCCGGCTGAAGGCAGCCGCAGCCAAGCAGGACCTCGTCGGATGCCTGGAAGCCAAGACCGACTTTTACGCCGCTCTGATCGGTGGCTGCCGCAACGCGTTCATCGAGCGCATGCTCAAGCCGCTGCATGACCGAATCCAGCTGTTGCGGATCACCTCGATGTCGCAGCCGAAGCGGATCAACAAGAGTTTGCGCGAGGTTACCGCGATCTGGCGCGCGATCCAGAACGGCGATGCGGACCTCGCCGAGCGCTGCTGCGTCGACCACATCAATGCGGCTGCGGTGGCCGCGCTCGACATGATCGAAAAATCGTCGGCAGCCAAGGAGGCGGCGCCTTCCGACGACTAAAACATTGCCGCCAGGGAGTGTTCGATGACGTATCTCGTACGATCGCTGATCCTGTTTGTCCTGCTCTATCCCTGCCGCGCAGCCATTGCGGAAGACTACCCCACCCGCCCGGTCACGATGATCGTGCCGTTCTCAGCTGGCGGTCCCGGCGACGTGATCGCACGCATCCTCGGCGGCGCGATGAGTGCGACGCTGAAACAGTCGATCGTGATCGAAAACGTCGTCGGCGCCGGCGGCACGCTCGGCACCAACCGTGTCGCCAAGGCGGCCCCCGACGGCTACACGCTGCTGCTGATGCATGTCGGCCAGGCCACCGCGCCGGCCCTTTACGCCAAGCTGCCGTTCGATCCGGTCGGCGATTTCGCCCCGATCGGGCTCGTCACCGACGTCCCAATGATCCTCGTGGCGCGGCCGAACTTTCCCGCCAAGGATCTCAACGAGCTCATCGCGCAGATCCGCAATGCCGGCGACAAGATCACCTTCGGCAATGTCGGTCTCGGCTCGGCCTCACAGCTCTGCGGTTTGATGTTCATGAGCACCACCGATACCAAGCTCACCCCGATCTACTACAAGGGCGGCGGCCCAGCGCTGAACGACGTCATCGCCGGCCACATCGACGTTTATTGCGACCCTGCAACCGGGCCGACGCCTTATATTCAGTCGAACACGATCAAGGGCTACGCGATCACGAGCAAGAAGCGGGTTGCAACGCTGCCGAACGTGCCGACCTCGGCCGAGGCCGGCCTTCCCGCGTTCGACGTGACGACGTGGTATGGCCTCTACGCCCCGCGCGGCACGCCGAAGCCCGTCGTCGACCAACTCGTCGGCGCGCTGCAGACCGCGTTAAAGGATCCCGCCCTGATCAATCGGTTTGGTGAGCTCAGCATGTCCCCGGTTGAACCCGAACGCGCGACGCCGGAAGCCCTTGAAGCCTTTCTCAAGGCTGAGATCGGCAAATGGGGAAGGATCATCAAGGCAGCCGGCATCGATCCGCAATAGGTTAGCTAGAGCGGATCGACCCCGTTGCTAGCTGTAGAAGATGCCTGCGTCGACGTTGAGGGCTTGGCCGGTCACAAACGCAGAATCGTCAGACGCAAAGAACGCAACGGGCCCGACGACGTCCTCCGGCTGCCCGAGCCGGTGCAGGTCCGTGACCTTCTCGAAATAGGCGACACGCTCGGGATCGCGGAGATTGTTCAACCCCATCTCAGTCACGATGATGCCCGGGCATACGGCATTGACCGTGATGCCGTAGCCGCCGAACTCCATGGACGACACCCGGGTGAAGCCGACCACGGCCGACTTCGACGCGGCATAATGGGACTGTCCCGGACCGCCCGTTCGAGCGGCGAGCGAGGCGATGTTGACGATCCGCCCGTATTTGCGCTCCTTCATATGTGGCACCACGGCCTGGGTCATCTGGAAGACGGCCCGACGTGGCCGCCGACACAGTCGCGGCGACCACGCCGTTCCATTATCCGGGCGAGCGGGCCTGCGTTCCGGCGCCGCGCGTCGGCGCCTTTGTTACCGCGCCGTGGACCGGCAACAACGTACGGTGCGAGCCGGGCACAGTACTGATTGGGTGACGCGGCCTGCCCTGTAGCTTCGCCGCATTGTGCAATAACAAGGAGCGGACTGCGCTGGTCGGCCCGCTCCTACGCGTGCGTCGCGCCGATCCGCGAGACGCTCTTCGCGAGCGGCTTGCCTGACATCTGACATCGAATTCAGTTGGATCGCCTCGTACCGGACCTACCTCTCCCTCATCACTGACCCGGCCATCGGCAACCTCGCGCGGAACATGGCCGGACAGCGCAACAAGAGGAGTCATCCATGAAACGTGCAATCATTATTCTGGCGACAGCAGCACTCGCCTCGACGCTCGCCGTCGGCGCGGCCAATGCACATGGCGGCGGTGGTGGCGGTGGCCACGGCGGTGGTTTTGGCGGTGGCGGCTAAGCCTCGACCGGCGCGGCGCTCGTCGATCGCACATCGATCTCTCGATAGCGCTCCACCGCTTCAGACGACTTGTGCTGGCCCCGACGGTTTTTCTCGGGCAGGTTGTTCATTGCGGGCAGCGCTCGCAGCACCAAGCTCCACAAGACCACGACATCTGGACAATAAATCGCGGCATCCAACCCAAGATCCGGCGTCATCACCAATTCGACTCGCAAATCTTTGGAAGTGACCTGAAACGACTCGCGATCTTTTGGCGACGGACGCGAAATCAATGACTTAATCGACTCGCATTTGATTGGTCCCGACAGCACTCAGGAATCGCTGAAAACGGTCGCGTACCGAAGGTGCGCGGATTGATTTTCTGGTCATTCGACTTGGCGATTCGACTTGGCGCGCTACGGTTTCTCTGCCGCAATCCGACCATCCGGATCCATTTTCAGATACTCACCGCGATCGGTGGCGAAAGCCGTGGTGCTGGGCAACGCCAGGCGTTGTCTCATAAGCCCTGTTGGCCCCAAACACGGGAGCCGCGCCGCCAGGGCGTACCAGGCCCATTCTGCCTGCCGGCGTCAGTTCGCAGTCGTTCAACACATCCCGATCGGGATATTGTGCCTGAAACGAATTTGGATCTTGAATCGCCCACAACGGGCACCGGGCGCTTGCAGAGCTTATCGCGCCAATCGACATCATCGCTGCAATAACAAAGGTCCTGAATCCAGTCATGGTCGTGCTCCGAACGGCTGTTGTTTTCGTGCGGAGCATTCGCGCTGCCTCGACCGGCTGCTCTGTTGAAATGCGTTTCCTTCGAATTTCTTGGTTGAACCTTAGGTGGGGATGCGCTCGGGAAAAACACGTGGGTGAACAATCACGCCTGCGCGAATGGCAAATCGGTGTGCTCACCATTGCGTGACGCACCCCGGCGACGAAGGCAAACCGTGACGCAACGGCCAGCATGAAGCCGAGTGCGGGGGTTTGCAGATTCGCACGAATTCGACCGCCGACCGGCGCGGGATGCCGAGGACGTTACCAGTCTTGCAGGCGTGGCCGATTGCGAGGGCGTAGACCGAGACTCATCTAACTCCTCATCGTAGATCTATCGGAGAAACTACCATGCGATCGGGTGTCGTTTTGAGCCTCTTCATTATCCTGTGTGCACCCGTCAGCGCCGCGGTGGCAGGCCAAGTCCATCGGCATCAGGTCCATCGGCATCATGCGACAGCGCATTCTCGTGTTTTGACGACTGGGACCGCTGGGGCCTGGGCCTATTCACCGGCACGGCCGGCCCGCCATCAACCGACCCCGCACTATGATGACCAACCAGAACCAGGTCATAATCCGTACGAGGGATGGGGTGGTTAACACCCCTCGCCGCCGCGTCTCCGCCGACTTGGCGCCCTTCGAGCGCGGCGATGTACAGCGAGTTCGCCGCCGACCTCAATCCCGGTTCAGGAGGCGTTCGCCCTCGCCCGTTCGCGGGCTTCGCGGCGGCGCTCTCGGCGCTCGCGCCGCGGCTTGGCCCGCTCAGCTGGCTGCGGCAGCGGAGCAATCTCGAATACCGGCTGGGACGTCTCATTGACCAGGGACGTCAGGCTGGGCTCGCTCGGTGCTGGGCGGGCTTCCATGAACTCCAATATGTCTCGCCCCTTGGACGTCAGTCTCCAGCCACCGCTGATGCGCTCGACAAGCCCCTGTGAAAAGATGTCGAGGTCCGGCACCCGGCTGGCGAGACGCCTCGTCCGGTCGGCCCAATCGCGGCCACTGGTCGCCAGGATGGCCATGTCGCGCTTGAGGTCTTCCATGACGGCAAAGCCGTCCGGATAGCTCACCAGGATCTTCAAAACCGTAACCTGGAAATTCACGCCCCCGCCCCCGCCCTGGATCAATCAGCGCCAGAAGATCCCCTCACGGGAAATGGCCACCGTACTTTGCTTCCGTGCGTTCGCGATTCAAAAATGTTAAGCTTGAGAAAGAAGGGCGCGCAGGCATGGCTGCAGCCCGCGTCACCAGCCTGGGATTACGGTGACAGTGCGCACAATTAACTCCGGCTTTCGCGGGTCCGAAGTCCTGAATTAGGTGCATTGTCACCGTGATACCGCGTCGTCCCTGCCACCGTGCCCGGCGATGAACATTGCGACGGCCGACCGGCAATAGGATTCGATTTCCTTGTCGTTCTCTGCTCTCGCCTGATCGAAGCGCGCGATCATCACGAGATCGGATCCTTTGAAAAGCGCGGCAAACAAGCGGGCGGACCGGTGAGGATCGGGCACGTTCAGAAGCGCCTTCGCGTGCAACTGACGCAACAGGGCCTCGATCTGGCCGATGACATGGGCGGGGCCGGCTTCGAAATGGAGCTTGCTTAGCGACGTTTGATTGGTCTTGTCGGCCATGACCATGGCTTCGACACTGCGGACGTCCGGTCTGAGCAGCGTGCGAAGCAGCAATGATCCCACCGCCATGAGCTGATCTTCGACCGAACCATCGTCGTCCTCATGCAGGGCCTGTGGTGCAAACAAGAGCTGGCAGCCGGCCGCGATGGCCGCGCCGAACAGCGCCTCCTTGTTCTCGAAGTGCCTGTAGATGCTAAGCTTGGATATCTTCGCGCGCCGGGCGACCTGGTCCAATGTCGTCGCCTGAAAACCCAATTCCAAAAAGAGTTCGCGCGCGGCGTCGACGATCGTCTGGCCAAGCGTCTCGTTGGCGGGCCGGCCGCGCCGGCGCTGGCGATTTTCGGTCACCAAATTACAGTCCTTGACAGTATCCTAATACTTGAATTACGATACCATGCAGTGTCCGAAATGTCCAAGCCAATGGGTAGGTCTCGACCTGTCCTCCAACGGAGCTTATCCCCATGGATGACGTCATCATCATCGGCGGCAGCTTTGCCGGTCTCGCCGGCGCCCTCCAGCTCGGCCGTGCGCGGCGCAAGGTCACCGTTCTCGACACCGGCCTGCCGCGAAACCGCTTTGCCCACCACTCGCATGGCCTGCTCGGCCACGATCACAAGCCGCCGCTGGATATCCTGGCCGAGGCGCGGCAGCAGCTGGCGCGTTATCCCACGATCAGGCTGGTCAATGCCCGGGCCGACAGCGTCTCCGGCGCCATCGACAATTTCTCCGTCCTCACGTCCGGTGGCGAAAGCTTTCGGGCGCGACGCCTGATCCTGAGCTATGGCATCACCGACCAGATGCCTGATGTTCCGGGCTTTGCCGAAGGCTGGGGCACGTCGATCGTGCCCTGCCCGTATTGCGACGGCTTTGAAGTCGCCGGCCAGCATTGGGGCCTCGTCTGGTCCGGCCCGCAGTCGCACAATCAGGTCAGGCTATTCCGCGATTGGACCGACAGGTTGACGCTCTTCGCCGATGGTCACGATATTCCGCCCGATATCCGGGCCGATCTGGCGCGACGCAACATACCCGTCGTCGATGGCCGGATCACCGGGATCGCCCAACGCGGGGCCCATAACGCCACCGTCAAGCTCGATTCCGGCCCCAATGTCGCAGTCGACATCCTGTTCGCGCATCCGCGCAACAAGCCGTCCGCAAGCCTGCATGAATCACTGGGCCTCGCCACGGTCAAAACACCCCTCGGCATCATCCTCAAGGTCGACGAGCGCCGCGAAACCAGCATGCACGGCATCTACGCCGCCGGTGACCTCGCCAACCCCATCACGCCGCCATCGGTCACCCTGGCATCATCGCACGGCGCGATGGCGGGTATCTTTGCCCAGCAGTCGATGGTGGTTTGAGAGCACAGATGCAGGATGAGCATGGCCGTCGAACGAGACAGCGCGGGTGTGCGCTTCCCTCCGCCCTTCGTCTATCTGGGAGCGCTGCTGTTGGGGCTGGCGGCGGAGCGGTTCGTCACCCAGCGTTCTTTCGGCATCGACTGGCGGTTGCTGGTCGCGGCGGGCGCGCCGCTGTTCGTTGCCGGCGCGGCGATGATGCTTGCGGCGGCGGGGTTGTTCCGGCGGCTGGGCACCAACGTTCCGCCGTCGCAGCCAACGACCCTCATCGCAACGACCGGCCCTTATCGGTGGACCCGCAATCCCATGTATCTCGGCATGGCGCTTATCTATGCCGGCCTTGCGATCAGCTTCGACGGGCCGATCGCCTTCGCCTTGCTCCCGTTGGTGCTGATCGCGATCCAGACGCAGGTGATCGCCCGCGAGGAGCGCTATCTGGAAGCAAAGTTCGGCGACGACTACCGCCGCTACAAGGCCAAGGTTCGCCGCTGGCTCTGACTTCCGCCGCTGCCGCGTGTGGGGCCGGCCGTCAGCCAGCTGTCCCGACGGATCGCCGTCCTTACCCGGAGCAACTCTTCAGTGTCTGGAAAGTATCCATCCGTCTTGCAGGGCCGTCCAAACAACTGGAGGCATCAATGGTCTACAGTCAAATTGTCAAAAAAGAGATCCGCAGGAGCTTCGATCATGTCAACAACCAACGTTGGGATGATGCTGCAAAAGGCCTAACGCCAAACGCGTATCACTGGGTTGCCGGAGATCATGCGTTGGGGGGTGAGCGACATGGAAAGCAATCGGTGAAGCAGTGGTTCGAGCGCATGGGCCGTGTTTTCCCGAAGCTGCACATAGATATTGAACAGGTCGAGGTGACGGGTTGGCCATGGAACACCACAGTGTTCGTCAAGTGGCGGGCCAACGCGAGGCTACTTGACGGCCAAAGCTCGTATGTGAACAGGGGCGTCCACGTCTTCAAGTTGCGATGGGGCAAGGTTTATTCGATTGAGGAATACTTCGACTCGCAGGCTGCAGAACGAAGCCTCGCTATCCAGGCTCGTGCCGGTTTGGAGGAAGCTGCGGCTGGACCAATCGTGAGCTAACGCCGATCATTCGTGTGATGCCACCATCAGCTTGGCGTTAAACAGGCGTTGAGCACCTGAGCCGTTGCGTGGTGGCATTCGAAATGCAGAGTGACGCGCATTCCACACAAGGATGTACAGAGTATACTGTCACCATCGCGCCAAACCTATAGCTTGCGATACGTCACATGCGCCGTCGCGAACGGAATGCCCGCGCGCCCGGCGCTGCCCCGCACGATGCAGGCGTGGTCATCGACCGCATAGAACCAATCATCGAAGTTCAGCTTGAACGACTTGCCGTCGCCCTGGGGCGTGTCGCGCGTGTAGGTCCAATGGAATGCACAACCGGCCTGCTCGCCGGTGGCCTCGCCTTCCAGGCGGTTCTCATGGCCGGTGTATTGGCCTTCGCCCAGCTTGTGGATGGTCCAGCGCAGCGTGTCGCTGTGGCCGTCATCGAAGGTGTAAGTTTCGGTCAGGACGACGGTGTCGGTGTCCGCGTCCAGCTCGCCATGAGCGGCGATCGACGCGCGCTTCAAGAGCCCGCCGACGAGGCTCTCGACCACCGCCCAGCCTTCCAGGCGGCCGACGAAGAACTGCTCCGGGAGAAACACGGGCGTTGTGCCCGCGAACGCATCAATGGCCATGGCTTTTCCTCCGAAACCGGTGACGACATAAGCCGCCTCTCAGCACCAGGTTCCTCAGGAGGAAACTTGCCTGTATCGGCCGCGTGCTTGCAACGCGTGCAGACCCCGCGCCAATACCTCGCGTTCTCCACAGTCTGCCGGAACAGGTGGACAAGCCGAGTCCTGCCGTTTGGGAATCCCTGCCCCGTGCTAACCGCGGGGAACGAGTGGGTGGGCGGACGGATTCGTCCCGCAGGAGCGGCCTCGCATGCTGATGACCAGGGAAAGACGACCGGCGATCCGAACCCTGCGCGGCTGGGCCATCCACGTGCTGCACGAGGCCGGCGCGATCTGCGAATGCGAGGAGCACGGCTGGGCCAAGGATCGCGCCGACCCGCACGCTCGGAAACGCGCGGTCGAGCGTGCGCGCCAGGATCCGCCGGACGGCGTCTCGGCCGATGAGGCGATCGCGGAGATCAACGATGTCCTCGATTCGATCGGCGATACCTGTCCGGAGTGTCCTGACGAGGGCCTTTGAGGCCTGCTGCAAGGCGCTTCGCGTGCTTCATGCGGATTTCCGCCGCGCCCCTGAGGCCTGCTTCTTCGCGGACGTCTCCTTGGCGGCCGCCTTCTTGCCCGCGATCGGCATCAGCATCTCCTTCTGGCCGGCCGCCGCCTTCCTCGGCTTCTTCGCCGGCTTGTCCGCCTTCGCGGGCGCGGCCTGCTTCCCGGCGTCCTTGCCGACGCTGCGGCGCAGCGCCTCCATGAGGTCGACGACGTTCTCGCCCTTCGGCCGCTCCTTCGGCCGGATCACCTTGCCGGCGCGCTTCTCGTTGATCAGCTCGATCAGCGCGGTCTCGTAATGGTCCTCGAATTTCTCGGGCGCGAAGCGTCCGGCCTTCTGGTTGACGATGTGCCGGGCGAGATCGAGCATGTCCTTGGTGACTTTCACGTCCTGGATGTCGTCGAAATATTCCTGCTCGCTGCGCACCTCGTAGGGGTAGCGCAGGAGCGTGCCGACGAGGCCCTTGTCCATCGGCTCCAGCGCGACGATGTGCTCGCGGTTGGTCAGCACCACGCGCCCGATCGCGACCTTGTCCATCTCGCGGATGGTCTCGCGGATCACCGCGAAGGCATCGTGGCCGACCTTGCCGTCGGGGCGGATGTAATAGGGGCGGATCAGGTAGCGCGGGTCGATGTCCGATTTGTCGACGAATTCGTCGATCTCGATCGTGCGCGTCGATTCCAGCGCGATCTCCTCGAGCTCTTCCTTCGAGACCTCGATGTACTGGCCCTTCTCGAGCTCATAGCCCTTGACGATGTCCTCGTTCGGCACCTCGTCGCCGGTCTCCGCGTCCACCTTCACGTATTTGATGCGGTGGCCGGTCTGCCGGTTGAGCTGGTTGAACGAGATCTTCTCGCTCTCGGACGTCGCGGGATAGAGCGCCACGGGACAGGTGACGAGGGACAGTCTCAGGAAGCCTTTCCAATTGGCGCGCGGGGCCATGTACGCAGAACTCCGGTTCGAGGCGACTTGGATTCAAGACGAACGGCGGGCTCCGGTTCCGACATGGCATGGAACAGAAAATCGCGGGACTTCCGTTGACCGACCGCATCCTGCGATCGGCTCAATTCGGGCCGAAACGGCGCGAAACGCTTGTTTGGAAGCTTGAATAGCCGGAGCCTTCCATCCGGGCGCAGCCTCGCAAGGGCTGTCCAGCTCCGTCACCCCTCCACCCGCCACAGCCGCCACCGCTCCGGGACGCCCTTCAGCCGGTGCACGCCGTGATCCCGCAGTGCGATCGCCGCCTGCGCCGTCATCAGCTCCTTCACCGCACTCGACACCAGCACCTCGCCGGCGCGCGCTTTCGCGGCAATGCGGGTGCCGATGTGGAAGGCGAGGCCCACCATCTCGCCGCCGCTGATGGTGTATTCGCCGACGTGCAGGCCCACGCGGATTTCGAGGCCGAGCGTGCGCACGGCTTTCTGGACCGCGGTGGCGCAGGCGATGCCGGCGGCGGGCTTCTTGAAGGTTGCCAGCACGCCGTCGCCAGTGGTCACGACCTCCTTGCCGCCGCACGTCTTCAGCTCCTTGCGCACCGCCGCGTAGTAATGGCCCATGACCTTGGTCCAGCGCGCATCGCCGAGCTTGGCCGCCTTCGCGGTGGAGCCGACGATGTCGACGATCAGGATGGTGGCGAGCGCCTGCTTGAGCTCGGCCCCACGTGCGGCCGACGGCCGCCGGTTCGCGATCGTGCCGGTCAGCGGCTCATAGCGATGGCTGCGGCGCCGCGCGATCGCGGCTTTGGTGTAGTCCTGCGCGCGCTGCGCGGTGCCGCAACGAACGGTCTTCTCCTGCGGCAGACGCGACCAATAGACCTTGCGCGCCGCTCCGGTGCCATGCACCTCCACCGCGCCCCATTTCAGGAAGACCGCCGAGCCGACCCGCCTGACGCACCACGCCTTCGAGGTGTATCCGGAAACGTTCGACTGATGGACACCGATGCGGAGGAATTTGGGCATGAAGGCGCGGCCAGAGACCGTTTGGGCGTAGCTTCGGCAAAGCTAGTCGTACAATCCGGCCTTGGCAACCGGCCCCGGCCTGCTGACTCCAGCAGGACAAGTTCATCCGGGAGCGATGTCCAGATCGATGTGCTATCCTCTTGTGGGGCGGCAGATGAAGACCCGGAGAGAACCCATGGCAACGAGTGTCAAGCAAATGCTGGAAGCTGCGAACGCGGCGGTCCCGAAGATCACCTCGGAGCAGGCGGCCGAGATGATCAACCAGGGCAACACGCTAGTCGTGGACGTTCGCGATGCGCCGGAAGTCGCCGCCAGCGGCAAGATCGCCGGCGCCGTGAATGTCTCGCGCGGGATGCTGGAGTTTCGCGCCGACCCGGAGTCGCCCTATCACGACAAGGCGTTCGACAAGAGCAAGACCGTCATCCTCTATTGCGCATCCGGCGGCAGGTCGGCGCTGGCCGGTAAGCTCTTGAAGGATATGGGTTACGAGAACGTCTACAACGTCGGCGGCTTCAAGGACTGGACGGGCGCAGTCGAGAAGTAGCGAGATCAGCAGCGCGGTTCCGTTGACTGCGCTGCGAACTCCGATTGGCACTTTCTGCGGCAAGGCGCGTTGCGGTGTTGTCGAGGAGGCGCAGATGACCAAGACCAAGGCTGCCCACGCGCAAGACGCAAAGATTCCGACGCAAGCAGCGCTCAATCCCGGTGACGAAGCCCCGCCCGGAACCAAGGGCACCGGCGACGACGTCTGTCCCGATTGTCACGGCAAGGGACGCATCGACGGCGCGCCTTGCGCCACCTGCGGCGGGAGCGGCACCATCACGCGGGCAGTCGGCGGCGCCTGACGCCGCCTCGTCCAGCGGCTTCATCTTCGTAGCAACGATCGGCCCTTCACGTGTGTTTTCTCCAACTGGAGACAGTGAGGCGCACTATGAACAAGACGACCGGACTGACACCCGACGATTTTCCGATCGAAGTCGACAAGGACAAGCTGAAGACCCACAAGGGCGAGCCGGTGGGCTCGGCCGAGACCGAGCAGATTGCGGACGAGATCGCCGACCGGCTGAACGAGCACGCCCACCAGGAAGAGCAGGATCGCTGGTCGGCGTAGTTCAGCGGGGTTGCGACCGCCGGCAGGAATTGGAACGACCGCGCGTTCCCGCGCATTGGCCTTTCGCCGGCGTCTCACCATTCCGGCAAATGGCGGCCTCGGCTCAAGCCCCGCCCCCGGATGCCGGGCCGAGGCCGCCTAGAGAGCGATGCGATCAGGATGAACCGTCATCGCGCTCTAGGTTATTGTTTGAGCATGATCTTTTCGGAAAACCGCTGCGCACTTTTCCGGATCATGCACTAGGCCGAGCACAGGAGCGGACATGAAAGCACTCGTCATAGCAGGGCTCATCGCGGCGCTCGCCTCGTCTCCTTACGCCTTCGCGCAAAGCGGCGCGGGGCCGTCGAGGACGGGCTCCGGCATCAATTCGACCGGCACCGGCGGCACGACCGGCGCGGGCGCCTCCAGCCTCAATACGTCGTCGGACGCCAACAGCGGCGGCGCCAGTGCACCGGCGAAGTCGTCAACGATGAGGCCGGGCGACAACGATCCGGCCAGGCAGACCCAGGGCGGCCAGCAGGCCCTGCCGAACGCTCCCGGAACTAACCGGAAATAGCGCGAGCCGGATAGGCATACAGCTCGATCGGGGCGTTGAAGCCGCGGACCTCGTGCCGGCCGACATGCTCCAATGCGAACTCCTTTTCGACAAGCTCGGCGAAATCGCGTGACAACAGCACGTTCCTGCCGAGCGTCTTGGTCAGCGCCTCCAGGCGGGAGGCCATGTTGACGGCCGGGCCGATCACCGTGAAATCCAGCCGCTGGGCCGATCCGATATTGCCGTACATGACATCGCCGACGTGGACGCCGATGCCGTAGTTCAGCGGCGCGCGGCCGGTCGCGCTGTTCCGATCGTTGAGCGCGGCCATGGCTCCCCTCGCCTCTGCCACCGCGTGCAGAAGATTGGCGCAGGCGTTCGGCTGATGCAGCGGGAAGATGGCGAGCAGCCCGTCACCGATGAATTTCAGGATCTCGCCGCCGTGCCGCGCGATCGGCTCCGACATTGCGTCGAAATAGTCGTTGAGAAGGTCGATGACGTCATCGCGCGGCCAGTTGTCGGAGATCTTGGTGAAGTCCCTGAGGTCGCAGATCATGATCGCGGCGCGCACCGTCGTGCCGGTGCCGCGCCTTGTGGCGCCGGCCAGGATCAGCTCGCCGGCATGGGAGCCGACATAGGTCTCGAGCAGCGTGCGCGCCAGGCGATTCTTGATGCGAATCTCGCTGACCAGCGCCAGCACCGGCAACAGCTTCTTCAGACCGGCGACATGCGCGTCGTCGAAACCGCCGGGACGATCAGTGGCAAATGTGACGACGTGGCGCTTGCCGAGCGTGTGCAGCAGCGGCCAGGCCACATAATCGGTCATGCCCAGCGAGCGCATGTCGTCATAGAGAGCATGCTTGCGACCGAGCGAGGAATCCTGTTCGAGCTTTTCGCGGACCTCGTCGGCACCGTCATGGATCTCGTTGGCGGAGCTGCCGATATATTCGGACCGCTCGCGAACGTCATAGTCGGCCAGCGTGATCTCCGCCTCGCGCTTGCCGTCGGACCACATCATGCGGGCCCCCAGCCATTGCGGATGATGGATCATCACGTGAAGCGTCGATCGCTTGAGCGGGATGCCCGCCTGCTGCAGGCGGATGCACATTTGCGCGAAGATGTTGTCGATGAAGCGCTCGTCGCGCGTGCCGTTGGTCAGCCAGTCGATGACGCCGTCGGCCTGCGTGGGGGCGTATGTGTCTGGCGCGTTCATATTCTGCCCCTCGAGCTGACATCTTTAGCGAAGCAGATATCGTGTGCCGGCCGGGCGGCGTCAACCTGGCCAGTTGCATGGATTGTGCGCATCGGTCCGAGGTTCTAGACCAGAAGCCGGATCGACCCCAGCACCGCCAGACCCGCGACGAGCGCAAGCTGCGACGGCCCCGCCAGCTCGAGCTTCAGCGTGCCGGTGCGGGGAATCGCAAATTCCTCATTGTCGAGGCGGATGCGGCATTCGCCCCGCGGGGCGTAGACCAGATGCGTGCCGGCGGCGAGGTGCCGGTGATCGCCGGGCTGCTTCAGTGCGAGGAGATCGATCTCGGCCGCACCGCGCGCGCCATGAGGTTCACGACCTCGACGGGACCGGCCGCGAGCTCGGTCACGATCTCGAGCTCGCCGGTGAAACGCACCGTCGTAAAAGGTTCACGCTCGTCGAATTCCTGCGTCGGCGACTTCAGCACCAGCCCGCGCCCTTCGACGACCATCTGCAAGCGGTCGATGCCGGGCATGTGGGAGAAGGGACCGGGCGCAAAAATCGGCGTCGACGCAAAGCGCCAGAGCAGGCTGTCCCAGTCCTTGCGCGGCGCATCGGCCCGGTGCGCGTCGGCGATGTCGGTGAAGACGCCGCCGCCGTTCTTCCACGGCGAGCGGGTGTAGTTTTCAGGATTGAGCAGCGTGGTCTTCATGGAGATCCCCAATGCGATGAGGGTGCGGATCCAGGAACGGCTCGGCCTCCTTGCGCACCGTGTCCAGATGCGTGAACAGCGAGACGTGACCGCCATCGGGGAGCGCCAGCAGCTTCGCCTGCGGGATTGCCCGGCAGACGTTCTCGGCATGCGAGAACGCCACCACATCATCGGCGCGTCCGTGCACGACGAGAGCAGGCGCCGAGACCGTTCCTGCGGGCAACCGCTCGAGCGCGGCAAATTGCGCGATGTCGTTGACGGTCCCGGGGATCCTGGCGGCTAGATGCTCGAACACGCTCGCCTGCAAGGTGCGCAATAAGAGGCCTGCCTCGGGATGGCGCAAGGTTCGCTCGCGCATTGCGTCATCGGGAATCGCGCGGCGCGCACCAGCTTGCGGATTGCGTTCAGCCCGCCACTTCAGGACCCCTGGCAATCCGGGAAGACGCGCAAGATGGCGCATCATGCGCAGGCGCGCGGCGATGTCCGGCGGCGTTTGCAGTCGTCCCGTGCAGGCCGACACCAGCACCAACGCGCGGCAGCGCGAGGGATGCCGCGCGGCAAATTGCAGCGCCGAAGGGCCGCCGGCCGAGACCGCGACGACGGCCGCGCTGGAAATCCCGAGCGCGTCGAGCAGATCGCGATAGAGATCAGCCTGGTCATCGGGCGAGGCGCCCAGCTCCAGGCGCGAGCCGAGATAGCCCGGACGAGACACGGCAAGAACCCGCTTGTCGCCGAGCGTCGAAGTGAGTGCACGCGCGAGCAGCCACGATTGGTCGTGGCCGCCCATGCCACCATGGATGGCGAGGATCGCAGGCCCCTCGCCTGCGACCGAGCATTGGATGATCCCGCGGGAGGTCTGCACCGAGACCGGAGCAGGCCCGGCGAGCGGCAATGCGTCCGGATTTGCGGTCATGTTGCGCCTTCCACGCTTCCGGGTGCGCCGGCCTTGAGATGACGCAGAAGCTTCGCGGGACGCTGACGCCTGGGTGAACTGCAGACCCAGGCGATCCCTTACAATAGGCCCCCGGCTAGCTCAAGGGTTCGGCCTGCGGAATGCGCGGACGCGCGCATGACGCCCGCGGAATCCGCGCGGCTATTTCGACGCCAATGCCGCCACAGGCCGCCAGCTGACGTCGGGCGCAGCTGCAGCGAGCCGACGGCAGCGGTCGCGCATCAGCTCGGCCGGGCGATCGTCGCCGCGCTGCTTCAGCACCGCCTCGAAATCGGCGAGCGCATCGGCAAAGCGGCGGGCGCGATAGGCGGCGAGGCCGCGCTCGTAATCGGCGATCCAGCCGGTGCTGCCAACCGCCATCTCGTTCACCATCCCGATCAGCTCGTGAACGGAGAGTCCCTCCTCGCGTCCGTAGACCGCGATGCTGTCGACCTCGCGCGTGACGACGGCACCGTGCGCCAGACATTCGGTCGCCGCGCCGATCAGGATCTGCGTGCCGTAGGATTTGTTAGCGCCTTCGAGCCGGCTCGCAACGTTCACGGCATCGCCGATCACGGTGTAGTTCAGCCGCAGCTCCGAGCCGATATTGCCGACCAGCATGCGGCCGGAATTGATGCCGATGCGGATCTGGAGCGGCTGACCGAGATCGTCGACCAGGCCCGACTCGTCGAGCGCCCGGCGGCAGGCGAGCGCGGCGCGGCAGCATCGCGCGGCGTGATCGCCTTGCGGCTGCGGCGCACCCCAGAACGCCATCACGGCATCGCCGATGAACTTGTCGATCGTGCCGCCATTGGCGACGATGATCTCCGAGGTGAGGTCCAGATAGCGCGACAGCAGCGGCACGACGCGATCGCCGAGCCGCTCCGACAATCCGGTGAAGCCGGCAATGTCGATGAACATCACGCTGAGCTCCTGCACGCTGCCGCCGGGCTTCGCCTCGACGCCCTGGCGCAGCAGGCCGCGGACGAGATCGGCCGGGATGAACTTGCGGAATGCGGACAGGCCGGACGCCATCTCCGCGATTGCGCCCGATAGGCTTGCAATCTCCTTGAGCCGCGATGGATGGCGACGGACCTGCTCCAGCGCGAAGGCTTCGACATGGCGCAGTTCGCCGACCACGCGCGACAGCGGCGCCGCAATGACGGACCGCGCCATCATCGCCGAGGCCAGCGCCGCGAGCACCGCGCCGATGGCGAGGCCGAGGATCAGGCGATGCAATGTCGTCTCGACCGGTCCGAGAAATTCGGCCTCGGGGATCACGGTCGCGAGCGACCAGCCGGGAAACGGCAGCGGCGTCAGCGCGACCTCATAGGCCGCACCGCCCGAGGTGAGCCGACTTCGCCAGGCCTCCTTGCGGCCGCCTTCCCCCGCCTGGTCGAGCGCTGTGCGCGCCAGCGGCAGCAGCGCGGTGTCGCCGCGGGCCGGATGGAGCTCGTCGGCGTCCTTGTCCGGCGCTGCGACGAGCTCACCGCTGCCATCGACGATGAAGGCGGTGCCCGTGCGCCCGACCTCCAGCTGCGACAGGAAGCGCGCGAGCCTGGTATATTCGATGATGACGGCAAGCACGCCTTGCCGCTCCTGATAGACGTCGATCGGTCCGGCGAAGGCGATCGATGGCCGCTCGCCGGTCGCGTGGTCCATGACCCTGAACCATTGCGGGTCGTCCGCGCCGAGGCCGGCCTTGAACCAGGCCTGATCGGCGACGCGGAAATCGGTCGGCTCGAAGCGGCGGTTGGCGAATTCGATGTCGCCGGGCACCACGTCGTATTCGTCGACCCGGCGCTGGCCCGGATGATCCGTCAGCGAGATCTCCATCATCTCCAGACGACGATCGCCGAGCTTGTGCGCGGCGAAGAAGGAGCCGTCCGGCCAGCCGAACGCGACCCAGGAAATCGTCGCCTGCGATTGCAATTGCGAGAGAAAGACGAACTCGCGCTTGTCGGCCTCGCGGGTGTCGAGCACGTTCTGGAGGAACAGCGTGCGGATCGCGGTGTGGGCGGCGCGCGCCTCGTCGACGATGGCCGAGACCTCCTTGCGCACCGCCGCCACGATCTGCTCGTTGATGGTCGAGGCAAGCTGCCGGCTTGCGCCCTCCGCCGTGCGCCACCAGAGCAGGCTGGAGAGCGCCGCGGTCAGCAGGATCGCGGCCAGGACGAGCGCGGACACCGCAAGACGGATGCTGACCGTCAGCCCTGCAAGCGCACGAAGCTGGCGTCCGGGATCGACGTTCATGGTTGTATCCGCCTTTGGCTGGGTACGACTCTTGTGATCGCTACGCAGATGTCCTGCCGTCCGTTACCTCTGCCAACCTTGGTAGGAGGCATCCAATGCTCTCGCTCTAACGTGTCGATAGCGCCAAGGCATTGGATTTGGGCACCCACTTGCCCGCTAATCCCGTCCAAGCGCACCGCCCGTGCGCCCGATCCAACCGGTCTCACGTATTCGTGAGCAGCCCGCCGTAACGCGGGCGGCGCGCGCAGCGAAGGAGACCATGCGCGCATCCCAGGCGATGCCACCTCGAACAGGAGAACCTCGATGTCTGCCAAACATACCGTCACCTCCCTGGTCCTCGCCGGTGCGGTGTCGACCGCCCTCGCGACCCTTGCCTCCGCCGCCCCTCTGAGCAAGGCCGAAGCCGATGCCGCCGTCGCCGCCAAGAAAGAGAAGTGCTTCGGCGTCGCACTGAAAGGCCAGAACGATTGCGCGGCGGGACCGGGCACCACCTGCCAGGGCACCTCGACCGTGGACTACCAGGGTAATGCCTGGAAATTCGTCAAGGGTGGCACCTGCACCAGCATCGAGCTGCCGGGCGGCAAGAAGGGTTCGCTGAAGCCGATCTGACGGCCGGCGCAACGGCAAGCGCGAACGGAGCAGCACGATGAGCACAATCAAGCCGGCCCCGCCACCAGCACTGCCGCTCCGCTTCGCAACGCCGATCGGCGGCGTTGCCGGGACGAGCTTCAAGCCCGAGCACCTCCCGGCAATCCTCGAGGCAAAGAATCGGCGGGGCTTCTTCGAGGTCCACGCCGAGAACTACATGGGCGCCGGCGGGCCGCCGCATCGCGCACTGGAGGCGATCCGCCGCGATCATCCGCTCTCGCTGCACGGCGTCTGCATGTCGATCGGCGGGCCCCGGCCGCTCGACAAGGCGCATCTGGCGCGCTTCCGCGGCCTGGTCGCGCGCTATCAGCCGGCCCTGGTCTCCGAGCATCTCGCCTGGTCGACGCACGAGACCAGCTTCTTCAACGATCTGTTGCCCCTGCCCTATACCGCGGCGACGCTGGCTTGCGTCTGCGATCACATCGATCAGGTTCAGGAGGCGATCCGGCGACCGCTGCTGTTGGAAAACCCGTCGACCTATCTCGCCTTCCACGAATCCTCCATGCGCGAGACCGAATTCATCCGCGCCGTTGCGGAGCGCACCGGCTGCGGCCTGCTGCTCGACGTCAACAACGTGTTCGTCTCCGCGGCCAACCATGGATATTCGGCGCTCGACTACCTCGCTGATTTCCCGCTGTCGCGCGTCGAGGAAATTCATCTCGCCGGGCATGCGGAGCAGGCCGACGACGAAGGTGACCTGCTGTTGATCGACAGCCATGACGGCCCGGTGACCGATGCCGTCTGGAAGCTCTACGAGATCGTGATCCGCCGCCGCGGGTCGGTGCCGACGCTGATCGAATGGGACAGCAAGATTCCGGACTGGCCGGTGCTGCAAGCGGAAGCTGCTGCCGCCCAGGCGATCCTCGACCGCCATCAGTCCGCCGTGCCGGCAGGAGAGCGTCATGCCGCCTGAACCAGGTCTGTGCTTTGCCGCATCGTTCGCGCCGGCGCTGCTGGCTCCGGCGCGCAGCACGCCTGAGCTCGTGACCGGCCCGAACGGCAAGGCCGCCGGCCGGCGCTACGACGTCTACCGCAACAACGTCACGGTCAGCCTGATCGACGCGCTCGCCGCGATCTATCCGGCGGTGCAGCGCATCACCGGCATAGACTTCTTCCGCGCGATGGCGCGCTTGCATGTGCGCAGCAAGCCGCCGACATCGCCGCTGCTGTTCGAATACGGCCGCGATTTCCCGGAGTTCATCGAAGCTTACGAGCATGCGCAAGATATGCCCTGGCTCGCCGACGTCGCGCGTCTCGAGCGGGCCTGGCTCGATGCCTATCACGCCGCCGACGCCGTCCCGCTGTCGCCGGCCCGGCTCTCGGCGGTGACACCCGACCGCCTGGCTGATCTGGTTTTCATTCCGCACCCGGCCGCGCGATGCCTGCGTTCGGACTATGCTGCCGTGACGATCTTTACGGCTAACCGCGACGACGCACCGGTCATGCGGATCGACGCCTCGACGCCGGAAGATGCCCTGATCACGCGAGGCGAATTCGACGTCGCCGTGCGCCGCCTTCCACCCGGCGGCGCGGTCTTCGCCCACCATCTCATGTCGGGCCGCCCGCTCGGCGAAGCCGCGGCGGCGGCGCTGGAGGCGGCGAGCGAATTCGACATCGCCGCGAACATTGCCGGGCTGATCGAAGCCGGTGCCTTCACCTCGCCCTGTTGCGGCGACCCATCATGATCACGGAGCAACCCATGACGCCCGCCAGCGGCCTGCCGTCGCCCGGAGCAATCGTCGACAGAGCCAATCATCTGGTGCAGGCGCTCGCGGTGCCATCGCTGGTCCAGCTGGTGCTGCGCCTCGCGCTCGCCGTGCCGTTCTGGCGCTCGGGCCTGCTCAAATGGGACGGCTTCCTCAGGCTCAACGACACGGCAGTAACGCTGTTCAGCGACGAATTCATGCTGCATCTGCCCGGCGGTCCCTATCACTTTCCGGCCCCGACGGTGATGGCCTTTCTCTCGGGCTCCGGCGAGATCATGTTGCCGATCCTGCTGGTGCTGGGGCTGGGCACGCGGTTCGCAGCGCTCGGATTGCTGATGATGACAGTGATCGTCGAGCTCACGGTGCCCGACGGCTGGCCGATCCATCTCACCTGGGCGGCGATGGCGCTTGCCCTCATGGCTTACGGGCCGGGGCACATCTCGCTCGATCATCTGATCTGTCGCATCCGTAGCCCGGATGGAGCGCAGCGCAATCCGGGGCAGGTTGCACGGTGAGGCATCGGTCCCGGATTACGCTTGCGCTCCATCCGGGCTACAAAAGAGCACTTACATCCCGCTCAAGCCGCTATCGACCGCGAGTGTTTGTGCGGTGACGTAGACGCTTTCGTCGGAGAGGAAGAACAGCACGGCATAGGCGATCTCCCAGGCCGTCGCCTGACGGCCAAAGGGGATGTGGCCCTTGCCACGGCTGGGGCGCCCGGCGCCGGCTTCGCGGCCGTTGGGGGTGTCGACGAGGCCGGGATAGACGAGGTTGGCGCGGATGCCGCGGCGCGCTCCGAGATGGGCGATGTTGCGCATCAGGCCGCCGAGCGCGGCTTTCGAGGAATCGTACACCGCCATCTGCGAGCCCGCCTTCAGCGCCGCGATGGAGGAGATGAAGACGATGGCGCCGCCATCGTCGAACCTGGGCATCGCGGCGCGACAGCACAGCATGGGGCCGCGGACATTGACGTCGTAGATCTTGTTCCACTCCTCGGGGCTGACGGCATCGAGCCCGACCTTGCCGAAGGTGCCGATGTTCAGCACCATGCCGTCGAGCCCGCCCATGGCGCGGTGCGCCTCGTCGATCATGCGGACGACGTCGGCCTCTGAGGTGACGTCGGCCGCGATGGCAAAACCCTCGCCGCCTTCATCCGTGATGCGCTTCACCGTCTCTTCGGCGGAGCTGCGGTTGAGATCGGCGACCGCGACCTTGGCGCCCTCGCGGGCGCACAGGATGCTCATGGCACGGCCGTTGCCGATTGGATCGCTCGCTGCGTCGAACACGCGTTGGCCGCCGCCGACGATCAGGATGCGGCGCCCTTTGAGGCGCCCCCTGCCCGGCGCTTCGCCGGATGATTCCGCGCTGGGCGGACGGACATAGCGCTCCGGCTTGCCTTCGGTGTCCGCCATCTCAGCCGCCTGGCTTCTTGCCGCCGTCATAGACCTGCATGCCGGCCGCGGGATCGAGATCGGTTTCCGTTGCTTCGGTCAGGCGCGCCATCATCATGTAGAAGCCGAGCGCGACGATAGCCTCGACGATCTCCTGGTCGCTGAAATGCTTTCGCACGGCCGCGAAAGTCGCTTCCGCCACGCGGACGTTCTCGACCACCTCGCGGCCAAATTTCAGCAGCGCGCGCTCGGCCTCGCTCAGGCCGGCAGCGTCGTAGTGCTTGCGCTCGACCGCATCGATCTGCGCTTGCGTGCAGCCGACGCCGAGCGCGATCGGCACGTGCTGGCGCCATTCATAGGCGCCGCCTTCGAGCTGGGCGGATTGGAGGATCAGAAGCTCGCGGTTGACCGCGCTGAGCTTCTGCTTGTGCAGGATGGAATTGCCGAGCCGCATCGCCGGAATCATGTTGGCCTCGGCGTGGGCCATCATGCGGAAGATGTTGAGCTTGACCGGCATGCGGTCGAACGAGGCGCGGATATCGCCGCTCGTCGTCTCCGGATCAATCAGGGGCAGCCTTGCCACGCATTTCTCCCTTGGTCTTTCGTTTCTTGTTGTCGGCGTCACCGTCTGCCGCGATCAGCGACAGGAAGAAGGCAAGGTAGCGGTCGATCGCCTCGATCACCTTCGGCCGCGGCGACGGCACCGCGCCCATCACGTAATGCTCGAGGCGGATGTAGATCAGACCGGCGGCGAACAGCCGCGCGGTCTCGCGCGGGTCGGGTGTCGAGATCAGGCCGGCGAGCGCGAAGCCGCGGAAATAATCCGTCATCAGCCTCTGCTCGCGCGCGTAGAAATGATCGGCGAACTTGGCGCGGATGCCGGGCACGCGGTTGCGCTCGGCGGTGATGACCTTCTGGAACTGGTGCTCGCGCGGATCGGACCATTGCTCGACGAGGTCGAGCGCGAACTGCCGGCAGAACTCCGCCGGCTGCCGCGCCAGCTGCTTGTAGCGCGGCTCCTCCAGCCGGCTCGCCGAGCTGGCCGGACCGTGCTCGCTGACGATCGCCTCGAGGATCGCGGCCTTGCCGGAGAAATGGTTGTAGAGGCTGCTCTCGCGGATGCCGACGCGGCGCGCGAGCTCGCGCATCGACGCGCCGCCATAGCCGCTCTGCGCGAACAAATTGAGCGCTTCGGTGAGGATGCGCTCGCGCGTCGTGGGCGCAGCGGCTGCCGCCGCGCTGGAGGTATGGACAGCCATGATACTTGACTAACGAACGATCGTTCGCTAGTCAACCGCACGAACGATCGTTCGTTTCAACTCCGCTCGATAAGCGGAGAGCAATTGGGGGAAGAACGCCATGGCAAGCCACGCTCGCCTTTTGCCCGCGCAAACCATCGCAGCGCTTCGCATCGTCACATCATTGCTGCTGATCCTGTCTGCGGCGGCGTCCGCCCGCGCCGAGGATGCTGCCGCCTACCCCACCCGCAAGATCAGGATGCTGTTGCCCTATGCGGCCGGCGGCGGTGGCGACGTGGTCGGCCGGCTGCTTGCGGAGAGGATGGGCAAGACGCTCGGGCAGAGCATCTATATCGAGAACCACACCGGCGCCGCCGGCACGATCGGCACGCAGATGGTCGCGACTTCCGCGAATGACGGCTACACCATCACCGTCGGCGGCATGACCACGCATGTGCTGGCGCCCGCGATCTATCCAAAACTGCCCTACGATCCGATCAAGAATTTCACGACCATCGGGCGCGTCGGCGTCTCCGCCATCATGCTGGTGGCCACCAAGGACTTTGCCGCCAATGACATCAAGGATCTGGTCGCGCTGGCCAAGAAGGGCGAGCCGATCCAATACGGCAGCTGGGGCGTCGGCTCGACCGGGCAATTCTGCGCGGAAATCCTGATGCAGCAGACCGGCATCAGGATGGACCACGTGCCGTTCAACGGCATCGCAAAGCTGGCCGGCGATTTGCTCGGCCGCCACATTTCGCTCGCGACGCTCGACGTCGCCACCGCAACGCCGCTGGTGAAGGAGGGCTCGATCAAGGCGCTGGCCGCCTGCGGCGAGCGGTCGCCGAGCCTGACTGACGTCGCCAGCTACAAGGAGCAGGGCGTCGCGTTCGACCGCAGCCTCTCCTGGGCGATGTATGCGCCCGCCGGCGTGGCGCCGCCGATCGCGCAGAAGCTGTCGGCGGCGCTGAAGGAGGCCCTTGGCGATGACGTCGTGAAGCAGAAGCTGCTGGCGCTCGGCATCACGCCGCAATTCGTGCCCGGCGAGGAGCAACGCGACATCAACGCGCGCGACATCACGGCCTGGAAGCAGGTTGCCAAGGACGCGGGCATCGAGGTCAAGTGATCGACGTGACGAGGGGAGCGCGGGCATGAGCCGCATCTTCGGCGCGGTGCGCCAGAACGGATATGTGGTGCGGGACATCCACGCCGCGATGAAGCACTGGATCGAGGTGATGGGCGTCGGGCCCTGGTACTACATGGACCGGGTCAAGACCGACTGGTTCCGCCATCGCGGCCGGGATTCGGCCGTCGAGATGAGCATTGCGCTGGCGAATTCCGGCGATCTCCAGATCGAGCTGATCCAGCAGCGCAACGACGCGCCCTCGCTCTACAAGGAATTTCTCGATGCCGGGCACGAAGGCCTCCAGCATATGTCGTACTGGAGCCACGACTATCAGGCGCTCTACGACAAGGCGCTCGGGCTCGGCTACAGGCTCGGCCATGAGGGCCAGATCGGCGGCGAGAAGGGACGCTTTGCCTATTTCGACACGCAGGCGCATCCGGGCACGGTGATCGAGATCTCCGATATCAGCGGCACCAAGGGACCGTTCTTCGAAAAGGTGCGGCAGGCCGCGATGAACTGGGACGGCACGCGGCCGATCCGCGAGGTCGGCGGCGGGAGATCGTAGAACCGATTGCCCGCAATGTACGCCGTTGCTGGCTCTTGCGGGAAACCATGGTAACGTGGCCTCGTGTCCGAACCTTCAGCGAGGCTAGCATGCCCGACACTGACAAGGTCTTCGCCGGCTCGATTCCGAAAATCTACGACGAGTATCTGGTCCCGATGATCTTCGCCGTCTATGCGGAGGACATCGCAAGGCGCGTTGCCGCACGCTCTCCCGCTGTATTGCTCGAGATCGCAGCGGGCACCGGTGCGGTGACGCGGGCCGTGGCGGCGGCGCTGCCGCGCGGCGTTCGATACCTTGCAACGGACCTCAACGAACCGATGCTCGCGGTCGCAGCGCAGCGCCAGGCGAATGACGATCGCATCACCTGGCGTCAGGCGGACGCAATGGCCCTGCCCTTCGGCGACGCCGAGTTCGACGTGGTCTGCTGCCAGTTCGGCGCGATGTTCTTTCCGAACCGCATCAAGGCCTATGGCGAGGTCAGGCGCGTCCTGAAGCCGGACGGCACGTTCGTGTTCAACGTTTGGGATCGCATCGAGGAGAATGCACTCACGCATGAAGCAACGGTCGCGCTCGAGAAGCTGTTTCCCAATGATCCGCCGCGTTTCATGGTCCGGACGCCGCACGGCTATCACGACAAGGCCGTCATCAGGAGCGATCTCGAACGAGCTGGCTTCCGCGACATCTCGATCGAAACCCGATCCGAAATCAGCCGCGCGCCTTCAGCCGAAGATGTCGCCATTGCGCTCTGCCAGGGCACGCCACTGCGCAGCGAGATCGAGGCACGGGATGCCGGCAAGCTTCAGGCTGCGACCGATACTGTTGCGGAGGCAATCCGGGCCCGCCATGGATCCGGTCCGGTGGAGGGCAAGATCCAGGCGATCGTGATCGAGGCCCGCCCGTAGCAGGGGCGTTTGGCCGAGGCGGCGCGTCCTTTACCAGAAGCCGCGCTGGAACGGCTGCGCCGGCTGATAGTACTGATACTGGCTGCGCCGGCGCGGGTTGGCCGGCTGGACGTAGGGATCGCGGTAGAAGAAGCCGAAGCCGTTGTCCCAGCCGTCGTCGCTGGCGACCATGGCGGGCGCGGTCGGCTTGCGCGTGATGAAGCCGCCTTGCGGCTCGTTGCTCAGCACCGCGACGAACTCGGTCCGGTAATTGGTCTCGCTGCTCAGCGGCTCGTCCGAGATGACGATCGAGGAACGCGGCAACGCGGTCGGCCCGATGCGGTCCCATACGTCCTGCGGGATGGTGATGCGGTCGAGCGCGTTGCGGGCCTCATCGCCGTTCTCGATCGTGACAACGCTCCAGCGCAGCCCCGTCGCGGTCTTCGCCATCGCCGTGAAGATATGCGTGCCGATCGGCTGCTCGGGATTGCGGATCGTGACGGGGACCTCGATGCTGGTGTCGAAGACCTCGCCGCCGCCGTCGGGCGCCGGCTTGTGCGTGTTCCGCCGCACATAGAGCTTCTGCGTCGCCCGGCTGATGTAGACAGAGACCGGCTCGCCCGCGAGCTTCGCGTCGGTCGCCGCCTTCACGGCCTCGGTCTTTCTGGCCGCAGCGGTCTTCGCGGCTTCCTTGGTCGCAGCCACCGCATCGCGCTTCGGCTGCGCGGCGGCCCTGGCGGCCTCGAGCTGCGTCGTCGCGTCGGCAGCCTTGGTTGCTGCCTTCTGCTTCAGCTCCTCGGCCTTGGCGCGGGCCTGATCCGTCTTGGCATTTGCGAGCATTTTGTCGGCGAAGGCGAGCTCGGCATCGGCGCGGGTCTTCTGCTGTTCCAGCTTGCGCAGCGCGGCCGGCAGCGCGGAGGCCTCCTTCGCGGCGACGGACGCAGCCTTCTTGGCCTCGTCGGCCGCCCTTGTGGCTTCCTCCGCCTCGGCGGAGAGCTTGTCGGCCCGGCCGGGCACGGCCGCGATGGCCTCCGGCTTTGGCACGAACAGCGAGGGATGAGAGAATTCCGTCGGGACCGTGTCATGCGGCGAGACGATCACGCGCATCCCGATATAGGTCTTGTCGAACACATTCTCGGCGAAGCCGAACGGCATTCGCACACAGCCGTGCGAGGCGGCATAGCCGGGCAGCGGTCCGCCATGCAGGGCGATGCCGTTCCAGGTAATGCGCTGCATGTGCGGCATCCAGGCATCGTCATAAAGGCTCGAGCGATGCTCCCGGTTCTTCTCGAGGATGGCAAAGACGCCGGCCGGCGTCTCGCGTCCGGTGGTGCCGGTCGATACCGGCGCGCGCACGATCCAGCCATCGGCATCGTAGAACGTGACCTGCTGGCTCTTGATCGACACGATCGCCATGACCGGATCGCCGGCCGCCCGCGGCGCGACTGCCTCAGCCACCTGGCGCTGCTGCTTAGCCGCAATCGCCGGGGTGGCCGCCGCAAGGGTCGCCGCCGCCACGAGCGCCATGATTCCGGCAGGCCCCCGGCGCCCCACCGCCCTGATGGATTGCGCCGTCGTCGATCGGTTTTTCATGCCATCCTCGGTCGAGCTGCCAGTCGGCTGGTATCGCTCACGTGTCAGATTGGAATCGTTGCATTAAGAAATTGCAGTCGCCTTACGTTCCCTCTGTGGCGAGATTCGGCACGTTGCGGCGACAAATCTCTCATATACGACGCCTTGCGCAGGCGGAAGGCGGCCGTCAGCCGGGCTGGCCCGAAGCTGGTCTCGGCCACTGCGGCAGAATGTCCGGGAGAGCCGCCGGAGACGCGCCCACGGAAGCGCGACTAGACGCCCAACGCCTTGCGGTTCAACGTTCGCAGCACACGCAGCGACAAGGTGCGCACGTTCGCAACATTCAGCAGCCAGGCCGCGGCGGCATAGGCAAGGCCGCCGGCGAGGCTAACGATGACGAGCGGCACGAGGCCGGTGCCGCCCACTTGCGCCCGCGCAATCAGGATCGCGGCGGCCATCGCGGCCGCGGAGGCAGCGACGCCAGCGAGGCGATTGAGCTCGAACGGGACCGGATGGGCCCGATACATCAGGACGAGTGCGACGAGGAAGCCGATCGCCTCGGTCGCCAAGGTCGCCAGCGCCGCGCCGTAAAGGCCGTAGCCGCCGATCAGCGCGAACATCAGGATCACGCTGATCACCAGCGTGAGGAAAGATTGCGCCGCCAGCATGAACGGCCGCTCGGCGAGCTGGAAGCTGATCTGCACGTAGAACTGATTGGCGATGCCGAAAAGCCGCGCAAGCACCAGCGTCGGTAACAGGGCCGAGACGCCGGCGCGGAAGTCGATCCCGACGAGCGTTCCGGCCACCTGGTCCGCCGCGAGCGCAAGCCAGACCGCAACGGGCGCCACCACGACGAGCAGCAGCTCGAGGCTTTCCGTCAGCCGCTCCCGCGTCGTCTCGCCGTTGGTCTCAGACAATGACCGGAACACCAGCGGCACGGTCGCCGCGGCGACGCTGGATGCGATCATCACCATGAACTGGCGCGGCAGATCGGCGGCAACGCCGAAGATGCCGGCAGCATCCTTGCCGAGCAGATAAGCGACAATGAGGCGGTCGCAGGCCGAATAGACCGCCACGGACAATCCCGCCAGCGTCAGCGGCAGGCCGTAGCGCGCCAGCTGCATGAACTGGCCGCGCTGGAAGCGCGCGATCCCGGTGCGGTCGCCGACGAGGTTCAGGATGATGCCGGCGAGCGACCCCAGGCCGAATGCGGCGAGCAGCCCCAATCCACCCCAGCCGAGCCAGATTCCGACAAGACCGAAGCCGACGCTGGAGACGCTGCGCACGATCGAGATCGCCGCGAAGCGGTAGGGGCGCAATTTGGCGCGCTCGAACTCCTGGCCGACATCGACTGCATTGGCCATGATCGCGACGAACATGCTGGCGAGCAGCAGCTCGACGCTGACGTCGCTGCGGAACAGGACGACCAGCGGAGTGGTGGCGCAGAGCACGGCGGCCGTGAGCGCGAACGCCACGATCGCCGTGCCGCGAAAATCGACGTCCGCCGACATCGCCTGATAGCGCGACACCGACAGCTTGATCCAGGCGAAGAAGATCGCGCCCAGAATCCCGGCAAGGCTGATGCCGACGACATAGACGCCGTACTCCGCCGGGCTCAAGAGCCGCGTATAGGCCGTGACGGCGAAGAAGCCCACCGCCGCAGGCAGGATGTAGGCGACGAGATAGATCGAGAAATGGCGGTTCAGCATGCGAGCACGGGACCGTGGGCAGCCATCAGGATTAACGGGTCGTTAAGACGATTGGGCGCGACAATCGGGCTCGCCGCTGGCATTGCCAAGGATAGGTCAAGGATAGCCGGATAACCCTGCAAATCGGATCGCAAATGGAGCGAGCGCGCGGTTATCGCGCGTTAGCGTTAAATTTGCCCTGTTCTTGAAGGAGCGGGCGCGATCACAGAAAAGAAGTATTGATAGCGAAACGTCGCCCGACTCCTCCGACGCACTGATGTGACTGACATGGACGTTGTCGAACGAACACGGGCGAGATCGACCTCCCTCCCGCGTCGAACCGCCACTGCTCCCGCGGTTCCGGCGTATCCCGGCGCGAAAGGTCGCGACAGGATGGTTCTCAACCTCTTCTTCGAGGAACGAGACGACCGCTGGTTTCCCGGCGACCGTCACCTTCGGCCGCTGCTGCGCCGGTTGTTGATGGGCAAGTCCTTCATCAGCGGACAGCGGCGCGTTCTGCTCAATCTGTGCGCAGGCCTTGATCGGCTCGGCATTCGCTACCGCGTCAACGATTATCGCTACATTCGGAAGCATCCGGAGGAACTGGCCTGCATCATAGGCCGGCCGTTCGTGCTCGATTGGTTCAAGTGGAAGAATCCGCTGCTGCTTGGCGTCGCCATGTATGACCATCCGATCGACGCACCGGAAACTCTGAACGACCTCGACGTGAGGCGGGTGCTGTTGCCCTGCGCCTGGTATGCCGACATGTTTCGTCCGCACTGGCCC
This sequence comes from Bradyrhizobium sp. CCBAU 45321, assembly GCF_028128975.1. Classification (NCBI taxonomy): domain Bacteria; kingdom Pseudomonadati; phylum Pseudomonadota; class Alphaproteobacteria; order Hyphomicrobiales; family Nitrobacteraceae; genus Bradyrhizobium; species Bradyrhizobium sp. CCBAU 45321. Next base: position 306,992 of record NZ_LFKZ01000016.1, read on the forward strand.
CATGTCGGTGCCTGGCCCGTCGGCATCGAGACGGATCTGTGGATCCCCACGCCGGCTGCGCAGAAGAAGGTCGACGTGCTGCTCTACGACAAGGTGCGCTGGGATTACGACCGGTACCAGCCGGAGCTGATCGAGCCGATCCGAAAGCTTCTCGAAGCCAGCGGCCGCACGGTCGAAACGATCCGCTACGGCCACTACAAAGAAGAGGATTACAAGACCGCGCTGGCTCGCTGCCGCAGCATGATCTTCCTCTGCGAGCACGAGAGCCAGGGCATCGCCTGCCAGCAAGCACTGTCGAGCGGCGTGCCCGTCTTCGCCTGGGATCGCGGCGGCCCCTGGCAGGATCCGAAATATTTCCCGGACAAGGTGCGATACGAGGGCAACGTGTCCTCGGTGCCCTATTTCGACGCGCGCTGCGGCATGACCTTCACTGATGCGGGCAGCTTCGCGGCGGGCTGGGGCCGTTTCTGGTCGCAGGTCGACGCAGGAGGCTTCGCGCCGCGCGATTATGTGCTGGACCACCTGACGCTCGAGAAGGGCGCGCTTCACTATTACGAAATCGCGGAAGCCGCGATGCAGCGGCACGCGTGACCGGGCTCGACCGACGCGAATTCCTGCTCGGCTGTACCGCCACGCTTGCGGCAGGCGCATCGGCGTCCGCGGTGCCGGCCTCGAAACGCGCCCAACGCCGCCCGGGCTACGGCGCAGCCGCCACGCTCTGGGACCTGCAAGCCGATCCGCGGCTCGGCGAGGCCATCAGCACCTATTGCACGCAGGTGGTGCCGGTGCTCGAGCTGAAATGGCCGATGCTGCGGCCGGACGCCCATACGTTCGCCTTCGAGCGCGCCGACGCGATCCTGGATTTCGCGCGCGACAACGATCTGACCATGCGCGGCCACGCACTCGCCTGGTATCACGACATTCCGGACTGGACCAAGCAGATCAAGGGCAGCAAGGGCGTCGAACGCGCGTATCTCGACCACATCGGCACCGTCGTTTCCTACTACAAGGACAAGCTGACGTCGTGGGATGTCGTCAACGAGCCGATCCCCGACAATCCGCGCAGCCCGAAGGACCGGCGCGACACCTTCTGGACGCAACATCTCGGCGATCGCTGGATTCCGCTGGCGTTCCGCACGGCGGCCGCGGCCGACCCCTTCGTCAAGCTCGCGATCAACGAATATGACATCGAATCGGCGAAAGATTCCTTCATCGCCAAGCGGGCCGCCTACCGCACCCTCATCATGGACCTGCTCGATCAGGGCGTTCCGCTCCACGCCGTCGGGCTGCAGGCGCATCTTCACGCCGAGCTCGAGATCGACACGCACGGGCTCGCCGAGTTCGTCACCGAGCTGCGCTCCTGGGGGCTCGAGGTGCTCATCACCGAGCTCGACGTCGACGACCAGAAGCTGGCGGGCAGTCCTGCGGAGCGCGACGCCGTCGTCGCCAAGCGCGTCGACGACCTGCTGACGGCCGTTGCCGCGAGCGGCCCGGTGCGCTCGATCCTGACCTGGGGCATCTCGGACCGTTACAGCTGGATCAACGGCACCTTCGCCCGCAAGGACAAGCAGCCGAACCGTCCGCTGCCGCTCGACGGCGAGTTCAAGCCGAAGCCGTTCATGGACGTCATCAGCAAGTTCACGAAGGACGCTTAGAAATCAGCGCGTCTTCGGCGTCTCGAACGCGGCCACATCGCCGATGTGTTCGGGGGCCAGGCTCGGCGCGCGCCGTTCGCGCGAGGAGAGGCGGAACACGTCGCGGATGTCGGCGATCGACGTCGACGAATAGGACTGAATGCAAAGCGCGACCTGCTCGGGCGAGGCCGTGCGCATCATCGCTTCGATGGCCGGGCGGTCGAGCGGCGTGTCGTCCCAGTGCGAAACCGCGATGCTGTCTTCGGTGAGCCGATGTCGCGCCAGGTGTTCCGGCGAGGTCGCGACGAAGTTTCCGTAAAGCAGATACTCCGAAAACTTCTTCTTCCGGCACAGCGCCAGCGCCCAGCTCAGGCCGGTCGCCGACTTGATCGCGTCCGTCATCGCACGCGCAGTGTCCCTGTCCCACACCAGCGCGTTGCCGACATAATCGTCCGCCGGGAACGCGCGCTCCTTGATGCCGAGAAGCTGGTCGACGGTGCGCAGCCACAGGCCGTGCAACGGGTGGTCGGCGGCGATCGCTTTGCGCGTGACGAACAGCGGCGTCGTCTCGGCGCCGGCATAGCGGCCGACGTCGAATTCGCGGAAGAACAGATTGTCCGAATCCAGGATGCAGACGCGCTGCTCGGGCGCGTTGAGGACGCCGGCGACCTTCAGGATCTGCTGGATGTGCCAGCCGTGCACGGGCGAGGACAGCAGCGACAGCCAGACGCGCCGGCTGCCGAACTGGAGCGCCGGCGGCAGCGCGAACAGCCATTTTGGCAGATAGCGCGAGGCCGGAACGATGACCCGCTTGTCGGACGCGAAGCGCGCGAACAGCGGCACGTCCTCATCGTTAACGAGCACATAATGGCGCGTGTATCCTGACAGCCAGGTGTCGATGCTCTCGCTAAGCAGCGAAAAGCGTTCGATATCCTTGGCGTAGCTGGCAGTCAGCAGGGCAACGGAATGCATGGAGCACGCTCAAATGGCCATCAGACCCGCACTGATAGCGGCAATGCGAGATGCCGGAAACTCACGATCGAAATCAAGGTAAAGCGAAACGAAGTGTTAGCCATCCGACGGCAGCCCCTGCTCCAGCTCGCGAAAGCGGAGCGGTGCCAGGGCTGAGGCGCGCTGCCACCAGTCGGCGACGCGGTCGTCGAGGGCGGTCACGCCGCGGCCCCGGCCGGGGAAGATCCGGATCTGCTGGATCGCCTCTGCCTCGAATACCCTGGCCCTCCGCGTGATCTTGAGGGCGGCGCCTTCGCGGTCGCGCTGGGTCAGCGGCACCAGAAGACGGCCGCGCGGACGGAGCGACCGCAGCCAGAGCGGGTGCGGGTGCGGGAAGCCGGCGTGGACGATGATCACATCGGCGGGCTCGCCCACGTCCTTGCATCCATCGCCGTGGACGACCGTGACATTGCCATAGCCGCGCAAATAGCTCGACGCCCGGGCGGCGAGCCGCTCGTCGCATTCGATCGCATGGACGCGGCCCTTCTTGCCGACCATCATCGACAGCACCGCCGAGAAATAGCCGAGGCCGCAGCCGATCTGCACGACACGGTCTGCCCGCTTGACGTCGAGAATGTCGATCAAATGCGCCCACAGGCTCGGCAGGCCGGTGTCGAGCTTGCGGCGTGCATCGATGGCGACCAGCACGTTGTCGTAGAGATGAACGGGATCGGCGTCGGGCGTCAGCCGGTAGCTGCGCGCTGCCTCGCCTTTGATGCGCCAGGGCCCCCTTGGCAGAAATTTCTCGCGCGGAACGGCGGCGAGCGCGGCGAGCAGACGCTTCGAGGCAATCCGCTCGCGCCTGGCGATCAACTCCACGTAGTGCGCCCGCGCGGCGGCAAGCTCGCTCATGTCACAGACCGGCCTGCTCGCGCACCGGCGCGTCCATGCCGAGTTCGTCGACGAGCTGCAACGCCTGCTTCAGGTCCGGCGTGTAAAAGCCCTCGCTGAATTTGCCGACGATCGGCATGAGCAAGAGTCTTGCGTCGTCGCGCTTGCCGGCCTGTTGCGACAGGCGCGCGAGGCCGAGGGCGGTGCGAAGCTCCCAGGACAGCGCACCCTGTTTGCGCGCGGTCTCCAGCGAAAGGCCGAACAGGTCCTCCGCCTCCTGTACCGACGCCGGGTCGCCACCCGCCAGCGTGATCTCGCCTTGCAGGCGATAGACCTCGGCGAGATAGAAGTGATCGCCGGTCCGCCTTGCAGTCGCAAGCGCACCATCCAGCGCGCGCAAGGCGGCGTCGCGCATCCCGACCTTGGCGTAGGTTTCCGCGAGCAGACAGCGGAACCAGCAGCCGGCGAGCCAGGAATCCATCGCCTCGTACTCGTCGAGGCCGAAGCGCATCTGGGCGAGCCCTTCGTCCGCTTCGCCGAGCTGAGCCAGCGCCCAGCCGCGCAGGATCGCCGCCTGCTGCTTCCAGTGCAGGAAATTGTGCTCGGTGGCAATGATCATGGCGCGGTTGGCGTAGTCGCGCGTGCCTTCGACGTCGCGCAAATGCTGGCGGAGATAGGCGCCGAACACCAGCGCGAAGGCGAGCGTGAAAGGATGACGGATCTTCTCGGCGTTCGCGATCGCCTGCTCGCTGTGCTGGCGCGCCGCGTCGGGCCGGCCGAGGAACCACAGGAGGTAACCGAGATAAGACAGCGAAACGACACCGGGATCGATGCCGTGCCGTTCCATCAGGTCGGAGTGCAGATCGGGGCTGAACAGGTTGATGCAGCGGTGCAAATGGTGCTGCGAGGCTGCGAAGCGGCCGCGATAGAGCATGGTCATCGCGATCGCGCGGTGCGCCTCGATCAGATAGCCGGTCTGCTGCGCCGGCTGCGTCCGCTCGTTCAGCCGCTCGCGCTTGGCAAACTTCAACAGCTCGACGCTGAGATCGTGCGCGCGGGTGAGATCGGCGCGGATGAAATGGCACACCCAGAGCCCGCGCGTCGCAGCGAAGACCTTTTCGTCGTCATCGAGCTGACGGCCGAGCTCCAGCGCGCGGATGTAGTTCTCCTCGACCTCCTGCACCGCGTAGCCCTTGGCGGCGATCAGCGCGTTGCCGAGCGCGATGCGCAGCTTGAGCTCCATCTCGTCGGCGCCCTGCATGCGCGCATTGGCCTGCACGACGTTAAGGCCGCGGCGCAGGTGGCCGATCGCCTCCAGATTGGCCCCTGTCTTGGCCGCCTGCTTGCCGGCCTTGAGCCAGAAGCTGGCGGCGCCCTCGCTCTGGCCGGATTCGGTCAAATGATGGGCGAGCAGCTCCGGTTCGCGCTCGGTCCTCTCCGGATACATCTCGGCGAGCACCTGGGCGATCCGCGCATGCAGCTTGCGCCGCTCGCTGTGCAACAGGCTCGCATGCGCGGCGTTCTGGATCATCACGTGCTTGAAGGAGTACAGCGCATCCGGCGGATGGCCGCGGCGCATGATCAGCCCGGCCTCCTGCAGATGACTGAGCGCCGCCTCGATCTGCTCGGCCGGCGTATTGGCGACGGCATGCAGCGTCTCGTAGGAGAACTCGCGGCCGATCGTGGCGCCGATCTGCGCGATGCGCTTGAAGGGTCCCATCCGATCGAGCCGCGCCATCAGCGAGTCGGTCAGGGTGGCCGGGATTGCGAGCTGCCGCCACGGTCCCGACAGCACGTAGCGCCCGTGCCGCTCGGTCAGCAGATTGGACTCCAGAACCGTCTTGGTCAGCTCTTCCAGGAACAGCGGCACGCCGTCGGTCTTGACGATGATCTCCTCGACAACCTCCTTGGGCAGCTCGCGTCCCGCGACGCGCTCGACCAGCGTCGTGCGCAACTGCCGGCTCAAGCGGTTCAGGACCAGGGTCGTGATGTGCGAATGCGCGTTCCAGCTCGGCTGGAATTCCGAGCGCGCGGTGATGATCGCCAGGATCGGCTGGTTCTGCACCCGATCGACCAGGAGGTCGACCACCTCGCGGGAGGTCGGGTCGATCCAATGCAAATCCTCGAACGCGATCACCAGCGGCATCTCGCGCGCAAGGCCGAGGAAATGGTTGACCAGCGCCACGACGGTCGAATCCTTCTGCTGCTGCGGCGACAGCTCGAGCGGCGGATAGCGGTCCTCGGTCGGTATCGACAGCAGCGCGGCAAACAGCGGGGTGACCTGCTCGACGTCGCCATGAGCGGCCGCGATCGCGTTCTCCAGGCTCGCCAACGACAGCGCGGACGAATCCTCGCGATCGAGACCGAGGGAGAATTTGAGCTGCGCGACGAAGGGATGGAACGCGGTGGAGGTGTAATAGGGCGAGCATTGCAGCGAGACCTGTCCATGGCGGTCGTCCGATATCCGCTCGAATATCTCCTGGATGATGCGCGACTTGCCGATGCCGGGCTCGCCGAACTTGACCACGACCTGGCCGTCGCCGTCCTTGACCTGCTGCCAGCGTCCCATCAAAAGCGCGATCTCCTCCTCGCGGTTGACGAGCGGTGTCAGCCGCGTACCCATCGCCGCAGCGAACCGGGTCTCCACCCGCGAGGCGCGCACCACGTGCCAGGCCTGGGCCTTCTCGGGGATTCCCTTCAAGTCGTGGACGCCGAGATTGCGGTAGTCGAACTTCCCCTTCAGCAGCGCCTGCGTCGAGGCCGAGATCACCACGCCGTTGGGCGGCGCCAGGCCTTGCAGGCGCGCGGCGAGATTGACGGTCTCGCCCACAGCGGAGTCGCGTTCTTCGGTGCCCTGCCCGACCAGATCGCCGACCACGACGAGCCCGGTCGCGATCCCGATGCGGACGGCGGGCGGATGGCTGAGCGCACCGCGCGACTCGACCGCGTGCGCCGTCGACAGCACCCGCACGATCTCGAGCCCGGCGCGCACCGCGCGCTCGGCATCGTCCTCATGTGCGGTCGGATAGCCGAAATAGACCAGGATACCGTCGCCGACAAAACGGGCGGCAAAGCCCTCGTATTGCTTGACGACCCGGACGCAGGTCTCGCGAAAATCCGCGATCATGTCGCGGACGTCCTCCGGATCGAACTGCGCGGACAGCGAGGTGGAATCCACCATGTCGCAGAACATCGTGGTGAGCTGGCGCCGTTCGGCTCCGACCTCCGCCCGGATTTGCGGACGCGGCGCCTCCGCCTCCGTGGTTTCCGCTTGAAACAGCGCCGCCATCGCCCGCTGCAGCCGCTTGCGATCGCCGAGCGGCAATCCGAGCTCGACCAGATCGGCTTCGGTGAGATCCGCGATGACGTCGAGATCGAGGCGGTGCTGCGCGAAAAGATCGGTGTAGTGCCCGAGGCCGATGCTTTCGAGCCAGTGCTTCAGCCCACCTTCCAAACTCGTGCTCGGCTCGTTCTCCAGCATCGCGATTCTGCCCGACCCTTACTCCGTCGAAGGGCTCGAGGGCCCCTCAACCACAGATTTTGGGGTCCAAACTTCACCTCGGACTGGACGCATTCCCCAACTTCTTGGAAGAATAACTTAATCGGACCAAAAGGGAATGGCGTTGTCGGACATTGCATCCGGAGCGGACGAAGCATCAGCCGGCACCACGGCCGAAACGAAGGTGTTCGCGCATATCAGCGGCCTTCTTGAATTCTACGCCCGCAGGACGCCGGCGGCACCCGCACTCCTCGCTCCCGGCCGGCCGGCGCTCAGCTATGGCGTGCTGGCCGAGTCGATCCGGCAACTGGTCCGTACCTTGCGTGAACTCGGCATCGGTCCCGCAGACCGCATCGCGGTCGCGCTGCCGCGCGGCGCCGATACTGCGCTGGCGCTGATCGCGGTCGCATCAGGCTGCGCCTGCGTCCCCATCAACCCGGATCTGACGGCGGACGAGCTGCAACGCTATTTCAGCGAACTGAAGCTGACGGCGCTCGTGACCCGGGCCGACATGAACTCGGCGAGCCGCGACGCCGCCAGAGTGCTCGACATCGCCGTGATCGATTTCGTGGCGGGGCCCGCCCGCGATCTCGGCGGCTGCGCGTTCATCGCTCCGGCGATCGGGCCGGCCAATGCCGGCGGCTCTTCGCGCGGCGACGACGATGCGTTCATCCTGCTGACGTCAGGCACGGCGGCGCGGCCGAAAATGGTGCCGCTGACCCACCGCAATGTCTGCCTCTCCGCCTACAATGCCGGCCATGTGCTGTCGCTCACGACGCATGATCGCCTGCTCAACGTCCTGCCGCTGTTTCATGCCCATGGCTTGATCTCCGGCCTGCTCACGGCGCTGGCCGCGGGCTCCAGCGTGATCTGCACCGACGGTTTCGACGCATCGTCGTTCTTCGGCTGGATGCGGGAGTTGCAACCGACCTGGTACACGGCGGTGCCGACTATTCATCGCGCATTGCTGACGGCGGCGGAAGTAAACCCGGACCGCGCCCGACCATCGTCGCTGCGCGTGATCCGGTCGGCTTCGGCCTCGCTCGCGCCGGCGATTCTCGCCGGGCTGGAGACAACGTTCGGCGTGCCCGTGCTCGAGACCTACGGCATGACCGAGGCGGCCTCGCAGATTGCGGCCAATCCGTTCGAGCTGCGCAAGGTCGGGTCGGTCGGCCGCGCCGCCGGCCCGGAGATCGCGATCATGGACGAGACCGGCCGCACGCTCGCAAGCGGGGCGCACGGCGAGATCGTGCTGCGCGGGCCGAACATGAGCCGCGGCTATTATAATGACGAGCCGGCGACGCGGGCCGCATTCCGCAACGGTTGGTTCAGGACCGGCGACCTCGGCAATCTCGATGACGACGGCTATCTCTTCATCGTCGGCCGCATCAAGGACGTCATCAACCGCGGCGGGCAGAAGATATCGCCGCTGGAGGTGGAAGACGTCCTGCTCAGCCATCCGGCGGTGCTGGAAGCCGGCGTGTTCGCGGTCCCGCACGACAAGCTCGGCGAGAACGTCGCGGCCGTCGTGGTGCTGCGGCCGAACGCCGAGGCGACCTCGGACCAGCTGCGCCAATTCGCGCGAAAGCGCCTTGCGGCCTACAAGGTGCCGAGCCTGATCCGCAGCGTAGCGGCGCTGCCGAAGGGCGCCAGCGGCAAGGTCAAGCGCAACGCCCTCGCCGAGCTGATTGCAACGGTCGACGCGGGCGACGAGCCCCGGCTGCCGCGCAATGCGGTCGAGAGCCAGCTCGCCGAGATCTGGGCCGGCCTGGTGGAGCTGCCGCAGATCGGCGCCGACCAGGACGTCTTCGCGCTCGGCGCGGATTCGCTCGCGGTGACACAGATGCGCTCGCGCTTGCGCGACCGCTTCGATGTCGACTTCTCGTTCGAGGACATCTTCGATTGCCCGACGGTCGCAGCGCTTGCGGCCCGGATCGAGACCGCCGCAAGCCGGCGCGAGACGGCGCTGCCGGGCTGGCGCCGGCTTGCGGGCACGGACGCACCGCTGTCGTTCCAGCAGCAGCGGATGTACGTGCTCTCGCGACTGGACCCGACCCGGTACAATTATAACGTCGTCGAGATCGCCGTCCTCAAGGGCCCGGTCGACGCCGCCGCGCTGTCTGCGAGCCTCGCTGCGATCTCAACGCGCCATGAGGCGCTGCGCTCGGTGTTCGTCGAGCGCCAGGGCGAGCCGATGCAGCTTGTGCTGTCATCGGCGCCGCGGCTGGAGCGCATCAAGCTCAAGCCATGCCCTGCGGGCAGGCGGCCTGCGGCAATCCGGCGCGAGGCGCTCAGGCTTGCGCAACATCAGTTCGACCTGGCCCACGCGCCGCCCCTGAAGACGACACTGCTGTCGTTCGACAGGAACAACCATGCGCTGGTGGTCAACGTCCATCACCTCGCCACCGATGGCTGGTCGCAGCAGCTGTTCTGGCAGGAGCTCGCCGTCCATTATGCCGCGGCGCGCAAGAAGCATTCGGCCGCACTGCCGCCGCCCGCTTTCCAATATCGCGACTTCGCACTCTGGCAGCAAAACTGGGCGCAGACGCCCGCGGCCAGGGAGCAGCTCGATTATTGGCGGACCCAGCTCGACGGCGTCACCATGCTGCCGCTGCGAACTGACAGGCCGAGACCTGAGATCTGGAGCGGACACGGCGCGCGTCACTACCTTGAATTCTCAAAGTCCCTCTCGTCCGAGCTGCGCGCGCTGAGCCAGAACCAGGGCGTCACGCCGTTCATGACGCTGCTCGCCGCCTTCCAGTGCCTGTTGTTCCGCCACACCTCGCATGAGGACGTCGCCACGGGATCGCTGATCGCCAATCGCAACCAGATCGAGAGCGAACGCCTGATCGGGCTGTTCGCCAACACCCTGGTCCTGCGCAACGATTTCAGCGGCGATCCGAGCTTCGGCGAGATGTTGCGGCGGGTGCGGCAGGTCACGCTGGACGCCTACCGCAACCAGGACCTTCCGATCGAGGAGGTGTTGCGCGCATTGCAGGTGGCGCGCCGCAGCGACGGCAATCCGCTGTTCCGGACCATGTTCATCCTCCAGAACGCCTCGATCGAGGCGGCGCGCTTTCCTGGCCTGTCGACCCGGCGGCTGGAAGTCGATCCCAGGGTGGCGCGGTTCGACATCACGCTCGAACTGGTCGAGGCCGATGGCCGCTTCACCGGCTTCTTCGAATACGCCACCGATCTGTTCGAGGCCGCGACGATCGAAGCCATGGCGGCCCAGTTCAAGACGCTGCTCAAGGCCGTCATCACCAATCCGGAGCAGCGCATCTCGCGCCTGCCGCTCCTGACCGAGGCCGAACGCCGGCAAGCGCTGGCAAAAGGCCGGGGCATGCCGGCCAATTTCACCACACGCGGCAACTTGAGCGAACGCTTCGAGCGCCAGGCGAGGAAGACGCCGAACGCCGTCGCGGTCTCGGACGATCGCACGTCCCTGACCTATCGCGAGCTGGCGCGCCGCAGTGGAGCGGCCGCGCGCTGGCTGGCCCGTGAGGGCGTCGGCGCGGAGAGCGTGGTTGCCCTGCTCGCGGAGCGCGGGCCCGACCTGCTCGCCGCGATGATCGCGGTGCAGCGTGTTGGCGCGGCCTTCCTCAATCTCGATCCCGACCAGCCGACGGCACGGCTCTCGACCATCCTCGGATCGAGCTGTGCCCGCGTGCTGCTGACCGGGCGGGCTCAGTCTGCCATGGTCGAGGCCTTGCTCGAACCGCTGGTCGAGCGCATCCCGGTGGCCGAGCTTGACGACGTGGTCGCGACAAGGGCAGACAAGCCGGCCCACGCCGCACGGCGCGCCGCCTCGAGCCTTGCCTATCTCGTCTATACGTCCGGCTCCTCCGGCGCGCCGAAGGGCGTCATGATCGAGCAGCGCGGCCTGTCGAACCATCTGGCCTCGCTCATCTCCGAGCTCGGCCTCTCGCCTAAGGACGTGATCGCGCAGACCGCGCCGCAGAGCTTCGTGATCTCGGTCTGGCAATTCCTCGCCGGTCCCATGGTCGGCGCGCGCGTCCATGTCTGCGGCAGCGCGATCGTGCAGGACCCGATGCTGCTAGCGCGCGAGATCGAGGGCGAGGGCATCACGGTGCTCGAGATCGTGCCCTCGCTGCTGCGCCTCATTCTCGAGCGTATGGACGAGGCGCCGATCCGGCGCGCCTTCGCGAAGCTGCGGCTGCTGATCTCGACCGGCGAGCCGTTGCCCGTCGAGCTCTGCCGCGCCTGGTTTGCGCGCTGCCCGAGGGTGCCGCTAATCAATGCCTATGGCGCCTCGGAATGCTCCGACGACGTCTCCCTGCATCGCCTGACCAAGGCGCCGGCGATCGCGACGGCCAACGTTCCGATCGGGGCGCCGCTGCCGAACACGCAGCTTTACGTGCTCGACGCGCAGCTCCAGCCGCAACCGATCGGCGTGACCGGCGAGCTCTGCATCGGCGGCGCCGGAATCGGCCGCGGCTATATCAACGATCCCGCGCAGAGCCGGCAGCGTTTTCTGCCCGATCCGTTCTCGCGCCAGGCCGGCAGCCGGCTCTACCGGACCGGCGATCTGGTCCGGCGCCGCGCCGACGGGACGATCGAATGCCTCGGCCGCGCCGACCATCAGGTCAAGGTCCGTGGCTATCGTATCGAGCTCAAGGAGATCGAGAACGCGCTGGCCGAGCATCCAAGCGTGCGCGCCGCCATCGTCGAACCGCGCCGCGAGGCGAGCGGCGACATCAGGCTGATCGCCCATGTCGTCGCCAAGCCCGGCAGCCGGAGCAGCGCCAGCGAGCTGCGCGACTTTCTGAAGAGCCGCCTCTCCGTCCACGCCATCCCCGCCGCCTTCCTGTTCCTGGATCAGGTGCCGCTCAACGCCCATGGCAAGATCGACCGCTCGGCGCTGCTGGCATCCGTCCCGCCGGAAACGTCCGGCGCGGATGCCGTCGTCCCGGCGCGGCGCTTCACCGAAAAGGTGCTCTCCGACATCTGGATCGACCTGCTGAACGTCGAACGCATCGGTGTTACCGACAATTTCTTCGACCTCGGCGGCCATTCGCTGCTGGCCGGCCAGGTGATGGCACGCATCGCGCGGGCGCTCGGCGTGTCGCTGCCGATCAAGGCCATCTTCGAGGCGCCGACGATCGAGGGGTTGGCGCGGCGGGTCGAACAGACCGTGGCCACGAAGCCGAACAAGCCTGCCGCAAGCTTGCCGCGATCGGCTGCGGGCGGGCCGCCGGCGCCTTCCATCGGGCAGGACCAGATGCTGCAGATCGAGCGGAATCTGCCGGGGCTGCCGCAGTTCAATCTGCCCTTCGCCTTCCGCCTGCAGGGCCCGCTCGATTCGGCCGCCCTGGCAAAGGCGATCGACGACGTGGTGCGCCGACACGAATCGCTGCGCACCGCGTTCGCCTGGAACGGCGATGAGCCGGAAAGCCGCATCGCCGCGCCACGCACGATCGGCCGAATCATGACGGTCGAGACGATCGGCGACGGTCATCCCCACGACAACAAGCGCCGCAAGGCGCTCGAGCTCAGGAAGATCGATCTCCTGATCGAGCAGGAGGCCTATACCCCGATCGACACCAGGCGCGCGCCGCTGTTGCGCGCCCGGCTGTTGCGGCTCCACGACGACGACCACGTGCTGCTGCTGACGTTGCATCACGCCGTCGTCGACGGCTGGTCGATCGGCGTGCTGTTCGAGGAATTGTCGAGCCGCTATGCCGCGCTGGCCGGATATCCGTCTGCGCCGCTGCCGAGCCCGCCGCCGGCCTTTTCGGACGTGGCACGCTGGCAGCGCTGGTGGTGCGGCACCGACGCGGCGCGCCGCCAGGCTTCCGACTGGATCCTGAATTTGCGCGGAGCGGGTCCCCTCTTCGACGGCGAAGCGAGCCCGGGCGCCTCCACCGGGCATCATCCGGTCTGCCTCGAGCGCGAGCTGATCGACCGGCTGACGGCGCTTGCCGGTCAGCACAATTGCACGCTGTTCATGTGCATGCTCACCGGCCTGAAGGCCATGCTGCTGGCCCGGACGGGCCGCACCGACATCGCGGTCGCGACCGCGATGGCCAATCGTGCCCAGCCGGACACCGACCGGATCATCGGCCCGTTCGAGAACACGGTGATCGTCCGCACGACAATCACGCCGGACCTGTCTTTCGCGCACGCCCTGCTGCGGGTGCGCCAGAGCGTGCTCGAGGCGCATGCGCGGCAGGAGCTGCCGTTCAACGTCCTGGCCCATCGACTGGAGCAGGAGGGGATCGATCCGGCCTCGCTGCTCCAGGTCTATTTCACGCTGCAGAATCCGTTGCGCCGGCCGCTCGATCTCCCGGATCTCGCGACGGAATCGATCGGCAACGTCGCGCGCGAAGGCCAGCCGGTGCTGCCGATCGACCAGACCTGGCTGTCGCTGATGCTCAAGGAGCGCCCGACCGGCATTACCGGCTCCTGCAATTACAAGCGCGATTTGCTCGAGGGCCGAGCGGTCGGCGAATGGATGGAGGACCTCGTCGCCCTGCTGACGGCGGCGATCGCCCAGCCCAACGCACCACTCGGCAGATTGCTCACGCGCAGGGCCGCTAGATGCCGCGACATCGCGCCGGAATACGGGTTCACGCCCCAAAGCTGTGAATGATCAAGTTGCAGCTTGATTATTTGGCGTCGTCGCGCAAGATTATTCTCGGGTTTTGATTAGGATGATCATTTTCAACCGGGGGAGTGTTATGGGTTTCATCAAATTTACCAAGAAGACCTCGCTTAGCGCAGAGGACCGCAAGGCGCTGCAAGACCTGCTCAATTTCGAGAAGCAAAAACTTCAGCTCGCGCTGAAGGATGTCGACGCCAGCCTTAAGGCTCTGCGCGGGTCCAAGAAGAAGTCCAAGAAGAAGAAGTAAATTCGTCGGTCGGGGACGGCCGTAACGAATCTTCGCAGAGCGGCCGCTTGCGTGTTGAGCTTGGGGGCTCGCACAAGCTTACGCCTGTAAACCGGCCTGCAAATCGACAAGAATTCGCCCGGGTGGACCGCTAGGTACGGTCCTCTCGGCTGATTCTTGCGCAGTTGTTTCTTCCGTCGGGACCGAGGGATTTGGCCTCGCCCGACGCCATGGGCCCAATTGATGGCAGACGACAGAATCGAACTCTTTGTCGGACTGATCGAGACCATTGACGTGCCGGGCGCGGCCGAGGCGTGCCGACGCCTGCTCTCGGTCGACGAGCGGGCCCGGGCCGATCGCTTCGTGTTCGAGCGGCATCGGCGGCAGTACATCTTCGCACATGCGATGTTGCGCCTCGCGCTGTCGCAGGTCGCTTCCAACGTGGCGCCGACCGACTGGACGTTTGGCGCGGGCCGCTATGGCCGGCCGTTCGTCGCAGCACCGGCTACCTCGACCGCGCTGCATTTCAGCCTGTCGCATGCCGACGGCTGCGTCGCCTGCGTAGTGTCGCGGCATGAGGCCGTCGGGGTCGACGTCGAAACCGTGTCGCGGCGCGTCGCGCCGCTGTCCACCGCGCTTCGCTTCTTTGCGCCGGAAGAGGTCGAAACCTTGCGCGGACTGCCGGAGCCCGCGGCGATCGAGCGCTTCTTCGACTATTGGACGCTCAAGGAGGCCTATCTGAAGGCCAGGGGCTTCGGGCTCAATCTGCCGCTCGACGCCTTCGCCATGCAGGTGTCACGCGAGGCCATCGAAATCAGCTTCAAGCCCGACATCGTCGACGATCCGGACGCCTGGCGCTTCTCGCTGTGCTCGCCATCGCCCGCGCATCGCCTCGCGATCGCCGACGGCTCCCGCGCGAACGGCGGCCTGCCCATCAGCCGCCATCCCTGGCCTCTCCGTCAAGCGACTGAATGAAGCGCGCAAGCGGCGAGGCGCCGCGCGCCGATTGGATTATTTTGGAGTCGCGAGCGATGCGGCTCTTCTCCCTCTCCCCGTTCCTACGGGGACGCGACGAGCTTCGCTCGCGCTGAGAGGGTCGGGGTGAGGGCCTCTCTCCGCACGGGGGATCGCTGTGAGACCTGTATCCCCTCACCCGGAATTTGCTGCGCAAATTCCGACCTCTCCCCGCAGGCGGGGAGAGGTAAGCATCAGCGCGCTTCTTCGAAGCCCGCCAGCACCGAGGTCAGGTTGGCGCCGAGGATATCCGAGAGATAGCCCCCTTCCTGGACCAGGACGGTCGGCAGCCCCATCTTCGCGATGGCCTGGCCGATGCGGCGGAAGCCAGGCGTGGTGACGGCCAATCCCTTCAGCGGATCGTGCTCGGAAGCATCGAGGCCGAGTGCGATGACGAGGGCGTCGGGGGCAAAGGATTCGATCGCCTTGCGCGCGATGTCCAGCGCCTGGAGATAGCCATCATCGCCGGTGCCGATGGGAAGCGGAATGTTGAGATTGGTGCCGAGGCCGGGTCCTTCGCCGCGCTCATGCTCATAGCCCCAGACGTAGGGATAATACGCAACGGGGTCGGCATGGATCGAGATCGTGTAGACGTCGGGCCGGGCATAAAAGATGCCTTGCGTGCCGTTGCCGTGATGGACGTCGACGTCGAGGATCACGACGCGCTCGTGCTTCTGCCGCAGATGCGCCGCCGCGATCGCGCTGTTGTTGAGGAAGCAGAAGCCGCCGGCCATGTCGCGATAGGCGTGATGGCCGGGCGGACGGCAGAGCGCGTAAGTTGCGTCCTCGCCGTCCATCACCATCTGCGCTGCGGTCACCGCAACATCGGTGGCGGCGCAGGCCGCGGCCCACGTGCCCGGGCCGATCGGCGCTGCGGTGTCGGCGGTATGCCAGCCGAGTTTGCCGACGATGTGGGTCGGATAGGTCGCGGCATGGCGCACGGGATGGATATTGCCGATCATCTCCGGGCCGGAATCGCCGAGCGCCGTCCAAGCGTCCCAGGCTTCGCTGAGGAACGACAGGTATTCCGGGCTGTGAATGCGTGCGCGCGGCCCGGGCCCGAACTTGGTTGGCTCGACCAGCTGGTGCTTGCCATCCCGCAATCCCCTGAGCAGGCGGTCGGCGCGCTCGGGCTGCTCAGTGGTGCGCTTGACGACACCGCGCACCAGAAAGAATTGCGGATCGTGGCTGCGGTGCAGCTCGGTATGGACGGCTTTCACTCAAACACTCCGTGGTCGCATGGACGTGCCGCAGAGTCTTGATCGCCACGGCCGCCGGATGCAAGCAAGAAGAATGCCGCCCAGCGTCGCGCTGCCCTGCGCCGAGAGCAGAGCGCGTGCGAAGCTCAGCAACGGCCTCGCTGAAGACAGTGCTCGCGGCCCGGCTGGTCGGTGCGGAAGGACTCGATGAAGCCACCCTGGCGCTGGGTGACGAAGATGGTCTTGCCGTCGCTGCCGCCGAAGGCAATGTTGGTCGGCTCCTTGGCCTTCAGCGGGATCTCGCGCTCGACCGCGCCGGTCGGCTTCATCAGCGCGATCGTGCCCTTGAGAATGCGCGCGACGTAGAGGCGGCCGGCAACGTCGGTGCGCAGGCCGTCGATGGTGTCGGGCTGAAACGCCTTGACGAGTTTTGCAGCCGTCAGCTCGTTGCCGCTGATCGCATAGGACCAGATCTGGCCGCTGCTGGATTCGCCGACATAGAGCGTCTTGCCGTCAGGGCTGAGGTCGATGCCGTTGGTGGTGCCCATCGCGCGCGGCGCCGGCATCACCTGCCCTCGCACCGTACCGTCCGCTCCCCTGGCGATGCGCCAGATGTGGCCTTCGCGCCCCTTCCAGTTCGGATCGCTCGCATAGATCGTGCCGTCCGGCGCGATCGTGATGTCGTTGGGCTGGCTCATCTCGCCGGAGTGAAACCACACCGCGGGTTCGGTCGCACCCTTGGGAATCGCGAAGATGTTGTGCTTCTTGTAGTCGGCGATGAACATGGTGCCGCTGCGATCGAAACGAATCGCATTGCCGACGCTGCCTTCGGGGAGCGTCGTGAACAGCTCCGAGGCGGCGCCGCCGGCGGGCAATTTGCCTATTGTGCCGGGCTTGCCGAGATTGACGACGAACAGATTGCCGTCGAGATCGGCGGCGGGCCCTTCGATGCCGAAGGTGTATTCGCTGGCGGGCGTCACCTGTGCGCTTTCGAACAGTTTTGTTTCGGCAGCGGCCGGCAGCGTGACCAGCAGGATGCTACTGCACAGGCACCAGAAGTTCCTGCCGGATGTAATAGCCATCGCCGTCGGTGCACTCGCCGTTGAGATAGGGATCGGCTGGCCGGAAGAGTCGGCTGAAGCCGGGTCTGTCTACAGCGTCCCTTTGTGTCACGACGACGACCTTTCCGGCCGGTATTTCGCCGCATTCCTTGTTGGCCTTGCTGAAAAACTTCCGCTGCGGCGGGCCCGGCTTGATCCGCATGCGCGTGCCCGGAACCATTTTGGCGACGAACAGGTCCGCGGTATCGAGCAGGCGCGTGTAACCGGGTTCCAGCTTCGGCAGGCTCTCGCCGCCCGGCGGCATCAGCTTCTCGGCGCCAAGGCCGCGCAGGCGCGTCCGCAGCCTGCCGGCGTCGGGATCGCCAGGATAGATCCAGCCGTCCTGCGCCAGCATGAAGTGCAACACCGCCCTGTCCTTCTCCGCATCCGATTGCGCCGCGCTCAGGCCGAAATCCGAATGGCAGCCGGTGCAATGCTTCTCGACGAGGCCCTTGCGTAAGGTGGTGAGGCGAACGCTGTTCTGCGCGTCTCTGGCGACGAAGGCTGCGAGCTGGTCGATCATCGCCTGGCTGCGGGTATCGCAGGGGAGCGGCTGAGGTCGCTCGCCGGCCGTGCGATCGATCCGGATCACGGTCTTGTTCTTGTCCTCGACCAGCCAGATCGCGCCGTCCTCCGTCACCGTCATGCCGACCGGCGCACCTTGCGGCCGCGCGCCGTTGACGCGGTGCCAACCGGCGATCAGCTCTTCGAACGGCGCGGCGGCGACCTCGCCGGCATCGGTCCGGAAACTGCGGGTCGGCTCGGCCGCGCAGCTGACGTGATAGCGCACCGGTGCCGCGCTGGGCTCTGGAAAGCCGTGATCGTCGACGTCATAGACCAGCAGCCGGCTGCCGGTCGGCCGATAGCCGTGCAGGCCGACCAGGAGCTTGCCCTCAAGCTCGGGGAATTTCGCGCCGTGGTAATACAGCATCGCGAGCGGCGCGCCGTGCGGCGGCAGCAGCGAGAGCGGCGCCTTGTAAAGCGCATTGGCCGAGCAGAACGACTTGTACGCGCCCGATTGCAGCACGAGCCTGAATTCGGGGCTCGGCGTCGACAAATCGTAGCAATAGGGCCAACCATAGTGCCTGCCCTGCTCGATGGCGTTGATCTCCTCGTTCGGCTTGAAGAGATCAGGGAGGTCGCGGGCGTTCTCGCCCTGGAGAAAGGCGTAGCCGGCATCCGGAAACTTCGGGTGCAGCGCCAGCGCCATCGAGTTGCGCAAGCCGCGCGCATAGACGCTGTGCGGCGGGTCGGGATCGCCGGGTTTCAATGCCGGGAAGACGCCGCCTGCGGGCGGCGTGAACAGCCAGATCGATGCCAGCGCGGACGCGCCCTCGGCCGCCGCACAGGGTTTTGTGATCGGCGCCGGCGTGATGCAATCGTCGCTGTGCGAGCCGACATTGACGAACAGCCGGCCGTTCCGGTCGAACACGAACTGCTTGAGCGGATGCGCGCTCTCATCGAGCCTCTTACCATCGGGCAGCGTGATCCGGCGGCCGGGCATGTGGCGGATGATGGTCTCGACCGTGCTGCGTGGATTGTCCGCGAGCGGGTCGAACCGGAAGATCGTCTCCGCGGTCGAGGCGTAGAGCTTTTTGTCCGGGCCGATGACGAGAGCGAACGGATATTCTATCCCCGTCAGCAGCTCCTTGAGGCGTTGCCCCTGCGGGGCGCGCGGATCGAGCAGCAGCAGCCGCCCGTCGGTGTGGCCCCAGCCGCCCATGTCGGCGACCACCAAAAGGTCGCGGCCGGGCACCTGGACGATCGAGCGCGGAAATTTGAGGCGATCCTCTTCGTCGGCAACGAGGCCGGCGCAAAATCCCGCCTTTATGTCGATCTGGATCCTGGGAAAGGCGAGATCGCCGCTGCCGCAGGCTTCGGTGCCGATCACATAGCCGCTCTTCCTGACCGGCTCGGACGAGGCCGGGGCGAAGCCGAGCAGCGCGGCAGCCAAGCCCGCTGCAACAACGGCCGCTGCAGGCAAGCGCAGATTTCGCCGTTCGCGCGCGAATGTGAACTCGTTCACGGTGCCCCCGCCTTCCCGCCGGCGTTGTTCCATGCGCCGCCGCGCCGTCCAGTCATCACCCGCCTGTGATTAAACCTGTAACGACCTTGGGCCCGACCAATATCCGTAGATTCCCTTACCGGGCTCGACCCGAATGTTTCGCGAATGCTTGGGGTGGTATCCGTTTGCCGTCCCCAATCGCTTTCTACAGGAGGCGCCTATGGTCCAGGTCTATTTTCACTGCTCCAACACCGAGGGCACGCTGATCGACCGCTACGGCGCCGCAGTCGCCAATCTGACCGAGGCGCGCGACCGCGCCGCTCAGATCATGAACTCGATGATCCAGACCCCCGGCGCAGAAGACTGGCGCGACTGGGTGATCCATGTCAGCGGCTCCGACGGCGAGGATCTGTTCGACCTCCCCTTCACCGCCCTGCTCGGCAAGCCGCATTGAGGTGATGCCATGTTGCTCGCTTCCCTGACCCTGCTGCGCCAGCCCCTCAGCTTCGTCGCCACCCGATGGCAGACGCTGATCCGCGTCGCGGGCAACCCCTATCGGCCCGAGCTGCACTACATGCGCGGACCCGGCCCGAAATGGCGCGCCAAGTACCAGGCCAGCCGGCTGGATCGCTCGCACTGAGGCGGCGCTTACCGCGCTTTTTCGGACATTTGTATCTTCCGTCATGGCCGGGCTTGTCCCGGCCATTCACGTTTTGGGGGGCGCGGATACGAAGACGTGGATGCCCGGGCCTTCGCCTCGCCGAAGCAGCTTCGGCCGCGCAGCGGGTCAAGCCCCGGGCATGACGGGCTTGGGGGCAGCCCCGCACCTCATTGCCAAGAGTATCGCATATGACTCGCGAGGGCGCCTGCGTGCACGCCTCGTCCTTCGCGACGGCGCTGACGCGCCTCCTCAGGATGAGGCTCCTTGGCATCAGTGTCCCGTGAAACTGCTGCCGCGCACTCCGCCCTCATCCTGAGGAGCCCGCCTCAAGCGGGCGTCTCGAAGGATGGCCGCAGCGAAAAGCTCTCATCCCGCGCCTGTTTCACACCAGCCATGCCGCGCCTGCCTTTGGATGTTCTCGATGGCGGCAATGTGCCATTGTCCGCGCGCTTCGCCAGTCGCGGAGCCTCGCATTCAACGCAGCGAAGCCATCGACGAGCATCAAGACGACACCATGCCTCACCAGTTCAGCCTCAACCAGACCGTCCGCAAGCCCGCCGTCACCTCCAAGGGCGGCATCGTCGCGTCGCAATCGCGGCTGGCGGCCGAAGTCGGGGCGCAGGTGCTGGCCGCGGGCGGCGATTGCGTCGACGCAATCATCGCGACCACGTTTGCCCTCAACGTCCTGGAGCCCTGGAACAGCGGCATCGGCGGCGGCGGCGCGATGGTGCTCTACCGCGCCAAGGAAAATCGCTATGAGGTGATCGACTACGGCATGTGCGCGCCGCAAAGCCTGCGCACGGCCGATTATCCGCTCAGCGGCGAAGGTCCATCGTCCGACCTGTTTCCCTGGCCAAGGGTGAAGGACGATCGCAACACCCACGGCCCCGGCTCGATCGCCGTGCCCGGCGTCGTCGCCGGAATGGAAGAGGCGCACCGCCGCCATGCCAAAATGCCGTGGAAGGATCTGGTCGCGCCGGCAGCTCAGCTCGCCGGCGAAGGCCTGCTGGTCGATTGGTGGACGACGGTGACGATCGCGGGCTCGGCCGCCGATCTCAGGCGCTACTCCGCGAGCGCGGCCGCATATCTGAAGGACGGCCTGCCGCCGACCGCGCCCTGGGGCATCAAATTCGAGACGCGGCTGCCGCAGGACGCCCTGAAGGCGACGCTGTCACATCTTGCGGACGCGGGCGCGCGTGATTTCTATCAGGGCGATCTCGCCAGGAGCATTGCTTCCGACATCAAGGCCGACGGCGGCTCGCTGTCGGTGGAGGATCTCGCTGCATTCCGCGCCCATCTGCGCGAGCCGCTGGCGATCCCCTATCGCGAAGGCAAGGTGTTCGCGACCCCCGAGCTCACCGCGGGCCCGACCATGGCGCATGCGCTGCGGCTGTTGCAGCAGAGCTTGACGCCGGCAGACGCGCCGGATGCCGGCGCCTATGTCGAATATGCGCTCGCCCTGCAGGCCGCCTTCCGCGAGCGTCTCAAGGATATGGGCGATGCCGACGGCAAGCGCTCGCTCGGCGCCGAATATCTGGCGCCGGCCTGCACCACGCATTTCTCGGCGGTCGATCGCCACGGCAACATCGCGGCGGTGACGCAGACGCTGCTCTCGTCCTTTGGCTCGCGATATGTGACACCGCACACCGGCATCACCATGAACAACGGCATCATGTGGTTCGATCCGACGCCTGGTACCACGAACTCGCTCGCACCGGGCAAGCGCTGCCTCTGCAACTACACGCCCGTCATCGCCGAGACCAAGGACGGCAAGCGCCTCGCAATCGGCGCCTCCGGCGGCCGCCGCATCCTGCCCGCGGTGATGCAGCTCGTGTCCTTCGCGATGGATTATGGGATGGACCTGGATGCTGCCATTCACCAGCCGCGCATCGACGCCAGTGAAGGCGCGGTGGTGATTGGCGATGCGCGCCTGCGGGCGGAGGTGCGCGAGGCGCTGGCCGCGCGTTTCGACTATGAAGAGACCCGGCTGCAGGCGGTACCGCAGAAGTTCGCCTTCCCGAGCGTCGTGATGCGCGAGGGCGCGGTGAATTCCGGCGCGGTCGAGATTTTCCAACCCTGGGCCGATGCGGTGGCGGAGGCTTGACTCGCTCGACATGCCAGCGCGCGTTGAGCGCGAGCGCGATTACGCATCCAGGCGAGCGTCACGACTCCTCCACATTCGCAGGGAACTTACTCTCCCACCGTTCGTTCACTGAACGGACAAATGCGCTCGCCCACTGGAGGACATCATGAAGAAACTTGCGCTCGCCGCCTCGCTGATCATTGCGGCCGGCTTCACATTGACGAGCCCCGCGCTGGCGAAGGGTGGTCATGGCCACGGACATGGCCACAAGATCGGCCATCATCACCATGGCAAGTCATTCGGATGGTACCACGGTCGCAAGGTCGGCTGGCGCGGTCACGCGTGCCCGCCCGGACTTTGGAAGCAGGGTCGCTGCTAAAGCCGATCCAGGATTCAAGCAAGGCGTCGCTCCTCACCGAGCGGCGCCTTCTTCATATGCCGAGCCGGTCCCGGACCCGGCCCGCGATCACGGCGGTGGTCACGCCGACCGGCCAGAAAGCGTGCATCGGGATCGGCTTGATGCCCGTGATGGGCATGTCGATCTCGGCCTTGGCGCCGCCGATCAGGCGGCGGGCGAGCTGCGCGCCCATCGCAGTCGAAAGCGCGACACCGCGGCCATTGCAGCCGAGCGAGATCAAAACGCTCTCGGCGGGCTCGTGCACGTGGGGGTAATGATCCCCGGTGATGGCGAGCCGGCTGTTCCAGCCGTGGGTCCAGACGACGCCCTTGAGCTGCGGCCAGAGTCGCTCCGCATAACGCATGAGATAGGCGACGTCATGCGGCGACTTGATCCAGCGCATCGGGCCGCGCCCGCCCATCAACAGACGGTTCTGCTGATCGATGCGATAGTAGACCGTGATGTGGCCGCTCTCGTAGAGGACGGGGCGCGTCGGCATGATCGAACGGGCGACTGCGTCGGAAAGCGGCGCGGTGGCGGCGATCGACGAAAACACCGGCACGATGGTGCGGCGGAGCGCCGGCCAGAGATCGTCGGTGAAGCCGTTGGTGGCGAGCAGGACCTTGTCGGCGTGAACAATCGCGCGCGGCGTCTCGATGCGCCAGCGCGTTCCCTCGCGGCGGAGCGATAGCGCCGGCGTCTCGCCATGAACCTTCGCGCCCGCCGACATCGCAGCGCGCGCAAGACCACGGGCGTAGCTGAGAGGATGCAGATCGCCGCCGCGCGTGTCCAACATCGCGCCGATGTAACGATCGGTGCCGGTCATGTCGCGGAGCTGCTCGCGGTTCAGATAAGTCACCGGCATGCCGCGGCGGATGCATTGCTGCGCGGTCTTCTCGATCGCAGCGGCGCTGCTCTCATTGTAAGCTGCGCGCAACGTGCCGTTCTGCCGCGCCTCGCACGGGATCTGGTAGCGGCGGATCAGATCGTGTGTGAAGTTGGTCGTGCCGTAGGCGAACGCGATCATGCGGCGGCCGAGCTCGCTGCCGAAATCGGCCTCGATCTTGTCGGGGTCGTGCTTCAGGCCGGGATTGGTGTGGCCGCCATTGTTGCCCGACGCGCCCCAGCCCGGCTCCTGTGCCTCCAGCACCAGCGCCTCGACGCCCTGTTCGGCCAGATGCAGCGCGGTGGAAAGGCCGGTGTAGCCGCCGCCGACGATTGCGACCGAGACGCTCTTGTCGACGTCGAGCGGCGGCGTGGCAACCGGCGCGACGGCAGTGTCGGCATAGAGCGAGGGCGGCAGAGGCAGGCGCGTCATGGCGAGTCCGGTCAGAGCGGATGCAGCACGCGGCGCAAGAAGTCCTGCGTCCGCGCGTGCTGCGGTTGATTGAGCACCGATTTTGCCGGCCCCTGCTCGACAATGACGCCGCCATCGATGAACAGAACACGATCGGCGACGTCGCGCGCGAAGCCCATCTCGTGGGTGACGACGACCATGGTCATGCCGTCGTCGGCGAGCTTGCGCATGACGCCGAGGACGTCGCCGACCAGCTCGGGGTCGAGCGCCGAAGTCGGCTCGTCGAACAGGATCGCCTTCGGCTGCATCGCCAACGCCCGCGCGATGGCGACGCGCTGCTGCTGCCCGCCGGAAAGCTGCGGCGGATGCGCGTCGGCCTTTTCCGCAAGCCCGACCTGAGCGAGCAGCGCGCGGCCGCGCTCGAGCACCTGGGCGCGCGGCTCCTTCTTCACGTAGAGCGGACCTTCGACGACGTTCTCCAGCGCGGTGCGATGTGGAAACAAATTGAAGCGCTGAAACACCATCGAGACCTGGGTGCGGATGTTCACGATCGACGGCGCGTCGCGGTCGACCTTCAAGCTTTCGACGCTGATCTCGCCGCGGTCGTAGCTTTCGAGACCGTTGATACAGCGCAGGATGGTCGACTTGCCGGAGCCGGAGGGGCCGATGATGCAGACCACCTCGCCCTTCTCGACCGAGGCCGTGATGCCCTTGAGCACCTCGACCTTGCCAAAGCTCTTGTGGACGTCGTTCAGCTCGATCATCGCTTGCCGGCCCGCTTCTCGAAGTGACGGACCAAGAGGATCAGCGGAATGCTCATGGTGAGATACATCAGGGCGACCAGGGTGAACACGCTGGTGTTCTTGAACGTCGAGGACGCGATCAGCTTGCCCTGCAGCGCGAGCTCGGCGACCGTGATGGTCGAGGCCTGCGAGGAATCCTTCAGCATCATGATCATCACGTTGCCGTAAGGAGGCAGCACGATGCGCACCGCCTGCGGCAGCACCACGCGGCGCATGGTGAGCCACCAGCCCATGCCGATCGACTGCGCCGCCTCGATCTGCCCCTTGTCGATCGCCTCGATGCCGGCGCGGAAGTTTTCGGCCTGGTAGGCCGAATAGGCGATGCCGAGCCCGAGGATCGCGGCCTGCAACGCGCTGAGCGTAACGCCGAGATCGGGCATCACGAAGTAGAGGTAGAACAACAGCACGATGATCGGGATGCCGCGGATCACGTTGATCAGGCTGGCGCTGAGCATCGACAGCGCCTTGATGCCGGAGACCCGCATCATCGCCCAGACGAGGCCCAGCACCGTCGACAGCAGCAGCGAGCCGATCGTGACGATGATCGTCAGCGCGACGCCGTTCAGCAGGATCGGGAAGAACTCGACGGCGTCGCGCCAGAAGCCTTTCATCGGCAAGCCTTCACTAAGGAGCCTTCATCGATCAGACGCTGACGATCAACCTTGTGCCTTCAGGCCCCATTTATCGAGGATCTTGTCGATGGTGCCGTTGGCTTTCAGCTTCGCCAGCGAAGCGTTGATCTTGCCGAGCAGTGCGCTCTCGCCCTTGCGCACGCCGATGCCGACAGAGCCGACCGTGACCGGCTTGTAGCCGTCGACCAGGCGCACCTCGGGGAAGCCGCCCTGCTTCAGATTGTAGGCGAGGATCGGATAATCGGCGTAGCCGGCCTTGAGGCGGCCAGTGTTCACGTCGCGCAGGATGTCCGGGATGGTGTCATAGGCCTTTACCTCGGCGAACAGCCCGGTCTTCTTCAGTGCGTCGACAAAGGCGGTGCCGACCTGGGCGCCGACGGTCTCGCCCTTCAGGTCCTCCTGCATGGCGTAAGTCTTGGTGTCGGCCTTCGGCACCACCAGGCCTTCGCCATAGGTGTAGATCGGGTCGGAGAAGTCGACGACCTCTTTGCGCGGCGGCGTGATGAACATCGCGGCCGCAATGATGTCGATCTTGCTCGAGGTCAGCGAGGGGATCAGCGCCGAGAACTGCATCGGCTCGATCTGCACGTTGAAGCCGGCATCCTTGCCGACCTCGGTGATGAGATCGACCATGATGCCCTGGATGGTGTTGGTCTTGGTGTCGAGAAAGGTGAAGGGAATGCCTGTCGGCGTCGAGCCCACCTTCAAAGCCTGTTGCGCCGAAGCCGGCGCGACTGCGGCAATGGCGAGCGCCGCGATTGCGGCCTGAACAAAACGCTTCATCGCATCCCCCTGTTGGGCCTGGCCGGCGGCGCGCGCATGTCGCGATCAGGCGTTGCGGGCCGGCCCGTTTCGGCCTATTTTCACCAATATGAAAATTTGGTCACACTTTTGCGAACGATGCAAGCAGTTTTCATGCACATGAAGGAAGCGGTTTGACGTGAGCGGTGGCAAAAGAATGCGCAAACCGGCCGCCGCGAAGCCGGCCATGAAAAAGCCGGCCAGGGTGAAAGCCAAACCGGCCGAGCCGGCGATGGACGTCGCAGTCGGCCGCCGCATCCGGGATCTCCGGCGGGTCAGGCAATTCTCGCTGGAGACGGTCGCCGCGCGCACGGAGCTGTCGATCGGCTTCCTCAGCCAGATCGAGCGCGGGCTGTCGTCGCCGTCGCTGCGGGTGCTGGCGACGCTTGCCGACGTGCTCGGTGTCGGCATCGCCGCATTGTTCGGCGCGAGCCCGAGCGCCGACGGCGCGTCGGATCAGGTGGTGACGCGCGGAGTGCAGCGGCCCGAATTGAAACTGTGGCGCACCGGCGTGTCCAAGCAATTGCTGAGCCCGGCGAGCAGCGACAACAAGCTCAATCTGTTTCTGGTGCATCTGGAGCCCGGCGGCTCCACCGGCGATGAGCTCTACACCCACGACGGCGAAGAGGCCGGGCTCGTGCTGGAAGGCGAGATGATGCTGACGGTGGACAGTCAGACGTGGTCGCTGAAGACGGGCGACAGCTTTCGCTTCGCGAGCCGCAGGCCGCACCGGTTTTCCAATCCGGCGCAGGATGCGAAGGCCGTGGTGCTGTGGGTGAATTGCGTGACGGGGGCGGGGTAGCTGCTTTCAAAGCACGCGGCGGGTGGAAGAAATCCGCGGCGTCTCCACGCCGTCATTGCGAGCGCAGCGAAGCAATCCAGAGTCTCACCGCGGAGACAGCCTGGATTGCTTCGTCGCAAGGGCTCCTCGCAATGACGCGGATAGAGCCTAGCCGAACCGGTGCTTGTACCGCTCCACCGATAGCGCACTGACGTCGATCTCCGGCTTCTTGCCCGACAGCATGTCGGCGAGCACGCGGCCCGAGCCGCAGGACATGGTCCAGCCCAGCGTGCCGTGGCCGGTGTTGAGGTGGAGGTTGGCGTAGTGGGTCCGGCCGATCACGGGCGGGCCGTCCGGCGTCATCGGACGCAGGCCGCTCCAGAACGTCGCCTTGGACAGATCGCCGCCGCGCGGGAACAGGTCGGTCAGCGAATGATCGAGCGTGGCGCGGCGTGCGTCGTAGAGCTTGTCGGAATAGCCGGAGATTTCGGCGGTGCCGCCGACGCGGATGCGATTGCCGAGCCGGGTGATCGCGACCTTGTAGCTCTCGTCCATCACAGTCGATTCTGGCGCGCCGGAGGCGTCCTTGATCGGCACCGTGATCGAATAGCCCTTCACCGGATAGACCGGCAGCGAAATACCGAGCGGCGCCAGGAGCCGCGACGACCAGCTGCCGAGCGCGAGCACGTAAGCGTCCGCCTGCAGCAGGCCGGCGCTGGTGGCGACACCGCTGACGCGCGCGCCATCGGTGACGATACGGTCGATCGAGGTGTTGAACAGGAAGCGCACGCCGAGCGCCTGGGCGTGCCTCGCCAGCGCCTGCGTGAACATGTGGCAGTCACCCGTCTCGTCCTGCGGCAGGCGGAGCCCGCCGACGAACTTCTCCTTCACGCCGGCAAGTGCCGGCTCGACCGCAATGCAGCCCTCGCGGTTCAGCACTTCAAAGGGAACGCCGTATTGCTTGAGCACGGCGATGTCTTCGGCCGTGCCGTCGAGCTGGGCCTGGTAGCGAAACAGCTGCAGCGTGCCCTGCGAGCGCTCGTCATACTGAATGCCGATGTCGCGGCGCAGATCGCGTAAAGAGTCGCGGCTGTATTCCGCGATCGGGATCATCCGGCTCTTGTTGACTGCGTAGCGCGCGCTGGTGCAGTTGCGCAGCATCTTGAGCAGCCAGACCCACATGACCGGATCGAGCTTCGGCCGGATCACCAGCGGGCCGTGCTTCATCAACAGCCACTTGATCGCCTTCACCGGCACGCCGGGGCCGGCCCAGGGCGAGGAATAGCCGGGCGACACCTCGCCGGCATTGGCGAAGGAGGTCTCCAGTGCCGGCTCCGGCTGGCGGTCGACGACCGTCACCTCATGGCCGGCACGCGCGAGGTAGTAGGCAGAGGTGACACCGATGACACCGCTGCCGAGGATCAGAACTTTCACGCTTCGTCAAACTCCCGCGGCGCTCGCCGCTGCAAGGACACAACTCGCTGGCGGCGAGAGCAATTATCAGGCCACCTTCTTGATGGCGTCGCCGAGGATCGAGACCATCTGGTCGATATGGCTCTTCTCGACGATGAGCGGGGGCGACATCGCGAAGCTGTCACCGCTCATGCGCAGGTAAAGGCCGGTGTTGAAGCAGTCGACCATCACGTCATAGCCGCGCGCGCCGACGACGCCGTCGCGCGGCGCCAGCTCGACGGCGCCCATCAGGCCGCAATTGCGGATGTCGACGACGTTCGGCAGGCCTTTGAGCGAATGCAGCGCATCGCGCCAATATTCGGCAATCGAGGCACCGCGCGTCAGCAGGCCCTCGTCCTTGTAGATGTCGAGCGTGGCGATGCCGGCGGCGCAGGCGGTCGGATGCGCCGAGTAGGTATAGCCGTGGAACAGCTCCATCTGGTTCTCGGGACCGACCATCAATCCGTCATGCACCTTGCGGCTCGCGAACACGGCGCCGCAGGGAATGGTGCCGTTGGTGATGCCCTTCGCGGTGGTCATCAGGTCCGGCGTGACGCCGAAGAAGTTGGCGGCGAACGGCGTGCCGAGGCGGCCGAAGCCGGTGATGACCTCGTCGAAGATCAGGAGGATGCCGTGCTTGTCGCAGATCTCGCGCAGGCGCTGCAGATATCCCTTCGGCGGCGGCAGCACCGCGGTCGAGCCCGGCACCGGCTCGACGATGACGGCGGCGATGGTCTCGGCGCCGTGCAACGCGACCAGACGCTCGAGATCGTCGGCGAGCTCGGCGCCGTGCTCGGGCTGGTCCTTGGCGAAGGCGTTACGGGTGAGATCGTGGGTATGGCGGATGTGGTCGACGCCCGGCAGCAGGGTCGCAAACGCACGACGATTGGCAACCATGCCGCCGACCGAGGTGCCGCCGAAGCCGACGCCGTGATAGCCGCGCTCGCGGCCGATCAGGCGGGTGCGGCTGGCCTGGCCGTTGGCGCGGTGATAGGCGAGCGCGATCTTCAGCGCGGTATCGACCGACTCGGAGCCGGAATTGGTGAAGAAGATGCGGTCGAGACCCTTGGGCGCGATCTCGGCAAGGCGCTCGGCGAAGTCGAATGCCAGCGGATGGCCCATCTGGAAGGACGGCGCGAAGTCCAGCGTCATCAGCTGGCGCTCGACGGCGGCGGCGATCTGCTTGCGGCCGTGGCCGGCATTGACGCACCAGAGCCCGGCGGAGCCGTCGATCACCTTGCGGCCGTCGACGGTGGTGTAATGCATGCCCTCGGCCGAGGAGAACAGGCGCGGCGCCTTCTTGAACTGTCGATTGGCCGTGAACGGCATCCAGAACGAGTCGGTCTTGATAGTGTTCGGAATCTGATGAAGGGTCACGGCCGCGCTCCTTTGCTGACCCGCCAGCAGAGCCACGGCTTGGAAACCGCAACAAGTCCTTTTCTGATGACCTGCAAGCCATTGATTTGACTGGGGCTGCCGGTCCATATTTGCGCGATCCGCAACACCTGCAACACGGGACTTGGGCATGAGCGTCGACATCGGTGGACGGCTGCGATTCATCCGGGCCCGTCACAAGCTGTCGCAGCGCGAGCTCGCCAAGCGCGCCGGCGTCACCAATTCGACGATCTCGCTGATCGAATCCAACCAGATGAACCCGTCGGTCGGCGCGCTCAAGCGCATCCTCGACGGCATCCCGATGGGCCTAGCCGAGTTCTTCGCCTTGGAGCCGGAGTCCAGGCGCAAGATCTTCTACCGCGCCGAGGAGCTCACCGAGGTCGGCAAGAAGCCGATCTCCTATCGGCAGGTCGGCGACAATCTGTTCGGCCGCAGCCTGCAGATCCTCAAGGAGCGCTACGAGCCCGGCAGCGACACCGGGCGCGTCCATCTCGTCCATGACGGCGAGGAGGGCGGCATCGTGATCTCAGGCAAACTCGAAGTCACGGTCGAGGACGAGCGCCGCATCCTCAATCCCGGCGATGCCTATTATTTCGAGAGCCGCCGCCCGCATCGCTTCCGCTGCGTCGGCGGCAAGCCCTGCGAGGTGATCTCGGCCTGCACGCCGCCGACGTTCTGACGCGAGATCGGCGCATCCGGTGCGGCTCATTCACCTCTCCCGCTTGCGGGAGAGGTCGCGCCCACCGGGTAGCGCCGAAGGCGCGCCCGATGACAAGCTCCGGCGCGGGTGAGGACTCTTTCCTCTGGGGGATTGTCCCATTGCGGAGACACCCTCTCCCCGACCCTCTCCCGCAAGCGGGAGAGGGAGCGCACCTCCGTCGCTGCAGCGATGTGGCCCATTTCAATCGCGCTTCAGCGCTGCGTCAGCAACTCCTCGATCCGGATCGGGAATTTGCGCACGCGCACGCCAGTTGCGTGCCAGACCGCATTGGCGACCGCGCCGGCGCTGCCGGTGATGCCGATCTCGCCGACACCCTTGATGCCAAGCGCATTCACGTGCGGATCGTGCTCCTCGACGGTGATGACGTCGAGCGGCGGCACATCGGCATTCACCGGGATGTGGTACTCGCCGAGATTGGAATTCATGATCCGTCCGCTGCGCCGGTCTGTGACGGCCTCCTCATGCAGCGCGAAGGACATGCCCCAGATCATGCCGCCGAACAGCTGGCTCTGCACCATGCGCGGATTGATGATGCGGCCGGCGGCGAAGGCGCCGACCATGCGACTGACGCGGACTTGGCCCAGCTCGGGATCGACCTTTACCTCGGCGAACACTGCGCCGTGGGCATGCATCGCATATTGCTCCATCGCCGCAGGGTTCGCCGCGCCGGTGCCGCGGGCCTCGACCTCGGCAACGCCCGCGCGCGCCAGAATCCCGGCATAGCTCTCGCTGCGGCTCTCGTCGTCGCGGCGGATCAGCCTGCCGTCGCGCGCGATCACGCCGGCATTGCCGGCGCCGAACAGCGGCGAGCGCTCGTCGCTGGTGGCGAGATCGGCGAGCTTTCCGATCACGGCCGCGCCGGCGCTGTGGATCGCAGCGCCCGCCGTTGCGGTGTGCGCCGAGCCGCCCGCGATGCCGGCGTCGGGCAGGTCGGACGTGCCGGACTTGAAGTCGAGCCGGTCGATGTCGAGGCCGACGGCATCGGCCGCGATCTGCGCCAGCGCCGTCCAGGCGCCCTGCCCCATGTCGTGCGCGCCGATCTCCATCACGCCGGAGCCGTCGCGGCGGATCGCCGCGCGCGCCTCGGCTTGGAACATCAGCGCCGGGAAGGTCGCCGTGCCCATGCCCCAGCCGACCAGGAGGCCGGCATCGTCGCGCATCTGCCGCGGCTGCAGCGGACGCTTGGCCCAGCCGAAGCGCGCGGCGCCCTGCTCGTAGCAGGCCCGCAGCGCCTTGGAGGAGAAAGGCCGGCCCGTCATCGGCTCGACCTCGGCGTAGTTTGCGAGGCGGAAGGCGAGCGGATCCATGCCGCAGGCCCACGCCATCTCATCGATCGCGCTCTCGAGCGCGATCGAGCCGGTCGCCTCGCCCGGCGCTCGCATGAACAGCGGCGTGCCGGTGTTGACGCGCACGGCATCGTGCGAAGTGCGGATCGCGGGCGCCGCATAGAGCGTGTGCGAGGCGTCGGCGGCAGGCTCGTAGAAATCGTCGAAGGTGCTCGACACAGTTCGGGCGTGATGATCGAGCGCAGTCAGACGCCCCTCGCCATCGGCGCCGAGGCGGAGGCGCTGGCGCGTCGGCGCGCGGTGGCCGACCGGGCCATACATCTGCTCGCGGCGCAGCACCAGCTTGACCGGCCTGCCGACCAGCTTCGCGGCCATGACGCCGAGGATCTGCGGCCCGGTCAGGAAGCCCTTCGAACCGAAACCGCCGCCGAGGAACGGGCTGCGGATGTGAATCTTCTCCGGCGCGAGGCCGAACAGCTCGGCGACGCGGCCGCGAGCCATCACCATGGCCTGGCTCGGCGTGTCCAAGAAGAGCTTGTCACCATCCCAGCGCGCCACGATCGCGTGCGGCTCCATGGCATTGTGATATTGCGGCGGCGTCTCGTAGATCGCGTCGATCTGCTTGTCGGCCGCGGCGAGGCCCGCCTCGACATCGCCGCGATGGCTTTCCGTGGGATTACCGACGCCGACGACCGGCGGCACGAAGCTCTCGCCGGCATCGAGGCCGACGAGCGCAGGCTGCACCTCGTAAGCCGGGGCCAGCAGCGCCGCACCTTCCGTCGCGGCCTCCAGCGTCTCGGCGATCACGACCGCAATCGCCTGATTGGCGTAGCGGATATCGTTGCTCTGCAACACCTCCATCCGGAACACGAACGGATTGGTCTTGAGGTCGGGGTCGATCGCGAGCGCTGGTTTGTGGTCGGGCGTCATGACGTCGACGACGCCGGGATGGCGCTTTGCGGCAGCGACATCGAGCGAGACCACACGGCCTCGCGCGATGCTCGAGACGGCCATCACCGCAAACAACATGCCGGGTGGATGGTTGTCGGCGGCGTAAGTCGCCTGCCCCGTCACCTTGAGGATGCCGTCACGGCGGGTCAGCGGCTGGCCGATATTCGAGCCGTGCCGCAGATGCGCGGGCGCACTGGTCAAATTGAGCTCAGACATGGAGGGCTCCGGAGGTCGTGGCAAAGGGAGAGGCCGGCAGCGCGGGGATACGCGCAGGCGTCCCGGCGGCGGCCAAGGTCAGCGCGCGCACGACGATGCGGCGCGCGAGCTCGATCTTGAAGGCGTTGTCGCCCGATGGCTTCGCGCCCTCGAGCGCACGCCGGGCTGCCTCCTGGAACGCGTCGGCGGTCGGCGCGACGCCCTTGAGGACGTCTTCCGCTCCGCGTGCGCGCCAGGGCTTTGCAGCGACACCGCCGAGCGCGAGCCGCGCCTGTGCGATTCTGCCGTTCTCGATCCGCAGCGCAGAAGCGGCCGAGACGACGGCAAAGGCATAGGAGGTGCGCTCGCGGACCTTGAGGTAACGCGCATGCGCGGAAAATCCGCGTGCGGCAGGCGGCAGGCGCACCGCGACGATGAGATCGCCAGGCTCGAGCACGGACTCACGCTCGGGCGCATCGCCGGGCAGGCGATGCAGCTCGTCGAGCGCGACATCGCGCCGGCCGCCCCTGCCCTCGATCTCGACGATGGCATCGAGCGCGACCAGCGGCACGCAGAAGTCGGAGGGGTGCGTAGCGATGCAGCTCTCGCTCCAGCCGAGCACGGCATGGCTGCGGTTCTCACCGTCGCGCGCGTCGCAGCCGGAGCCCGACTCGCGCTTGTTGCAGCGGCTGGCGGTGTCGTAGAAATACGCGCAGCGCGTCCGCTGCAACAAATTGCCGCCGACGGTGGCGGCATTGCGCAATTGAGCCGACGCTCCCGAGAGCAGCGCTTCGGCCACCGCCGGATAGGACCGCGCGAACTCCGCATCATGGGCGAGATCGGCATTGCGCACCAAGGCGCCGATGCGCAAGGACCCGTCCGCGAGAGTCTCGATTCCGTCGAGCCCATCGAGATGTGTGACGTCGACCAGCCGGTCCGGACGGCTGACGCCGCCCTTCATTAGGTCGAGCAGGTTGGTGCCCGCGGCGAGGTAGACCGCGCCCGGCTGGGCCGCGGCAGCAACGGCTTCAGTGACCGTGGCCGGCCTGACATAATCGAACTGTTTCATGCGGAGCGCCTCTGATTGGTCTCGTCCATCTGCCCTTGCGCTTCCAGCACGGCATCGACGATGCCGACGTAAGCGCCGCAGCGGCACAGATTGCCGCTCATGCATTCGCGGATGCGTTCCGGATCGTTGCCGGCTTGCGCCTCCTTGATCATGCCGATCGCGCTCATGATCTGGCCCGGCGTGCAGAAGCCGCACTGGAAGCCGTCATGGGCGATGAAGGCGGCCTGCACCGGATGCAGCTGGTCGCCGCGCGCGAGGCCTTCGATGGTGAGGATGTCGGCCCCGTCATGGCTGATGGCGAGCGCGAGACAGGAATTGATGCGCTTGCCGTCGACGAGAATGGTGCAGGCGCCGCACTGGCCGCGGTCGCACCCCTTCTTGGTTCCGGTCAGATCGAGGCGCTCACGCAGGAGATCGAGCAGCGTGACGCGCGGATCGTCGAGGACGAAGTCGCGCCGTGCACCGTTCACGGTGAGGCTGATGGAGTGGTTCATACAAGGCTCCGATCAGATTTGGACATGAGTCATCGCGCAGCGCGCCACCGCCGTGGCCGCCGTCGATTGCACGCCGCCGAACATGATGCGGCCGGCGCTCGATCGAAGATACGGAGGCTGCCTCCGCTTAACAAGGTCGGTGCGAAAAATCTGGAATTCGTCAAAAGCCCGTGCGTCACCAACGCGATAAGGCGACCAATGGGTTCAATCTAACCAATTCGTGATCTACATTGCGCGCATGGACGACCACACCGATCAGACCCGAAAGCCCCGCGCCGACGCCGTGCGCAATCGCGAGCGCGTGCTCGAAGCGGCCAAGCTGGTGTTCAGCGCCGGCGGTTCGGAGGCGAGCCTGGAAGCGGTGGCGAAGCGGGCCGGCGTCGGCATCGGCACGCTGTACCGGCATTTTCCGACGCGCGAGGCCTTGTTCGAGGCGGTGTACCGCCGCGAGGTCGAGCAGCTCAGCGAGCTGGCCGAGCAGTTGAAGAATGCCAAGGACCCGGTCGAGGCGCTGCGGCGCTGGCTGCGCTCAGGGGTCGAGTTCGTTGCGACCAAGAAGGGGATGATGGCAGCGCTCGCGCTCGCGGTGCAGAGCGGGTCGGAGCTGCATGCCTTCTCCTTCGAGCGTCTGACCAAGGCGATCGGCTCGCTGCTGGACCGGGCGGTCGCAGCCGGCGAGATGCGCGCCGACATCAACCCGGAGGATCTGCTGCGCGCCTTCTTCGGTATGTGCTATGTGCACGACCAACCTGGTTGGCAAGAGACGGCGCTGCGCCTGCTCGACGTGTTCGTCGACGGCTTGCGCGTGCGGCCGCCCGGCAAGGCCAAGGCGCGCTCGTCGAAGACGACGAAGCCGGCGATGAAGCGGAAGCGCTCGGCGCGGTACTCATAAAAGGAAAGTCGGGTCCTGCGGGCGGAGCGGAAATCTGCTGATCGGCCGGAGCATCGTGGCTTGTGACCCAAACATTCTGGCCAGAGCCAAAATCGGACAACTCCTCGTCACACGCCAGCGGCAAAGTACCACACTCTAGAGTGTAGGGTTGTGCGCGCCAGTTAATACACGCTTAGGCTTAGTCCAGTTTAGTCCGCTCGTTGCTGCTTGCACCCCGAGGCCGTATGAGTCTGTGGTCTTTCTTGTAAGAGTCGGATATGAAAATCAAACTTGCCATTGCAGCATTTGCAGTCCTCGGTATCGCTGTTCTCGGTTATGCTTACGTGCGTAGCTATCCGCCGTTCACGTCTCAATTTGTGCAAACCTGCGAAAACGCGATTCAAGAGCGGCTGACGGATTCCTCCACCTATCAACGGATCGACCTGGAAGACTCCAGAAGAACGATCACGTGGGACGAATTTTTCGCCGAGCCGGAACGGGCCGTACCCGAGTCAACCAGAAGATTCATGATGCAATCAGCACGCCACCTGCCGGTTCAGTATGAGGCGGTGATTGATTACCAAGCTCAGGATTCCCTCGGCGCCATCATGCGAGAAAGGGCATCATGTACATTCAAGTCGCTCACTGGCAGCGATGCGCCGACTCGTACGTTTTGGGTGAAGATCGATGGCGAACGCAATCTGGAGTGGGCCGCCAGGCAGCCCAACGCCGCAACGCTGCACCGACGCTTGGTGAAAAATCTGTGATGCGGCGGGCCGGCTATTGGCCCGATCAACCCTTCGATTAAAACGCCAATGCTGGGCAGGATGATTTCGGCCATCGGCACTAAACAGGGTCGCGCCATTTCAACGCGCGTCGCAGGAACAGCAAAGCCACAATGATTGGGAGGTCGGCGAGCCAGAGCAAAGCTGGAACGGGCGACTGATTGTGGATGTGGGCAATGTACAACACGAGGCCCAACAGGACAGTAACCAGCTCGTTCGACACCCAATACAACGGCGAGTGCCCAGTCCCGTTGCTGCGAGTTCAGCAGCTCGTTCGCGTGCTTTTGCGGCGCGCCACCAACAAAAGCCCGAAGAATGCAAGGCCGCAAGCTGACCGATATATTCGGCAACCGAATTTACGATTCGAAGTCCAGCGCCGACGGCACTGCTATCGCGCTTGATGGATATGGTTATCGCTGGTTTTGCCTCGACTGAGCCAATGACCGCGATTCATCGCCAGTCGCCGCGACAAGGCGCGGCGACTGAGGCATCGAGCACCAAGCCCCCAGTCGGCCGGATCAAACCCGACAGCATCCAATGAGAGCCGGTCAATCAGTTCAGCTGTCCTGACGCGCCGCTGGCGTTATAGGCCACCTCGCCCTTCCCAGTAAGTTGGCGTCCCATAATACCGATGGGTTCGCGTTTCCCAATCCCGATCTTCCCAGGAGTCATCGCTGAACTCAGGCGCATCCCTCAGTTGTTGCTCGGTGATATTGGTTCGAAAACCGTCAAGCGACGTGTCATATTTCAGAGCGCCCCAGGGAATCGGGTAGTGGCTGTGACCCAAGCCCACAAATCCACCAAAGCTCATGACCGCATAAGCCACGCGGCCTGACACCTTGTCGATGATGAGGTGATCAATCTCGCCGATATTCGTCCCATCTGCTCCATAGACCTCGGTTCCCTCAATGTCCTCGCTTGAGATGCAGTGATGATCCGGATGTGCTGTTGCACGGGCCATGACTTTGCTCCTTGGTAAGGTGGTTTTGCCGGCTTAACTCGGCCGTCGCGGAGCCGTTCCTGCCTTAGGAGAACACGTCGCAGCTGCCTGCTGCTGCGCCGCTGTCCCGGATGAGCGGCACCTGGAGCGTTCAAACCCAGCGCGTGATATCTGAGTACACGCCCTGGCGGCACAGAGTGCTAGCATCGCCTCCGCCGGGATCTCAACGCGGAGCCTGCCATGCGCATCGCAGCCTTGCTGATCGCTCTCATTGTTGCCTGTCATCATTCAGCGTTTGCCGGCGATATCGCGGCGGCCCAAAGCGTTATCCGCGCCCAGGAGCAGGCCTTCGTTCGCGACGATGCAGCGGCGGCCTATTCCTATGCGGCACCGGCGATCAAGGAGACCTTTCCCGCACCCGACATCTTCATGTCCGTGGTGCGAAACGGCTACGCGCCGGTCTATCGTCACAAGAGTTTCGAATTTGGCGAGAGCAAGACCGATGGCGGCTGGATCGCCCAGCGCGTTCATATCATCGATGCCAATGGCGAGGTCTGGGAGGCACTCTACACGCTCGAGCAGCAGGGCGACGGCAGCTACAAGATCACCGGCTGCTCGCTGCTGAAGGCGGGACAATCGGTTTAAAGCACGATCCGGACCCGGAGGGCCGCGTTAGCGCAAAGTGTGTAGCGGTTTTCCGAAAAGATCATGCTCAAACTTCAAGTGGCAAAGCTCGGGCCGGTCTTGACCGAGCCCGTCCGCGCGCGGATCAAGAGCAGCACGACGATGCCGATGTTCAGCGCGTTCCATGCCACGCCGTTGGCGAACGCCGCGGCGTAGGAGCCGGTGGCATCGAAGATGACGCCGGACACCCAGCCGCCGAAGGACATGCCGAACACGGACGCAAAGATCACGATGCCGACGCGGGTCGCGGCCTCGCTCGCCGGCATCGCCTCGCGCACGATGATCGCGTAGCTCGGCACGATGCCGCCCTGGAACAGGCCGAACATCGCGGAGATCAGATAGAGCGAGGTCAGGCTGTCGAAGAACAGATAGAACACAAGCGCAAAGCCCTGCGCCAGCGATCCCACCAGCAGCGTGTAGATGCCGCCGATCTTGTCGGCGAGGTAGCCCGAGCCGATCCGGCTGACGATGCCGCAGCCCATCATCAGGGACAGCATCTCGGCGCCGCGCGCGACTCCATAACCGAGATCGCCGCAATAGGCGACGATGTGCACCTGCGGCATCGCCATCGCCACGCAGCAGGAGATGCTGGCGATCGAGAGCAGCACCGTCAGCGTATTCGTCGACAGCCTGAGATCGACCCGCGGCGGCGGCGCGTTGGCATGGTCGTGGACAGTGTCGCGCCCCATCTGCGCGCGCAGGATCAGCACCAGCACCGTCATCAGGCCGGCGCAGACGATGCCTATGCCGATATGGGTGTAACGCCAGCCGATGTCCTGCGTGCCCCAGCTCACGATCGGCGGCCACATCGCGCCGGCGACGTAATTGCCGCTGGCGACTATGGTCACGGCAAGACCGCGATAGCGCTCGAACCAGTGCGAGGCTTCGGCCATCAGCGGCGCAAAGGTCGCCGACGTCCCGAGCCCGATGAAGAAATAAGCCGCCACGAACTGCCAGAGCTGGCCCGACAGGCCCGCGAGCACATTGGCGACGCCGAGGAAGGCGATGCTGATCGCCATCGCCGGAACGATGCCGAACCGGTCGGTGATCTTGCCGGCGATCACGCCGCCAAGCCCGAAGCCGAACATCATGAGGGTGAAAGCCAGCGAAACCGCGCCGCGCGTGGCTCCGAATTCGGCCTGCACCACGGGAATCACGACCACGACCGCCCACATGCCGACGGCCCCGATCGAGCCGATCAGGAGGGCAATGACGAGCCGCACCCAGGCCTGACGGGAGTCAGGGGTGAAGGCGTCAGGTGTTTGCCCTGGATGATTTGGCGCGTGCACGAGCAGGACCATGTTCGCGGACCGCCGCATGGTCAACCATCTTGCCGCGATATTGGGCATGCGCGGTGCGCTGCGGTAAGAAGCTCTTGGCGAATGTGTCTTTTGCCATTAGTTTGCAACAAGCGTGTGCAACATTGCCGCGCGAGGAGCCTATCGGCGGGATGTTGATGCGATTGACGCGATCGATGCGGATCAGGGTGGGGCGGATCATCGCCCTCGCCTATCTGTTCTGCGTGCTCGCGCCGGCCGCAAGCCTCGCCTGGGGCAATGCTGCGCCCTGCCTCGGCGACGATGCCCAGGCTGACCTCGTTCCGGCGCATCACCATATGGCTGCGAACCATGATATGGCTGCGAACCCTGGCGATGTTCCGCACGAGCACGCGGGAACGCCTTCGCAGACCGCCGCGAAGGACGCACCTGCCCCGAATCATCACGACGGCAAGGGAACAGTGGGCCCGTGCTGTGCGATGATGTGCGTCAGTGCGCTGCCGGCCGATCTGCCCAGCGTCGCCACGCCGCTCCGGCCGATGTCGACCTGTGCACCCGAGATCGTGCCCAGCCTGCACAGCGCGGCGCCGCCCCAGCACTACCGTCCTCCCATCGCCTGATCTGACACGACGGCGTCGGTTTCGATGCGCGCTTTTGCGCGCGCGAACCTGTGGTCTCCAGATCAGGAATTAAGACATGGTTGCGCTTTCCGGGGCGAAATCTGCCGCATCCTCGGTGGATGATCGACACTCACGTTTCACTTGGCTGCTGCTGGCCTTTGCCGGGCCGACGCTGTCCGGCTGCATGCCGGCAACGACGCACATGGCCAGCGCGGATCCCGCAGATCCGGCGGCGAAGGTGGCCCCCATCGGCTATCGCTCGACCATCGCGCCCTATACCAGCCTGCGGCCTGCGACCCCGGCACCCTGGCGTGGCCGCAACGAGGCGGTGACGCCGCAGCCGAAGCAAGAGCGGTAGGAGCGCGCGATGTCACAGCATTTTGCGCGAGGCCTGCTCGTGCTCGCCGCGCTCGGACTTTCCGGCTGCGCCGCGTTCTCGCCCGACAGCGGCATGAGCGCGGTCTCGGATCTGACGAGCCAGGCCATCAACAAGGACGTCGCCTTCGTGCGCTCGGCCGAGGGCGCCGCCGCGGTCGATGCCCGCGTCCGGCAGCTGCTCTCGCGCACGCTCAGCGTTGACACCGCCGTGCAGATCGCGCTGCTCAACAACAAGGGACTGCAGGCCGCCTACAACGAGCTGGCGCTGGCGGAGACCGAGCTGGTCGAGCAGAGCCTGCCGGCCAATCCGGTGTTCGCAATCTCCCGCATCACCGGCAATGGCGCCAGCGAGATCGAGCGCCAGGTGGTCGGCGACATCCTCGCGCTCGCCACCCTGCCGTTCCGGTCCGAGATCGCCCGCGAACGCTTCCGCGGCGCGCAGCTTCGCGCGGCGCTGGCGACGCTACGGCTCGCCTCGGACGTGCGCCGCGCCTATGTCCGTGCGGTTGCCGCCAACGAGATGGTGGGGCTGCTGACCGACGCGAAGGCGACGGCGGAATCGACCGCACAGCTCGCGCTCAAGCTCGGCGAGACCGGCTCGCTCAACAAGCTCGATCAGGCCCGCGAGCAGGTGTTCTATGCCGAGACCACCGCCGACCTCGCCACCGCGCGGCAGATGGCGGGAAGCGCGCGCGAAAGGCTGGCGCGCCTGATGGGGCTGTGGGACGACGGTCTCGACTTCCGCCTGCCCAATCAACTGCCGCCACTGCCGCGCCGGCCGCTAACCCTTCCCACGATCGAAGCCGACGCGGTGGCGCATCGCCTCGACCTGCAGATCGCGCGGCTGGAGCTGGCCGCGCTGGCGAAGGCGCTGAACCTCACCGAGGCGACGCGCTTCGTGACGCTGCTCGATATCGCCGGCATCTCCCGCCGCACCCAGGATCCGGAAGGGCCGCCGTTCCGCGAGCGCGGCTTCGACCTGCAGTTTCAGATTCCGATCTTCGACGGCGGCGAGGTGCGCGTGCGTCAGGCGGCGGAGACCTACAACCTCGCCTTCAACCGCCTGACCGAGCGAGCCGTGAATGTGCGGTCCGAGGCGCGCGACGCCTATCGCGTCTATCGCTCCACTTACGACATCGCCGGCCACTACCAGCGCGAGATCATCCCGTTGCGAAAGATCATCACCGAGGAGATGCAGCTGCGCTTCTCCAGCATGCAGGTCGACATCTTCGCGTTGCTCACCGAAGCGCGACAGCGCCTCGCGGCGCTGCGCGGCGCGATCGACGCCAGGCAGAGATTCTTTCTCGCCCAGGCCGATCTGCAGACCGCCGTCAACGGCGGCGGCCTACCCGCCGGCGTTGGCGACAATCCAACCACCGTTGCCGCGGCAGCTCCTGCCGAAGGCGGCGGCCACTGAGACGGAGGCCAAGATGTTTTCCCGCCGAGGATTTTTAGGCACCGCCGCGCTTGTCGGCGCATCCGCCATTCAAGGCCGTGTCCAGGCCGCGTCGATTCCGGAAGCACCCACCATGGACAAGGTGGTGATGCAGCCGCCGCTGCATCCGAGCAGCGGCCCGGACTATCGACCCGTGGTCACGCTGAACGGCTGGTCGCTGCCGTTCCGCATGAACGGCGACTGGAAGGAATTCCATCTCGTCGCCGAGCCGGTGGTGCGCGAGTTCGCGGAAGGAATGAAGGTGAATTTGTGGGGCTACAACGGGCAATCGCCGGGCCCGACCATCGAGGCGGTCGAGGGCGACAAGGTCCGCATCTTCGTCACCAACAGACTGCCCGAATACACCACGGTGCACTGGCACGGCATGATCATCCCGAGCGGCATGGACGGCGTCGGCGGATTGACCCAGCCGCACATCCAGCCCGGCAAGACCTTCGTCTACGAGTTCGAGATGAAGAGGAGCGGAACCTTCATGTACCATCCGCATTCCGACGAGATGGTGCAGATGGCGATGGGCATGATGGGCATGTTCATCGTGCACCCGCGCGACCCGAACTTCCGCGCCGTCGACCGCGACTTCGTGTTCGTGATGAGCACCTATCGTGTCGACCCCGGCACGTATCTGCCGCACGTCAACGAGAT
Source organism: Bradyrhizobium sp. CCBAU 45321 (assembly GCF_028128975.1). Taxonomy (NCBI): domain Bacteria; kingdom Pseudomonadati; phylum Pseudomonadota; class Alphaproteobacteria; order Hyphomicrobiales; family Nitrobacteraceae; genus Bradyrhizobium; species Bradyrhizobium sp. CCBAU 45321. Next base: position 348,807 of record NZ_LFKZ01000016.1, read on the forward strand.
GACGGACTTCAACATGTGGACCTGGAACGCGCGGGTCTTTCCCGGAATCGATCCGCTACCGGTCAGGCTCGGCGACAAGGTGCGCGTGCGCATCGGCAATCTCAGCATGACAAACCATCCGATTCATTTGCATGGCCATAGCTTCGCCGTTACCTGCACCGATGGCGGCTGGATTCAGGAGAGCGCGCAGATTCCGGAGACGACCACCGACGTCCCCGTCGGCGCCATCAGGGTGTTCGACGTGCTCGCCGACAATCCCGGGGACTGGGCGTTCCATTGCCACAAGTCGCACCACACCATGAATTCGATGGGACACGACGTGCGCAACCTGATCGGCGTGTCGCGCAAGGACCTCGCCAAGGCCGTCGGCAAGCTCGCGCCCGACGGCATGGCCATGGGCTCGACCGGCATGGCGATGGGCAACATGGAGATGCCCACGCCCGACAACACGCTGCCGATGATGACCGGCACCGGCCAGTTCGGGCCGATCGAGATGGGCGGCATGTTCACCGTGATGAAGATCCGCGAAGACCTCGCGCGCGACGATTACCGCGATCCTGGTCCGTACAAATTCCCGCCAGGCACCGTCGCCTACGAAGTCGCCGCACCCGCCCCGGAGCCGGCGCGGCAGAAATCCGGCAGTCCGCCGATGAAGCACAAGATGTGAGCGTTTCGATGAACCACCAACCGGAGACTACGATGAAGACCACGATCAAGCTCGCCCTCGCTCTGGCTGCACTTTCGACCGCGCCGGCCTTTGCGCACGACAAGCACGGGCACGGAAACTATTCAGCCGGCGAGCCCGGCGATCCCAAGAAGCCCGCGCGCACCATCGAGATCCTGATGAACGAGATGGACTACACGCCGGCGAAGATCGAGGTGAAGCGCGGCGAGCAGATCCGATTCGTGCTGCGCAATGTCGGTAAGGAGGACCACGAATTCCTGCTGGCCACACCTAAGGAGAATCTCGCGCATGCGGAGCAGATGAAGAAGCATCCGCACATGGAGCACGACGAGCCCAATGCGGCGCGGCTTGCCCCAAAAAAGACGACCGAGATCCTCTGGAAGTTCAGCAAAGCCGGCACGTTCGAATATTCGTGCCTCATTCCTGACCATCGCGAATACGGCATGGTCGGCCAGGTCACCGTGAAGTAACGCGAAAGGAGATCCACATGACCCGCATCATCCGTATCGCTTCGGCGCTGGCGCTGACTCTCGGCCTTGCGACTGCAACCCTCGCCGCCGAGGGCGCCGCGATCAGCGGCGAGGTGAAGAAGATCGACGAAGGCGCCGGCAAGATCACGCTCAAGCACGGACCGGCGAAGAGCCTCGGCATGGAGGACCCCATGACCATGGTCTATCGCGTCAAGGACGCGGCGATGCTCAAGCAGGTGAAGGTCGGCGACAAGATCACCTTCGAGGCCGAGGAAGCGGCGTTGGGGTACACGGTGACCAAGATGCAGAAGGCGAAGTAGCCCTCCGTGTCATTCCGGGGCGCCCGCAGGGCGAACCCGGAATCCATTCCTCGACCAACTCCGCCGCACGATGGATTCCGGGCTCGATGCTCCGCATCGCCCCGGAATGACAACCCGATCCCGAAACATCCCCTGCCGTCCCCTTCCCACCCCCTCGTTAACCCTTTGCTAACCATACACCGGGCAAAAATTGCCGGGTGAAGTCGAGTGTCGTCAGCCGCGTAGAACGGGAGCTCCCGTGGACGCCAGTGCGGTGCCTCACTTTCGGAACGGCGGCCCGTCGGCCGCCGCGCAGACGTTTGGGGCGCGCGGACGGCAGGCGCGCGGGGAGGCAGCTACCATGGTCGACGTCACCGCGGGACAGGGCGTAGGCGGCGCGAAGCCCGGCATCCCCTCCCTCAACGACATCGTCACCGTCCTCAAGCGCGGCGACATCGCGCTGGCGCTCGGCATCCTCACTATCCTGGTGGTGCTGATCCTGCCCCTGCCGGCGATCGTGCTCGACGTGTTCCTGGCGATCTCGATCACCCTGTCGATCCTGATCCTGATGACGTCGCTGTTCATCCAGACGCCGCTGGAGTTCTCGGCCTTCCCGACCGTCCTGCTGATCTCGACCATGCTGCGGCTGTCGCTCAACATGGCCTCGACCCGCCTGATCCTGTCGCACGGGCACGAGGGCACGGCCGCGGCCGGTCACGTCATCGAAGCCTTCGGCAACTTCGTGATGGGCGGCAATTTCGTCATCGGCATCATCGTCTTCGCCATCCTGATCATCGTCAACTTCGTCGTCATCACCAAGGGTTCGGGCCGCATCGCCGAGGTCGCCGCGCGCTTTCACCTCGATGCCATGCCCGGCAAGCAGATGGCGATCGACGCCGACCTTTCCGCCGGCCTGATCGACGAGAAGGTCGCCAAGGAGCGGCGCAAAGAGCTCGAGGACGAGAGCGGCTTCTTCGGCGCCATGGACGGTGCCTCCAAGTTCGTCCGGGGCGACGCGATCGCCGGCCTCCTGATCGTCTTCATCAACGTCGTCGGCGGCATGATCATCGGCGTCGCGCAGCAGGGCATGTCCTTCGCCGACGCCGGCCGCACCTACACGCTGCTGACCGTCGGTGACGGTCTCGTCACCCAGGTGCCGGCGCTGATCGTCTCGACCGCGGCCGGCCTGCTCGTCTCCAAGGCCGGCGTCTCCGGCGCCGCCGACAAGGCGCTGATGAAGCAGTTCTCCGGCTATCCGCAGGCGCTGGCGATGTCCTCGGCGGTGATGCTGGTGCTGGCGGCGCTGCCGGGCATTCCGACTCTTCCCTTCCTCGCGCTCGGCGCCGGCGCCGGCGCGCTGGCCTGGAACGCGCGCAACCGCAACCGGGTGACGGCCAAGGCCGAAGCGGCCGCCCAGGCCGCGCCCGCTCCGGGAACGCCGGGTGCGCCAGGGGCTGCCGCGACGGAAGAGCCGATCTCGGCCGCGCTCAAGATCGACGACCTCAAGATCGAGCTCGGCTACGCCCTGCTGCCGCTGGTCAACGGCCCGGACGGCACCGACCGACTCACCGAGCAGATCAAGGCGCTGCGCCGTTCGCTCGCGATCGAGATGGGATTCGTCATGCCGGCGGTGCGCATCCTCGACAACGTCCAGCTCGAGGCCAACACCTACATCATCAAGATCAAGGAGGTCGACGCCGGCACCGGCAAGATCTGGCCGAACCAGTTCATGGTCATGGACCCCGGTGGCAGCCAGGTGCAGGTGCCCGGCATCCACACCACCGAGCCGACCTTCGGCCTGCCCGCGACCTGGGTCGATGCCAGCCTCAAGGAAGAGGCCTCGCTCAAGGGCTACACCGTCGTCGACGCCGCGACCGTGCTCTCGACCCATCTCACCGAGCTGCTCAAGGCCAACATGTCGGACCTGTTATCCTACGGCGAGGTGCAGAAGCTGCTCAAGGAGCTGCCGAAGGAGCAGAGCGAGCTGGTCAAGGACATCGTCCCCGGCCAGGTCACGGTCTCCGGCATCCAGCGCGTGCTGCAGCTGCTGCTCGCCGAGCGCATCTCGATCCGCGACCTCTCGACCATCCTCGAAGGCATCGCGGATTCGCTCGCCTTCTCGCGCAACCCCGCAACCATGGTCGAGCACGTCCGCGCCCGCCTGGCGCGGCAGATTTGCGCGCAGAACACCTCCTACGCCGGCTATCTGCCGCTGATCGCACTGTCGGCGAAATGGGAGCAGGCTTTTGCCGAATCCATCATCGGCCAGGGCGAGGAGCGGAGCCTTGCCATGCAGCCCTCGAAACTCTCGGAATTCATGACCGCGGTGCGCGAGGCGTTCGAGCGTGCCGCCCGCGAAGGCGAGGCGCCGGTGCTGGTCACCTCCGCTTCCATTCGGCCCTTCGTGCGCTCCCTGGTGGAACGGTTCCGGGCCCAGACCACCGTGCTGTCGCAGGCCGAAATCCACCCCAGGGCGAGGCTGAAAACGGTCGGAAGCATCTGATTTGCCTTAAGAAGCCGTGTGTTTTTCAGCCACAGGCAAATGGTTTTTGAGTTCCTGGCGCCTTGTCGACCAAGGCCTCAAAAGCCCGGCAATAGGCTCATTACAGCTTTGAAATAATTATATAAAAGAACGATCAAGGGTCGACTTTGATCGCGATCTATCACGTCATATCACGCCCTTGTGATGGCCCCTTGGGAACGAATCCCCCCAATACTAGGTTGATGGGCACCGGAAGCATGAACCTGCCTCAAACGGCCGGCGACTACTTCGGGTAGATGGCGGCAGGAGGCTTCCATGAACCACTCGATCTACAGCGCAGATCGCGCGACCCATTTGAAAATCGTGGTCGTCGCCCTCGTCGCAGGGGTCGCGGTGGCTGGCCTCGGCATCACGGCACGCTCGGGTTCGGATGAAGGCCTGACCCAGACCGCCCACGTCATCAAGGCCGGCAAGCCGGTCGTTGTCACCAGTTCGAACGCGTCCCTCGTTCGCTAAGGAGATCTGACGAGTTTTGTGAATTCACGCGGCTCTTTACCAGCCCCCCAAAGTCGCCACGTGGATATGTAGACGACCCCAACCCCAAGTCGACTACAGAAAGCGCCCGCCCCCCACGGGCGCTTTCCCATTTCTGGTACCTCGTCATTGCGAGCGCACGCGCGTCCAATTCGTCATTGCTAGCGCAGCGAAGCAATCCAGACTTGCCTCCGCGGAAAGACTCTGGATTGCTTCGCTGCGCTCGCAATGACGGAGCAAGCGGCACGGCCCTGCCTGCCAACTACCTTCCCCCATACGTCGGCGGCGGCGCCTGCACGGTCGGAGCGGCCGCGGCAAACAGCTCGTCCTTGCGCCCCGAGAGCGGCGGATAGATGCGCTTGCGGTTGATGGTCTCTTTGGTCGCCTTTGCCTCCGCGCCTGTGGCACGGACCTCGCGATTCCATCCTTCCGTATAGAGCGCGCCCCAGCCACCGAGATCGAGCACAGTGACGTACCAGTCGATCCGCAGCGGCAGCATGGGCAAGCCGACGAGATCGGCGACCACGTTGTGGCCGGCGAAGCGGCCCATGGGACGGGCGAACTGACAGGACATCACCGTCGGATGCAACCCGTCGATCACGGTCGAGGCGACGTCGCCGGCCGCGAACACGCCGTCGACATCGGCCACGCGCATGTAGGGATCGACGAGGAGACGCCCGAGGGAATCGCGCCCGCCCGGAAAGCTCGCCGCCAAAGGGCTTGCCCGCATGCCCGCGCACCAGATCACCGTCCGTGCCGGAATGAATTCGCCCGAGCTCAGGCGCATGCCCGCGGCCTCGATCGCGGCGACACGCACGCCGAGCCGCGTCTCGATGTCGAGCGAAGCCAGGGCCGTCTCGATCACCGGGCGCGCGTTCGCGCCGATGCTGGCGCCGACGCTCGGATTGGGATCGACGAGGATGATGCGGCGGCGGCCGGTGATCCCTGCGCGCGCCAACTGGTCCGGCATCTCGGCTGCGACTTCGATGCCGGTGAAGCCGGCGCCGACCACGACCACCGTTGAATGGCCCGGAGACGGCGCGCTGCGTCCGAGCGAAACCAGATGATCTTCAAGGCGGAGCGCCGCGGCATAGGTGTCGACGTCGAAGGCGTGTGCGGCCAGGCCGGGAATGTCGGGGCGCATCACCGCGCTGCCGAGCGCCAGCACCAGGCGGTCATAGTGCAGCGTCTCCTTGCCGGCGCTGGTGACGAGCGAGATTTCGCGCCGGGCCGGATCGATCGCCTCGACCTCGCCGACGCCGTGGCTGACGCCGATCGGATCGAGCAATTGCGGAAGCGGAAGCGCGACCTCGGCGAGATCGGCCTCGTAATTGCGCACGCGGATATTGTGATAGGGATTGCGGTCGACGAGACGGATCTCGATGTCGCGATCGCTCGCACCGATCTCCTCGCGCTTGCGCGCGGCGCCGATGGCCGCCCACAACCCCGCAAACCCGGCGCCGAGCACGACGATACGCGCCATCTCCGCCTACTGCACTTTCCAGAGGAAAAACTGCGGCCTGCCCGCAGAGACAGACTAGCGCAACAACACGCGCCGACCAAATGCGGCGGCGTCCGCGCCGCTGCACAAAATCGCGATTTATGCCTCGCGCAGCTCCGAGGGCGTCGTGCCGAAGCGCTTGCGGAAGGCGCGGTTGAAGTAGGACAGATCGGAGAAGCCGGAGGAATGCGCGATGTCGCTGATCTTGCGCATCCTGGCGCGGGGATCGCCGAGCAGCTTGCGCGCGTGGAGCAGGCGCTGCTCCAGCACGAATTCGGTGAAGGTCGTGCCGGCCTGCTCGAACAGGCGCTGGGCCTGGCGTGGGCTCAAGCCAGAGCGCGTCGCAACTTCGGCGAGGCAGAGATCGTTGCGGCCGAGTGCGGCCATCACGTCGGCGCGCATGAGATCGAGGCGCGCCGCCGCCTGCCCGCGACCGCGTGCGCGGCTTGCGTGCTCGGCATCGGTGCCGAGCAGGAGACCGACGAGATCGACCATGTGCTGCGCGGTCAGGCGCTGGCCGACCGCATCGAGATGCGGCGCGTGATTGGCGGCGATCGCGTGGTAGCGGAAGATGGTCTCGGCGACCGCGCCGTCGACGAGCACCTGCGAGAGCTTGTCCTCGGCGCGCGGATTGATGTCGAGCAGTGCACGGCGCGGCATGCGAATGCTGGTGAAGCGGTCGGCCTCGGTGTGGCCGACGGTCCCGGTCACGCTCATGTCGACAAGCACCATCTGGGCGGGCGCGAGCTCGACGGTGTGGCCGTTCTGCCCGACGCGGACGAGCCCTGCGTGGGCCGCGATCAGGACGAGATCGTCGCTGCCGTCGGCAAGTTGGCTCTGCGTGCGGGAATATTGCGCCGAGGCGCCTTCCGGAATGGCGAGCGTGATGTTGTCGACGACGCTGATCTGCAGCCGGCAATCGATGCTGTCGCCATGGCTCGGCCCGATATCGAGGCCGCAGCGACCGACGGCCCGCTCGCGCCAATGCTCGAAGGCCGGACCGTGCGGCAGGCCTGCATATTGGTGAAGGAAGATGCCCGGCGTTCTCGCTGCATCCATCTGATTTTCTCGCCCTTTCCGGCATCACCGACTTCAAATTCCGGGGATTTGACGCCGCGGAGCGAGCGGAGGTTCAAATCGGGGGCGGATTCGGGGGCACTTGTCGGGCTGCGACAGCGGGATGGACCGTGGCGACAGTCGCCGTGGCACCTATTTCTGCGCGGGCGCCTGCGGTTGGGACGGCGGCACGGTCTCGATCAGCTTGCCGGAAAACACCGGGGCGGAGGTCGGCTGGCCGTTCGGCGAGCCGCCCGCCTGCTCGACGGTGACGGCGAAGGTCGCGCTATTGACGACCTCGGCATCGTAGGAGGCGAGCAGTGGACGCGCGGTGAAATCGCCGGCGCCGATCACGCCGAGCGAGCGCGGGCGCGGCAGCTTGTCCGAGATCAGCCAGAGCTCGAAGCTCTTGCCGGGCTCCGGCGTCGCGCCGACCTTCCGCACCGTGAAATTCCGCGTCGCGCCGTCGATGGTGAGGATGAAGGCGGGACCGCCGCCCGAGCCCTGCAACAGCGCGACATATTGCGCGGAGGCGGCGAGCGGCGCGGCCGGCGTCTTCACCTCCACCGTCTGGATGCGCGGCGGAGGACGCAAGGCGCCCGGCAGCGCATCGGGCAGGAAGATCTGCAGCGACAGCGTCACGAGCAGCGCAGCCGCGAGCGCACTGAGCACCGATGCGACGGTGCGCCAGCGCTTCACCCGGCCCTCGAGTCGAATCACATTGCTGTCGTCGGCGAGCGGCGCTTGGGGCGCACGGACGACGTTGGCATCCGGCGCATGGACTTGCGGGATGAATTGCGGCGCGATGTCCGGAAGAGCATCAGGATCGGGACGCGGCGCCTCAGGCGGCCCGGCTTCGGGCTGCAGCATCTCCGGCGGCTGCGAACTCTCGGGCGGAGACTCCGCAGGTCGAAGCGAGAACGTCTCGGGCACAGGCGGCTGTGGTGGCGCCGAAGCTTCGGCAGGCGCAGGCGGCTCCTGCGCGGCGGTCGTGCGCGCGATCTCCGCCCTGATGTTCTCCCACACGATCGGACGCGGCTCGACCGAGCCGACCATCTGGTTGAGCACGCCGAGCCGATAGGCCCAGGCCTGCACGATCTCGGCGAACGCCGGGTCCACCGCCATCATGGTCTCGACCTGCGCGCGCTCGTCGGCGCCGAGCGTTCCGAGCGCATATTCCGCGGCGAGCGCGATATGGTCCTCCGTGTAGGCCATCAATTGCAGTCCAGAACCACCCTCATCATCCTAGCGCTCACAGTCCGAGGCACTCCCGGATATCCAGCATGCTGCGCCGCAGCCACGTCTTCACCGTGTTGACGGGCGCGGCGAATTTCTCCGCCAATTGCTCGCGGCTCCAGCCGTTGTAATAGGCGAGCAGCACGAGCCTCTGACGGTCCGGCTCGAGCCGGCCGATGCATTCCAGGAGCCGCTTCAGCTCCTCGGTCATCTCGCGGCGCGCCAGCGGATCGGGACTTTCGGCCGCGACCTCCATCGCCTGAGGCTCTTCCTCGATGGAGGCTTCCGACTTCTTGCGGACGATGTCGATGGCGCGGTTGCGCGCGATCGAGGCCATCCACGTGATCGGCGAGGACAGGGCCGGATTGAACTGGCCGGCGCTGCTCCAGATCTTGACGTAAGTCTCCTGAATGACCTCCTCCGCGAGATCCTGCCTGCGCAAGATACGGAGCACGACGCCATAGAGTTTCGCGCGCGTGGCGGCGTAGAGGCGCTCGAACGCGGCCTGATCGCCCTTCGCCACCGCCTCAATCAACCCGACCAGCTCCGCTGGCGTCAGCATTCAGCCCCCTGGACCGCGGTCCGTCGCTTCCCTTCACCTCTCCCCGACGGGGAGAGGTCGATTTGCGCAGCAAATCGGGTGAGGGGGCGCAGGGCAACGGGAAACCGTCACCCCTCACCCGGCGCTCCGCGCCGACCTCTCCCAAGGGAGAGGCGGGCACCGCCGTCGCTGACACAGCATTCATTCCCGCCACCATAGCGCCGGGCCAAGCCGACCACCAAGGGGCGCGGCGCCACACTGTGGACAGCACATGCGAAAACCCGGACCTTGCGGGTCCGGGTTTTGGCAATTCCTGGAGGGGCGGCTAGCGGCTCAGGCGACGGCGCCGATGCGGGCACGCATCAGGCCGATGCTGTCGAGGTCGGCCTGCTCGCGGGCGTTCTCCTCGGCACGCTCGCGGGCCTGGTCGCGCTCGTCGAGCAGCTCGACCTTTTTCAGCTCCTCGAAGGCCTCGGCCAGTGCGGCATTGGCTTCCTCGAGCTGGCCCTTGAGCTCGTCGGCCGAACGGGTCAGGTTCTCGCGGCGCTGGATCGCGGCTTTGGCGTAGGTCGGGTAGGCGAAGTGCGAGGGATCGTTGATCCCGGCGCGCTCCTGCTCGGTCTGGATCTCGCGTTCGAGATCGACCGACATGCGCTGGAAGTCGGCGATCATGGTCTCGATCTGGGTGACCCGGCGGCGCTTCTCGTCGACCTGAAACTTCTTCAGGCGGATGAGGGTATCTCGTGACTTCATCGACTCGTACTCCCCAGAAGTCCCCCCGCTGCACGTGGGACGATACCGGTCACCCCACGGGCCCGATGGGGGCCCAGACCGGCTCTGCTACTCTGTGGGATCGGATGATGACCGGACAAAGTTAGCGTTCCGTTTCCAAATTGCCGAGGATTTGCGCCAATTGGCGATAGCCCTCCGCGAGCGACGCCTTTTCGTCCTTGCGCTGGCGCAGGAAGGCTTCCAGCGGCTCGTTCAGGCGGATCGCCTCGTCGACCTCGGGACTGGAGCCGGCGCGGTAGGCACCGAGACGGATCAATTCCTCCATGTCGGCATAGGTCGCCATCACCTGGCGGGCACGCTGGATGACCGGCCAGAACTGCGGATCGGCCGATTTCGGCATCGTGCGCGAGACGGATTTGAGGATGTTGATCGCAGGATAGCGGCCGCGTTCGGCGATCGAGCGCTGCATCACGATGTGGCCGTCGAGGATGCCGCGCACGGCATCGGCGATCGGCTCGTTATGGTCGTCGCCGTCGACCAGCACCGTGAAGATCGCGGTGATGGCGCCCTCGCCCAATCCCGGCCCGGCACGCTCCAGCAGCTTCGGCAACTCGGTGAAGACGGTCGGCGTGTAACCCTTGGCCGTCGGCGGCTCGCCGGCAGACAGGCCGATCTCGCGCTGGGCCATCGCAAAGCGCGTCACCGAGTCCATCAGGCAGAGCACGTCCTTGTCCTCGTCGCGAAAATATTCGGCGACCGCGAGCGTCAGGTAGGCCGCCTGGCGGCGCATCAGCGCCGGCTCGTCGGAGGTCGCGACCACCACGACCGAGCGCGCGAGGCCCTCCTCGCCGAGATCGTCCTGCAGGAATTCCTGCACCTCGCGGCCGCGTTCGCCGATCAGCCCGATAACGCTGACATCGGCATCGACGTTGCGCGCCAGCATCGACAGCAGCACCGACTTGCCGACGCCGGAGCCTGCGAAGATGCCCATCCGCTGACCGCGGCAGCACGTGAGAAAGGTGTTCATGGCGCGCACGCCGAGATCGAGCGGGCTGCCGACGCGCTTGCGCGAATGTGCGGGCGGCGGCGTATTGCGGAACGGCATCGGCGAAGGGCCCTGCGGCAGCGGCCCCTTGCCATCGATCGGCTCGCCCAGCGCATTGACGACGCGTCCCAGCCAGGCCGCGGACGGCCGCACCTGGTTGGCGGCATTGGCGATGACCGCCTTGCAGCCGCGGCGCACACCCTCGAGGCCGGCGAACGGCATCACCACGGCATTGTTGCCGGAGAAGCCGATCACCTCGCACGGAATGGTGCGGTTGGCGCCGGTCTCGATCACCAGCCGCGCGCCGACCGACATCGCGTGGATCGGGCCGGCCACCTCGACCATCAGACCGCGAACGCCGACCACGCGGCCATAGATGTTGATGCCGTCGATGTCGCCGATCTGTTCGGCCAGCGCCTTCATAGGGGGGCCTTCATCAGCAGCGCGCCTTCATATGAGGGCCCTCATGAGATGGTCGCCTTCGGTGATCCCGGGACATCACGGTGAAAACCTTAAGTTTCGCCATATTTCTGAACGGCGCTTAACTTCGTGTTTACCCGCATCATTAATCATTGCGTCACTGTCTTTGAGACTGAGCGTGGCTCCCCTTCAGAAGAAGGCTGAGTCGCGGGAGTCGGTTAGGCCCGTCTCTTAAAGTGGAGCTTGAACGGAATCGGGTAACGAAAGCTGCTTCGCGCACAAGACCTTAGGGCGATTCGACAAAAATTGCACCGGGGGGACTTGCGTTCCAGAATCAGACTTTGTTAACCATCTGTTGTCAGGATCCGAATCAGTTGTTCAAAGGCGTTTTGTTGAGTGCCGCGAATGCGGCCGACCTGACGCCCAGGAGCGGCGACTATGGGGAACTGGCATGCGCGTTTTGCTGATTGAAGATGACAGCGCCGTCGCGCAGTCGATCGAGCTGATGCTGAAGTCCGAGAGCTTCAACGTCTACACGACCGATTTGGGGGAAGAAGGCGTCGATCTCGGTAAACTATACGATTACGACATTATTCTCCTCGACCTCAACCTGCCCGACATGTCCGGCTACGACGTGCTCAAGCAGCTCCGGGTCTCCAAGATCAAGACACCGATTCTGATCCTCTCCGGCCTCGCCGGCATCGAGGACAAGGTCAAGGGTCTCGGCGTCGGTGCCGACGACTACATGACCAAGCCCTTCCACAAGGACGAGCTGGTGGCCCGCATCCACGCGATCGTGCGCCGCTCCAAGGGCCATGCCCAGTCGGTCATCCAGACCGGCGACCTCGTCGTCAACCTCGACACCAAGACGGTGGAAGTCGGCGGCCAGCGCGTGCATCTGACCGGCAAGGAATATCAGATGCTGGAGCTGCTCTCGCTCCGCAAAGGCACGACCCTCACCAAGGAAATGTTCCTCAACCACCTCTATGGCGGCATGGACGAGCCCGAACTGAAGATCATCGACGTCTTCATTTGCAAGCTCCGCAAGAAGCTCGCCAACGCCTCCGAGGGCCGCAACTTCATCGAGACCGTCTGGGGCCGCGGCTACGTGCTGCGCGAGCCGCACGAGGCCGACGAGCGCATCCCCGCCTGATCCCTGGGTTTACGTCGCGAGCCCAGTCAGGCTCGCTCCTCCCAGCCTGGACCCCGCCGCAAATGGCGGGGTTTTCGTTTTTGGGGGGACGCTTCATTGGAAGCTTAACGTTTGAACCCCTAGCCTTCCCCTGCCGACGAATGGTCGCTGCACGATGGGGGAACGATGATCCTGCAATCACTCGCCGGCCTGCCCGCCTTCCTGGTCTATTTCTGCACCGGGCTGATCGCGATCGTGGCCTATCTGTTCGTCTACACCCGCATCACGGCGCATAACGAATTCCAGCTCATTCGCGACAACCAGCCGGCCGCGGCGATCGCGCTCGGGCTCAGCCTGCTCGGCTTCGTGGCGCCGCTGGTCAGCGCCATCGCGCATTCGGCCAACGTGCTGGACTGCCTGATCTGGGCGACGATCGCGCTTATCGTGCAGGTCATCGTGTTCTATCTCGTCAAGGTTCCGGTGCCGGACTTGTCGAGGCGCATCGATGACGGCGAGCTTGCCCCCGCGATCTGGCTCGGCCTGTCCTCGCTCGCCGCGGGCCTGCTCAACGCCGCCAGCATGATCTACTGACATGGCCGACAAACCCGCCAAGAAGGAGTTCGGCAAGCGCCGGCCAGTCGCCGAGCCGCCGCCGCGACCGCCGGTGAAGCGCTCCGGCCACGTCGCGCTGCTGGTGATGGGCACGATCGCCGTCGGCACCACCGCCTACACCTTGATGCCGCGGCAGAACTGCGAGCCCACGCCCGGCGCCGTGCCGGGGCAGACGACCACGACCTGCACCAGCAGCAGCAGCAGTTCGTCGGGCGGCAGCAGCTCGCGTTGGTCGTCGCGATCGAGCCTGTTCAGCGGCGATTCCTCCAGCCATACCTCGTCGGGAACGTCGTCCGATATCAGCCACAGCAGCGTGAGCCGCGGCGGCTTCGGCTCGTTCGGCCACGGCTTCTCGGGCGGCGGCTGATCCATGCAGCGCATCACCTGCCTGGAGCGCGACGACTGGCGAGAGACCGCGGCACGATGCGGCTTCGTCTTTCACACCATCGACGGCGAGCGCTATTGGGACGAGCGCGCCTATTACGGCTTCACGCTGGACGAGATCGAGCGTGGCATCGAGGCGCCGACCGGCGATATCGATGCGATGTGCCTGGAGCTTGCCGGCCGCGTCATCGGCGACGAGCGGCATCTGCGGCGCTTGAAGATTCCGGAAGCGTTCTGGGGCCTGATCGCGGAGAGCTGGAAGCGCCACGACCGCAGCCTCTATGGCCGGCTCGATCTGAGGTTCGACGGCAAGTCGCCGGCAAAGCTGCTCGAATACAACGCGGACACGCCGACCTCGATCTTCGAGGCCGCGGTGTTCCAATGGACCTGGCTCGAACAGGCGATCGAACGCCGCGTCATCCCCTCGCGTGCCGACCAATTCAACTCCATCCACGAGCGGCTGATCGCGGCATGGAAGGAGATCGCTGGGAGCCACGTCCATCTCACAGGGATCACCGGCAACGAAGAGGACGCCGGCACGCTCGCTTATCTCGAAGACACCGCGCGCCAGGCCGGACTCTCGACGACGCTGCTCGACATCGAGCAGGTCGGCTGGCGCGACGGGGCCGGCGGCTTCGTCGATCTCGGCGAGAACGACATCGCGCTCGCCTTCAAGCTCTACCCCTGGGAATGGATGTTCCAGGACACCTTCGGCGCAAAGCTGAAGGATGCTCCGACGCGCTGGATCGAACCGCCGTGGAAGGCGGTGATCTCCAACAAGGGCATCTTGCCGCTGCTCTGGGAGATGTTTCCGAACCATCCCAATCTGCTGCCGGCCTTCTTCGAGGATGATCCGCGCGCCGCCGAGCTCGGCACGTCCTATGTGCGCAAGCCGCTGCTGTCGCGCGAAGGCGCCAATGTCACGATCGTGTCCGGCGGCCTGCCGCTCGACGAGCAGACGGGGCCTTACGGCGCCGAAGGCTTCGTGCGCCAGGCGCTCGCTCCGCTGCCGAACTTTTCGGGCTTCTATCCGGTGATCGGAAGCTGGCTCGTGAACCACGAGGCCTGCGGGCTGTCGATCCGCGAGGACGAGAGCCCGATCACGGGCAACCGCTCGCGCTTCTTGCCGCATGCGATTTTGTGATTTTGTCATTCCGGGGCGCGACGAAGTCGCAAGCCCGGAATCCATAACCACAGTCGGATGAAATGGCCCTGGTCTAACCGCCTGCCTATTTCGATGGCCTGTGGTTATGGATTCCGGGCTCCGCGCTAATGCGCGGCCCCGGAATGACAAAGAGAACTCACCTCGCCGCGGCGATCTTGAGCGACGGCGGCATCAATCCGCCCATCGGACGGCCGGAGCGCGCGGGGTTGAGCTGATAGAGGCCGCGGCGATCGGCGATGGGGCGGAACGCGTCCGTGATGCCGACGACGGATTCGGCCGCCCCGAGCAGCAACGTGCCGTCGGCCTCCATCGCCTTCGCCAGGCGCTCGAAAATCACCGCCTTGGTGTCCTGGTCGAAATAGATCAGCACGTTGCGGCAGAAGATCACGTCGAACGTGCCGAGATGGGAGAAGTCCTGCAGCAGATTGAGCTGGCGGAACTGCACCATGGCGCGAATGTCGGCGTTGAGCTGCCAGAGCTCGCCGGTTTGCGTGAAGTATTTCACCAGATGCTGGATCGGAAGACCGCGCTGCACCTCGAACTGGCTGTAGAGGCCGGCCTTGGATTTCTCCAGCACCTCCTGCGACAGATCGGTGGCGACGATCTCGATGCGCCACCCCGCGAGCGCCGCGCCCATCTCCTTCACGCACATCGCGATCGAATAGGGCTCCTGCCCGGTCGAGGCGGCCGCCGACCAGATGCGAAGCGACTTGCGCGCCGCACGCGCCTGGATCAGGCCCGGCAGGATGGTGTCGCGCAAGTGATCGAACGGAATCTTGTCGCGGTAGAAGAACGTCTCGTTGGTGGTCATCGCTTCGACCACGTCGGTCGCAAGCCGGCCGTCGCCGTTCCTGATCTTCAGGACGAGGTCGGGGATGCCGGGAAGGCTTGCCTTGCGGGCGAGCGGCAGCAGCCGGCTTTCGACCAGATATTGCTTGTCGGCGGAGAGATCGAGACCGGAGCGCTCTTTCAGGAACTTGCGCAGATAGTCGTAATCGGTGGGCGTCACGAACGGTCTCCCGCGAACAGGCGGTTGACCTTGGCGCCGATCTGGTTGAGCGGCAGGATCGCCGCGCAGATGCCGGCATTGGCCGCCGCGCCGGGCATGCCCCAGACCACGCTGGAGGCTTCGTCCTGCGCGATCACGCTGCCGCCGGCCGCGACGATGTCCTTGCCACCGCGCATGCCGTCCGAGCCCATGCCGGTCAGGATCACCGAGAGGATGTTGCCGTGCCAGACGTCGATGGCGGAGGTGAAGAGCGGATCGACCGCAGGCTTGCAGAAATTGACGGCGGGGCCGTCGTCGAGCGCGATCACAGGATCGGCGCCGCTGCGCGTGACGCGCATGTGCTTACCGCCCGGTGCGAGGTAGATCCGTCCCGGCTTCACCGGCTCGCCGTCGACCGCCTCGGCCGCCGGCCGGCGGCTCGAGCGCGCCAGATGCTCGGCCAGAATGGTGGTGAAGGTCGGCGGCATGTGCTGGGTGATCAGCACCGGGAAGCGATCGATCACCGGGCCGAGCTCGGTGACGAGCGCCATCAGCGCCTGAGGCCCGCCGGTCGATGAGCCGATCAGCAGCACCTTGGGCGCCTGGGTCGAGAACGGACGCGTTGACACCGAGCCTGACGAGGGGGCCGGAGCGGGCGCAGGCGCGGCAGGCCGCGCGACAGGACTGCGCGCGACGGGAGCCGGGCTCGCCGGCGCCAGCGGCGGGCTCGCAACCGCAGACTTGCGACGCAGCCGCGCGCCGAGATGGCGGATCTTCTGGATCAGGTCGTGATGGAAAATATCCGCGGCCGACGCCTCACGCGTCGATTCCGGCTTGGGAATGTAATCGGCCGCGCCGAGCGACAACGCCTTGAAGCTGATCTCCGCGTTGCGGCGGGTCAGGGTCGAAGCCATGATAATGACGAGATCGCGCTTCTTGGCGAGCAGTTGCGGCAGCGCCGAGAGGCCATCGAGCTCAGGCATTTCGATGTCGAGCACGGCAACATCGGGATTGATGCGATCGAGCTGGTTGACCGCCTCGAGCCCGGTGCGCAGCGAGGCCGCGACCTCCATGTCGTGCTCGGCGCCGATCCAGCGCGAGATCAGACCGCGGATGACGACGGAATCGTCGACGATCATCACCCGCAGCGGCCCGGTTTCGCGCGACGTGCCCATGGTCGAATTACCTGCGAACGCAACACTCATTACCCACCAACTCAGACTGAAACGGTTCAGTTGAAAACAAGCGCCGAAGGATCCGTTCAGCCTCCGGGCGATCGCTCAGATCAGGCCGACTTCCTGAAATTTCGCCGTCACGATGTCCTTGTCGAACGGCTTCATGATGTATTCGTTGGCGCCGGCGTGCAGAGCGCGCGCGATATGCGCGACGTCGTTCTCGGTGGTGCAGAACACCACCTTGGGCTGGTCGCCGCCGGGCATTCGCCTGAGATGGCCGAGGAACTCGTAGCCATCCATGACCGGCATGTTCCAGTCGAGCAGCACCGCGTCCGGCAGGCCGCGCTTGCAGGCCTCCAGCGCCTTCTCACCGTCCTCGGCTTCGAGGATTTGGAAGTCGAGCCCCTCCAGGATCCGGCGCGCAACCTTTCGGATGACGCTGGAATCATCAACGACGAGACAAGTTCGCATGTGAACCTCTGCTTCCTTCCCCCCTTTGCGGGGGCACTTCCAATCGCAAGTCCCTCGGCGGCAATGCCGCCGTATCAGGCCGCCATCATCTCGGGTGCGAGCTCGAGGACGCGGTCGACGTCGAGGACGACCATGAGCTGTCCGTCGAGGCGGTGGACGCC
>NZ_LFKZ01000017.1:0-747049 GCF_028128975.1 Bradyrhizobium sp. CCBAU 45321
TCCGCGCGCTCTCGCGTTTGTCGTCGATGAAACGGCGGGCGAACATACCTTCATTGCCGAAGGGGTTTTCGTGACCGCGCGCAACGCTAAGCAGATCGACCAGTGAATAGAGGTCCCAGAGCCGATTTTGGATCGGAGTCGCCGTCAGCATCAACACATAGCGAAAGCGGCGCTGCTGAAGAGCTCGATGAAAGACTTTTGCGACCTGCGGTGTGGGATCGACACCATAGAGATTGCGAAGCTTGTGGGCTTCGTCCAGCACTAACATGTCAAATCGGTCGTCAGGAATCTTGTCCAAATGCGAGCGCGCCGAATGATATGTCGTGATGACGGCCCCCACGTCGTCAGGTTCAGCGGAAACAAGTTTGCTTCCGGTGACAACCTCACCCGGGATATCGAACTTCGTCCCAAGCTCATCCTTCCATTGAGGGCCAAGCAGTTTGGGGGCAACTATTAGGATCTTAGCAACGCGATTTCGGGCGATAAGCTCACTCGCCACGAGTCCCGCCGATATGGTTTTGCCGAGACCGACATCGTCCGCCAGCAGGGTCACCGGCAGACGTCGGCAGAAGGTGATGAGGTTTTGGACTTGGTGATGGAAAGGATCGAGGCGCTCCTTCCAGCGGAACTCCGATTTAAAATCGTCTCGGCTCTCAATCACGATCGGGTCCATCAGCCCCCATTCCAGCGCGGCCCGATACACGGTATAGTCTTCTGGCGACTTCGCTCGCCGCAAAATCTTGGTCTGTAGCCCCTGCCCCGACGCCATTGCACCCGCCCCTTTTGCAACCAGAGTGACGCTAGGCGCGGGCCGCGGCAAGCCCTTCTTTCGCCAAATCTTCCAAAGACTTAAGTCTGTACGCCGTACGGCCTCCTCTACAGGCGCAGCCTAGCTGCCCACTCGGTGCCGGCGGGCCACACAGCTTCTGAACCACGGCGACAGTTTCTGGCAGGATGAGTGTCGAGTAGGCCGCGCACCCCGTAGTGGCCAGGACCACGGACGAATGGCTAAATGTCTAGAAATCGGCGCTCGCAGTCTATGCTTCGGCATCAACTTTGATTATGCGGGAGGGTCGGCAGGCGAGCGCGTTGTCTCGACTAGAGGGTGATCGTCTGTGCCAGTTCAAGGTAACGACAGAACGCGTTCGCCAGTTGCATTTGGCGCGGTGTTTTGCATTCGGCCTCGAAGATAGCCGGAGACGCGACCATGATCGCGAGACATTTCGCACGAGAAATCGCAACGTTCAGGCGATTGGCGCTGTAGAGAAATTCCATTCCGCGCGGCGCATCGGCGTGAGATGATGTCGCTAGAGAATAAATCGCGATGGCGGCCTCTTGCCCCTGGAATTTGTCGACGGTGCCGACGTGCGCACCGGGAATGCGTTGCTGAATTTCAAAAACCTGCGCGTTATAGGGAGCGATGATTATAATATCAGAAAGCTCCGGCACTATGGTTTTGCCGTCCCTGTCCGTCCACTGCGTTCCTGAAGACAGCAAAGCGGTCACGATCCGGGCAACCGCTTCAGCCTCTTCGCTCGAACTGGACTGGTTGCCGGTATGAGGAACCGGCACGTACCGCAGCCCTGTTCCGAGAAATACCCCGGTTGAGGTCACATTCTGCTGCGCGCACTTAGGCACCGCGTGCAGTTTGCTGTCGTAAAACAGCTCTGAATGGAAGGCGGTGATCGCCGGGTGCATCCGCCAGGTCTCCTCCAGAAAGAGGCCTTGATCAGGGGCAATCGTCTGGCGACCGGCGAGGATGTGATGAAGCGCTGATACGCCGGTCCCGTCCGGATGCGATCCCTGCATGGGCTGGTCCAACTGCTGGGGATCGCCCAACAGAATGACCTGGGGAGCGGCCTGCGAAACGGCCAGAACATTGGCCAGCGACATCTGCGCGGCTTCATCAACGAAGAGAACGTCAACGCTGTTCGCCACATCCTCGCGCGCCCAGAAGAATGACGTGCCGCCCAGGATAGCGATTTCGCCGGAGCTGATCGCCGCAATCGCCCTAGGATTATCAGAATAAACAAGTACGTCATCGGTTTCAGAGCCTTTGTCCGGGCATCGATGCCCGGCCTTGACGGCCTGTCCCGTGGCCAGTGCCACTTCGATCGCCTTGTTGATCAGATTGCGAATGACTTTGTGGCTGTTAGCGGTGACGCCGACGCGCTTGCCGTCTTTGAGCAGACGACAAGTCATGTGCGCACCGGTGAAGGACTTCCCGGTGCCGGGTGGCCCCTGGATCGGTAGGACACCGCCTGAAAGCGCAGGAGCGATCCGAAGCGCACCCTCCAGAGTGCCTTCGCTTTCGATGCGGAGCGGCGCGGTACCAAGCCGCGGCGGCAATCGAAGCAGAAGGTCACGCGCCGCCTGATATTCCCCCACGCCTTCGATACCGTGTTCGGCGACGTAGGTGCCAAGGCGCAGAAGCGATTCCTGTTGCTCCTTCGTGGGAATATGCGTGTGCTCGAAGACGGCGTCCGGATGGATATCCGCCGTCTTCTTGGACTTCTTGATATCGATCGTGAGGTCGTCCTGGGAGATGGCGGCGGCCGACCCGAACTTCTCTCCTCCCAGGGCATATAGGTCAGCTTCGTCGCGAATATCGGTATCCTGCGGGGCAAACCTGTACCGATCTGTGGGAATGCCCTGTTTGCTTCGCTCTACCGTCATTACGAATTCCAGGCTGCTGAGGCCCGCCTTTTCATCAAGCAGCTCCTCGGCCGTCAGCGCCGCCAACCGAAAATACTCCCACCAGATCGCTTTTTCCTCCCGCCGATGCCAGTCCAGCGAGTGCGCCAGAATAAAGCGGCCAAGCTGTTCCGGCGTACGTTCGACGGGGTCGATCGGGATTTCGTGCGTCAGCCGGCCGATCAGTTCTTTGACGCGCGCTTCATGGTCCGCGATATCGTCGCTTGGACCATCACTGCCCGGTTCTGGCCGATCAATCGCGGCACCATCTGAAATCGCCTGCGCGCGCAAATGCTCGAGCCAATCCCGCAAGGCCGCTGTGGAATTGCAATCGTCCTGATTGTATGCGGCCACAGCCTGGCGTGCCGACTCATCGATCGACCGCGTATCGCCCAGTTCCAGGCCCGCCTGAATAGCCGCCAGCGCCACGTTTGCATACTGGAGCGGCATCATGCGCGTAAAGGCGTAGAATGGCTCCAGCTTCTTGATCGAATAGCTCTCGACGCTTGCCCTGATCGAATTACGCACGACCGAATAAAGGTCAACCATCACCTTGCCGCGCAGAAGATTATCTACCTCTGTTTGTCGCGTGGCATAGCGCCCCATGAGGCGCTTCAACGCGCCGGGTTCATAGGGCGCGTAGTGATAGACGTGCATCTGCGGGAAGTCGGCGCGCCTTGCCGTGACGAAGTCCATGAACGTCTCAAAGATCGTCTTTTCGGACGCGCGGTCGAATGCCCACTGCGCTTCGTAATGGTCGCTACCCACCGCGTCGCGGTAGCGATAGCCGAACAAATATTCAAAACCGCCTTCGCCGATGAACGGGTCTCCTTCGATATCAAAGAAGACATCGCCCGGAGACGGTGGAGGCAAAAGGTAGAGGCCCGTTCCAGGGATAAAATCGAGCAGTTCGTGGCGCAAAGTACCGGTCTCACGCGCTTCAACCTGAACACGCGCCTGCTCCCTTGCCTTAACGTAGCTGGCAACAGACCCCCGCTTCGGGCTCCACGACAGAGGAACAGGCATTGCAGAGAGCGCCTTGACTGTCGCGATGCCATTAGTGCGCAGCTCGTTCATCTGTGGCGCGGAGACGTTCGCCACCAGACAGAGATGGTCATCGGCGCGCCTGCGCGCATCGCATTGCGGCTCCCAGCGACATACGTCGCAATGGGTCTTCGGATCAGGATAGACAGTGTTGGCAGTGTCAATACCGCCGTCCACTGCCCTCTGAGCGGCGCACTGCGCCTTGCGAAAGAACGCCATATAATCGGCAACACGGAATTGCTGCGGACGGAAGTCAGACCATGGCGCTACGACGTAGACGAACTCCGGCTCGACGCCCTGCATGGCAGCAAGGAGCTGCGCGTAGAGGCATAGCTGCAAGATGGTGCCGCCCTTAGTTTCGCGGGCAAGCTTGGTATCGATGATCTCGTAGGACCAGTCCCCCAGGGCACTTGGTGTTTCCACTCGCCGCAGAATGTCGGCGCGTCCTACCCAGTTCCCGTCGCGCACGGCTGCCTGGACGATGATCGCGTGACCAGCCTGCATCGCTTCGCGCGTTTGGGTCACGGCATCATCCGTAACATCGACGCCCTCGATCAGGAACGGCTCGAAGCCGTTAGCCCTCAAGTGACAGAGGAAGGCCTGTTCGTGCTTCTGGCCGCGCTCGCGCAAAATGTCGAGGAGCGGGTCCCAGCGCACAGGTTTAGGCAGCAAACCCTGTGTGACCTTGAGATCGACGCTGGTCAAGTGCGTGCAATAAAGATTGCCCACGAGATCGTGGGCACTGAGCACTAAAGCGCTGCCGACTTTTTGCATTATCCAAGCCCCAAAGGCGCAAAGGCAATCGGGCACGCGCCCGCGCTTGGCCAGGCCCGATTATACACTCAACCCACAGATGTCTCGCAATCCCTACTCCATTGAGGATTAGGGAGGAGTATATTGCTGTCTCCCAGATTCGCTAACGGACCCCCAGATGCGTTACGGCCAACCTGAGCTGCTGTTCAATAAAATTGGCATGCACGATCTCATGTACCGCCAGGAGCAGAGTGCCACGGCAGCGCCCGCTGGTATCAACGATAACGTTCTTCTCAACACGCCCACCGAGGACCTGGTCGAAGAGCTAGCGGAGAAATACCGCCTCAACGTTCCAGTCCTCGATCGATCCAACGCCGAGGCTGAGCACTCCGAAGGGCCTGTTGAAGTCTACGACTACTTTTCTCGCGACTATGGTGGGAGCGACGGACGCCGCACGGTACAGGGCAGCATCGTCGAACTGACCGTTCCCTACACGGGAGACCGAGGGCTCTTCGACGTCCAGCCGACGACTTTTGACAGCGGTCCGCCGCGCGCACAAATCGGTGGGAACCACGTTGTCGTCAGGCATTCGAATCGTGAGTTAAAGCCCGAAGAGGCTAACAAAGCCTTGAATGGGGTGCTGGACGACATCGAGCGATACTTGACCTGGCAGCGAGCTACCGCCGAGCCCTTCAATGAGCGGATCAAGGTGCGCCTGCGCGAGGCCATTGAAGCCCGAAAGGTCAAAGTCCTGAAGGACCGCAACTCGGTTGCGAACCTCGGATTTAAACTGAAGGGTCGCGCGGACGCTCCCAAGACCTATGTCGCGCCAGTGATGCGCAAGAAGATCGTGCCGACCATTCCGAAACCGGCAGCCCTGGCTACGTTCAAGCCCGAGCCGATGCTCGATGACCAGACCTATTCTGAAATACTGAAGATCATCGAGAACATGACACTCGTTATGGAGCGTAGCCCGTCTGCCTTCGCATCGATGGGCGAAGAAGATATCCGGCAACATTTCCTGGTCCAGTTGAACGGTCAGTTCGAGGGTGCGGCTTCAGGCGAGACATTTAACTTCACCGGCAAGACCGACATCCTCATCCGGGTCGAAGGGCGCAACATCTTCATCGCCGAATGTAAGTTTTGGAGCGGTCCGAAGGCGTTCACAGAGACGATCGACCAACTGCTTGGGTATTTGAGCTGGCGGGATACTAAGGCCGCCGTAATTATCTTCAGCCGCAATAAGGACTTTTCCAGCGTCCTGAAGAGCATTCAAGAAACAACGGACGCTTATCCTCACAAGAAACGCGGGCCGACCAAAGATGGTGATATTCGCCTAAGATACATTTTTGGCAATCCCGCGGACCATAACCGCGAGGTATTTTTGACGGTCTTGGCATTCAATGTCCCGAGCACCTAAAGCGAAGGGGCCGCCGCTCTGGTGGCCGATGTTCAGCCTGCCGAACGTCCAGGTCAAATTCCCGATCGAAGTCGAGGGATTTGCGCTCGTGCCCACCGATGACTTCCGCATCGAGGCCATCAAGGAGAAGCAGCCCCGCATGGGCAGCTTCCTAAAGCGGTTCAAGACCGAATTCGGCGACGCCGTCGAGCCGAGCACCATCATCTGGCGCAAGGACAAGCCCGACACCTACCGCTCCATTAGCGCCATATCCGGCTTTCGCGACCTCGTATCGATGTCGGTCATTCCCCTGAGCTGGGCGAAGACGCATAGGTTCGGCCACGGCCAGGGGCCGATGTATTCCGACACCTTCGCTGTTTATCCTTGGATGGTAGACAACCGAGGAGAAGGTCTCATCACGCAGACACCATCGCTTCTCGGATATTACGAAGTGAAGCTGCTCCGCGGCCAGACAATGGCCGCCCTTTCCTTTCATCAGCTCGACCGCCGCGACGTCGATATGCTGCTACTCAATGAGCTATTGAAGCGCTGGGAGCGGTGCTTCGCGACCGACCGCCCGGCTGTCGAGGATGAGCGGCTGTTTCGCTCGCTCAACATGGCAAACGCCGCCGCCAAGCTCCCGGCTGGCGCAGATACTAACCTCTACGACGTCGTCCGATCAGCGGCGTTGTGGGCGAGCGCTTTTGAAATCCTCTATCCGGCGAAGAACCAGGCCTTCAAGGGCGTCTATGCCGCCCTCGAAAGCATCACATGGAATCTCTCAGCCTGCTCGGACAAGAAGTACCAGGTGTTCGGCGACAAGAACGGTCGGCGCCGCAGCCTACCGGTTTGGCTGTTCGGCGAAATCAACTCGCTGCGGAATGACGCCCTGCACGGCAATCCGATTCCGCCAGGCCGTTTGACCGTGGCTCCTGCGAAGCAGCCGCTCCACATGTTTGCGGCGCCCCTATACCGGATGATATTGACCGCCTATCTGGATTTAAAGTTGGCGCCTAAGAGGCCGGTAGGAGGACGGCTGCCTTACGAGAGTTTCAGGCTCGACCACTTCGAGTCCGGCGAATACCAGCGGAATATCGAGGCCGGGCTCTCTACCATCATGTACACGCCAGAGGAAAACCGGGCGAGGCGCCAGGGTGATGCCAGCGATGCTTGGGCACGTGGCCAAGCAATCAAGAAGGCCATCGAGGAAGTCGAGGGCAAGGGCAAAGGCGACGCCGGATAGATCCTCTCAAAGAACATCCGGTTCATCACGGAGCTGCGGGATCTATGCGCGCGAACCTGCGTGGTCGGATCACTGAATCTGCGTGTCGGGGTTCGCCAACGGCCGCCGACGCTTATTCAACGGATATTCGACGACTTCTCTATCGCGGTTCTAAGTTGTTGAATTATCTGGCGCTCCCTAGGGGAATCGAACCCCTGTTTCAGCCTTGAGAGGGCCGCGTCCTAACCGCTAGACGAAGGGAGCGTGAGGGCTAGCCAATAGCCTCGAAATTTGTCCGCCGCAAGGACCCCGAGGGGCCTTTTACGGCTCATTGGCGAATTTCAGCCGTCCGGCCGACTTCAGGGTAAGGGCATCGAAGGTGCGGATCTCGATGACCCCGCCGAGATCCAGCGTCACTACGAGGCGGTCGCCGGCGACCCCGGTCGAGACGATTTTCGCGCCCTTGGGCAGGGTGGCAGTGACATCGCTTGCCGCTTCGACCGCCCTTCCCTCCGACTTGAAAAGGCGGTAGCCCACCGCGATCAGCACGGCGCAGAACGCCAGCGCCGTGGTCAACCCCGCGATCAGCATCATCCGCCGCGCCCGCGCGAACAGCGCGGCCTGCTCGGGGGTCGGTTCGGGAACAGCGGTATCAGACGTCGTCATGGAAAGCCCTGGGTCAGCGCAAAGGTTGGAGGTTGTGGTCGAAGGCTCCGAGGGCTCGGCCCGGCTCGACCGCGTGCTGGCGGCGCGCCTGCCGGAGCTGTCGCGATCGAGGCTGAAAGCCCTGATCCTGGCGGGCGCAGTGCACCTGAAGGCCTCCGCGGTCCGCGACCCCGCTTATCACGTCGCATCCGGCGATACGATCATAATCGACGTGCCGGAAGCGGCGCCCGCCGAGCCCAAGGGGGAGGACATCGCCCTCGATATCGTGTTCGAGGACGACGACATCGTCGTCCTCAACAAGCCCAAGGGCCTCGTCGTGCACCCCGCGGCCGGTCACGAGACCGGCACCCTGGTGAATGCGCTGATCGCCCATTGCGGCGCCTCGCTCTCCGGCATCGGCGGCGTGCGCCGGCCCGGGATCGTGCACCGGCTCGACAAGGACACGACCGGGCTGATGGTGGTTGCCAAGAACGATCTCGCCCACGCTTCATTGACGGCGCAATTCGCCGATCACGGCCGCACCGGCGCGATGCGGCGCGGCTACATGGCATTCGCCTGGGGCGTGCCGAACCGGCACCGCGGCACCGTCGATGCGCCGATCGACCGGCATCCGCATGCACGCGAGAAGATGGCCGTGCGCCAGGGTGGCCGCGAGGCGGTGACGCATTGGGAAATCCTGGAGAGCTTTCATGGACGCGACGGCAAGGGCGTCGCCGCCCTGCTCGCCTGCGAGCTCGAGACCGGCCGCACCCATCAGATCCGCGTCCATCTCGCCCATATCGGCCACCCCCTGATGGGCGATGCCGTCTATGGCCCGCATTTCAAGACCAAGGCCAACCAGCTCGGCCCCGACTCGCAGGCGGCTTTGGCGGCGCTGGGGCGTCAGGCCTTGCACGCTTACCTGCTGGTGTTGGAGCACCCGAGGACGGGAGAATTACTGCACTGGGAGGCGCCTTTGCCGGAGGATTTGCTTCTCCTGGAACGGGCGCTCCAGGCGGCGCTATGACGCAGGCCGCTTCAGAAAGCCTTTACATTACAAAAAGTTATAGCTGCCACACGGGGACGTGACGTCAGCAATCCTTCCCTTTTTGACTCCCGATGGGGTATATTGCGTCTGCGTTGAAATGACCAACGCGGAACATCGCAGCTACGGCCGGCTTTAACACAGCGGTCGTCTGCCTGGCCCGCCGCTATCGGGGGCCTGAACCTTTTGGAGGGCGCACTATGGCCCGTACCGCTGCTTTGCCGGTCCTCAATGGAGAATCCGGCCTTTCTCGCTACCTCGCCGAGATCCGCAAATTCCCGATGCTGGAACCGCAGGAGGAGTACATGCTCGCCAAGCGTTGGCGCGAGCATGACGATCGCGACGCGGCACACCAACTCGTCACCAGCCATCTCCGCCTCGTGGCCAAGATCGCCATGGGTTATCGCGGCTACGGCCTGCCGATCTCCGAGGTCGTCTCGGAAGGCAATGTCGGCCTGATGCAGGCGGTGAAGCGATTCGAACCCGAGAAGGGATTCCGTCTCGCCACCTACGCCATGTGGTGGATCAAGGCGTCGATTCAAGAGTACATCCTGCGTTCGTGGTCGCTCGTGAAGATGGGCACCACCGCGAACCAGAAGAAGCTGTTCTTCAACCTTCGCAAGGCGAAGAGCAAGATCAACGCGCTGGACGAGGGCGATCTCCGCCCCGACCAGGTCAAGATGATCGCCAAGCGCCTCGGCGTCACCGATCAGGACGTGATCGACATGAACCGCCGACTCGGTGGCGATGCGTCGCTCAACGCACCGATCCGCGACGACGGCGAAGCCGGCGAATGGCAGGACTGGCTGGTCGACAACACGCCCAACCAGGAAGCCATGATGGCAGAGCACGAGGAGTATGATCACCGCCGTGACGCGCTGAACGGCGCCATGGGCGTGCTCAACCCGCGCGAACGCCGCATCTTCGAGGCCCGCCGCCTCGCCGATGAGCCGATGACGCTGGAAGACCTTGCTGCCGAGTTCGGCGTGTCGCGCGAGCGCGTCCGCCAGATCGAGGTCCGCGCCTTCGAGAAGGTGCAGTCCGCGGTCAAGGGCACGATCGCAAAGGCCGAACAGGCCGCGCTGGAAGCCGCGCACTAAGCGCGGCGGTTCAGCGCCAGAGATTGGCGGATCGAGAGAGACGAAAAGCCGGCGGCAACGCCGGCTTTTTTGTTGGTGTGATGCGAACTGCGCCCGATAGCGGTGCGTGTGGGCACACCGCCTATTCCCCCCATTGCCTTGCCATCGTCGCGAGCGTGCAGCCTTCGCAATAGCGGGCGTCCTTGTAGTCGATCCAGTTGTGCGCGTAGACCCGCTCGAGCGGGATGTCGTAGCGCGCGCGCAGCACCTTGACGAGGATCTTCCACGCCGCGACCTGTGCCGCCGTCGGCCCCGTCGTCACGTCGGGATAATTGCCGGCGAACTCGACGCCGATCGAATTGTCGCGCAGGACCTGGCGATAGGTCGGACGATTGTCGATGTACTTGTTGTCGTTGCGGTTGGCGCCATCGCCGTGGGTCGGCACGAGGTTCTCGGCGACCGCCCAATAGACCGTGCCGTCGGTCTCGACCCAGACCGTGACGCCGCGCCGCGTCGGGTTCTTCGCCTGCGCCTGCGCGCCGCCGCGGGCCGAGCCCGCAGGTCCCTCGGTCTGGTGCACGATGATGTTGCGCCAGGATCTTGCGCTAGCGACGTCGCCCCACGGCGCCAGCCAGACGATCTTCAAGCCGGGGATGTCGGGCGTGCCGGAGGCGCGCGCGAGCCTGGCGAGTTCGGCATCCGCAGCAGCGGCGGGGACGATCGGAAGGAGAGCGACCAGGACGGCCACGGGCAGGCGAAACGTCATCATGCAAGGTCCCATGCGACCTCGAGCCTAACAGGCTTTACGCGAATGTCCTCACCGTCCCGACAGACTCGGGCGACAGCCGCGGGGCGGGGTCATAGACCGCAAAATCGTTCTTGCCGTTCTTCTTGGCGGCATAGAGGGCGTGGTCGGCATTGGCCATCAGGCGGTCCGGGAATTGCCCGATGCCGCGGTCCCACTCCGCAACACCGATCGAGATCGCAATCTGAATGTCGCGGCCGCTGCAACTGGCGGCGTCCTGACGGCAGACTTCGAGCACGCGGCGGGCGATCGCGGCAGCCTCGCGCAGCGACGAGGACGGCAGCACGATGCAGAACTCGTCGCCACCGGTGCGGGCGAGCATGTCGCCGGGCCGCAGTCGCGTCTGCGCCGTCAGGGTGAAGTGCCTGAGGCAGGCATCGCCGGCGGCATGGCCGTGGGTGTCGTTGATGGTCTTGAAGCCGTCGAGGTCGATCAGCAGCAGCGAGAACGGCTCACCGCTGCGCTCCGACCGTGCGCATTCCTCCGACAGACGCTTCAGCAGATGCCGCCGGTTGGCCACGCCGGTGAGATCGTCGAGCAGCGCGAGGTCGGCGACCTCGCCTCGCAAGCTGTCCATCGCCATCAGCAGGAAGCCGAAATTAAGGGTCATCGACAGGAACAGCAGCCCGAGCACCATGATCGCATGGGCCTGGCCGCCGGCGCGCGCCGAGAGATCATAGCCAAGCATATTGCCCACGGTGCGCGCGAGCAGAATCGCGATGATGCTGAGGATGACGATGCCGGACAGCTTGGCGCCCGGACTGACGCGGCCTTCCGGCGACAACAACAGACGCAGCGCCAGCATCAGCGGCAGGGCCTGACCGAACGTGTAGCTCAGCATGCGCAGCTGCATGTGCTCGAAGCCGACCATGAAGAGCACGACGCCGACAAGGCTCAAGCACCCCGTCGCGGTCATCAGGCGCCACGAGACCGGACGGTCGTAGAAGCGCTGAATGCCCATGGCGGCAAGGCAGCTCGCAGCGATGACGCCGCCGGCGCCGAGCAGCAGCGGCAGGGGAGAGGCGACGAACAGACGGATCAAGGCCGTCATCGCGCCGGCGGCACCGACGAAGGCCGATGCCATCCAGAACCGCGCAGCCGCGAAATTCGGATAGGAACGCGTCACGTAGGCCCAGATCACGCCGAGCGCCAGGAAGTTGACGACGAAGACCGTCCACAATGTCGGTACGTTCAGCATGACGCGTACAGCACGCGCAGCGTCCCGCCCCCCGATCCCGGCAGCCGTCCGTCCATGACCCATCCCCGTTTTCTTGCGGAAGACAATGCGATGGTTGCGCTTAATGGAGTCTCACTGCGGCTCGCGAAAACGCGCCCTTGGTTTTGGATTCATGAACGGCACGCGGCTATTGCCGGATCGTTAAGGCTGTCGCGGCCGATGGCCGTGCTGACGCGTGGAGCGGATTCGCGCCAAAAATCACCCGAAAATGCATCTGAGCTGTGGATAACAGGATGACACGGATGTGACGACGCGGGGCAGCCGGCTCCGAATCTGCTGAGTTTGTCGTCGAGGATGTTGCGAGGCTGGCCCTCCGCCGAGCACCCTCGTGTCGCGTTCCACCATTAACCCTTGAGAGGATACTATGGCTAAGAAAGCGAAGAAGGCGGCGAAGAAGAAGGCGAAAAAGGCCAAGAAGGCGAAGAAGAAGTAACGAGGCTTCTGTTTCTTTGCCCGGGTGGAGCGAGCTCCGCCCGGGCGTCGGATCGATCGCAGGCGGCGGGCGCAAGGCCCGCTTTTTTATTGCGAGAGAGGTGACGAAGACCTACCGCTCCGACAAGGCCAGCTTGGCGCCGAGCGCGGCGAAGCCGGCGGCAAAGGAGCGGCGCAGCCAGGCCATGACGGCCGGGCGGGAGATGACGCGCTCGCGCACCGCGGCGGCGCAGAAGCCGTAGAGGACGAACACCGCAAAGGTCATCGCCATGAAGGCGCCGCTCAATTCCAGCATGCGCGCCAGCACATGGGCCTCGTCTGCCGCAATGAATTGCGGCAGGAAGGCGAGAAAGAAGATCGACAGTTTTGGATTGAGGATGTTGATCAGGAAGCCGGTGACGATGACGCGGCTGCTCGACCGCTCGCGGATGTCGCCGCCAACCGCCAGCGCCCCGGTCTCGCGCAGCGCCTGCCAGGACATATAGAGCAGATAGGCGACGCCGCACCATTTCAGCGCGGCGAAGGCGAGCGCGCTGGTGTGGAGCACGGCGGCAAGACCGAGCATCGCCGCCGCCATGTGCGGCACGATGCCGAGCGTGCAGCCGAAGGCGGCCGCCACGCTGGCGCGCGAACCGCGGGTCAGCGCTGCGGCGAGCGTGTAGAGCACGCCGGTGCCGGGGGAAGCGACGACGATGAGCGAGGTGAGCAGGAAGGACCAGGTCATGGTCCGACCTTATCACCGCAGCGCGCTGCGAGAAAGCGGGCGCGTCAGGACAGCTGAGCGATCTCGGCCTCGCGCAGCACGTCGAGCGGCGCCCAGGGCTTGGCCCAGAATTTGGCGCCGTCGGGCAAGGGCTGCTTCAACGGGCGTCCCGACGTGACGACGACGTCGAGCTTGGGATTGCGGTGCTTGGCGACATGTGCGAGCTCGACGCCGTTCATGCGGCCGGCCAGCTGGACGTCGGTCAGCATCAGGCAGAGCGCGCCGGCGTTCTTGTCGAGCACGCGCTCGGCGGCCTCGGCGCTTTCGCACTGGATGACCTGATAGCCGCTCTCCTCCAGCAGGACGCAAAGCATCTCCCGCTGCATGGCGTCGTCTTCAACGATCAGCGCTGTCGCGCGTAATGGCGTCGCTTGTCCCATCGGCGGCTCCTCATGCATGCCTCCATAACGAATGTTAAAAACGGAGGCCGGATACGGTTCGGTTCCATTCTGAAAAAATGTAAAGCATAGTTCCCGCATCAGGGGCTTGACGGGGAACATCATGACGAAGATTCGAGGCGCCGCCGCCATCACGGGAGCCGCGAGCGGTATCGGCCGGGCGCTGGCGATCGAGCTCGCCCAGCGCGGCTGCGACCTCGCGCTGGCCGATCGCGACGAGAGCGGATTGAAGGCGCTCGCGGCGGAGATCGGAACAACGCGCAAGGTCAGCCTGCATCGCGTCGACGTCGGCGAGGCCGGCGACATCGCGCAGTTCGCGAGCGAAGCCATCGCCGCGCATCCTTCCCTCGGCATCGTCATCAACAATGCCGGCGTTGCGCTGATGGGCACGTTCGAGGAGATCGACCAGGCCCAGATGGACTGGCTGTTCGACATCAATTTCTGGGGCGTGGTGCACGGCACGCGCGCCTTCCTGCCGCACCTGAAGACGATGAGCGAGGCGCACGTCGTCAACCTCTCCTCGATCTTCGGCATCATCGCCCCGCCGGGCCAATCCGCCTATGCCGCGGCGAAGTTCGCCGTGCGCGGCTTCTCGGAGAGCCTGCGGCACGAGCTCAGCGTCGCGGGCAGCCCGGTGAAGCTGTCGGTCGTGCATCCCGGCGGCATCGCCACCGCGATCGCGCGCAACGCCCGCACCGGCGTCGGCATCACCGACAATGCCCGCCGCGCGCAATCGATCGAACGGTTCGAGAACGCGGCGAAGACCTCGCCGAAGGACGCGGCACTGCGCATCATCAGGGGCATCGAGCGCAACGAGCCGCGCATCCTGATCGGCAACGACGCCCGCTTCATGGACCTCCTGCAGCGCTTCCGCCCGGGAACCTATTGGGCGCCGCTGCAGCGGAAGCTGGAGAAGATGGCGAAGGGGACGTAGGCTGGGAGAGACGTTGTCTCTCCGCCGTCATTGCGAGGAGCCCTTGCGACGAAGCAATCCAGACTGTCTCTGCGGAAAGACTCTGGATTGCTTCGCTGCGCTCGCAATGACGGATGTGGCCGGCGGAGTGCCGCCGTCACTGCCCCATCAGCCGGTCCGCGAAATAGCCGATCGTCTTGCGATAGACCACCGCCCTGTTCCACTCGCGCATCGCTTCGAAGTTCGGCGTGCCCTCGCCATAGGGCTGGCCCATCTTGAAGCCGCTGGTGTGCAGGAGGTTCGCGGTCGAGGCCAGCACGTCGGGGATGCTGTGGCGGAGGTCGACATGGCCGTCGCCGTCGAAATCGACGCCGTACTTGATGTAGGACGACGGCAGGAACTGGGTCTGGCCGATCTCGCCGGCATAGGCGCCGATCATATCGCGCAGCTGGAGGTCGCCGCGTTGTACGATCTTGAGCGCGGCGAGCAGCTCGCCCTGGAACAGATCGGTGCGGCGGCAATCATGCGCCAGCGTCGCCAGCGTGCGAACCACCGGCAGCTTGCCGGTGTCGCCTTTGCCGAAATCGCTCTCGAGCCCCCAGATCGCGACCAGGATATAGCGGGGCACGCCGAATTTCTGCTCGATGCGCGACAGCAGCGCGGCATGCCGCTGCAGCATCGCGCGCCCGCCATTGATGCGGCCCGGGCCGACGCGGGTCGAGACATACTGCTCGAAGGTCTTGTTGAAGGTGTAGCGCTGGCGCCGGTCGAAGGCGAGAACCGCAGGGTCGGGTGTCACGCCACCGAGCGCCGCATGGGTTACGCTCCCCGAGACGCCGGCGGCCTGCGCCTCCTGCGCCATGCTGGCGATGAAGCCGTTGAAGTCGCCGCCGCAGCGGGCGGCCTGCGCCGACCCGCCGGAGAGAAGCACGACGACGGCGGCGGCGAGAAGCAGTCTCAGCATGTGGAGCAATCCCCCAAGAATCCCAGTGCGAAGCAGCGCTGAGGATCATGCCCGGGAACGGGATTCGCGTCAAAGCGACCAGATCGATCATAGCGGTGCACGCGACCGACGGCGCCGAAACAAAAACTGCAAAACAACCCCATGCACAGTAGACGTCAAGCGATGGCCTTTTGCTATTTTTCCGAATCAACGTTGACTGTCGGGCAAAACAGTGCTATTGTGCCAACGTCGCGAGACTCCAGACGTTGACGCCTGCGCGCCTCTCGCTGCGTTGCGAGGGCAAGTGAGATGAACAAACTGATTTGGCAATCCAAACAATTGTTTCGATGCGGGGCTGTATCACCCAGCGCATATCTGGTGCGCTCGCTGCGACATCGACGGCAACACGATTTGCCTTGCCATCCCAGCGCGCCTTCTATAGCCTTCTATCTCAGGTTGTCGCCCTGCCAGCCCCGGGCGACGCTGAAAAGATAAACGGCGGGCTTCGGCCCGCCGTTTATTGGGAAGGGCGTGGCGACGATCCCGAAAGTCATAATCCCGAAAGTCATTTGACTGCGGCGTCCTGATCGAGGACAAGCCGCCATGGCCAAAAAACCCGGAACCAACCCCAAAGGCGAATTCGCCTTCTTCAACGTCGTCTACGCCGACGATTCCCAACGCTCCAACCGCCGCGTGCCGGCCGAGCTGCTCGGCGGCCTCGACGGCGACGAACCCGCCCGCGCCTTCATCATGGAGCAGGACCGCGAGATCGCGGAGAAGAGCGGCAAGCCGGCGCTGGAGATCAAGCGGATTGAGCGGGTGGGGGCGAAGAAGAAGTAGGCGGGCACAGGCAGGCGTTCACCAGCGCCCGCTCCGTCTATTCCAGGCAAACAGCAGATCGGCAAACCGGTCATAGGCAAACCGCGTGACCGGCAGCGCCACGCGGTTGCCGAACAGCACCGCAAGCCACCCTGCCCCGGCGTCAGCCGCCAGAGCGCAATCGCAACATCCGCGCCGACGATAAGGCGTCCGGCTTCGTCAGTCGCATGCAGGCGACGCCTGATGTCGTCGAGCGAAGCGCCGAGCTGCGCCAGCGCGTCGGGCTGCTCGTTGATGTCCCTGAACTCGATCCGACCCGCGCGCACCAGCGCCAGCAGCTTGTTGCGCTGCCAGTCGATGCCGGCGTCACAGACGGGACAGCGGGTGTTGTAGTAGACAGCGAGGTGGATAGGCATCGTCGGAGCATTGGTGTCGACCCTCGCGACGTCGAGGCTGAAACCAACCGCCTGGAATTGCTTGCCATCCAATAAAAAAGAGAGGAAACAAGGAACGTCAACGCAGGGTAGCAACTTTATGGCAAAGCACTTTTTTATTCGACGAGATTTTGCAGACATCTCTCCGTTCCTGGATTTTATAAGAGCGCAAGCAGACCGAGAGCGCGATGCGCTCGGCTTCTTGCCGCAACCCGCGTATGAGGAAGCCGCTCGGCAACGTAAACTAATACTCTTGCTCGTACAGGATGGAGATGAAACGTCCTATGCCGGCCACTTACTCTTTGGTGGAATTTTTCCAATCCTGCGTGTTCGACAAATTGCTATAGCCCCGCGCTACAGACGGCACCAGCATGCAAGCACATTACTTAGAACACTTATCGCTCAAGGCGAAAATGAAGGCTATTTGAATATAGTCGCGAATGTTGCCACAGACTTGACGGGCGCCAATTCGTTCTACGAAAAGCACGGCTTCGTTTCCTCTCGCCTGAAAGCTGGCGGCAAGACTCGAAACAGAAAAATCAATGTGCGAATACTTCAACTAGATACGCCAAGCCTAATCTCTTACATGGTAGATTCCAAGGTAGCGACAGCCCTCGAAATGCTTCCAAGGAAGAGGTCTCCGGAAATCCCCATCTATGCTATCGATCTCAACGTATTCTTTGATGCGGTGAAGGTCCGAGCGCGTTCACAAGATGCGATTGCGGTGTTTGAAGCTGCGCTCAAGCACCAGATCAGAGTTGCAGCCAGTCACGAGCTTTTTGCTGAACTCAAGCGAAAGTCGAATAATCTAACTAATGATCCGATTTTGTCCCTAGCGAAAACAATTCCCACGTTGCCCGTACAGGAAAAAGCGAAAATCGAGAGCTTAAAGCCTCACATTGCCCCGCTTGTCTTCCCCGAACGATCAGCGGCAGGCAAGCTAAAATCGACGGACGAGTCAGACATCGCACATTTGGCCCATGCCGTGGCGGCAGGCGTATCTGGTTACATAACAAGCGATGAGAAGGTTCTGGCGGCTCGCGACCGTTTGATGAGGAATTTCAGCTTGGACGTGATTGGCCTATCAGAATTCGTCCACCTTCTTGACTTGCCTAACGAGATCGCGCCCGCACCATCCAAATCAACGAAAGGCTTTCGTATTCAGACGCCCACGATCGAAGAGGTGACCACGTTTCTCAAACGTGAAGGCGTCTCGACTGAGGGATACATCAGCATTTCTAAATGCCGACGTTCTGCGGTTTTTGACAATCAGGGATTGGTTGCGGTCAGCCTCCTTGATCCAGCTCCTGCTTTGGAACGACCAACCCATAGCGTTATTTGCGTTCATCAAGAGCATCCGTTTTCATCGACAATTGCAGACTTCCTCATCTCAGAACAAGTGCAACTCTGCTCCATAAGTGGAGCACGCAGCCTGCTCCTAATGGACATATCTTCACAGCCAATCACACGAAGGATCGCGCTGGGGCAGGGATTTCAGCAAGCGCATGAGCAATCAGGCCTCTTCAAAGTTTCACTAGGCACCCCCATTACAAGCACGACGTGGACGGATGCTAGATTAGTCATCGAGCGCCTTTCAGGCATGACTCTTCAAGAGAAGTGTCCTAGATATGACAAACCGGAAGTAACCGTTTCAATCAACGGCACACCGAGAACGGTGGGGCTTTTCGAACTCGAAACCCTTCTGTCCCCCACCCTCTTAGCCCTACCTCAACGCAAAGCGGTCGTCGTTCCAATTACTCCCACCTTTGCCGCAGATCTCCTCGGCACCGACGCTCAGTATACGTTTTTGGATGTTCCGGAAGCGCAGTTCTTATTTCGCCGGACTTATTTCAACACAGTCAGAGCTGCACGTGCTATGATTCGAGGATCGATTATCGCGTTCTACGAATCTTCAAGAGGCGGAAAGGGACGCGGAGCGATTGTTGCTTTGGGACGGATTGTGGACGTGACCTCGATCCCCGCGAACAACGCACCGGAACTTCTTCAACGAGGTGGCGTCGTTGACGACATTGAAGCCTTGACTAAATCCGATAGAATTCTTGCGACAACATTCGACAACCTCCTCGTACTGAACAAACCCGTCTCATTCAAAAAACTGCGCGAGCTAGGTTGCGTCAGCGGAGCAAACTTTGTGTCTGCGACGCCGATAACGGCCAAACAATTAGTTTCAATTGTTCAGGCCGGGTTTCCCGATGACTGATGCGAACGAAATTTTGATCTCGCTTAAACCGCGGCACGCGGAAAGCATTTTTGGTGGAACAAAGACCGTTGAGCTAAGAAAGAGGCGGCTCAACGTAGAGCCTGGTTGCCGGATTTGGATCTATGCAACGATTCCGACGGCGGCAATTCTTGGTTATGCACGCCTCGACCGAATAGAGGCCGCGCCTCCATCGCAACTCTGGAAGAAATTGGGGTCAAAGACCGGCATATCACGCGAGGAATTCGAGGCATATTTTCAGGGCTGCAAGGTCGCATATGGCTTAGTTCTAGCGGACGTAATGGAAATGGAAGCACCTTTACCGCTCGCCAGAATTCGGGAAATTATCGACGACTTTCATCCTCCTCAATTCTATTGCCACCTCAATGGCGCACGAAGATCGATGCGACTCTCGCACCGAAAGTATAGGCCGATTGAGAAGCAAATGAGCCTCTTTGCCTGACTGAACTCCTCAAACGGATAGAACACAAAAAAACGGCGGGCCTGTGCCCGCCGCTTTCGTTTGATGGATGCCTGGATCAATTATCCAAAAAGCTCCGCAGCTTCCGCGACCTGCTTGGATGCTTCAACTTCCTCAGCGCTTTCGCCTCGATCTGCCTGATACGCTCTCTTGTCACCGAGAACTGCTGCCCCACTTCTTCCAGCGTATGATCCGTGTTCATGCCGATGCCGAAGCGCATGCGCAGGACGCGCTCTTCGCGCGGGGTGAGCGAGGCGAGGACGCGCGTGGTGGTCTCGCGCAGGTTGGACTGGATCGCGGCGTCGATGGGCAGGATCGCGTTCTTGTCCTCGATGAAATCGCCGAGATGCGAATCCTCTTCGTCGCCGACGGGCGTCTCCAGCGAGAGCGGCTCCTTGGCGATCTTGAGGACCTTGCGGACCTTCTCTAGCGGCATGCCGAGCTTTTCGGCGAGCTCTTCCGGGGTCGGCTCGCGGCCGATCTCGTTGAGCATCTGGCGGGAGGTGCGCACGATCTTGTTGATCGTCTCGATCATGTGCACGGGGATGCGGATGGTGCGGGCCTGGTCCGCGATGCTGCGGGTGATCGCCTGCCGGATCCACCACGTGGCGTAGGTCGAGAACTTGTAGCCGCGGCGGTACTCGAACTTGTCGACCGCCTTCATCAGGCCGATGTTGCCTTCCTGGATCAGATCGAGGAACTGCAGGCCGCGGTTGGTGTACTTCTTGGCGATCGAGATCACGAGACGGAGGTTGGCTTCCACCATCTCCTTCTTGGCCTGGCGGGCCTCGCGCTCGCCCTTCTGCACGGAGTGCACGATCTTGCGGAACTCGACGATCTCGAGGCCGGTCAGCGCGGCGAGCTGATGCACCTCGTGGCGGAGGTCCTTGATGCGGTCCTTCTCGTGGTGGACGAAGTTCTTCCAGCCCTTGGCCGAGAGCTTCGAGACGCGGTTGAGCCAGCGCGGGTCTAGCTCAGAGCCGGTGTAGTTGCGCAGAAAGTCCTCGCGCGCGACGCCGTGGCTGTCGGCAAGGCGCATCAGGCGGCCCTCGTGCGAGACGAGGCGCTTGTTGATGTCGTAGAGCTGCTCGACGAGCGAATCGATACGCGCCTGGTTGAGGCGCAGCGACTTCACCTCGACGATGATCTCGTCCTTCAGCTTCTTGTACTTGCGCTCCTGGTGCGGCGAGAGCGACTCGTTCTGAAGCTGGTTCTGGATGTCCTGCTCCTGAAGCTTGCGCAGCTTCTTGTAGCTGTCGGCGATGCGGTCGAAGATCTCGACCACCTTCGGCTTGAGCTCGGCCTCGATCGCCGCGAGCGACATCTGGTTCTCGAACTCGTCGTCGTCCATGTCGGATTCGGCCGCGGCCTCGCCCGGATCCTTCTCCTCGCCGGCATCAGCACCGCCGCCGGCCGGCGCGGCGCGGAACGGGGTCGGCGACGGAGGCGCGGCGGGCGGCGCGACATGGGCGGGTGCGGCTGCAGACGCCGTGGCTTCGCCGCCCTCGGCGGGCGCTTCGCCGCCCTCGCCATTAGGACCTGCAATCATTGCGGCGTTCATGCCGCCCTTGGCGTCCGGGCCGGCATAGGTCGCTTCGAGATCGATGATGTCGCGGAGGAAGATCTTGCCCTCGTTGAGCTCGTCGCGCCAGATGATGATGGCCTGGAATGTCAGTGGGCTTTCGCAGAGGCCCGCGATCATCGCCTCGCGGCCGGCCTCGATGCGCTTCGCGATCGCGATTTCGCCTTCGCGGGAGAGCAGCTCGACCGTGCCCATCTCGCGCAGATACATGCGCACGGGATCGTCGGTACGCTCGCCCGGCTCGCTCTTCTTGACCTCGGTGACGGCCTTCTGGGTGACCTCGACGAGCTCGTTATCGGTCTCGTCGTCGCCCTCGTCCTTCTCCTCCTCGCCTTCGGTGTCGTCGGCTTCGGTGACGTTGATGCCCATGTCCGAGAGCATCGACATGATGTCCTCGATCTGTTCGGGCGAGGTCTGGTCGGACGGCAAGACTTCGTTGAGCTGATCGAAGGTCACGAAGCCGCGCTTCTTGGCCTGCTTGATCATCTTCTTCACGGCGGCGTCGGACAGGTCGAGCAAGGGCGAGGGCGCGTCCTGGGAATCCTTCTCCGGCGCATCCGCTGCCTTGTCGTCTTTTTCCTTGTCCTTCGCCTGCAGCGTCTTTGCCTTGGTGGCCATCCATTGCTCCTAAACGCGCTTCATGCGAGACGCATGCCCGCGCCTTCGCGTGAATTCACATGAACCTGTTGCTCGACGCTCTCGCTTCGGCAGCTCTCGACACGGAAAGGGCGGCGCACAAACCTCTCGCCACCCCCAACTTTCTCTCGCCGGAATTGCCTAACGCTTCGTCAGCCTCTTTGTCGCAGCGGATGCAGGTGTAGTGCCAACAGCGATTGCGCGGATTCATTCCTGACGCGTCTGTTATGCCTGCGGCCGCCTCTTGGCAAAGTGCTACAAGACCGTTAAGCCTCGATTAACCCTGTTTTTGCCGCCAAACCTAGGATTTGGCGAGTCTTTTAGCGGTTCCAGCCGCAGCCGTCCGCATGATTCTTTCATCACATGCTCTTCTGGAGCCGGCCCGACAGCTCGCCAAAACCCTCGATCAGGGCCTCGGTACCGTCGACTTCACCTATCCGAGCCTTGACGTCACGCAGCCACGCCAAATTGGCCTCGCTGGGATCCTCCCCCAAGGCCAGCTCGGCGTCTTTCAGCTCTCTAAGTAGTGAATGCCATTGCCGATGCAAGGCAACGAGCTGGTGCCAGGTGGCAAGAACGTCATCCCTCGCCGCGCCCTCGCGGGCGGCCCACACCGCCTGGGTCGTGATGACATTCTCAACCCTTTGA
Source organism: Bradyrhizobium sp. CCBAU 45321 (assembly GCF_028128975.1). Lineage (NCBI taxonomy): Bacteria > Pseudomonadati > Pseudomonadota > Alphaproteobacteria > Hyphomicrobiales > Nitrobacteraceae > Bradyrhizobium > Bradyrhizobium sp. CCBAU 45321. Next base: position 22,191 of record NZ_LFKZ01000017.1, read on the forward strand.
AGAGTTTGAGAAAATCCGCCCTTTGCGAGGTCACCCCGCATCTTTTCGGCCTGCTCGCCGGGGTCCGGCGAGTGGTGATGGTCGTTGGCGAAAGCGGCGATGATGGCAGCCCGGAGCTTGTGGGCCTCCGGATGGGCCAGCTCCAGGGCGGCGACCTCCTCCAAATGCTCGTGCAGCAGCCAGGGGTGGTTCATCAGGCATTGCAGGATCAGGGCCTCCCGGCGGGAGATGGCGCTGCGCTGGCCCCGCAGGATCGGGCTTGCCGCCAGCTGCGGGCTCGCCGCCTGGTAGGGGCCGGACGGCAGCAGGGTCGGACCCGGGGCGCCGCGGCGACCGCCGAACCCTTGGCCGCCGAATCGATTCGCCCCGCCCCGCGGCTGGAACGGGCGGCCGCCACCGGGGCGGAAATTGCCCCGGCCGCCAAAGCCGCGCCCGCCTTCGGGCGCGAAGGTGCGCTGCAGCCGCTCGACGAATTCGTCGCGATAATAGCGCCGCACCACCTCGTCGCGGATGCCGTTGGTGAGATCCTTGATGCGGGCCTCCAGCGCGGCGCGCCGTTCGGGCGTGGCGAAATTGCCGCCTTCGAGCTCGCGCGACCAGATCATGTCGGCGAGCGGACGGGCGGCGCCGATCACCTCCTCGATCGCGCCGCGCCCGCCGGAGCGCACGAGATCGTCGGGGTCCTGCCCTTCCGGCAGCAGCGCAAGGCGAAGACTCTTGCCGGGCGCGAGGAATGGCAGCGCAAGATCGGCAGCACGATAGGCCGCCTTCTGTCCGGCGCGGTCGCCGTCGAAGCAGAGGATCGGCTCGTCCGCCATCTTCCAGAGCAGCACGAGCTGGCTCTCGGTGAGCGCGGTGCCGAGCGGCGCGACGCTGCCGGCAAAGCCGGCGGTGACCATGGCGATGACGTCGACATAGCCTTCGACCACGATCAGCGGATTGCCGTCATGGGTGGCTTTGCGCGCGGTCTGGTGGTTGTAGAGATTGTCGCCCTTGTGGAAGAGCGGCGTCTCCGGCGAGTTCAGGTACTTGGCCGGAACGTCCTTCTCCAGCGCACGCCCGCCGAACGCGATGACGCGGCCGCGCAGATCGGTGATCGGAAACATCACGCGATCGCGGAAGCGATCGTAGGGAACGGGGATATCGTCGCCGCCGATCAACAGGCCGGTCTCGATCATGTCCTCGACGGAGACGCCGAGCTTGCCGAGATGCTCCTTCAGCGCGAAGCGATCGGGCGGGGCATAGCCGAGGCGGAACTGCAATTGCGTCGCCGGCGAAATGGCGCGGTCGGCGAGATAGCCGCGCGCTTTCGCGCCGACGCGCGAGGCCAGCGTCTCGGCGAAGAATTTCGCCGCGAGATCCATCACGTCATGCAGCGAGCGCCGCCGCTGCTCCTCGCGCGCGGCGTTGGGCGTCACCGCCGGCAGCGGCAGGCCCGCCATATTGGCGAGCCGCTCCACGGCTTCCGCGAACGGCAGGCCGTCGGTCTCCATCACGAAGCTGATGATGTCGCCGTGCTTGCCCGAGGAGAAGTCATGATAAAAACCCTTCTGGTCGTTGACGTAGAAGGACGGCGTCTTCTCCTGCTGGAACGGCGACAGCCCCTTCCACTCGCGCCCGGCCTTCTTCAGCTTGACGCGCTTGCCCACGACCTCGGAGACCGAAAGCCGGGCACGAAGCTCGTCGAGGAACTGGGGTGTGAAGCGCATGGGGCGAGTTTAGCCGAGCGTTTGAGTCGGGCGAAGGATCAGGGATATAGGGACGGCCCGGTCAAAGGCCAGGTTTGTCGGGCTTATCCGGCTTATTCGACCTATGCACAGGGCCGTCATTCCGGGGCGCCCCCGCAAGGGGCGAGCCCGGAATCCATTGCGCCGCCGGAATGCGGGGAGAAATGGATTCCGGGCTCGCGCTGCGCGCGCCCCGGAATGACAGAAAGCTTGAACCGCGCCCGGTTCCACGCTTCCATACGGCCATGTTCAGGACCTTTCGGGGCGGCCAGACCGGGGGTTGGCGGGTGACCTCGCTCTCGCCTGTGACGGGCGAGTCCCTGCCCTTCGTGCCGGCGCTGTCGGTGACCGACAGCGAGGCCGTCTCGTTGCCACTGGTGCCCTCGCGCAATGCCTGGCGGCTGGTCGGCGTCGCCAGCAGCCTGCGCTACACCGAAAGGCCTGAGAAGCAGCAGCTCGTCGCCGTGCAGGCCGGCCTCGGCCGGCTGGAGGCCACCAGCGCGGCGCTGATTCCGATCCGCAAATCGCAGGCCTGGTGGGAGCTGACCCAGGAAGAGCGCCGCAAGATTTTCGAGGACAAGTCGCACCACATTGCCAGCAGTCTTCGTTTTCTGCCCGCGATCGCGCGCCAGCTCTATCATTGCCGTGATCTCGGCGGCCCCTTCGATTTCCTGACTTGGTTCGAATTCGCGCCCGCGAACGCCTCGCTGTTCGAGGAGCTGGTGGCGATGCTGCGGCGGACCGAGGAATGGACCTATGTCGAGCGCGAGGTCGACGTGCGCGTGGTGAAGGAAGTGCTGTCGGCTTGAAAGCGGGATGGCTTTAGTCTGGATCGATTGCCGCGGCTCGCTCACCTCTCCCGCTTGCGGGAGAGGTCGGCGCGAAGCGCCGGGTGAGGGCTTTCTCCTCTTGGGGATTGTCCCATTGCGGAAGCACCCTCTCCCCAGCCCTCTCCCGCAAGCGTGAGAGGGAGCCCACCTCCGTCGTTGCAACAATCGAACCTAATTTCATCAAGCCTTTAATGCTCCAGGAAGCGCCCGGATGCGATGCGCGGCAGATCGGTGACGGGCCAATTGTAGACGTAGGTCCAGGCCTTCCCGGTGGCGCCGTCGGGCAGCGTCACCTCGATCATCTGTCGCAGATATTCCGTCGGCTCGGGAAAGCCCTCGCCGCAGGCCTCGTACATGTCGAGTTCGCGCAGGAGCTCGTCCGGCACGCGCAGCTGAAACAACTCGCCATGGACGATGTCGGTCGGCGCCTCGGAGAGCAGCAATCCCGGATAGTGCTTCACCAGAACGAGCCGGCCGCGGCAGGTGGCTTCACTGATGAATTCCGCATGGCCGGCGAGCAGCCGCGCCATGGGGTGGTCGAAGCCGCGCATCAGGGTGCCGTAAACGAAAAGTCTATCCGAGCTCATGCCGTTCCAACGTTGCGGCATCGGTGCGATACCGCTACTCCGTTTACACAGTTTGTCATTCCATAGGCAAATCAGGATGGCTTTGGACATAGCCGACGCAACCGACCAGCTGCTCGGCGAGGGCGACATTCCGCCCGTGCATGAGGTGAATACGGCAGGCACATCGCCGTTCCTGCTCACCGCGGACCATTACGGACGGGTGCTGCCGCGCGCGCTCGGCGATCTCGGCGTCGCGGACCGCGATCTCGACAGGCACATCGCGTGGGACATCGGCATCGCCGGCGTCGCCGAGCGGCTCACCGAGATGCTCGATGCGCAGCTGATCGCGCAGCGCTATTCGCGCCTGGTGATCGACTGCAACCGACCGCCGGGCGTTGCAAGCTCGATTCCCGTGATCTCCGAGGCGACCGCCATTCCCGGCAATGAGGATCTGTCGGCCGCGGCCAAGGAGATGCGCCGGCGCGAGATCTTCGATCCCTATCACCGCCGGATTGGCGCGGCGATCGATGCGCGCATCAGGGCGGGCAGGCCGACCGTGCTGGTGGCATTGCACAGCTTCACGCCGGTTTTTTACGGCGAGCCGCGGCCCTGGCACATCGGCACGCTCTATCACCGCGACACCGTGCTGCCGCGGCTGATGCTGCAGCATTTGCGGGGCGAGAGCGCGCTCGTCGTCGGCGACAACCAGCCTTATGCGGTGAGCGACATCACCGACTACACGATTCCAATCCACGGCGAGGCGCGCGGCCTCGTCAACACCGGCATCGAGATCCGCCAGGACCTGATCACTGAGGAGAGCGGCCAGCAGCAATGGGCCGAGCGGCTGGCGCGGATCCTGCGCGAGATCGAGGCCGCGCTACGCGAGCAGGGAATGAGTTAAGCGGTCACTTCGCCCGCGTCAGGGCCAGCCAGATGCCGCCGCCGATCATGAAGCCGCCTGAGATGCGCGACACCATCCGCGTGCGCCGCGCCGAGAAGAATTTTCGGGCGCGCCCGGCGGCAATCGCGTAGAGCGCATCGGTCATCACCGCCGTCACCATGAAGGTGGCACCCAGCAGCGCGACCTGCGGGAAATGCGGCTGGCTCATGTCCATGAATTGCGGGATGAAAGCGCCGAAGAACACCAGCACCTTGGGGTTCGACAGCAGCACCAGGAATCCCTGCAGGAAGAAGCCGCCGCGCGGCGGCGGAGGCGGCGCGTCGACATCGACGCCTTCGACCGGCTCCCAGATCAGCTTGATGCCGAGCCAGATCAGATATGCGGCGCCGGCAAAGCGCACCCAGTCGAACCAGTAGCCCATGGTCGCCATCAGCGAGGTCAGGCCGATCGCAACGATGCCGATGACGATGGCAAGCCCGGCCTGCGCGCCGGCCACGTTGATGAGCGCCGCACGCGTGCCGTGGCGCAGGCCATTGGCGATGACGAGGGTGACGATCGGCCCCGGCAGCAGCGCCAGCGCAATGCAGGCGGCGACGAAGGCGAGGTAGGCTTGCATGGACATCATGGGAGGACTCGCTGCGGTTCGGACGCATTAATGCATGGCCGAAGCTGGAACGGAAGTCGCGTGAGCCGTTCCATCTTGACACGCAACCATTTAGTTGCCTATTCTCACCGCCATGGATGAGGTCTTCAAGGCGCTCGCGGATAGCTCGCGACGTTCACTGCTCGACAGGCTTCACGCCAGGAACGGCCAGACACTGAACGAGCTCTGCGAGGGGCTTGCGATGACGCGACAGGCCGTCACCAAGCACCTTTCCATCCTGGAGGAAGCGAACCTCATCACCACCATCAGGCATGGACGCGAGAAGCTGCACTACCTCAACCCGGTGCCGATCCATCAGATCGGCGAACGTTGGATCAGGAAGTTCGAACGCAGCAGGCTCGCCGCGCTCAACGAGCTGAAACGTCAGTTGGAGAACGGCAACGAGTGAGTCCGCTCAACGAAGGATTTGATGAACGATGAACCTCGATCAATTCAAGCCGCTGATCGTCTACACCATCTACATCGCCTCGACGCCGGAGAAGGTGTGGGAGGCGCTGACGTCCGCCGAGTTCAGCCGCAAATATTTTTCCGGCTTTGCGGTGGAGATGGAGCCGAAGCTCGGCGGCAGTTTCGTCGTGCATGCGCCCGACGGCTCCGAGCACATCCGCGGTGAAGTGTTCGAATACGATCCGCCGAGGAGGCTGACGGTGAGCTGGAACGTCAATTGGCCGGACCTCGTGGAAAAGCTCGGCACCACCATTGTCACCTACGAGATCGAGCAGGCCGGCGAAGCCGTGCGCCTCACCCTGAGCCAGCGCCATGATCGCGAGCTCAGCGACGACATCCTTTCCGGCGGCCGCACCGGCTGGCCCGCGATCCTCTCCGGATTGAAGAGCCTGCTGGAGACCGGCAAGGCGCCGCATATCGAGATGTCCCCGCCGGTGCGGTTGCTGGAGGCGCTGAAGGCGATGGGGATCAAGGTGCCTTGAGCGAGGCAATCTCCGCTGTCGTCCCGGGGCGCGCGAAGCGCGAGCCCCGGACCCATAACCACAGGATGAAGTTTGGCGAAGACTCGTGGTTACGACTTCGCGCCCCAACTTCTCCCTGGGGTTATGGGCCCCCCGCCTTCGCGGGGGCGACGGCCTACACCGGCGCCACCAACCGGCGGTACAGGTGCCATGTCGCATGCCCGAGCACCGGCAGCGTGACCACCAGCCCGAGAAAATAGGGCAGCGCCGAGACGATCAACAGCATCACGATCAATGCGGCCCACGAGATCATCGGCAGCGGGCTCGTCACCACCGCGCGCACGCTCGTCACCATGGCCGTGACGAAATCGACCTCGCGATCGAGCAGCAGCGGGAACGACACCACGGTCAGCGAGAACAGGATCAGCGACAGCACGGCCCCGACCGCGTTGCCGATGGCCAGGAACAAGAGGCCCTCGCTGGTCGTCAGCACCACCGTCATGAACTCCTGCAAGCTCGAGAACGAGGCGTTGAGGCCGAGCAGCAGCGCGATCAGGAGCCGCACCTGGTACATCCAGACCACGAACACGAACAACGTCACGAAGGCCATCCAGCCGATCTCGCTGCGCGAGCGGATCGCGGACCAGATCGCAGCGAACGAGACCGGCTTGCCGCGCTCGCGGCGCCGGCTGACCTCGTAGAGGCCGATCGCAACGAACGGTCCGATCAGCGCAAAACCGGCAGCGAGGGGATAGACCAGGTAGACCATGCCGAGGGCGGTGAGACAGAGCATGATGACGATGCCGCCGGCGGCATAGAGCGCGCCGAAGCAGAGACCGTAGAGCGGCAGCGCCTGGAAATCGCGCAGGCCCAGGGCCAGCGCCTCGGCGATGTCGACCGCCGCCACGGGACGCACCACCGGATCGACCTTGCCCGAGATGGACATCAGCTTCCTCCGCAGATCGGCGCGATCTTCGTCGCGCGCATACCGCGATATTAGCGCCGCCGCGCGGCGGCGCAACTTGATGCCGGCCGGCGCGAAGGGTGGCAGCGAAAAGACGATGCTCGCACGGCGAAATCGTTAGCCTTTCGCGCGATTTTGCACCGACCGCTATGGACGGGGCAGATGATCGTGCCGCAAATTGCACCTCAGAATACCGTCGCCCGAGAGCCGATCGCCCACCGATGAGCCTGCGTACCCGGTTACTTATCCTCGTCATCGCGGCCATGCTCGTGCCGGCGATTCTGGTCGGGCTGCGCTTCGTGCAGAACCGGACGAGCGAGATCGACGCGGCGCTGGCAAATCTCGCCGCATCCGCCGACGACATCGCCAGCGATCTCGGCGAGAAGATCCAGGGGACTGCCCAGCTTCATTACGGGCTCGCCCGTGCCCGCGACCTCGACACGCGCGACAAGGCGGCATGCTCGGCGTTTCTGTCGGATGTCCGCGAGGAATATCCGCAGTTCACGGGTATCCTGACCATCGATCCCGACGGCAGGCTGTTCTGCGACTCGCTGCGGACCAACCGCACGCTCGACCTGAACGACCGCGGCTATTTCAAAGAGGTCAAGACTCTTCACGGCCTCGTCGCGGTGGAACCGGTGTTCGGCCGCCTCACCGGACTGTCGGTGCTGCAGATCGCCTATCCGGTGCGATCGGATACAGGCGCGCTGAAATTCGTGCTGCTGGCGTCCTTCAACCTGAACAAATTCGCGGAGTTTCACGACAAGCGGCTGCTCGCCGAGAAGGACATCCTGCTCGTCGACGCCAAGGGCACGGTCCTGGCCGCCCCCAAGCGCGGCGGCTGGAGCGTACCCATCGGCGGCTCCATTGCGGGCTCCGACCTGTTCCGCTTCGCGGCAGATCCCGACGGCGAACCATTCCGGGAGATCGCCGATCGCGACGGCCGCACGCAGATCTGGGGCGTTGCCCGCTCGCCCGCGATCCGCAAGGCCGGACTCTATATCTTGGTGGGGCGGTCCAAGGACGGACTGATCGCGGCAGCGAACCGCCGGCTTTACGAGGACATGGCGATCCTGGCGGTCGCCTCGCTGCTGCTCCTCGCCGGCCTCTGGATCCTTACGACGGTGAGCATCGGACGGCAGGTCGGACGGCTCGCCGCCATGGCAAAGAGTCTCGGGCACGGCGATCTCAGCGCGCGCATTCCGGAGCCCCACCCGGGGGGCGAGCTCGGCGGGTTGATGACGCTGCTCAACAGCACGGCCGAATCGCTCGAGCAGCAGCGCGCCGCCATTGCCGATCTCAGCCACAAGCTCAGCCAGTCACAGAAGATGGAAGCCATGGGCCAGCTCACGGGCGGCGTGGCGCACGATTTCAACAATCTCCTGACCGTCATTCTCGGCAATTCCGAGCACCTCGCCGACAGGCTTGCGGGCAACGAGGAATTGCGCCGGATCGCCGACGACATTGCGACCGCCGCCGAACGGGGTTCCGACCTGACGCGGAGCCTGCTCGCCTTCGCGCGCAAGCAGCCGCTGCGGCCGCGCGAGATCGACATCGCCGAGCAGGTGACCGGCATGGAGCAGCTTCTGCAGCGGACCCTGGGCGAGCATATCGAATCCAGCTTCACGTTCGCACCGGATCTCTGGCTCGCCAGCGTCGATCCCGGCCAATTGGCGACGGCCGTGCTCAACCTCGTGCTCAACGCGCGCGACGCGATGCCTGACGGCGGCAAGCTGATGGTCGAGGTGCGGAATGCATCGCTCCGTGAATCCGACCTCGACGTCAACGGCGAGCCGCGGCCCGGCGACTACGTCATGCTGGCCGTGAGGGATACCGGGTCCGGCATGAGCAGCGAGGTGTTGCAGCGCGCGTTCGAGCCGTTCTTCACCACCAAGGAGGTCGGCAAGGGGACCGGCCTTGGCCTCAGCATGGTCTACGGATTTGCGCGGCAATCTGGCGGACTCGTGCAGATGCAGTCCGAACCGGGTCAAGGCAGCGTGGTCCGGCTGTTCTTTCCTCGCCTGCCGACGTCGTCGAGAGAGGAGCCGTCGCCGCCAGCGCGTGTCGCCGCACCCGAGGGATACGAGACGATTCTCGTCGTCGAGGACGACGACATGGTGCGCGCCTATGTCGAGAACGAGCTGAAAGCGCTCGGCTACCGCGTCATCACGACGGCAAACGGACCCGCGGCGCTGGACGTGCTGCGCCAGTCCGCGGACATCCAGCTGCTGTTCACCGACGTCGTGATGCCCGGCGGCATGTTCGGGCCGGAGCTGGCGAGGCAGGCCGTTCAACTGCGGCCCGGTCTCAAGGTGCTCTTCACCTCCGGCTACAGTCAGGATCCGGTCAAGACGCCCGACGGGATCGACGCGCGCATTCTGACCAAGCCGTTCCGGCGCAAGGAGCTCGCCGCGATGCTGCGCGCGGCCCTTGCGGAGCCGCCGCGCTAAAGCGCGATGCGGTTAGGATGAATCGCCATCGCGCTTTAGATTGTTGTTTGAGCATGATCTGTTCGGAAAACCGCTTCACACTTTTCCGGATCATGCTCTAGATCAGGACGCGATCGTGAGCTGCAGCGCCACTGCGATATTGGCAGCGAACAGAGCCGCGTCGATGACGAAGATCCGGAGCATCGGGCCCTTCAACACCGGCCAATAGGCCACCCCGACGCGGCCACCGCGCATCAGCACCGGGACGTTATAGGCGAACTGGCTGAAATGGCAGGCGGCAAAGAACAGGAACAGCGCGAGCTGCGCTTCGACCGGCTGGAAGAAGGACGGACGGGCGGCCAGAAGATAGAGCGACAAGAGCCCGATCGGCAGATTCATGCCGCCGAGGAACGCGACGCTTGCTGCAAGGGTCGGCGCGATCGGATTGCTGCGCTCCTCCCGCGGCAGCAGGATCTTCAACGTGTTGGTTTGCGCGATGCTGAACTGGATGAACGCGCCCACGAACCAGAGCGTGTTGAGGAGCAGGACGATATCCGAAAATCGCATGGTCATTTCCCGTAGAAGGCTTCGCTGCGCACCACACGGCCCGCATCGTCGAAGTCCATGAATTCGCTGGCGCGCGTATCGCCCAATTGCCACCACACCGTCAGTCGCGCGATCGCCTCGTCCCAGCTCCAGTCCAGGATCTTCAGGTCGGCGCTTTCGATGTGGCCGTAGGCTTTCCGCCAGTAGGCGCGAATGTTCTCGGCGCCGGTGACGGTCGGAGACCCCGTCAGGGTGAGCGCGAGAGGGCTGCGCATCTGCGCATCGTCGGCAAAATGGGCGACGACCGCGTCGATGTCCACTTTGCACCAGTTCGCGCACCATGCCGCGACGAAGCTTGCGGCGGCCGCGCGGTCCATTGCCTGTCCGCTCACGACACGGATCCTCCCTTCGGCTTGCGGCCAGGAAGGTGGCAAAGCGCGCGCCTCATGTCAACTATGTTGACTTGAGACTTCGGTCAATTGTTGTCGGCGATCGCCTCCATCACGCCGATCCATCCCGCCGCACCGCTCGCCCCGGCGCGCGCGAACGCTTCGCGCAGAACCTGGCGCTCGTGGTCCGAGGCGCGTTGCTCGATGCGCCGCCCCGCTTCCGTCAGGCGCAGCAATTTCGAGCGGTGCTGCTCCGGCGCGCGCTTTGAGGTCAGGAGCTTGCGCTCGAGGAGCAGATTGAGCGGCCGGTTGAGGGCCTGCTTCGAAATGCCGAGGATCTCGATCAGCGCGCCGATGGCGATATCGGGCCGGCGCGCCACAACGTAGAGGATGCGATGGTGCGGACGCGACAGGCCCTGCTTGGCCAGATATGCGTCCGCCTCAAGCGTCATGCCGCGCCAGCCGTAATACATGAGCTCCAGCGCCGTATCGAGCTCGTGCAGCTTTACAAGCGAGGCGCGGTGAAGCCCCGCGGCTTGAGACGTCTTTGCCATGATTGGAAGCTAGCCTCTCGCCCGCAGCTCGCGGCGCAGCACCTTGCCGGTCGCCGTCATCGGCAGCGTCTCCGCGAATTCGACGAAGCGCGGATATTCGTGCGCGGCAAGCTGCACCTTGACGAAGTCCTGAATCTCGCGCGCGAGCGCGTCGCTGCCGGCAAAGCCCGGACGCAGCACGATCCAGGCCTTGATCGATTCGGTACGGATCGGATCGGGAATGCCGACCACCGCAGCCATGGCCACCGACGGATGTTTCATCAGCGTGTGCTCGATCTCGGAAGGGCCGACGCGGTAGCCGGCGGTGGTGATGACGTCGTCCTCGCGGCTGACGTACCAGAAATAGCCGTCCTCGTCCTGCACTCCGAGATCGCCGGTGAGCAGGAAGTCGCCGGCATATTTCTTCGCGGTCGCCTCCGGATTGCGCCAATATTCGAGCATGGTGACGGGGCACGGCTGGCGCACGCCGATGATGCCGCGCTGACCCCGCGGCAATTCCTCGCCCTTGTCGTTGACGATGCGGACATCGAAGCCCGGCGTCGCCTTGCCCATCGAACCCGGGCGGATCGGAAACAGGTTAGCATTGCTGCCGATCACGAGGTTGCACTCGGTCTGGCCGAACACCTCATGCGCGTCGACACCAAACGTCTCGCGCACCCAGCCGAGCAATTCCCCCCCGAGCGATTCGCCGCCGGTGAAGATGCTGCGCAGCTTGACGCCGGAATGCTTGACGCCGGCCTGCCGCATCAGCTTCAGCGCCGTCGGCGGCAGGAATACGTTGCGGACGGCAAGATCGGCCATCATCTGCATCGCCGCCTGCGGCTCGAATTTCCGCGCGCGATGGCCGACCAGGGGAATGCCGTGGTACCAGAACGCGAGCAGACCGTTGATGAGCCCGCCGATCCAGGCCCAATCCGCCGGCGTCCACATGAGATCGCCGGGCTTGGGCAAGAAGTTGTGGCACATCTCCACATTGGGCAGATGGCCGAGCACGACGCGATGCGCATGCAGCGCGCCCTTCGGGTTACCCGTCGTGCCCGATGTGTAGATGATCAGGGCGGGATCGTCGGCCGAGGTGTCCGCGCGCGTAAAGTCGGGCGAAGCGGCCTTCACCGCATCCCAGAACGATGTCGTGCCGGCGGGCACGCGCGCGCCGACGATGTAGACGCTCCTCAGTTCCGGCAGGCGGTCGCGGATCTTGGACAGCTTTTCCCAGCCGGCTTCGTCGGTGACGATCGCCTTGGCTTGCGAATTCGACAGACGGAATTCCAGCGCGTCCTCGCCGAACAGGGCGAACAGCGGGATCGAGATCAGGGCCGAGCGAAACGCCGCCATATGCACGATCGGCAATTCCACCGACTGCGACAGGAACACCGCGACGCGGTCGCCGCGGACAAGCCCGTCCGCCTTCAGCACATTGGCGAAGCGGCGCGACATCTCCGCGATCTCGTCGAAGGTGGTGCTGGTGGTGGCGCCGGTGTCGTCGACATAGATCAGCGCAAGCCGGCCGGTGCCGTCGGCGTAGCGATCGCAGCACGCTTCCGCGATGTTGAAGCGCGCGGGGATATCCCAACGGAAGTTGCGGACGAGTTCGTCGTAGGTTGCGGCTTCGGTCAGCATGGGCTTGGCGTTTCCCGGGATCTTGTTGTTCTTGTGCAGTCTAGGGCGGCGCACGCAGGGGACAAGCCCCGCGATGTCATTCCGGGGCGCCCGCAGGGCGAGCCCGGAATCCATCGGAGCACCGGAAAACGCTGCCTGATGGATTCCGGGTTCGACGCTAGCGCGTCGCCCCGGAATGACAGCGGAGGCTACCGCACCGTTGCGAAGAACTTCCGGACATCGCGCACGAACAGCTCCGGCTGCTCGAATGCCGCGAAGTGACCGCCCTTCTCCATCTCGCTCCAATGCGTGATGGCATGGAAGTTCGGCTCCATCCAGCGCCGCACCGGCGTGATGATCTCCTTTGGAAACACCGCGACGCCCGTCGGGACCTTCACCACCGGCGTGGTGCGGCGCTTGCCAAAGCTCTCCCAATAGAGCCGCGCCGACGAGGTCGCCGTCTGCGTCGCCCAATAGAGCGTGACGTTGTCGAGCAGCTCGTCCTTGCTGAAGATGTTTTCGGGGTGGCCATTGCAATCGGTCCAGGCCCAGAACTTTTCCAGGATCCAGGCCGCCTGTCCGCTCGGCGAATCCGTCAGGCCATAACCGAGCGTCTGCGGCCGCGTCGATTGCTGCTTGGAGTAGCCGGAATCGAGATCGACATAATGCTTGAGGCCCACCAGCGCCCGTTTCTCTTCTGGCGTCGGCTCGCCCTCGACCTTCGGCGCCGCGTTGAATGCGAGCGTGATGTGGATGCCGGCGCAATGAATGGGGTCCTGCGCGCCGAGCGAGGTCGTCACCGCCGAGCCCCAGTCGCCGCCTTGGGCGCCATAACGCGCGTAGCCTAGGCGATCCATCAGCTTGGCCCAGGTCGCGGCAATGCGATCGACGCCCCAGCCCGTGGTCCTTGGCTTACCCGAGAAGCCGAAGCCCGGCAGCGAGGGACAGATCACGTGAAAGGCGTCGGCGGGATTGCCGCCATGCGCGGCAGGATCGGTGAGCGGCGCGATCACCTTCTGGAACTCGACGATGGAGCCGGGCCAACCGTGGGTGATGATCAACGGAAGCGCCGAAGGCTCCTTCGAGCGCGCATGAATGAAGTGGATGTCCAGCCCGTCGATCTCGGTGGTGAACTGCGCGAAGCGATTGAGCTTTGCCTCGCGCGAGCGCCAGTCATACTCGTTGGCCCAACAGGTGCAGATCTCCTGGATCCATTTCAGCGGCGCGCCCTGGCTCCAGTCGTCGACCAGCTCCGCATCCGGCCAGCGCGTGCGGGCGAGGCGTGACTTCAGGTCGGCGAGGATGTCGTCGCCGATGGCGATGCGAAATGGCTTGACGGTGGTCATCGTGCCTCCCCTTGTTCTTGTTGTCATTCCGGGGCGCGCGTAGCGCGAGCCCGGAATCCATTTCGCAACGGAGTCGGAAGCCCGATGGATTCCGGGTTCGTGCTCCGCACGCCCCGGAATGACGACTTAGCCCGACAGCGCTGCCTTCACGAGACCGGACGCCTTGCCGAAATCCATCTGTCCCGCGTATTTCGCGCGCAGCGCGGCGATCACCTTGCCCATGTCCTTCATGCCGCCCGCGCCGGTCTCGGCGATCGCATCCGCGATCGCCTTCTTCACGTCGTCGTCGGACATCTGCTTCGGCAGATACGCCGAGATCACCGCGATCTCCTCGCGCTCCTGCGCGGCAAGCTCGGCGCGCCCCCCCTTGTCGTAGAGCTCGACCGCCTCCTGACGCTGCTTGATCATCTTCTGCAGCACCGCCAGGATGTCGGCATCCGACAGCGGCGGCTTGCCGCTGCCGCGCGCGTCGATGTCGGCGTTCTTGATGGTCGAGTTGACCATGCGCAGCGTGGACAGCTTGCGCTCGTCCTTGGCCTTCATGGCCTCCTTGACCGCATTGTTGATGTCGTCGCGCAGCATGATCGTGATCCCTTCGAATATCCAACGCTTGATCTAGGCCGTTCGTGGCCTTCAGACAACCTCGGTTCGGAGCCATTCGGTCAGCGCTTGAACGGTCGCCTCCGGCTGTTCGGCTTGCGGCAGGTGCCCACAGCGATCGAGGATCACGAGCCTGGCGCCGGTGATCCCCTCGGCCATCTCCTTGGAGAAGGCGTTGGGGATGGTGTTGTCGGCATCGCCCGTCAGCACCAGCGTCGGGCATGTGATCGTCGCCAGCAAGGGTCGCGAATCCACCCGTGCGATGATCGCGCTCTGCTGCCGCAGATAGCCTTCGACGCCGACGTCCTCGTCCTGCGCATGCACGAGCGCGAGAATCCCGGCATCGTCACGCCGCGACGGATGCACGAGCTCCGGAAAACTCTCCTCGCGCACGGCGCGCAGCTCGCCGCGTCTGGCGCGCTCCATCTGGGCACGGCGGCGTGCGGTGGCTTCCGGCGTGTCGGGCCGCGCCTGCGTGTTGATCAGCGCGAGCTTTGTCACGCGCTCGCTGGCCTGGCGCATGATCTCGAAGGCGATGTAGCCACCCATGGAATGGCCGGCGAGGGCGAAGCGCGGCGGCGCATCGGCGAGGATGCGGCGGGCGATCGCCGCCATGCTGTCGTCGCGGATGTGGTTGGCGACCGTCACCGGCCCGAAACGCCAGAGCGCAGGGATCACGGACGCATAGATCCGGGCCGAGGACGCCAGCCCCGGAACCAGCACAATGGGGGTGGTCTGGTCCATTATTGCCTCGCAAGCCCAGGAAATTGCCGGAAATTGTGCGGCCGAGCTTAAGGGTGGGAGGAGGCCTGTCAAATATGCAAAAACGCATGTGAATCGGCCTTCTCTCGCTTTGACGTGCACACGCGGGGGGCTTATGAAGCGGGCTCATGACACAACATGACAACGATCCCGCCTGGCCGGACCACAAACCGACCGCGCTCCTCGTGCTTGCCGACGGCACGGTGCTGGAGGGCTTTGGTCTCGGCGCCGAGGGCCACGCCGTCGGCGAGGTCTGCTTCAACACCGCAATGACCGGCTATGAGGAGATCCTGACCGATCCCTCCTATGCCGGCCAGCTCATCACCTTCACCTTCCCGCATATCGGCAATGTCGGTACCAATGAGGACGACATCGAGACGGTGAACATGGCCGCGACGCCCGGCGCGCGCGGCGTGATCCTGCGCACCGCGATCACCAATCCCTCGAACTACCGCGCCACCAAGCATCTCGATGCCTGGCTCAAGGCCCGCGGCATCATCGGCCTCTCCGGCATCGACACCCGCGCGCTGACCGCGCTGATCCGCTCCAAGGGCATGCCCAACGCCGTGATCGCGCACTCGAAGTCTGGCGAGTTCGACCTGCACGGCCTCAAGGAGGAAGCGCGCGAGTGGCCGGGGCTCGAAGGCATGGACCTCGTGCCGATGGTGACGAGCGGCCAGCGCTTCACCTGGGACGAGACGCCCTGGGCCTGGGACAATGGGTTTGGCAGGCAGGACAAGCCCGAGTTCAACGTCGTCGCCATCGACTACGGCATCAAGCGCAACATCCTGCGCCTGCTCGCCGGCGTCGGCTGCAAGGTGACGGTGGTGCCGGCGACGACCCCGGCCGAAGACATCCTGGCGATGAAGCCGGATGGCGTGTTCCTGTCCAACGGTCCGGGCGATCCGGCCGCGACCGGCAAATATGCCGTGCCCGTGATCCGCGACGTGATCAAATCGGGCACGCCGACCTTCGGCATCTGCCTCGGCCACCAGATGCTGGGCCTTGCCGTCGGCGCCAAGACCAAGAAGATGCATCAGGGCCATCACGGGGCCAATCACCCGGTGAAGGACGAGACCACCGGCAAGGTCGAGATCACCTCGATGAACCACGGTTTTGCCGTGGACGAGACGACGCTGCCGAAGGGCGCGACGCAGACCCACATCTCGCTGTTCGATGGGTCCAATTGCGGCATCCAGCTCGACGGCAAGCCGGTATTCTCCGTGCAATACCACCCCGAGGCCTCACCCGGCCCGCGCGACTCGCACTATCTGTTCCAGCGCTTCGCCGACCTGATGCGGCAGAGGAAGAGGGCGTAAGGCGCGTTCTCCCCGAATACTTCACCACAAAAGTCCGGGCTCGCCCGGACTTTTTCATTCCGGGGCGCGCGTAGCGCGAGCCCGGAATCCATCTGGCAACAGACTCTGCAGTGCCATGGATTCCGGGCTCGACGCTGCGCGTCGTCCCGGAATGACGGTGGAACGAGGAACGTCGCCGTACGCGTTTGGTTGATCCCTGCTATTCTTGCGCAGGAGCACAGCCATGTCCGTCGTCCGCGACAAGGCCGAGCCGCTCGCCATTGTTTTCGAGGATGACGGGCTCGTGCCGAACAACATCCTTCCGTTCCTGGTCTACCAGGGCGCGGTGAAGCTCGACCCAAAGCGCCCGGAAGAGACTATCGAGAATCTGTTCGAAGCGAACGGCTGGGGCGGGACGTGGCGCAACGGCGTCTACGATTATCTGCATTATCATGCGACGGTGCATGAGGTGCTCGGCGTCGCGCGCGGCAGCGCGCGCGTGCGTTTCGGCGGCGATCATGGCCAGGAGCTGGACATCAAGGCCGGCGACGTCGCGATCCTGCCCGCCGGCACCGGCCATCAATGCATCAAGGCGAGCAATGATTTCTGCGTGATCGGCGCCTATCCGCCAGGCGCAAAAATGGAGATCACGCGCGCAACGCCGGAGAACCATGCGAAAGCGCTGAAGACGATTCCGCAAGTGGCGCTGCCGCCGGCTGATCCCGTGACCGGGAAGGACGGCGCGCTGATGCGGCTGTGGCGGTAACTACGAGCGCGGTGCGGTAGGGTGGGCAAAGGCGCGCCCCTGCGCGCCGTGCCCGCCACTCCATCCGCACACTCCTGTTGGTGGGCACGCTTCGTTTTTCCCACCCTACGAAAGCTTGGCCTACGCCTCGTTGCCACCTTCCTGCCGGGTGGCTTCAAACAGGAACCAGGTGCGGCGCTCGGTCTCGTCGATGAAGTTCTCCAAAATGCTGGCGCTGGCAACGTCGCCGGCCTCGTCGCAGACGTCGTGCGCCTTGCGCATCGCGGCTGCGACGTGCTTGTTGTCCTGCATCAGTTCGCGCAGCATCTCGCGCGGCGGGACGTAGTCCTCGTTGTTGTCCTTGATGGTCTGGAGCTTTGCGACCTGGCCGATCGACCTCAGCGTGGTGCCGCCGATCTTGCGGACGCGCTCGGCGAGCTGGTCGGTGGTGGCGAAGATCTGGTCGGACTGCTCGTCGAGCAGCAGATGGTAATCGCGGAAGTGGCGCCCGCTGATGTGCCAGTGGAAATTCTTGGTCTTCAGATAAAGCGCGAACGCGTCGGCCAGAAGCACATTGAGCGCCTCAGAGACTTTCTTGACCCCGTCGGGCGACAGATCCGTGGGGGTATCGAGTTCGGGCGAGACCTTGTTGTTGGTTTTGCTCACGGGAGACCTTCCTGTTAGGACGCGGACATTGACGGCGCGCCGCCGCACCCCTAACGCAAGGTGGGCAGCGCGGTTCCTAGATAGGAACCCCTGGGCGGGATACCAATGGACGATTGGATCGATTATTACGACTCCACGCATACGATCTATGTCAGCAAGCTGCATCGCGACTTGCACTTCCAGATCATTGCGCGGGACATCATCGGCTACATCCCCTCGCCCGATGCGACGGTGCTGGACTATGCCTGCGGCGAAGCGCTGTCGGCGAGCCAGGTGGCAGCCGCCTGCGGCATGCTGATCCTGGCCGAGCCCGCGCCGGGCGTGCGCGGCCGGCTGATCGCGCGGTTCGCCCCAAACACCAAGATCCGCGTCCGCTCGCTCGAGGACGTCCGCAAGATGCAGGATCTGTCGATCGATCTCGTCGTGATGAACTCGGTCGCACAATACATGACGCCGGACGAGCTCGATGCGGCGCTATTGAACATCCGCCGCATCCTGAAACCCTCCGGCAAGCTGGTGCTGGGGGACGTTCTACAGCCCAATGTCGGCATGGTCAGGGATGTGATGGCGCTGCTCGGGTTCGGCCTGCGTCACGGATTTCTGAAGGACGCGCTGATCGGGCTGATCAGCACCGCGCTGTCGGATTATCGCCAGCTGCGCTCGAAGATCGGACTGCAGCGCTACAGCGAGGACGAGATCACGGCCAAGCTGAAGGCGGCGGGCTTCGCGGTCCAGCGCGCCCACAGCAATATCGGGCACAACCGCTGGCGCATGACCTTCATCGCGAGGCCGCCTCTGATCCGTTAAGCATAACGATCAGCTGAGGTGGCCTGGCGCACGCCGATCGGGAATAATCCTGATGGCCCGGTGGCGGAAATGTCTACGCGGGGGCGGTGCATCGCTCTTCATCCTGGTTCAAATCCAGGCCGGGTCTCCAGCCTTCGCTGGCTTCGCCAGCTTCGGCTTCGGCAAGCCCTTCGTAGCGAAGGCTGCCGCAGCGAAGCCCAACGGGCGAAGCCGGGCGCGCTCGGCAGAGTCCCAACCCCTGAAAATTGGCGGTTGATGGGCGTTTTTCGGGGTTTCGCCGCTCCAAAAACTGGTTTAAGACCCACCCGCGCGCGAGGGAGACCCCGCGCTCTCGCCAAATGGGGACGCGCGGCAAGCGCGCCCTTTTTTTGTGCCCAGATCCCAGCCCGTGAGCGGTGATGCCCAAACGAACCGACATCTCGACCATCCTGATCATCGGCGCCGGTCCCATCGTGATCGGCCAGGCCTGCGAGTTCGACTATTCGGGCACCCAGGCGGTGAAGACGCTGAAGGAGGAGGGCTATCGCATCGTCCTCGTCAATTCCAACCCGGCCACCATCATGACCGACCCGGAATTGGCCGATGCGACCTATATCGAGCCGATCACGCCCGAGATCGTCGCCAAGATCATCGAGAAGGAACGTCACGTCGTCCCCGGCGGCTTCGCGCTGCTGCCGACCATGGGTGGCCAGACCGCGCTGAACTGCGCGCTGTCGCTGCGCCGGCAGGGCACGCTGGAGAAGTTCGACGTCGAGATGATCGGCGCCACCGCCGATGCCATCGACAAGGCGGAAGACCGCCAGCTGTTCCGCGAGGCCATGACCAAGATCGGGCTCGAGACGCCGAAGTCTCGGCTCGCCAACGCCTCCGAGCTGAAGAAGTCGTTCCGCGAGAAGTATCAGGCGGCGCGCGCAAAAGCTTCGGGCGCCGAGCTCGAAGAGCTCGACCGGCAATGGACGCTCGGCGAGAGCGAGCGTCGCAAGCGCTACCAGGAATACGCCTTCGGCCAGGCCATGATGGCGCTGTCTGAGATTGGCCTGCCCGCGATCATCCGCCCCTCCTTCACGATGGGTGGCACCGGCGGCGGCATCGCCTACAACAAGGAAGAGTTCCTCGACATCATCGAGCGCGGCCTTGACGCGTCTCCCACCAACGAAGTGCTGATCGAGGAATCCGTGCTCGGCTGGAAAGAGTACGAGATGGAGGTGGTGCGCGACAAGAAAGACAATTGCATCATCGTCTGCTCGATCGAGAACCTCGATCCGATGGGCGTGCACACCGGCGATTCCATCACTGTCGCGCCGGCGCTGACGCTGACCGACAAGGAATACCAGATCATGCGCGACGCCTCGCTGGCGGTGCTGCGCGAGATCGGGGTCGAGACCGGCGGCTCCAACGTTCAGTTCGGCGTCAATCCCGAAGACGGCCGCATGGTCGTCATCGAGATGAATCCGCGCGTGTCGCGCTCCTCCGCGCTGGCCTCGAAAGCCACCGGTTTTCCGATCGCCAAGGTCGCCGCCAAGCTCGCGGTCGGCTACACGCTCGACGAGATCGCCAACGACATTACCGGCGGCGCGACGCCGGCCTCGTTCGAGCCGACCATCGACTACGTCGTCACCAAGGTGCCGCGTTTTGCCTTCGAGAAATTCCCGGGCGCCTCGACCACGCTGACCACCTCGATGAAGTCGGTCGGCGAAGTCATGGCGATCGGCCGCACCTTCCAGGAAAGCCTGCAAAAGGCGCTGCGCGGGCTCGAGACGGGATTGACCGGCCTCGACGAGATCGAGATCGAGGGCCTCGGCCGCGACGACGACAAGAACGCGATCCGCGCCGCGCTCGGCACTCCGACGCCGAACCGCATCCTCCAGGTCGCCCAGGCCATGCGGCTCGGCTGGTCGAACGAGGACATCTTCAACTCCTGCAAGATCGATCCGTGGTTCCTCGCCGAGATGCGCGGCATCGTCGAGATGGAGGACAAGGTCAGGAAGAACGGCCTGCCTGGCAACGCCTTCGGCATGCGCACGCTGAAAGCCATGGGCTTCTCCGACGCGCGGCTCGCCGTGCTGGCCGAGACGACGGAGGCCGAAGTCAAGGCGAAGCGCCACGCGCTCGGCGTCCACCCGGTGTACAAGCGCATCGACACCTGCGCGGCCGAGTTCGCCTCGCCGACCGCCTACATGTACTCGACCTATGAGGCGCCGTTCGCCGGCCTGCCCGCGGACGAGAGCGCGCCGTCCGACAAGAAGAAGGTCATCATTCTCGGCGGCGGTCCCAATCGCATCGGCCAGGGCATCGAGTTCGACTATTGCTGCTGTCACGCCTGCTTCGCGCTGCATGACGCCGGCTACGAATCCATCATGGTCAACTGCAATCCGGAGACGGTGTCGACCGACTACGACACCGCCGACCGGCTCTATTTCGAGCCGCTGACCGCCGAGGACGTGCTGGAGATCATCGCCAAGGAGCGCAGCAAGGGCACGCTGCACGGCGTGATCGTGCAGTTCGGCGGCCAGACGCCGCTGAAGCTGGCGCGTGCGCTGGAAGCCGCCGAAGTGCCGATCCTCGGCACCTCGCCCGACGCCATCGACCTCGCCGAGGACCGCGACCGCTTCAAGCGCGTGCTCGACAAGCTGCGCCTCAAGCAACCGAAGAACGGCATCGCCTATTCGGTCGAGCAGGCCCGCCTCGTCTCCGCCGATCTCGGCCTGCCGCTGGTGGTGCGCCCGTCCTACGTGCTCGGCGGCCGCGCGATGCAGATCATCCGCGAGGAGAACCAGCTCAACGATTATCTGCTCGGCACGCTGCCGGAGCTGGTGCCGGCCGACGTCAAGGCGCGCTATCCCAACGACAAGACCGGGCAGATCAACACCGTGCTCGGCAAGAACCCGCTGCTGTTCGACCGCTATTTGTCCGACGCCACGGAAATCGACGTCGACTGCCTGTGCGACGGCAAGGACACCTTCATCGTCGGCATCATGGAGCACATCG
The DNA here is from genome assembly GCF_028128975.1 of Bradyrhizobium sp. CCBAU 45321. Classification (NCBI taxonomy): domain Bacteria; kingdom Pseudomonadati; phylum Pseudomonadota; class Alphaproteobacteria; order Hyphomicrobiales; family Nitrobacteraceae; genus Bradyrhizobium; species Bradyrhizobium sp. CCBAU 45321. The sequence continues at coordinate 43,480 of NZ_LFKZ01000017.1, forward strand.
AGGAAGCCGGCATCCATTCCGGCGACAGCGCCTGCTCGCTGCCGCCGCACTCGCTCGATGCGGAAATGATCGGGGAGCTGGAGCGGCAGACCCGCGAGCTCGCGCTCGGCCTCGACGTCATCGGCCTGATGAACGTGCAATACGCCATCAAGGACGGCGAGATCTACGTGCTCGAGGTCAATCCGCGCGCCTCGCGCACCGTGCCGTTCGTCGCCAAGGTGATCGGCACGCCGGTCGCCAAGATCGCCGCGCGCATCATGGCCGGCGAGAAACTTGCCGATTTCAAGCTGAAGAAGGCGGCGCTCAAGCACGTCGGCGTCAAGGAATCGGTCTTCCCGTTCGCGCGCTTCCCTGGCGTCGACACCGTGCTCGGCCCCGAGATGCGCTCGACCGGGGAGGTCATGGGGATCGACCGCTCGTTTGCGGTCGCCTTCGCCAAGAGTCAGCTCGGCGGCGGCACGCGGGTGCCGCGCAAGGGCACTGTGTTCGTCTCGGTGCGCGAAAGCGACAAGACGCGCATCGCGGATGCCGTGCGCGAATTGCATTCGCTCGGCTTCAAGGTGCTGGCGACGTCGGGCACGGCGCGCTTCCTGACCGATCAGGGCATCCCGACCGAGAAGGTGAACAAGGTGCTGGAAGGGCGGCCGCACATCGTCGATGCCATCACCAATGGCGACGTCCAGCTCGTCTTCAACACCACCGAAGGCCCGCAGGCGCTGGCCGACAGCCGCTCGCTGCGGCGCGCGGCCCTCTTGCATAAAGTGCCATATTACACCACTCTTTCCGGGGCCGTGGCGGCCGCGCAGGGCATCCGCGCCTATTTGGGCGGGGACCTTGAGGTTCGTACCCTGCAGAGCTACTTTTCGGAAACCTGATCGCTAGCGGCAGCGAAGCTTCCGCTAAGTGATTGGCAATGAAGCCACAATGGCCGGAGGAACTGTCCGGCCAGGTGGTAGTTCTGTTCCGGCGCTAAAGCCCATATCTGTCAAGGTCCGGCAGCCCCTCTTTGGGCTCTGGAGGACTGACGAATCAAGGTTGCGGCGCCCATCCGCATTCTGGGGCGCACGATCGAAGGACGAGAGAGACGATGGAAAAGGTTCCGATGACCCAGGCCGGCTTTGTCGCGCTCGGGGAAGAATTGAAGCAGCGCCAGTCCGTGGACCGTCCGCGGATCATCGAGCATATCGCCGAGGCGCGCTCGCACGGAGACCTGTCGGAGAACGCGGAATATCATGCCGCGAAGGAAGAGCAGTCGCACAATGAGGGCCGCATCGCCGAGCTCGAGGACAAGCTCGCGCGCGCCGACATCATCGACATCTCCAAGCTCTCCGGCGATACCATCAAGTTCGGCGCCACCGTGACGCTGGTCGATGAGGACACCGAGAAGAAGACGGTGTGGCAGATCGTCGGCGAGGTCGAGGCGGACGCCAAGAAGGGCCGGATCTCGATCACCTCGCCGCTCGCACGCGCATTGATCGGCAAGAAGAAGGGCGCCACGGTCGAGGTCAACACGCCGGGCGGCGCCAAGGCGTACGAGATCACCAAGGTGGAGTGGCGGTAAGGACTTGCCGCTGCGCCTGCTGACGTTTCGAAAAGGCCGCGCAGTGCGCGGCCTTTTTGTTTCTGCGTCTGGTGTCCCGGACGCGCTGCAACGCCCTTAGCGTTGCTGCGCAGAGCCGGGACCCAGAAGGCAGCACGGCACGCGGTGAGATGGGCCCCGGTTCTGCAGCGCACCGCTGAAGAAGCGCTGCGCTGCGTCCGGGGCACGAGTTCGCGCGACCTACCGCCGTCCCTTCACCTCGAGCGGCACGGCCGCCTCGTACTTCGAATTGTGCAGCACCAATGACGTGCGCACGTTGCGGACATGCGGCGCCGCGGTGAGGTGCGTGACAAAATCCTGGAAGGTCGCCATGTCGGGGGCGACGCATTTCAGGATGAAATCGACCTCGCCGGACAGCATCCAGCATTCCCGCACCAGGGGCTCGGCGCGGACGAACTCCTCGAACGCGCGCAAATCTCCTTCGGCCTGGCTGGACAGGTGCACGGCGGCGAAAACGGTGACGTCGAAGCCCAGCTTGCGTGCGTCCAGGAGGCCGCGATAGCCGTGGATGTAACCCTCCTCCTCCAGCGCCCGGACGCGGCGCAGACAGGGCGGCGGCGAGATGCCGACGCGCTTGGCCAGCTCGACATTGGTGATTCGACCGTCGGCCTGAATCTCTGTGAGAATTTTCAGGTCGATCTCGTCTAGGTTCCGCGACACGTGATTGGAACTCCTGGCCTTTGCGGCGGTATTGGGTGATTTGTCGAAATCCTCATAGCGCAATCCTCACCGCCGGCGCAATTTTATTGCGCGTGCAGCGCAATCGACTTTTGTTCCCTGTTGGAAAAATCCGCCGATAGGGAATGCAATTCTTGCATGGCTCGCCAGATTGCTTAGATTAGCTCTGATATTTCAGCGCCTCCGCTAGGCCTCCCGGCACATTCCGCGCCCGCGCTGCAAATCCCCCGTGAAAGGCGTCCATCGAAATGTCCGCTCCTGTTCATGCAAAGGTCGTCATCATCGGCTCCGGCCCGGCTGGCTACACCGCCGCGATCTACGCCGCGCGCGCGATGCTTGAGCCGATCCTGATCCAGGGCATCCAACCCGGCGGCCAGCTCACCATCACGACCGACGTCGAGAACTATCCAGGCTTCGCCGACGTGATCCAGGGCCCCTGGCTGATGGAGCAGATGGAGAAGCAGGCGGTCCATGTCGGCACCAAGATCGTCTCCGACCTGGTGACCAAGCTGGAGACGGCGCAGCGGCCGTTCCGCCTCACCTGCGACTCTGGCGACGTCTATCTCGCCGAGACCGTGATCCTGGCCACCGGCGCGCAGGCGCGCTGGCTCGGGCTGCCGTCGGAAGCCAAGTTCCAGGGCGGCGGCGTGTCGGCCTGCGCCACCTGCGACGGCTTCTTCTACCGTGGCAAGGAGGTGATCGTGGTCGGCGGCGGTAACACCGCGGTCGAGGAAGCACTGTACCTCACCAACCATGCCTCGCAGGTCACGATCGTGCATCGTCGCGATCATTTCCGGGCCGAGCGTATCCTGCAGGAGCGCCTGTTCAAGCATCCGAAGATCAAGGTGATCTGGGACGCCGCGGTCGACGAGATCTGCGGCACCGATAACCCCAATAAGGTCACCCATGTCCGTCTCAAGAACGTCAAGACCGGCGCGCTGACGGACGTCAAGGCCGACGGCATCTTCATCGCCATCGGGCATGCGCCGGCGACCGAGCTCGTCAAGGATCAGGTCAAGCTGAAACCCTCCGGCTATATCGAGGTCGCCCCGAACTCGACCGCGACCTCGGTGCCGGGCCTGTTCGCCGCCGGCGACGTCGCCGACGAAACCTATCGCCAGGCCGTGACGGCCGCCGGCCTCGGCTGCATGGCCGCACTCGAAGCCGAACGTTTCTTGGCCCTTCGCGCCAGCGAGCGCGCGGCAGCGGAATAGAATCATGCCCCGAACACGCGACGGATTTACGGATATGGACTGGGACAAGCTGAAGGTGTTTCACGCCGCGGCGGAAGCGGGCAGCTTCACGCATGCGGGCGAGCAGCTCGGCCTGTCGCAATCGGCGGTGTCGCGCCAGGTCTCGGCGCTGGAGCAGGAGCTCTCGGTCTCGCTGTTCCACCGCCACGCCCGCGGGCTGATCCTCACCGAGCAGGGCGACCTGTTGTTCCGCACCGCGCATGACGTGTTCATGCAGCTGCAGGCGGCGCGCGCCAAGCTGACCGACAGCCGCGAGCGGCCGAGCGGCGATCTCAAGATCACCACCACGCCCGGCGTCGGCATCAACTGGCTGATCCCGCGGCTCGGCGAGTTCACCGCGCTCTATCCGGAGATCCGCATCTCGCTGATCGTCACCGACGAGGAGCTCGATCTGTCGATGCGCGAGGCTGACGTCGCGATCCGCACCCGCAAGCCGACGCAGCCGGATCTCATCCAGCGCAAGCTGTTCGCGATGGGCTTCCACGCCTATTGCTCGCCGGAATACATCAAGCGCTTCGGCACGCCGCGCACGCTGGAGGAGCTCGACTCCCACCGCATCATCACGCTCTCGGACGGCAACTTCGCGCCGCACCTGCAGAACCGCAACTGGCTGATCGAAGCCGGGCGCAACGGCTCGGGTCCGCGCGAGGCCTATTTCAAGGTCAACAACATCCTCGGTCTCGTGCGCGCCTGCGCGCAGGGCCTCGGCATTGCCGCCCTGCCCGATTACCTCGTCGAGGAGCAGAGCAAGCTCGTGCAGCTGTTCGGCGAGTCGGATTCGATCCAGCTCGACACCTACTTCGTCTATCCCGAGGAGTTGAAGACGGTCGCGCGCGTACAGGTGTTCCGTGACTTCGTGGTGAGCAAGGCGCAACGCTGGCCGTCCTGATTTCCGCATGACTGACATGCGGCCTCGGCTGTTGCTGCAAGGCACTCGGCAAGCTCATAATGTTTGCACGCTGAGCCTTCGCGTTGCGCATTTGTCCCCCTCCTCCAGTGGCGCGGGAGTTCAGTAATCCCTCTTGGAAGGTGATTGTGTCGGCCTCACGTGGCCAATACCTAAGCCGGGCCCTCGGGTCCGGCTTTTTTTCGTCAAAATATTGCTTCGCCCTGCGCGTGTATTGACAGTTCCACGCCTACCCCGCATCATTGGCCTATGATCACGAAGTCGTGCGCAATCTCGTTCGAGGCCATCGTCTCGAAAAAAGGGCCCCATCCCGGGGCCTCGGATTTTTGCGCGCGCTAGCCGACTTCGTCATCGCTGCAAATCTTCGAAAACCCCGCCGCCTGGACGGGGTTTTTTCATGTGCCCTCCGTCTCAGGCATTTTTCCCGAGAAGGAGATGGAAACATGACCGGACTACGAGATCACTTGCACGGGCTGTGGTTGCCGCTGGTGACGCCGTTCCAGGACGGCGCGCTGGACGAGAGGTCGCTGCGGCGGCTGACCCGGCACTATTGCGCGCACGGCACAGACGGCCTCATCCTGGGCGCGACCTCCGGTGAAGGCATGACGCTGCGCGCAGCCGAGCTCGAACGTCTCGTCGCCGTGGTGCGGGCGGAGATGGCGGCCGCCGGCCGCAACCTGCCGATCTGCCTCGGACTGTCGGGCGCGGACACCTCGCGTCTGCAGGAGCGCCTCGACGAGACCGCGGACTGGCCGATCGACGGTTACCTGATCGCCAGCCCCTATTATGTGCGGCCGTCGCAGCGCGGCTTGCTGGCGCATTTCGAGGCGCTCGCCGACCACGCGGCATGGCCGATCGCGCTCTACAACATTCCCTATCGCTGCGCCGTCAACATCACCAACCAGACCATGCTGCGCCTTGCCGAGCACAAGAACATCGTCGGCCTGAAGGATTGCGGCGCGAGCCGGGAGCAATCGATCGCGCTCTTGCGCGACCGGCCGAAGGGCTTTCGCGTGCTCACCGGCGAGGACGCCAATTATTTCGAGGCGCTCAGTGACGGCGCTGACGGCGGCATCGTGCTCTCAGCCCATGTCGAGACCGAGACCTTCGCGGCAATTTATAGCGAGCACAAGCGCGGCAACCACGATGCGGCGCAGGCGCGCTGGGACGAGGTCGCCGAGCTGACGCGGCTGTTGTTCGCCGAGCCGAGCCCCGCGCCGGCGAAGTACTGGCTGTGGCGATCCGGCCTGATCGACAGCCCGGAGGTGCGCCTGCCGATGGTGGAAGTGAGCAGCGAGCTCGCGGCAACGATCGATCGCGAGATCGAGCGACGGATGACGATCGCGGCGTAGTGGCTTTCTCTTCAAGCCACCTCCGTGTCATTCCGGGGCGCGACGAAGTCGCGAACCCGGAATCCATGGCGCGGCGGAGTTGGTGGGCGCGCGCGCCCATGAATGGATTCCGGGTTCGCGCTGCGCGCGCCCCGGAATGACGGCCGGCGGGAGCGGGAGAGCGCTGCGCGTGGTTAACCGCGCCCCAACGGCCTTCGCAGCTGCCGCAATCCGCATCCACGTCTCGTTTACGTGACTGCGCCTATCGTTCTGTCCAAAGTTACCGAAGGGGAAATGACCATGGGGTATCGCACCCGGCCAACGGCCGCGAGCCAGTTCGCGCCCGCCGATCTCTTGAAGGGAATTCTCGTCGTCTCGTCGTTCGGGTTCTGGGCCGTGATGCTCGGCCTGATGCCGGTGTTGCTGTTTCGCGTCTGGCTGGTCGGCTGAGGCCGGCGTACCGGATGGTTAATCCGTGGTAGCACCTGTGTTCAAAATGCACGGGCAGATGCGATCCGGATCTTAAAACATCGCTGCTATCACCGACGCCCATAGCGAAGAAATCGCGGGGGCGTTTGTGAATAGTCAGAATGAAATGGCGTCGCATTTCGACGCCGAACAGCAGGGCTTCAGCACCGAGGACATTCTCTGGGCCGTCGGCATCTGGTCGGTGATCCTGACCCTGTCGCCGGTCATCGTGTTCTACATGCTGATGGTGGCGTGAGGACAAGCCCAGAAACGCAAAACGCGCGGACATTCCCGCGCGTTTTTCGCCGTTCGGAATGACCAATGAAAATTAAGCTGCCTGCTTGTGCATTGCGCCGGAGGCCGACGCGGTGCCACGGATAGCCTTCACCGAACGCTCGATCGCCGCCCACAGCCTGGCGATTTCCTGAGCCGCACGGCTCTCGGCCTGATACTCGCGCGCGCCTTCGCCGTGGCTGAGCGCCATCAGCAGATCCGAACGATTGGTGATCTGGCCGCCCCACACCGGAGCGCGGAATTTCGCTAGGGCTTCGCGGGCGATGGTGACGATCGGGCTTTCGGCTTCGTCGCGCTTGGCCGGGGCGCCGTTGAGCACGACCGCGTAGGGCTTGCGCGCGGCGCGACACATCTGGATGGTTTCCTGCACGGCGTTGACGTCGAACACGCCGGGACGCGCCGGGATGACCACCATGGTGGCATTCTTGATCGCGTCGTCGACGACGGCCGACAGGTTCGGCGGCGTGTCGATCAACACCCATTCATAACCGTCGCGCTTGGCTGCGGAGACGATGCCGCTGACGGAGTTGACGGCAGCCTTGATCGGGGGCTCGTTGGTGCCGCGGAGCTTGTGCCACAGCGTCAGGGAGCCCTGCGGATCGGCGTCAACCAGCATGACCTGCTTGCTCGCCTTGATCTGCGCGGCGAGATGCGCGGCGAGGGTACTCTTGCCCGAACCGCCTTTACGTGATGCAAAAACAATGACGTTCATACCTTCCGCCTCCAGATTGACCCCAGGCCGCGAAAATGAATCAGTGCGCTGATTCGTGAAAGAAAAATTTGTCGGGAGCTGCGCGACAGCCACGAAATAACAAGACGTGTTGGCTTTTGAGTCACACTGCTTCGCAGGACGGAGACACGGGCCGCATCGAAATGCCGCTCGTGCGCGCGTCTGTGCGTTTTTTGAGCAACGCGCGGGACAAAGTGGAATGCAACCTTGCCGCGCAAATCTGCCCGCGCATCTTTTCAGGCGGCCCCGTCGATCGACGCAAGCCCGCGCGTCGTGCGAACAAAACGAGTCCGCTGGCTGCCCGCAGAGCCGATGTCAGGGCCGGAACGAGGAAGGCGCGCGATTGCGCGCCTTCCTCGGAGTTTCAAACCGGGAACGCGCTGCCGGGCGCTCAGCCTTGGTCGCTGGGCGCTCAGCCTTTTGGTCGCTGGGCGCTCAGCCTTGGCTGGATTTCTTCTTCGGCGCCGGCTTGGCGGTCTTCTTCGCAGCCTTGGGCGCGATCTGGGTCGGCTTGCCGGCGCGCTGCTCGCGCGGCGCCGGTCCGCGGCGGAAGAACACCGCGCATTGCGGCGAGAGCTGCGCCTTCTTCTTGATCATGCAGGCGGTGATGGCGTCGACGTTCGGGACGAACTCGCCGCACAGCCGCATCGCATCCGGCGTGCAGGCCTGCTGCTCCTCCTGGGTGTAGGCGAAACCGGCGCGCGGCAGCGCCAGGATGGCCAGGGCAAGCGCGAGGCTTGCAACGGCCAAGGGCTTTGCAAAGGACTTGAAGCGAAACGCCGGCATCGATCCCCCCACATCACGAGTCAGTGCGAATAGTGGGTGAACGGCAGTTCGTTGGCAACCGAGGGCAAGTGCGAAAGCCGGCACGTGTGCGCTCTCGGCAACAGGTCAGGAGCCCCGGCAGTTCCGGGAAACGAAACGAAGGCGCCGCTGTCGGCCCCAAACCAAAAGTGCGAAAACAACCCCATGCACAGTAGCCAAGTCATTGCAAACACTCACGTAGCCAAATTTTAGGATTTTTCGAAGCCAAATTTGACTTGTCGGGCAAAACAGGGGCATCATGTCACCCTCAAAAAGATGCGCGTGGGGTGGCCGGCCTGTCTCCTGCGCTGGTCGAAAAGCGCACACGAGGAGGACAATCACATGACGGGGAATGAAGCGGAGCTGCCGCTGTCGGGTGTGACGGTGGTTTCGCTGGAGCAGGCGATTGCGGCGCCGCTGGCGAGCCGGCACCTCGCCGATTGGGGCGCGCGGGTGATCAAGATCGAGCGGCCGGGCAGCGGCGATTTCTGCCGCGACTACGATCACGTCATGAACGGCATGTCGAGCCAGTTCGTCTGGACCAACCGTTCCAAGGAAAGCCTCGCGATCGACATCAAGAGTCCCGAGGGCCGCAAGGTGCTCGACGCGCTGCTGCCGCGAGCCGACGTGTTCATCCAGAACCTCGCGCCCGGCGCGGCGGAGCGGCTCGGCCTCGATGCCGCTTCGCTGCTGCGCAAGTACCCGCGCCTGATCGCCTGCGACGTCTCGGGCTATGGGACCGGCGGCCCCTACAGCGACAAGAAGGCCTATGATCTCCTGGTGCAGTGCGAGGCCGGCGTGCTCGCCATCAACGGCACCGAGGCGGAGCCGGCCAAGGTCGGGCTTTCCGTGGTCGACATCGCCACCGGCATGTACATCCTGAACGGCGTGCTGATGGCGCTGTATCGGCGCGAACGGACCGGCAAGGGCACGGCGTTCCAGGCCTCGCTGTTCGATTCCATCACGGACTGGATGAGCTATCCCGCGTTCTACACGCAAAGCACCGGCCGGCCGTTGCCACGTACCGGCGCAAAGCACGCGACGATCGCGCCTTACGGCCCGTTCCGCGTCGGCGACGGCAACACGATCTTTTTCGGCATCCAGAACGATCGGGAATGGCGGTCGCTGTGCCGGATCGTGCTCGGCGACGCCGACTTCGCCGACCATCCGAAGTTCCGCATCAATCCGCTACGCATGCAGAACCGCGACGAGCTGCAAGCGCATATCGAGCAGCGCTTTGCAGCCATGACCGGCGAGGAGGTGCTGCGGTTGCTGGATGAGGCCGCGATTGCGAATGCGCATCTGAACTCGGTCGAGGCCTTCCTCCAGCACGAGCAGCTTCATGCCCGCGCGCGGGTGCAAAGCGTGGGATCGCCGTGCGGACCTTTGATGAGCTTCCTGCCCGCGCTCACCATTCCCGGCGTGACGCCGCGGATGGATCCGGTGCCTGATGTCGGCGAGCACAACGAGGCCATCCTCGGCGAACTCGGCCTCAGCAAGGAGGCGTGACAATGGTCTCGCTCCGGCCGACGCGGGCCTATCTCGCCGTTCCCGCGCATCGCGCCCGTCTCGTCGCCAAGGCTGCGGCATCATTGGCGGACGCGGTGTTCATGGACCTCGAGGACGCCGTGCCGCCCGCCGAGAGGGGCGTTGCGCTGGCGGAGGCCGCCCGCGCGCTATCCTCGCTCGACTGGGGCAGCAAGCATGTCGCGGTCAGGCTCAATGCCGTCGACAGCCCGTTCATCGCAGAGGAGATCCGCGCTCTGGCGGCCCTGCCCCGGCTGGATGCTGTGATCGTGCCGAAGGCGGAGCGGGTGAGCGACATCGTCGCCATGGCCGATCAGCTGCGCGCAGCCGCGTCCGATCGCGCCGCGCCTGTTACGCTCGAGCTGCTGATCGAGACGGCGCTTGGCCTCGTCAATGTCGACGCCCTCGCCGCGTGCCACGACAGCGTGGCCGCGCTGCATCTCGGTGTCGGCGACCTCGCGGCCTCGCTCGGCGCCCGCACCTCCGACATCGGCATCTCGCCGGATGGCTATCGCCACGTCGGCTCAGCGCAAAGCGGCTACGCCACAGCGCCGCTCGACCTGTTCGCCTATCCCATGATGCGCCTGCTGGTCGCCGCCCGCGCGCACGGCCTGCGGGCGATCGATGGCCCCTGCGGCGCGTTCCGCGATGCTGGGCTGACCGAGGCCAGCGCGCAAAAGGCCGCCGCGATGGGCTTTGACGGCAAGCAGGTGATCCACCCCGACCAGATCGAGCCGACGCTGCGCGCGTTTACGCCCTCGGACGGGGAGCTGGCCCAGGCGCGGCGGGTGGTCGAGGCGATGGAGCAAGCCGAAGCGCAAGGCCAGGGCGCGGTGACGCTGGACGGCAAGATGATCGACTATGCCAATGTGCGGATGGCGCGGAGGATCATTGGGCTGGGGTCGTAGAGGCGCATGGCCACCTTGCTGATCGTCGCGCCGGTGTTTGCGCTGATCGCGGCCGGCTATGCCGCTGTGCTGTTTCGCTTCGTCTCGGAGGGCGCTCACAAGGGCATCAGCGAGTTCGCCTTCAGCATCGCGATCCCTGCCCTCCTCTTCCGCACCATCGTCGTCTCGGAATTCCCCGACGTCAGCCCCTGGCGAATGTGGGGCGCCTATTACGGCGCGCTGGCGCTGACCTGGATCGCGGCGCTCATGATCTCCGCACTCCTGCGCGGGCGGCGCGGCAGCAGCGAGGACGGCGTCGTGTTCGCGATCGGCTCGGTCTACGGCAACATCGTGATGCTCGGCATTCCCCTCGTGCTCTCCGCGCTCGGCAACGAGGCGGCGGGACCCATGGCGCTGATTCTGTCGGTGAACACGCCGCTGCTCTGGCTCTGCGGCATCCTGCAGATGGAGCTGGTCAGCCGCAAGCAGACGGGCTCACCGCTCGCGATCATCTGGCCCGTGATCGCCGACCTAGCACGCAACCCGTTGATGCTGGCGATCGGCTTCGGCGTGGTCTGGCGCCTTGCCGGACTCGGCCTCACCCCCGTCGTCGACAAGACGATCGAGCTGCTGGCGCAGGCGGGCTCGCCGGCGGCGCTGATCGCGCTCGGCATCAACCTGTTCCGCTTCGAGGTGAAGGGCGAGAAGCTGAGCATCCTGGTGATGTGCGCGCTCAAGCTGCTCGCCATGCCGGCCGCGGCGTTCGTGCTGGCCAGACTGCTCGACCTGCCACCCATCGCCGCCGGCGTCGTCGTGCTGTTCGCGGCGATGCCGACCGGCGCGAACGCCTACATCTTCGCGGTGCAGTATCAGCGCCTGGTAAACCCGGTGTCGGGCGCGGTGGCGCTCGGGACGCTGCTGGCGGCGTTGACGTTGCCGGTGGTGGTGTGGGTGGTGGCGGGAGGGAAGTAGGCGGCCGACACCGCTATGCGACAGCCTTGCCGGCGCGCCAGGCCATCTCCCAGAAGTCTGCCTCCAGGCGGGTGGCTTCCTTGAAGATCGCAATCAGCTCGGCCTCGCGGGCCGGCGTGGCGTAGAGATCGGCGAGATGCTCCATATGCGTCCGCGCTTTGGCCGCGACCTCCTGGTACGGCCCGCCGGCGTATTCGTCTATCCAGACGCGATAGGCATTCGTCGCGGCGTCGGCATCGGGGCGCGAGACGAGCCTCGTTGCGATCTCCGCGTACCCGATCACGCAAGGAGCAAGCGCGACCTTGAGCGCCAGCAGATCGCCGCGCATTCCCGCATCTAACACATAGCGCGTATAGGCCAGCATCTCGGCCGCCGGAGGGGCTTGTTCAAGGTCGCTCGGGGACAGGCCCCATTCGGCACAGAGCTTCACATGCAGGTTCATCTCGACATCGAGGATGGCCGACAGGCCGGCCGTGGCTTCACGCATGTCGGCAAGCCTGGGCGACTTGTAGACCGCGAGCGCGTAGGCGCGAGCAAACTCGATGAGGAACAAATAGTCCTGAACGAGGTAGTGACGAAACGCCGCTTCGGGGAGCGAGCCGTCCGCCAATCCGTTCGTGAAGGGATGCTCCGTATAGGCCCGCCACTCAGTGGACGCGGCCGTCTTGAGACGCTCGAAAAAACTCACGATCTTTTCCGCCTGCTTGCTTGTCCATCAAACGTCATTGGCTCGCTACCGATAGCGCATTGCGAATGGAGGAGCTACGGTGGCCGCGGACAAAGCCGGCTTTGAGCAACGTTGCGGATGCCCCCCTTCGAGCCGCACTGATCGCTTGGCATCAACCGGCCCCGCTTTCGAGGTGAAGGGCGAGAAGCTGAGCATCCTGGTGATGTGCGCGCTGAAGCTGGCGGCGATGCCGGCAGCCGCGTTCGGGCTGGCCAAAGCTGCTCGACCTGCCGCCGGTGGCTGCCGGGGTCATCGTGCTGCTCGCGGTGATGCCGACCAGGGCGAATGCGTACATTTTTGCCGTGCAGTATCAGCGGCTGGTGAACCCGGTCTCGGGCGCAGTGGCACTGGGGACGCTGCTGGCGGCGGCGACGTTGCCGGTGGTGGTGTGGGTGGTGGCGAGCTAGGGGTCGGAAGCTTGGCGGGCGACGCCGCACGGCTTCGCGCCGAATTGCCAATCAGCGCAGGCCGAAGAACGAGAGCACCGCAGCAATCACGACGATCAGCCCGATGATATAGATGATACCGTTCATAGCTAAGCTCCCTCAGCGTTGTCTGTCCTGCCGCAGCTACAAACACCTGGGGCTATGAAAAGGTTCGCCGGTGCTGGCCACCGTTTTCTTCCACAATCGGGGAACGAAGACGAACCGTCCTGCTTCGTCGCGCTGGAGCCGCGCGATCTTTTTGCCTTTGCACGCAAAGGTCGCTAGGCTGCCCCGATACATATTGCAGGGAGGGGCACATGGCGAACCGCGAAGACATGCTCGCATTGATCAGGGCCGGCTACGCCGCGCGCGACGGCGGCGACACCGATAGCCTGGTGACGGCCTTTCATCCCGAGGGCGCGTTCACCCTGATGGGCGACAAGAGTGCGCTCGAATTGACAGGACGCATGCAGGGCCACCCGACCCTGCGCGAAGCTTTCGGCCAATTCACCAAGGGCTTCGGCTTCGAAGGCCGCGAGATCCTCGCCGAGCTGGTCGACGGCGATCGCGTCGCCGTCCACTCCCGCGTCACCGTGCGATACCACCCGACCGGGAAAGCGGTCAGCACCGAGATCGTGGACCTGTTCACATTTCAGGACGGCAAGATCGCGGAGCTGATCGAGTTTGCGGATACGGCGCAGATCAAGGCGATGATCTCCTGACGGACGATGAGGTTCGATTTGCTTCAGAGCGGGCAGCAAGCCACCATATAAGTGGGCAGAGCACTGGCTGCCTGCCCACCATGTTCGAACGTCGACTTGTTCTGCTATCTCAAGCCTGGATGCCTCGATGTCGAGCGCTTCTCGACCTCTGTGTGTTCGCAGTTTACCTGCACGCCGGCTTACTGCTTCGGTTCAGCTCGCGCTTCCAGCCCGCGAAGCTGTGTCCCGACAACCAAGTCACCGATCTTACGGCCCATGTCCTTTCCGACCTCCGTCGAGAAACGGTAATGGAAACCGGCATAGATGCGGGAATTTGAGACCTCATCGCTATAATCCTGGAGCTTGGTCCATTTGCGAGTCACCCCTGGCGCAGTGGGGCTAGTCATCGTTAGCTCTCCGACTTCATCGCCGGCGATGGACCGGAGAACCGTGGAAACCGCCGCCGATACGATACAGTGGGCACAGGGGTATTCGGGATGCATCGGCGTTTCGCCCAGCGGCAACCAGGACGGTTCGCGTGGCGTCTTCGGATTGTGCGTGATGTCCGCGTTGCGTATGGCCGTCATTGGCCGCCAAAAATTGTAGTGATACTTCGCATCAAGGACGGCAACGATTGCGTCGTTCCCCGCGATCTCGGCGAGGGCGAAGAGACGAGCGCAGTCCACGACGTCCATATTCTTGGCCAATGCGACTTGCCGGACGATTGGATTGAAGCTGGGAGGCCCGACCAGAAACCAGGCTCGCCCGATCGCGGTCTGCTCTGCCGTTCGGGTGGTGCTGTTGCGAGCGCCGAGCTCCCGAATTTCGTTGACGTCTCTGGTCCAGATCTCGGAATCAAGCGCCGGTGGCGGCGCTGGACGGAATTGTGAGACCGAAGTCATGACCCAAGGGGTCATTGCTCCGACCGTCGTGCCGATCGGCACCACGGTCGGCACATAGGCCCCCGGGCCTGTATAGGGACGATAAGTCTCCTGGACGTCACTGCCGTCATTCCTGCGCAATGCTATCACGCCGGAAGCGGCCATCGTTCCAAGCTCGATTCCATTCGCCTTTCCCTCCGTGTCCGGAATGCCGGAAAGCGATGCATGGAGGGCGGTATCAAGGGCAGATTTCTGGTCCGGATAGATCGTCAGAAGAATGTTGTAGGCCGCAGCAGCCGCCGCCGCTTCCTTGGACGTGGAGCGGTCTGACACGAGATCCAGCTTGTATGGAGTGTATCGCCTGTCGATCGCGTTGACGGCCTCGAACATGGCAACGTGCAGCATCGACATCGTCCGGGCCTGTGGCACAGGCAGGACCTTCTTTTCAGCGGCAATCGCATCTGCTTTCGCATTCCAGTCCATGATGACATCGGCACGCGCAGTGCCGATGCAGACTGCAAGAGTGGCGACAATCAGGAATGGGGATTTCGTTGCAAGAAACGTCTTCATCTTCATGCTCCTCGTTGTTTCAACAGAGAGCGACATCTTGTACGGACGAGCCGCGCAAGAACGTAGAAGTGCAGAGCGATCTTAAGCGTGCAGCAAGTCGGCTGCTGTGAAACAGCTTACACCCGTCCTCGCTTTCGTCGAAAAAGAGTTTGAGGCCGCGCTCAAAGAGTAAGATCGACTGGCTTACCTGATGGGTGACCTGCAATCTCGGCAGTCTTCCGAACAATCATCACATTCTTTGGGTATTCGGGCTCGCCGTCGACGGCGATCAAGCTCGGCATCTATTTGTTCGCGCGAGGTGAAGAGCGAGAGGCCGAGCATCTTGGTGATGCGTGCCGCTCAAGCTTCCGGCAATGCCGGCCGCTGCGTTCGTAAGATTGCTCGACCTGCCGCGGGCGTTCATCGTGCTGTTCGCGGCGATGTCGACCGGCGCGAATGCGTAGATTTTTGCCGTGCAGTATCGGCGGCTGGTGAACCCGGTGTCGGGCGCGGTGGCGCTGGGACGCTGCTGGCGGCGTTGACGCTGCCGGTGGCGGTGCGGATGGTGGCGGGTGGAAGGTCGTGCAGCACAGTTCCAATCATTTTGCCTTTGCACGCAAAGGTCGCTAGGCTCCGCTGATACGTCAGGGAGGGTAACATGGCACAACGCGAAGAGATGCTTGCAACCGTCAGGCGCGCTTACGCTGCACGCGACAACGATGACGCTGAGGGTTTGGTATCAGCGTTTGATCCCAAGGGTCTGTTCACCTTGATGGGCGACAAGAATGCGCTCGAATTGACGGGAAGCGTGGAGGGACACCCGAACCTGCGTGGTGCCTTCAGCAAATTGATCGAAGACTTCGGCTTCGAAGGCCGCGAGATCCTGGCTGAGCTGGTCGACGGCGACCGTGTCGCCATCCATTCCCGCGTCGACGTTCGATACCGTCCAACCGGCCAGGTTTCCAGCACCGAGATTCTGGACCTATTCAGGCTTCAAGACGGCAAGATCGTTGAGCTGATCGAGTTTGCGGATACGGCGCAGGTAAAGGCGATGATCTCCTGACGTGCGATGAGATGAATCGAAGCGTCCTCGCG
The DNA here is from genome assembly GCF_028128975.1 of Bradyrhizobium sp. CCBAU 45321. Taxonomy (NCBI): domain Bacteria; kingdom Pseudomonadati; phylum Pseudomonadota; class Alphaproteobacteria; order Hyphomicrobiales; family Nitrobacteraceae; genus Bradyrhizobium; species Bradyrhizobium sp. CCBAU 45321. The sequence continues at coordinate 59,309 of NZ_LFKZ01000017.1, forward strand.
TTACGCCAGAAGATGAATGTCAGTCGGCTCCGGGTCTGCACCCGCGGCCGTCAACATCGCGTGGACCTGACCTCGATGGTGGGTCTGGTGATTGAAGAGTTGAATAGCAACGAGCGTCTTTGGCTTCTCGATTCGAGTTGAACCGTCCCCGGGATACCAAACAAGCATCCCGTTCAGGTCCGCGTCGCGCAATCGCGCTGACCACGCTTCGATTTCCTCGTTCCGTTGCAAGCGGAGCGCCTTGAAGGCATCCCAATCCGAAGGACTTGTGAGGGAATGCTTGATGGTTTCCTCTGGACGCGCGTTTCCCTTCAGCCGCTCCAGAATCAGGGCATCAGCCCAATAGAGATGGTTCAACGTCGCTGCGATCGACCGGAAGAACGCCCCTCGATCCTTCCAGCGATCCTCGTGGGTCAGCCCGTCGGCGGTCGTTACCAAAGAGGCGTTCTGCCAAGTGTTGTAGCGGGCCATAAGGCGGCAATAGTCGGCTGAGATCATTTTCTCGAGCTCCAAGATTGGCGATGTTGGCTGATCTCGGGATGTTGCCCAGACGTGCGCAAAGCAGGAAACCATCAACCTCAGACTTTGCCCGTTCGCAGCCCAAACAGCCGCTCGTCGTGAGGATAGCGCCCGACATGAGACACGCGGATGCGCGCCGCATCCACGTGTCTCGGATTGAGGAGATAGTTCTGCGCAAACGGTACGATGACCGACGGCACCGACACCACGGCCGTGCGCATCTCGTCGAACCACGGCCTCAACACATCACGTGTCACCCTGGGATCCCCGGCCCAATTCGGCGATACTCTCTCAATATCGCCCAAGCTCACCTTTTCGACAGCCAGGTTATCAGGCACGTCAATACGAAGCAGTTGGTAGCTGGTCGGCAAGTCCTCCACATCGATTTCCAGATGCACCATCACTTCGAGTAGCGCCGAAGCCGGATGATCCGCGGCGTAGACAACGTGCCGGCCGCGATCGTGCCAGCGGCCGTCGGCCTTCAGGCCGCCAATACCGGAAAGATCATCGAAATTAGAGATCCGCCAGATCCGCACGCCGAATCCTCAAGCGAGGATGCCGTGGTCGATCCGATGCAACATCTCCTCGACCACGCGCGCGCCCGCTTCCGTCGCGAGATAGGCAAGTGGCGTCTCCCCGCCGAGTGCCTTCTTCGGCTTGCGCAGCCAGCGGTGCGCCTTTGCGACCTCGCCAAACACGTTTGCGGCGAGCCGGTCGACCCGCGCGAGCCGAACGGCCTTGTCGGTCTCCTCGACCGTCAACGGCTCGCCGTCCGACAGCCGCCGCGCGAGCGTGCGCTTGGGCACGACGAGCGCGTGGATTTCGTCATCGCTGTAATTGGCAAGGCGTTTGAGCGCAGCGGGCTCGATGCGGAAGAGGCTGTTGGCATCGATGACGACGTCGAACAGCTCGGCCGAGGAGTGCGCTTCATCCGCGGTTCTGGCGAGCCCGAGCGACGGCGCATCGGTGATTGTCGAGAGCCCCGTGACCGCATCGAAATGCCCTCGCACGACAACGGCGCCGGGTTGCGGTTGATAGGTCGGGTCCGGCTCGGCCGCGGAGAGGCGTTCAGGCTGTGCCGACTTGCGAGACTTGTAAGGAGATTTACTAGACCCCCTCTTATGGTCAGGCCGCTGAGTAAGGGCCGACACTGCAATCGCCTTGATCTGCTTGCTAGTCAGGGAGCCGGGGGCGCGAACGCCTCGCGAAGAAACTCGAGCGACGCCTTTGCCACTGCGCTCGTTCTTACCCATGGTTTCTGCCTCGGCAAGCCCTGTGCCAAATGCCTTAAGAACTCGGCCAATTGGCATCTAAGCACAGGCAGCGATGGATTCAAGCCTCGTCGCAGTTGGGCTCAGCCCCACAATCCCACCGGCGATCGCCAAGTCGCGCGGTCAGCAATGCTCCCCGCCCACACTGTGGACAGTCTAACAATGCGTCGAAACTCAGCGATCGGAGAAATGCTGCATCGCGCGCCAATCATTGCGATCATTGGTACAGTTGGGTGGGCTCGAACCACCGACCTCCTGTTCCACAGACAGGCGCTCTAACCAACTGAGCTACAACTGCATCCTTGCGCGCCGCGCCTTGGGCTGCCTGAAAAGGCTTGATGCCTGAGGGGGCTGGACGGGGCGGAAACTAGGTGCAACGGCCCGGTTTGGCAAGGCCGCAGAACCCGATATTTCCCCTCTTCAGCGCGAAGAAAACAGGTCGATTGGCCGGGCGGGATCACCTCTCCCCAGCGGGGAGAGGTCGGATTGCTCTGGTGCGCGAATGCGCGCCGGAGCGATCCGGGTGAGGGGCCGCGGCGGCCGGTGAGACCTGAGCCCCTCACCCGGACCGCGCCGGACGATGCTTCGCATCGCCGGGGGCGGTCCGACCTCTCCCTCTGGGAGAGGCGGACGGAGTGCTGGGCGTGAGCCGGGCGACCCATTTCCAAAAGAAAAACCCGGGCCTTTCGGGCCCGGGTTTCGCTGGCTTACATCGATCCGACCGCTCAGGCGGCGGAAGGGTAGTACTTGGAGGCGCTGGCCTTGATCGGCTCGGCGGTCTCATTGGCGACGCGCTGGGTGAGCTCGACCAGCTCCTTGGCCTGGGCCTGGTAGGTCTCGAGCTGCTTGCGGGCGTGGCCGGTCCACAGCTCCATCGCTTCGGTCGGCGACTTGGCGCCGAACAGCTGCTGGGCGAAGTCGAGCTGGGCGCTCGAATTGGCCTTCATGAACTCGACCAGCTTGGCGGTGTACTCGCTCGCGCCCTTGGACGCACAGGTGAACACGGCCTCGACGGTGCCGTTGTGGGTCTCGGCGGCGTCCTTGAACTTGGCGTAGTTCTCGCGGGCCTGCGCCGCACCCTTCTCGGCGAACGCACGCATCTGCTCGGGAACCTCGAACGGGATGATCGAGGCAGAAAACGGATCAGTCGCACCTGTCATGTTGGTCCCTCACGCTAATTGAAAAATGGAGTGAGCCTTTCTGGCGCGCCCGCCGGCCCCGACCATGGGCCCTGCGCATTGAGCGGGTACGAAGACTGGAAACGCGAAACAATGAGATGGCTCGCCCAGCGCCAGAAGTATGGCTGCCTATCATGTCAACATTGTGCATCGCAACGCGGCAGAGGCGTGCGATGCGAAATTTAATCTCGGGATGGATGAGGTTCCTGGGATGGGGAACCGGGGGTTGAGGTAGTGGGATGCGCCGGGCAACGAGCTTTTACCCTCCCCTGGAGGGAGAGGGTCGGCTCATATTGACCGTAGCGAAATATGAGCCGGGGTGGGGTGATCTCTCCCCGCGGGGACCGCCCGTGGCGAGAGACTGTCACCCCACCTCGTCTCACATTCGCTACGCTCATGTGAGCCGATCCTCCCCCTCCAGGGGAGGATGGGCACCGCGGGTGCTGCGCGCGCCTATGCCCTCCGCTTCGAATCCCTTGGATGCAACGTCGGCTCGGCTTGCGGGGTTGGCGGGATTAAGGTTATCGCCGCTTGGGGTCCGTCGCGAGGCTTTGAACCGTGGACCTAGTCGCGCCTTCCGGGCGATACTAACCCTTTCTTAAGGCTGTCATTCCCGGCAGCCGCCACTCGTGAAGCGTGAGATGCAGCCGGCCTGATGACGCGTTCGGATTTCCAGTTGCGAGGGGTGGGCGATCCGCGGCTGGCCGTGCATGCGACCTCTGCCCTGCCGGTCTGGCTGTGGTCGACCGACGGCGCGCGCGTGCTGTGGGCCAATCCGGTCGGCGCCAAACTATTTGGCGCGGCCAACAGCGCCGGCCTCGCGGACAAGGTGTTCGGCCCCGCCGACAGCCACCGCCGCCAAATCGTCAGGCTCGCCCCCCAGCTGCCGGCGAACGGCGCAATACGGCTGCAGCGGCTGCGCGGCTTCGGCGCCCGGTTAGGGGCGCTGATGACCTGCGGCTGCGCGCGGCTCGACTTTGCCGATGGCGGCCATGCGGTGCTCGTCATCGCGATGGCCCCGACGCTGCGCACCATGCCGCTGGTCGAGCGGCTGCATCGGCTGGTCGCCGGCGCCAAGGTGCCGATGGCGGCGTTCGCGCCGGACGGGCTGTTCGTCGGCGCGAGCGAGGCCGCGCGCTCCCTGCTCGGCTTTCGCGATCTATTCGAGGCCGGCCTCGACCGCGCCCGCAGCGATGCGCTGGCAAAAGGCCGCGCCGCGACGCCTGTTGGCATCGGCCAGATGGTGCTGCAGCGGGTCGGCAGCGGCGCCGATATCGGCCTGGTCGCGCTGATCGAGCCGGCCGCCGCCACGGCGGCGCGCGAGGCCGCGCCCGACGTGACGCCCGCGCAGCCTCCGGCCGCGGTGCCGGAGGACGCACAGCCCGCGCCAGACGAGGCACCGTCCGCGATTGCGCTGTTCGACGCATTCACTGAGCCGGCCGAACCGCCCGCCGAGACGATTGCGCCGACGCCCGAGCCGGTCGTCCCCGCGGCGGCCAAAACTCCGGTTGAAAACCAGCCGCAAGCCATTGTGTCGCCGCAGCCCGCGCCGATCAATGCAGGCATGGTCGAGCCGACTTCAGACCAGCAGTCGGGCCAGCAAGAGCCGCCCGCACCGCGTCAGCATCCGCTGCGCTTCCTCTGGCAGATGGATGAAGAGGGCCGCTTTGTGCTCGGCTCCGATGAATTCATCCGCCTGATGGGCATGCACACGGCCGCCGGCTTCGGCCGCCCCTGGCGCGAGATCGCCGCGGAATTTTCGCTCGATCCCGAGGGCCGCGTGGCCAAGGCGCTGGAAAGCCAGGACACCTGGGCCGGCATCACAGTGAATTGGCCGGCCGACGGCGGCGAGCACATTCCGGTCGAGCTCGCGGGCCTGCCGGTCTACGACCGCAACCGTCAGTTCGCCGGCTTCCGCGGCTTCGGCGTCTGCCGCGATCTCGACGCGCTCACCCGGCTCGAGGCGCTCAGGCGCTTCGAGCTGCTGGTCGACGCGCCGCCGCAGGGCCGCTCCACTGAGGACGTCGCGTCCGATGCGGAGGCCGAGCCTGAAGCGGCGGCGGAAACAGTGGCCGAGAGCGAAGCAGAGGCACCGCCGATCGCGCCATCCGAGCCTGAGCCGCAAGCCGAGCCCGAACCGCAAGCCGAACCCGACCTGCCAGAGCCCACAAGCGACGTGACTTCACACCCAACCGAACTGGACACGCCCGTGGAAACGCCTCCCAATGTCGTGCCGTTCCGCGTCGTCGGCGATACGCGGCCGCCGACGCTGACGCCGGTCGAGAACAGCGCGTTCAACGAGCTCGCGCGGCAATTGTCCGAGCGGCTCGAACGCGAGCGCGAGACCATCACGACCGACGCGGCCGGACCAGTGGCGGAGATCAGCGCCGAAGCATCGGAGCCGGAGCCGCCGCAGGCCGCAGCCGAATGGCTGACCGAGCCCGCACCGCCGCCGCGCGGGATGAGCGCGCGCGACCGCACACTGCTCGACCTGTTGCCGACGGGCATCCTGATTTACCGGCTCGACCGCCTGCTCTACGCCAATCCCGCCTTCCTCGCGCGCATCGGCTATGACAGCCTGAACGCGCTGGAGCATGCCGGCGGGCTGGATGCGCTCTATGTCGAGCCGGGCGTGTCGGCGGCCAGCAGCACCACGCAAGGCGGCACGCCTGTGACGATCAGCGCGACGGTCGCGAACGGCGAAGCGCCGCTGGCGACGACGGAAGCGCATCTCCACACCATCGACTGGGACGGCGACAGCGCGCATGCGCTGATCTGCGCGCTGCCGCAGGCGGCACCGATCGCCGCGGCGGCTGCCGTCGCAGAGACCTTGGTGGCCGCAGAGCCTGACGCCGCGGACGCGGAGCCCGCGGCCGGCGATGCCGATGCCGAGGATCTCGCCGCCATCCTCGACACCACAGCCGAGGGCATCGTGATGTTCGATGCCGAAGGCAACATCCACGCCTGCAACCGCAGCGCGGAGGCGCTGTTCGGCTATGACGGCGAGGCGCTGCTGCAGCAGAATTTGCTGACGCTGTTCGCCCCCGAGAGCCAGCAGATCGTCGCCGATTATCTGGAAAGCCTGAAGAGCCAGGACATCTCCAGCCTGCTCGATCACGGCCGCGAGGTGCTGGGCCGCGAGAAGAAGGGCGGCGTCATCCCGCTCGCGATGATCATGGGCCGCACCCGGCCCGACGGGCCGAACTTCTTCGCCGTGTTCCGCGACCTCTCGCACGCGAAGAAGGGCGAGAGCGAATTGACGAAGGCCCGCCGCCTCGTCGACGGCGCGGCCAACGCCAAGGCCGACATGCTGGCGCGGATCAGCCACGAGATCCGCACGCCGCTCAACGCCATCATCGGCTTTGCCGAGGTGATGATCTCCGAGCGCTTCGGCGCGCTCGGCAACGAGCGTTATGGCGAATACATGAAGGACATCCGCGCCTCCGGCGAGCGCGTCATCGCCATCATCGACGACCTCCTGGAGCTGTCGCGGATCGAGACCGGCAAGCTCGACCTGAATTTCGCGAACTTGAACCTGAACGACCTGGTCGAGGCCTGCGTGACGGTGATGCAGCCGCAGGCCAACCGCGAGCGCATCATCATCCGCACCTCGCTCGCCCATGCGCTGCCGCAGGTGAGCGTCGATGCGCGCGCGATGCGGCAGATCACCATGAACCTGATCTCGAACTCGATCCGGCTCGCCAGCGCCGGCGGCCAGGTCATCGTCTCGACCGCGCTGACCGATCGCGGCGAGATCGCACTGCGCATCCGCGACACCGGCCATGGCCTTTCCGAGCGCGAAGTCGCCGCCGCGATGGAGCCGTTCCGCACCCCGCCGCCGGGCGATGCTGCCGACAGCTCGGCGCTGAGCCTGTCGCTGACGAAAGCGCTGGTCGAAGCCAACCGCGCCCGGTTCAACATCAAGAGCGCCGGCCACGGCACGCTGATCGAGGTGGTGCTCGCGCCAGCGCTGGCGGGGGCGTGAGGTGTTCTCCCTCTCCCGCTTGCGGGAGAGGGTCGGGGAGAGGGTGTCTCCACGACGGGACAATCCCCGAGAGGAAAGAGCCCTCACCCGACGCTTCGCGTCGACCTCTCCCGCAAGCGGGAGAGGTTGGCCCGCCGCACGATCAACCTACCTACTGCCGGTTTGCAGACGCGCTTAAGCCGCCCGCACCGTCTCCAAAAACCTGCTCACCTCGAGCTTCAGCCGGCTGCTGTCGTTCGACAGCGATTGCGCCGCGGACAGCACTTGCGAGGAGGCAGATCCCGTCTCGGTCGCGCCCTGGCGCACGCTGGAGATGTTGGCGCTGACCTGCGTGGTGCCGGCGGCGGCGCTTTGGACGTTGCGCGAGATCTCGCTGGTCGCGGCGCCCTGCTCTTCCACCGCGGCCGCGATGGTGGAGGAGATTTCGGACAGACGCTCGATGGTGCCGCCGATGGTCTTGATCGCACCGACGGAATCTTGCGTCGCGACCTGGATGCTCGAGATTTGCTGACCGATGTCGCCGGTCGCCTTCGCGGTCTGCTCGGCCAGCGCCTTCACTTCCGAGGCCACCACGGCAAAGCCGCGTCCGGCCTCGCCCGCGCGCGCGGCCTCGATGGTGGCGTTCAGCGCGAGCAGATTGGTCTGGCCGGCGATGGCGTTGATGAGCTCGACCACGTCGCCGATGCGCGCGGCCGCCTTGGACAATTCGCTGACGCGATCGTTGGTCTGCCCGGCCTGGGTGACGGCCTCGCCCGCCATGCGCGCGGAGGCCTGCACCTGACGGCTGATCTCGTTGACGGAGGCGGTCAGCTCCTCGGCGGCGGACGCCACCGACTGCACGTTGGTCGCCGCTTCCTCGGACGCCGCCTCGACCAGCGTGGCGAGCTCGGTCGAGCGGCTGGCGGTCGTGGTCAGCGACGTCGCCGACGCCTCGAGCTCGTTGGCCGCCGACGATACGGTCTCGACGATCTCGCCGATCGCGCCTTCGAAATCGTCCGCCATCCTGATCATGTCGGCGCGGCGGCGCTCGGCGGCGAGCTTATCCTGCCTGATCTTCTCTTCGGCCTCCTCCTGCGCCTTCCGCTCGGCGTTGACCTTGAACGTCTCGACGGCTTGCGCGATCTCGCCGATCTCATCGGGCCGGCCGAGGCCGGGAAGAACGACGGCGAAATTGCCGTTGGCGAGCTCGATCATCGCCGCGCGCATCGCGGTCAGAGGCCTCGAGACCGAACGTCCGATGAAGATGCCGAGGCCGAGCACGCTCGTCGCAATCAGCGCGATCGCGACCGCAATCCAGAACTGGATGCTGGTGCGCTCGGCCTCGTTGAGACGGTCGGCGTCGGCGCGGATGCGGTCGACCGATGTCGAGACCTGCTCGATCACCGGCTCGACCGACGCGAAGGCCTCGGACATCGCCTTCGATTCGGCCGCCAGCTTCAGCGCGGTCTCCATCCAGGCGGAGAAGTCGCGCTGATAGTCGGCGAGCTTCTGGCGCAGCTCGGCCTTGGCGCCATCGGCGATGGCTGCCGCGTCGAGGCCTGCGGCAAATTCGGACGCGCGCTTCTTCATCTCCTCGCCATATCTGGCGTTCCGACGCAGCATGAAATCCTTCTCATGCCGGCGCATCATCAGCATGATCACCTTGAGCTCGGAATTCTGGAACTGGTCGACCTGGCTCTCGATACCGTGGACGGAAGTGCGCAGGCGACCTTCGAGCCCGGACTTCTCGTCGAGGCCGAGCCGCTGTCGTTCCTCGACCACCGCGGCGAAGCGGGCCTGATAGGTCTTCAAGGACGCATTCATCGCGTCGATCTTGTGCGCGAGCTCAGGCTGGCCGAGCGCTGCGATCTTGCCGCGGAGCGTCTCGATGTCGAGCGCCACCTGCCGGCTGATCTCGACCTGGCGCTGCGCCCTGGCCGGATCGCTGCGCAGCAGAAAATCCTTCTCGGCGCGGCGCGCCTCGAGCAGCTCGACCGCGATCCTGTTGTTCAGCTCGAACACGGTGCGCGCATCCTCGGCCGCGTCGCGATAGACGCCCATCGTCCGCTCGCCGTAGAGGTGAATGCCGCCGATCAGGACGACGCCGATGACGCCAATGACGCCGATCGCGGTGATCTTGTGAGTGAGCCGCAGGGAAGGGAGCCGCATCGTGAACCAAGCTGGTGGTGAGCGATGCGGTTCATAAAGCGATATTCGGTGAAAGCTTCCGTTAATTTGCGGACACGTATTAATACGTGCACTCTCCAAGAATGCTCGCTGCTATGCACGGTGAAATGCACAGGCCGGGGCCGGCCGCCCCCTGGCCGCCGCCGGTGCACAGGTCAAGACGGCACGCTGATCGGGGTGGTGCGCGCGCCAGCGCCGACAGGGCGTAGCGTCAACCAGGCGAGTTTTCGGCGCTGCGGCGTCCCGCGTCGCGAGCCGCCGCGCATCGCTATGCGACTTGTTCCTGAGCGGAACCGAAGGCCGCGTCGCGGCTTGAATTCGTGGCGTTCCTGTTCGTCCATTTTCAACAACGCGAATTTGCACTCGCCACGTCACCGCAATGTCCGAGCGACTGAAATCGGGGGCATCCAAGAAGACCCCTCCCCAGGGGAGCGATGCTGTTTCCGACCGAAAGCCGCTGCCTTCAGGCGCTTCGGCCCGCATGAATGCCCGTGTGGTTCTCGCGCTCGTGCTGGTCGCGCTCGCGCTCTGGACCGCGGCTGGATTTCTGACCGCGCTGATCTGGGCCGCGATTCTCGCAATCGCGCTTTGGCCGCTCTACGTCAGGTTCGCCCAACGCTTCGGCGCAGGGCCGACCACGCTGACCGCCCTGGCCTTTACGCTCATGGTCGCACTCGTTCTGATCGCGCCCATGTCGCTCGCGATCTACCAGATCGCGCAGCAGGGAGAGGCGTTGGTCAGCTCGCTGAAGAAGGCCGGCGAGAGCGGGATCGAAGTCCCGGATTGGCTGGCCCGCTTGCCCGTCGCCGCTGAAAGCATCGAGCAATGGTGGCGCACCAACCTCTCCGACCCCAAGGCGGCAAGCGAGTGGCTGAAGACGGTCAGCGCCGACAATGCATCGGATCTGTTTCGAACGTTCGGCGGGCAGCTACTCCACCGGCTGTTCATGATGTTCTTTTCGCTGCTGGCTCTGTTCGTGCTGCTCCGTCATGGCCGGCTGATCGCGAGCCGCTTTCTGGAAACGTGTGACCGGCTGTTTGGCGAAGCCGGCGAAGGTCTCGTCGCGAAGATGGTCGCGACCACCCGCGGCACCGTGAACGGCACGGTGCTGGTCGCCGTAGGCGAGGGATTGCTGATCGGCGTCGGCTATCTGGTCGCGGGCGTGCCGAACGCCGTCGTTTTCACGATCCTCACTGCGGCATTTGCGATGATCCCGTTCGGCGCCTGGCTGGCCTTCTCGGCCGCGGCGCTGGTGCTGGTGTCCGGTGGCGGCAGCGGGCTGGCGGCCGCAGGTGTGTTCTGCTGGGGCTCGATCGTGATGCTTGCCGGGGATCATTTCGTCTGGCCCACACTGGTCGGCGATTCGGCCCGGCTGCCGTTTCTCCTCGCTTTCGTCGGCATCTTCGGAGGCCTCGCCGCCTTCGGCCTCCTCGGCCTGTTCCTGGGTCCCGTGATCATGGCCGCCTTGCTGACGGTCTGGCGCGAGTGGATATTCCGTCCCAATGTTCGGGAGCAGTCGGGCTGAGCCGTCCGGCTTCGCCAACCCTCGCACGCCGCGGAACTGAAAAGGCACGGCGCTTCAATCGCGCCGTGCCTTCGCATGCGAGTCGCGTTGGATCAGTGATAGATCTCGAACAGGCCGGCGCCGCCCTGGCCGCCGCCGATGCACATCGTCACCACGCCCCACTTGGCCTTGCGGCGGGCGCCTTCCTGCAGCAGATGGCCGGTGAGACGGGCGCCGGTCATGCCGAAGGGATGGCCGATCGCGATCGAGCCGCCGTTGACGTTGTACTTGGCGGGATCGATGCCGAGCTGGTCGCGGCAATACAGGCACTGGCTGGCGAAGGCCTCGTTGAGCTCCCACAGATCGATGTCGTCGATCTTGAGGCCGGTGCGCTTGAGCAGCTTCGGAATCGCGAACACCGGGCCGATGCCCATCTCGTCCGGCTCGCAGCCGGCGGTCGCCCAGGCAACGAAGCGGCCGAGCGGCTTGAGGCCGCGCTTCTCGGCGTCCTTGGCTTCCATCAGCACCACCGCGGCGGCGCCGTCGGAGAGCTGGCTGGCATTGCCGGCGGTGACGAACTTGCCGGGCCCCTTCACCGGTTCGAGTTTTGCCAATCCTTCCATCGTGGTGTCAGGGCGATTGCATTCGTCGCGATCGACGGTGTAGTCGACGATGCTCTCGGCCTTGGTCTGCTTGTCGACGACCTTCATCTTCGTCTTCATCGGGACGATCTCGTCCTTGAACTTGTTCGCCTGCTGGGCCGCGGCCATGCGGCGCTGCGATTCCAGCGAGAACTCGTCCTGATATTCACGGCTGAGCTTGTAGCGCTCGGCGACGATGTCGGCGGTGTCGATCATCGCCATGAAGATGTCGGGAGCGACCTTGAGCAGCTCCGGATCGATAGATTCCTTCGGCGTGGCGCCGCCGGGAATCGAGATGCTCTCGACGCCGCCGGCGACGATGCAATCGGCGCCGTCGGAGCGGATCGAATTGGCGGCCATCGCGATGGTCTGCAGGCCCGACGAGCAGAAGCGGTTCACCGACACGCCGGCGGTGGTCTTCGGCAGGCCGGCGAGCAGCGCGGCCTGGCGGCCGATGTTCGGCGCGCCATGGGCGCAATTGCCGAGATAGCAGTCCTCGACATAGTCCTTCTCGACGCCGGCGCGGTCCACCGCGTGGTGAATGGCGTGGGCCGCGAGCGACATCGGCGGCGTGATGTTGAACCCGCCGCGGCCGGATTTCGCCAGGCCCGTGCGCGCATAGGAAACGATGACGGCTTCACGCATTGTTTTCTCCCTTGTCGAACGATTTGGAACGGAGCGTCCTAGCGCCATTGGTACACAAAGTCAGGAGGTCGCGGGGAAAATAAAACGCCGCCTCCGGTGAAGGAAGCGGCGTTGTTCCGCGGGTCGGAATATGTCTGTAGAAGGCGATGGAATTCGACTCTGTCGGCTCACTGTGTCACCTCTCCCCGGCGGGGAGAGGTCGGATTGCGCCAGCAATCCGGGTGAGGGGCCGCAGCAATCTGTGAGAGCCTAACCCCTCACCCGGATCGCATCTTACGATGCGACCCGACCTCTCCCTTCGGGAGAGGTGAAGCTCAGAACGTCAGCGCCTTGGCCTGCTTGACCTGCGGCAGGGCCTGCACCTTAGCGAGCACGTCGGCCGGCACCACGCCGTCGACCTCGACCAGCGCAATGGCATCGCTGCCGGGGGCGACGCGGCCGAGATGGAAGGTCGCAATGTTGATCTTGGCGTCGCCCAGAAGCCCCGCGAACTTGCCGATGAAGCCCGGCTTGTCCTCATTGGTGACGTAAATCATCGACTTGCCGAACTCGGCATCGACGCGGATGCCCTTGATGTCGACGAGGCGCGGCTTGCCGTCGGCGTAGACGGTCCCCGAGACCGACCGCTCCTGCCGCTCGGTGGTGACCGTGACGGTGATCAGGCTCTCATAGTCGCTCTGGGCGGCGCGGACGATCTCGTCCACCACCATGCCGCGCTCCTTGGCGACGACCGGTGCGGACACCACGTTGACCTCGCCCAGCATCGGCCGCAGCAGGCCCGACAGCACCGCGGAGGTGATCGCCTTGATCTTCATCTCGGCGACGTGGCCCTCATAGGTGATCTCGACCTTAAGGATGCCGCTCTCGGTGAGCTGTCCCGCGAACGAGCCGAGCTTCTCGGCGAGCGCGATGAACGGCTTCAGCTTCGGCGCTTCTTCCGCCGTGATCGAGGGGAAGTTGACCGCGTTCGAGATCGCGCCGGTGAGCAGGTAATCCGACATCTGCTCAGCGACCTGCAGCGCGACGTTCTCCTGCGCTTCGGTGGTGGAGGCGCCGAGATGCGGCGTGCAGATCACGTTGGGATGGCCGAACAGCACGCTCTTGGTCGCGGGCTCCTCGACGAAGACGTCGAAGGCGGCACCGGCAATGTGCTTGGCGTTGAGCGCCTCGACCACCGCCTGCTCGTCGACGAGGCCGCCGCGGGCGCAATTGATCAGGCGCACGCCCTTCTTCATCTTGGCGATCGCGGCCGCGTCGATGATGTTCTTGGTCTTCTCGGTCAGCGGCGTGTGCAGCGTGATGAAGTCGGCGCGCCTGAGCAGATCGTCGAGATCGACCTTCTCGACGCCGATGTCCTTGGCGCGCTCCGGCGACAGGAACGGGTCGAACGCGATCACCTTCATGCGCAGGCCGAGCGCGCGGTCGGCGACGATCGAGCCGATATTGCCGCAGCCGACGACGCCAAGCACCTTGCCGGTGATCTCCACGCCCATGAAGCGGTTCTTCTCCCACTTGCCGGCCTGGGTCGAGGCGTCGGCCTGCGGAATCTCGCGGGCGAGCGCCAGCATCAGGGTGATGGCGTGCTCGGCGGTCGTGATCGAATTGCCGAACGGCGTGTTCATCACGATGATGCCCTTGGCCGTCGCGGCCGGGATCTCGACATTGTCGACGCCGATGCCGGCGCGGCCGATCACCTTCAGCCTAGTGGCCTTCTCAAGGATCTTGGCAGTCGCCTTGGTCGCGGAGCGGATCGCAAGGCCGTCGTAATTGCCGATGATCTCGGCCAGCTTGTCCTTGTCCTTGCCGAGATTGGGCTGGAAGTCGACCTCGACGCCGCGATCCCTGAATATCTGCACGGCAGCGGGCGAGAGCGCGTCGGAAATGAGAACTTTGGGTTTGGTCATGGGATTTGTCCTTCACCGTCCCTGAGGGAGGATCGGCCCGAGGGCCGGAAATGCGTGAGTGACTTGGAAGCTTGTTGGTCTCCCTCTCCCCGTTCTTACGGGGAGAGGGTTGGGGTGAGGGGCAGCCACAGGCGAAGTGCTCGTGGAGAGAGCCCCTCACCCGGATCGCTGCGCGACCCGGCCTCTCCCCGTAAGGACGGGGAGAGGCGAAGAAGAAACTTACGCTGCCTTGGGCAGAGCGGCCTTGGTCTCGGCGAAGGCCCAGTCGATCCACTGCGTCAGCAGCTCGACGTCCTTTGCTTCCACCGTGGCGCCGCACCAGATGCGCAGGCCCGCCGGCGCGTCTCGGTAATAGGCGAAGTCGTAGCCCGCGCCTTCCTTCTCGACGAGGGAAACCAGCTTCTTGCTGAACTCCGCCTGCGCGTCCTCGGACAGCGAGGTGATCGCGGGATCGGTGAACTTCAGGCACACGGAGGTGTTGGAGCGGATCGAAGCGTCCTTGGCGAGGAAGTCGATCCAGGGTGTCTTCGCCTTCCAGTCCGCCAGCACCTTGGTGTTGGCGTCGGCGCGCGCGATCAGCGCCTTGAGGCCGCCGATCGACTTGGCCCAGTTCAGCGCATCGAGATAATCCTCGACGCAGAGCATCGACGGCGTGTTGATGGTCTCGCCGACGAAGATGCCTTCGTTGAGCTTGCCGCCCTTGGTCATGCGGAAGATCTTCGGCAGCGGCCAGGCCGGCTTGTAGGTCTCGAGCCGCTCCACCGCGCGGGGCGACAGGATCAGCATGCCATGCGCGGCCTCGCCGCCGAGCGCCTTCTGCCAGGAGAAGGTGACGACGTCGAGCTTGGCCCAGTCGAGCGGCTGTGCAAACGCGGCGGAGGTGGCGTCGCAGATGGTCAGGCCTTCGCGGCTCGCGCTGATCCAGTCCGCGTTCGGAACGCGCACGCCCGACGTGGTGCCGTTCCAGGTGAAGACGACGTCGCTCTTGGGATCGACCTTCGACAGATCGGGGATCTCACCGTAGGGGGCATTTAGCTTGGTGACGTCCTTGAGCTTTAATTCCTTGACGATGTCGCTGACCCAGCCTTCGCCGAAGGATTCCCAGGCGAGCGTGGTGACGGGCCGTGCGCCGAGCAGCGACCACAGCGCCATCTCGACCGCGCCGGTATCGGAGGCCGGCACGATGCCGATGCGGTAATCGGCGGGGACCTCAAGCACTTCGCGCGTCAGGTCGATCGCGAGCTTGAGCTTGGTCTTGCCGATCTTCGCGCGATGCGAGCGGCCGAGAGCTGCGTCCTTGAGATTTTGGGCGTTCCAGCCGGGGCGCTTGGCGCAGGGGCCGGAGGAGAAATGCGGCACGGTCGGCCGCGAAGCGGGCTTCGCTACAGTCATGATCTACCCTTCCAGATAGTAAGCCTCCCGTTGGGGGGAGGTGTCCCGCCGCGGCTGATACGGGAATCGGGAAGGTCCGTCAAGGAAGTTCCGGGGCCTCACGCGCCAGTGATGGCGTTTCCGGTGCAATATCGGGGGATTCGACAACAGCGAGCGCATTCAGCAAGTCCGTGGCATCGCTGATCAATTGCGCCGCCTTGCGGCGGCTTCCGACCTTCAAAATGCATTTTTCATTGGCCTGCACGACGTAGTCGTTGCCGACCTTGATCATCGAATAGCTTGTCATCGAAAAATCCCGAACCGAGCGAGCCCGGTGTCAGATGCCCCCGTAGCACCCTTCGTTCCTTCATCAATGTGAACGACGGAGCGGTAGTTTACCGGCTCTTAACACGACCGAATGAAAAGCCCGCTTTTCGCCGGCTGCGCAGCGCTCGCGTCGCACTGCCTCAAAAGCGGACAGTCATGCCGACGTGACTCGCCGCAAAGCCGAGCCGCTTGTAGAAGCGCTGCGCATCGACGCGCGTCTGATGCGTGAGCAACTCGACCAGATTGCAGCCGCGCGCCTTTGCTTCCGTCACGGCCCATTGCACCAATTGCTCGCCGATGCCGCGGCTGCGACACTCGGTGGCAACGCGAACATCCTCGAGCAGGCCGCGCGATCCGCCTTGCGAGCTCAGGCCCGGGAGGATCGCGAGCTGCAGGCAGCCGACCACCCTGCCCTCACTCTCGGCAACCACCAGCGTCAGATTCGGATCGCGCGCGATCCGCGCGAATGCGTCGTAATAGGCGGCCGGCAACGGATCCTCCACGCGCTCGCGCGCGCGGCCGAGATGATCGTCCGCGAGCATCGCCACGATCGCGGCGACGTCCTCGCGGCGCGCGGGACGGATAGAGACGGCTTCGGCATTCATGTCAGGCGACTCCGCACCTCAGCGCGCCGGCGGAAGGCCGAGAAACGCTTCGACGTCGCCGATCCAGCGGCGGACGGAGGCATAGCGGCCGAGGTCGAAGCCGCCTTCATGCGCGAGGCGCGTATAGGCGAGCAGCGACACGTCGGCTAGCGACACCTCGTCGCCCGCGAAGAAGCGGCTGGCGGCGAGATGCTGCTCCATGCGGTCGAGCGCCGCATAGCCGCGCTTGACCTTTTCAGGATCGAGCTCGGAGGCATCCTTGCCGAGATAGACCATGAGGAAGCGGCACACGGCGATATAGGGCTCGTGGCTGTACTGCTCCCAGAACAGCCATTCGTCCATCTTGGCCGCCGTGAAGGCGTCGCGCGGAACGAGCGCGCTGTCGCGGGCGAGATAGCGGATGATGGCGTTGGACTGGGCCAGCGTGCGGCCGTCGTCGAATGCGACGGTCGGCACCTGGCCGGCGCCGTTCATCTTCAGGAATTGCGGCGTGCGCGTCTCGCCCTTGCGGGTGTCGACCTCGATCCACTGGTAGGGCAATGCGAGCTTGTCGCAGACCCACTTCACCTTGAGACAATTGCCGGAATTGCTGTCGCCGTAGATCTTCATCGCTGCCGCCCCACTTTCGGGACGACAGAGCATCAGGACGAAGCGAAGCTGTCAACAAGAAGCGGACGGCTCAGAACTTGTAGCCGAGGCCGAGGCGCGCGTTGTTCAGCGTCACCTGCGTGTTCATGACGGGAGAGAATCTCACATATTCATATTCGATGCGGGCGAACAAGCCGTCCCAAACGCAGTATTCGAGCCCGAGGCCGGCGGTCCAACCCACGGCGTAAGTGTTGGTCCTGTGCTGACCTTGCGTGCCCGACTGCGCAGGAACCGGGCCCCACGTTCCAAGTGTCGTCGTGGTGTTGCCGAAGAAATCCGTCGTCGTCGTGTCCTGTCGCATCGACACGCTGCTGGTCACGGTGCGCGACACGTCCATTCGCCCGACGGCAGCGCCCATGAAGGCATAGGGCATGAAGCTGCCGCCGTCCCAGCCCACGCGGCCGCGGAGCGTAACCATGTCCTTGACCTGTGCCGCCGCGGCACCCGTCAGCGTAACGGCATAGTTGTTGGTGATGCCGGGGGCCCGCACCTCACCAGGCGGGTTGACGATGACGAGCGAGTTGGATCCCGACGTCAATGTCGCCATATTATTGAAGTAGCTGTAGGTGCCCTCGAGACTGAGAACGGCATCATACCATTGCCAGTTGCGGCCGACGAAGCCACCGAAATTGGTGCTTTGAGTGTTGGTCTTGTTCAGCAGCGACCACGTCGAGGTCGGCCCCTGGAGTACGCTGTCGCGGAAGATGTAATTGGTCAGGCCGACCACGCTCTGGCTGAAATCCGTGGCATCTGCGGTATAACCGCCATGACCGCCGACATAGAAGCCATTCCAATTGACGGAGGTCTTCGACAAACCGTCGGCGAAGCCGCCGCGCAGCACGGGCAGGTCCGGCATGTCGGCCGCTTGTGCGGCAGACACCGTCCCCAACATCGCCGCTGCCAACACCAGCCTACGCATCACCACGCTCCATCGGACTCGAACTGTTGCGATGATCATCGCCTGTTAACCTTAACCAATGGTTGCGCCGGGCGCCTTCGGCGCACCTCGCCATGAAAAATACGCAAAGCAAAACGGCGCGGGATGATCCCGCGCCGTTAAGGAGTCCTAACCGATCAGCTTGCGATCAGCCCTTGGTGACCAGCGGCGGCGGCACGTAGGCCGGCGGGCTGTTGAGATCCCAGCGCACGCCGAGCTTGACGTCGTGCGAGGTGATGTCCCTGACCTTGATCGTGGTCGGGCCCGAGGCGCTGTTGTCGAACAGGCGGTAGTTGCCGGGCGCGGCATCGCCGAGGTTCATGTAGCTGTAGGCCAGTTCGACGGTGAAGCCGGGATTGACCTTGTAGGCAAGACCGGCGTGAGCGGCCCAGGCGAGGTTCCACTTTCCGTTGTCGGCGAAGTAGGCGACGCTGTTGTTGAGCAGCGGGCTGTAGGACACGCCGTCGTCGCGGAAGCCGCTGAGCTTGTTGTAGGAGCCGCCGACGCCCGCGCCGATGAACGGCGTGACGCACCACCAGGTGCCGAGGTCGACATAGGCGTTGGCCATCACGAGCCACTCGGACTTGCTGCCGCTGTAGTTGTTGACGCCGACGAAGCCGGGTCCCACGACATTGTCGCTACCGTGCAGATTGGCCTTGCCCCGGTACTGGCCGATGACGTCGGCGCGGAACCAGTTGTTGAAGCGATAGCCGACGCCGAGGCCGAACAGCGGCGAGGAGTCGAAGCCGAGGCCTTCCGTCGTCTTCGAGTACCCGGCCGGCAGGGCGCTCTCGATGCGCTTCGCGCTCTGGTTGGTCATGCCGATGTCGCCGCGCAGATACCAGCCGCCGAAGTCGGCGGGCGGAGCCGGCGGCGCGTACATCGGAGGGGGGGCGGCGATCGGCATATCGGCGGCGAACGCCATCGACGAGATCAGGGTTGCCGCACCCGCGGCAAGGAGAGACTTAACGCTACGCATTGGCTTCGTCCTTATGGCCGGTGAGGCTGAATACGAGCGCCTCACGTTCTGGAAACTCACGGGGGGACGATGCCAGCAAATGTTTAAGCGCCACTTAACCCTAATTTTTAAGGTTGATTTTTTCTCACCCTACACGCGCGCGCCGTGCGAGCGTTGCAAAAATGCCGCGCCAAATGCGACATCGGCGCCGCATTCCCTAACGATGTGTGAAGCCGCAACGCGGCAAGAGAGGATGCGTTAACGCGCGTTTCGCGGCAGATTCGGCAGGAACACCGCGAGCAGCCCGATCGCCGGCAGATAGGCGCAGACCTGGTAGACGAACTCGATCGAGGTGTGGTCGGCGAGCTTGCCGAGCACGGCCGCGCCCAGGCCCCCGATGCCGAAGGCGACGCCGAAGAACACGCCGGAGATCATGCCGAAGCGGTGCGGCACCAGCTCCTGCGCAAACACGATGATCGACGACGTCGTCGAGGAGATGATCAGGCCGATGGCGACGCTGAGCACCGCGCTCGCAACGAGCCCGGCATGGGGCAGCGCCAGCGTGAACGGCAGCGCGCCGAGGATCGAGATCCAGATCACGATCTTGCGGCCGAAGCGGTCGCCCAGCGGACCGCCGAGAAACGCACCCACGGCGTTCGCCGCGAGAAAGACGAAGAGATAGATCTGGGCCGCCTGCGTCGAGACGCCGAAACGGTCGATCAGGTAGAAGATGTAATAGCTCGACAGGCTCGAAACGTAGAGCTGCTTGGAGAACAACAGCACGACGAGCACTGCGAGCGCTACCGCGACACGGCGCGAGCTCGGCGCGCCGGGCTGGCTGTGGACGGGCACCGCTTTCTTCGTCGCGATCTGCGGCGCGTACCAGCGCCCAATGCGCCAGAGAATCAGGATGGCGAGGAACGCGATCGAGGAGAACCAGGCGATGCTGCCCTGCCCGAACGGCACCACGATCAACGCGGCGAGCACCGGCCCCATCGAGGTGCCGAAGCTGCCGCCGAGCTGGAACACCGATTGCGCGAAGCCGTAGCGTCCGCCCGAGGCGAGCCGCGCGATGCGCGCCGACTCCGGGTGAAATACCGCCGAGCCGAGGCCGACCAGCGCGGCGGCGACGAGGATGACGAGATATTGGTGCGCGACGCTGAGCAGCAGCAGGCCGAAGAAGGTCGAGGCCATGCCGACCGCGAGCGAATAGGGCTGCGCCTTCTTGTCGGTGTAGTGCCCGACCACCGGCTGCAACAGCGAGGCCGTGAACTGGAACGCCAGCGTGATCATGCCGATCTGCGCGAAGTCGAGCGCGTAGGCGTCCTTCAGTATCGGGTACACCGAGGCGATCAGCGACTGCATGGTGTCGTTGAGGAAGTGCGAGACGCTGATGCCGGCGAGCACGATATAGGCCGGCCCCTTGGCGGCGGCCGGCGCCAATTCGGCGACGACGACGGGCTCGGTCAGCGTTTCCTCTGAGACGACGACAGGCTTGTTCAAGGCGGCAATCCGGCGCGGCAGATTGCCGCGAGGTGCTGATTACGACGCTAGCGGCGGCGGGACCATCGTCAATCGCAAATGGCTGGGATGCGTATCTTACCCTCTCCGCGAATCCGATATCGTAGGGTGGGCAAAGGCGCCCTTGCGCCGTGCCCACCATCTTTCCGATATGGCGACAGACGCGTGGGCACGCTTCGCTTTGCCCACCCTACGATACTTGTAGCCCGGATGGAGCGCAGCGTAATCCAGGACCTTTATCGCCCGTCGCACGAATCCCGGATTTCGCTGCGCTCCATCCGGGCTACGATCGCGCCTTACGCCGCGGCCTGCCCCAATGCCGAAACGATGGTGTCGACGACGTCCTCGACGAGGTGACGGTCCTCGCCTTCGCCCATGACGCGGATCACGGGCTCGGTGCCGGAGGAGCGGATCAAGAGGCGGCCGTGGCCGTTGAGGCGCTTCTCGCCGTCGGAGATCGCCGACTTGACGTCGGAATCATCGAGCGGCCTGCCGCCCTTGTGGCGGACGTTCTTGAGGATCTGCGGTAGCGGATCGAAGCGGTGGCAGACCTCGGACACCGGGCGGCGCAGCTTCTGCACCACGGCGAGCACCTGCAATGCGGCGACAAAACCGTCGCCGGTCGTGGCGTAGTCGGACAGGATAATGTGGCCGGACTGCTCGCCACCAAGATTGTAGCCGCCGTTCAGCATCTGCTCGAGCACGTAGCGGTCGCCGACCGGCGTGCGCACCAGCTCGAGCCCCTGCCCTTGCAGGAAGCGCTCCAGCCCGAGATTGGACATCACGGTGGCAACGATGCCGGGACGCGAGAGGCGTCCATCCTCCTTCCAGCTCTGCGCGATCACCGCGAGCAGCTGGTCGCCGTCGACGACATGGCCGCGCTCGTCGACCAGGATGACGCGATCGGCGTCGCCGTCCAGCGCAATGCCGATGTCGGCGCGCATCTCGCGCACCTTCTTCGACAGCGCCTCCGGCGAGGTCGAGCCGCAATCCTTGTTGATGTTGAAGCCGTCGGGCTCGACGCCGATCGGCACCACGTCGGCGCCCAATTCCCACAGTGCCTCGGGCACCACCTTGTAGGCGGCGCCGTTGGCGCAATCGATCACGACGCGCAGGCCCTCGAGCGAAAGGTCGCGCGGCAGCGTGCGCTTGGCGAATTCGATGTAGCGGTCGTGCACGCCGTCGATGCGGCGGGCACGGCCGAGGCTCGCGCTCTGGGCGAGCCGCTTGTCGAGGGATTCGTCGAGCAGCTGCTCGATCTGCCGCTCGACGTCGTCGGAGAGCTTGAAGCCCTGCGGGCCGAACAGCTTGATGCCGTTGTCCTCGAACAGATTGTGCGAGGCGGAGATCATGACGCCGAGATCGGCGCGCATCGACTTGGTCAGCATCGCGACCGCCGGCGTCGGCATCGGGCCGACCAGCAGCACGTCCATGCCGACCGAGGTGAAGCCTGCCACCATGGCGTATTCGATCATGTAGCCGGACAGACGGGTGTCCTTGCCGATCACGACGCGGTGGCGGTGGTCGCCGCGCTGAAACGCAAGGCCCGCGGCCTGGCCGACCTTGAGCGCGAGCTCCGGCGTGATCAGTCCGTTGGCGCGGCCCCTAATCCCGTCCGTCCCGAAATATTTGCGGCTCATATCGTCCCCCAAGCAGCAACCAGGGACTCCCCTCTACAACCACGGGCTGCCCCAACGGGACCCGCATCCCTGATTTGCCGAGGTCTTATAAAGCTATCGCGGCTAACTTGGCTTCAAAAAATATGATGAATCATTACGGAACCGGCGCCGCGACCGCCCCCGATAACACATTGTTAACATTGCAATTCCGGCGTGACCAGCGAAAAGCGGTGGAACTCGCCTTAATCCGAGCGCTTCACATGGCCGTCCGCGCGGCTCGGCGCCGGCTGGGTGACGTTAACGGGATCGGAGCCCGGGAAGGTCTCCTCCAGCCCTTCTTCGAGCGCCTCCTCGAGATCATGCTTCTCCTTGATCTCTTCCGGCGAAGGTCCTGCGTGCGGCTTCGTCATGACGCTCTCCTTGGCACTCTCCTTCCAAAACGTTCTGCAAACGATTTGGCTGTGCATCCAACCATGCTAGATGACCCCGAAATCTTCCGATGCAAGACTGTTTGGTACGTGACGGGCCGGGGAAACGACATGAAGCATATTACCTGTATCGACGATCTTCGCACGCTGCATCGGCGCCGCGTGCCGAAGGCATTCTTCGACTATTGCGACCGCGGCTCCTACGCGGAGGAGACGCTGCGCGCCAACCGCGAGGACATGCAGGCGATCAAGTTCCGCCAGCGCATCCTGGTCGACGTCTCCAAGCGCGACACCTCGACCACGATCCTCGGCGAGCCGTCGACGATGCCGCTGATCCTCGCGCCGGTCGGCCTGCTCGGCATGCAGCACGGCGACGGCGAGATCCACGCCTGCCGCGCCGCGCAGGCCGCCGGCATTCCGTTCACGCAATCGACGATGTCGATCTGCTCGATCGAGGACATCGCCGCCAGCGTTGAGAAGCCGTTCTGGTTCCAGCTCTACGTCATGAAGGACCGCGGCTTCATCAAGGAATTGATCCAGCGCGCGATCGCAGCCAAGTGCAGCGCGCTGGTGCTCACGGTCGACCTGCAGGTGATCGGCCAGCGCCACGCCGACATCAAGAACGGCATGACGGTGCCGCCCGAATGGTCGCTGTCGAAGCTGCTCGACTTCGCCAGCAAGCCGGCCTGGGTCTCCGGCGTGCTGCAGGGCAAGCGCCGCACCTTCGGCAACATCGCCGGCCACGTGAAGAACACCGAGGATCTCAACCGCCTCGCCGAATGGACCGCCTCGCAGTTCGACACCTCCTTGAACTGGAAGGACGTCGAGTGGGTCCGCAGCATCTGGCCGGGCAAGCTGATCATCAAGGGCATCCTCGACGTCGAGGACGCCGAGGAAGCCGCCAAGACCGGCGCGCAGGCGCTCGTGGTCTCCAACCACGGCGGCCGCCAGCTCGACGGCGCGCCGTCCTCGATCGAGGTCCTGCCCGAGATCGCGGACGCGGTGGGCGACAGGATGGAGATCATGTTCGACGGCGGCATCCGCTCCGGCCAGGACGTGATGCGCGCGCTGGCGCTCGGCGCAAAGTCCTGCATGATCGGCCGCGCCTATGCCTATGGCTTAGGTGCCGGCGGCCAGGCCGGCGTCGCCAAGGCGATCGACATCATCCAGAAGGAGCTGCTCACCACGATGGGCCTGTGCGGCGTCAACCGGGTGGACGAGATCGACGATCACGTGATTGCGGTGTGAGGGCGTCTGCCGGGATGCCGCAGCAATAATCACGGTCGTCCCGGACAAGCGCGCCCAAAGCGCGCGCCGATCCGGGACCCATAGCCACAGGCAGGTGTGGCTATGGGGACTCGGATTGGCCTGCTTCGCGCAACAACTTTTCCCTGTGGTTATGGGTCCCGGATCTGCGCTGACGCTTGTCCGGGACGACGGCGGTGTTTGAGGCGGCAGGTGCGCGTCTCGCAGCCCCTCACATCGGCGGCGTCAGGCCGTCGCGGCCGACGCTGACGCGGTTGGTCTCGAACGAGCCGTCGGGCAATTGCTTCATGAAGGCGATCACCTTGGCGCCGGGCTTCAGCTCGGATTTGTCGCCGGGCACGAAGGTCACGACCGGCGTGTCGTCGGCGACGAACACCTTCTTCTCGCCGTCCTTGTACTTGACCAGCAGCGTGTGACCGTCATTGCCGACGACGCTCTCCGCGACGGTCGCATTGGTCATGCTGGAGTTGGGCTTGAGGTCCCAAGGTCGCGAACCTTCCCCGGTGCCGCGCATGCTTTCCGGAAACACGTGCACCTCGACGGCGTTCTGGCTGCCGTCCGGTCCCGGCACGGTGGTGGCGCCGATGAACGAGCCCGGCTTGATGTCAGCGAGTGAAATCTTCGTGACGCCCGACACGTTCACGTCCGAGGCGAGGCGAAGCTTGACCTCTTCACCGCTGCGCGACTTGACCTGCATTGTGTCGCCATTGACGCTTTCGATGGTGCCGCGCACGCGCGTCGGCACCGGCGCTCTCTGGGCGAAGGCGCAGTAGGTCGAGACGACCACCATCGCGACGGCGATCAGTGGACGTGTGAAGGTTGCACGTTGAACAGTCATGACGGTCTCCGTTGCCCCCAGGAATAGAGAACTCCGAAAGACCCTGCGCTATTCTCTCAAGACTTCGTGAGATCGGCCTCAACCAATGCGCGCAGCTCGGCGGTGACCTCGGGGCGCCGCCCGAACCACAGCTCGAAACCGCGCACCGCCTGATGCAGCAGCATGCCGAGCCCGTCGGCGGTCTTCAGGCCGCGCGCCGCCGCCGCGGCGAGCAGCGGCGTCACCAGGGGAACGTAGACGAGGTCGCCGACGACGGCATCTTGCGGCAGGCGCGCGAGGTCGACGTCGAGTGAAGGCTGGCCATGCATGCCGAGCGAGGTCGTGTTCACGAGAAGTTTTGCGCGCGGCAGCACGTCGCCGATCGCGTCCCACGGCAGCGGATGCACGTTCGATCCGAACTGTTGTGCCAGCGTCTCGGCCCGCGCCATGGAGCGATTGGCGACATGCACGCAGCTGATGCCGCGTTCCAGCAGGCCGAACACGACCGCGCGCGAGGAGCCGCCGGCGCCCAGCACCAGCGCCGCCTCGGCCATGTCCCAGCCGGGCGCGCTGGCGTCGAGATTGTTGATGAAGCCTTCGACATCGGTGTTGGTTGAGCGCAGCTCGCCGTCGGCGAACCACAGCGTGTTCGCGGCGCCGACGGCCCTGGCGCGGGCGTCGGGCGTCGACAGCGCCAGCACGGCTTCCTTATGCGGGATGGTGACGTTGGCACCGACGAAGCCGCGCAGCGACAGTCGCAGCACGAAATCGCGCAAATCCTCGGGCGGCACCGCCTCGATGACATAGCCGCCCTCGAGATCGAGCGTGCGCAGCCAGTGATGGTGGATCAGCGGCGAGCGCGAATGCGCGGCCGGCCATCCGATCAGACAGGCTGCAGGGGGCTTGGGCGTGGTCATCTTTCCCTCGGGTCGTTTCCGAGGCGATCCATTTCGCGTCGCGCCCGCTCTGTCAAGCGCGCGTGGTCAGCTCGCAGCGGTCTCGTCGGCGGCCCGGCCCTTGATGTCGGAGATGGCGCGCTCGAGGCTCGTGCGGTAGCGCGCGCGCGGCGGCGTGACGCCATGGGTGAGCAGCGCGCGGCGGACCGCGGGCGAGGCCCCCGTGATGAACAGCCGGATGCCTTGGCGGTGCGCCTTGGCGGCGACGCGGCCGATCACGTTGGCCGCGGTAGAATCCAGGAACGGCACCGCGGCGAAATCGACCACGAAGGCCTTACGCCTGTCGGCAATGCCGTCGAGCACGCTGCCGATCGCCGAGGCCGCGCCGAAGAAGAACGCGCCGGTGATGCGATAGACCAGCACGTCGCGGTCGACCGCAAGCGCGGGATCGTAACGCACACGGTCGCCGTTGCCGTCATCGGGGCGATCATCAGCAACCAGTGGCGTCCGCTCCTCGATGCCGGTCATCTCCGCCATGCGATGGATGAAAAGCACCGCGCCGAGCGCGAAGCCGACCAGGATGCCCTCGGTGAGATCGCGGAAGATCGTGAGCAGGAAGGTCGCGAGCAGCACCACGGCATCGCCCCATGACGAGCGCACGAGCGTCGCGAATTCGTGCTTCTCCGCCATGGTCCAGGCCACCACGACCAGCACCGCGGCGAGCGCGGCCAGAGGGATGTAGCTTGCGAGCGGGGCCGCGACCAGCATGAACAGCAGCAGGAACACCGAATGCAGCATGCCGGCGAGCGGCCCGCGCGCGCCGGCGCGGATGTTGGTCGCGGTGCGCGCGATCAGCCCGGTGACGCAGATGCCGCCGAACAGCGCCGAGCCGATATTGGCCGCGCCTTGCGCCACCAGCTCGCAATTGGAGCGGTGACGGCGGCCGGTCATGCCGTCGGCGACCACCGCCGACAGCAGCGATTCGATCGCCGCCAGCAGCGCAAAGGCGATCGCATCCGGCAGCACCGCCCTTGCCTTCTCCAGCGAGAATGCGGGCAGCGCCGGCGAGGGCAATTCGCGCGGGATGCCGCCGAAGCGCGAGCCGATCGTTTCCACCGGCAACGAGAATATCGCGCACACGAAGGCGGCGAAGACGACCGCGATCAGGATGCCGGGCCAGGAGGGACGCCAGACCCGCAACGAGGCGATGATGGCGATGCTGACGATCGCGACCAGCACTGCGGATGGATTGATCGTGTTGAGGCCGCCGGCGAGCGCGACGAGCTTCGGCACGAACTCGCTCGGCTCCTTCCCCGCGAGCGTGATGCCGAAGAGATCGCGGAGCTGGCTGGCAAGGATGATGACGGCGATGCCGGCGGTGAAGCCGACCGTGACCGGATAGGGAATGAACTTGATGTAGGTGCCGACCCTGAGCAGCCCTGCGCCGATCAGGAACAGGCCGGCCATCATGGTGGCGAGAATAACGCCATCGACGCCGTGCCGCTCCGCGGTCGCCGCGACCAGAACGATGAAGGCACCGGCAGGGCCGCCGATCTGGAACCGGCTGCCGCCGAGCATGGAGGCGATGAAGCCGCCGGCGACGGCGGTGTAGAGGCCGCGGTCCGGCGTCACGCCCGAGGCGATTGCGATCGCCATCGACAGCGGCAGCGCGACGATCGCGACCGTCAGGCCGGCGAAGACGTCGGCGCGGAAATCCGCAAGGCCGTAGCCTTCGCGAAAGACGGTGACGAGCTTCGGCAGATACAGTTCGGCAAAGGTCGGCTGACGCAGCTGGTGCAGCCGTCCTGCCTGATCGCTCGTGATGCTCATGTCAGCAAAGTGCTCCGCTGGCCCCACAATGCTCCGAAGCATCGTGCGTCCTAAGGTGCGACGATGCGCTAGCCCATCTTGATCCCGGGCACGATCAACGCGCGATCATGCTCCGACACGGCGCGGCGGCCCCGGCTCCTTCAAGCGAACGCCACGTCCGCCACTGTCGCTGCGGGCCTGCTCGCCGATCAGCTCGACGCCGGCCCGGTCGAACGCCTCGACCACCTTGATCAAGGTCTCGACCACGCCACGAACATTGCCGGTGGAGGCCTCCATCCGCTGGATGGTCGGCAGCGACACGCCGGCGAGCTCGGCCAGGGTTTTCTGGTCGATGCCGAGCAACGCGCGGGCTGCCCGCATCTGGAACGAAGTGATCACCTTGGCCTCACTTACGAGCAGTTATAAGTGATATCTAGAACATATACAATGATGTAAAATACATCATACGGTGGCGAAAGCAAGGGAGGCGTCGTCCATAGCCTCCGTCATTGCGAGCGCAGCGAAGCAATCCAGAATCTTTCCGCGGAGGGATTTCTGGATTGCTCCGCTGCGCTCGCAACGACGGAGTGTGGTGCAGTGGCATACGAGAATCTCGTGTCCCGGACGCGCTGCAACGCTCTTGGCGTTGCTGCGCAGAGCCGGGACCCAGAAATTCCAAGCACGCTGATACATGGGCCCCGGCTCTGCAGCGCACCGCTGAAGGAGCGCTGCGCTGCGTCCGGGGCACGAGATCGCCTACCCGATCACGCCGCGTGCTGATGTGCGGCGATGATCTGGTCGGCGGCGCGGCCGGTGACTTCGGCCATGTGGTCGAATTGGCGCGTGAAGCTGCCGGCGCCAGCGGTGGCCGAGCGCAGCTCCACGATCAGCTCGCCGATCTCCGCTTCCGGCATCATGGCGCGGACACAGTCCCAGCCGGTCCAGCCCTCACGGGTGTCGAAGCCGAGAATCTGGCCGCGCCGCGCCGACAGGATCGCGTTGATCTTGGCGGTGGCGTCGGTCGGGCAGACGATCTCGACCATGTGGATCGGCTCCAGCAGCACCGGCTGGCATTGCGGCAGGCCTTCGTTGAGCCCGACCCGCGCGGCCGTGCGGAAGGCGAGATCGGAGCTATCGACGCTGTGATAGGAGCCGTCGGTCAGCGTCACCTGCACGTCGGTGACGGGGAAGCCGAGCGGACCGCGCGCCAATCCATCGACGACGCCCTCCTCCACCGCCGGGATGTAATTGCGCGGCACCGCGCCGCCCACCACCTTCTCGGCGAACTTGAAGCCGTCGCCGCGTGGCAGCGGCGTGATGTCGAGCACGACATCGCCGAACTGGCCGTGGCCGCCGGACTGCTTCTTGTGGCGGCCGCGCTGGGTGATCGGCTTGCGGATGGTCTCCTGATAGCCGATCGCGGGCGGATGCGAGGTGATCTTGACGCCGAAGCGGTCGCGCAAGCGCTCGCTGGCGACGCGCAGATGCATCTCGCCCTGGCCCCACAGCACAGTGTCGTGAGTCTTGGCGTTCTGCACGATCATGAGCGAGGGATCCTCCTCATGCAGGCGCGTCAACGCCTGGCCGAGCTTGACGTCGTCCTTGCGGTCGGTGGCCGCGACCGAGATCGCGAGCACCGGCGGCGTCGGCTCGATCGTGATCAATGCCGCGGGCGCCGTCTTGCCGCTCGAAACCGTGTCACCGGTCTTGACCGGATCGAGCTTGGCGAGGGCCACGGTCTCGCCGGCTTCGGCCGAGGCGCGCTTGGTGTCGTAGGCCCCGTTGACGGCGAGGATGCCGGAGATGCGCCCGGCACCGCCGGATGAGGATTGCAGCGTGGCGCCGTCGTCGAGATGGCCGGCGAGCAGCCGCGTCAGCGACAACTTTCCGCCGTGCTGCGAATGCAGCGTCTTGAAGACATAGCCGAGCGCGTCCTTGGTCTCGGATACGCCAAGACGTTTTGCAGTCTCCGCAACGCCGGGCGCCTCGTGACGCAACGCCTTCATCAGACGCAACACGCCGTTTTCGCGCACGGCGGCGCCCAGCAGCACCGGGCAAATCAGCCCTTCCCGCAATTCGCGGGCGAGATCGTCGAAGACGGCATCGCGGGGCGGCTGGATGTCCTCGAGCAGCTGCTCCATCAGCGCATCGTCGTGGTCGGCGAGCTTCTCCAGCATCGAGAAGCGGGCTTCCTTCTCGCGATCGAGATTGCCGCCTTCGAGCGCGATCACCTCGGAGGCCTTGTGCTCGCGATAGATGAAGGCGCGCTCCAGCGCGAGATCGACGAAGCCCTCGATCAGCTCGCCCTTCCAGATCGGGATCTGGCGCAGCACCAGCGGCACGCGCGAGGCGGGCTGCAGCATCGCCAGCGTCTCGCGGATGCGCTGGCTGGCGCGGTCGATCTTGTTGAGGAATAGGAAACGCGGAATCTTCAGCTCCTCCAGCTCGCGCAGGATGATCTGAAGCTGCGGCAGCTTCTTCTCGTCGGCCTCGCAGACCACGATTGCGGCGTCGACCGCCGGCAACGCGGCGCGCATGTCGTGGGCAAACTCGACGGAACCGGGACAATCGAGGAAGGTGTAGCTGTCGCCCATGAAACTCGTGGTGGCAGCAGTGAGGCCGACGGTCATCTTGTGATGACGGGCCTCGGGCGTGGCGTCGCCGACGGACGTTCCGGCATCGACGCTGCCGGCGCGCGGGATTGCACCCGTTCGCGCCAATATTGCTTCCAGAAGTGTGGTTTTACCGCTTTGGAAAGGGCCCACCAGCGCGATGCACCGTGGACCTCGGGGACTTCTGACGTCTTGTCCCATTTCGCCGCCTCCTTGGTGTGGAGCTCGGCCCGTGATTGGGTCGGCAAACGCCGATGCTCTGCCCCTCCCCGAGATTTGGCAAGCATCAAACGTCGCTGCGGTGCGTCGTCAGCAAAATCGCGCCGCTTCGCGCGGCGCGACACACGCAGAAGTGTCAACGGCCCGGACGGAGTTCCAGGCTCTCGAGGCCGGCGGCGATGTTGAGGCCGACCTGGCCCTGCACGCTCAGCGGCTGCAGCGCGATCGAATTGTTGGAGCCGCCGACCAGCACGTTGCCCCCCAAGCCGACACCGACCGAGGCGCTGCCCTGCGCGCCGACGTAATTGCCGGAGAGGTCGCCGGGGCCGAGCCGGTCGACCGGCGCGAACACGCCCCAGGCCAAAGCCGTCTCCTGGGTGATGCCGATGTCGAGGCCCACTTTCCGGATGGTCGCGACGTAGCGGTCGTCGGGCAAGCCGTCGGCGCGCAGCACGCAGCCGAGATGAGTCACCGACCCCACGATGAAGCCGACGCTGGCGCCGCCGCGGCATTCGAGCACGCCGACCCGCGCCATCCGCTGCTGCGCGCCGGTGTTCACGACGGAGGCCATGAGGCCGGCAGCGGTGAGTGCAGCGAAGAGGAACGAACGGCGCATGAATGTCTCCGGCGAAAAGTGTGATGCGAGCAGAGAGAGCGCCCCACCCGTGTTGCGGGTCTATGCCACAAGAGCCGCGGCCGTGCCAGATCGCGTGCAACTAAAACCGGATTCGCGGAGAGAGCCCCTCACCCCACCCTCTCCCCGTAAGAACGGGGCGAGGGAGTGAGAGAACCGCGTCCCTCACAATGCAACGTCGCCGGCCTTGCTTAACCTCTCCCCGCTCTTCCGCGGGGAGAGGTCGGATCACATCGCAGATGTGATCCGGGTGAGGGGCCGGGCACAACGCCGACCAGAAACAAAAAGTCCATCCGACTCCGCTTATCGAAACACAACAAAAAAGGCCCGCCGAAGCGGGCCTTTCCGATTCTTGTCGCGACCGTCTTACCGCAGATTGCCGCAGAAGCGCTGGATGCGCTTGCAGGCGTCTTCGAGGTCCGAGGTCTTGGTCGCGTAGGATATGCGGAACGCCGGTCCAAGGCCGAAGGCCGACCCCTGCACCACGGCGACGCCTTCGGTCTCCAGGAGCTCGGTGACGAAGTCCTCGTCATTGGCGATCACCTTGCCCGACGGCGCGGTCTTGCCGATCGTTCCGGCGCAGGACGGATAGACGTAGAACGCGCCTTCGGGACGCGGGCACTCGATTCCCTTGGCCTGATTGAGCATGGAGACGACGAGGTCGCGCCGCTCCTTGAACACCTTGTTGTTGGCGGGGATGAAGTCCTGCGGACCGTTCAGCGCCTCGACCGCGGCCCATTGTGCGATCGACGAGGGGTTCGAGGTCGACTGCGACTGGATCGTCGACATCGCCTTGATGAGCTGCGCGGGACCGCCGGCGTAGCCGATGCGCCAGCCGGTCATGCAATAGGCCTTCGAGACGCCGTTCACGGTGAGCGTGCGGTCGTAGAGTTTCGGCTCGACCTGCGCGACCGTGGTGAACTGGAAGTCGTCATAGACGAGATGCTCGTACATGTCGTCGGTCATCACCCAGACGTGGGGATGCTTCACCAGCACGTCGGTGAGCGCTTTCAGCTCCGAACGCGTGTAGGCAGCTCCGGTCGGGTTCGACGGCGAGCACAGGATGACCCATTTGGTCTTCGGCGTGATCGCGCGCTCGAGCGCCTCGGCCTGGAGCTTGAAGCCGGTCGCGGCGGTGCAGACCACCGGCACCGGCTCACCGCCCGCGAGCGCGACCATCTCGGGATAGCTGACCCAATAGGGCGCGGGAATGATCACCTCGTCGCCCGGATTGATGGTCGCCATCAACGCGTTGTAGAGCACCTGCTTGCCGCCGGTGCCGACGATGATCTGGTTCGGCTTGTAGGCGACGCCGTTCTCGCGCTGAAATTTCGCGATGATGGCTTCCTTCAGCTCGGGAATGCCGTCGACCGCGGTGTACTTGGTCTTGCCGGCCTCGATGGCGCGGATCGCCGCCAGCTTGATGTTGGCGGGCGTGTCGAAGTCGGGCTCGCCGGCGCCGAGGCCGATGACGTTGCGGCCCGCCGCTTTCAGCGCGCGTGCTTTATCCGTGACCGCGATGGTCGCGGACGGCTTCACACGGTCGAGCGCAGCGGCAAGGAAGGACATCATCATCTCCTGGCGAGCGTCGTGAAGCCCTTCGCCTCACGACTCCAATTGTGGGAATGAGCCACCCTAAAACGTGTGCCGCTGGGCCGCAAGAAACTTCGGCCAGATCCCGGAAAAGTTTACGATTTGGAGGGCTGCGAGGCGCGGTTTCCCGCAATATTCCGTAACATTGCCTCCGCAATTGCTCATATCCGACAAGGCCTGTCCTCGGAGCAATTCTGGATGGTGCACGTCTCCAGGAAACCGCTCGTCGTCATGCCCGGGCTTGTCCCGGGCATCCACGTTCTTCGTGCGGCAAGTGAGACGTGGATGGCCGGGTCAAGCCCGGCCATGACGATGCGGAAACACTGGCGTCCTAATCTCGATCGTCTATGCGGTAGCCTACGTAGAGCGATGTGTCCGCAGATTGACGTACATGTGAACTGAACTGCATCGTCGCGGAAACGATCTTCCTTGCCATTGCAGTGCGGTAGGGTTTTCGAGTTTTTCTATCGGACGGCACTTGCGGCGGATTCGCATCGGCATCATTGTTTAGCCGCCTCGCGGGGCAACGGGCGCCGCGTCTTCTCGTCCTCGGATTTCGAACGCCAGAATGTACAAGCTCTATTCGATGCAACGCTCGGGCAACAGCTACAAGGTCCGCCTCGCGCTGGCGCTGCTCAACCTGCCTTACGAAGCGGTGGAGGTGGACATTCTGCGCGGCGAGAGCCGCACGCCGGATTTCCTGTCCAAGAACCCGTCGGGGCAGGTGCCGCTGCTCGAGGTCGGCGAGGACCGCTATCTCGCCGAGTCCAACGCCATCCTCTGGTACGTTGCCGTCGGCACGCCGCTCGCGCCGGAAAACCGCATCGACCGCGCCGAGGCGCTGCAATGGATGTTCTTCGAGCAGCACGCGCTCGAGCCGAACATCGGCGCGGCCTATTTCTGGCTGTCGCTGGTCAAGGGCGGCCGCGACCTGCAGACCCATTCGCTGGAGGACTGGATGGAGCGCGGCTATGGCGCGCTCCAGGTGATGGAGAACCACCTCAAGACCACCCCCTACTTCGCTGCGCGCCAACTCACGGTCGCCGACATCGCGCTGTACGGCTACACCCACCTCGCCGACCGCTGCGACTTCGACCTCCAGGCCTTCCCGGCGATCCGGGACTGGCTGAAACGCGTCGAAGCCACGCCCGGCTTCGTGACCATGGACTGGCGCCCGGCCGACATCGACGACCCCGCCAGCATCGCCGCGAGCGCCTGACGACGCGTCCGCTCCGGCGAATAGCGGGTATAAAGGTAATATTTGCCGCAATCTGGCCATTTTCAGCGCTATGGCCGCCGCAATCTTGCCGGTTGAAACTGGGAAATTCTGGAAAGTCGCGGGTGATTCGCTCGCGTGTTGAAGGATTTAGACCATGATGCGGGCGTCCGGCACGGCAGGCTTTCAGAGCCCATCCGCTACCGTCGCGTCTTCCCGGCTCACCCATGCGGTCGCGGCTTCGCTCGCCGTCGCCGCGCTTTCGCTGTGCCTGATCGTCACCCTGACGGTGTTGTCGACCAAGGCGACCATGGCGATGGGCCTGCCGGTCTGATTCCCGTTTCATCCTGGACCAGCCTTCAGGGCGCCGTGCGGCCCGCGCCGACCGGCATCGCGACAGGACGTCGATGAAATCACCTGTGGTAGTCGTTGCAATCACCCTGACTGCGGCCATCCTGGTCGCCTCGCTGCTGATCATCGTCGGCACGCGCAAGGGCACGGGCACGTCGACGCTGCATGCGCCGACGCTGCAGCAGCGCGCGCACATGGTCTAAAATCATCCGAAAGCCTTACGCTTGCGCGCAAGCGCGCCTTAAGCACGCCGCGCGAAATCGCATCGCGGTCACGCAACAATCAGCCAGTGTTGCGGCCTTACCTCGTTCGGAAGGAGCGAGACAGGTCCATGCGGTTCGGATGGCGTGCGATCTCCGGTCCGGCGCTGACGGCAGCGACCCTGCTGCTGGCGATTCTGCTTGATCGCTTCGTCCCCGCGCCCTCGCCCGCCCCGCTGTTCGTCGCCATCGTGGCTCTCGCCGGCGCGCTCGCAGGTCTCGCCTCCGCCGTGACGACCGCGATTGTCGCGGTGATCGGCGGGGCGCTGTTCTTCCTCAACCGCCACGGCGTCTCCGGCCATGGCGCCGCCGATCTGGCGCCGCTCGGCCTCCTGGCCATCACCGTTTTCGGAACCGCCGGCATCACCGGGCTGATGCGCGAGCGGCTGCTCGGCAGTTTCGCGGCCGAGCGCCGCAGCCACGCCATTGCCGCGCGGCGGTCGGCCGCGCTCGACAAGGTCGATATCGGCATCGTGCTGCTCGATGCCGAGACCCGGGCCGAATTCATCAACCGCGCGTTCCGCGACTATTTTGCGGTGCCGGACGAGGTCGCCGAGGCGAAGCCACCCTTCATCGCGCTGATGTATCACGGCCGCGACACCGGCGCGTTCGCGCTGCCCGAGGACGAGCTCGGCACTTTCATCGCGCAGCGCATGGAGATGGTCCGGGTCGGCGATGCCACGCCGATCAACGTCGCGCTGCGCAACGGCGAGGTGCTGCGCTTCGTCTGCACCGCACTCGCCGACGGCGGGCGGATGCTGAGCTACACGCCGGTGACCGACCTCGTGCGCCACACCGATGCGCCGGCGCGCGCCGACTACTACCGCTCGCTGCGCGATCCGACCGGCCGCAAGCTGATCCAGTACTTGCGCGTTGCGGAGTAGAGCGTGTTGAATTCAAGCTCTGCTGGTCGCTGGAGGTTCACCTCTCCCCAGCGGGGAGAGGTCGGATTGCGCAGCAATCCGGGTGAGGGGCCACGGCGTTCACTGAGACCGTAACCCCTCACCCGGATCGCATCTGCGATGCGATCCGACCTCTCCCTTCGGGAGAGGTGAACCGAATTCTGAGCCGGCACCGATTCAACCAATCCTCATCTCCACGCGATTGATCGGCCATACGATCATCACGTATGAAGGGCATGCCTTCATCGCGCAGCTCCGAGATCGCGGAAATTCACATGTCGCTCATCATTCGCGCCGTCACCAGGCAGGATTACGATCAATGGCTGCCGCTGTGGGACGGCTACAACGCCTTTTACGGCCGCTCCGGTCCGACCGCGCTCGCGCCCGAGATCACTGGGATGACGTGGCAGCGCTTCTTCGATGCTTATGAGCCGATGCATGCGCTGGTCGCCGAAAGTGATGGCCGCCTGCTCGGGCTGACGCATTATCTGTTCCATCGCAGCACCACCGCGATCGAGCCGTCCTGCTATTTGCAGGACCTGTTCACATCGGAGGCCGCGCGCGGCAAGGGCGTCGGCTCGGCGCTGATCCATGGCGTCTACGAGCGGGCGAAGCTGGCAGGATCGCCGCGGGTCTACTGGCAGACGCACGAGACCAATCTCACGGCGCAGCGCCTGTACGACAAGGTCGCGGAGCGCTCCGGTTTCATCGTCTATCGCAAGATCTTCTGAGTCGTGCCGGGAGCCTGTGGATAACTCCACCTGTCACCCGCGCGTAACACAGCAAGGCTAGGCTGCCCCTGCGTCTGGTCAGGCCCCCCGTCACCGATCATGCGCCCCCAGCGGTCCCCGTCAGTCGCCGCGTCTGACAGGGGCCGCATTTTTTTGCTGGCAGCGTTACTTGGCAGCGTTACTTGGCGCCGCGCCCCACGGTCTGCATCACCTCGAAACCTTCGAACTGGGGATGGCCGAGATAATGCGGCTTGTTGTCGCCCGCTTTATGATGTGCCGCGCGAAACGCTTCCGACTTGGTCCAGGCCTCAAACGCCGCATAATTCGCCCACACGGTGTGCGAGGCGTACAGCGTGTGGTCCTCGGCTTCCGGCCCGCGCAGCAGGTGAAACTCGACGAAGCCCGGCACCTTGTCGAGATGGGTGTCGCGCGTGAGCCAGACCTGCTCGAAGGCAGCCTCGGAGCCCTTGGCGACGCGAAAGCGGTTCATGGCGATGTACATGGGGTGGTGTCTCCTGATGCTCGGCTCATCATGTCGTCATTCCGGGACGCGCCGCAAGGCGCGGGCCCGGAATCCATTTTTCTGCAGAACGCGTCGAGAGATGGATTCCGGTTCGCGCTCCGCGCGCCCCGGAATGACGGCTTAGCCAACCAGTCCGCGCATCGGCCGTGCTCCTGCGCTGTCGGGGAACACCGTCTCGGCCAGCGCGCGATCGGACAGGCCGAACTGATCCTGCAGCACGCCTTTGATCACCGAGCGCAGATCCGTGGTCGGCTTGAGGTCACGGCCCTCATACAGATTGGCGAGCTTGAGGCCGGGCCAGTCCGCGATCACCCGGCCGCCCTGCACCGCGCCGCCGGCAAGCAAGGCGATCGTGCCGGTGCCGTGATCGGTCCCCTCGGTGCCGTTGATGCGCGCGGTGCGGCCGAACTCGGTGGCGACAACCACGACAGTGTCGCGCCAGCGATCCCTTAAGCCGCTTTCGAATTCAGCGAGCGCGCCGTCGAGGCCGCCGAGCAGGAAGGCGAGACGCCCCACAGGGCCGCCTTCATTGGCATGCGTGTCCCAGCCGTCGAAGGCGAGCGCGGCGATGCGCGGGCCATCATCGGCCGCCATCAGCTTTGCGGCGCCGCGCGCGACCTGCCGCATCTGTGCGACCGCATTGCCGCGCGTCGCGTTCATGTCGTCGCCGCTCGCGACCTTGTCGAGCTGAAGGCCTTGCGACAGTGCCGAGGCCAAGGCGGGATCGCGGTGCCGATAGAGCTCGACAAGGCGCATCGCGGTGTCGTCGTCGGCCTGCGGCAACGCGACCGGCGCCCAGCCGACGGTCGGCGCATTGCCGCGCAGCACCAGCGGCGTGGTGGGCCCGACCGCAAGCCCGCTCGACACGCGCTCGCCGCGCGGCAGCGATTCCAGTGCGCGGTTGAGCCAGCCGGACTGCACGCGGCCGGGGCCGGCATAGCCGCTTTCGAGCACGTCCTGGCCGTCGAAATGCGAGCGGTCGCGATAGGGCGTCGCGACCGCGTGGATCACCGCCGCGTGCTTGTCGCGATACATGCGCGCAAACTCCGGCATCGCCGGATGCAACGCAAAGAAGGAATCGAGCATGATCGCGGGATGGGCACCGTCGGCGCTGAGCGCGATCGATCCATGCAGGCCGGCATAATCGGGATCGCCGAGCGGCGCGACGGTCGAGAGCCCGTCCAGCGCCCCGCGCAGGATCACCACGATCAATCGCGGATCGCGCCCGTCGGCCGCGCGGGCGAATTTCGGCAGGTAAGCCCAGGCCGCAAAGGACGCGCCGCCGAGCAGGAGACCGCGGCGGGAGGTGAGGAGCCGGTTCTCGACGCAGTCGGTCATCATCATCTCCTCTGCATTTCCGGCGACATCAGCAGCAGCGCCAGCGCCTGCTGCCGCGACGCCGCGCGCTCGATCGTCCGCCGCGTCTCGGCCGAGGCGGCATCGGCGAACTCAAGGAGGTCGAGCGGATCGATGTTGTTGCCAAGTCGCGCGCCGATCTGCGCCGCGATGTCGAGCCTGAGCTTGATGCCTTCCGGCGCGCCCCAGGCGGCATTGCTGTCGGGAAAGCCGTTGGGACCCGGCGGCGACCACAGCGGCTGGCCGAGCAGATTGAGGTTGTTGAGATAGGCGCCGGAATCCTCGGGCACGCGTGCCAACAGCCGGCCGCTCGCGACCAGGAAATCGTATGGCGAGCGCAGCTTCGTGAGCGGCGCTTTCCATGCTTCCTCGGAATCGACGAGCGTGGTCGCCATCGCCTTGAGATCGCCGTCGGTCTTGACGAAGACGTCGCGCAGGCGCGCAACGAGCGCCGGCGGCGGCTCGTCCGCGACGAAGTGACGGACGAATTTGGTGGCGATGAAATTCGCGGTCGAGGGATGCCGCGCGAGATCGGCGAGCGCGGCTTCGCCCTGTGCGAGGCCGGCCTGATCGTAGGTCTTGCCGAGCAGCACCTGCGGCCCGGGCTGATGCGCATTGGTGTTGAAAACGAAGGAGCCGGGAACCCCGAGCTGCCCTTGCCTGCCGGCAAAGGTCCAGCCGGTGATGATGCGCGCGAGCGAGGTGACGTCGCCTTGGGTGTAGCCGCCGCCGACGCCGAGCGTATGCAGCTCCATGATCTCGCGCGCGAGATTTTCGTTCAGCCCGCGCTTGCGGTTTTGTCCCGCGCGCGAGTCGGGTCCAAGCGATTGCTGGTTGTCGAGGAAGAACAGCATCGCCGGATGCTGCTCGACCGCCCTCAGCATGTCGGCGAAGCGACCGAGCACGTGCGGCCGGATCGCCTCGCGCTCGAACGCGCCGGCCCAGATCCGCGCCAGCTCGCCCTTGCTGGCAGAGATGCAGAAATGATTGGACCAGAACGCGACGAGGCGCTCGGTGAAGCCGCACTCGGCCAGCGTGGCGCGCTGCAGCCGCGCCAGCGCCTCGGCGCGAAAGGTTTTCTGGATGACATTGAGCGGCTGCGGCGCTGGCTTGGCAGCAGGCGGCGCAGCGTTCGGCTGCATGGTCTCCGGCTTCGGTGCGCTGCCTGTGGGCTTCGCATCGGCCATTTGGCCAGTGATCTCTGCCGCTGCATTCAGCGAGAGATTGCGGCGCAAGGGCGCGTCCTGATCGGCAGGCGCTAGTGCCGGCGTCTCGGCGGGCGCGGCGGCCTTCGCCGCCTCACGCGCCTGCTTGACCTGGTCCTGATAGGCAAACACGGCCTGCCCGAGCTGCGGCGTCGATTGCAGGCCCGGCGCTTCCAGCAGCACGCCATTGGCACGCGAAAGCTCGGCCTTCACGAAGCCGCGCGGGTCGGAGCTTGCGTTGACGAGATCGCCCGATGCACCGCCGCGGGCGCCGAAGCCGAAGCGGTTGAGCGCGACGAGGGCGGCTTGCGAATCGCGGGCCATCGATGATCTGTCCTTCGCGTGTTGCGAGGTGCTTTCCTGCGACGCGGGCGACGCGTAATATACTGCAGCGGCAGATGAACCCGCCATGAAAATGACGGCGAAGCTTCGACGTAGATCATGACAAATCCGAAAGAAATGCCGTCAGCGCCGGCACTTGCGCGCAGTCTCACCTGTTCCCGTTGCGGCAGCGAATTCGGCTGCGATCTCTCAGGCAATTGCTGGTGCGCGGAGGAGACGGCAAAACTGCCGATGCCGCTCGAGGGCGACGACTGCCTGTGCCGGGAGTGCTTGCGGAAGGCGGCGGCGGAGGCCGTGTCGTAGGGTGGGCAAAGCGAAAGCGTGCCCACGTCTTCTTCCTTCGTATCGGTAAGCGATGGTGGGCACGGCGCTTTGCGCCTTTGCCCACCCTACGAAACTACGAAGCTTATACCTCGTGCCCCGGCGATTTGCGCGCCAAGCCGTCGAACGCATCCAGCAGCTTTTCCCGCCAGGCATAGATGGGATCATCCGCATCCAGCAGCTTGAACGGGCTGACCACGCGCGCCCATTGGAATCCGCCGAACACGATGTAATCGGCGTAGTTCGGTGCCTGCCCGCCGAGAAAAGGTTGCGTCTTGAACGTCTGCCGCATGATCTCGAGCGATTTGCGGAACGCGACGATGCCGGTGTCGCGGCTCGCCATGATCTCCTCGAGCGTCTTGCCGCCGAAGCGCGCCTCGCGCGACTTGCGGAAATAGGCGGCATCGAGTTCATTCAGATTGTTCGGGATGTCGGCGATGATGAGCGGAAAGATGCCGCCCACGATGGCGATGTCGCCCCACGCATTGATCATGCGCGCCATGGCGCGGCCGCCCTCGCCGCCGAACAGCGACGGGCGATCCGGAAAATGGTCCTCGAGATAGTTCGCGATGATCCAGGAATCGACGATCGGCTTGTCGTGATGCATCAGCACCGGGACCTTCTCCGAGCCGTGCGGCGCAATCGCGCTCTTCTCGGTGAAGCGCCAGGGCAGCGATTCCGCTGCAAGGCCCTTGTGCGCGAGCGCCATCCGCGTGCGCCAGCAATACGGGCTGAAGGGGCGCGCTGGATCGGTGCCGACGAGTTCGTAGAGTTTGAGCGACATGGACCAGTGCTCCGTCATTGCGAGCGCAGCGAAGCAATCCAGGCTACCGCTGCAGTGACATTCTGGATTGCTTCGCTTGCGCTCGCAATGACGATGTGGAGAGAGCTGCGCTATGTCTTCTCCCTCTCCCCGTTCTTACGGGGAGAGGGTTGGGGTGAGGGGCTGCCTCCGCAATCACAGTGAGAGACGGACTCGCGGAGACTCCCCCTCACCCGCCACGCTTCGCGTGTCGGCCTCTCCCCGCAGGCGGGGAGAGGCAAAGAAACTACCGCCCGTTGGCGCGCAACAGCCTCTCACCGCCTTCCGTCACCGCGATCACCAGCCCGAGACCTGCAATCGTCTCGCGCGCGACGTAGCCGCGCTCGGCGGCGTCTTCCCAGATGGTGAGGCGCGGGCACGAGGTCTTCCAGGTCGCGATCACCTCGGCATAGGCGCGCGGCTCGCGCGCCACCCATTCGACGAAGTCCAGCACCAGCGGATCGGCCGTCTCGCTCATTGCAAACCTCCCTTGTCGAAGGCAGCCAGAACCGGCGCACGCAGCAACAGCCAGCCGCCGTGGACGATGTAGTAGCAGGCGATGGTGGTGATCAGCTTGTTGGACCAGGCGATGAACTGCTGGTCGGTCATGGCTTCGAGGATGCGCCGCGCCAGCGTGGTGCCGAGCATCGAGGCTGCGATGGCGACGGCAGCGAGCACGGGATCGAGGCCCGCGGCCTGGTCGATGATGCCGCCGAAATAGATTAGCTTGGTGAAATGGCTGACGACCTGGCACATCGCCTTGGTCGCAACCTTCTCGCGCCGGCCGAAATCGCCGCCGAGGAAGAAGGTGTCGAGCAGCGGGCCGGAGACGCCGGTCATCAGCATCAGGCCCATGCAGATCGTGCCGTAGACCGTGCCCTGCCAGAGGCTATCAGGATCCGGCTTGACGTTCGCCGGCAAAAGCCGCGCCATGAACGGGGTGACGCCGAGCAAGAGCAGCGCCGTCGGCTTGTCTGGCACGTAGCGGGTCAGCGACCACGCCGCGAGCGCGACGGCCGCGCCGACCATATAGTTCGCGACCGGCCGCCAGCGGATATGCGCCCGCCACAGGAACGCGCGCCAGCCGTTCGAGGCCATCTGCGTGATCGCATGCAGCACCATCGCGGTCGGCAGCGGCATCAGGGCCAGCAGCACGCCGATCAGGATCAGCCCGCCCGCCATGCCGAACAGCCCCGACAGGAACGCCGTGGCCACCATCAGCAATCCGAGGGCAGCGATCATGATGGGCGTCACGAAAGGATCTCCCGAGGGCGAGTGAGGGACGCGAACTGTTGCACTCCCTCGCCCCACTCGCGGGGAGAGGCAAAGGAGAACGTGCCTCGCTTGCGCCTTTTCCGCAAACTGAGTT
Source organism: Bradyrhizobium sp. CCBAU 45321 (assembly GCF_028128975.1). Lineage (NCBI taxonomy): Bacteria > Pseudomonadati > Pseudomonadota > Alphaproteobacteria > Hyphomicrobiales > Nitrobacteraceae > Bradyrhizobium > Bradyrhizobium sp. CCBAU 45321. The sequence goes on from NZ_LFKZ01000017.1 coordinate 100,760, forward strand.
ATCTTGCCCTGGCATCAGCTTTCCTGAGGGTGATCATTTGCGGCGACTGCTGTTTCTCAACGGCATCAAGGCGTTCGAGGCGGCGGCGCGGACCGGAAGCTTTGCTGCGGCCGGGTTGGAGCTGAGCGTATCGGCGGCCGCCGTCAGCCGCATGGTGCACCTGCTCGAAGAGCGGCTCGGCGTCGCCTTGTTCGAGCGCAAGGCCAACAGGCTCGTGCTGACGCAGGCCGGCCGCGCCTATCAAAGCGGGCTGACCCCGATCTTCGATGCGCTGGCGAGCCTCACGGCGCAGGTGACGGCGCCTGCGAGCGTGCGCGTGCTCACCATCGGCGTCGGCCACACCTTTGCGATGCGCTGGCTGATCCCGCGCCTTTCGGAGTTTCGCAGCGAGGAGCCCGACATCGAGGTGCGCTTCACCACCGGCGGCGCCGCGGTGCCGTTCGGCGAGGACTGGAACTGCGGCATCAAGCTCGGCACCGGCGACTGGCCCGGCCTCGTCGCCGAGCCGCTGTTCGCGGGCGACCTCACCCCCGTCTGCGTGCCTCGCCTTGCCGGAGGATTGAAGCGCCCGGCCGACCTGAAGGGACCGAGCCTGATCCGCGTCGCGCACTCACCCGAGGACTGGCCGATCTGGCTGAAGGCGGCGGGCACGGCTCGGATCAGCGCGCGCGGGCCCGAGTTCCAGTTCTACGGCCAGGCGCTGCAGGCCGCGGCCGACGGGCTCGGCATCGCGATGGGCATCCGCCCCTATATCGACGACGATCTTGCGGCCGGCCGGCTGGTAGCGCCGTTCGACCTGTCAGTGCCCAAGGGCATGCGCTGGTACCTGCTCTATCGCAGCTTCCAGACCGAGCAGCGCGACTTTGCCGCCTTCCGCCGCTGGATCATGCGGGCGGCATCGGAACCCGCCGCCCGGCCGCGCCGGATCGGCCGTGCTGCAGCGCGGAACTGAAGGCGGGCAAAAAAGCCGCCCGCTTGTGAACGGCTTCACATCCCAAAATCCGCAGACGTGGTCTCGTGACCCTCCGAAAAGAAACGTGGGACCTACACTCATGACGACCCTCTACGACGGCTTTGACATCGAATCCTTCGAAGCTGGCAAGGGGCTGTGGCACGCGCGGATCCGCCGGGCCGATCTCAGCCCGGTGGCCATCGACGGCGTGCTGTTTCCGGCCATGGAAGTCGGCTTCGCCTGGCCCGATCGCGATGCCGCGATTGCCGATGCCAAGCACCACATCGATCGTTTTCGGCTGCGGGCCGGCGGCGACGACGAATAGGCGGTCCGCAGGCGGATCAGAGACAGGGCGGCGCAAAGGGGGGAACCGGTATGTCCATCGTCGAAACCGATGCAGCGCAGCCGCGGATCTATGCCCGCGCAGTGCTGTCCAACTGCCCGGAATGCGACAGCGATCTCACGGTGCTCCGTGTGATAGGCGGCCGCGCCGGATGCGAGTACTGGACCATGCGCTGCACTGATTGCGGCGGCATTCATCTCGACATCGTCGAGCCGAATGTCAGCACCGGAGACGACGAGGGGCCGCTGCCGGCGGCGTGAACCGCAAGGCTGCTGCCAACCTGCTGTCAGCAGCCTGCATCGCCACGGGCATTCACCCTTTATTGCGGGGCGGACTCGTCCCATATTCGCCTCATGGCGAAGAAACCTGCATCCTCCGAAAAACCCGGCAAATCCACGAAGACCAAGGCTCCGAACTCGAAGGCACACCGCCCCGACGTGCAGCCGATCGGGCCGGCGCTGGCCGAACTGCTCAATCCCGCGATCAATCGCGGCGATGCGGGCTTGGGATCAGGCACCGGCCTGCAGCCGCCGCCGGACAATTCGCGCGACCGCCGCGCCGGGGGCGAGGCCGCCGCACATCGCGCGCGGGCTTCGACGCCGAAGGAGTTTCCACAAGATGCGGCGCGGCCGATGCCGCTGCGGCCCAATCCGCAGCCGCCGGGCGCCCGTCAGTCGGCTGAGCTCGCCGGGCTGGAGGAGGCGCCGCAGGCCAATTACGGAACCGCGGCCACGATTCCGACGCTCGATCCGGAGCTGGCGCGGCAGCTCGGCCTGCCCACCGAGGAGGATGATGCCGAGGCGCTGGCGCGTCCGCCGCGGTCCAAGATGGAGGCGCTCGGCGTCAAGGCCACCGCGGATGCACTGGAATCGCTGATCCGCGAGGGCCGGCCGGAGTTCCGCAAGGGCGACGGCTCCATGAAGGTGTGGACGCCGCACCGGCCGCCGCGGCCGGAAAAGTCCGAAGGCGGCGTCCGCTTCGAGATCAAGTCGTCCTACGAGCCCAAGGGCGACCAGCCGACCGCAATCGCCGAGCTGGTCGAGGGCATCGAGCGCAACGACCGTTCGCAGGTGCTGCTGGGCGTCACCGGCTCGGGCAAGACCTACACCATGGCCAAGGTGATCGAGGCGACGCAGCGCCCGGCCCTGATCCTGGCGCCGAACAAGACGCTGGCCGCCCAGCTCTATGGCGAGTTCAAGAACTTTTTCCCCGACAACGCAGTCGAGTATTTCGTCAGCTATTACGACTACTACCAGCCGGAAGCGTATGTGCCCCGCACGGACACGTACATCGAAAAGGATTCCTCGATCAACGAGCAGATCGACCGCATGCGCCACTCGGCGACGCGCGCGCTGCTCGAACGCGACGACGTCATCATCGTGGCCTCGGTGTCCTGCATCTACGGTATCGGCTCGGTCGAGACCTACACCGCGATGACCTTCGCGCTGAAGAAGGGCGAGCGCATCGACCAGCGCCAGCTCATCGCCGATCTCGTCGCGCTGCAGTACAAGCGCACCCAGGCCGATTTCACCCGCGGCACGTTTCGCGTGCGCGGCGACGTCATCGACATCTTTCCGGCGCACTATGAAGACCGCGCCTGGCGCGTGAACCTGTTCGGCGACACCATCGAGAATATCGAGGAGTTCGATCCGCTCACCGGCCACAAGCAGGACGAGCTCGAATTCATCAAGATGTACGCCAACTCGCACTACGTGACGCCACGGCCGACGCTGGTGCAGGCGATCAAGTCGATCAAGTTCGAATTGAAGCAGCGGCTCGACCAGCTCAACAACCAGGGCCGCCTGCTGGAGGCGCAGCGGCTGGAGCAGCGCACCACCTTCGACCTCGAGATGATGGAGGCGACGGGCAGCTGCGCCGGCATCGAGAACTATTCGCGCTACCTCACCGGGCGTCGCCCCGGCGAGCCGCCGCCGACGCTGTTCGAATACGTGCCCGACAACGCGCTGATCTTCGCAGACGAGAGCCACGTCACCATCCCGCAGATCGGCGCGATGTTCCGCGGCGACTTCCGCCGCAAGGCGACGCTGGCCGAATACGGCTTCCGCCTGCCGTCCTGCATGGACAACCGCCCGCTCCGCTTCGAGGAATGGGACATGATGCGGCCGCAGACCGTCGCGGTGTCGGCAACCCCGGGCAGCTGGGAGCTGAACGAGAGCGGCGGCGTGTTCGTCGAGCAGGTCATTCGCCCCACGGGACTGATCGATCCTCCCGTCGACATCCGCCCGGCCCGCACGCAGGTCGATGATCTCGTCGGCGAGGTGCGCGCCACCGCGCAAGCGGGCTATCGCTCGCTGATCACGGTCCTCACAAAACGCATGGCGGAGGACCTCACCGAATATCTACACGAGCAGGGCATTCGCGTCCGCTACATGCACTCGGACATCGACACGATCGAGCGCATCGAGATCATCCGCGATTTGCGCCTCGGTGCATTCGACGCGCTGGTCGGCATCAACCTCTTGCGCGAAGGCCTCGACATTCCCGAATGCGCGCTGGTCGCTATCCTCGACGCCGACAAGGAAGGTTTTCTGCGCAGCGAGACCTCGCTGATCCAGACCATCGGCCGCGCCGCGCGCAACGTCGACGGCAAGGTGATCCTCTACGCCGACCAGATGACGGGATCGATGGAGCGCGCCATCGCCGAGACCAACCGCCGCCGCGAGAAGCAGGTCGAGTACAACAACGCCAACGGCATCACGCCGGAGAGCGTGAAGAAGCAGATCGGCGACATCCTCAACTCGGTCTACGAGCGCGACCACGTGCTGATCGAGGTCGGCGGCCACGACATGACCGACGACGTCATCTCGATCGGCCATAATTTCGAAGCCGTGCTCGCCGATCTCGAAACAAGGATGCGCGAGGCCGCGGCCGACCTGAACTTCGAGGAAGCCGCGCGCCTGCGCGACGAAGTCAAGCGCCTGCGCGCCACCGAGCTCGCCGTGGTCGACGACCCCACCGCCAAGCAGCGCGTGGTCGCGGGCAAGGCCGGCGCCTATGCGGGGGCGAAGAAGTATGGCGATGCCGCGAACCTGCCCGTCAGCGCCATGAAGAACAAGAGCGCCGCGACCGCGCTCAAGGCCGGCGGCGGCAAAGGCTCCCGCGTGCACAAGCCGCATCTCGACGAGATGCACGGCCCGGAATCGCTGCCCTATCGCGAGAGCCGCGCGTTGCCGTCAAAGCCGTTCGGCAGCGCCAGCCGCATCATCCAGCCGACGGATTCGCGGCAGTCGGGTCCGGAGTTCGGGCCGGCGCCGAAGTCGACGGGTGGCGCGCCGGGACGGCGCGGGGGGTGGAAGAAGAGGTAGACGCGTAGGTTTATCGGCGACGTTCGTGGTTACCCCCTCACCCCACGCTCGCCGTCACCACCGCCATCACCGACAGCAGCAGCACGATCGTCACCAATTGCAGCGAGGCGACGGGCTGGGTGCGCCATGCCGTGATCTTGTCGGAGAGCGACAGATGGGCCTCGAAGAATTTCGGCTCGTAGACGGTCTTGAACAGGTGCGGGAAACTCGGGCCCAGGGTCACGGCCAGCGTCGCGTGGGCGAGCGAGGCAAATGCGACGAAGATGGCAACGCCGGGGTCGCCGACGAGGTCGTGGTCGCCGCAGAGCTTGAGCAGGAAGGCCGATGTGGCGAAGGTCGGGAAGCTCTGCAGGCTCGCGGTCAGCGCGAGGCCTTCGAGCGCGTTATGCAGGCGGGACTTTCTTGCATTGGCGATGGTGGCCATGGCACGTCTCCCTGATGACATGCCGATGACGGTAGCCACGGCGCCGGTGGGGTGATGTGAGATGGGTCACGCGGGACGGGCCGGCTTCGCTCCACTTGCGGCAAGACTATCGCATATGAGCTGTCGGCCTATGGGCGCCGACTCTCTCCACGTCGTCATGGCCGGGCTTGTCCCGGCCATCCACGCCTTTCACGCAGCACGAAGAACGTGGATGCCCGGGACAAGCCCGGGCATGACGGCCTCTGGCTAATTCAAATGAAGTTTCCGTGCGCCTGTGCTGACGTTGCGCACGGCGCCATGCGCGTTGCGCCCCGCGCAACCGGATAGAGCGCGAATTCGTGCAGCTATCCCGCAATTCAACTTACAGTTGCATATCGTGAACCGAGCATTGCGCTCGTGCGTCAAAACGTCTGCAACATCCCTGTGATTTCGCGGATTGCCGGTGCGCGACACCGCGCGTTAGCGTTGCGGAACGCAACGGGGCCGAACGAGGACTGGTGGCAATGACGGTGGAGAAGCTGAATCGCCAACGCGTGGTGCACCTGCTCGATGCCTTCGCGCGCGGCGATATCGAGGCGGCGCTGGCCTGCTGCACCGATGATGTCTATTTCCTCACCCACGCGCCGATCGACGTGCTGCCGCACATGGTACCGCGCCACGGCAAGCAGGAGCTGCGCGAGCTGTGGCAGACGGTCTGGTCGCGCTATTCGGAGGTTCGTTACAAGACGCCGCACATCGTCGCCGAGGGCGAGGCCGTCGCGACGTACATGCACGCTTTTTTCAAGAAGCGCAGCAACGACCGCATCGTGCAGTTCGACATGGCGGTGTTCTACACGTTCCGCGGCGGACTGGTGGCGGAGATGCGCGAGATCATCGATTCCTACGACCTGGTGCAGCAGGTGCTGGAACGGGAGATCGGGCCGCTGATCGCCCGGGCGGACTGAGCGCCGGGACCCGGACAATTACGGGGTTCTATTGTAAATCTCACAAAGAGCGATCAAGTGTGCATTGCGAAAACGTGAATTGCGTTTTGGCCGAAATCTGCTAATTTGTTCGTATACAAATGAGTTGGCCCCGGCGCCCGAGTGCGCATGGGGTTGTTTGCCGTTTTTTCCGTAAAGCCAGCTTCAGGACTGCCCCAAATGACAGAGCACAGCCTCTGGCGTTTCTCGCGCGCGTTGCACCGCGCGATCAACGACCGGCATTTCGCTGATATCGAGGTCCTGATCGACGAGGACGTCGAATGGGCGCTCTACGGCCCGATCGACATGTTTCCGTTCCTCGGCGCGCGCCAGGGCAAGGATGCCGTGCTCGACGTCATCCGCCAGCTCGCCGACAATTTCCAGGTCCGCCGCTTCGACCGCGAGAGCATCATGCTGGGCGTCGATTCCGCCGCCTCGATGGTGCGCTATTCGCTGACGGCGCTGGATTCCAACAAGCCGATCAGCCTGCGCGTGGCGCAGTTCGCCCAGTTCAAGGCCGGCAAGCTAATCAGCATGCGGGTGCTGATCGACACCTTCGACCTGGTCGAGCAGGCACTCGGCCGCGCCATTCATCTGCCGAAGATGACCAGCGTCGGCTAGCGCATGATCCGGCCCCGAAAGGGCCGCGCTAGCGCATAGTGCGAAGCGATTTTCCGAGAAGATCATGTGCAAACAACAACCTGAAGCGCGATGATGATCATCGCGCTTCAGGGGGGACGCCAACGGGCCCCGCTGTTCGGGACCGACGACGAGGCGATCGCGACGTCCTGGCCTCCAGCCCCGCCGGATGCCGTCGCATCACGAGCTCGTCATCGGGCGCGCGCCTCTCGCGCGGCCCGTTGGTTCGCCTTCCCTGGCGAACCGCCACAATTCCGCAACGATAAACCGGCACTTTCAGCGCCGGAATGGCGCATGGTCATTGCGACCGCTATAGTGGGGCGGACAGCATGCGCTGGGGTTCGTGGGCAGGACGATGGAATTCTCGACAGGGTTTGGCTGGACCAGGCTGCCGTTGCTGGCGGCCGCATTCATCTTGGGCTCGGTGCTGACGTTACAGGCACAGATCATTCCGCCCTTCTCCTCACCCGCATCCGACGACGAGGCCGAGGCGGCCGAAGCCCCCGACGTCAATGATCCCGACATCATGAAGGGCATCGACGTCGACAAGCTCGACTGGAGCCAGATCGCGGTCGATGCGGGGACCGGCATCGACCCGATGACCGCCAAGAAGCGCGCGCAGGCCGCCGCCAGGGAAGGCCTCGACTGGTCGTCGAATCCCAATGCCAACGGCTCCTCGGCGGTGACCGTAAAGCAATCGGTGTCCTCGTTCTGGGATACCCGAGTCGGCGCCGACATGACGCTGGCGAGCGAGCCCAGGACGATGTCCGAGCTGCTGGCGCAGAAGGCCACCAACGGCGGCAACCTGCCGCAATCCTCGGGCAGCGCCTGGGCGACGGCAACCGCGCCGGGCGCGGGCGCGATCTGGGACAAGACCGCGGTGGAAGCCAGGGTCGATCCCGGCGCCGAGCACAGCAAGATCGGGGCGTCACTGACCAAATCGGTGCCGCTGTCAGGCGACACCTCGCTGACGCTGCAGAATGGCTACAGCGTCAACCAGCAGGGCACCAGTGCGGTCCCCGGCATCGGCGGCCACGTCACGCGCAATTACGAGACCGACCAGAGTGCCAAGGTCACCGTGACCGACACCGGCACCAGCATCGTTGCCGGCCAGACGCTGTCGACCACCGACGATAGATGGCTGCGCAAGCTCGGCGCCGAGCAGAAGCTGTTCGACAACGTCACCGTATCAGGCTCGGTCGGTGAAACCTCGCAAGGCACGCTGAACAAGAGCGTTACGGCGGGCTTCAAGAAGAGCTGGTAGTGTCTTCGCCTCTCCCCGCCTGCGGGGAGAGGCCGAAATTTGCGACAGCAAATTCCGGGTGAGGGGGACTCTCCGCGAGTCCAACTCTCACCGTGATCGCGGAAGCAGCCCCTCACCCCACCCTCTCCCCGTAAGAACGGGGCGAGGGCGTGAAGCACCGGCCGAGCCGCGCATTCACCTCGCACGCGATTCACCCTTCCCTAACCATACGCCACGGCAAAACCCCCGAATGGTCCGGCCTTGCCGCATCTCGGCCCATTTGCGGTCAAAATCGGACGCCCTGATGCGGCCTGCCTCACAGACGTCGTCGTGCGGGGGACACTCGCGCTGCGCTCAACGCGAACAGGGGAATAACGATGAACGCCATGCGTCCGGAAAAGATCGAAGCCACCGAGACCGAGACGGTCGACACCAACCTCGCCGCCGTGACCGAGGTCGAAGCCGGCATCCGCGACTTCGTCCGCAACGACATCGCCTATCTGCGCCGTCCGGCCGCGACCACCACCGACGCCCCGCCGCTCGACCCGAGCGCGGAAGCCACCGTCAACAACGTCAACTCGCTGATCCAGCGCGTCGCCGGCACCTCGCTCGCCGAGATCGAGAATTTGATCTCCGAGCTCGAGAGCCTGCGCGACCTGCTTCACGCCGAAGGCCAGCGCGTCCAGCGCGAGATCTCCGGCTACGCCCAGCTCAGCCAGGCCGCGATGAAGTCGACCCGCATGATCGCCGACAACGTCGCGCAGTGGAAGCGCGCCGCCGACGGCCTGCGCAACAGCTGATCGCCGGCACGAAACGCATCATCGGCCGCCGCGTTCCGGAAGGGACGCGGCGGTTTTGATTTCGAGGGAGGCCTCGTGCCCCGGACGCGATGCGGCACGCAGTGACGCGTCGCAGAGCCGGGGCCCATGTCACAGCATTTCTCCAGCGCGGCCTTCTGGGTCCCAGCTCTGCGCAGCAGCGTTGCACGCTGCAGCGCGTTCGGGACACGAGACTGCCGTTTGAACCCACCGCCGCTCCCGGGCGACAAACGCCAAGCGCCCGTGCCGTCGCGGCCGGGCTCAGGGGGACATTTCAGATGGAAAGCATTCGGCCCGACACCACGGACCCGATCCCGTTGCGGCCCGCGCCGAATCAATTCGGCACGATCATGCTGCGCTTTGTCGGGCTGCTGGCGGTTGCGATCGCCATCCTTGCGTTCGTCTATAGCCGCTGAGCTGCGGCCGGATGCCGGCCGCGATCGTTAACGAATCTTACCGGGCCGCTTCCACGGTCGAGGCTTCCAGCGTGTAGGCGCCATCGGCGTAGCCCTTCGCCACCATGCCCGCGACCAGCATCACGGCCAGCGTCGCGGTCGCGAAGATGAATCCAACAAATTTGAGTGCGCCGCGATCAGCCATGGTCCTCGTCCCCTGTCGTCTGCCTATTCGTTTCAAATAGACAGCGACAGGTTCATAATTAGTTAGCAACTGACTGGTTCCGCGAAACTGCTTCGCCGTAACCATGTTGCGCAGGCTTATGGCAGCCACCCGGAATCGCGTCCATAGCGCGCGGGCAACACTCGCGCACTCATTTGCCCGTTCATCTTGGAACAGATCTAACCGCCCTCGCGCAGCGGCACGAAGGCGGAGGCGGTGATGGAATAGACCTCCTCGCCGCGCTGGTTGGTGCCGGTGGTGCGGGCCGTCAAAATGCCCCAGCCGGGACGGGAGGCGGAGGCGCGCTTGTCGATGACTTCATTGACGTAAGCGACGGTATCGCCGGCGAGCACCGGCCTGATCCAGCGCAGGTCGCGAAAGCCTGGCGACGGGCCCCACACCGCGACCTCCTCGCCGCGCGAGGCGGCCTCGCGCGCCAGACGCTGGCCGTCGGCGACAAGCAGGCTCATGCAGGCCGAGCCGACATGCCAGCCCGAGGCCGCGAGCCCGCCGAACAGCGAGTTCTTGCCCTCCTCCTCATCGAGGTGAAAGCGCTGCGGATCGAACTTCGCGGCGAAGGTCTTGATCTTTTCCGCCGTGAACGTATAGGCGCCGATCTCGCGACGCTGACCGATCGCGATGTCTTCGAAGAACCGCATCAGGCCGCTCCTTCGCGCCGCTTGATCAGGATCGGCGAGGTCATCTCGGCGAGCGCCTGCCCCGCCGCATTGCGCGCGGTGCATTTGAACTTGACGATGCCGAGCTCAGGTCGGCTCTTCGAGGCCCGCGCTTCCAGGACATCGACGTCGAGCGTGAGATCGTCGCCGGGCCGCAGTGGCGACAGCCAGCGCACCTCGTCGACGCCGGGAGATCCCAGTGACGCGGCGCGCGTGATGAAGCCGTCGGCCATCATCCGCATCATCAGCGAGCACAGGTGCCAGCCCGAACCGGACAGGCCGCGCAGCATGCTCTCAGCTGCTGCCGCCTCGTCGAGATGCATCGGCTGCGGATCGAACTCGGCGGCGAAGGCCAATATCTCGTCGCGGGTGACGTGGCGCGGGCCGAACGTTCCGAACCGGCCAGGCGGGAAATCTTCGAAGGTCAGGGTCATCTCGGGAAAGCTTTGCGGGAATGACAGATTGTGGCCGCACTTTGCGGCAATCTCAACCCGCCGGCCCGCATGGCTCGTGCTACATACTTGAGATCGGCGTTGATTTGAGTCGGATTGATCGACGGCCGAAGCCCGATTTGAAGTCCCGATTTGCCTTGGGGAGAGCAATGTTCTCATTCAGCGACCTGTTCCAATGGGACCGCTTCATCACGCCGACGATCATCAAGACCTTCTACTGGCTGGTGATCGCGCTGATCTGCCTGTTCGGGCTCTCCGGCATCTTCTCAGGGTTGGCTGCGATGGCGATCAGCCCGTTCGGCGGCTTCCTGGTGCTGCTGTCGTCGATCGCCAGCGTCGTGGTCGGCATCGTGTTCTCGCGCATCGTCGCGGAGCTGATCCTGATCGTCTTCCGCATCAACGAGCATCTCGGCGCGATCAGGGACCAGGGATCAGGGATGCGGTGATTCCCGTCATTCCGGGGCGCCTCGAAGAGGCGAGCCCGGAATCCATTGAGCCACAGAACAAGCGTATAGATGGATTCCGGGCTCGCGCTTCGCGCGCCCCGGAATGACCAGCTCCTACGTATTGAACCTGAAATGCATCACGTCGCCGTCGGCGACGACGTAGTCCTTGCCTTCGAGGCGGAGCTTGCCGGCATCGCGGGCACCGGCTTCGCCGCCGAGCGCGACATAATCGTCATACGCGATGGTCTCGGCGCGGATAAAACCCTTCTCGAAATCGGTGTGGATCACGCCGGCCGCCGCCGGCGCCTTGGTGCCGCGATGGATGGTCCAGGCGCGCGCTTCCTTCGGGCCCACGGTGAAATAGGTGATGAGATCGAGCAGGGTGTAGCCGGCGCGGATCAGACGGTCGAGGCCGGCTTCTTCGAGGCCCAAGGTCTCCAGGAAGTCCGCGCGCTCGTCACGCGAGATGGTCGCGATCTCGGATTCGATCTTGGCGGAGATGACGACGGCAACTGCGCCCTCCTTCGCCGCCTGCTCCTCGACTGCCTTGGAGAAGGTGTTGCCGGTGGCAGCCGAGCCTTCCTCGACGTTGCAGACATAGAGCACGGGCTTGGACGACAGCAGGCCGAGCATTCCGAAGGCGCGCTCCTCCTCCGCCTTGCGCTCGACGAGGCGCGCGGGCTTGCCTTCGCGCAAGAGCACCAGGGTGCGGCCCACGAGATCGAGCTGCTCCTTGGCGTCCTTGTCGTTGCCCTTGGCCTTCTTGGTGAGATTGTCGACGCGCTTCTCGAGGCTGTCGAGGTCGGCGAGCATCAGCTCGGTCTCGATGGTCTCGATGTCCGCGAGCGGGGCGATCTTGCCTTCGACATGGGTGATGTCGGAGTCTTCAAAGCAGCGCACCACATGCGCGATGGCGTCGACCTCGCGGATATTGGCGAGGAACTGGTTGCCGAGGCCTTCGCCCTTGGAGGCGCCGCGCACGAGGCCGGCGATGTCGACGAAGGTCAGCCGGGTCGGGATGATCTGGCCCGACTTGGCGATCGCGGCGAGCTTGTCGAGCCTGGGATCGGGCACGGCGACCTCGCCGACATTCGGCTCGATGGTGCAGAACGGATAGTTCGCGGCCTGCGCCGCGGCCGTCTCGGTCAGCGCATTGAACAAGGTCGACTTGCCGACATTGGGCAATCCGACGATCCCGCATTTGAATCCCATGGTGGTCCTGGCCTCCGCGCTCCGCGCGTCAATATCTTCCGAACTCGTCATGCGCGGGCTTGACCCGCGCATCCATCTTCTTCGAACGATGGATCGCCGGATCAAGTCCGGCGATGACCGGTGTTATTCCTTGCCGTTCTCGTCCTTGGTCAAAAACCCCTTCGCCTGCATGGCCAGATGCACCCTGTTGGCGAAGGTCGCGTCCGTGCCCTTGGCAAGCAGCGCGGCGTGCTCGGCCACCGCATCGCAGAGCGTCGTCACCCATTCGTTGTCGGCCTTGGCGAAGTCCGACAGCACATGGCCGTGCACCAGCTCCTTGACGCCGGGATGACCGATGCCGAGCCGGACCCGGCGATAATCGTTGCCGACATGCGCCGAGATCGAGCGCAGGCCGTTGTGGCCGGCGATGCCGCCGCCGATCTTCACCCGCACCTTGCCCGGCGGCAGCTCGAGCTCGTCGTGGAACACGGTGGTGTCGCCCGCGGCGATCTTGAAGAAGCTCGCCGCTTCCTGAACGCTGCGGCCGGACTCGTTCATGTAGGTCGTGGGCTTGAGCAGGATCACGCGCTCGGTGCCGAGCGCACCTTCCGAGGTCTCGCCCTGAAAGCGGCGGCGCCACGGCGCAAAGCCATGACGCCGCGCGATCTCATCGACGGCCATGAAGCCGATATTGTGCCGGTTACGTGCGTATTTCGCGCCGGGATTGCCGAGCCCAACAAAGAGTCGCATGACGCGGCGCGCCCCCCGCTCGGCGCGCGGTCAAGGACCGCGCGCCAGCTTCGAGAGATTACTTCTTCTTGTCGCCGCCGGCGGGAGCCTTGGCAGCAGCGGCAGGAGCAGCAGCCGGTGCCGCAGCACCAGCGGCCGGAGCAGCCGCAGCGCCCGGGGCCGCACCAGCAGCGGCAGCCGCAGCAGCCGCCTTCTGCTCTTCGGCGTAACCGGACGGCGGAACGATGGTGACGAGGGTCGCGTCCTCGCGGGTCAGCGCCTTGACGCAGGCCGGCAGCTTGACGTCGGCCAGATGCAGGGAGTGACCGATCTCGAGCGAGCCGACATCGGCCTCGATGTACTGCGGGATGCTCTCGACGCCGCATTCGAGCTCGATCGCGTGCGCGACGATGTTGACGGTGCCGCCGCGCTTCACGCCCGGAGAGGTTTCCGCCTTCACCACGTGCAGGGGAACGCTGATGCGGATGGTGGCGCCTTCGCCCAGCCGCATGAAGTCGACATGGATCGGGAAGTCCTTGACCGGGTCGAGGTGGTAGTCGCGCGGAATGACGCGGTGCTTCTTGCCCTCGAGGTCGATGTCGACCAGCGTGGTCAGGAACCGGCCGGCAAGGATGCGCTGGCGCAGTTCACGATCTTCGATCGAGATCGTCAGCGGGGGCTGGTTGTTGCCGTAGATCACTCCGGGCACTCGCCCGGCGCGACGCTCAGCCCGGGCGGCCCCCTTGCCGCTCTTCGGACGTGCGGTCGCCTTCAATTCCTTGACGGTCGTCGCCATGTCGTTAAGTCCTTGTTTTTGCAAAAGTTAATGGGCCGCAAGGCGGCCCATGGCATGGTCCACAGCAAGCCTCCAGGGGTGCGGGGGCCGCGGACGTGGCGGGCTTTTACCCGGAAGCTGCGGAAATGACAAGGAGAATGGGCTGGCGGGCGGTTTCCTCCCTCCCCTGGAGGGGGAGGGTCGGCTCATATGGAGCGTAGCGAAATGTGAGCCGGGGTGGGGTGACAGTCTCTCCACCGAGGCGGTGCCGAGTGGAGAGATCACCCCACCCGGCGCTGCGCGCCGACCCTCCCCCTCCAGGGAAGGTCAGAGAGACCGCGCTTTAAGACGTCGGGGTCCCCCCCAGCTTGGCCTCCAGCGCTGCGATCCGCGTCTTCAGGGCTTCGTTCTCCTCGCGCGCCAGGCGCGCCATGTCCTTGACCGCCTCGAACTCCTCGCGCTTGACGAGGTCCATGTCGCGCAGGAATTTCTCGGCCTGGCTGCGCATCACGGAATCGAACTCACGCTTGACGCCCTGGGCAGCACCGGCGGCGTCGTTCATCAGGCGGCCGATCTCGTCGAAAAACCGGTTGTTGGTCTGGGTCATTGTGGGCCTCCGATAAACTTTGCGCGACCTCGCGGAAAGACAATGGCAATCCGACGAGGCCGGTTCAAGGGCGAAGCGGCGGTATCCTTGTCATGGGCCGGTTTCCTTGCAATCGTATTCAACTGCCCTGCATAAGAAGAATCGCACGGCGCCTGCCGGTGCTCCTTCGCCGCAATCTCGTCCAGACTCAGAAGGCGCGATGCCCTTTCTGCTCATCGACTTCCCCGCCTTCAACCCGATCGCGCTCGAGATCGGTCCGTTCGCGATCAAATGGTATGCCCTGGCCTATATCTGCGGCATCGTGTTCGGCTGGCTTTATGCCCGCGCGCTGCTGAAGAGCGAACGCCTGTGGGGCGGACCCGCGCCGATCTCGCTGCTTCAGATCGATGACTTCATCCTGTGGGTCACGCTCGGCATCATCCTCGGCGGCCGCGCCGGCTACGTGCTGTTCTACAACCTGCCCTTCTTCATCGATCATCCCGCCGCGATCTTTAAGTTGTGGGAGGGCGGGATGTCGTTCCACGGCGGCTTCCTCGGTTGCGTCGTCGCGGTGATGTGGTTCGCCTACCGCAACGGCATCTCGATCCTGTCGCTCGGCGACATCACCACCGCGGTCGCCCCGGTCGGACTCTTGCTCGGACGCATCGCCAATTTCATCAACGGCGAATTGTGGGGCCGCGCCACCGACCCGAGCCTGCCCTGGGCGATCATCTTCCCCAACGATCCCACGCAGTTGCCGCGGCATCCGAGCCAGCTCTACCAAGCCGGCATGGAGGGCATCCTGCTGTTCACCGTGCTGGCGATCATGATCCGGTTCGGCGCCTTGAAGCGCCCCGGCATGATCCTCGGCGCCTTCATCCTGGTCTATGGCCTGGCCCGCATCGCCGGGGAGCATTTCCGCGAGCCGGACGCGCAGCTCGGTTTTCTCTGGGGCGGATTAACCATGGGCATGCTGCTGTCGATCCCGATGCTTATCGTCGGCCTCATTCTTATTGTATTGGCAGTGAGGCGTGGTGCGCCGACGCCCGTCGAGGCCATTCGTTAATTCATTTCGAGAAGATCGCCGTGACCGACCAGCCGCTGCTCAACGAGATCAAGGCGCTGATCAAATCCTCCGGGCCGATGCCGGTCTGGCGGTACATGGAACTTTGCCTGATGCATCCGCGGTACGGCTATTACGTCTCGCGCGATCCGCTCGGGCGCGAGGGCGACTTCACGACGGCGCCCGAAGTCAGCCAGATGTTCGGCGAGCTGCTGGGCCTGTGGACCGCCTCGGTATGGAAACAGATGGGCTCGCCGCAATTTTTGCGGCTGATCGAGCTCGGCCCCGGCCGGGGCACCATGATGGCGGATGCGCTGCGGGCGCTCCGCGTGCTGCCACCGCTCTACCAGGCGCTCCACATCCACATGGTCGAGGTCAATCCCGTGTTGCGGGAACGGCAGAGCGCGACGCTCGCCAACGTGCGCAACATCGCCTGGCACGACAGCATCGACGAGGTGCCGGAGGGCCCGAGCATCATCCTCGCCAACGAATATTTCGACGTGCTGCCGATCCACCAGATGGTCCGGCTCGAGAACGGCTGGCACGAGCGCGTGATCGAGATCGATCCCAACGGCAAGCTTCAGTTCGGCGCGGCGCCGGAGCCGACGCCGCGCTTCGACGTGCTGCTGCCGCCCTTGGTGCGCGCCGCCCCGATCGGCGCCGTGTTCGAGTGGCGTCCCGACGGCGAGATCATGAAGCTCGCCACGCGCGTGCGCGACCAGGACGGCGCCGCGCTGATCATCGATTATGGGCATCTGCGCAGCGATGCCGGCGATACTTTCCAGGCCATCGCCCGCCACACCTTCGCCGACCCCTTGAAGGCGCCGGGCCAGGCCGACGTCACCGCCCATGTCGACTTCCAGGCGCTGGCGCGCGCGGCCGAGGATGTCGGCGCGCGCGTGCATGGGCCGGTAACGCAAGGCGATTTCCTCAAGCGGATCGGCATCGACACCCGCGCCGCCGCCCTGATGCAGAAAGCAGCGCCTGACGTCGCCACCGACATTTCGGTGGCACTCAAGCGCCTGACCGACACCGGACGTGGCGGCATGGGCTCGATGTTCAAGGTGCTCGGCATCTCCGAGCCGCGGCTGACAAGCCTTGCCGGCCTCAGCGATCTCGAACAGGCAGGAGAGGCCTCATGACGATAGCTTCGTCGCTGCTGTCCGCCGTGCCCGGCCTGCGCCATGCTTTCTTCACCCGCGAAGGCGGCGTCTCCGGCGGCATCTATTCCGCGCTGAACGGCGGGCTCGGCTCCAATGACGATCAGGCCCTGGTCGCGGAGAACCGCCGCCGCATGGCCGAGCATGTCGGCGTTGCGCCCGAGCGCTTCCTCAGCCTGCACCAGATCCATTCGCCCGACGTGCTGGTTGCCGAGGCACCGTGGCCGAGCGGGCCGCGACCAAAAGGCGACGCGCTGGTCACGAAGACGCCGGGCATCGCGCTCGGCGTCTCCACCGCCGATTGCGGGCCGGTGTTGTTCGTGGATCCCCAGGCGCGCGTGATCGGTGGCGCGCATGCGGGGTGGAAGGGCGCACTGACGGGCGTGCTGGAATCCACCATCGCGGCGATGGAGCAGCTCGGCGCCACGCGCGGCGGCATCATCGCCGCGATCGGCCCGTTGATCCGCCAGGACAGCTACGAGGTCGGCAACGAGTTCGTCGCGCGCTTCATCGAACAGGATGCGGAGAACGTTGTGTTCTTCATCCCCTCGGTGCGCGAGGGCCACGCGATGTTCGATCTCGCCGGCTTCATCCGCAAGCGGCTGGAGGCCGCCGGCATCCTGATGATCGACGATCTCGGCCTCGACACCTATTCCGACGAGCGCTTCTTCAGCTATCGCCGTTCGGTGCACCGCAAGGAGCCGGATTACGGCCGCCACGTTCACGCGATTGCGCTGGAGGGATGAGGCCTCGCGCCCCGGACGCGGTGCAGCACGTAAGTGATGTGCCGCTGAGCCGGGGCCCATGTCTCTGCAATCTCAATCTCGGCGGCAATCTGGGTCCCGGCTCAGCGCAGCGGCACTGCGCGCCGCAGCGCGTCCGGGACACAGGGGCAACCCCGTCATTCCGGGGCTCGCGAAGCGAGAACCCGGAATCCATCGTGCGGCAATTCACGCTGCGAAATGGATTCCGGGTTCGATGCTTGCGCATCGCCCCGGAATGACGGTGGGGGGTGTGGCTCGCCCGCCCTAGACGTTAATGCGTTTTAACGATATCGCTGCCCTCCATAATGAGGGACGCGTCATTCATCTTTCGCCGCGCGGGTTCGCGCGTGCTGGCGGTCATGCTGCTGGCAGCGGCGGCCGCGCTGGGCGGCTGCGGCGGCGGCAGTGCCGTCAATTCCTATGCGATGGCGCCGAGCGCCGGCAGCGGGGCCACTATCGCCTTCGAATCGATCGACGGGCCACCTCCGCAAGTGTTCGACCGCATGGTCGGCGTGCTCGACAGCGAATCCAAGCTGCGCAGCCTGTCCGTGGTCTCCCGCGAAGGTACGGCTGCCTATCGCGTGCGCAGCTACCTCTCCGCCCAGGTGGTGCGCGGCAAGACCGTGATCGCCTGGGTCTGGGACGTCTACGACGCCAACCAGCAGCGCGCGCTGCGTCTTTCCGGCGAGGAACCGACCTCGGCCAAGGGCGGCCGCGACGCGTGGTTGGCTGCCGACGACCTCGTGCTGCGGAAGATCGCCCAGGCCGGATTCAGCGGACTTTCCAACATGATCAACGGAACGCCGGATGCACCCGGCGCGGCTCCGGCATTGCGGGGACCGGCGGTGGCCAGCGTCGTCAAGGACGCTTCCGCGCCGGACATGCCGGCATCAGCGCTCGGCTATGCCGAGCAATAACCCCCGCTAAACCACGGCCTCAACTTGCGGCCAAGCCGTTGGCCCGACTCAGGATTTTCAAAGGGAAAACGTAGCATCCCGGGTTGCCATTGCGGCCTTCCGCCTGATATTTCCTCGCCCGTCGTAACCGTGCTGCCAGCGGGTATTCTCAGATGTTGAAGGTCGTATCCAGCAAAGCGCGGGAGGAAGCGTCCATGTCGGCCAAAAACGGCTCCATCAAGCTCGTCGCCGGCAACTCCAATCCGGCCCTCGCCCAGGCGATCGCGCAAGGGCTCGACCTGCCGCTGACCAAGGCGGTGGTACGGCGCTTCGCCGATATGGAGATCTTCGTCGAGATCCAGGAGAACGTCCGCGGCTCGGATGCCTTCGTCATTCAGTCGACCTCGTTCCCCGCCAACGACCATCTGATGGAATTGCTGATCATCACCGACGCGCTGCGCCGCTCCTCGGCGCGCCGCATCACCGCGGTGCTGCCCTATTTCGGCTACGCAAGGCAGGACCGTAAGTCCGGTTCACGCACGCCGATCTCGGCCAAGCTCGTCGCCAACATGATCACGCAGGCCGGCGTCGACCGCGTCATGACGCTCGACCTGCATGCCGGCCAGATCCAGGGCTTCTTCGACATTCCGACCGACAACCTGTTCGCCGCGCCGCTGATGGTGCGCGACATCAAGGACAAGTTCGACCTGACCAAGACGATGGTGGTCTCGCCCGACGTCGGCGGCGTCGCCCGCGCGCGCGGCCTCGCCAAGCGCATCAACACCCCGCTCGCGATCGTCGACAAGCGCCGCGAGCGGCCGGGCGAGTCCGAGGTCATGAACGTGATCGGCGACGTCTCCGGCCACACCTGCATCCTCGTCGACGACATCGTCGATTCCGGCGGCACGCTGGTGAACGCGGCCGATGCGCTGCTCGCCAAGGGCGCCAAGGACGTCTACGCCTACATCACCCACGGCGTGCTCTCCGGCGGCGCGGCGGCGCGCATCGCCGGCTCCAGGCTGAAGGAGCTGGTGATCACCGATTCGATCCTGCCGACCGACGCGGTGACCAAGGCGCCGAACATCCGCACCCTGCCGATCGCCAGCCTGATCTCGGATGCGATCGCGCGCACGGCGGCGGAAGAATCGGTGTCGAGCCTGTTCGATTGATTTGATCTAGCACCGTCATTCCGGGGCGGCGCGCCAGCGCCGAACCCGGAGTCCATCCTGCAGCAATCCGTGTCGATCAACGGATTCCGGGTTCGCGCTGCGCGCGCCCCGGAATGACCATTGCCTACCCCACGATCCCCGCCGCGACCTGGCCGCGCAGGCGCTCCAGGCCGTGCAACGTCTCCGCGCAGGCGCTCGCGACCTCGACGCCCTTGATCGCAAAGTGCTTGCGGAAGAAATCGTAGTGCACCTCGGTCTCGTGGAATTGCTGCGGCGTCAGCACGGCCGAGAACACCGGCACCTCCGTGCGCAACTGCACGTCCATCAGCGCCTTGATCACGGTGTCGGCGACGAATTCGTGGCGGTAGATGCCGCCGTCGACGACGAGACCGGCCGCGACGATTGCGGTGTAGCGCCGCGTCTTGGCGAGGACCTGCGCGTGCAGCGGGATCTCGAACGAGCCCGGCACCTCGAACACGTCGACATGGGTGAGGTGGCGGGCTTCCGCCTCCTTCATGAAGGCGATGCGGGCTTCCGCGACCACGTCGCGGTGCCAGCAGGCCTGCACGAAGGCCACCCGCTGCGGCTTGGCGAAGCGCGGATGCGCAGGGGCCGGGTCCACGGGAACCGGCGGCGGCGTTTGGGACGTTTCGGTTTGGGGATCTTGCAGCATCTGATTCATGGCTTTCCTCGGTTTAAGGACCAGAATCAGGGCACACGGAACGACAAACAGCCGCACCTTGCGATGCGTCTGCCAGCGACCGTTCTCTTTCATCCGGACTTTAACCGTCGGCTTCGGAGTTGCACCGAATCTGCTGACCCTTCCGTTCGGGATAAACCCTTGCGGAAGGCGCTCGCGGGCTTGGGCTTGTCGGCCCTTACCGCCGGTGGGGACTTTCACCCCGCCCTGAGAACATCGGCCGCCCGGGATGAACGGCCTATCAGGAAATATGCCGCCGCCGGGCAGTCGCGGCAAGCGTGTTCCGCATGGGCCAAGCGCATGGTCCCATGTCCGCACGGCGGCCCGGCCCTCGCCCCACGGAATTTGCGGCGAGCTTTTTTGCCGAATCCGATTCCGGTTTGTTCTCGTCCGTTAAGAATTGTGGCGGAGATGAGCTGTGGACGAACGAGTCCTGGCTTGTGGACGGACTCGCGACCCCGTTGCGCAGATTCCGCAAATCACATCACTTGATCCGCGACAGGCCCGCGCTGATCCGAGGGATCGCAACAGCGACTCCGAGGGGATTGCAAAGGCTGATCCGAGGGACGCCGCAGCGACGTTTAGGGAGTGCGCGCCGGGCCCAACCGCGTGCGTATCAAAGACAACAAGAAGGCAAGAGGTCGAGACGGCATGTCCCTGCTCGAAGGCACTATCGATTCCAGAAACCATCCGCTCGCGGTGGTCGAGGACATCGCCGCCAGCAACAACTGGCCGTTCGAACGCTCCGGCGAGGACGAGCTCACGATTGTCTCCAAGGGACAATGGACCGACTACCAGCTCTCCTTCACCTGGATGGGCGAGATCGAGGCGCTGCATCTGGCCTGCGCCTTCGACATGAAGATTCCGCCCGCGCGCCGCGGCGAGGTGCAGCGGCTCGTTGCCGCCGTGAACGAGCAGCTGTGGGTCGGCCATTTCGACCTGTGGACCAACACCGGCATGGTGATGCACCGTCAGGCCCTGGTGCTGCCGAGCGGCCTCACCGCCTCGCCGGCGCAATGCGAGGTCATGCTCGCCGGCGCCATTCATGCCTGCGAGCGCTACTTCCCCGCGTTCCAGTTCGTGGTGTGGGCCGGCAAGAGCACCGCGGAGGCGATGGACGCGGCAATGTTCGATACGGTCGGAGAAGCGTAGGGCCTACCAAGGCGCGAGGGCGGCAGCTCCCTCCCCACGTCATCCCGGACAAGCGCGCCCAAAGCGCGCCGATCCGGGATCCATACCGCGTGATGTCGCTTGTGGCACAACGCTTGTTGCTCTGCCCTCCGTCCATTAGAACGGCCTGTGGTTATGGATCCCCGCCTTCGCGGGGACGACACCGAGTAATTGGCGACACCGATGGCGAACAGCACCCTCGAAAAGGTCACCGGCACCATCCTGCTCGCCGGCGCCGGCAAGATGGGCGGCGCGATGCTGACCGGATGGCTTTCGGGCGGGCTCGATCCGCGCCGCGTCGCGGTGATCGAGCCGCACATTGCGCCCGAGATCTCCGCGCTGGCCGCCAAGGGCGTCGTGCTCAATCCCGATGTGAGCGCCGCCGGCGCCGTCGAGACGCTGGTCGTGGCGGTGAAGCCGCAGATGTTCCGCGAGGCCGGCGCCAAGCTGAAACCGTTCGTCTCGGACAAAACGTCGGTAGTCTCGATCATGGCGGGCACCACGATCGCCTCGCTCCAGGAGGTCTGTGGCGGCGCCGTGGTGCGCGCAATGCCGAATACGCCGGCCGCGATCGGCCGCGGCATCACCGTCGCTGTCGCAGCGAACGACGTCAGCGCCGCGCAGCGCGCAGTGGCCGATGCGCTGCTGCGCGCGACCGGCTCGGTCGAATGGGTCGAGGACGAAGGATTGATGGACGCGGTCACCGCCGTGTCCGGCTCGGGCCCGGCCTATTTGTTCCTGCTCGCCGAAGAGCTCGCCCGCGCCGGCGTCGAAGCGGGATTGCCCGAAGCGCTGGCGACCAAGCTCGCCCGCGAGACCGTCGCCGGCTCCGGCGAGCTGCTGCACCGGTCGGAGCTGCCGTCGAGCACCCTGCGCCAGAACGTCACCTCGCCCGGCGGCACCACGGCCGCAGCGCTCAGTGTGCTGATGGGCGAGCCGGGCCTGCGCGAACTCATGATCCGCGCCATCGCGGCGGCGACGCAGCGGTCGAAGGAGCTGGCGAAGTAGGACAGTGCCGTAGGGTGGGCAAAGCGAAGCGCGCCCACCACCTTCATACGAGTCTGAGCAGAGATGGTGGGCACGGCGCTTTGCGCCTTTGCCCACCCTACGGCGTCGTGCCCGCGGTTAGCCGCTTGTTGAACGTCTCGACATTGACGAGCCCGCGGGCGTGGCGGCCTTCGCCGAGCTTGCGCGGGCCCTCGAACGCCTCGACCTCAAAGCGGATGACGCGGCGCTCGACCGCGATCACCTTTGCGGTGGTCCGCACGGTTGCGCCGACCAGCGCGGCGGCAAGATGGCGGATGTCGACCTCGGTACCGACCGTGACCCAGCCCGGCTGAAGCGCTGAGCGGATCGCATCGCCCGATGTCATCTCCATCTCCAGGATCATCATCGGCGTCGCGTAGACAAACGGCATGCCCGACACGAAATGCCCGACCGTGCGCTCCACCGGGACCACCAGCGTACGCTCGGCGCTCATGCCGATATTAATGAAGTCGCGTGCGTCCATTGGGCTGGCTCGTCCTTCCGGGGGGCGCGATAGCGCGAACCCGGAATGATGCTAACGCGTCACTTCTTCGCCGCCGCCGCGCGCTCCACGAAGGTCTTGCCGCCCTTCATCTTGTGACGGAGCGGGGCTTCGTTGATCTGGATGACGACGGCATCGGCATCGACGCCGAGATTCTTCACCAGCGCCTGGGTGATGTCGCGCATCATGCCGGCCTTCTGCTCGTCGGTACGGCCTTCGGCCATGCTGATGGTGATCTCAGGCATTCTTCTCTCCCTGCTGCTGTCGTCATGGCCGGGCTTGTCCCGGCCATCCACGTTCCTTTCCATCAAACAAGACGTGGATGCCCGGGACAAGCCCGGGCATGACGCGGCCTGCGAATAGCTAGCCCCAGCTCACGTCATGGCGGGCCAGCACCTCGCGCACCTTGGCGACGAGATCGGCTTCGCTGCACGAGAACTGCGCCGGCCGGCTCTCGCGCCATTCCTGGTTGGAGGCGATCGCGGCGGCCGCCTTGGCGCCCTCGATCAGGTCCTTGACCTGCACCTCGCCGCGCGCCTTTTCATCCGAGCCCTGGATGATGACGCAAGGTGAGTTGCGGCGGTCGGCATATTTGAGCTGGTTGCCCATGTTCTTGGGATTGCCGAGATAGAGCTCGGCGCGGATGCCGGCGCTGCGCAAGCTCGCCACCATCTTCTGGTAATCGGCGACGCGGTCGCGGTCGAACACGGTGACGACGACGGGGCCGACTTCCGGCCGCGTGTCGAGCTTGCCGAGCAGCGTCAGCGCCGCCTGCAGCCGCGACACGCCGATCGAGAAACCGGTCGCCGGCACCGGCTCGCCGCGGAAGCGCGAGACGAGGCCGTCATAACGCCCGCCGCCACCGACCGAGCCGAAGCGCACCGGGCGGCCCTTCTCGTCCTTGGTGTCGAGCAGGAGTTCGACCTCGTAGACGGGCCCGGTGTAATATTCGAGGCCGCGCACGACCGAGGGATCGATCTTGATACGATCCGCACCATAGCCCGAGGCCGTGACCAGTTTTGCAATCTCTTCCAGCTCGCTGACGCCGGCCTGACCGACTTCGCTCTTGGCGAGATAGGTTTCTGCCGCGGCAATTGCTTCTTTCCAATCCTCGCGCGGCTTGGTGATGGCGAGAACAACATCGGCTTCCGCCGCGCTCAAATTGGCGCCTTTGGTGAAGTCGCCCTTGCCTTCCTCGCCGCCATCCCAGCGTCCGGGACCGAGCAGCTTGCGCACTTCATCCGCGGAAAACTTGTCGAGCTTGTCGATCGCGCGCAGCACGGTCAGTCGGCGCGCCGCATTTTCCTCACCCGCGAGGCCAATGGCTTCCAGCACGCCATCGAGCACCTTGCGGTTGTTCACCTTCACCACGTACTGGCCGCGCGCGATGCCGAGCGCCTCCATCGTGTCGGCCGCCATCATGCAGATTTCGGCATCCGCCGCCGGCGTCGCCGAGCCGACCGTGTCGGCATCGAACTGCATGAACTGGCGGAAGCGGCCGGGGCCGGGCTTCTCGTTGCGGAAGACGTAGCCAACGCGGTAGCTGCGATAGGGCAGCACCAGACCATCTGTACCGTAGCGCTCACCGACGTAGCGGGCGAGCGGCGCGGTCAGATCGTAGCGCAGGCTGATCCATTGCTCGTCGTCGTCCTGGAACGAGAACACGCCCTCGTTCGGACGATCTTGATCCGGCAGGAATTTGCCGAGCGCGTCGGTATATTCCATCGCCGGCGTCTCCACCGGTTCGAAACCGTAGAGCTCGTAGACGGCGCGGATCTTCTCGACCATCTCGCGCGTCGCCCGGATCGCGGCAGGATCGCGATCCTCGAGCCCGCGCGGCAGGCGCGCCTTCAGTTTCTGGGGTTTTTTGGGTTTCTCGGCCATGCGCGGCGTTTACCAGCCGGGGCGCAAGGCGGCAACTGCCCTACGGCTGCTCCATTCGCGCCCGGAGCGCGTCCGCGTCGGCCTTCGGCAGCGATTTCAGCGTCGGCTTGATGGTCTCGCCGCCGACGATCTTGCCGTTGCGCATGAACATCCAGTCCGAGATGTCGGCCTCCGCGAACTTGACCTTATCGCCGGCTCGCTTGCCCGGCAGATCGCGCGGCTCGTTGGCGAAGACGCCGGTCAAGGTCCCGTCGGGCAGCTTCTTCACCTCACCGATCCAGATGTGCTCCCCGCCCTTGCGGGTCGTAAAGCGCACCTTCAAAGCGTGACCAGACTCGGACGGCTTGGGCGATTCATAGGAGGCCCAGAAGGTCGGCAGCGAGCCGCGGGCGCGAGCGATCGCGGTGTTCATCTCGGGGTCGGTGGTGCGTACGTCGACGATCGGCGAGCGGTCTTGCGCTGCGACCTCGTGCGTCGGGCCGATGGTCAGAATGCCGAAAACGCAAACGCCGGTGATGGCGGCGAGAACGACCCATTTTATGGGTTGGGAGAGCTTTGTTGCCATGGTCGCGATGTCCGGAACGCTCGTTGTGTCCTGGCTTTGTCGCACGTCGGCAGCAGCACGTTCAGTGCGCAATAAGCCACAAACGTTGCGCTTTTTACCCTCCGCTGGAGGGTGATCAAAACACCTTGCGGATCCAGTTGTGGGGATCGTTGGTGCGGCCGTACTGGATGTCGACGAGCTGCTTGCGCAGGCCCATGGCGACCGGGCCGGCGACGCCGCCCGAGATGTCGAAATCGCCGCTGACCGAGCGCACCTTGCCGATCGGCGAGATCACGGCGGCGGTGCCGCAGGCGAAGGCTTCCTTCAGCCTGCCTGAGGCCGCGTCCTTGCGCCACTGCTCGAGCGTATAGGGTTCTTCGCGCACCGTCTTGCCGGCGTCGCGGGCGAGCGTGATGATGGAGTCGCGGGTGATGCCGGGCAGGATGGTGCCGAGCGGCGGCGTCGACAGCGAGCCGTCGTCGAACACGAAGAACACGTTCATGCCGCCGAGCTCCTCGATGTAGCGGCGCTCGACCGCGTCAAGGAAGACGACCTGGTCGCAGCCGTGCTGAATCGCTTCGGCCTGGGCGCGCAGGCTCGCGGCATAATTGCCGCCGCATTTGACCGCGCCGGTGCCGCCGATCGCGGCGCGCGTGTAGTTCTCCGACACCCAGATCGAGACCGGCGCGGGCCCGCCCTTGAAGTAGGAGCCGACCGGCGAGGCGATCACCGCAAAGATGTATTCGGACGATGGCTTGACGCCGAGGAAGGTCTCGCTCGCGATCATGAACGGGCGCAAGTAAAGGCTGCCCTCGCCGCCCGGCATCCAGGCGCGGTCGATGCGCACGACCTGCTCGACCGCCTCGATGAAGACGTCTTCGGGCAGCTGCGCCATCGCCATGCGATCGGCCGAGTCCTTGAAGCGGCGCGCATTGGCGTCGGGACGGAACAGGTTCACCCCGCCGTCGTCGCGCTTGTAGGCCTTCAAGCCTTCGAAGATCTCCTGGGCGTAGTGCAGAACCGCGCCGGCGGGATCGAGCTGGAAGTTGGCGCGCGCCTCGATTTTCGCCTCGTACCAGCCGCCCTTGGCCTGGTTGTAGCGGACGATTGCCATGTGATCGGTGAAGATCCGCCCGAAGCCGGGATCCACCAGCTTGGCGACGCGGTCCTTCTCGGGCGTCGGATTGGATGCGGGCTGGATGTCGAATGTCATGCTCATGTCCTTGCCTCCCGCTGCCGGTGGCGGCGCTATTTCTCGCGCCCGCCTGCCCGCTCGGGCCCGGCTGGCTTGATTGGTTTCTGGCTGGACCGCCGCCAGCCATGTTACGGCCGGTTTCCGCAGCCAGCATGTCATCGAGGACATGCTTTTGCGGAAGGCGGAAGTCCAGTATGTTTTGCCGAAATGCCGCTCGACAATTGCACGGTAGATCTGCTTCGGCCGTCGCCGCCTGTCCGGCTCTCTCCGGCCGTCCTGCTCCGACGCCACCCGGCGCGAAACGATCTAAAATTTCGTGCGGGTCGATCGTTTTGTAACATTGAACCCAAGATACGTCAATATGCCTGACATAAATTTCGCGACTCCTTCTCAAGACGCTGCCGCGCCCCGGCCGGCCGCAGGCGATGGAGGCAATTTGCGCTGGGATATCATCGAGCTGCTGTTCTTCGCCTATCGCGATTTCGTCGGCGATCCCGACCAGGAGCTGGAGGCGTTCGGCTTCGGCCGGGCCCATCACCGGGTCATGCATTTCGTCTACCGCTATCCCGGGCTCAAGGTCGCCGACCTGCTCGACGTCCTGCGCATCACCAAACAGTCGCTCGGCCGGGTGCTGAAGCAGCTCCTGGACGAGGGCTATATCGTGCAGAAGACCGGCGACAATGATCGTCGCCAGCGGCTGCTCTACGCGACGCCGAAGGGCGAGGCGCTGGTGCAGAAGCTCGCCGGGCTGCAGACCACGCGGATCACCAGGGCGCTCGCGGAGATGGGTCCGCAGGATGCCGAGACGGTCAAGCGCTTCCTGCGCGCAATGATCGATCGCGACGATCCGGACAAGGTGCTGGAGACGATCTTCGCTTCCGTCAAACAAGACGCCAAGGAGTGACCGTGCCGCTCGCAGCCACGCTCACGCGCCCGCCGGTGCAACCGGCCGACGATGCCCCGCATCTCTTGCTGGTCGACGACGACCGCCGCATCCGCGACCTGCTCTCGCGCTTTCTTGCAAGTGAAGGCTACCGCGTCACCACCGCGGCGAGCGCCGGCGATGCGCGCTCGAAGCTGATGGGCCTGCATTTCGATCTCCTGATCCTCGACGTCATGATGCCCGGCGAGACCGGCTTCGACCTCGCCCGCTTCATCCGCACCTCGTCCTCGGTGCCGATCGTGATGCTGACGGCGCGCCACGAGGCGGAAGCCCGCATCGAAGGCCTGCAGATCGGCGCCGACGATTACGTCGCAAAACCGTTCGAGCCGCGCGAGCTGGCGCTGCGCATCAACAACATTCTCAAGCGCGCCGCGCCGCCGCCGCAGGCCACGACGCTCGAGAAGATCGCCTTCGGCCCCTATGTCTACCATCTCGAACGCGGCGAATTGCGCCAGGGCGAGGAGGTCATCCACCTCACCGACCGCGAGCGCGAGATGCTGAGGATTCTCGCGGAGACGCCGGGCGAGACCGTGCCGCGCAGCGCGCTGACCGGCAATGGCAGCGTCAACGAGCGCGCCGTCGACGTGCAGATCAACCGCCTCCGGCGCAAGATCGAGACCGATCCCGCCAATCCGCTGTTCCTGCAGGCGGTGCGCGGCATCGGCTACCGCCTGGTGGCCTCGCCCTGAACCGCAGTGAAGCGCGCCAGATGAGCACGATCGATACCGGCCTGACGCTTCTGAAGAGCGCCGCCGGCCGCGTCTCGGCCGCCAACGGCTGGATGGGCAACGCGTTCAAGGGCTGGATGCCGACCGGCCTCTACGCCCGCGCGCTCCTCATCATGATCGTGCCGATGGTGATCCTGCAATCGGTCGTCGCCTTCGTGTTCATGGAGCGGCACTGGAACACGGTCACGCGCCGCCTGTCGGCCGCGGTGGTGCAGGACATCGCCGCACTCATCGACGTCTACAAGGGCTATCCGCAGGACAAGGACCGCAACGAGATCCGCCGCATCGCGCAGCAGCGGCTCGGCCTGGTGGTCGATTTCCTGCCTGCCGGCGACATGCCGCCGCCGGGACCAAAGCCGTTCTTCTCGCTGCTCGACCAGACGCTGTCGGTGCAGCTCGGCCGCCAGATCGGCCGCTCGTTCTGGATCGACACGGTCGGCCGCTCCAACCTGGTCGAGATCCGCATCCAGCTCGACGACGCCGTGATGCGCGTGTTCGCGCAGCGCAGCGCCGCCTATGCCTCGAACTCGGAGATCTTCCTGTTCTGGATGGTCGGCACGTCCTCGATCCTGTTGATCGTCGCGGTGCTGTTCCTGCGCAACCAGATCAAGCCGATCCTGCGGCTTGCCGACGCCGCAGAAAGCTTCGGCAAGGGCCGCGAGGCGCCGAACTTCAGACCGCGCGGCGCGCGCGAGGTGCGGCGCGCGGCGGTCGCCTTCCTGGAGATGAAGTCGCGCATCGAGCGCACGATGGAGCAGCGCACCGCGATGCTCGCCGGCGTCAGCCACGATCTGCGCACCATCCTGACCCGCTTCAAGCTCGAGCTGGCACTGATCGGCGACAGTCCCGAGCTCGAGGGCATGCGCAAGGACGTCGACGAGATGTCGATGATGCTGGAGGATTACCTCGCCTTCGCGCGCGGCGATTCCGGCGAACAGTCGCAGCCGACCGATATGGCGCAGGCACTCGAAGAGCTGCGCAGCGATGCCGAACGCCACGGCCATACCGCGACCGTCGCCTTCAACGGCCTGCCCGTGGTGACGGTGAAGCCGGCTTCGTTCAAGCGCTGCCTCGCCAACCTCGTCACCAACGCAGCGCGCTACGGCAAGAACATCGCCATCACCGGCCAGCGCGATCACCGTTATTTGACCGTCACCGTCGATGACGACGGCCCGGGCATTCCCGCCCACTTGCGCGAAGAGGTGTTCAAGCCGTTCCTGCGGCTGGACAACGCCCGCAACCAGGATGAAGGCGGCACCGGCCTTGGCCTCGCGATCGCCCGCGACATCGCCCGCTCGCACGGCGGCGACATCACGCTGGGTGACAGCCCGATGGGGGGATTGAGGGCGAGCGTGCGGATACCGGTGTAGGTGGCTTACTCCACCTCTCCCCGCAAGAACGGGGCGAGGGAGCGCACCGACCGCGCGGCGAGCACACCTACTTCGGCAGCAGCGCCTTCAGCTTGTCCATGTCGCGCGTGTTCATCTTGAAGCCGCCGGGCATGACGATGTCACCGGGCTTCTGATCCGGCTTGCAGGCCCCGAGCCACTTGGCCTGCAGCGTCGTGGTGCTATCGCGCCCGGCCGTGCCGGCAACGCCGCCTTTGGCGTGCGAAGTGGTCTTCACCGTGTAGGCCGAGTTGAAGTCGCCGGTGATCTCGGCATGCGAGGTCGTGCTGACGCCGGCGACGCTGCACTCGGAATCGCTGACATAGCCGGTCGCGGTCTTCTTGATCTCCTGCTTGGCGCAGATCTGCTTGGCCATCGGGGAGACGTTGTTGCTCATCTCCTTGTCGACGGTCTCGTCGGTGCAGTGCTGCATGGTCATCTCGGGCACGGGCGAGCCCGATGTGACCAGCTTCATCTCCCAAAGTCCGGCCTTGCGCAGCGGCAGTTCGTCGGCGCCGGCGCTGCTCGCTGACAATGCGAGGCAAAGCATCGAGCCGAGCAAAGCGAGTTTGCGCGTCATGAGGAAAGCTCCCGGCTGAGAGAAGTACGGCCTTGCGACAGCGCTCAGTACAGCGTGCGGATCGGCCGGTCGGCGGCGCCATAGGGCACCCAGCGGCACGAGAACGAGATGTAGCCGCCCTCATAGCCCTGCACGGCCAGGAATTTCGCGACCTTGCCGTAGCGGGCGCAGTGATCGACCGCGACCTGGCGCGCATCGACCCGGGTCGCCATCGAATAGGCGATGATGCCGCCGGTGTCGTTGCCCTTGAACGGCGGCACGTAATCGGCGCGCGCCGACTGGCTCGCCATGCCCGAGACAATCAGACTGGCAAGAAGGCCCGCGGCCGCAATGATTCGCATTCCCGTCACTCCAATTGGCTGGCGCCAGTCTACGGTGCCGGGAGGCACCTGAAAAGAACCGAACCCCTGTTGGCCGCGACACTTGGTCAAGTCCTTGCGAAGTGTTGCCGCGCTGCACTTGACCTCCCCCAACCTTCGCGGCACCGTCCGGCCTTCGCAAGACCTTAGCTGTCCGGATTGACCATGCCCGCCCCCTCCCAGAAATCGCTCCGCTTTGCTGCCGTGCTCGGTCTCATGTTCGGAGCGCTGTCGCTCGGCGAGGCCAGGGCCGCCAACCCGCTGGAGCTGAATTTCTGGCTGAGTGGGCCGCGCTATGACGGTGCCGTCGCCCCTTGCGACTGGGCTCTGCCGAGGATCGTGCACGAGTTCGCCGAAAAGGAATACACGTTCTGGAATTCTTCGTTGCAGATCACCGGTTTCTCCGCCGTTCGCGAGACCGCGTTCCGGCCCTGGCAGTCTGACAACATTCCGCGCCGCTATTGCACCGGTGAGGCCATGCTCAATGACGGCAAGGCGCGCAAGGTGCATTTCTCGATCATCGAGGATGGCGGCTTTGCCTCCTACGGCAACGGTGTCGAATGGTGCGTCGTTGGAGTGGATCGCAACTGGGCCTACAATCCGGCCTGCCGCGCCGCCAAGCCCTGACCCCAACAGCGGCGGATTCGGGCTGATCAGCCAGCCGATGACTGCCGCCCCAATTTTGTTCTTGAAATGTTCCCATCGCCTGCTAGGCTTGTGTGTGCACAGTCTAGTTGAGGGGCGTCGCCATGTTTCACTTCAGATTGCGTTCGTTGTCCCGTTTGATGATCTCGCTCACTCTTGCTGCGGGGTTGGCCACCCTCGCGGGCGGTGCGAAGGCGCAGGACAAGCGGCAGAACGCACCCGGCGAGTTCGACTTCTATGTGCTGGCGCTATCGTGGTCGCCCTCGTTCTGCGAGGAGGCCGCCGAACGCGGCGGACGGTCCCAGATGCAATGCAGCGGACGGCCCTACGCCTTCGTGGTGCATGGGCTGTGGCCGCAATATGAAAACGGCTTCCCCGAATATTGCCAGCGGCCGGCGCCGCGGCTGAACCGCAATATCGTTTCCTCGATGCTCGACCTGATGCCAGCGCCGGGCCTGATCTTCAACGAATGGGACAAGCACGGCACCTGCTCCGGGCTCGAGGGCCGCGGCTATTTCGAGATGATCCGCAAGGCGCGCGCTGCGATCAAGATCCCGCCCGAATATCTCGATCTGGCGCAGGCCAAGACCGTCGCGCCCGCGGAGGTCGAGGAGGCCTTCATCAAGGCCAATCCGGGTCTCAGCAGTGCCGCCGTCTCGGTCACCTGCAACCGGACACGGCTGTCAGAGGTCCGCATCTGCCTCAGCAAGGACCTGCAATTCCGCGCCTGCGACGAGATCGAGCGCCGCGCCTGCCGCCGCGACCAGGTGACGATGCCGCCGATCAGGGGCGGGTAGGCACGCTCTCGTGCCCCGGATGCAGCGCAATGCGCCGCGAACAGCGGCGTGGTGCGCTGCTGATCCGGGGCCTTTCGCGAAGAGCTGGGTCCCGGCTCAGCGGCGCAGCGTTACACGCTGCACCGCGTCCGGGACACGTGATCGTGCCTCTTTGCTCAAGCCATCGCGTGGCGTAGTGCTCTTGCCATGAACTACCGCCACGCTTTCCACGCCGGCAGCTTCGCCGATGTCATCAAGCACATCGTGCTGGCGCGCATCCTCACTTATCTGCAGGACAAGCCGGCAGCGTTCCGCGTCATCGACACCCATGCCGGCGCCGGCCTCTACGATCTCGACAGCGACGAGGCGCGCCGCGGCGGCGAATGGCTGACCGGCATCGCGCGGCTGCTGCAGGCGCGCCTGTCGAACGAGAGCGCAGCGCTGACGAAGCCCTATCTCGACATCGTCCGCGCCTTCAATCCGAAGGGGGAGCTCAAGGCCTATCCGGGCTCGCCGTTGATCGCGCGCGGCCTGCTCAGGCCGCAGGACCGGCTCGTCGCCTGCGAGCTCGAGCCGAAGGCCCGGAAAGCGCTGATCGATGCGCTGCGCCGCGACGAGCAGGCCCGCGTAGTCGATCTCGACGGCTGGGTGGCGCTGCCGGCCTTCGTGCCGCCGAAGGAGCGGCGTGGCCTCGTGCTGATCGATCCGCCCTTCGAGGCCAAGGACGAGTTCGAGCGGCTCGGCGAAGCCTTCTCGGCAGCGTTCGCGAAATGGCCGACCGGTATCTACGTAATCTGGTATCCCGCCAAGAACCGGCGCGCCACCGACACGCTGGCACAAACCGTGGCGCGGCTCGCAGCTGCAGCAAAGCCGCCCGGAAAATGCCTGCGCCTCGAATTCAGCGTCGCGCCGCAAGCCGACAGCGCCGCCCTCACCTCCACCGGTCTCTTGATCGTCAACCCGCCCTACACGCTGCACGGCGAGCTCAAGACCATTCTGCCGGAGCTGGAAATACCGCTCGGCCAGGGCGGTGCTGCCAGATTCCGGCTGGAGGTGCCCAAGCCTTGACGCCAAGCATTGACGCCAAGCCGTAACGCCAAGCCGTAACACTCCGGCATTCTTGGGAAAAATATGCAGGACCGGTAGTCAATCTGCAAAGAACCGTATTATGCTATTTCCGTGACTGGCTTTACGTTCCGCTTCCGCGAATGGTTGCGGCGGAGTGAAGGCCCTAAGAAAGATCCCGCCGGACCGATCAGGTCCGTCCAAGGATGGCCAGCTCCCGGGCTCCGTAAGGCCCGGTCATGTCGCGACGTGAGTCTGCGTCGCGACGGAGGAGCAATGAGGGGGAGTTTCCCGATGGCCATGACGGGAACGGTCAAGTTCTTCAACGGCGAGCGCGGCTACGGCTTCATCAAGCCTGACGACGGCGGTCGCGATGTCTTCGTTCACATCACTGCTGTGGAGCGGGCGGGACTGAAGGACCTTGCCGAAGGACAGCGTATTACTTTCGAAGTCGAACCGGACAAGAAGGGGAAGGGACCGAAGGCGGTCAATCTGGTGATCCTCTCCTAGCAAGCCTGGCGAAAAAAATCCCGGCCGCGAGCGGCCGGGAGGCTGGTCCGGTATTTTCTTCTTTGGATGTCAGAAGCGATAGTTCACGCCTGCGCGGACAACGTTGGCGCTATAGCCGTTTGACACGCCCGTGATTGCGAACTGGCTGGTCGAGAGATCGATGTAGAGATATTCGAGCTTGGCGCTCCAGTTCGGCGCGAGGCCGACTTCCGCACCGGCGCCGATGGTCCAGCCGGCGGTGGTGTGCGACTCAGACCAGCCGAAGGTCTGCGCCCGCAGCTCGCCGAAGGCGAGACCGGCAGTGCCGTAGAACAGCACGTTGTTGAACGCATAGCCGGCGCGGCCGCGCAGGGTGCCGAACCACGGATTGGAGAACTTCCACGGCGCGAACGTGTCGTCGGCGCCGGCGGCCTGGATGTCGCCCTCGACGCCGAACACCCACGGGCCGTTCTGGAAATTGTAGCCGGCCTGCACACCGGCGACGAAGCCGGACGGCTTGGTGGGGTTGTTGTCGACCGAGCCCCATTCGTAGCCGATATTGCCGCCGAGATAGGGACCCGCCCAGCTATAGGCATTGAGCGGCTGATTGACGGTATAGGGCGCACGCTGCCCGTATTGGAGATCGGCGGCCTCTGCCGAAGCTGTCCAGCCGGCTGCAACCAACGCGGCCGCGCCCACAACGAGCCTCTTCATCACTCACTCCAACGCCACTGTCGCAACCCGAGCGATGCCCGCGCCGCCGCACGAGCAAAACCGCATGGTTACGGAACCAAGAACTTTTCGCGTAGGATTTATCGAGAGTTTTAAGTTAAAGGGCTGTTAAGCCGGGTTACCGCCCGCTTAACAGACTTAAGGAAGCGTTACCGGAAACTGGGCGCCATCCGCTGTGCGTGCCGCATGGCCGGAACTTCAAATCAGTCCCCCCAGCGCCTAAATTCGTCCCATGGTTCACGATTCCCCCGACAATCCGGACGACCGCGCGCGCAAGGCGCCGCCGGCTCAAGCGATCGACACGCCGCCCGAGCGGCTGGCCGGGCCGGACGTCGATCCCGCGGCGGCAGGGGGCGACGACGAGGACGATGCCCTGCTGCCGGACATCCTGGAAGAGAGCGGCGCCGTCGGCGAAGGCCCGCTCGCGACCGGTCACGAGGCAATCGAGCGCGCGGTCCGCCTCGCACCGACCTCGCCTGGCGTCTATCGTATGCTCAATGCGAACGCCGACGTGCTGTATGTCGGCAAGGCCAAGAACGTCAAAAAGCGCCTGGCCAGTTATGCGCGCCAGAGTGCGCCGCTGCCGGCCCGCATCCTGCGCATGATCGCGGCCACCGTCACCGTGGAGATCGTCTCGACCACGACCGAGACCGAGGCGCTGCTGCTGGAAGCCAACCTGATCAAGCAGCTGCGGCCGCGCTTCAACGTGCAGCTTCGCGACGACAAGTCGTTCCCCTACATCCTGATCACCGGCGACCATTGGGCGCCGCAGATCCTGAAACATCGCGGTGCGCAGACCCGGCCCGGGCGCTATTTCGGCCCGTTTGCCTCCGCCGGCGCGGTCAACCGCACAATCACGGCGCTGCAGCGCGCGTTCTTGATCCGCTCCTGCACCGATTCCTTCTTTGAGAGCCGCACCCGGCCCTGCCTGCTCCACCAGATCCGCCGCTGCGCCGGACCCTGCACCCGGGAGATCGATTTCGGCGGCTATTCGACGCTGGTGCGCGAGGCCAGCGACTTCCTCTCCGGCAAGAGTCATGCGGTGAAGCAGGAACTCGCCGGCGAGATGGAGAAGGCCTCGAACGAGCTGGAATTCGAGCGCGCCGCACTGTACCGCGACCGCCTCGCCGCGCTGTCGGCGATCCAGTCGCAGCAGGGCATCAATCCGCGCACGGTGGAGGAAGCCGACGTGTTCGCCATCCACCAGGAGGGTGGCTTCTCCTGCGTCGAGGTGTTCTTCTTTCGCACCGGACAGAACTGGGGCAACCGCGCCTATTTTCCGCGCGCGGAGAAGAGCTTTACGCCGGAGGAGGTGCTGGGGTCCTTCCTGGCGCAGTTCTACGACGACAAGCCGCCGCCGAGGAACATCCTGCTCTCGCACGATATCGAGGAGAGCGAGCTGCTCGCCAACGCGCTATCGATCAAGGCTGGCCACAAGGTCGAGGTCACCGCGCCCAAGCGCGGCGAGAAGAAGGAGCTGGTCACCCACGCGCTGACCAATGCGCGCGAGGCGCTCGGCCGCAAGCTCGCGGACACCGCAACGCAAAGCCGGCTGCTCGAGGCCATGGCCGCGACGCTGAGCCTGCCGCACGTGCCCAAGCGCATCGAGGTCTACGACAACAGCCACATCCAGGGCACCAACGCGGTCGGCGCCATGATCGTCGCGGGCCCAGATGGCTTCGTGAAGAACCAGTACCGCAAGTTCAACATCAAGTCGGAAGGGATCACGCCCGGCGACGACTTCGCCATGATGCGCGAAGTGCTGGAGCGCCGCTTCAAGCGCCTGATCAATCCGCCCGAGGACGCCGCCAGCAAGGCCAAGGACGACGATTTCCCGCAATGGCCCGACCTCGTGATCATCGACGGCGGCCGCGGCCAGCTCAATGCCGTGCGCGAGATCTTCGCCAATCTCGGCCTGACCCAGGTGTCGCTGATGTCGGTCGCCAAGGGACCGGACCGGGATGCCGGCCGCGAGACCCTGTTCATGCCGGAGCGCGAGGCGATCAAGCTGGAGCCACGTGATCCCGTGCTCTATTTCATCCAGCGCCTGCGCGACGAAGCCCACCGCTTCGTCATCGGCTCGCACCGCAAGCTGCGCAAGAAGGACATCCGCGAGGCTGGTTTGCAGGAGATTCCGGGCATCGGCCCGTCACGCAAACGTGCCTTGCTGCACCATTTCGGAACCCTGAAGGAGATCGAACGGGCCTCGATCGCCGATCTCGGCAAGGTTCCGGGGGTGAGCGCCGAGAGTGCGCGCAGGATTTTCGAATATTTCCATCCCCAGCCGGGATGAACTAAAGGGGGACCGCAGTCATATGATCGTCGTGTCCGCACCTCATTTGGGGCGCGGGACGGTTGACGTTCAGGCAGCAGCGGTATTGGTAGGACGGATGAACATCGCCACCACACGAGGGACGACCAGCCGCGCGATGTCCCTCCCCAACATCCTGACCTATGGCCGGATCGCCGCGATCCCGGTCGTGGTCGGATGCATCTATGCGCAGTCGATTCTGGATCAGCCGCTCTGGCTGCGCTGGCTCGCGGTCGCCATTTTCATTGCCGCAGGGGTGACCGATTACCTCGACGGCTATTACGCGCGGATCTGGAATCAGCAATCGGCTTTCGGCCGCATGCTCGATCCGATCGCCGACAAGCTGCTGGTCGCCTCCTGCCTGTTGATGCTGGCCGCGGACGGCATCATCCACGGCTGGTCGCTATGGGCCGCCATCGTGATCCTGTGCCGCGAGATCCTGGTCTCGGGCCTGCGCGAATATCTGGCTGCGCTCCGTGTCAGCGTGCCCGTGACCAAGCTTGCGAAGTGGAAAACCACGGTCCAGCTGGTTGCGATCGGCTTCCTGATCGCCGGCCCAGCCGGCGATCAGGTGGTGCCGGTGGTCTCGATGATTGGGCTCGCACTGCTGTGGGCTTCGGCGATCCTCACCATGTACACCGGCTACGACTATTTCCGCGCCGGCATCCATCACCTCATTAAGGAGGACGAGGGATGAAGGTGAAGTATTTCGCCTGGGTACGCGAGCGCGTCGGCAAGGCCGAAGAGACGATCGAGCCTCCCGCGAGCGTGCGCACCGTCGAGGAGCTGATCGCCTGGCTCTCCGGCCAGAGCGAAGCCTATGCGCACGCGTTCGAGAAGCCGAAGGTGATCCGCGCCGCGATCGACCGCGCTCACGTCAAGCAGGACACCGCCATCGCAGGCGCCCGCGAGATCGCGTTCTTCCCGCCCATGACCGGCGGCTAGCCTCATGACCTGCCCCGTCACCATCCGTATCCAGGAAGACGATTTCGACATCGCGCGCGAGATCTCGGTCCTGACGAGCAGCCGGACCGATATCGGCGCTGTGGTGACATTTTCCGGCATCTGCCGCGCCGACGATGACAGCGCCAAGGTCGCCGCGCTGACGCTCGAACATTACCCCGGCATGGCGGAGGAAGAGATCAGGCGCCACGCTGACGAGGCCGTCTCGCGCTGGCCGCTCAACGGCATCACGGTGATCCACCGCGTCGGCCGCTTGATGCCGGGCCAGAACATCGTGCTGGTGGTGACCGCCTCGCAGCATCGACAGGCGGCGTTCGAGGCGGCCGAGTTCCTGATGGACTATCTCAAGACCAGCGCACCGTTCTGGAAGAAGGAAGAGAGCGCCACCGGCACCGGCTGGGTCGAGGCCCACGCCCGTGACGACGAAGCCGCCACACGCTGGACCAAATCCTGATGGCTAAGCCAACGAAAAAGACCGCGCGCGGCCGCGCCGCGCCTGACCTCGCCAAGGTGGGACCCGGCGAGCTTCTCACGCTGCTCGACTTCGTCCGCTACGCGGTGAGCCGCTTCGTCGAGGCGAAGCTCGCCTTTGCCCACGGCACGACCGACCCCGTCTCTGAAGCCGCGTTCCTGGTCTGCGAGGCGCTGCATCTCAATCCCGACCAGTTCGAGATCTTCGCCAACGCGCGCGTCAGCGCCGCGGAAGGCAAGACCCTCCTCGATCTCATCCATCAGCGCGTCACGACGCGCAAACCGGCCGCCTATCTCGTCAACAAGATCTACATGCGCGGCCTCTCGTTCTATGTCGACGAGCGCGTCATCGTTCCGCGCTCCTTCATCGGCGAGCTCCTGGAGTCGCATTTCGGCGCCGACGGCGAGGCCGGATCGCTGATCGACGACCCGACGGCGGTCAAGCGCGTGCTCGATCTCTGCACGGGCTCGGGATGCCTTGCGATCCTCGCCGCGCATCATTTCCCGAACGCCAATATCGACGCCGTCGACATCTCCAAGGGCGCACTCGAGGTCGCGGCACGCAATGTCGGCGAATATGGGCTCGAGGACCGCATCAGCCTCCATCGCGGCGACCTTTTCGCCCCGCTCGGCGGCAACAGATATGACCTGATCATCACCAACCCGCCCTATGTCGACGCCGAGGGCATGGCGGCATTGCCGCCGGAGTGCCGGGCCGAGCCAAAGCTCGCCTTCGATGGTGGCGCCGACGGTCTCGACGTGGTGCGCCGTATCCTGCGCGATGCGCCCGATCACCTGACGGCGGATGGCGGGCTAATTTGCGAGATTGGCCGCGGCCGCGAGCTGGTCGACGCGGCTTTCCCGGAACTGCCGCTGCTCTGGCTGGACACCGAAGATTCCGAGGGCGAGGTGTTCTGGATCGCAGCCGCCGATCTCGGCTGATTCATCGCGGCCGATCACGCTCCGTCGGAACAAGTCAAATATCGCCACGTTCATCCCCCGACGAATTTTCTAGTCCTTGGAGGATGTCCGCATGCTCGCGCCATCGGGCGAATTGCTGCGCGCCGGGATGGCGCTCAAGCTCAATCACGTCAAACGCGCTGCTCAATCCTATCTGCGCGACCAGACCAGCCAGGCAACCGGCAAGGTGACATCCTACGCCGTGGCCGGCGGGCTGTTCGCGGTCGCCGGCCTGTTCGTTGTCGCGGCATTTTTCGTTGGCCTGATCGCCTTGTACCGCTGGGTCGGGATCACCTACGGGCAGTTCTGGGGATTTGGCGCCGTCGCCGCAGTGCTGCTGGTGCTGGCTGCGGTCTGTGCCGGGGTGGCTATGGCCCAGATGAAACGCAAGGCCAAGCCGGTCGTGCCGCTCGCGAGCCGTCTGCGCGTGGCGGTCGCCACGCCCCGGATCCCGCGTGGAACGGTCAAGGAGGCGGTGAAGGAGGTCGCAACGACGATTCCCCTCGCGCCGCTCGCACCGGGCGAGCGCGGCGGCATCAAGACCTGGCCGGCCCGCGCCAACCGTCCCGTGCAGCTGGGCCTGATGCTCGCGGCGGTCGGCCTGGTCGGGCTGACTGCCGCCCGGCGGCGACGCAACAGGCACAGTCTGGAGGCGTGATGCTGGCGCGGCGCTCCGATCAGATCGACTCCTGGTTGCTGGTGGCGGCAACGGCCGTGTTCGTGCTGACGGCGGAGCGCTACTTTCAGGATTCCGGCCTGGCGAGGCCGGGGCCTCCGCAAGACCACCGCAAGGGCGAAGCGAATTCCCCGGAAACTCACCCGGCCGGTGCGGCGATGCAGCCGGGCCGCGGCCGCCGGGCGAAAAGCCCGTTCGAGATCCCCTGGGCGGGCTGGAAGGACATTTTCTGGCGGACCTATCAGCGCATCGACGAGGATCGCCTGCTCGCGACCGCGGGCGGCGTCGTCTTCTTCGGGCTGCTCGCACTCTTCCCCGCAGTCACCGCGCTCGTCTCCTCCTATGCCCTGTTCGCCGATCCCGCCACGATCAGCGCCAATCTGCACACGCTTGCGACCATGCTGCCCGAGGGCTCGTTCCAGATCGTCGAGGAGCAGGTCGCGCGCGTGGTGTCGAACGGCAATGCGACGCTCGGCGTCACCTTCCTGGTCGGCCTGCTGCTTGCGATCTGGAGCGCCAATGCCGGCGTCAAGGCGATCTTCGACGCCCTCAACGTCGCCTATGAGGAGCGCGAGAAGCGCAGCTTCATCCGGCTGAACATGGTCTCGCTGGCCTTCACCGTTGGCGGCATCGTGGCGCTGCTGTTGATGGTGGGAGCCGTCGTCGCCTTCCCGCTTGCGCTCAATCATCTCGGCATGGCGCCCGAAAGCAAGCTGATCGTGGCGCTGGCACGATGGCCGCTGCTGTTCATCATCCTGCTGGTCGCACTCGCCATCCTCTATCGCTTCGCGCCGAGCCGCGATGCGCCGCGCTGGCAATGGTTGAGCCTCGGCGCCGTGATTGCCGCGATTCTCTGGATCGCGGGCTCTGCCCTGCTGTCCTGGTATCTCTCGGAATTCGCCAATTAC
The DNA here is from genome assembly GCF_028128975.1 of Bradyrhizobium sp. CCBAU 45321. NCBI lineage: Bacteria > Pseudomonadati > Pseudomonadota > Alphaproteobacteria > Hyphomicrobiales > Nitrobacteraceae > Bradyrhizobium > Bradyrhizobium sp. CCBAU 45321. The sequence goes on from NZ_LFKZ01000017.1 coordinate 141,008, forward strand.
AACGCGACCTACGGCTCGCTGGGCGCGGCGATCGGCCTGATGACGTGGATGTGGATGTCGGCGATCGTCATCATGTTCGGCGCCGAGCTGAATTCGGAGATCGAGCGGCAGACGCTGCGCGATACCACCACCGGGCGGGCGAAGCCGCTCGGCACCCGGGACGCCGTCTCCGCCGACACGGTCGGCGCCACCGCGCCATTTTGATCGGTGGCGGTCGGGCCGAAGCTGGCCCGACCGCATCCCGGGCGCGATCAGCGCTTGGTAATCACGGCTTCCAGATATTCGCTGTGCACCACGATCGTGCCGTCATCGGCGTGGTTGAACTCTTCGAGCAGCGCCAGGAGATCGCGCGTCAGCGCGGCTTGCCCGTTCGCGTCGAGCGCGGCAAACGCCTTCAGCGTGGGGCCGTAGAAGGTCTTGAAGATGTCGAGCCAGTGGTCCGGCGACCGATAGCGGAACACGAACATGCGCGGCTCGGCGGCGATCTCCGCGGCCACGCCGCCGAACATCTCCTCGAGCCGTGCCGGTGTCCCCCACATGGCGGGCGATTTCACCCCGGCCGGCGGCGGCAAATGCTTGCCGATGGTCTTGAACAGCTGGCCGATAAAACCTTGCGGCGTCCAGTTGGCAAGGCCGATCTTGCCGCCGGATCTGCAGACCCGCGCGAGCTCGGAAGCGGCCTTGTCCTGATCCGGTGTGAACATCACGCCGAAAGTCGAGAGCACGACGTCGAAGGCGGCATCCGCAAACGGCAGCGCCTCGGCATCCGCCTCGCGGAACTCAACAGTGAGGTGTTCGGCCATGGCGCGCTCGCGCCCGCGTTTGAGCAGCGCCGGTACGTAGTCGGTGGATGTGACGTCACACCAGCGCCGCGCCGCCGCCAGCGTCGCATTGCCGTTGCCGGCCGCGACGTCCAGCACCTTGCTGCCGGCGCGCAGGTCGATGGCCTCGCAGAGCTGTTCCCCGACGATCTGCAAGGTGGTGCCGACCACGGCATAATCGCCAGACGACCAGGCGCCGTGCTGGCGCTGCTTGACGGCGGCAAGATCGGGCTGGGGGGCGGCTGGCTTGAGCGCGGCGGATGTCGACATGGCAATCTCCTGCGGTTGAAAACGCCGGGACGATAGGGCGCATGCGGCGCGCTGGCCTTGAGGGCGGCATGATTTTCCGCTGAGAGCGTCTTGATTTCCGCACCTGAGCCGGCAGACGGGTAACGAAAGGCTTTGGGCGCGCGCGCCTGAATAGGCTCCGACACAGTCACTATCCCCTCGAATCAACAATGATGTTAGGCTCATCGATGCTTGGGGGAGCATGAGGCGTGACGAGGTCGAGCGCGACCCGTGTTTTCCCCGGGTGAGGCAGTCAGCTCTTAAAGGCATAACGCGCGGCATGATTCGCATTTCGACGATCTTCATCGCCATCTGCATGGTCCTGGTCGCGGCCTCGCTCGGGCTCGTACTCTATTCGGTCGCCGGCATCAGCGGAACGGAATCGGCGATCGTGGCGCTGACCGCGCTGACCTTCCTGATCCTCTACAACGCTGTGTCGATGCGGCTGCGCGACCGCAGCGACGTCGGCGGCCAGATCGCCGATCTCTCGCGCGGCACCACCGACCTCGCCCGCCAGGTGGCCGAGTTCGGCCGCCGGCTGGCTGCGGTCGAGAGCCGCATCGCCGCGTCCAATTCGACCAATTCCGACCGCATCCAGTCGGTCATCGGCGAGATCAACGAACTCGGCGGATTGGTCAGGCAGCTCGCCACCACCGTGGCAGCCCATGAGGATCTGCTCGCCGGCCACGCGCCGGCCCCCGCACCCGCCCCGGTTTCAAGGCCCGAGCCGGAAACGCCGATTGATCTGGCTGCCCCCTTCGAGGAGAAGCCGCTCGCTCCTCCTCCCCTTCCGCAGCCCCCGCCACGGCCGGCGCCGCCGACGGTGCAGGCCCAGGCCATCCCCCCGGTTCAGACCGCCAATGGGCGCAACCAGACCCAATTGCTGGCGACGCTGCGCAATGCAGTCGACGAGAACCGCATCGATATCTTCCTGCAGCCGATGGTGACGCTGCCGCAGCGCAAGGTGCGGTTCTACGAGGCGGTGACGCGCCTACGCGACGAGCGCGACCAGCTGATCGCCGCCGAGGAGTTCATCAGCATCGCGGAAGCCTCGGGGCTGATCGGGCGCATCGACAACATGGTGATGCTGCGCTGCGTGCAGGTGCTGCGGCGTCTGATGGTGCGCAACAAGGACGTCGGCGTGTTTTGCAACGTCGCGGCTTCCACGCTGGGCAATTCCACTACCTTCGCGCAATGCCTCGATTTCCTGGAAGCCAATCGCGCGCTGGCGCCCTCGCTGGTGCTGGAGTTCAAGCAGTCAACCTTCCGCAATCTCGGTCCCGTCGAGACCGAGAACCTCGCGGCGCTCGCCCAGCGCGGTTTCCGTTTCTCGATCGACCATGTCACGGATTTGCGCATCGAGCCGCGCGAGCTGGCCGATCGCGGGGTTCGCTTCATCAAGGTGCCGGCCGCGCTGCTGCTCGATCCCAAGCAGGCCTCCGCCTCCGACATCCACCCGTCCGACCTCTCCGACCTGCTCGGCCGCTTCGGCATCGACCTGATCGCCGAACGGATCGAAGGCGAGCGCGCCGTGGTCGACCTGCTCGACTATGACGTGCGTTTCGGCCAAGGGTTTCTGTTCGCACCGCCCCGGCCATTGCGGCCGGAGGGGGCATCTGCTACCGGCGGGGCCTCGCCGAACCAGGCGCAGGACATTCAGGGATCCAATGGCTCCGCCACACCCAGCTCAGGCGCGACCTCTTCGGCGCCTCCGCCCCAGCGCATCACCGGCAACGCAGCCCTCGCGCGCCGCATCTGATCGGCCGCGCACGTCATGACCGCGCTGCATTTTGCCGGAGGCCTGCGCGAGCTCGTGGGCGGTGTGGAGGTCGTGCTCAGCGATATCTGGGGCGTGGTCCATAACGGGCTGGAATCCTTCCCCGAGGCGTGCGAGGCGCTGCACACCTATCGCAGCCGCGGCGGTACGGTAATCCTGATCACCAATGCACCGCGCCCGGCCGACTCCGTGCAGCGGCAATTGCGCAAGCTCGGCGTCCCCGATGAGACCTATGACGCGATCGTATCTTCGGGCGACCTGACCCGGCTCTACGTCGCCGAGCATCCCGGCCGCAAGATGTTCTGGCTCGGCCCCGAGCGCGACAACTCGATCTATCGCGGCCTCGATGCGGTCACCGCGCCGCTGGAGCAAGCCGACTACATCGTCTGCACCGGCCTCTACGACGACGAGACCGAGACGGCGGAAGACTATCGCGGCATGATGCTGCAGGCGCGCGAGCGCAAGCTGACGCTGGTCTGCGCCAACCCCGACATCGTGGTGGAACGCGGCGACCGGTTGATCTACTGCGCCGGCGCCATCGCCGAGCTCTACCGCGAGCTCGGCGGCGAGGTGATCTTCTACGGCAAGCCGCACCGGCCGATCTACGAACGCGCCATGGCGCTCGCCGGCGAACGCCAAGGCTACCAGATCGACCGGAAAAAGGTGCTGGCGATCGGCGATTCCGTCCGCACCGACTTAACCGGCGCCCGCGAATTCGGCATCGACTGCCTGTTCGTCACCCGCGGCATCCATGCCGAGGAGTTCGAGGGCCTCGACCAGCTCGACCCCAATTCGGTGATGGAGCTGTTCGGCCACCCGCCGAAGGCGCTGATGCGCGAATTGAAGTGGTGACGGCGGAGCGCGCGCAGCTGCAATGGGCTTAGAGGCAAGCCTCAGACGCCGTCATGGCCGGGCATAGCCGTCCGAAGGACGGCGTCGCTTGCGCTCGCCTATGACCCGGCCATCCACGTCTTCCTTTTTTTGCATCCAAGAACGTGGATGCCCGGGACAAGCCCGGGCATGACGTTCCAAACGGAAAATTGTTGTCCGGCGAAGAGCGCCCTTACGCGCTCGCCATGTCCGGGAAGACCGCCTCGATCTTGGTCTTCAGCGTCGCCGCATTGAACGGCTTGACGATGTAATTGTTCACGCCGGCCTTCTTGGCCGCGATCACGTTCTCGGTCTTCGATTCCGCGGTGATCATGATGAAGGGCGTGGTGGCGAGGTTCGGATCCGCGCGGACTTCGCGCAGGAGGTCGTAGCCCGTCATCGGCTCCATGTTCCAGTCGGAGATCACGAGCCCGTACTTCTTGCCGCGCATCTTGTTCAGCGCTGCCGAACCGTCGCTGGCATCATCGATGTTCTCGAAGCCAAGCTGCTTCAGCAGATTCCGGATGATACGGATCATGGTGCTGTAGTCATCCACCACCAGAACCGGCATCGACAAATCAACCGCCATCTCGACTCCCCCAACGCAAACCCAGGAATATTACGATCGGACCTGCCAGGCCGGCGCCCGGCAGTTCCACGCCTCAAGGACTAGCACCAAGGCCTTAAACAGCGCGTTAACTGCGGTCAGCTCCGAAGGCTTGAAATCGTGTTCAATGTCTGCCCGCCCCGCCGCTTGACTTCGCAGGGCCGGTCGCGCCACGGTCCGGGCCGGTCCTGCCCGGTTCGAGAATTCCCCTGATGGCTCCGCCTTTTACCGTCATCCGCGACACAACGCCGGATTCCGCGATTCCGAGGGGCGCCGTCGTTGCCATGGGCAATTTCGACGGCGTGCATCTCGGCCATCGCGCCGTCATCGCGGCTGCCCTGGAGATGGGCAGGGCGCATGGCCGGCCTGCGCTGGCCTTGACCTTCGAGCCGCATCCGCGACGGTTCTTCAGCCCCAACACCCCGCAATTCCGCCTGACGGACGAGCGGGCCAAGCTGCGGCTTCTGGCTGGTACCGGGCTTGCCGGCGCCGTGGTCATGACCTTCGACAAGGCCCGTGCCGGAACCAGCGCGCAAGATTTCATTCACCATGACCTGATCGGGCGTCTCGGCGTCAGCGGCATCGCGGTCGGCTACGACTTCCATTTCGGCAAGGGACGGGTCGGCTCGCCCGGCCTCCTGGTCAACGAGGCGCCCCGGCTCGGCATCGAGGTCGACGTCCAGCCGCATGTCGACATCGACGAGCGGCCGGTCTCCTCCAGCGCGATCCGGATCGCCCTCGCCGAGGGCCAGCTCGACGAGGCCACGACCATGCTGGGCGCGCCCTGGTTCATCACCGGCGAGGTCATCCACGGCGAAAAGCGCGGCCGCGACCTCGGCTATCCCACCGCCAACATCCGCCTGGACGCCAATTGCGGCCTCAAGCACGGCATCTACGCGGTCCGGGTCGGGCGCGGCACCGAGCGTCTGGATGGCGTGGCCAGCTTCGGCCGCCGCCCGACCTTCGACAATGGCGCCCCGCTGCTCGAAATCTTCCTGTTCGACTTCAAGGGCGACCTCTACGGGCAGGCGCTCGACTGCGCCTTCATCGGCTTCATCCGCGAGGAGCTGAAATTCGATGGTCTGGAGGCCCTGATCCGCCAGATGGACGACGATTCCGCCCGCGCCCGCGCCATGCTCGCCGCCGCCCCGGACGCGTTTCCGCGCCTGGGCGTGATCGATTGAGAGGCGAAACCGGGCCACCCGGACCTTTGCGCTTCCTCCGCCCCCCTGCTATGGAGAGCCCATGTTTGCGCGGCGCATCATAGGGATTAGCGGCCCGGCTTCCGCCTGAGCCTGAGGGCTCGGCGCAAGACCGGGATTTCGTCGTTTCACCCGCGATTCCGCATCGCCATCCGTTCCCGCGCCCTTCCGAGCCAGTCAGCCTCATGTCCGAAAAGCCGCAAAAGTCCCAAAAGTCTGAAGCCAAGGACTATTCGAAGACCCTGTTCCTGCCGCAGACCGAATTCCCGATGCGCGCCGGCCTGCCACAGCGCGAGCCGGAGATCCTCAAGCGCTGGTACGAGATCGGCCTCTACGAGAAGCTGCGCCAGAATGCGAAGGGGCGCGCCAAGTTCGTGCTGCATGACGGTCCGCCCTACGCCAACGGCAACATCCATATCGGCACGGCGCTGAACAAGATCCTGAAGGACCTCGTCACCAAGAGCCAGCAGATGCTCGGCTTCGATTCCAACTACGTGCCGGGCTGGGACTGCCACGGCCTGCCGATCGAGTGGAAGGTCGAGGAGGAGCACTATCGCAAGAAGGGCAAGCAAAAGCCCGACTTCCGCGACAGCGCCGCGATGATCGATTTCCGCAAGGAGTGCCGCGCCTATGCCACGCACTGGCTCGGCGTGCAGCGCGAGGAGTTCAAGCGCCTTGGCGTGATCGGCGATTGGGACCATCCCTACGCCACCATGAGCTATCCGGCCGAAGCCCAGATCGCGCGCGAGCTGATGAAGTTCGCCGCCAACGGCACGCTCTATCGCGGCTCCAAGCCGGTGATGTGGAGCGTGGTCGAGAAGACCGCGCTGGCCGAAGCCGAGGTGGAATACGAGGACCACACGTCCGATACGGTCTGGGTGAAATTCCCGGTGACCTCGCCCGCGCACGGTGCGCTCGCCTCGGCGAGCGTCGTGATCTGGACCACCACACCCTGGACGCTGCCGGGCAACCGCGCCATCTCGTTCTCGCCGAAGATCGCTTATGGCCTCTACAAGGTGACGGACGCCCCCGCCGACAATTGGGCCAGAAATGGCGACCTCCTCATCCTCGCCGATGCGCTCGCGCAAGACGTCTTCAAGCAGGCGCGCGTGACGGCTTATGAGAAGGTCCGCGACGTCCCCGGCGACACCATGGACGCGATCGAGTGTGCCCATCCGCTCAAGGGCATCGGCGGTGGCTACGACTTCATCGTGCCGCTGCTGCCTGGCGACCATGTCACCGACGACACCGGCACCGGCTTCGTGCACACGGCGCCCGGCCACGGCCGCGAGGACTTCGATGTCTGGATGGCAGAGGCGCGCGATCTCGACGCGCGCGGCATCAACACCGCCATCCCCTACACTGTCGACGAGAACGGCGCCTACACCGATCATGCGCCGGGCTTTGCCGGCAAGCGCGTCATCACCGACAAGGGCGAGAAGGGCGATGCCAACGAGGCCGTGATCAAGGCGCTCGTCGAGAAAGGCATGCTGCTCGCCCGCGGCCGGCTCAAGCACCAATATCCGCATTCCTGGCGCTCCAAGAAGCCGGTGATCTTCCGCAACACGCCGCAATGGTTCATCGCGATGGACAAGGATATCGCGACGGCTGGCAAGACCAAGGCCGGCGACACGCTGCGCGCCCGCGCGCTGCACGCGATCTCAGTGACGCAATGGGTGCCGCCATCGGGCGAAAACCGCATCAACGGTATGATCGAGGCGCGCCCGGACTGGGTGATCTCGCGCCAGCGCGCCTGGGGCGTGCCGATCGCCGTTTTCGTGCGCGAGAAGGGCGACGGCTCCGCCGAGATCCTCCAGGACGAGGCCGTCAATGCGCGCATCGGCGAAGCCTTCGAGAAGGAAGGCGCCGACGCCTGGTACGCGACCGGCGCGCGCGAGCGCTTCCTCGGGCCCCGCGCGAACGAAGACTGGCAGAAGGTCGACGACATTCTCGACGTCTGGTTCGATTCCGGCTCGACCCACGCTTTCGTGCTCGAAGATCCCGTGCAGTTTCCCGGGCTCGCCGGCATCAAGCGCAAGGTCGACGGTGGCGCCGACACGGTGATGTATCTGGAAGGCTCGGACCAGCATCGCGGCTGGTTCCATTCCTCGCTGCTGGAAAGCTGCGGCACGCGCGGCCGCGCGCCCTATGACATCGTGCTGACCCACGGCTTCACCCAGGCCGAGGACGGCCGCAAGATGTCGAAGTCGCTCGGAAACACGATCGAGCCGCAGGCCGTCATCAAGGAATCCGGCGCCGACATCTTAAGGCTCTGGGTGGCGTCCTGCGACTACACCGACGACCAACGCATCGGCCCCGAGATCCTGAAGAACACCGTCGAGACCTACCGCAAGCTGCGCAACACGGTGCGCTGGATGCTGGGGACGCTGCACCACTACAATCCGGCCGATGCAGTGGCGCCGGCCGAGATGCCCGAGCTCGAGCGTTTGATGCTGCACGAGCTCTCAGGTCGCGCCGCTGCGATCGGCAAGGCCTATCGGGAGTTCGACTACAAGACCGTGATCGCGATCCTGTCGGCCTTCCTTAACAGCGAGCTCTCCGCATTCTACTTCGACATCCGCAAGGATACGCTGTATTGCGATCCGCCCTCGTCACTGACGCGCAAGGCGGCGCTGACGACCATCGACCTGTTGTGCGCTTCGATCCTGAAATGGCTGGCCCCGATCCTCAGCTTCACTGCGGAAGAGGCGTGGCGCATGTACCGGCCCGACGCCGAACCGTCCGTGCACCTGACGCTGTTCCCGACCGATCTCGAAGCCTTGCGCGACGATAAGCTCGCCGCGAAATGGGAGACGATCCGCAACGTGCGTCGCGTCGTCACCGGCGCACTCGAGCTGGAACGCGCCGCCAAGAACATCGGCTCCTCGCTCGAGGCATCGCCGGTGATCTATGTCGCCGATCGCGGCATGCTGGCGACCTTGTTCGACATCGATCTGGCTGAAGTCTGCATCACCTCGAACTACGAGGTGCGGGAGGGCGAGGCGCCGGCCTCGGCGTTCCGCCTCGATGCCGTCCCCGGCGTCTCGGTCGTGGTGGAGAAGGCGATCGGCACCAAATGCGCCCGCTCCTGGAAGATCTCGCCGATGGTCGGCGAGGACCCTGAATACCCCGACGTCACCCCGCGCGATGCCAAGGCACTGCGCGAGTGGAAGGCGCTGGGGGTGATCGTCTGATCGGTCGGCCATGACCCCGCTCCGCGCCGGCATCCTCGCGGCCATGGTCACGCTCGTGGCCGACCAGGCCTCGAAGCTCTGGCTGTTGAACGTGTTCGACCTCGCCCGTCGCGGCGCGGTGCGGGTGACGCCGTTCTTCGACCTGGTGCTGGCCTGGAATATCGGCATCAGCTTCGGCTGGCTCCAGAACGACAGCCAGGCCGCGCAGCTCGCGCTGATGGCCGTCAAAGTGATCGCGGTGGTTGCGCTGGCGATCTGGATGGCCCGCTCGCACACCATGCTCGCGACCGTCGCGCTCGGCCTGATCATCGGCGGCGCCATCGGCAACGGCATCGACCGCCTGGCCTATGGCGCGGTGGTGGATTTCGCCCTGTTCCACATCGAAATCGCCGGAAATACCTATAATTGGTATGTGTTTAACCTCGCGGACGTGGCCATCGTTGCTGGGGTGGCAGCGCTATTGTATGATTCCTTCCTGGGGGTACCCGCCGCAAAAGCGCCCTGATCCCGGCCGATACGGACCGGCAGGTGGAACCCGGCTTTTGCAAGGGTTAGAGCCGCGTGCGAGCGGCAATCTGCTACAATATGAAACAGGTACGGTAATGCGCAGCTCGAAGACCAGCGGTTCGATGGTTCGAGGCTCCCAATCGGGGGCCTGGCGGGCACTGAGATTGTCCGCCGTCGCGCTCGGCATCGGCCTCGTCATGTCGACCGGTGCCGCCCGTGCGGCCGACGATGACGACGACGACATGACCTTCGAAGAGAAGCTCATCGACAATCTGATGACCGGCCTTGGCGCCAAGAGCATGGAAAAACCCGGCATCGAATACCGCGAGCGTTCGCCGCTGGTCGTGCCGCCCAAGCTCGACCTGCCGCCGCCTGCCGCAGCCGAGGCTGCGGCTGCGCCAAACTGGCCGAAGGACCCCGACGAGAAGCGCCGCAAGGAAGCCATCGCCCAGCGGAAGAAGTCCGGTAACAAGGCAACGGAGTACTGGAAGAACGCCCAGCCGCTGTCGCCCGCCGAGTTGAACGCCCATAGGACGGCCGCCGCCGAAAAGACCGGCAATGATCCGGTCCAGCCGGGCACCAACGTGGCCAATCCGACGATGAGCCCTGCCGAACTCGGATATACCGGCGGGCTGTGGAAACTGTTCAAAGGGAACGGGCCCGAGTCCAAGCAATTTACGTCGGAACCGCCACGCCAATCGCTGGTGGAGCCGCCGCCGGGATATCAGACGCCGTCGCCGAACTACGCCTACGGCGCCGGCCCGGATAATTCGAAGCGGACCTATTTCGACGTCCGATCCGGCAAGGAGAAGGAACAATAGCGTTCCTGTCCTGTCGCGACATTCTGACCCACGCGATGCGAGGGTCGGCGGTGCATGTCCGCCCACCTCGTTCAAAATTGCTTATCAGTAACTTGCCTAAGCGTTGAGTTCTCTGCTTCGTGACGCGAAGCCTCAGCCGCACGGTGTAGCCTGCCGTGCCCTCCGAGCCGGAGATCCGGGCTCGGCACCTCACAACCAGGGATCATGATGTCCTCTTACCGATCGGCTGCCTGCCTCCTTGCCGCGCTGCTTTCGACGAGTGTCCTTTCGGCCGGCGCCGCCCTTGCCCAGACCACGGTGACATCGGCTCCGCCCGCCAGCTTCACGCTCGCCAACGGCATGCAGGTCGTGGTGATCCCGGACCGCCGCACCCCCGTCGTCACCGAGATGATCTGGTACAAGGTCGGCTCGGCCGATGAGACGCCCGGCAAGTCCGGCCTCGCGCACTTCCTCGAGCACCTGATGTTCAAGGGCACCGCGAAGCATCCGGCAGGCGAATTCTCCCAGACCGTGCTGCGTGTCGGCGGCAACGAGAACGCTTCGACCTCGGTCGACTACACCAACTACTATCAGCGCGTGCCGAAAGAGCAGCTGCCGACCATGATGGAGTTCGAGGCCGACCGCATGACGGGCCTCGTCCTCAAGGACGAGAACGTGCTGCCCGAGCGCGACGTCGTGCTCGAAGAGTACAACATGCGCGTCGCCAACAATCCGGATGCGCGGTTGAACGAGCAGATCATGGCCGCGCTCTATCTCAACCATCCCTACGGGCGGCCGGTGATCGGCTGGCATCAGGAGATCGAGAAGCTCGATCGCGAGGATGCGCTTGCCTTCTATCGCCGCTTCTATGCGCCGAACAACGCGATCCTGGTGATCGCCGGCGACGTCGACGCCGCCGAAATCCGCCCGCTGGTCGAGCGCAATTTCGGCTCGATCCCCGCGCAGCCCGCGATCCCGGCGCGGCGCGTTCGTCCGCAGGAGCCGGAGCCCGCCGCCCCGCGCACCGTCACGCTGGCCGACCCGCGCGTCGAGCAGCCGAACATGCGGCGCTATTATCTCGTGCCCTCCGCGACCACGGCCGCGGCCGGCGAGAGCGCGGCCCTCGATGTGCTGGCGCAGCTGATCGGCAGCGGCAGCAATTCCTATCTCTACCGTGCCCTCGTGGTCGACAAGCCGCTCGCGGTCTCCGCCAGCGCCAGCTATTCGAGCATCTCGCTCGACCCGACCCAATTCGCGATCTCGGCTGCACCGAAACCCGGCGTCAGTTTTTCAGAGCTCGAGCAGGCGGTCGACGGGGTCCTTGCCAACGTCGCACAGAACCCGATCCGCGCCGAGGATTTGGAGCGGGTCAAAACCCAGCTCATTGCCGAAGCGATCTACGCCCAGGACAACCAGGCTGTGCTGGCGCGCTGGTACGGCGGCGCGCTGACCACCGGCCTGTCGATCGAGGACATCAGGAGCTGGCCCGATCGCATCCGCGCCGTCACCGCCGAGCAGGTTCGCGCCGTTGCGCAGAAATGGCTCGAGAAGAAGCGCTCGGTGACGGGCTACCTGATCAAGGACACTGCAACCGCCAAGCGCGAGGAGAAGCGATCGTGACCTATTCCTTCCTTCGACGCGTTGCATTTTCCGTTGCCGCCGGCGCGGTCCTCGCGTTCTCTGCCGCCTCGCCGTCGCAGGCCGCCGCAAAGATCCAGCACCTGATCTCGCCGGGCGGCATCGAAGCCTGGTTCGTGCAGGACGCAACCGTGCCGCTGATTGCGATGGAATATTCCTTCGCCGGAGGCTCGGCGGAGGACCCAAAGGACAAGCCGGGCGTTGCCAATCTGGTCGGCTCTCTCCTCGACGAAGGCTCAGGCGATCTCGATTCCAAGACGTTCCATGAACGGCTCGACCGCCGCGCCATCGAGCTGTCCTTCAACGCCACCCGCGACACCCTCCGCGGCAGCCTGCGCATGCTGCGCGACAACAAGGACGAGGCCTTCGACCTGCTTAGGATGGCGCTGACCTCGCCGCATTTCGACGCGGCCGACGTCGAACGCATCCGCTCGCAGGTCATCTCGGGCCTGCGCCGCGAGACCACCAATCCGACCTCGCTGGCGAGCCGCAAGTTTCTGGAGCTCGCGTTCGGCGATCACCCCTACAGCCGGCAGAGCAACGGCAACCTCGACAGCGTGCCGACCATCACAATTGCCGACCTGAGGAATTATGTCGGCCGTGTCCTCGCCAGGGATGGCCTCAAGATTGCGGTCGTCGGCGACGTCGATCCGGCTACGCTCGGAAAGCTGCTCGACCACACCTTTGGAAGCCTCCCGGCCAAGGCTAATCTGACGCCAGTCCCCGACGTCGAGGCTGCAAAGCCGCCGCAACGCGCCTTCGTGACCCTCGACGTGCCGCAGACGGTGATCACCTTCGGCGGACCCGGCGTGAAGCGGAGTGACCCCAGCTTCATGGCGGCCTATGTGGTCAATCACATCCTCGGCGGCGGCGGCTTGTCATCCCGGCTCTATCGCGAGGTGCGCGAAAAGCGCGGGCTGGCCTATTCGGTGTACGAGTCGCTGCTCTGGATGCAGCACTCGGCGATCTTCATCGGCAACACCGGCACCCGCGCAGACCGTGCCGGCGACACCATCGAGGCCATCGAACAGGAGGTGCGCCGCATCGCCGAGGAGGGTCCGACGCAGAAGGAGCTCGATGAGGCCAAGTCCTACCTCAAGGGCTCGCAGATGCTGGCGCTCGACACCTCGTCCAAGCTGGCACAGGCGCTGCTGCAATATCAGCAGGACAAGCTGCCGATCGACTATATCGAGAAGCGCAACGCCATCGTCGACGCCGTGACGCTGGACGATGCCAAGGCGGCCGCCAAGCGGCTCTGGGGCCAGGGGCTGCTGACCGTTGTCGTCGGCCGGGCCCCGCAGGCCGCCGCGCAACCGGCGGCTGCCACACCGAAGTCGAACTGATCTCTTTTCTCGACGTTTCCTGAATGGCCGGGGCCATCCCGGCCATTTGCATTTCACGGCAGCGCCATTGCTGACGACGGATGTCCGCGGTATGTCCTGACATCACGAATGGTGCCAGCATGCTGCGGATATCCCGCGATCTCGTCATCGACGAGGACGACATCGAGATCGGCTTTGTCCGCGCCTCCGGCCCGGGCGGGCAGAACGTCAACAAGGTCGCGACCTCCGCGCAGCTGCGCTTCGACACGCGCAAGCTGACCTTGCCCGAGGACGCGGCGCTGCGCCTTGCCCGCATTGCCGGCCAGCGCATGACCAAGGACGGCGTGATCGTGATCCACGCCCAGCGCTTCCGCACCCAGGAGCGCAACCGCCAGGATGCCATCGATCGCCTCGTCGAGATGCTCAAGGAGGCCATGGTCCGGCCGACGCCTCGCCGCGCGACGCGGCCGACCTTCGCCTCCAAGCAGCGACGGCTCGAGGGCAAGAAACGCCGCAGCGACATCAAGGCCGGCCGCGGTCGGAGCTTCGACGATTGATGCGAAAAACCTCCGGTCGCGGGAGCGACCGGAGGTTTGCCGTTCGCGAGCTGGCGTCAGTAGCGCTTGCCGGCCGCAGCACCGCCGGTCGCCGCATCGTCGGCGGTGCCCTTGCGCGGCGCGCTGCCGGTGGTTCCGACGGACCCCTTCGTGCCCTTGCCCGACTTCATGCCGACCTTCTCGCCGGCTGCGCCCTGCTGTGCACCGAGATCCTCATCCTCGCTGCCTGACGCGCCGCCTTGCATGGGCTTGCTTTGTACGGTGCCGCCAGGCCTCGTCCCAGACGAGGTGCCTTGGGCGAGAACGGGCGTTGCAACGAGGGCCGCGAGAGCGCATGCGATCGCAGAGGTCTTCACCAACTTCATCCATTTCTCCTGGAATGTCGCGATGAACCGTTCGGCTGCCTTCTGCACCGTTCGCCTGCACCGGATCGGCTCATCGCGCTGAAAGTTCGAACGGTGCGGTGTGATGCAAGCCGCGTCGTGTGGTGATCGTTTAGGATTTTCGCGGCGCTTTCGCGGAATTGTGCTCCTCATATGCGGCGGCGCGGAACATGCCACGCATTCCCGACGGACGACGCGAGTCGAAAATGTCCCCCATTTCGAGTGTGGGAAGCTCGACCTGACCCATGCATTTGTCGCTGCGCGGCATTAGACTTGAGAATATTCGCCGAGTGAGTCTCATGCCCGTCCGCCAGCTGCCAGAACAGGTCGTCAACCGCATCGCCGCCGGCGAGGTGGTCGAACGTCCGGCAAGCGTGGTCAAGGAGCTGGTCGAGAACGCGATCGACGCCGGCGCGAGCCGCATCGACGTCTTCACCGACGGCGGCGGGCGGCGGCGGATCGGCATCACCGACGACGGCAGCGGCATGACCGCAAAAGACCTTGCGCTCGCCGTCGAGCGCCATGCCACCTCCAAGCTCGACGACGAGGACCTGCTGCAGATCCGCACCCTCGGGTTTCGCGGCGAGGCCCTGCCCTCGATCGGCTCGGTGGCGCGCCTCTCCATCACCACGCGACACGCGAGCGAGCCGCACGCCTGGGCGCTGTCGGTCGAGGGCGGCGAGAAGTCCGGGATCATGCCGGCGGCGCTGGCGCATGGCACGCGCGTCGAGGTTGGCGACCTCTTCTATGCGACGCCGGCGCGGCTCAAGTTCCTGAAGACCGACCGCACCGAGGCGGAAGCCATCCGCGAAGTGGTACGGCGCCTCGCGATGGCGCGGCCCGACATCGCCTTCACGCTCGCCGGCGAGGAGCGCGCACCGGTGAACTGGACCGCGGCGCTGCCCGGCGCGGCCGGACGGCTGACCCGGCTCGGCGACATCCTCGGCGCCGAGTTCCGCAGCCACGCCATCGAGGTCCATGCCGAGCGCGAGGGGGTCGTGGTCGCCGGCTATGCCGCCGCGCCGGCGCTCACAAAGGCCAATGCGCTCGGCCAATATCTCTTCGTCAACGGCCGGCCGGTGCGCGACAAGCTCATTCTCGGCGCCGTGCGCGCGGCCTATTCCGACTATCTGCCGCGCGACCGCCATCCCGTGCTGGCGCTGTTCGTCACGCTCGATCCGCGCGAGGTCGACGCCAATGTGCATCCGGCCAAGACCGAGGTGCGCTTCCGCAATGCCGGCCTCGTCCGCGCGCTGATCGTGCATGGCTTGAAGGAAGCGCTGGCGCGCGAGGGCCGCCGCACCGCCGCCAATAGCGGCGAGAGCGCGCTGTCCTCGTTCCGGCCCGCCTTCATGCCGCCACGTCCGGCAAGCTGGGACTGGCGCGCCTCGCCAGCCGCCCCGGTGGCGCCGATGCCGTCGTTCGAAGGCTCGGCTGCACCTGCGTTCACCGAACGGGCCCAAGCTGCGTTCGACGTCGGCGCGCCCAGCGCGGACGTTCGGATCGAGACGCAGCCGGTAGCTGATCTCGTCGACCGCCCGCTCGGGGCGGCGCGCACGCAGATCCACGAGACCTACATCGTCTCGCAGACCCGCGACGGCCTGATCATCGTCGACCAGCACGCCGCGCATGAGCGCATCGTCTACGAGCGGCTGAAGGCCTCGCTCGCTGCCAACGGCGTGCAGCGGCAGATCCTGCTGATCCCTGAGATCGTCGAGATGGACGAGGCGACGGTGGAGCGCCTGCTGGAGCGCAGCGAGGAGCTGGCGTCGTTCGGCCTTGCCATTGAATCCTTCGGCCCTGGCGCGGTCGCGGTGCGCGAGACGCCGTCGCTGCTCGGCAAGACCAATGCCGGCGGCCTGTTGCGCGATCTTTCCGAGCACATGGCCGAATGGGACGAGGCGCTGCCGCTCGAACGCCGCCTGATGCACGTCGCGGCGACCATGGCCTGCCACGGCTCGGTGCGCGCCGGCCGCCGCTTGCGGCCGGAGGAGATGAACGCCCTGCTCCGCGAGATGGAGGACACCCCGAACTCCGGCCAGTGCAATCACGGCCGGCCGACCTATGTCGAGCTGAAGCTGAGCGACGTGGAGAAGCTGTTCGGGCGGAGGTGATCCGATGCTCTCGTAGGGTGGGCAAAGGCGCGCTCTTCGCGCCGTGCCCACCATCTTCCAAAGTCGCAAGAAATGTGGTGGGCACGCTTCGCTTTGCCCACCCTACGGCAGCGGCGCTACGGCCCTTTCAGAAACACGAACTCCGTATCGTCATACGCTCGCCGCTCCAATTCCTCGTATCCTTCCGGCGTCACGAACTGCGCGGCCTTCGCCTCCTCCACCACCAGCAGCGCGCCCGGGGTGAGCCAGCCGCCGTCGCGCAGGCTCGCGAGCGCCTTCTCGGCAAAGCCCTTGCCATAGGGCGGATCGAGGAACACCAGCGAGAACGGCTCGACGGGATGCGCGGGGCCGAGATCGGTCGCATCGCGGCGATAGACTTTTGTCACCCCGCCGAGGCCGAGCGATTCCACATTGTTGCGCAGCAGCGCCCGCGCCTCCGCGCCGTTGTCGACGAACAGCGTGAATTTCGCCCCGCGCGAGGCCGCCTCGATGCCGAGCGCGCCGGTGCCGGCGAAGAGATCGAGGACGCGCGCGTCGGGAATCGGATCGTCATAGGCGTGCACGAGGATGTTGAACACGGACTCGCGCAACCGGTCCGCCGTCGGCCGGATGTCACGCGAGGACGGTGAGGCAAGATTGCGCCCCTTCAAACGACCGCCGACGACGCGCATCACACCACTCCGTCATGCCCAGGCTTGTCCCGGGCATCCACGTTCTTCAGCCGTAGGCGCAAGCAAGACGTGGATGGCCGGGTCAAGCCCGGCCATGACGACCACTTGCGCATTGCCAGGCTCG
Organism: Bradyrhizobium sp. CCBAU 45321; assembly: GCF_028128975.1. Classification (NCBI taxonomy): domain Bacteria; kingdom Pseudomonadati; phylum Pseudomonadota; class Alphaproteobacteria; order Hyphomicrobiales; family Nitrobacteraceae; genus Bradyrhizobium; species Bradyrhizobium sp. CCBAU 45321. Next base: position 157,883 of record NZ_LFKZ01000017.1, read on the forward strand.
TTCTACCCATTTGGACCTACTCGCCGTCCCGCGGCGTCAGGTCGCGCTTGCCGTGATAGCCGCGCTTGGGACGGCGCGGCGGGCCGTAGCCGCTCGCCTCCATCTCGTTGCGCTCGCGCGCCTCCTCGCTGCCGGTGCGCTGCACCAGCACGCGGCGACCCTTGCGGTCGTTGATCACCGCGCGCTTGCTGGCGGGCTTCTTCTCGCTCGCTGCGTCGTCGGCGCGCGAAGATGATTTCGAGGGCGCGTCGAACTGCGCGCCCGACTTCTCGATCACCTTGTCGCCGAGCTGCTCGCGCAGCACGCGCGCGCGGATCTCCTCGACCTGGCCTTCCGGAATCTCGCCGAGCTGGAACGGGCCGTAGGAGACGCGGATCAGCCGGTTCACCTCGAGGCCGAGATGGGCGCAGACATTGCGCACCTCGCGGTTCTTGCCTTCGCGAATCGCGAACACCAGCCAGACATTGGCGCCCTGGTCGCGCTCCAGCGTGGCCTCGATCGGACCGTACTTGACGCCCTCGATCTCGATGCCGTTCTTGAGCTCGTCGAGCTGTGCCTGGGTGACATCGCCATGGGCGCGGACGCGGTAGCGGCGCAGCCAGCCGGTGTCGGGCAGCTCGAGCGTGCGCGCGAGGCCGCCATCGTTGGTGAGCAGCAGCAAGCCCTCGGTGTTGAAGTCGAGCCGGCCGACGCTGATCAGCCGCGGCAGGCCTTCGGGCAGATTGTCGAACACGGTCGGACGGCCCTCGGGGTCGTCATGCGTCGTCATCAGCCCGCGCGGCTTGTGGTAGAGGAACAGCCGCGTGCGCTCGCGCTCCGGCAACGGCTTGCCGTCGACCATGACGACGTCGTTCTTGGTGACGTCGAGCGCCGGCGAGTTGATCACCCTTCCGTTGACGGTGACGCGGCCCTGCGTGACCATCTCCTCGGCGTCGCGGCGCGAGGCGAGACCGGCGCGGGCCAGCACCTTGGCGATGCGCTCGCCGGCCTTCTTCGGCTTCGGTGCGTCGTCGCGGCGCGGCCGGCCCTCGAAATCACGATCGCGCTCGCGATAGGCGCCGCGGCCGCCGAAGGCGGGACGCTTCTCGAAGATCCTGCTGTCGTCCTCATTCTCGCGGCGCGGACGATCGCGGAAGCGGCCCTCGTTGCGCGGATGCTCCTGCCAGTCCATGCGGCCTTCGGGGCGCTGGCGCGGCCGATCGAACTTCGGACGGTCACCGCGTTCGCTGTCGCGGTCACGGGGCCGATCGAATTTCGGCCGCTCGCGGAACGGGCGGTCACCGGATGCGCGGTCGTCGCGCGAACGAGAGAAACGCGGACGTTCATCGCCACGACCGCCCTCACGGCGATCGTCGCGCTGACGCCAGGGCTTCTCGTCGCCGCGATCGCGGCCGCCGAAATCCTTGTCGAAGCTCTTGCGCGGGCGATCCCCGCGCGGTGCGCGATCACCGCGATCGAAATTCGGGCGGTCTCCGCGTGGCTTGAAGCTGCGTTCGCCACGATCCTCGCGCGGCCCGCGATCCCCACGGTCGCGTTGGCGATCCCCACGGTCGCGTCCGCGATCCGGCCCGCCCCGCGAAAATTTCCGTTCGCCGTCGAATTTGCGCTCCGGGCGGTCGCCGCGCGGCGCGTAGGGCTTCTTCTCGCCGAACTTCCTGTCGCTGGAGCGGCCGGCCGAGCGTGCATCGTCGCGATCCCTGCGCGGCGGACGATCGTCGCGGCCAGATGACGGACGATCGCCGCGCGGCTTGAAGCTGCGCTCACCGCGGCCCTCGCTGCCGCGGTCGTCGCGCTTGAAGCGGGGACGGTCACTGAAATCGCGGCGCGGTGCGTCGCCTTCCTCGCGGCGGCGGAATGGACGGCTGTCGCGGTCGCCACGCGGCGGGCGGCTGTCGCGCTCACGCTTACCCCCACCCTTGCCCTCGAAGCCGCGCTTGGCGAATTTCTTCTCTGGCCCGCGCGGCTTGCCGCTACGGCCTTTGGCCGGGCCTCGCCGGCCGCGGGAATCGTTGTCTTTGTCGCTGTCGCGAGGCATGACTAATCTCACTTAAGGGGTGGCGCGAGCATTGTGCGCGCTCGCTGCGAGCCGCATGCTCAGGCAAAATCGGTATCCACTCTTGCTGAAGGCGGAGCTAGTAGCAGGTTTCTGGCGATGATACGAGGCATGAAAGCCCCTTCTTTCATGGATTTGGCGCTTCTGGCGGCCGAAAATGCCGGAAAAGCGGGCGAAGTTCCTGTTGGCTGCGTGGTGGTCCGCAACTACGAGGTGATCGCCACCGCGGCCAACCGGACGCTGACCGACCACGACCCGACGGGCCATGCCGAGATCATCGCGCTGCGCGCGGCCGCCGCGAAGATCGGCAGCGAGCGCCTGGTCGACTGCGACCTCTACGTGACGCTGGAGCCCTGCACGATGTGTGCGGGCGCGATCTCGTTTGCAAGGGTCCGCCGGCTCTATTACGGCGCGGCCGATCCCAAGGGGGGCGCGGTGGAGTCGGGCGTGCGGTTCTTTGCCTCGCCGACCTGTCACCACGCGCCGGAGGTCTATTCCGGCGTCGGCGAGAGCGAGGCGGCGCGGCTGCTCAAGGAGTTCTTTCGGGAGCGACGGTAGGTGCCTCCCGTCATTGCGAGCGAAGCGAAGCAATCCAGACTCTTTCCGCGGTGGCAGTCTGGATTGCTTCGTCGCAAGGGCTCCTCGCAATGACGAGGTTGATCAAGCCGCAAAGAACTCGCGCAGCGCCCTCGCGGTCACATCCGGATTCTCCTCGGTGAGGAAGTGGCCCGAATCCACCGGCATGCCGTCGACGTTGGTGGCCCATTGCTTCCACGTGTCGAGCGGCGTCGCGGCGGCCTGGGCGATGCCGGCATTGCCCCACAGCGCCAGCATCGGAATGGTGATCTTCTTGCCGGCCTCGAAATCGGCCTTGTCGAGGTCGTAGTCGAAATAGGCGCCGGCGCGGTAGTCCTCGCACATCGCGTGGATGCGGGCGGGATCGCGGAACGGGGCGAGGTAGTGCTCGAGCGCGCGCGGATCGATCGCGTCCAACGTCTTCGACCTGGTCTGGCTCGCCATCTTGAAGCGCAGGAAGAACTCGCCTTGGCCTGCGATCAGCGTCTCCGGCAGCGGATAAGGCTGCGCCAGGAAGGCCCAGTGATAGATCTTCAACGCGTAGGCGCGGTTCATCCGCTCCCAGTAATTATAGGTCGGCAGGATATCGAGCACGGCGAGCTTCGACAGCCGGCCCGGATGGTCGAGCGCGAGCCGGTACGACACGCGGCCGCCGCGGTCGTGGCCGGCGAGCGCGAAATGCACGTGGCCGAGCCGCTCCATCACCTCGACCATGGCTTTCGCCATGGCGCGCTTGCTGTAGGGGATGTGCAGCGCATCGCTGGCGGGCATGTCGGACCAGCCGTAGCCCGGCAGATCGGCGATGATCAGCGTGAAGGCTTCCGCCAGCTCAGGCGCCACCTGGTGCCACATCACGTGGGTCTCGGAGAAGCCGTGCAGCAGCAGCAGCGGCGGGCCCTTGCCGCCGACGCGGGCGAAGATGCGGCCGAACGAGGTGTCGATCCATTCGGCGGCAAAGCCCGGATAGAGGTCGGCGAGATCGGACATCTTGTTGCATCCTTGTTGGTCGGTCCCGGGGCCGGCCTCGACAAAAGTGTCGAAAACAACCCCATGCACAGTACCGGTATTATCGTCGGGGCAACTAACCCCAACTGCTGATTGCACATTCTGGAGTGCAGATGTGGCGGCGCGGTGACGCCAATGTCGAGATTTCCGGATCGGCGCGTTGGCGCGCCGTCCGCAATGACGACGCTAATTTTTGGCCTTTTCCGCCTCCACCGCCTGCCAGCCGATGTCGCGGCGGCAGAAGCCGTCCGGCCAGTCGATGCGGTCGACCGCCTGATAGGCGCGCGCCTGCGCTTCCGTCACGGTCGCACCCAGCGCGCAGACATTGAGCACGCGGCCGCCATTGGCGAGGATCGCGCCGTCCTTCTCAACCGTGCCGGCGTGGAAGATCTCGACGGTGTCGACCTTGGCAGCCTCCTCGAGCCCCTGGATGCGCGTGCCCTTCTGGTAGTCGCCGGGATAGCCCTTCGCGGCCATCACCACGGTGATGGCGGATTCCGGATACCAGCGCAGATCGAAATGCTTCAGCTCCCCGTCGCAGGCGGCGAGCAGCGCCGGCACGATGTCGCTCATCATGCGCAGCATCAAGACCTGGCACTCGGGATCGCCGAAGCGCACGTTGAACTCGAACAGCTTTGGCCCCTGCGTCGTCAGCATGATGCCGGCATAGAGCACGCCGCGGAACGGCGTGCCGCGCTGCTTCATGCCAGCGACCGTCGGCAGGATGATTTTAGCCATGATCGCGTCGTGGATGGCGGGCGTGACCAGCGGCGTCGGCGAATAGGCGCCCATGCCGCCGGTGTTCGGGCCGACATCGTGGTCGAACACGCGCTTGTGGTCCTGGGCGGAGGCCAGCGGAATCGCGGTCTCGCCGTCGCACAGGGCGAAGAAGCTGATCTCGCGGCCGGGCAGAAACTCCTCGATCACGACCTCAGCGCCGGCCTCGCCAAAGGCGCCCTCGAACATCATGGCGATGGCGTCCTCGGCCTCGCGCACGGTTTTCGCAACGACGACGCCCTTGCCGGCGGCAAGCCCGTCGGCCTTCACCACGATCGGCGCGCCCTGGCTCTGCACATAGGCGCGCGCATCGTTGGCGTTGGTGAACCGCTTGTAGGCGCCCGTGGGGATGCCGAACTCGGTGCACAGCGCCTTGGTGAAACCCTTTGAGCTTTCGAGCTGCGCCGCCACCTTGCTCGGCCCGAACGCCTTGATGCCGGCAGAAGTGAGATCATCGACGATGCCGGCCGCCAGCGGCGTCTCCGGCCCGACCACCACGAGCTCGACCTTGTTGGCCTTGCAGAAGTCGATCACCGCGGCATGGTCGGCGACATCGAGCGCCACGCAGTCCGACTCCCTGGCAATGCCGGCATTGCCGGGCGCGCACCAGAATTTGGTGACCAGGGGAGAGGCCGCGATCTTCCACGCCAGAGCATGTTCGCGGCCGCCGGAACCGAGCAGGAGAATGTGCATCGAGGGCTCAGGGATGAGGGGTTTTGCTGGGGGCGGAGGTCGCATGAATCGGGGTGGGGCTCAAGGGGGTGAGGCCTCCCATTCCCCGTCATTCCGGGGCGTGGCGAACTCCGCTGCCGCCCTTGTAGAAGACTGATCTCCCATCTACCGCGTTGGGATGCTGGCAGAAACCGGAGACGGTGTCCGTCCGGCGTTCCTTCTCGACGGTCCGACTGTCGTTGTACGGCTCCCGCGCCGAGCGACAAGAAGGGGGGAAGCGGCTGAGCCGCCTCCCTTTACGTGTCAGCCGTTGCGAATATCCGGCAGGCCTTCGCCTTCAACATCGTCGTTGCTGATCGAAATCAAATTTCCATCGATCTCGTGCGCATCGAATTTTCGCTGCGCCACGCGATAAAACACGTCCGCGTAGGTTTCGAAATAGTCGAACACATCCTTCATTCGCCGATAGGAAACCCTGTCGTCGAGCACTTCGCGCCTGACGAAGCATCTTACCGGCCTTCCTCTGGCTGTCGCCAAAGTGAAATGCAGACCCCAACTGTCAGGCATCGGCCGGGTGTTACCAATCGGCTTAAGCTGATTCTCGTCCAATATCCGCACAATCTCGTCATCGAAATATTTGATCGTCAGATATTGGCTCTGAGCGTGATAGTGGATGTCCCGCCAGACCCCGAGCGGAATTGCGTCTTCGCCTGATACCCACCTGCGCATCGAGCGATCCGACACGCTGATGATGTTCGCGAGCTGAATTTGCCAAGACGGGCCAAACAGCACTTCACCGATTTGGCGAAGCAACATCGCATTGGCGTTCGGAGGGATTTGTTGCGTCATATGAAGAGGACCTTTCCTGTCCAAGTTCGTTTTCGGGCGGAGCTAATCCCCGGGCCGATACAGATATTCTAAGCCCTAGTATTGAAGGCTTCAAGGTCCCGCCAAAGCAAAGCTGTGCGACCGGTCCAGCCCGTAGGATGGGTTGAGCCCTTGCGAAACCCATCACACGTGTCTCTCGATGGGCCCAGAGAGTTGGCCGACCGAGTGCCAACTGCGACTCATCTTCAGTTGTGGTTGGATGATAGCCGCGAAGACGGAGAGCGGGCTCAGGAGGCGATGGGTTTCGCAAGAGCTCAACCCATCCTACGAGCTATCGAATCCGTCCGGCGTTAACTTTTAGGTATTAACAGCGTTAAGGACTGGAGGCGCCGTTTTTTTGGAGCATTCATTAGAATTTCTGTAGATATTTCAATTTGATACCAGCAAATTTCGTCGTTCATTTTGTTTAAGAACGGAAATTTAGAATTGATAACGGGAAGGCAACCTTTGTCTGCCATGCTGGTCGGCGAGGAAGTCCAATGAGCTACACAGATCTGCCTACGATTCTGGAGATTGTGAAGACAACCGCTGAGTTTGGTGCATGGACGACTCTGGCAGTTGTTGTGGGTGTGCAGTCTCCGAAATTACTGAAGATCGTCTTGGATTTCGTGCTCAAGCTTATCAAGGATCTCCGTACGCCTCCGAAGCCGCCCAAATCTCCTAGACCCCCACAAATTTCAAAACCCCAGCAGGGCTGACGAACTTGACCTTCCGCTTCTTCCAACCGATGAAGCTGAAACCGACCGGTGTGTTGTCTGCCATTCGATATTCGATCTTCCCGCGCGTTACTCGCGCGCGGATAGTTTTTTGATCCGTTATGCGGAGTCAGCACTAACATAATCGGATGCCCACCGTGCCAAGGCTTGTATCAATTTTGGTGTGACCCAATGTCCAGCAGACAGCCCGGAGGATGGGTTGAGCCCTTGCGAAACCCATCGCGCTTGTTTCGTGATAAGATCACGTCATGACCGCGTACTGCCGTAACTTCGTTCCGGGTGGGTGTTTCTTCTTCACCGTCAATTTGGCGGAGCGGAGCTGGCGTTGTTGACAGATCATATCGAGGTGTTGCGCGGAGCGTTTCGCGAAACGCGTCAGCGCCATCCATTCCCGATCGATGCCATCGTGGTGCTGCCTGACCACCTTCACACGGTGTGGACGCTACCGGAAGGTGATGCCGATTTTGCGATGCGCTGGCAGTTGATCAAATCCACCTTTTCGCGCGGCCTGGCGCACAATGAAAGGATATCCCAAAGCCGCTTGGCCAAAGGTGAACGGGGCGTTGGCAATTACCCGGTCGATTGGGCCGGCGATCAGTCGGAGGACGGCCGCGATTGCGGTGAGCGGGGATAGAGCAGCGATGGGTTTCGCAAGGGCTCAACCCATCCTACGAGCTGGTGGATGATCTCGTCGAGCTCGGCCAGGCCTGCCGGCGATCGACTTTTCGCCGTGCGAGCAATCGGCTACACGGGAATTGCATTTCCGTGCGCTCGCGAGCGCTGATTCCAACAAGGCCTAGGGATGACTGAAAAGCCGCAGCCGGGCGCGCCCGCCCTGGAGAAAGGGCTGGACCTCCTGGAGGCGCTGGCGGGCGCGGCGCGCGGGCTCAGCCAGAAGCAGCTCGCCGAACGCGTGGGGCGCTCCGTCAGCGAGATCTTCCGGATGCTGGTGGCGCTGGAGCGGCGGGGCTATGTCGCGCGCGACCCAGCGACCGGCGAATACACGTTGACGCTCAAACTGTTCCGGATCGCCTCGCAATTCCCGCCGACCGAGCGGCTGCTGAAGGCGGCGCTGCCGGTCATGGAGCAGCTCGCCTCGCGCGTGCAGCTGTCCTGTCACCTCACGGTGCTGCACGGCGAGCAGTTCATGGTGATCGCCCGGATCGAGCCGGAATGGCTGATGGGCTGGTCGGTCAAGGTCGGCGCGGTGTTTCCGCTGACGCAGCAATACGCGTCGGCGAAGGTTCTGGCGGCCTTTCAGCTCGAGGGCCGGCGCGAAGAGCTGGCGCAGGTCATCGCGACCAATGATCGGATCAGCATCAAGAAGGCGCTTGCCGCGCTCGACCGCATTTCGGCGGAGGGAGGAAACTTCTCCAATGATGACGGCTATACGCGCATCCTTGCCTATAGCTGCCCGATCATCGAAGCCTCAGGCCGCGCGGTGGCCGCGATGACCGTGCCGCTGGTGCGGCAGGATCAAATTCCCGCCGCGGAAGCCAGCGCCATCGCCGAGGAGCTGCGCAGCGCGGCCAGGATCGTCTCCGAGAGAATCGGCGGCGTTTCCTGACGTATGCTGGGAGCAGGCTCCATTGCTGCAACGATGGAGCTGCACTCCCTCTCCCGCTTGCGGGAGAGGGCTGGGGAGAGGGTGTTTCCGCGATGGGACACTACCCCAGAGGCGAAAGCCTTCACCCGCGCGTTGCGCGACCTCTCCCGCATCCGCCTTCGCCAGAAGGCGGGCTTCGGCGGACAAGAGCGGGAGAGGTTGCACCGAGCCCGCAGAAACGGTCTGCTGCTTTCACCCTTTTTGTTTCTGTTCTGCGCTTTTTCCATCGGAGCTTTTGGAGCGCTCTTCGAAACGATCGGCCCCCTTAGGCAGATCGTGCCCCATCTTGCTCTCGTTTTTCGCTTCTTCCTTGGACGTTGCTTCACGCAAGCCTTCAGCGGCCTGTTTCCCCGCCTTTGATGATTTTCGTTCGTCATCCATTGGTGGCTCCTCCCTGATCGAGACGCCTCCCAGGAAGCTCGCTGGTCTATCCCGGATTGGGCGTACCAACGTTCCAAGCAGATCGGCGAGACATTGTTCCCGCTGTCCGGTGAGGCTGTCAGTCGAGCCGCGGCACATGCCAACCGAACAGCGCAGGCCGGCATCGATGCGCTCAGCACGCTTCGACGGGCCCAACAGCGCTCGAATGTCTGCCTTGGGTCAAGGCCGGCGTCGCCGGATTAAGCGACAAGGTCAGCTACACATCAAAAGCAGACGTTCACTCTCTTCAGGACTTCAGACGCCCCGTCTTCTGATCTCGTCCTCGATTTCTTTGAGCACCTTGAGGATTTCGGGACCATCCATGTCGTCAAGCGCGGCGCGCTTAAAGCGCTCAACGATCGTCAGCTCAGCCTTCGAAGAAGGTCCAGCCCCGCTTTCCATCGCCGTCTCCCTTTCCGTAAGTTCGTGGCTTCAATCGCGTGACCGAGAGCCGAGATGCTCCTGCTTTCGTCCCTGGGGCTAGTGACGGGGCCTGTCCCTGTTCTTCTGGATGGGAGGCGTGCTTGGATTTAGCTTGCTCCGGAAGTGGTTCAGGACGGCGTTGATAGCCCAGTCGCTCTTGTTCGCCACTCTCGTTCGAAAGTCGATTATTCTCTTCACGCGATTGCGTGCACGGGATTGAAGGCGTCCCATCATGTCGGAGCCCGCAGACCCGGCGACGAAACCCACTGGTTAATGTGAATAGCCACTTCGGCCTGACGAACCTTCTGCAGCAAGTCGTCCCTGTCCTTGCCAGGCCGCAGTCTTTCGGCCTGATCGCGCCCGCGTTGCGCAAATTGGGAAAGCCGTTCTGAAAGTGTTAAAATCCGAGGCTGCATAGCGCTGCTCCCTGTCCGGTTGGGCGGGAGCACGATACTCTCAGTCACCGATAGAAGCCGTGGGCCGAGCGGTGATGAAGCGACTAGACACCCTATTCGGCAGGGAGTCGACCAAATTCGGTCGGGGCGCTTCGAATTGTCAATTCGCTGTACGAAGTAGGTAAAACAGGGCGCTATTTCCCTCGATCTGGGCCGTTTCGCGCGAAGTCTCATGGCCGCTCATCAGCAGGGCGTCGTCTTCCCAAACCTGCCACTCCCACTTCTGCGGGAGAAGAGCGTCCAGCCTCACCTCAAGCATGCGCCTCGCGGGAATTTTGTGGGCCATACAGCGTATATCCGCTCTCAGTCACCGATATATGCTACTGGCCTTGCGGTGATGCCGAAACGCTAGCACGGCACTAAGGTATTGTCTGTACAGATGTTGCCGCTTGCGAGCGGCAACAGCACCATAGGGCTTGGGCTATTGCTATCGTCCGCTCCCTTCAAGGCAGTGGATCGTCGACCGGTCGTTCGGGGTGCCAGACGATCGGTACCGGCTTCCGAAGAAGTTCATACGAGCGGGCAAAGTTGCGTCCGAGGTTGTTTACTCCCCTCAGGAGAGCCCTAGCGCCATCGAAAGGATCGTGAGGAGACCGATGGCGGCTATTGCCCCAGCCAATAGCATCATCATCCACGTAGGACGATTACTGAACATTCCCTGCGCCTCCGGTGCAGCTCAACGTAGGCAACTACGTGGGTCGAGAGGCTGTTTGATCTAAATCAAAAGTCCATGTGTCCCGTTAAACCCCGGGTCTGAGTCCTTCAGGATTGCAGGACCTTAAAGACCACAGTGGTCCGTCTTCTTATCTCGTCCTCGATTTCTTTGAGCAACTGGAGGAGCTTGGGGCCATCCAATTCTTCGCGCGCGGCGCGCATATAACGCTCCACGATTTTTGGCTCGGCCGTCGAAATAGGTTCAGCCACGTTTTCCATCGCCGTCTCCGATCCGGTTAAGGTCTGCCATCGGCCGGCTTTGCTCATTCTCGCGCCGTGTGCGCTCTGCAAGCTCGGCCAGTTGCATGTACTCGCGTGCCATCGTCTCAAGCTCCCGCTTGGCTTCGGGATTGCCGGTTTGAGACGCCTGCCGCCGGCACAGCACTTCAAGCGAGCGATAGGAATAGTTGGGTAGGTAATCCATCCGGCCAGTATGATTGGCAACCGCGGTTAGGGTCTTTCACTTGTGTTACAAAGTGAACAGTTCCGGGGTCACTATCACTCGGTTCCTGCACGGAACAATGTTGTGCTCGCCTCCGGCTACTCGATCCACTCCCCTCACGGCTGCGGCGGGGTACAGCCCCAAACAACGGGCATCTCCTCGCCAGCATCGTACCGTTCGCTTGCGATCTTCTCGATGACTAGTCGATGCTTCCTAAAGGTGGCTGCGATGTCGTTCGGCTCGGCTCCATCGGCAATCGCGCGGTCGGGCAAGGCGGACCACTCAACTTTGCAGACAACACGATCGTCGCCATCGAACATCGAGAACAGGACCGCTTCGGGCTGCTTCTCCTCGAAATGACCCGATGGATCAGGCGAAAGCGGCATCTCGGTTCTCCTGCGCTTAACGCCGAAGAACGCTGTGTCGCTCTGGTTCGTTCCTGGTGCCGTCCACTCCCTTCAAGGCAGTGAACGGAGCTTAAGGTCAGCCAGGGTCACAAGCGGTAATGCTTGGCCGATCACGAGATTTCCGCTTCGTTCCTCCGGAGGCAGACATGCTCTGATGCGTACTCGCCTTACGCCAGCGTCATCCCGCCGTCCACGACCCAGGCGGCACCATTCACATGTGCAGCCTCGTCGGAGGCGAAAAAAGCAACTACGTTGGCGACATCCTGCGGCCGCCCATGCGCAGTCGCAACGTTCCGGCGCAGCGCAATGGCGCCGTCACGCGCCTGGCCTTCCAATTCCCGGATCATGCGCGACTCGACCGGGCCCGGCAGAACGGCGTTGACCCTGATCCTGGTGCCGGCGACATCGAGCGCCGCCGTGCGTGTCAGCCCGAGCACGGCGTGCTTCGAGGCGACATAGCCGGCGAGCCCTGCACGCCCCCGGATCGCGGAGGTCGATGCGGTGTTGATGATGGCGCCCGTCCCGCGCTGCATCATTCTCGCGATGACGTGCTTGAGGCCGAGAAACACGCCCTTGACGTTCACCTGCAGCAACTGGTCGAAGGTTTCGTCGGGGTACTCGTGAACAGGCGCGACGACGCCCTCGATGCCGGCGTTGTTGGCGAAGATGCCGATCGGCCCCAGGCGTGCTTCGGTCGCCTCGACGAAGGCGATGGTGTCCTGCGCGAGCGAGACATCCGCGCGAATGGCGAGCGCCCTCGCCCCGGCCTGCTCGACCAGTTGGGCCGTGCCGCGCGCCGCCGCTTCGTCGCGATCGACGATCGCGACCGCAGCGCTCATCCGCGCCAACTTTAGCGCAATGGCGCGCCCGATATCGCCGCCGCCGCCGGTGACCAGCGCGACCGGCGGCCGGTCAGTGCCGCTCACGACTTCAGGAATTCGCAGCCGCCATCCGCCAGCGGCCGCCAGGCCTCCGACGGCGCGATGGTCTTGACCAGCTTGTAATAGTCCCAGGGATATCTGGAATCCGCGGGGGCCTTCACCTCGAACAGATACATGTTGTGCAGCTTGCGGCCATCGGCACGGACGATGCCCTTGCCGAACAGGGGATCATCGGTCGGCAGCTTCTTCATCTGCTCGACCACGGCCTTGCCGTCGCTGGAGGCGCCGAGCGCATCGACGGCCTTGAGGTAGTGCAGCGTCGTGGCGTAGGCGCCCGCATGCAGCGCGGTCGGATAGCGGCCGTTGTTGCGCGGCGCGAACCGCTTGGTCCAGGCGCGCGTGTCGTCATTCAGATCCCAGTAGAAGGCTTCGGTGAACTGCAGCCCCTGCGCGATCTTCAAGCCGAGCGAATGCACGTCGCTGAGATACAGCACCGTCGCGACCACGCGCTGGCCTCCTTGCGGAATGCCGAACTCGACCGCCTGCTTGATGGAATTGATGGTGTCGCCGCCGGCATTGATCAGCGCGATGATCTCCGCCTTCGACGACTGGGCCTGCAACAGGAAGGACGAGAAGTCCTGCGTGTTGATCGGCGTGCGCACGCCGCCGAGAACCTTGCCGCCGGCTTTCTGCACGACGTTCTTGATGTCGCCTTCCATGGCATGGCCGAAGGCATAGTCCGCGGTGAGCAGGAACCAGCTCTTGCCGCCGCTCTCGACGACGGCGCGCGCGACACCCGACGACAGCGCATAGGTGTCGTAGGTCCAGTGCACGAGGTTCGGCGAGCACGCCTTGCCGGTCAGGTCCGACGAGGACGCGCCGGACACCAGCAGCGTCTTGTTGTTCTGCTGCACGATGTTGCGCACCGCGAGCGCGACGGCCGAGTTCGGTGCGTCGACGATGACATCGACGCCTTGCCGATCGATCCATTCGCGCGCGATGTTGGCGCCCACATCTGCCTTGTTCATGTGATCGCCGCTGATGATCTCGATCGGCCGCGTCATCTTGGGTCCTGAAGCCTGGAAATCCTCGACCGCCATTTTGGCCCCCAGCACCGAGCCCGGACCTGTGACATCGGCATAAAGGCTGGACATGTCCGTCAGCACGCCGATGCGGAGCGGCTTTGTCTCCTGCGCTCGCGCGCCGAGCCCCGTCATGCCCAACGCCAATCCGCCGGCGCCGGCCAGCAGCCGGCGGCGGCTCACCCGATATCGTCCAGCCATGTGCAGACCCTCCTTGCGTTGTGCGTTCTTCCCAATGTTTGCCGCCCGCACGTACATCGCATGCAGGCTGACCTTGTCGTTCAGGGCGTCAGGCGCTCGATGAGCCTGCGGTCCTCGACCTCGAATCCGCCGCCATAGACGTCAGACACCATGAAATGCGCGCCGAGGATTTCCGGCTCGAGCTCGGCAATCGGATCGTACGCGCTGGCGTGCAGCGTCATCGCGGCGCGACCCGGCACCGGCTCGGAGTATTTCAGCGGCGTGCGGCGATAGGCGATGTCCGCATAGGCCGTGCCGAGCCGCTCGGGATGCGGCAAACGGCGCACATGGATCTCGCCGGCCGGCAGCTCGTCGCCGTCGACGATGCGGACGACCGGCGCGGACGCATCCGGCGTGAAGGTGAAATCGGCGAGCGGTATGCCGCGGCGCCGGACCCATCCGGTGATCGATCCGTCAGGATGCTCGTCGAAGGCGTAATGCGCATCCTTCTTGGTGTAGCCGAACACCTCGCGCCCGGCACAGATCCCCATCGGATCGCTGCAATACATGAAGATATGCGTTTCGGTGAACAGCCCCTTGTAGCGCACGGGCACCGAGATCATCAGGTCGAACATCTCGCCCGCGTGCACGGCAAGGGAATGGCCGGGCGAACGCATGAAGCGGAAGGCGACGCGGTCGCTGGCGATCTCGAACGGCGTCTCGGCGAGCAATGTCGCGACCTTGCCGGGCGCGACACGGGTCATGATCTCGACCGTCCGCAAGGTGCAGCCCCACTCCACCGGGTATGCCGGCGAATAGGGCGGATTGACCCCGCTATTCGGCTTGAGCTGGTACTGCCCGAACATGCGTCCGCCCGGGTCGTCGGGATCTGTGACGACGGTCATCAGGAGCCGTTTCCTCGTTTTTATTTATGATTTGTGAATTTCATATCTGAAAGCAAATGTATGTCAAGCAACGGCCGTCGGGCAGTCCCCAGGCCACCGGAATCGATTGGCGCTGGCCTGCGAAAATCCCTAACGTCGCCCTCGACCCCAAAATGCCGAATCGTTTTCGAGATGCCGCCTGCGGAACAACTGCTCAACGCGCCTGAATTCACCGTCTCCGAACTGTCCCTGTCCCTGAAGCGGACGGTCGAGGACGCCTTCGGCCATGTCCGCGTCCGCGGCGAGATCTCCGGCTTCCGCGGGGCGCATTCGTCCGGCCATTGCTATTTCGCGCTCAAGGACGAGAGCGCCAAGATCGAGGCGGTGATCTGGAAGGGCGTGCATAGCCGGATGCGGTTCAAGCCCCGGGAGGGGCTCGAGGTGATCGCCACCGGCAAGCTGACGACCTATCCGGGCTCCTCGAAATACCAGATCGTGATCGAGGCGCTGGAGCCGGCCGGCATCGGCGCGCTGATGGCGCTGATGGAGGAGCGCAAGAAGAAGCTCGCCGCCGAGGGCCTGTTCGACGAGGCGCGCAAGCAGCTGCTGCCGTGGCTGCCGGAGGTGATCGGCGTCGTCACCTCGCCGACCGGCGCCGTCATCCGCGACATCCTGCATCGGCTGGAGGACCGCTTTCCCCGCCGCGTGCTGGTGTGGCCGGTCAAGGTGCAGGGCGACGGCTCGGCCGAGCAGGTCGCGGCCGCGATCCGCGGGTTCAACGCGCTCCCCGAAGGCGGCAGGATTCCGCGGCCCGATGTGCTCATCGTCGCGCGCGGCGGCGGCTCGCTGGAGGACCTCTGGTCGTTCAACGAGGAGATCGTGGTGCGCGCCGCAGCCGAGAGCATGATCCCGCTGATCTCGGCGGTGGGGCACGAGACCGACATCACGCTGATCGACTTCGTCGCCGACAAGCGCGCGCCGACGCCGACGGCGGCGGCCGAGATGGCGGTGCCGGTGCGCAGCGACTTGTTCGTCGAGGTGGGCGATCTCGGGCGGCGCACCCGCGCCTATTGGCAGCGCGCCCAGGAGAGCCGCCGCAGCGAGCTGCGCGCCGCCGCGCGCGCGCTGCCGGCGGCCGGCGATCTCTTGGCGATCCCGCGGCAGCGGCTGGACTCGGCGGGCGCGTCCCTGCCCCGCTGCCTCAAGGCCAACACGCATGCGCATTTCCGCAGGTTCACCGCGGCGAGCGCGAAGCTGACGCTGCGCGTGCTGCACGGCCAGATCTCGCAGGCCGATCATCGCCTCACCGTGTGCGGCGAGCGGCTCGGCCTGTCCGCGCGCTCGCTGTTGCGGCAGCGGCGCGACCGCTTTGCGGGCTTGCAGGTGCGCCTGCGCGCCTCAAAGCTTGCGAATGCGCAGGCGCAGCGCAACGCGATTGCCCGCCAGCGCGAGCGTACCCATCGTCTGACTGAGCGGGCGCAGCGCGCGCTCGTCACGCTGCTGCACCGGCTGGAGGCGCGGGTCGAGAACAGCGGCAAGCTGCTCTCGGCGCTGTCCTATCGCAGCGTGCTCGCGCGCGGCTTTGCGCTGGTGCGCGACGAGGCCGGGCATCCCGTGCATGCGGCTGATACGATCGGCCCCGGCGCGCGGGTCGAGATCGAATTCGCGGACGGCCGCGTCGGCGCGACGGCGGATGCGGACCGTCCGGCGCCCGCGGAGAGGCGCGCGCCGGCGCAGGCCAAGCCGGCGGCGGAGACGAAGCCGGCGCCGAGGCGCCTGGCCAAGCCGGTGGATCAGGGCAGCTTGTTCTGAGGGGGAGGACGGGCTCAGGCCACGGTGTCATTCCCCGCGAAAGCGGGGAATCCAGTACGCCGCGGCTTCTCGATTGAATCGCAACGCCGCGGAGTACTGGATCGCCCGGTCAAGCCGGGCGATGACAGCGCGTGTGTGGAACGCGCGTCGCCACAAATAGGTGGAGACAGCTCGCCTACCGACACGACAATCCCGCCTCGATCGTGGTCCAGAAGCCGCAATGGTCCGGCGCGCGGTGGGGGCCGGCGTGGGCTTCGAACAGCAGGATCGCGACGGTGAAGACGATCAGGGCGGACGCGAAGAGCGTGATGCGGTTGCGCATATGAGATGCGTTTAATCGACATCGTGGTCGAATGATGGCGCGGGCACGTGCTACGGCACCGCCATCACCGCGCCAGCCATTGCGCGACGTCCTTCTGCGAGGCGGCGCGGGCTTCGGCATCGGCGTGCTCGGGCGCGCCGGCGGCGTGCAGCGGCGTGCCGGCACGGTCGAAATCGTGACCCGCGCCGGGATAGACCACGATGCGCGCCAGCGCGCTGCGGCCGCGCGCACCATCCACCATCTGGCGGCAGGCCGGCGGCGACGACACCTCGTCATCGGCGCCGATCAAGACCAGCGTCGGCACCCGCGTGCTCCAGCCGAGGCCCGCCGAGATCCGGCAATCCGGATAGAACGCGATGGCGGCGCGGAAATCCGGACCGGAATCGCGGCCTGCGTTCTGCGGACGCACGGCCCAGAGCAGCGCGCTCGCACCATTGGCCCAGCCGATCAGGCTGATGCGGTCCCGCGCCACGAATGGCTGCTGCATCAGCCAGGCGCGCGCGGCCGCGATATCGGCGACGCGTTCGCGCCGCGCCTTGACGTGCATCTCCTTGACGCGGCATTGCGGGCCGAGCTCGCGCGAGCCGTAGCTGTCGGGCAGCAGCACGGCATTGCCGGCCTTGAGCAGGCGCTCGGCCCAGTCGCGATAGGGCGGCAGCACGGGATCGGAATGGCTACCCAGCCCACCGCAGCCGTGCAGCGCAATCACGGCCGGGAATGGCCCCTTGCCCGCGGGCTTGTAGAGCTGCGCATGGAGCACGCCGGACGCCAGCGGAATCTCGACCGGCTGCGGCGCCGGGGCGGCGTGCGCGGCCGACATCAGCAGCGTCAGGAACAGGGCGGTCATCGGAGTCTGCCGCAGGAGCTGCCGGAACCAGCGCCCCTTCGACTGAAGCCTCATCGCGCGAAAACGGCGGCAAATCATCACGAACCGGTGGGTTTAACGGGCGGACAAGCCACCCCATCTATGCTACATCCCGTCCAACACATCGTGCCTTCCACGGCCTTCCATGGAGAGGCCTTCCGCGGAGACTTTCGACCGTGCTGAACAAGTTCGGCCCCTCGGGCCATGGCGAAGCGCAGGTGCAATATCTCGACGGCGATTTCCGCGTGATCTCGCCGGGGACCTTCGTGCGCTGCGCGATCACCGACGTCCGCATCCCGCTCGACGAACTGAAGTATTGGAGCGTCGATCTGCAGGAGGCCTATGCCACGCCCACCGCGGTGCTGCAGCGGCATTTTCCCGGCGCACCGAAGCAGTCGTGATCCCTCGGCTCTCGTAACTCTCGCAGTGCGGGCAAAACCGGCAGACACACGAGGTTGGCGGTAACAATTGCAGGGTGCAATTTCATCTGACTTCTCCTGGACGCGGCTTCATCGATAGGCCTGCGGCCATGAATGCCGGCTGAATGTTCGCCGATATCTAAAATTGTCCGGCTCCCATTGGGGCCCATTTAAGCCGGCCTGCACCACATTGCCTCGGGATAAAGTGGCAATCGGGCAGGAAAGCATGGACCTCCGGAGAATTTTCAGCCGTTCGTTCGGTGCACCTTCGAGCGCAAAGAATCATTTGCTCGAACGGTTCATCCGCGACGAGCAGGGCAGCTACGTGCTCATTTCTGCGCTGCTCATGCCGGTCCTGGTCGGCACCGCCGGCCTCGGAACGGAAGTGGGCTGGTGGTACTACAAGCACAAGAACATGCAGAGCGTTGCAGATTCCGGCGCGGTCAGCGCTGCGACGGCTGCCAGTGTCGGCGGCGACCCCTCGTCCGAAGCCAAGGCGGTCGCGGCAAATTATGGCTACACCGACGGGGCGAACGACGTCACTGTCACGGTGAACCAGCCACCGAAAACAGGCAGTCAAGCGTCGAACGCGCAGGCCATCGAAGTCATCGTCAGTCAGCCGCAGCGTCGGCTGCTGTCGGCCTTGTTCGGCTCGGATCGCGTACCAATCACCGCGCGCTCGGTCGCCCTGCCCAATTCCGGGACGGGCTGCGTACTTGCGCTCAACACGAGCGCAAGCCCCGCCGTCAATGTCAGCGGCGGCAACCAGCTCAACCTGATCAAGTGCAATCTCTATAGCAATTCGAGCGCAAGCCCCTCGCTCAACGTCGCCGGCAGCGCCTCGGTGGCAGCAAACCAGGTCGGCGTGGTCGGCGACGTCTCGGGCGCAAGCAGCATCACGGCGACCAACGGGGTCAAGACGCACATCACGCCTGTCCCCGATCCCTATGCCGACGTCTCTCCGCCTACGCGGCCGAGCTGCAGCAATGCCAAGATCACGGTCAACGCCAACGGAAAGACAAACTCGCTCGACCCCGGCTGCTACATGGGCAGCATCACGGTCAACGCCGGCGCAGTCCTGAACCTCAATCCGGGCATCTACTATCTGGATGGCGCCAGCCTGAGCGTCGCCGGAAATGCCACCATCACCGGCAGCGGCGTCACCCTGGTGTTCACCGGCTCCGGCAGCGACTGGGGCACCGCCTCAATCGGCAGCAACGCGACCGTCGACCTGACCGGGCCGACCAGCGGCCCGACGAAGGGCATCGTCATGTACGGCGACCGCAACATGCCTGCCGGGACCAATTTCAATCTCACCGGCGGCAGCACGCAGAATTTCGGCGGTGCCATCTACCTGCCGAAGGCCAATCTCAGCTTCAGCGGCGGCAACGGCACCAGCACATCCTGCACCAAGATCATCGCGGATACGCTGACGTTCAGCGGCACGTCGAACCTGCAGGTCAATTGCACCGCGCTCGGCACCGCGACGATCGGTTCGCAAACCGCGCAGCTCGTCGAATGAGGTTTGGGGCGATGCAGATCCGGAATTACTCATCCAGGCTTGGCCGTCGATTGCTTGGTTCTCTGGCGCGCCACGTGAGCAATGCGGCCGGCGATCAACGGGGCGTCGCGGCAGCCGAATTCGCGATTCTAATTCCCCTGCTGTCCCTGATGGTCGTCTCGGTCACGGACATCGGGCTGGCGCTCTATCGCAAGATGCAGGTCGAAAATGCCGCGCAAGCCGGAGCCCAGTACGCGATTGCGCGCGGCTTCGACACGAACGGCATCGCGAACGCCGTCGCAAGTGCCACCAGCGCGACGAACATCACCGCGTCACCTCCGCCGGTCCAATTCTGCGGATGTCCAACGAGTGCGGGCGTGAGCGCCACCAGCTGCGGAACGGTCTGCACCGGCGGTGCGCCGGCCGGAACATATACGACAGTCTCGGCGAAAGCGACGTATTATACGATCATCGATTATCAGATCGTGGCGGCCACATACACGTACACCGCGCAGTCCACCACGAGGCTGCAGTGAAGCTCACCGCAGCATGGCGAGACACGCGGGGCACCACAGCGCTGGAATTCGCGCTGACCGCTCCCGTGTTCTTCCTGTTCATATTCGGGATCATCGAATGCGGATTGCTGTTCTGGACTCAGCTGGGAATCCAGCATGGGAGCGAAATGGCGGCGCGCTGCGCGACGGTCAACAACACGCTCTGCCCGAACAGCAGCGCGATCACGACCTACGCCGCCCAGCAGGCCTACGGCCTCACGCTGCCGCCGGGGACATTCACCTTTGCCACGGCCGCGTGCGGCAACCAGGTCAGCGCGAGCTATTCATTCGAGTTTCCGCAGATCATCAACCTGTCTCCGATCACGCTGACCGCGCGGGCATGTTTTCCGAGTTGAGGTCGCCGACAGCCGGTTTTGCCGCGAAGGTAAAGGGCGATGTGCCCGCGCCGCATTGCCGGCAACTCAGCAAAATGGTCTCTGTCGGGACGGACGCTTGCGTTCTACATTCCTTGCAGCCGTGGGTGAGTCGTTTCGCGCTTGGGTTGGATTTTTTTTGCAGTTCCGCGTCTTTAAGTTGTTTGACGAAGTCTTGCTGAAACAATGAGCTGCTATATCGCACGCCAGGTAACCGGCCCCCGTTCTTTTTTACCGCACAGGCAATCGACCAACCAATCAGCCACTGAGCTCTGGAACTGGACGATCTGTGAACGGGCTCATACGAAGAGCCATTCTAGCGGGCTACGATCACCTCGAAAATCAGCGGTGGAATATCTGTAAATCAAATCAAGCGGTGGGGGTGGATCATGCCCGCCATATTCGAACTGCTCTACCGTGAATATTGCCGCGCCCGCCTCGCTGAAATGCGCAAGCAGCTTCTGATCGCAGCCGAACGATCCGAGGCTCTCGAAGCGCTTTGTCGTCCTGCGGACCAGGGTGACGACGAGAGAACGGACACGCACAGCAAGACCGGTCACGCCACGCCGAATTGAAGCGGCTCCCAGACCGAACGATCACTCCCGCGCAGCAATGACCAAGCAATTGGCAACATTTGGGAGACAGCAATGAATACACCCGAATGCTACACCGTCGTCGTCGCCTGCATGTCGTGCCTGACCATCATCGGATTGATGGCCACGGGCGCGTGGTGAGCATGCCCCTCGGCTCGTCGCAGACCTGCTTCCTGCTTCGACATGAGTACAGCCGCCGCGTCGTCCGACGGCGGTGGCTGTACTCTGGGTCCGGCGATCAGCTTCAGGTCGTTACGGCCCCTGCACCTCACATGATGAAGATTCATTGCCCGCCCTGGGCATCAACGCCGTCGATGATTTCGGGGAGTTCGGCACGTCCCGGTGACGGCTCTCATGCAAGGCTACTTCAACTCCCGAACGCGCGGAAGAAGATTCGCCAGCAGCGACATTTCGCGTTTCGCGACTGGGGCAGAGACGTTGTCTCACGTTGCGTGATCAGCGCGCGCTGAACCTTCGCTCGCGCGCTCTGTAGAGATGATCGCTGATCAATTGCCGCAGCTTTGCCGGGTCATCGAATTCGAGCTGAACGGCGAACGGCACGATGCCGCTAGGCACGCCTGCGCGGCCGCGCAAGCGTGCAAGATCCTTTTCCGTGGTCACCAGCATGAGCTGCTCGCGCTGGGCGTCCGCTGCGAGCGCCGAGATCTCGCCGTCCGAAAACATGTGGTGGTCGGCGAAGGCGCGCGTGCGCGCGACGTCGATGCCGCTCGCACTTAAGGTGCGGAAGAAACGCTCGGGATCGCCGATGCCGGCGAAGGCGAACACCCGCTTGCCGGAGAGCTGCGCGAGCGAGGCCGCATCCGGCTTCAGGCGCGCACGCAGCTCGGGCTTGTTCCGCTTGGCGATCTCCGCCGCGACGTCGTTGGCGGCATTGCCGTCGCCGATCAGCACCAGCGCATCGGTGCGCGCGAGCTGCGCCGCGAGCGGGGCGCGCAGGGGCCCTGCGGGAAACACCTCGCCGTTGCCGACGCCGCGCTTGCCGTCGATCACGATCAGCGAGGCATCCTTGAACAGAGCAGGATTCTGGAAACCGTCATCCATCAGGATCACGGTGGCGCCTTGCGACTTTGCCAGCGCGACGCCGTCGAGGCGGTCGCGCGCGACCACGACCGGGACGTCGCGCGCCATCATCAAGGGCTCGTCGCCGATGTCGGCCGCATCGTGACGCTCGCGGTCGACCATCACCGGCCCCTTCAGGCGCCCGCCATAACCGCGGCTGAGCACGACCGGCGTCTCGCCGAGCTCGCGCAAGAGCTTGGTCAAGGCCAGCACGGTCGGGGTCTTGCCGGCACCGCCGACATGGTAGTTGCCGACACAGATCACGGGGATGCCGGCGTCCACGCCCTGGCGCGACATGCGCCGTGCAGTGATCGCGCCGTAAAGCGCGCCGAGCGGCCATAGCGCGTACGATTGAAGGGAGCGTGGCCGGTACCAAAAGGCCGGCTCACGCATTGGCGGCCCCCATCTCGATCCGCAATTGCAGCAGATACGGCTCGAGCGCGGTCATGGTGCGATCGAGCGCCCCGCCAAGCTGCTCGACCACGCCTGTGCCTGCGCGCTGCATCTTGTCGCGCATGGCGGGATCGGCCAGCAATTGGCCGAGCTGCTTGACCAGCGCCTCCTGCGTGTCGGCCTGCCGCGCCCCGCCGCTGGTATCGAGCGCTTCATAGACGTCGGCGAAGTTGAACACGTGCGGACCATGGACGATCGCGGCGCCCAGCTTGATCGCCTCGATCGGGTTCTGCCCGCCATGGTGGATCAGCGATCCGCCCATGAACACGATTGCCGAGAGCCGGTAGAACAGGCCGAGCTCGCCCATCGTGTCGGCGACATAGACGTCGGTCGTCGCGGTCGGCATCTCCTCGCGCGAGCGCAGGGCCGGCTTCAGGCCCGACGCCGTGACGAGGCCTGCGATCGAGGAGCCGCGATCCGGGTGCCGCGGCACGATCACGGTGAGAAGCTGAGGGAAGAAGCCGACCAGGCTGCGATGCGCCGCCACCAGCATCTCGTCCTCGCCCGGATGGGTCGAGGCCGCGACGATGATCGGCCGCCCGCGCGTCATCGCCATCAGCCGCTCGAGCTTGGCGGGGTCGGCCGGCGGCGCGGGCACGTCGAGCTTGAGATTGCCCGTGGTGACGACGTCGCGGCCGCCGAGCGCGGCAAAGCGCTCGGCATCTTTCTTCGACTGCGCAAGACAGATGTCGAACCGCGACAGCAGCGCCGAGATGGTGCCGTGCATGCGGCGCCAGCGCGGGAAGGAACGCGGCGACATCCGCCCGTTGATCAGCACCATCGGCACCCGACGCGCCGCGCCGGCGAGGATCAGGTTCGGCCACAAATCGGATTCGATGAACAGCGCCAGCGACGGCTTCCAATGATCGAGGAAGCGCGCGACATAGCGCGGCGAGTCATACGGCACGTATTGATGGATGACGTCGGGCGGAAAGCGTTTTGCGACGACCGCCGCCGAGGTGACCGTGCCCGAGGTGAGCAGGATGCGCAGATTGAGATCGCGCAGGCGCTCGATCAGGGCGGCCGCCGCCAGGACCTCGCCGACGCTGGCACCATGAATCCAGACCAACGGGCCGTGCGGCCGCACATCGGCGGACAGGCCGCGCCGCTCGCCGACGCGGGCGGGATCCTCCTTGCCCTGCTTCAGCCGCCGCTTGATCAGCGCAGGCGCGAGCGGCACCAGACCGGCGGACAGGCGCCGATACATCCGCAGCGTGATCGGCAGCGCAATGGGCAGCGACTTAGGCATCTTCCGGTCCCGGGCGGCCGAGCTGCGCATAGGCGCGCCGGGTCGCCTCGTTCAACGTGTCTTCCAGCTCCTGCCGCAACGTCTCCATCATGGCGGCGTCGGCATCTGCGGGAACGTGGATTTCCTTGATGCCGACCAAAGCGCCCCGCCCGAATGGCAAATTGATGGTGGTGCGATCCCAGTTCTTGAGCCGGACGAAGCGGCTGGTCGCCATCGCGAAAGGCATGATCGGCCGTCCCGATTCCCGTGCCAGCATGATAATGCCGAGCCCGACCACGCGCGAGCGCTTGGGGACATCGGCGGTCAGCGCGACATTACAACCGGCCTGGAGCGTCCGCACCATTTCCTTGAAGGCGCCGACGCCACCCTTGCGGTGGAACGCGCCGCCATGGTCGCCGGAACCGCGGATCGTGCCGATGCCGAGCCGCTCGGCGGCGATGGCATTGAACTCGCCGTCGCGGTGCCGGGAGATCAGCACCTTGGCCCGATAGGAGGCCTTGTTCTGGTTCTTGATGAAGGGCGTCAGGAAATGCTGGCCGTGCCAGAACGCGAAGATCGCAGGGAGCTGCGGCTCGACGCGCTCGTAGACGTCGGGCGGATCGAAGGTGAAGGTGTTGGTCCGCCAGACCAGACGCAGATATTCGGCCGCCAGGACCCCGACGGCACGCTGAAACCAGCTGCTTCGCAGCGTATTGCGAAGCAGTTTCTTCAACGCGCCGGTTCTTGATTCGGATCGAGCAGCCGATGCAGGTGGACGATGAAGTAGCGCATCTGCGCGTTGTCGACCGTGCTCTGCGCCTTGGCCCGCCAGGCGGCGTGGGCGGTGGCATAGTTCGGATACAGGCCGACGATGTCGACCTCGTCCAGATTCTTGAAGGTGTTGTGCTCGAGATCGACGAGCTCGCCGCCGATGACGAGGTGGAGCAGTTGTTGCGGGGCGCTATCTGGCATGAGTTCTGTTCCTAAGGGGCTGCCCGGCAAAGCAGTGTTCGAGAAGCACGACGAATGCGCCTTAGGCTAAGGGACGGTTGCGAAAATGCGCGACAATGCCCGCATGACGTTCGCGTCCCGCTGCCACCAGCACCCCGTGCGCCACTTCCCGGCGGTTATAGAGGATGGGTTCTCCGGAGAGGTCGCTCATCCTACCATCCGCTTCCTGCACGATCAAATCGGCCGCCACAAGATCCCAATCATGGCTGTTGCCGCCGGCAAAAGCCGCATCCAGCGCGCCATGGGCGACCCGGCAAAGCCGCAGCGCCAGCGAGCCGATCCGCCGGTGCAGCTTGATCTCGCCGAGGGACGGCTTCAGCCGCTCGACCAGCGGCTTCGGGCCGGCGACGCGGGCAAAGTCGAGCTCGGATCCGCTTGTCGCGCGCACCGGCTTGTCGTTGAGCGTCGTGCCCTTACCGCGCGTTGCGAAGAAGAACTCGTCGGTGGCCGGGGCGAACACGGCGGCAAGCACCGGCGAAGCGTCCGCCACCAGCGCGACGCTGACGCACCATTCGTCGTGACCGCCGAGATAATTGCGCGTGCCGTCGATGGGATCGACGATCCAGGTCAGCCGCCGCGACAGCCGCGCCGCATCGTCGGCGCTCTCCTCGGACAGCCAGCCATAATCGGGCGTCGCGGCGCGCAGGCGCGATTCGAGCAGATCATTGACGGCGATGTCCGCCTCCGACACCGGCGAGGACGCGCCCTTGGTCCACTTTCGCAGCTCGGTGCGGAACATCGACTGCGCCAGCGCGCCCGCCTCCCGCACCGTGTCCTTCAGCAGCGCCGCGTCGCGGGTCAGGATAGTGTCGTCGAGAGCAGCGGCCATCGGGGTCAATCGCGCGGCACGCCGAGACCACCTCTCCCCATCGGGGAGAAGTCGATTTGCGCCTCGCGATGCGAAGCATCGTCGAGTGCAAATCGGGTGAGGGGGCGCAGATCCCACGAGAGCGAGTAACCCCTCACCCGGATCGCATCTTGCGATGCGATCCGACCTCTCCCTATGGGAGAGGTGAGCCAACTCGCTTCTGCTCGATCAGCGTCCGCCAAGCGTCAAGCCCTCGATGCGCACCGTCGGCGCATTGATGCCGTAGCGGAATTCGAGATTGTTCGCGGGCTGCATCGACTTGAAGATCTCGAACAGGTGCCCGGCGATCGTCACCTCGCTGACGGGATAGGCGATCTCGCCGTTCTCGATCCAGAATCCGGAAGCGCCGCGACTGTAATCGCCGGTGACGCCGTTGACGCCAGAGCCGATCAGATCGGTGACGTAGAACCCCTGCTTGATGTCGGCGATCAGCTCGGCCGGCGTTGCCGTGCCCGGCTCGAGATGCAGATTGTACGGCCCCGGCGAGGGCGAGGAGGACACGCCGCGATGGGCGTGACCGGTGGTGGTGAGGCCGAGCTCGCGCGCGGTCGCGCAATCGAGCAGCCAGGTCGTCAGCACGCCGTCGTCGACCAGCGCGGTCCGCTTCACCGCGACGCCTTCGGCGTCGAAGGTCTGCGAGCGCAGGCCGCGCTTGCGCAAGGGATCGTCGATGATGCGGATATTCCTGGCGAACAGCTGTTGGCCGAGCTTGTCCTTCAGGAAGCTGGTCTTGCGCGCGATCGAAGCGCCGTTGATGGCACCGACGAGATGGCCGACCAGGGAGCCGGCGACGCGCGGATCGAACACCACCGGGACCTTGCAGGTCTCGACCTTGCGCGGATTGTAGCGCGCCACGGTGCGCTCACCGGCGGAGCGGCCGACGACCTCCGGCGACAGCAGATCGGCGCCATGCGGCGCCGAGGTGAAGTCGTAGTCGCGCTCCATGCTGGTGCCTTCGCCCGATATTGCGGTGGCGGAGATGCCCTGGCTGGAGCGCAGATAGGAGCCGTGGAAGCCGGTCGAGGTGACGAGCACCATGCCGCCGATGCCGGATGAGGCCGAGGCGCCGCCGGACTTGGTCACGCCCTTGACGCCGAGCGCGGCAGCTTCGGCCGCGAGCGCGCGGCGCTCGAGCTCAGTCGTCGTGGGCACGGCGGGATCGAGCAGGTCGAGATCGGGAAAGTCGCGCGCGAGCAGCGCGGGATCGGCGAGGCCGACATATTTGTCGTCGGGCGCGACGCGCGCCATCGCAACCGCGCGCTCGGCGAGCTTGGTGACGGCATCGCCGCTGACGTCGTTGGTGGAGACCACCGCCTGACGCTGACCGACCAGCACCCGCAGACCGACATCGTCGCCCTCGGACCGCTCGGATTCCTCGACGCGTCCGTCGCGGACCTCGACGCCCTGCGAGACGCCGCGCACCGCGACCGCGTCGGCCGCATCCGCGCCGGCGCGCTTGGCCGCCTCGACCAGCCGCTGCGCGAGATCGGAGAGCGCGGACTGATCGAACAGGTCGCGATTGGCGGAAGGCGAAAGCGTCGGGCTTGGTGAAGAGTTCACGAACGAAATCCTGTTGGGGCGGGGTTCGGGACCGGAACCCACAGATGTGCCCTGATAGCGCGGACTTCAAGCATTTTCAGACTGCCAAAAGCTCAGATTCGCGACGTCGGCGCAACGTCTCGTCAATCATGCGCGCCAAGGTCTTGTCAATCATGAGGAGCGAGTGACGGTGGGTTAACCAGCCTTTTTAAGCGGTTTCGGACCGCCCCGCGCTAGGGTCCTCGCATCGACCGGGAACATAATCCTGGCGGGGAGAACGAAGCCGTGAGGCGTCAAACAGCAACATGCGGGGTCCACCCCGCCGGGTCGAGCCGCTCCTTGCGGCTCGACCCACTTTCCCTTCCGGTCCGCTTCGATGCGCATGATCCGCGCGCCGACGGACATGTCAGGCAGATCGAGCTTCATCGCGAGCGTGTCGTGCTGCGCCGTGCCGTGCGCGGCATGCAGATGGCGATCAACGTGCGCGTCGCCGACTTCACCGGCGTTGCGCTCCGCGGCAATGACGAGACGCAGACGCTCGTCCTCGTGCACCGCGATCCCTCGCTCTCCATCCCGCTGCTGATCAGCACTGACACGGACGAGATCGCACAGGCCTGGACGATCTGGAGCGAGATCTTCGCGCTGCCGCAGCTCGACGAGGGCGCACGCAAGCCCGCACCGCGCCGCCGCCGCGCCAACGCGATCCGCGCCCGCCGCCCGAAATTCTTGATGCGCCGGCGCACCGCAATGGCGCGCGAGCTGCCGGTTCATCAGGGCGAGCGCGAGATCATCGCGAGGAATTAATGATGCCGTAGGGTGGGTTAGCCCGAAGGGCGTAACCCACCTCTTTGCTTTCCGCGCAGATTGGAGTTGGTGGATTACGCTTCGCTAATCCACCCTACGCATTTCGCGTCACGCCGCCCGCAGCACCGCGTCGGCGAGCAATCCCGCAAACAACAGCAAGCCGGCATCGCGGTTCGACTTGAACAGGCGCAGGCAGAGCGCGCCATCGGCGATATTTAGCCGCGCGATCTGCCACACCAGATGCGCGGCGAAGGCGGCTAGCCCGAGCCAGGCCGGCCAGCGCGCTTCGCCAGACGCCAGCGCGACGCCGATCAGCATCACCGCGAGCCCGTAGAACAGGACAAGCGCCTGGCGCGTATGCGCGCCGAACAGGCGCGCGGTCGACTTGATGCCGATCAGCGCGTCGTCCTCCGCGTCCTGATGCGCGTAGATCGTGTCATAGCCGATCACCCAGGAGATTGCGCCGGCATAGAGCACGAGCGCGGTAGCGTCGATGCGGCCGAAGGTGACGGCAAACCCCATCAACGCGCCCCAGGAGAAGGCGAGCCCGAGCACGATCTGCGGCCACCAGGTGATGCGCTTCATGAAGGGATAGATCGCGACGATCAGGAGTGAGGCGATGCCCGTTGCAATCGCGAAGCGGTTGAACTGCAGCAGCACCGCAAGACCGACCAGCGCCTGCGCGAGCATGAAGACCAGCGCCTGCCTGGTGGTCACCTGCCCCGACGGCAGCGGCCGCGAGCGCGTGCGCTCGACCTTGTCATCGAGGTCGCGATCGGTGATGTCGTTCCAGGTGCAGCCGGCCCCGCGCATGACGAAAGCGCCGATGAAGAACAGCACGATGGTGAGCGGCAGGCCGCGAATGTCATGCGCCATGCCGGCGGCCAGCGCCGCCGACCACCAGCATGGCATCAGGAGAAGCCAGGAGCCGATCGGGCGATCGAAGCGGGACAGGCGCAGGTAAGGCCGCGCCCAATGCGGCGCGAGCGTATCGACCCAGTTGCCGGTGGAATCGGCAACGCGGGCGGATGTATCGTTCATCTCGTCAGGACGTTGCCGTTGAGCGTATCGAAGGTGCTGCCGCCCTTCTTGCCGGCATTGGCCTCGGGCGCCGAGCCCGAGCCCAGCACCTCGCTCAGCGACGGACCGGCCGGACCGCGCGGCTGGTTCTGCATCTGCTGCGCGACGTTGCAGACCTTCGTCGCCATGGCCTCGGTGTTCTTGTGACCGTCCTTCAGCTGCGCGCCGATCTGCGGCGGGATTCCACATTTGGCGGCATTGGTCTCGATGTACTTGATCATCTTGACTTCAGCCTGGCTGAAATTGCGGATCAGCTTGCAGGCCTCGTCCGGCGGCGCGTGACGGTCGCTGGCGGCCTTGATCAGCTTGCCGCGCTTCTCGGCTTCCTCGCGCAGCGGAATGAAGGCCTTCATGCAGTCCTCGCCGGGACCGGCCTGCGTCGGCGGAGCGGCGCTGAAGGCGCCGGCGCCGCCGATCGGGGCAGCACCGTTCACCGGAAAGGACGATTGCGGAGCCGTACCGACCGAAGCCGTCGGTGCCGAACCGTTAACCGGAGGAAATGGGGAATTGGCGGCAGCCTGGTTGGGCAGCGGCGCCGGGAACGCGCTTTGCGCAGACGCGCCCACAGCACTCATGCCGACCAAGGCGGTGGCGACCATGGCGGCAGTGATCGGAACCATCAAATGACGGATCATCAAGATAGTCTCTCCGGCAGGAGCTTACGGGGCTCAGGGCTTCCCAATTGAAGCGCGACCAGCGTGTTCGCGTTTTTACGATTCCCGCCGGCGCTTAACAACCCGTGGAATAGGGCGAGAGCGCGGCGCTGGGACGCACCAGTTCGGCAATATTTACCCCCGAAATGGCGCCTTTCGGTTAAGAACGGCCGGTAATCGGACCCCAAGCGATGCCTTCTCACGATTTTCGCGCCCCCCGCCTGTTCGTCGATGCCCCCCTGGCCCAGGACGCCAGGGTGCCGCTCGACCGCGACCAGAGCAATTATCTCGGCAATGTGCTGCGGCTCGCGGCCGGGGCCGAGGTCCTGGCCTTCAACGGCAGGGATGGCGAGTGGCAGGCCGCCATCGAGGGCCGCAAGCGGCCGAACGGCCTCGTGATCCTGCAGCAGACCCGGCCCCAGGACCGGCTCGCGGACCTCACTTACGTCTTTGCCCCGCTCAAGCATGCCCGGCTGGACTACATGGTGCAGAAGGCCATCGAGATGGGCGCCGCCGCGCTGCAGCCGGTGTTGACCCGGTTCACCCAGGCATCCCGGGTCAACACCGAGCGGATGCGCGCCAATGTGGTCGAGGCGGCCGAGCAATGCGGCATCCTCAGCATCGCCAGCGTGGCCGAGCCGGTGCCGCTGGAGCGCTTCCTGAGCCAGCGTCCCGCCGACCGGTTGCTGATCTTCTGCGACGAGGCGGCGGAGGTTCAAGATCCCATTCAGAGCCTGCAAGGCGCGCGCGAGG
This sequence comes from Bradyrhizobium sp. CCBAU 45321, assembly GCF_028128975.1. Taxonomy (NCBI): domain Bacteria; kingdom Pseudomonadati; phylum Pseudomonadota; class Alphaproteobacteria; order Hyphomicrobiales; family Nitrobacteraceae; genus Bradyrhizobium; species Bradyrhizobium sp. CCBAU 45321. The sequence goes on from NZ_LFKZ01000017.1 coordinate 187,973, forward strand.
TCGGACGCGGTATCGACGTGCTGATCGGCCCCGAGGGCGGTTTTGCCGAAGAAGAGCGGGCGCTGTTGCTGCGCCAGCCCAAAATCCTGCGGCTGGCGCTCGGCCCCCGCATCATGCGGGCGGACACCGCCGCCGTGGCCGCGCTGGCCCTGGTGCAGGCGGTGCTGGGGGATTGGGGCGGCAAGGCCAGCTAGCTTCGTCAGCGTGCAAACGCATGGCGTCGTCATGCCCGGGCTTGTCCCGGGCATCCACGTCCTTTGCGCCGGAGGGCAAGGCGTGGATGGCCGGGACAAGCCGGGCCATGACGAATGAGCCACCCGTTAAGCGATTGATCCTTTGGAGGTCGAAACCGCTGTCGGGCCATGCTAAGGGCTGCGCCAATTCGCCTCCCCTTGCCTGCCCGGTTCCGCCGGGACGATGGACCGCTGAGATGACCGCGACTGCCACCTCAAATGCTGCCGGCTCCGCCGCCTGGGCGGATACGCTGCTCTTGTCGTTTGCGCAGGCCGGCTATGTCAGGGCCGAGCCCGCCATCCTGCAACCGGCCGAGCCGTTCCTGGACCTGTCCGGCGAGGACATCCGCAAGAGCCTGTACCTGACCACCGACCTCTCCGGCGAGGAGCTCTGCCTGCGCCCGGACCTGACCATTCCTGTCGCGCGCGACTATCTGGCCTCGGGGCGCGCCGGCCAGCCGGCGGGGTTCAGCTATCTCGGTCCGGTGTTCCGCTACCGTAGCGGCCAGGCCCGTGAATTCCTCCAGGCCGGCATCGAATCGTTCGCCCGTCAGGACCGCGCCGCGGCTGATGCCGAAATGCTGGCGCTGGGGCTGGAGGCGACGGCCGCCTTCGGCGTCCGCGACGTCGAGATCCGCACCGGCGATGTCGCCTTGTTCAATGCGCTGCTCGACGCGCTCAACCTCTATCCGGTCTGGCGCCGCCGCCTGGTCAAGGATTTCAACCGCAAGATCAGCCTGGAGCAGGATCTGGAGCGGCTCGCGGCCGCGACCACCGCGACACGCAGCGAATATGAGGGCGTGCTGGCGGCCCTTGCCGGCTCCGACCGCAAGGCGGCGCTCGCCTTCGTCACGGATCTAATGTCGATCGCCGGTACCACCAATGTCGGCGGCCGCACCACGGCCGAGATCGCCGACCGCTTCCTCGAGCAATCGACGCTGAAGGGCGGCGCGCTGCCGCGCGAGGCCATTGCCGTGCTCAAGCGCTTCCTGTCGATCGCAGGCAATCCCGACGATGCCATCGCCGAGTTGCGCGCACTCACCACCGACGCGAAGCTCGATCTCGCATCTGCGATCGATCAGTTCGAGAGCCGGGTCGGCTTCATGGCCGCGCGCGGCATCAACGTGAGGCAGATTCGTTTCTCGACCGCCTTCGGGCGCGGGCTCGACTACTACACCGGCTTTGAGTTCGAGCTGCATCACAGCGGCAACGGCACCGAGCCGCTGGTCGCCGGCGGCCGCTACGACGGGCTGATGACCCAGCTCGGATCAAGCGAGCCGATTCCGGCGGTCGGCTTCTCGGTCTGGGTGGAGGCGCTGAACCGGATCGGCCGCAAGGTGGGAGCGTAAAATCATGAGCGCGCCATTCGTTCTGGCCGTTCCCTCCAAGGGCCGCCTGCAGGAAAACACCGAGGCCTTCTTTGCCCGTGCCGGCCTCAAACTGTCGAAGGCCGGCGGCGCCCGCGACTACCGCGGCACCATCGCAGGCCTCGACAATGTCGAGGTCGCCTATCTCTCGGCGAGCGAGATCGCCGCGCAGCTGTCGCGCGGCTTCGCGCATCTCGGCGTCACCGGCGAAGATCTCGTGCGCGAGAACATCGCCGATGCCGACAAGCGCGTGTCGCTGATCGACGGGCTCGGCTTCGGCTATGCCGACGTCGTCGTCGCGGTGCCGCAGGCCTGGATCGACGTCCGCACCATGGCCGACCTCGACGACGTCACCACCGGCTTCCGCGAGCAGCATCACATGCGGATGCGGGTCGCGACCAAGTTCGTCAACCTCACCCGCGGCTTCTTCCAGGCTCACGGCATCAGCGATTACCGCATCGTCGAAAGCGCGGGCGCCACCGAAGGGGCGCCGGCGGCCGGCAGCGCCGAGCTGATCGTCGACATCACCACGACCGGCGCGACGCTCGCCGCCAACGGCCTGCGGGTGCTCGACGACGGCGTGATCCTGCGCAGCCAGGCCAATCTGGTGGCCGCCAAGGAGGCCGACTGGTCGCCGCAGGCGCGCGAGACGGCGCGTGTCATCCTCGATCACATCGCAGCACGGGCGCGGGCCAACAAGTACCGCGAAGTCCGCACCCGCTTCCGCCAATGCGATGCCGCCCTGCTCGGGGAAGCCCACAGCCGGTTCGGCGTGGAGGCCCCGTTCGGCGGTCCGACCTCGTCAGGCATGCTGACCCTGCACTGCCCACCGGGGCAGCTCTACGCGCTGGCGAGCTTCCTGCGCGAGCATGGCGCCGAGACCGTCTCGGTGGTGTCGCTCGACTACGTGTTCGACCGGGAGAACCCGCTGTTCGCCAAGCTCGAGGCGTTCCTGGATCGGTGAGCCCAAGGTTTGTTCAGCTTTGCGACAGCAAAGGGCAGCTACCATATGCGGTTGAGAAGACCTAAACACCTCTGGAACCTTGATCGATGACGCTGGGCTCTGACGTATCCGGCATGACGACCACCGCAGCCAGCGCCGCCGCGAAGGGGCTGTCGATCGTCATCCCCGTCTACAACGAGGCGGCGGGCCTCGCCGCTCTGCACCAGCGCATCTGCGAGCTCGCCAAGACGCTGCGGCAGCGCTATCGCCTGTCTTGCGAGGTGGTCTATGTCGACGACGGCAGCAAGGATGCGACGCTGTCGATCGCGCGGTCATTGCCGGCCGACGCCATCGACGTTCAGGTGGTGTCGCTGTCGCGCAATTTCGGCAAGGAGGCCGCGCTGATGGCGGGCCTCGACCATGCCCGCCTCGGCGCGGTCATGTTCATGGACGGCGACGGCCAGCATCCGCCGGCGCTGGTTGAACAGCTGGTGCGGCACTGGATCGATGACGGCTATGACGTCGTCTACACCGCCAAGGCGCATCGCGACAACGAGTCCTTCCTGCGCCGGGTCGCGGTGCACGGCTTCTACGCGCTGATCAATTGGGGCGCCCGCCAGAAGATTCCGGAGGACGCCGGCGATTTCCGCCTGCTGTCGCCCCGCGCGGTCGCCGCGCTGAGGCAGCTGCCGGAACGCAACCGCTTCTTCAAGGGCCTCGCGAGCTGGATCGGTTTCCGCCAGATCCGCGTCGACTACGAGCCCGCAGCGCGTGCCCATGGCGTCACCACCTTCAACGCCGCGAGCCTGCTTGGCCTGTCGATCGAAGGCCTGACGTCCTTCTCGGTGGCACCGCTCCGCTTCGCCAGCCTGCTCGGCGTCATTCTCGCCGGCGGCGCCTTCCTGTTCGGCCTTTCGATCCTCTGGGAAGTGTTCACGACCGGCAAGCAGGTGCCCGGCTATCCTTCGCTCGTGATCGGCCTGATGACGATCGGCGGCGTGCAGCTCATCATGATCGGCATCGTCGGCGAATATATCGGCAAGATCCTCTCCGAGCTGAAGGCGCGCCCGATCTACTTCGTGGCCGAGCACAGCGAAAAGCATTTCGAAGCCGCCAAGGCCGATGAGGCCGCGAGCAGGACGGCAGCCGAATGAGCGTGGCCGCGAGCCCGCGGCGGATCTGGCTCTGCGCCGACGATTACGGCATCAGCCCGGGCGTCAACCGCGCCATTCGCGACCTGATCGAACGCGGCCGCCTCAACGCCACCTCGGTGATGATGGTGGGGCCCGCGATTGCGCGCAGCGACGTCGAGGCGCTGCAGGCTTCGGCAACGCAAAGCCCGCGATGCGCGATCGGATTGCACGTGACGCTGTCGGCGCCGTTCCGGCCGCTCACCATGCATTTCCGCCCCTTGGACGGCGACATGTTCTTGGCCTTTCCAAAACTGCTGTGCGCCGCACTTTTGCGGCGACTCGACCGTGAATTCATCCGCAACGAGGTGAAGGCGCAGCTGGCCGCCTTCATGGACGCGTTCGGACGCGCCCCCGACTTCGTCGACGGTCACCAGCATGTGCAGCTCTTCCCGCAGGTGCGCGACGGCTTCGTCGATGCGGTGGTCGAGGTTGCGCCGAACGCCTGGGTGCGCCAGGGCGGCCGCGATCTGCCGCTTCGGCAGCGGCTGGCCTCACCGAAGGCGCTGGTGCTCGATGGTCTCAGCGCGCAATTCCGCCGCCGCGCCGGCAGCGCCGGCCTCAGCTTCAACCCCGCTTTCGCCGGCGCCTATGATTTCACCCGCGCCGCCGATTTCGGCGCGTTGATGCGGCAATTCCTGGACGGCCTCCCAGATGGCGGCCTCGTGATGTGCCATCCCGGCTTCGTCGACGATGTCCTCACCGGCCTCGATCCCATGACCGACGTGCGCGAGCGCGAGCACGCCTATCTCGCGGGCGATGCCTTCGCGCGCCTGCTGGCGGATAGCAACGTGACACTGAAGTGATATGCTGCCCTCATGGACAATCGAGACCGCCTTTTTCCAGAGCTACCAGGCTGGCGTTTTTCACTGACGGAGACGTCTTTCGGCGTTTACCGGGCTGAAGGCTTCCACGACGACGGTCGCTCCGTCAGCCGCATGGGGCACGACGTCCCACTTCTGATCAAGGAAACCGCCGAAGACGCGAGAAATCTGCCGAAGCGGCGAGGCAGCTTGTCGCATACCGAAATTTAATCCGGCCGGCACTGTTGGGGCCATAATGGAACCCTACATCTCCTCTCGCGCTTGGTTTGGCGCGAAGGAGACAGATCATGACGCCGCAGGAACGCCAGCTCGTCGACGACCTTTTTGACCGGCTTTCTAAGCTCGAGAATGCACCGCGCGATCCCGATGCGATTGCCGCGATCTCCGACGGCCTGCGCAAGGCGCCCGGCGCCATCTACGCGCTGGTGCAGACCACGCTGGTGCAGGACGAAGCGCTGAAGCGCGCCAATGCCCGCATCCAGGAGCTGGAAGCGGCCCACGCGCCCGAGCAGGCGCAGTCCGGCGGCTTCCTCGACACCATGCGCGACACATTGTTTGGCGGCGGCCCGTCCCGCGGCTCGGTGCCGAATGTGCCGCAGCGTGAGCAGCGTCCGGCTTGGAATACCGGACAGGCGATGCCGCAAGGCCAGCCGGGTTACGGCGCGCCGCCTTACGGACAGGCTTACGGCCAAGGTCCGGGTCAGGGCGCTCCGCCGATCGGCGGTGGCGGCGGCTCGTTCCTCGGCACGGCGGCGGCGGCCGCAGCCGGCGTCGTCGGCGGCTCGCTGCTGCTCTCGAGCATCCGCGGCATGATGGGCGGATCGCACCAGCAGGGTTTTGGCGACAGCAACGCGCTCGGCGACCGCAGCGCTGGTGGAAGTCCTTGGGGCGGCGGCGATCAGTCCGGCGGCTCGCTGGCGCGCGAGGCCGGCCTCGATGACATCGGCTCGAACCGGGAATCCCGCCAGGGCTTCTTCGACCAGGCGTCGAACGAGCGCGACAACTACGACCAGAACTACGGCAACGATCACGACGACAGCTTCGACACGGCCGACAACAGCGATTTCGGCGACGACGACGGCGGCAGCGATTACGCGTAGGCCATTCGACCGACAGATGTGGAACGGCCGCCTCCGGGCGGCCGATTTCTGTTCAAGCAGAGCTCGACGCACTTCTGCTCTGCCACCACACGCCATGATGCCATTCGATATAATATGACTAGTGCGTGCGTTGTCGGACAGCACCGTGCAAAACGTCACGAGGTGCGCCTGACTTCACCATACCGAGCGAAATCGTCCTCCGACACACGCCGCCGTAGACTCCCGGATTTCCAAATTTGGACATGGGTGTTCAATTGGAAGAACACATTGCTTATGCCACACATCGTGGCTGCCTCTCTTGGCTACAGTCGGGGGTTTTAAGAATGAGTTCACTTCAACAGCGCATCGCGACCCTGAGCGACGTCACGACCCATCTCATCACCGAATTGTACGAGTTGGAGGGACTGCACGAGCGCCTCAGGAAGGCAGAGCTGTCGGTGCGGCGGCTGAACCGCTCGGCTCGCGCACCGCATTCGGCTTCATCAACTCGTCCTCGCCGCTCCGCTGTCCCTCGTCCCGGGTCGAGGCACCGTCATCGGACGTAGGACTATTCAGGCAGACGTTTGGCGGCGGCAGCGTCCCTTCGACGCCGCGCATTTCGAGCCGACGCGGCACCCGGACTTGATCGCTCCATCGAGCGCATGACGCTTCACAACACCACGACCTTGGTGCCGACATTGACGCGGCCATAGAGGTCGATGACGTCCTCGTTGCGCATGCGGATGCAGCCGGAGGAGACGTTGGTGCCGATGGTCCAGGGCTCGTTGGAGCCGTGGATGCGATAGAGCGTCGATCCCAGGTACATCGCACGGGCACCGAGCGGATTTTCCGGGCCGCCTTCCATGTGCCTGGGCAGATCGGGCCGGCGCGCGAGCATTTCCGCCGGCGGCGTCCAGTCCGGCCATTCGCGCTTGGCGGTGATCGATTTCACGCCGGACCAGGTGAAGCCGGGACGACCGACGCCGATGCCGTAGCGCAATGCCCGGCCGTTGCCCTCGACGAGATAGAGGAACTTGTTCGGCGTATCGACTACGATCGTGCCGGGACTTTCCTTGCCGCTATAGTCAACGAGTTGTTTCTCGAATTTCGGATCGAACGGACGCTGCCGCGGATCGACCGCCTCCTGCTGCGGAGACGCGCCCTGCTGATATCCGCCTTGTTGATACCCACCTTGCATCTGCGGCTCGCCCATCGGGGGCAGGCGCCGCTGGTCGTAATAGCCCGGCTGCTGCTGATACACCGGCCGCTCCGGCGCGTAGGCCGGGCCGCGGCCGGGGCCATCGCCGAACAGGAATTCGATGAAGCCGCCGCCCATGTTGGAATGGGACGCCACGCGCACCGGCGCCGGCGGCACGCGCGGCTGGTACAGCACCGCGGGCGGATCGTTCGGCACGCTGTTGTCGAAGGCGCCTGCGTCGTTCGCGCCGGCCATGAAGGTGCAAGCGCTGCCGAGCAGCGCGACAGACATTTTCTTGAACATCGACGTACTCTGTACTGTTTCGTCTAGATCACATGCGTCGTGGAGAGCCGGTGGCTGATCCGCGCTCTTCGACGTGGTCAATAAAAAGCAAAAGCCGTTTTGTTTGGTAAACGGACAGCGCGTTTGGATTCACCACGTCGCGAGCGCGCCTGCAATTTGGCGATCAGCGTTTATTTTCGATGAACGCCGCGCGGCGATGGTTAATCGCTTCTTTGCGCCGCGTCGCGCGCGGCCGATCAGCAGTTCCTGCTGTGAACTTCGTGTTAAATCGCTTCTGTCTACAAAGACGCGTGAGTGAGGTGGGGGGAGTATCCTGATGGCTGTTCACCGCAAGCGTTTTCGCGTCGAAGATATCGTCGGTGGCGAGATGCCCATTGTAGACGTAACTGAAGAGGCACTCCCGATGCATAGCGAGATCATGGCCGAGCTGCGCGCGATCCGCGCCCAGATGGCGAAGGGCATCGTCGCGGCCCCGCTGTCCGGAAGCGCTGCCATGGCGGCGATCGACGCCTCGACCGCGCACGAGCTTGCCGAAGCGCGCACCATGCTCGAGACCTACCGGGCGCAGATCGAGCAGTGCGAGAAGCTGAAGGTCGAGCTCGACCTCATCCACGACGCCATCGACCGCACCAAGCGCGAGATCGCGACGCTGCACGGCAAGAGCTTCGACGGCGGCGAGATGGCCAAGGTCAACGGCGAGCTCGGCGCGGTGGTCGGCGGCACCGAGCAGGCGACCCAGCAGATCCTCGAAGCCGCGGAATCGATCGACCAGGCCGCCAGCGCAATGTCCAAGGTGGACTCGATCGATCAGCAGAAGCGCCTTGCCGACGACATCCAGGAACGCGTCATCTCGATCTTCGAAGCCTGCAACTTCCAGGACCTGACCGGCCAGCGCATCAGCAAGGTCATGGGCACGATGAAGTTCATCGAGCAGCACATCAACGCGATGATGGAGATCTGGGGCGGCGTCGACGCGATCAAGTCCCATGTGCCGGCGCAGGTCGACAACCGCAGCGAGGAGGAGAAGCTCCTCAACGGTCCCAAGCTCGCCGGCGACGTCGGCCACGCCTCGCAGGACGACATCGACGCGCTGTTCGACTGAGCGGCGACGACATCGGAATAACAAAACGCCGGCCTTGGGCCGGCGTTTTTTGTTTGGGACCCCTCCGCTGTCATCGTCCGGCTTGACCGGACGATCCAGTATTCCAGAGGCATCAGTGATTGAGCCGGGAAGCCGCGGCATACTGGATGCCCCGCCTTCGCGGGGCATGACGAAGGAAAGATATTACGCCCTGGGCGCGCAGCGGACGTAGACCATGTTGCCGTAGCGGGTGCCGGCGTCCTTGTCGATGAAGCGGGTGATCATGACGCGACCGTCGAAGGAGACGATTTCGCGGTCCTGGTCGCCGGGGGTCGGGCCGGCCGGCCCGATGTAGTTCTTGCCGCTCGGCGAGCCCTTCAGCCGCAGCTCCTGCGGCGTCGCCTGGTCGGCCAGATGCATGATCACGCCGCCGGAGGAACCGGCGGTGATCACGTAGGGGTTCCTGCATTGCTCACGCGCCATCTTCTCGGTGCGGGCGCGATCGGCCGGGTTCTGGAACGAGGCGAGGCCCCAGCGGCCGACGATCTCGTCGGCGCGGATGCTGGCGGGCATTTCCGGAGCGACGCCAGGTTCGGCTTCGGGCGGCGGCGGGGACGACGTGAGGGACGGCAGGTTGAAGCCGCCGCCGCAGGCGCCCAGCAGCAGCGCCAGACAAGAGGCGGCCGCCAGATTGGCAACCGTGCGCGCGTGAGCCGAACTGATCATGGCATTCCCCCGAACAAGACCATGGCCGCACCCCTCCCGCAGCCAAGCGCAAAACCGCTGCCGGAGCAATGACGTCGTTCTTTACGGCGACGCCCCGAGCGAGTTTCCAATGCCACCATCCTATATCCGCCTCAACAATCGCTTAACCACCTTTGCTTGACAGGATCGCGGCCAAGCCATATTTCCGGACCCACTATTAGCACTCGGAAAGCCCGATTGCTAAGCGCGCCGTTCGATCCTCGACGCGAGGGCGGACGGAAGCGCCGCCCCACAGACCCCACTACTTCCGAAGCGAGCCTCCAAAGGGAAACGTCATGGCTAAATCCAAATTTCGTCCGCTGCATGACCGTGTCGTGGTCAAACGTATCGACGCCGAGGAAAAGACCAAGGGCGGCATCATCATTCCGGACACGGCCAAGGAAAAGCCGTCCCAGGGCGAGGTTGTCGCCGTCGGCCCCGGCGGCCGCGACGAGACCGGCAAGCTGATTCCGATCGACCTCAAGGTCGGCGACCGCGTGCTGTTCGGCAAGTGGTCGGGCACCGAGGTCAAGATCGACAACGAAGAGCTCCTGATCATGAAGGAGTCGGACATCATGGGCGTGCTGGCCTAAGGCCGTCCGCCTGAACAGCCGCTGAATGTCATGCCCGGATCCAGGCGATCCGGGCATCCATCGTTCCGCCGCACGGCACAAGACAACACACATCACATAACACGAGGGATTGCAGACCATGGCTGCCAAAGACGTCAAGTTTTCCGGAGACGCGCGCGATCGCATGCTGCGCGGCGTCGACGTTCTCGCCAACGCCGTCAAGGTGACGCTCGGCCCGAAGGGCCGCAACGTCGTCATCGAGAAGAGCTTCGGCGCCCCCCGCATCACCAAGGACGGCGTCACGGTCGCCAAGGAGATCGAGCTCGAGGACAAGTTCGAGAACATGGGCGCCCAGATGGTGCGTGAGGTCGCCTCCAAGACCAACGACCTCGCCGGCGACGGCACCACCACCGCGACCGTGCTGGCCCAGGCCATCGTGCGCGAAGGCGCCAAGGCGGTCGCCGCCGGCATGAACCCGATGGACCTCAAGCGCGGCATCGACACCGCGGTTGCCGCCGTCATCAAGGACATCGAGAAGCGCGCCAAGCCGGTCGCCGCCTCCTCCGAGGTCGCCCAGGTCGGCACCATCTCGGCCAACGGCGATGCCGCCATCGGCAAGATGATCGCCCAGGCGATGCAGAAGGTCGGCAACGAGGGCGTCATCACCGTCGAGGAGAACAAGTCGCTCGAGACCGAGGTTGATATCGTCGAGGGCATGAAGTTCGACCGCGGTTATCTCAGCCCCTACTTCGTCACCAACGCCGAGAAGATGACCGCCGAGCTCGAGGACGCCTACATCCTCCTGCACGAGAAGAAGCTCTCGGGCCTGCAGGCCATGCTGCCGGTGCTGGAGGCCGTGGTGCAGTCGGGCAAGCCGCTCGTCATCATCGCCGAGGACGTCGAGGGCGAGGCGCTGGCTACCCTGGTCGTCAACCGGCTCCGTGGCGGCCTGAAGGTGGCCGCGGTGAAGGCGCCGGGCTTCGGTGACCGCCGCAAGGCCATGCTGGAGGACATCGCGATCCTGACCGGCGGCCAGCTGATCTCCGAGGAGCTCGGCATCAAGCTCGAGAACGTCACGGTGAAGATGCTCGGCCGCGCCAAGAAGGTGGTGATCGACAAGGAGAACACCACGATCGTCAACGGCGCCGGCAAGAAGCCTGACATCGAGGCCCGCGTCGGCCAGATCAAGGCCCAGATCGAGGAGACCACCTCGGACTACGACCGCGAGAAGCTGCAGGAGCGCCTCGCCAAGCTCGCCGGCGGCGTCGCGGTGATCCGCGTCGGCGGCGCCACCGAGATCGAGGTCAAGGAGAAGAAGGACCGGGTCGAGGATGCGCTCAACGCCACCCGCGCCGCGGTTCAGGAAGGCATCGTCCCCGGCGGCGGCGTCGCGCTGCTCCGCGCCAAGAAGGCGGTCGGCCGTCTCACCAACGCCAATGACGACGTCCAGGCCGGCATCAACATCGTGCTGAAGGCGCTGGAAGCCCCGATTCGCCAGATCTCCGAGAACGCCGGCGTGGAAGGCTCGATCGTGGTCGGCAAGATCCTGGAGAACAAGTCCGAGACCTTCGGCTTCGACGCCCAGAACGAGGACTATGTCGACATGGTCGAGAAGGGCATCATCGATCCCGCCAAGGTGGTGCGCACCGCGCTGCAAGACGCCTCCTCCGTGGCCGGCCTCCTGGTGACCACCGAGGCCATGGTCGCCGAGATGCCGAAGAAGGAAGCTCCGCCCGCCATGCCCCCCGGCGGCGGCATGGGCGGCTTCTAAGCCTCCCGTTCCGTGACAGAGTTGCGAAGGCCGCCTCCGGGCGGCCTTCTTTTTTGCCGACCCTGCCCGTTTCGCTTTCCGATTCAACCAGCGGCCAAAACCCACTACGGTGGCGCGCCGATTCTGATTGTTTGGGCATGATCCTCAGACCGCTTCACGCTTTCCGGATCATGGCCGTTGCGCGAGGATGTCATCGATGCGTGCGCTTCTGGTTTGCTCCACGGCCGTTCTGGCCCTGCTCGCCGTTCCGCCGCAGGCCTCCGCCCAGATGAAGCTGTCGCCGAAGGCGACCGCGCCGGGCGGAGCCGAGACGCGCTATTTCACCGCGATGGACGGGCTGATGGACGGCAATGCCGACGTGATCCTGAAGGAGACGCGCCAGGGCAAGACGCTGACCGCGGCGGTGCTCGACGTCTGCTACCCCATCGCGAAAAACTCCGACCGCAAGGACCGCTTCGTCGTCAACCTCCAGGTCGCCGGCCAGACGCTGACCGGAACGACGCAGAGCATCAGTGAGAAGTCGCCGGTCAGCGTCAAGCTGACGCGCAAGCAGTCCGGCGACATGTTTGAATTCCGCGGCCAGATCGCGATCGGCCAGGCGGTGACCGAAGTGACCTCGCCGGACAATTCCGATCTCAGCGAAAAGGAATTCCTGGACAGTCAGAGCTCCGACGACGGCATCACGGCGCAGCCAAAGGATTTCACCGACGTCTCGCCGGAAGCGATCGCGGTCAAGGTCAAGCTCGACGCCGCGACCGACTTCCTGAAGAGCCTGAAGGGCCAGGAGGTCGAGGTGACGCTGGCGAGCCTCAATGTCGGCTGCGACGCGCTGCGCGCGGGCGAGCAGACCATCACCATGTCGGTCGATCCCGAGCGCGCCGGCGCGCTGCTGGCGAAATTCAAGGCGATGCCGGGCGTCACGGCCGCAGGCTGGACCGCAGGCATGACCGAGATGGACCGCACCATCCGCTTCCCTGCGGCCGACTGGCGCGAGGGCGACAAGATCAACAAGGGCAAGCTTGCAACGGCGGTGGCGAGCGTGCTGAGCAGGACGCTCGCCGCAAAGGCGGTCACGCAAAACTTCAACCCGGCCACCGGCAGGCTCAAGCTGGTGTTCAAGCGGCCGAACCAGGACTTCCCGGCGCTCGAGCTCACCGACACGATCGAGGTCGCAGGCCTGGTCTCGCCCGACAAGCCGGGCACCACGGACAAGCTCATGCTCTGGATCGGCAGCCCGGCGACCACGACGGCCGACGAGGGCAGCGGGGCCAGGCTCAATCTGTCCGACGATGCGAGCCTCGACGAAGAAGGCGATCTGCCCGACGACAACGGCTCGATCGAGGCGCTCGTCAAGGAGCTGAAGGGCCAGCGCTGGGACGCCGACAAGTCGGTGTGGAAGTAGGCTGAGACAGCCACCGCTGTCATCGCCCGGCTTGACCGGGCGATCCAGTATTCCGAGACAGCAGCGATGGAATCGATAGGTGCGGCGTACTGGATTCCTCGCCTTCGCGGGGAATGACAGAGACCTAATTCCCCGTCGTCCTGAAGCGCAGCGGCTTCGGGCCGATCAGCGTCAGCACGTCGCCCTGGCGCTTCCAGGTCTCGACGCTGCCGAGGGCTGCGACGAGCTCGTCGTCGGCCTGCGCTCTCGCCGGCGGACAGTTGCGGTTCTCGATCTGGCCGGGCACGAAGATCACGGTGTTGCCGGCGACCGAGAACTGGCCCTTGCCGCCCTTGCACCAGAGCTCCAACACGACCTCGCCATTGTCGCCGATCTCGATGTTGGGAATCCGCTTCGAGCCTGCCTGCGGCAACGCCTCCAGCGTCATCTCGGTGCCGAACGGAAACCCCTCCTGGGCACGCGCGAGTGTGGACATCGCGAACATTGCAACCGCCGCACACACCAATCGCTGGAACGAAACCATGAGACCTCTCGACCGACCTGACTTGCCGCACCTTCTATGAGACGGCGGGGCCGTTGAGAAGGTTCGCGCATGGTCGATGCAGGCGCACTGGCAGGGCGAAACCCGGGGCGCCTCGAAGACCACGCCGAAAGCGATCGGCAGCCAGTTGCAGCTGCGCCGCGAAGTTCTCGCGCATGCGGCGGTTCCCGGCCGCTCACAAGGTCGCGAAATCCCGGAGCACCCTGCCCCGCACCGGCGGGCACCATGCTAGGGTTGCTGGCTGCGACAATCCAACGCAAATTGCAGAACTTGCGACTTTCGTCTAAGCGCGCCCATTTCCGCCATCGCCTCAGCTATTTGGCTCTGGGCATCGTGCACATCCCCTGAGGAGATCCAGCTCTGTGAACAACATCCGCGCCACGCTCGCGATCGTCTGGCGAATCGCCATCCCTTATTTCCGGTCAGAGGACAAATGGGCCGGCCGCGGCCTGCTCGCCGCGGTGATCGTGATCGAATTGCTGCTGGTCGCCATCGATGTGCTCGTGAACCAATGGTACAGCCGCTTCTACAACTATCTCCAGGAGCGCGACTGGAACGGCTTCGTCTGGGAGCTGGGCGTCTTCACACTGCTCGCGAGCGCCAGCGTCGCGCTTTCCGTCTACCAGCTCTATCTCAATCAGTGGCTCCAGATTCGCTGGCGGCAATGGCTGACGCGTCACTATCTGGCCGAATGGCTGAATAGCGCGACCCACTATCGGATGCAGCTCAAGGGCGATGCGGCCGACAACCCGGACCAGCGCATCACCGACGACGTCCGGAGTTTCGTCGAGCAGACTCTCAATATCGGCATCGGACTGCTCTCCTCGATCGTCACGCTGCTCTCGTTCGTGGTTATTCTGTGGGGGCTGTCGAACGCGGCACCGCTGCATATCTCCGGCATCGACTTTCCCATCCCCGGCTATTTGGTATGGGCGGCGCTCGTCTACGCGATCTTCGGCACACTGCTCACGCACTGGATCGGTTCGCCTCTGGTCAATCTCAATTTCGAGCAGCAGCGCTACGAGGCCGACTTCCGCTTCAACCTCGTCCGCGTGCGCGAGAACTCCGAACAGATTGCGCTGCTCAAGGGCGAAGGCGCCGAACGCGAACGACTGCTGCTCCGCTACGGCTATGTCGTCGGCAATTGGTACGCGATCATGAGCCGGACCAAGCGTCTGACTGCCTTCACGGCGAGCTATTCCCAAGCCGCCGTGATCTTCCCCTTCATCCTCACTGCGCCTGCCTATTTCGCCGGTAAGATTCAACTTGGGGGGATGGTGCAGACCGGGTCCGCGTTCGGCAGCGTGCAGAAGGCCCTGTCCTTCTTCGTGACCGCCTACCGATCCTTGGCCGAATGGCGTGCGGTGGTTGCCCGCCTCGATGGCTTCGAAATGTCGGTCGCCTCGGCGGTCAATCTGCCGGCACATGAGCCTGCCATCGCGCTGGAGGTCGCCGGCCGCCATATCGACCTCGAGCAGCTCTGCGTGAACCTGCCCAACGGCACGCCGCTGGTCGCCGCCAAGGCCTTCACCATTCAGGCCTCGGAGCGCGTGCTGGTGACCGGACCGTCCGGCTCCGGCAAGTCCACGCTGTTCCGGGCCATCGCCGGCATCTGGCCGTTCGGCACCGGCACGGTTGTGGTCCCGGAAAAGGCAAAGCTGATGATGCTGCCGCAGCGGCCCTATTTCTCGGTCGGCGTGTTGCGCGATGCCGTGGTCTATCCGGCAGCGCCGGGGGCGTTCGACGCCGCGCAGGTCCGCGAGGCCCTGATCGCGGTCGGGCTGCCCGATCTCGCCGAGCGGCTGGACGAGGACGGCCATTGGAACAGGATGCTCTCGCTCGGCGAGCAGCAGCGTCTCGGGCTTGCGCGCGCGCTGCTGCATGCGCCGGACTATCTGTTCCTGGACGAAGCCACCGCCTCGCTCGACGAGCCGTCGGAAGCCCGGCTCTACCGGCTGCTGACGGAGAGACTGCCGCAGGCCACCATCGTCTCGATCGGCCACCGCTCGACGCTCGATGCCTTCCACACCCGCAAGGTGGCGCTGGTGAAGGACGGTGCGATCCACGTCGTCGGCGGCGAGCGGAGTGCGGTGGAGCCGAGCGCCGCACGCTGAGGCGAGCGCTGTGTGGCCGCTGGTCATCAAGTTCGAGTCGGGTCAAGCCCGGCCATGACGGCGTGGAGAAAAGCAAAAGGGCGGCAGGTTGCCCTGCCGCCCTCGCGAAGTCGTTTCGGGAAGAAGCTTACTTCAGATTGCTCATCGCCGTCAGGTCGAACGAGAGCTTGGCCACGCCTGCCGCGCTGCACCAGTTGGAGCCGAAGCCGCCCGGGTTGATGGGGGTGAAGCTTCCGGTGAACTTCGCGGTGTGATCGCTGGTCAAGGCGTTGCAGTCGCCCTTGTTCAGGTCGGTGTCGTGATAGCGCAGATCGAGCGTGAACACCTTGTAGGTGAAGCCGACGCCGACGTTCCAGGTGTTATAGCTCGGCTCCTTGATGCCGTTCGCATAAACCGGATCGCCCGCGATGCCGTAGAAGATGTCAGAAGTGCCGAACCACTGCCGGCCGAACTCACCCGACACATACATGCCGACGCCGCTGGCACCGAAGATCGTGCTCGGGGCGGTCCACTTGGCGGTGATCGAGGCGTAATTGCCCCAGGCGCCAAGGTTCAGGAAGTTCGGCGAGTAATACTCGTTGAAGCCGACCGTCCACTGATCGTTGATGACGACGTTCAGCTTGGCATACGCTTCGAAGAAGCTGGCGTCCTTCTTGGCGAAGTTGCCGTTGATGGGAAGGCCGATCGCGCCCTGCGAGTAGTCGATGTCGCCGCCACAATTGCCCTGAGCCAAGGTGCCCTGCGAGCCGAAGCATTGTCCGCCCGGATAGAGGTAGCCCCAGAGACCGAAGTCGAAGGCGAACATGCCGAAGGTCGGGCGGATACCGCCGTAGAAGTCGACTTCCGCCGCAGCGCGGTTCGGGAAGGAGATGCTCGAGGCGGACGTACCGACGTAGAGCTGCAAGTCCTTGGTGACGTTGTAGCGAGGCTCGAAATAGGCCGTGACGGCCGGCTTATGGTTCGACTGGGTGATGCCGCGGAAGACGTAATCGCTCATGATGCCGCCGCCGAAGGCGATATCCCAAGGATCGAACGCCGGGGGCGGCGGGGCCTTCAATGCCTTCACGCGCAGATCTGCCGCGAACGCCGAACCCGTCGTCACCATTGCCAGCGCCGTTGCCAACAAAGCCACTTTTTTCATTTCGGTCCCCATCTACCCGTTCTTACTTAGCAGTCGCCCCCGGAAGCCCCCCGGGGCATGCGGCCTACCTGCAAAATTGCGTCACTGCGGCAATTTGGATCGATGGACAGGAACCGTGAAGCAAAAAGCGCGAGCATCTGCCGACTTTTTAGGCGTTTTGACGAATTCACGAAAGGTTGTCAGGCTGTGTGGCATCTCGATCACATTATTTGCATTCCAGGGTGCAGTGCAGACCCGTGTAAACCCGGGGATCGCCAGGCGGCGTGACACCTTCGCTACGAATCAGGCTGGGCCCCGTACGGCGGCCGATGGGGCCGCTCGCCGCGATGCAAAAAGGCCGCAGCACCGGGGTGCCGCGGCCTTCTCGTTACAATCCCAAGTAACAGTCCCGAGTGACAGTCCGAAGGCGATGAGAGACCGCCTTCCTACCCCTGCCCCTCGGCCGGCGCCGCTTCCGCAGAAGACGAAGGCATCGCCCAGCTTGTCTCGGCGGGCGCGGGAGTCTCCGCCGGTGCCGACGGCTTCGGAGCAGGCGCTGCCTTCGCCTTCTTCGGTGCCGCCTTCTTCGCGGCCTTCTTCGGAGCAGCCTTCTTGGCCGCCGACTTCTTTGCGGTCGTCTTGGCAGCCTTCTTCGAGGCGGCCTTCTTGGCAGATTTCTTGGTGGCCTTCTTGGCCGCCTTCTTCTTCGTCGCCTTCTTCGCGGATTTCTTCGCCGCTACGGCCTTCTTGGCCTTTTTGGCCTTCTTGCTTTTCTTCTTCTTCGCTTTCGCCATCGTGGTCCTCCTGTTGCCGCCGAACAATGCTTGATCGGGCGTCTTCAGTCGTCACCTCGGGAGGACAGTTCGGGCTCCTGAAAGCTCAAACCTGCGCGTTCAGTGCCGGCCGCGCCCCGCCCGTCGCCCAATCGAGAAGCTCAATCGTGTGTACGACCGGAACTGACGTGCCACTGGCAATCTGCACCATGCAGCCGATATTGCCCGCGGCAATCATGTCCGGCTTGACGCTCGCGATGTTGGCGACCTTGCGATCACGCAACCGACCCGCAAGCTCGGGCTGGAGAATGTTGTAGGTCCCCGCCGAACCGCAACACAAATGGCTCTCGGGCACATCTTTCACCACGAATCCATTCTTGGAAAGCAATTCTTTCGGAAGCCCTGTGATTTTCTGTCCATGCTGCAACGAACACGCGGAGTGATAGGCGACGACGATGTCGTCCGCTCGCGCCGCCGTCGCAAGCTCGAGGCCGGCGACGTATTCGGTGATGTCCTTGGCGAGCGCCGAGATCCTCGCAGCATCGGCCGCGAACGCTGTGTCCTCGCGCAGGAGATAGCCGTAATCCTTGATCACCGTGCCGCAGCCGGAGGTCGTCACCAGGATCGCATCGAGCCCCTCGCCGGCTATTTCCTTACCCCACGCCGCGACGTTGGCGCGAGCCCGCGCCAGCGCATCCTCGTCGTTGCCGAGGTGGTGGGTCAGCGCGCCACAGCACTGCTCGTCCCTGACAAGGACGACCTCGATGCCGTGGCGGGTCAGAAGATTGATGGCGGCCTGGTTGATGCGGGGCGCCAGCACCTGCTGGGCGCAGCCCTGGAGCAGCGCCACACGCCCGCGCTTCTTGCCCAGCGCCGCGAACACGCTGCCGGCGGCGGGCCCTGCCGGCGGCAGCCGGTCCGGCGCCAGCGCCAGCATCGCCTTGATGCGCTGGATCAAGCCCGGCGTCGCCGCAGGCCGGGGTGTCGGCAGCAAGACGCCGAGCGGACGGGCGAGCCGCGCCAGCCACATACTTACGCGAAAGCGCTGCGGGTCCGGCAGGACGAAGGCCAGGACCTGGCGCAACAGCCGCTCGGTCAGCGGCCGCCGATAGCGCTGCTCGATCCGCACCCGGGCCTGGTCGACCAGGTGCATGTAGTTCACGCCCGAGGGGCAGGTCGTCATGCAGGCAAGGCACGACAGGCAACGGTCGATATGCTTGACCACCTCGGCGGTCGGCGCCTGGTCCTTCTCCAGCATCTCCTTGATCAGATAGATGCGGCCGCGCGGGCTATCGAGCTCGTCGCCGAGCAGCACATAGGTCGGGCAGGTTGCGGTGCAGAAGCCGCAATGGACGCAGGCGCGCAGGATCTTGTCGGCTTCCGCGATATCGGGGTCGGCGAGCTGCGCGAGTGAGAATTCGGTCTTCATCAGCCAGCGCTCCGCGTGAGCCGCCCCCGGTTGAGAATGATCTTCGGATCGAAGCTGGCGCGCACCCGCTCGCTCAGCGCGGCAATCCCCGGCGCCTGCGGATGGAACACGTCGACCTCGCGCCTGACATCATCAGTCGCCCGGATCAGCGTGGCATGCCCGCCGGCCGCGTTCGCGCGCGCACGCACTGCTGGGGCATGCGCGTCCGGCTTCGGCAGGAGCGCCACCCAGATCAGGCCGCCTCCCCAATCGTAGATCACATCGCCGCCCGTCTCGCGTGCCAGCTGCGTGCCCAGCGCCGCGCCCGAGGCCGGCGGGCAGACGATCCGCCAGACCGGCCAGGCGCCGAGCGCGCCGCTCGCCGCGAACGGCAGCACGTCGCGGATCGCGCTCCACAGGGCCGCGGATGCCACGTCCTCGATCAGCGTCGCGGTTCCAAACGGCGCCAGCAATTGGCGCAGCGAGCCGGCGCGGTGCGCAGCGGACGCGGTGATGCCCTCGAGCCGCAGCACGGTCAGCGCCTCGGCCTCGCCCTCGCCCTGGCCCGCAATGTCGCTCAGCCCCTCGGCGCCGGTCCGGAACGCGGATTTCGGCAGATGCGCGGCGGCGGAGACGTCGAACGGCGAGCCCAGCGCCGCGGTCATGGCCTTGTTGGCCGTGGCATCATCTAATCCGCGCAGCAACAGCGTCCGCTCGGCCTCGGGCTTGGGCATCACCTTGAGCGTGACCTCGGTCATCACCGACAGCGTGCCCCAGGACCCCGCCAGCAGCTTGCAGAGGTCATAGCCGGTGACGTTCTTCACCACCTTGCCGCCGGTCTTGAAGCTGTCGCCGAAGCCCGAGACGGCATGCGCGCCGAGCAGGTGGTCGCGCGCTCCGCCCGCCCGGATCCGCCGGGGTCCGGCGAGCCCGGCCGCGATCATGCCGCCGATGGTGCCTGTTGCAGGCGTGCCGAGCAGCGGAGCGGTGTTTACAGGCTCGAAGGCGAATTGCTGGTTCTTGGCGTCGATCAGCGCCAGCACGTCGGCCAGCGGCGCGCCGGCCTGGAGCGTGATGATGAGCTCGTTCGGCTCGTAGGCGGTGACGGCATTGAGTGCGGAGACGTCGAGCACGGCGTTGGTCGCCATGGCGTGACCGATGCCGCGCTTGCCGCCATGGCCGATGATCTCGAGCGGCTGCTCGCTCGCGATCGCCGCGCGCACGACCTCTTCGACGTCTTTGGCGTCTCTGACCTTGAGCGTATCCACAGGAAAAGGCGGTAGCGAAATTCGCGCAGGAAATCAATTCGACCCGCGTCGGAACGCTGGGCCGTTCGGCGACATTCGCACTACGATGTTCATCGAACCATTGTTGCCCAGAGCTGCGCTATCGAATGGAGAATTCTCAGGGAGCTCCATCATGATCGAACAGGCGATGAATCAACAGACCGGCCACCCGGCCATCGGCGGCGGACTTCTCGTCGTGGCGCAATGGGAAGCAAAGGCCGAAGAGGTCGACCGCGTTGCTGAAATCCTGCGCGGCTTCCTCCCTCAGGCGCAGCGCGAGCCAGGCGTCAAGCTGTTCCTGATCTCGCGCGCCAAGGACAATCCGGCCCAGTTCCTGTTCTACGAGTTGTTCCGCGACGAAGCCGCCTTTAGGGCGCACCAGGAGAGCGCGCATTTCAAGAGCTACATCGCGGAACAGGCGCTGCCGCTGCTGACCAGGCGCGAACGCGCGCAATACGCCCTGCTGTGAATGATCTGCTTCCTTCTTGCGAGCCAGGGCTATCGCCTATGACTCGCAGCGGCGGGCTGCGTGCAAGCTGGGGCTGGATCAAGCCCCGGCCTTGCACGTGATCCCGCCGTCGACAACGAGCTCGATGCCCGTTACGTATTTCGACTCGTCCGAGGCCAGGAACAGCGCGGCGTTGGCGACGTCCCATGCATCGCCCATATGACCCATCGGCACCTGCGCGTCGCGCGCGCGCCACATCGCCTCGACATCGCCCTTGGCGTAGCTGGCGGCGAGGCCGGCGGAGTGCTCGACCATCGGCGTCTTCATCAGGCCGGGCAGGATCGCGTTGACCCGGACATGATGGCGCGCGAACTCGATCGCTGTGGTGCGCGTCATCTGGTTCATCGCCGCTTTCGAGGTGCCGTAGGTGACGTAGGAGATGCCCATGTGGCGGATCGAGGCGATCGAGGAGATGTTGATGATCGAGCCGCCGCCCTGCTTCACCATGATCGGGATCACGTGCTTCATGGCGAGATAGGCGCTTTTGAGGTTGACGCTGAAGACGCGGTCCCAGCTGTCTTCGCTCACCTCCACAACACTGCCCATCTCGGCGATGCCGACATTGTTGTCGAGCACGTCGATGCGGCCATAGGCCTGCAGGCACGCCGCGACCATCGCCTCGATCTCGGCAGGCCGCGACACGTCGGCCGTGAATGCCGTCGCCTTGCCGCCTTCTTCGGTGATGATCCTGGCGGTCTCCTCAGCCGCGGCACCGTTGCGATCGACGCAGAACACCTGCGCGCCCTCGCGCGCAAAGGTCACCGCGGTCGCCTTGCCGTTGCCCCAGCCTGGACCGATCGAGCCGGCCCCCACCACCATCGCAACCTTGCCCTTGAGCCGATCCATCGCGTGTCTCCCGCGTTGTTGTTGTTCTTGTAGCCCGGATTGCGCTTCGCTCCATCCGGGCTACGGTTCTTTGCAGATGCTCATCTTGGTGACGTTAGCACCAATGGGATGCCCGACAACCTCCGACAATGTCCGGCACCTCCCGTCATGGCACAGTCGCCATTCTTCGGCCGCGCCGGAATTGCCGAGCACCAATTCCGGCATCGCCGCACGCTGCGGCCGCCATTGAAACCAGCCGTCGACCAGCCGCGCCTCGGCCGGCGGCTCCATGCCGGGGCCGGTGCCCTTGACGCGGGCTTGCACCAGCTCAAGGCCGGCGGGTGTGAGGCGCCAGTCTTCCTGCCATTCGACCTTCGCGATCGAATGCGTCCAGACAAGCGTGAACGCGGACAGCGCCAGCGCCTTCACGCCGCCCGCTGTCGCAAGACAGAGACTCACACCGCCTCGACCGGCGCCGGCGGACGCTGCCGCCATTGCCAAAGCGCGAGCGCGGCGGCGAGCACGAAGCCCGCGCTGTCGCTGAAGGGGAATTCGCCGAGCAGGCAGAACGCGGCGCCGAGCGCGATCAGGCGCTCGATCAACGTCAGCCGCGTGAACAGGAAGCCGATCGCGGCCATGCCGAACAGGCCGATCGCCACCAGCGCCTTCAAGCTCGCCAGCGCCACCGCGCCGTAGAAGCCGAGCTTGGCCGCCATGGGATCGCCGGCCTGCAGCATCAACGCCGGCGAATAGACGAAGATGAAGGGAATGACATAGCCGGCGAGCGCGATGCGCATCGCCTCCCAGCCGATCTTGTCCGGATTCTCCTTGGCGATCGGCGCCGCCGCGAGCGCGGCGAGCGCCACCGGCGGCGAGAGGTCGGCCATGATGCCGTAATAGAATGCGAACATGTGGCTCGCGATCAAGGGCACGCCGAGCTTGGCCAGCGCGGGAGCTGCGAGCGCGGCGGTGATGATGTAGGTCGGGATGGTCGGGATGCCGGTGCCGAGCAGGATCGACAGAAGCATGGTCATGACCAGCGCCAGGAACAAGCTCTTCTCGCCGAGCCCAATCACCCAGCCGCCGAAAATGGTGCCGACGCCGGTCTGCGACATCATGCCGATGATGACGCCGACGATGGCGCAGGCCATGCCAACGGTGATGGCGGATTTCGCGCTCTCGGCGAGCGCATCGCGGCAGGCCCGCAACGCCGCAAAGCCGCCGCGCACGAACGCCGTGATCACGATCAGGCCGACCACGACGGTCGCGACCGGCACGATCTGGAGGCCGTCGCGCGACAATGCCGCGACGACGAGCGCGAGCCCGACCCAGAAGATGGTCCGGATCACGTTCGAGGAGGCGCCCGTCGTGATGGCGGTGCCGAGGATCAGCGTCACCGTCAGCGCGAGGCCCATGCTGCCGGCATAGAGCGGCGTGAAGCCCTCGAACAGCATGTAGACCAGCGCTGCGAGCGGCAGCACGAGGTACCAGCGCGTCACCAGCGCCTTCCAGGCGCTCGGGATCTCCGAACGCTTCATGCCGACGAGGCCGTGCTTGCCGGCTTCCAGATGCACCATCCAGAACGCGGAGGCGAAATAGAGGATCGCGGGGATCGCGGCCGCCTTGACGATCTCCGAATATTGCACGCCGAGCGTCTCGGCCATGATGAAGGCGACCGCGCCCATCACCGGCGGCATGATTTGGCCGCCCATCGAGGCCGTCGCCTCGACGCCGGCCGCGAAGGCGCGGCGGTAGCCGAACCTGATCATCAAGGGAATCGTGAACTGGCCGACGGTGACGACGTTGGCGACGCCCGAGCCGGAGATGGTGCCCATCATGCCCGAGGCGAACACCGCGACCTTGGCAGGACCGCCGCGGGTGCGGCCGAACAGGCCGAGCGAGACATCGGTGAACAGCTGGATCATGCCGGCGCGCTCCAGGAACGAGCCGAACAGGATGAACAGGAAGATGTAGGTCGCCGAGACGTAGACCGGCACGCCGTAAAAGCCTTCGGTGCCGAACGACAGATGCGTGACGATCTGGTCGAAATCATAGCCGCGGTGGTTAAGCGGCGACGGCAGGTACTGCCCGAAGAACCAATAGACGAGACACGCGCCGCACATCAGCGGCAGCGCCGCGCCCATCAGCCGCCGCGTGCCCTCGAAGATCAGCACCGCGAGCAGGGTGCCGACGGCGAGATCGAGCCTGGTCGGATCGCCGTCTCGCGCGATCAGGTCGGCATAGAAGATCCATTGGTAGAGACCGCAGTAGAAGCCGGCGCCGCCGATCGCCCAGCCCAGCGCACGGCCGACATTGCTCTTCGCGGTGAAGTTGGCGATCAGGCCGAAGGTCAGCAGGAGCAGGAAGCCGACATGGACGCCGCGCACCACCTGGCTCGGCAGATAGTTGAAGGCGGCGACATAGAGCTGGAAGATCGCGAACGCGATGCCGATCCAGTAGGCGAGCCGGCCCCACCAGCCCGGGCCGAAGCCTTCTGGAAAACCATGCTCGAAATTGTCGAACTCGACCTTGACCTTGTCGGGCGCGATCTCAGTCCCCTCTGCCTTTTCCAGCATCTCAGCCCATCCCCAATCGTCGAGCGCTTGTAGCATTGGCACGGTATGTCCCGAGCCGTCATGCCCGGGCTTGTCCCGGGCATCCACGAAACTTCCATGCACCGCCGCAGAACGTGGATGGCCGGGACAAGCCCGGCCATGACGTCCGACGACAGGAGCTGATTACTTGATCAGCCCCTTTTCCTTGTAATAGCGGATCGCGCCGGGGTGCAGCGGGACCGGGCTGCCGGTGGCGGCGGTCTCGAGCTTGATCTCCTTGCCGGCCGCGTGCGCAGTGACGAGCTCGGGCAGCGATTCATAGACCAGCTTGGTCATCTGATAGGCGAGATCGTCCGAGACGGCGGAGCTGGTGACCAGATAATTGATCACGGCCGCAGTCGGCACGTCCTTGTCCTGGCCCGTATAGGTGTTGGCCGGAATGGTCGCCGCGACGAAGGGCGGGCCGATCTTGTCGACGGTCTCCTTCGGCACCGACACCACCGTGATCGGGCTCGAGGTCGAGAGGTCCTTCAGCGAGGCGACGCCGAGCCCGGCCGATTGCAGCGTGGCGTTGAGCTGCCGGTTCTTCATGAGATCGACGGATTCGGCAAAGGGCAGATATTCGACCTTGCCGAGCTCCTTGTAGCTCATGCCGGCAGCGGCCAGGATCGCGCGGGAGTTCAGCTCCGTGCCCGACTTCGGCGCACCGACCGACAGGCTCTTGCCCTTGAGGTCGGCGAGTGTCTTGATGCCGCTGTCCGCGGTCGCGACGATCTGGATGTAGTTCGGATAGATCGCGCCGATGGTGCGCAGCTTGTCGAGCTTGGTCTTGAAGCCCGCCTCCTCCTCGCCGTCCCAGGCGGCCTTCAGCGAGTCGCCCAGCGTGAACGCCAGCTCGCCGCGGCCCTGCTGCAGCAGGATCAGGTTCTCGACCGACGCCTTGGTGGCCTGCACCTGCGTCTTCACGTTCGGAATCTTGTCGCCGTATATCTTTCCGATCGCGACCCCGAGCGGATAGTAGACGCCCGAGGTTCCACCCGTCAGCACGTTGATGAAGGATTGCGCCTGGGCGCAAGGTGCCGACGCCGCCAGAGCCAGAGCCGCGGCTGCGCCGAAAATCGTCCGTTTCATGGTTGTTGTACTCCCCAAACCGGCGGCGAAATTGGCCCCATGAGGGATGCGGGTCAACCCATCCAAAAGGCACAACAGGACTGCGGCAAAGGGCCGTTCCCGCTGGTTTTTTTGGGAACCGGACGGTGCGGCGAGGTGGCACTTCACCTCTCCCGCTCGCGGGAGAGGTCGCAGCGATCCGGGTGGGGGCTCTTTCCTCTAGGGGACAGTCCCGTTGTGGCGACACCCTCTCCCCAACCCTCCCCCGCAGGCGGGGGAGGGAGCGCACCTTCATTGAGGCGATGGTCGAGCACACCCCCGAGCAGCAAATGCTACTGGAACGTCATGTCCAGGCATTTGGAGATGTCGGAGCCGAGGCCGGAGGAGATGGCGATGCAGCCGCGCACCTTCTGCGCGCCGACGTCGGCCGCCCAGACCGAATAGCCGCCGGGGCCGAAGAACGAATTGGTGTTCGGCGGCTCGGTCTCGGTGGCGTCGAAATCGTACTTGCCGTCGGTCTCGAAAATGCGCGGCTTCTTGGTGCAGCCGCCGTCGGTCTGGACGTTGATGACTTCCTTGTTGTCGCGGGTCAGCGCCAGGGAAACCTGGCAGCGGAAATATTCCGAGGTCTTGGTGTTGAAGAGATAGGTGTAGGACTTGCAGGTCGCCGTGTTCAGCTTGCCCGGGGCAAGGCCGCGGCTGCACGAAATCCGCTGGTTGTGGCTGAGCCGGTAGTCATCGGCTTGGGCGGCCGGCGCCAGCGCCGTGAGCAACAGCGCGGCAGCCGAGCAGGCTTTGACGACAAGGTTCATTCGAATCATCCCCACCAATATTTTTGTCGAGTTGCGTTCTAGACGGAAAGCGGAACATAGTCGCGAGGGGACGGAGGGAAAATCACAAACTGCTGGGCAAGACGTGATGCGCTGCGGCGCTATCGCAAATTGACCGGGACGCAGCGTTCGTGATTTGTTCAATCTGGAATGTCCCGATCTTGGGAGGATGGGATGACGGCATTTTCAATCAAGACATTTGCAATCGCAGCCGCGCTCGGCGCATTGGCTTGGCCCGCATTGGCGCAAACCGCAGCGACGCCCTGGGAGCTGAAGACCGACACCGCCTACGCCTACGACAGGGAGGGCAAGACCTATTCCTACAAGATGGGCACCAGCAACGCCGGCGAGCTCTTGAAGGGCGCCAAGAAGGTGCCCAAGGGCACACTGTTCTTCATCGGCCAGAACGGACAGCTCTACATGCGCACCGGTCCGTATCTGGAGGGCGACGGCAAGTTCAAGTTCGGGCCGGATCAGTAGGAGCCGCGATTACGGTGCGCTCCCTCGCCCCGTTCTTACGGGGCCGCGACGAGCTTCGCTCGCGCTGAGAGGGTTGGGGTGAGGGGCCTCTCTCCACGCATGAGATCGTCGAGGGACCTGTACCCCCTCACCCGGATTGCATCTGACGATGCAATCCGACCTCTCCCCGCAAGCGGGGAGAGGTGAAGACAGCGCCAGCGTCCTAGAACGCCCCTGCCAGCTCCCTTGCGCCGGCTTTGCCGCTGTTCACGTCCATGCGCTCGTCGGTCACGGCCAGCAGCTTGGCCACCGTGTTGTGGCGGATCGCGACCGGGTTGCGCTCATAGCCGCCGCGCTGGAAGAAGTTCGAGGTCGGCACCCGCTCTCGCATCGCCTGCGGCATCGTCACCATGTCGAGGCCGGTGCCGTCGCCGGTGAGGTTCATCATCTCGAGCTCGGCCGCAGAGAGCGGGCGCGTGTGGCCCTTGGCCCGGGCGAAATGCACCGATGTCAGCAGCTTGTGGGTCTGCAGCATCGGACCGATATCGACGTCGAGCACCATCGCATGCATGGCCCAGCCCTGCGGGGTAGCGCCCATCTTCTCGTGCTCCGACCAGGTATCGGGCACCGACTTCGCGTGCGCCACCATCTTCTTCAGGACAGCGAGCTTGTGCTCGAGCGCATGCCGCGCCGGTCCTGATGTGCGCGCCACCTTCTCGGAAAGGGCGCGGATCAGTTCATGGCCCTGCTCGGCGAGCAGTTCGACGCTGTTGGTGGTGAGCAGCTGGTTGTAGCCCATCGCGGTCGAGATCGCGCGCTTGCCGCCATGCTCGATGCCCGCCTGCACGTCGTAACTGCCGGTGCCGCCGGTCTCGAACGAATAGACCCGCACCGCCTGCTCGCGCGTCAGGCCATGGGCCAGAGCGTAGCGCGCATAGGCGCGCTTGAACTCGAGCTCGCTGGACGGGCGTTGCGGCGTGAACTGGTAGAGTTCCTGCGCCGCACGCAGGAAATCGGCGACGACCGGGATCGGCCTCCTTGTGGGGCGGTCCGGCGTTTCCTCCGGCTCCGGGTTCACCGGCTTCTTCGGTCCGTTGTAGAGCGGCGGATGCTCCAGCACGTAATCATCAAGCGTGATCTGCTGTCCGCTGCGCCGCTTGGCGTTGCGGGCCTTCCGCTTCTCGGAGATCTGGCTCCAATAGGCGCCGGCCTCGGCATCGAAGGCGGCGCGCGCGGCCTGATATTCCGCGAGCTTGCGGCGATATTCGAGCACGGCCGGTGAAGCCGCCGCGCCTTGCGCGAAAAACTGCGACAGCAGCTGGGCGTTTGCATTGCGGACGGCGGGCGACAGCGCGTCGGCCTCGGCGCCGCGCGCCGCAGGCGAGATCAGGACGAGCGCGAGCGGAACCAGCGCCAATTTATTTCGAATCGAATGATGCATGCTGCCTTCTTAGCAGGCATCCGGTAACCGTCGCGTTAACGCGCCGTTTACCATCGTCACGTCCAGGCGAATACCGGCTGTTCCAGGTCGGTGACGCGGGTGTGCCGCCCCGCCAGCACCTCGCGGAACTGGTAGATCAGCGCCGCGGTCGGGGCATGGATCAGGCTCATCTGGTGATGGAAGCGGATCACGCGGCGGCTGCTCTCGGGGATCTCCGTGAAATCGAAGGCATCGTCGCGCTCGATCGTGGCCAGCGCGATGCGATGGACGGAGGCGACCTCGTCCGGGTTCGGGCGGATCGCAGCACTGTCGGCCGCCCAGACCACGACCGGCGTGATCAGATAGCCCGAGCGCGTCGGATAATCGTCGAGCAGGCCGAGCACCGCATCGCCTGACAGCGCGAGTGCGAGCTCCTCGTCGAGCTCGCGCAGCGCCGCCTCGACCGGCGTCTCGCCGGCATCGCAGCGTCCGCCGGGCAGCGCCCATTGGCCGCGATGGGCGCGCAGGTGCGAGGCGCGCCTGGTGAGCAGGAAGGCGGTGTCGCCACCGTCGTCGGATTCGGTCAGCGCCAGCGCCACCGCGGCGCGCTTCAGCGCCGACGGCTCGGCTGTGTCGGGCAGCCGCGCGAAGGCGGCGCAGACCTCTGCGATATTCCGTCTGGTGGCATCGTCGAACGCTCTCATGATGCTTGACTACACCAGGACTGCATCTGATGAAACGAGGAGACATCGCGTTGCAAGGACAGACGACGACATGACCAGCAAGGCCGCCGCAAGGCTGAAATCAGAGGGCTGGAGCATCCTGGAGACCACGGGCTTCCTGCATCTGATCGGCCCGTTGTGGGAGCGCAAGGTCGACGGCCATTACGAGTTCGCGCTCGCGACCGAGGACAAGCACCACAACCGCCGCGGCATGGTCCAGGGCGGCGTGATGATGACGTTCGCCGACCGCACCTGCGGCATGACCGCCCGCTACGTCTCCGGCAAGGAGTACTTGGCGACGGTGCAGCTCGACACCCATTTCGTCGAGGCCGGCCAGATCGGCGACACCCTGATCTCCCGTCCGCGCGTGGTGCGCTCGACCCGCAGCCTGATCTTCATGAGCACCGAAGTGACGGTGGACGACCGCTGCATTGTGATGGCGAACGGCGTGTTCAAGATCTTGAAGGGGCCGGGGTAGCTAGTCGGGCTAGCACCGTCGCAGCCATACGCTCCGCCGTCGTCCCCGCGAAGGCGGGGACCCATAACCCCAGGACGGAGTTGTAGCGCGAAGCTGGTAACTCCGAGTCTTCGTCAAACAACTCCCTGTGGCTATGGGTCCCGGATCAGCGCGCGCCTCGGGGGCGCGCTTGTCCGGGACGACGAGAGGAAATGGGAGCTCTGGATTGCTTCCGCCTTCGCCAAGGCTTCGGCGGACAAGTCGCTGCGCTCGCAATGACGGAACCGGGCGGTTATGCTGGCCTTCACAAGACATCGAGGACTCGCCCATGCAATACCGCCAGCTCGGCCGCAGCGGCCTCAAGGTCTCGCCGATTTGCCTGGGCACCATGATGTTCGGCGGGCCGACCGATGAAGCCACCTCGAAGCGGATCATCGACAAGGCACGCGACGCCGGGATCAACTTCATCGACACCGCGGACGCTTATTCGAAAGGCGCCTCCGAGGAAGTCGTCGGCCGCGCGATCGCGCGCAATCGTGGCGCGTGGGTGCTTGCCACAAAGCTCGCAAACCCCATGGGGGACGATCCCAATCGCGGCGGGCTGTCGCGGCGCTGGGTGTTGCAGGCGGCGGACGAGAGCTTGATGCGGCTCGGCACCGATCACATCGACATCTACTATCTGCACAAGGAAGACCATGCCACGCCGTTGGAGGAAACGGTGCGCGCCATGAGCGACCTGATCCACGCCGGCAAGGTGCGCTATTTCGGCGTCTCCAACTACCGCGCCTGGCGCGTCGCCGAGATCTGCAACATCTGCGACCGGCTCGGCATCGACCGGCCCGCGGTGAGCCAGCCCTATTACAACGCCATGAACCGCATGCCGGAGGTCGAGCACTTCCCGGCCTGCGCCTATTACGGTCTCGGCATCGTGCCCTACAGC
The DNA here is from genome assembly GCF_028128975.1 of Bradyrhizobium sp. CCBAU 45321. Lineage (NCBI taxonomy): Bacteria > Pseudomonadati > Pseudomonadota > Alphaproteobacteria > Hyphomicrobiales > Nitrobacteraceae > Bradyrhizobium > Bradyrhizobium sp. CCBAU 45321. Next base: position 217,748 of record NZ_LFKZ01000017.1, read on the forward strand.
CCGCTTGCGCGCGGCGTGCTCACCGGCAAGTACAGGGTGGATGCAGCGCCCGACAAGGAGACGCGCGCGGGACGCAACGACACCCGCATGATGCAGACCGAATGGCGGCCGGAATCGCTTCAGCTTGCGCAGGAGATCAAGGCTCACGCCGAGAAGAAAGGCATCACCGCCGGCCAGTTCGCGGTCGGCTGGGTGCTCAACTCCGCCTTCGTCTCGTCGGTGATCGCTGGTCCCCGCACCGAGGAGCAATGGGACGGCTACATCAGCGCGCTCGATTATCGTTTCACCGCGGAGGACGAGGCGCTGATCGACCGCCTGGTGACACCAGGCCATCCCTCGACGCCGGGCTATAACGACCCGGCCTATCCGATCGAAGGCCGCCGCGCGCGGACGGCTTGAGGGCGGGAGACGACGATGGGGCTTGAAGACCGCTACGGCCTGGCGCTCTCGACCTCTTCGCACGAGGCGGCAAGTGCCTATCGCGACGGCGTCGACCTCATGCTCGCGGACTGGACCGGCACCGCGGAGATGCTGGAGCGCGCGATCGCGGCCGACCCTGATTTCGCGCTGGCCCATATCGCCCGCGGCCGCGTTCATGCCTTCTACCAGCAGGGCGATCTCGCACGGCAGAAGGCGGCGCTGGCGCGCGAGCTGGTGATGAAGCGCGGCAGCGAGCGCGAGCGCTCGCATGTCGAGACCTTGGCGCTCGCGATCGAGGGCCGGCTGCCGGAGGCGATCGCATCGATGCTGAAGCATATCGATGCATGGCCGCGCGACGCTGTCGTGCTGTCGCTGCCGCTCGGCGCGTTCGGCCTGTTCGCCTTCTCCGGCATGGCCGATCACGACCGCGCCCGGCACGAGCTCTGCGAGAACATCGCGCCACATTATGGCGAGGACTGGTGGTTCCTGACCATGTCCGGCTGGGCGATGACGGAGAATGGCGACGTCGCGCGCGGCCGCGCCGTCACCGAGCATGGCTTCAATCTGCGCCGGGAAAACGCCCATGCCGCGCACGCGGTGCTGCATGCGATGTTCGAGGATGGATCGATCGAGGACGCCGATCGTCTCGTCGACGAATGGCTCCCGGCCTACGACCGCGCCGGAATCCTCCACGGACATATAAGCTGGCATCAGGCGCTCGGCGCGCTCGAGCATGGCGATGCGGCGCGGGCGCTCGCGATCTATGCCGACGTGCTTCGGCCCACTGCCACGCAGGCGCCGCCGCTCAACGTCATCACCGACAGCGCCTCGCTGCTGTGGCGCCTGTCGATGTACGGCCATGCGGTGCCGAAGGCGCTGTGGCAGGAAGCCGACGCCGGCGCGCAAAAACTGTTTCCGAAATCGAGCCTGTCCTTTGCCGACGTCCACATGGCGCTATTCGCAGCCGCGACGCAGAATCGCGAAGCGCTCGCCGCCCGCCTTGCGGCGATCGAGCAGCGGCTGGCCGACGGCAAGCTGCCGGCCGGCCCTGTGGTGCCGGCGATCTTCCGGGCGCTCGCGGCTTTCGCCGATGAGGATTACCGGACTTGCGTGCAGATGCTCACGCCCGTGCTCGGCGAGGTCGTGCGCATCGGCGGCAGTCACGCCCAGCGCGAGCTGATCGAGGACACCTATATCGTCGCGCTGATGCGCAGCGGTGAGCTGCCTCGCGCGCGCGCCGTGCTGGACGCCCGCCTCCACCGCCGCCCCTCCTCACGCGACGGGCGCTGGCACCAGCTGGCCACCAGCTGAGCGAAGCAAGCTAAACCTCTGCGGCTCGATCTCAGTCGCGTCTCGCACGGAGCCAACTTCGCAGCCGAACCATCGAACCAAGCCCCTTACGCTGCGTCTTGCCCGGAGGCGCGGTGATCAATCAGCTTGTTGCGGCGAGCACCGTTGCGCGTTACCACGGGGGTAACCGGCGCTCCGACGGCCGCGGCCTTGAGCGACCCTCGAGCCAGCTTCGGCCCGATCGTCTGCTCATCATAGCGCCCATCGAGGTGCCCGTTGATGACATCCCAGATTTGGCGGAGCCGGCGGACGTGCAGATCGTCGCGGATATAGGACACGATGGCTTGCAGCGCATCTGCATCGTTCAGCGGGACCTCGCTGCCCGTCGCGACGGCACCTTCCGCTACGGCTTCGAACTTTGGGGCGTATTTCGCCTCGACATTTAACAGGATGTGGATGAGCCGCTGGCGCAGAAGCGGGTTCTTCAAGCAGCGTTCGAGATCAAAGATCGTGCGGATGTTCATCTCCCGCAGCCTGCGCGTCCGCTCGGGCCCGACAGCGAGAATGAGCTGCGCCTGCGCGACCCAATCCATGACCTCGTAGAGCCCATAGGGGGTCTCCACAAAGATCTGGATGGGGTTGATGGTCGCAAGGTTCTGCACGTCCTCGATCTCGAACTCTCCGAGGCGGAGCTTCATGAACGGGTCGATCCCGAGAATCATGTCGAGCGGGAGCTCCTCCTGAAGCGCCTTGCTTGCGGAGCTCACCCGACGCAGCCGGATCCACGGAAATTTCGCGATCAGCACGCTGATGAAAAGGTCCGGGAAGAAGCCGATGACGAATGCCAGAGCGACCTGCGCGCCGTCGCCGAGATGTGTCATGAACCCGGAGTGCCAAACCGCCGCGGTCACGAAGATCGCGAGCAGGATGTGGAAGAACGACTGGAAGAACGAAATCGGGGAGAGATCGAAATTGGCGATTCTTCGGATCAGGTACTGGATCGACCAGATGTAGCTGCCGATGAACGCGTAGGTGATCATACCGCCCGGGGTACCGCGCGGCGTCCAGAAATTCGAGACGTAGTCGTCGGGTTTGGCCACCCCATGCGGCGCAATGTCTTGCCTGAACGCGAATTGGAAGCAAAGGCACGTCAGCAGGACGTAGATCGCGACAGGGAAGATGTAAAATCGGACCGCGTTGGAGTCCGGATCCGTGGTCTGCCGCTCCGGATTTGCTTGCGGGTCGTATTTATATTTGACCAGTTCGAACGACGGCAAGATAAGCGGCCGTCCGCCCACTTTTGCGAACTGAAAAAGTCTCTCGAGATCTCGCACGATTTCACGCCGGCTCGCACGAACGTTCATGCGACCGATATAGACGCCGACGGGAACGATGAGGCTGAAGAGAGCAATGGACAATGCACGAAGGAAAGTATCGAATTCGAAACTCATGACGCACCCTCACGCAATAGGATGAAAACGATCAGGAGACGAAAACTATCAGGAGAAGAAGAATATCGATCAATCAACCTCTGTGAGGCTACCCCCAAAGCACGGCTAGCTCAAGCCTAGCCCCCGGCCCGCCGTCGATCGGTGCCCCCCGAGGGAGACCAATGGCTATTTTGACCCGGTCCGCGTCCGCCGACGTACCGGCCGCCGCTGTCCCGCCACGAAAAAAACACCGGCCTGATGGCATGTGGCCGCCGGGATGGATCGGGCGATTTGAACAAGTCGCCGTCGGGGTGAAAGTGGTGGTATTCCAGGCGGGACTTGCAGCACAAACGGGATCGCAACCAATTTGCGGTTCGATGGTTATGGTAAACTCTTCCGCCATGGCCCCCTGGCTCATGAGCCCGACGATGCGCCTTCGCCGATTGGTCCTCGCCGCGTTGCTCGTGATCGCGGCAAGTCCTTGTTTTGCCGAGACTTCCAAACCCCTTCCGGTCAACAATCCGCCCGCGCAGCCGAACGCCTTCATCGACCTCCTTGCGCTGATGTCCGGCCACTGCAAGACGTTCAGGGTCGCGGGCCGCACCTTCCCGTGCAAGACGGTGGCCTATGCCCATGGCGACACGGGCCGGGTCAATTTCGCGGTCGCGGTCGACGATCCCTCCGATGACAGCCACGTGGTGTCCTTCTCCGGCGAGAACGGCAAGCGCGCCGACGACAATTCCTACGAGCTGCGGATCGACCGCGTGCTGCTCAACTCCAAGAACCGCCCCAAGGTCGACGGCCTGCCCGTGCCGGCCGAGCAGACCTCGACCGGCATCTGCCGGCAGACCGGCAACTTCGCCGCCAGAAAGGTGAACGACGTCACCTGCTCGGCGACCGACAGCGAGGGCCGCAAATACGAGCTGCTGTTCGTCTCCGACGGCACCCCGGTCAGCGTGCGCCGCATCCGCCAGTCGGTCCCGTCGATCCAGGATCCGTTCAAGTAGGTCCGTCCGCTGGCGTCAACGTGTACGATCGCGATGATGCCACGGATCCCTGGCACTGCGCTCAGCTATCACGGTCGTACATTCATCGCAGACAAGGACGCGATCCTCGCTGCGCTCTCCGAAGGACACCGCTTTCCTAATCCGCATCCGTGACAGTGGTTGCGAAAATCTACATGCGCCACTCTCGTGTCCCGGATTCGCACCGCATCGTCGAAGAGACGCTGCGCCGCGTTCGGGGCGCGAGTCGCAGGCCATGCCTCGTCATGCGACGATAGAACGCGCGGCCTTCGCTCGTTCACGAACGTTAACGTACGTTCATCGGGGAACTAAAATCTGCGTCGTTTCGACGCCCGCAGTGGCAGGAACGCGCGGGATGCTCATGTGTTGTCACACGACCTTCAACTGGAGTGATGACATGAAATATCTCATTGCCGCGATCGCCCTCGGTGCTGCGGCGTTGGCCGGTGGATCGGCGAGCGCGGCCGGCAGCGTAAGCGCCAAGCAGACCGCGCAGGAAAGCCAGACCACCGACATCAGCGCGCACCGCAGGCATTACCGCCACCATCATCATTGGCGGCATCATCACGGCTATTACCGGCCGTATTACAGGAGCTACGGTTATTACCCGCGGCACCACGGCTACTACGGCGGCGGACCGTACGGCTATTACGGCGGAGGCCCCGGCGTGACGTTCAGCTTCGGCGGCGGCCGCTGGTAAGATCTGGAGAGACACGCGACGAGAGGCCCGCATCAGATGCGGGCCTCTTTTTTAGTGTCCGCGCAGGATCGTGAGCGCCGTCTCCAGGCCAGTCGCCAGTGCCGCCTCGACCGTTCCCATGTCGCGGCCGCGATAGAGCGCTTCACCGGAAAACAGCACCAAGCCGTCGCCGCGCGCGAGGATCGCCTGTGCCGCTCGGGTGCGCGGCGTCGCCCACGAATAGGCGCCGCGCGCGAACGGATCATGCGCCCAGTTGGTCGCGGCGGACGCCACCAGCTCGCGCGCGATGTGATCGCGCGGCAGGCCGAAGATTGCGGCGAGCGAGCCGAGCCCGGCATCGATCAATGCTCGCGCGTCGAGGCTTTCCAGCTCCGCCGTGCGCGGACCGCCGAACCAGCCCGTCAGCACGGGATGCTGGTCCGGATAGCGCGTCCACCAGACCGGGATCGCCTCATCCGACAGCAGGAAGGTCATGTCGGCGAGGTCTTCCTTGCGCTCGCGCCACCATGGCCGCGCGAAGCGCAGCAGGATCTTGATGACGTTGCCGAAGCCGATGTCGACGACAGCAGCCAGCTTGGCACGCGCGCCTGCCGGCAGCGCGATCTCGCGCAGCAGCGGCAGCGGCACGGTGAGGATCACGCGGTCGCAGGCGTGCACGTCGCCGCCGGCGCAGCGAACGATCACCGCGCCGCCCTCCTCCGCAATCGCCGACACGACGCTGCCGAGGCGGATGGTGACGCCGTGCCTGCGGCAGTCGGCCGCCATCGCCTCGATCATCGCGCCATAGCCGCCTTCGATGCGCGCCTGCGGAGCGTGCCCGCCGTCCATCCATTCCGCGCGCAGCGCCAGCGTGGAGGCGCGTTCGGGATCGGCCGCGTCATAGCCTTCGACCATCCGCTCGATCGAATGGCGCAGCGGCGCGTAGTCGTCGCCTGCAAAATGCCGGCGCAGGAAGTCGGCGACCGTGAGATCGTCCTTCAAGTCCGCCAGCTTGGCCTGAAGCTCCGCTTCATGGGTATCGTCACGCGCCTCGCGCGTGATCTTCGTCCCGTCAAAGCTCCACTGCTCGCCTTCGATCTCCTGAAGCGAGAGGCCGGCCTCGCGCAGCAATGCGCGCGTGACCGGCGCCTCGCCATGGACGAACTCGGCGCCGCCGTCGGCGGCATAGCCGAACTGCGAGGCCGGCAGCGGATGAATGCGGCCGCCGCAGCGCTGGCGCGCCTCCAGGATCGTCACCTTGCGGCCGGCACGCGCCAGCTCGCGCGCCGCCATCAGGCCGGCGGCGCCGGCGCCGACGATGACGATGTGCTCGGACGGATCGGACATGGCCGCGCCTTACCGGCTCACGGCTTGCGGATCGTTCTGGATCAGATAGCGCAGCAGCAGGACGCCGCCGCCGAGCTCGCGCGTGCTCTCCAGTGTCATCGCGGCGATCGGCGCGCGCCGGTCGCTGTCCGCCTCGGTCGAATCGAACACGAAGGGAGCGCCCTTCGCGCCGTCGATCGCAGGGCTGAGGATCAGATTGAATTCATCGATCAGGCCGGCGCGCAGGAAGGCGCCGTTGGCGACGCCGCCGCCTTCGACCAGCACGCGCTTCACGCCGAGCTCGCGGCTGAGAATGTCCAGCGTCAGTGCGAGGTCGATCTCGGATTTGCCGGCAAAGATGTAGGACACGCCCTCGCCGCGCAGACCGGCGAGATGCGAATCCGGGACATTCTCGGTCAGCACGACGACGATCGGATCGCCGCCGATCTCCGCGCGCCCCCAGCCGATCTTGCCCTCAGCATCGAGCACGACGCCGTAGGTCTTCGCATCGCGCCGGGCGAACCAGTTTTCGCGCGGAAATTTTGCGTCTGTCGGGGGATAGGGCCTGCCCTTGGCGAACTCCGAACCCGTGACGCGGCCGATCACCCAGGCATCGCCGCCAAGCTCATCGTGGACCTTCTCGAACCAGTCCGTGCCCGCGCCTTTCGGACGCCAGCGGCTGGGATGCGTGCGCCCGTCGAGGCTGGAGTGCATCAGGCAGATGACATACGGTTTCATGCAATCCTCAGGGCAGCGCTCAGGCCGCGGGTCCGCCGCCTGCGGCATGATCATTCACGATCGCCGCCAGCGGATTGAGCCTGGGTGGCGCAATGAGCTGGAGCGTGTTGGTGTCGTGGTGATTGAACGGCGCGCCGCGCACGAACAACTCGGTCTGGATCAGATAGGTCCAGCTGCCGTCGTCGTTGAAGGTGATGTCGCAGCGGTAAGCATCGGTGCGGAAGGCCTGTTCCAGAAAATCGGTCGAGCAAATCCCGTAGGCGGTGTCGCCGCGCTTGGCGGTGACCGAGATCGTCTTGTCGTCAGGCCCGGCCTTGCCCGAGGCCAGCAGCACCTGCCCGCGCGGGATCGCCAGGGTCTGCATGATCAGCCCGGTCGCCGGCTCCCACAGCCAGTAGCCGACCTGGTCGTGGAAGGTGATGTCTTCCTCGGGCGTGTTGATGTGGATGTGGTAGCGCAGCCCGTACAGCAGCTGCGGCCCGTTGGCCTGCGGATCGATCGGATCCATGCGAATGTGCTCGATGAAGGTCCGCCGCTCCGGCCCTTCCGCCTTCGGATTGATGTCGATGCCCTTGTCCGCCTGCCAGGTGCCGGCAAGACGCCGAAGCGGGCCGAGATTGGCCAGGCCGTCGGGCGAGACGTCCTCGGGTTCGGTGAAGATATCGGCGGGAATGGGGAGCATGGGGGCCTCGCGAGGGTGCGGAGACCAGCCATAACACGGGCAGGCGGCGGCCTGAATTCAACTGTTAGCGGCACAGCGCCGGAGGCATTCGAGCCATGCGATGATGCGCGTTGCATCCCGCGCCCGCCTCTGGCGCTGCAGCCGGCCGGTTGGCGAAGACGTGGAGGCTGGCGCGCCCCCGCGACCGCTTCAAGCAGCTTCCGACACCGATCTCGCACGCTGCTCGAGCACGCCGATCGTCGCGACCAGATTGTCGCGTCGGGCGCGAAGGTTGGCGGCGAGAAGCGGATAGGTCGGCTGAGCCGGGTCGAACACCCCGGCGCGCGCCTCTTCCTCGAGAATGTCGGTATTAATCAGCCGAACGCGCCACCATAAATCGGCGATCAACGCGTCGAGCCGGAGTTCGTCAGCAGCACCAGAACGGGACACTTCCTGCATCACTTGCCTCAACCTGAAACGGCCTCTCCGCCGAGGCCCGGGCTTGGGTCAGGACTGAGCAAGGGGAGTGCCAGGACGGGCGGGCGCAGGCTTCCGAACCGGCAATTGAGAACGCTCTTCGGTCCAAGCGGCTATAGTGGCGGGTCATGATGACAACCGCCTGAGGAATCAGCTCACGCCACCCGCCGTTTCCGGCGCGCCGTGGGGGCTTGCCAGGAGAGGTTTGCAAGGGGCACGGGCTTGCTGAAGTGAAATCCCTGGCCGAGCGGGATGCCGAGTGATTGGAGCCGTCTGACCTGCTCGGAGGACTCGACCCCCTCGGCGACGATCGACAGCTTCAGCGTCTTTGCCAGCTGCACGATGGATTTCAGCACGGCGACGGTCTCGCAGCGATCGATCCTGTCGATGAAGGATTTGTCAATCTTGACCTTGTCGAAAGGAAAGGCCGTCAAATAGGACAACGACGAGTATCCGACACCGAAATCGTCGAGGGCAATGGAGACGCCAAGCGCCTTGAGGCGTTGGAGCGTCCTGAGGTTCTCCTCGGTGTCGGCGAGAAATACGCTCTCGGTGATCTCGAGCTCGAGCCGGGTCTGCGGAAGCCCGCTCTGCGTCAACGCAAAGGTCACGGTGTCGACGAGATTGGCGCTGGCAAATTGCAGGGCGGAGAGATTGACAGCGACCTTGATGTCGCCCGGCATGCTCATCGCATCGCGGCAGGCCCTGGCGAGCACCTGGTGGCCGAGCTCGACGATCAGTCCCCCCGCCTCGGCAACAGCAATGAATTCCGCCGGAGGGACGTAGCCCCTGGTGCCGTGATGCCAGCGCGCCAGGGCCTCGACCGATTTTACCCGACCGGTGCCGAGCTCGATCACAGGCTGATAAAACAGCTCTATCTCCTCGCGCCAGATCGCTTCACGCAGCTCGATCTCGAGCACGTTGCGCTGATCCGCTTCCGCCTTGAGCTCCGCTGAATAGACGTGGAAGCAGTTTCTGCCGGCATTCTTCGACCTGTAGAGCGCAAGATCGGCGTTGCGAAGGATCTCGTCGACCCGCGTGCCGTGCTCGGGCACGCGCGCAAGGCCAATGCTACAGCCGCTCACGACGGGGTGGCCATCGATGTGAAAGGGTTCGGCAATGGCCTGGACCAGCCGCGCGGCCAGGCTTTCAGCGCCCTCGCGCATCCCGGCCCCGCCGGGTGCCACGATGACGGCAAATTCGTCGCCGCCGATTCGCGCCGCCGTATCGGCATCACGGATCTGCGCCTTGATCCGGTCGGCAACCTGCTTCAGCAACGCGTCGCCGCATTGATGGCCGAGCGCATCATTGACCGACTTGAACTTGTCGAGATCGAGCAGGAGTACGGCGCACGCGGGCTCCGGCCGGCGCGGGCGGGCCAGCGCCTCGTCGATGCGCTCCTTGAACAGGTTGCGATTGGCAAGGCCGGTGAGGCTGTCGTAATGCGCGAGCCGCTCGATGCGGTCCGCCGACGCCTTGCGCTCGGTGATGTCCTCATGCGTGGCAACCCAGCCGCCGTCCTCGCGCCGGCCGTAGGAGATGTAGACGACCCGGCCGTCCGGAAACTGCACGGTGTTCGAGATCTGCTCCGACTGAGCGAGCCGGTTCTTCAAATCGACGAGGTACGTCTCGACATCGAGCACGGCGGTCTGCTTCGCGAACACCTCCCGGAAATCCATACCGATCCGAATGTCTTCCGGTACGAGGCCATAGAGTTCGAGCCATTGCCCGTTGAACGCGATCAGGCGGTCACGGCCGTCGAACATGCTCAAGCCCTGGGGAAGATTCCTGAGCGCATCCTCGAACTTGCTGGCGAAATCGCGCCGATCGCGGTGGGCGCGATCCAGCGCCTGCTGCCGTCGCCAATGGAATGTCGTCGCGGCGAGGATGATGAACGTAAGCAGCAGCGCGCCGCCGAGATAGACCTTCTGCCTGAAGGCGGAGCGGGAATAGATCTCCTGCTCCGAAATGCCGACGGTGAAGATGAGCGGAAACGCGCGCGACCTGCGCGCCGTGATCAGCCGGTCGCTGCGGTTCGGTCGGTTTTCGTTCCAATATTGCGCATAGAAGCCGTCGCCCAGTTCGCGCTCGACGCGGCTAGGCGCGCTTTGTCCCAGCACGGAGCCCTGGTCCACGCCCCGGGCGGCGAGCACGACGTGGTTCGCATTCCTGAGCATCAGCGTTCCTCCGACGCCGAGCTTTGCGGTGTCGTAGAACCTGCCGACGACGTCGACGCTGATCGAGCCGACGACCACGCCGACCGCATTGCCGGTCACATCGAACAGCTTTCTCGCGATCTGTATCGTCCACTTTTTGGACGCGCGGCCCAGCACCGGCTTCGCCACGTAAAGGCGGTCGTCGACCTGAGACAGGGTATGGATGAAGTGCTCGCGATCACCGAGATAGAGCGGCGGACCGGAATAGCCCGCCGTCGTCTCGATCATGTACCCGTCCGATCCGATCAGAGCGAACTGGACCACGTCGCCGGTGGCGATGCGTGCCTTGTCGGACCAGAACTTCAGGCTGAAGGACGACGGATCCTCGGCGTAGAGGGCCCGTACCACCAGCAACGACTGATCCACGCGCTCGAAGATGCGCTCGGTGTTCTCCTCGAACAATTCGGCCACGCTGTTGCCGTGCGACCGCGCTTGCTCGATCGCATCCATCCGCTCAGACGCGGTGATTGCGAAATAGCCGATCCAGACCAGGGGCAGAAAGAACAATGCGATCTGCAGCGGGCCATTCCGCAGGATCGCTCTTCCGGCTTGGCGGACTGCCCCTGCGGCCATCACGACGCGCCCCCCCCGCTCCGGCCGCCACGGCAGAACTGCGCTCGCCCGCGGTATTGGCATCGCCTTGTCTCCGCCTCGACTGCACAGGGACACAAGCGGCCGAAAGCGGCGCGCGAGTGCTGTTCGTGGCGCGAAGATAGGCGGAACAGCCTTAAGTTTTTGTTGGGAAAAAGCTCAATTCTTCAGATTCCAGCATCCGTATCATCCCGGAGGCCGGCTGGCTTTGAGCAATCACGCGCATGGACGTGCCGAAAACGGCGCATTTTAACCGTCTTTGGACCGCTTTTCACATCGCGCGCGCAAGGACGATCGTGCCGGACAGGATGAGGAGCGCGCCTGCCGCATAACTCAGTCGTTGGCCGAACGGCAGCAGCTTCTCGGCGGCGACATAGAGCGCGATGCCGATGATCCAGGCCAGGTTCATCACGCCGCCGACGAACAGCAATACCATTAGAAACCAGCAGCAGCCGACGCAGTAGCTGCCGTGGCGAAGTCCCATCCGGAATGCGCCGCGCGTGCCGGGCCGCCAATGTCGGCTGAGAAACAACAGAGGGCTGTCGCAATAGCGCAGGCAGGCCTGTTTGAGCGGCGTGAACTGATAAAGCCCTGCTGCAATCAGAACGCCGCCGCCCAGAATGGCGCTGGTGCTTGCCATCGCCATCGAAAGCAACCCGAAGCGTTCGAACGCTCCTTGCACCAGGACTGCCACGAGACTGAACCCGGCCCACGTCACGAGATAGCCGGCGAGAAAGATCCAGCTATCGATTGCGGCGCGAGAAGCAGCCTCCTGCTTGCGCTTCACGGTCGCATACAAGAGAACGGTGGGCACCGCGCTCGGCGCCATCATCGCGACCATCATCACCCACCACATCACGAACAGCAGCGCGCCATAGAATGGCGTCCACGGCATCGGCGCCATGTCCGGCATGTCGGCCATCATCTCCGTGTCCATGCCGGCGCCCGCAGCGAGATAGGCCCAGGCGAGCGCCACCACTGCGGCGGTCCCGATCGCGACGATCAGCCGGTCGCGGTGGAGCAAGTGTTCCAGTATCGAGCGCCCCTCCATCGACTTGTCCATGGCGATCAGGAGCTGACACCGAGCTCTCGTGTCGGTGTCAGCGCCGCATCATGCCGCAACGCCCTTGGGCGTCTGCACGACGTTGGCGAGCGAGCTGTGCGTACCGCGGGTCTCGAACGGGATCGCGCCGGTCGAGCGGATGTCGGCGGATGCGATCTCGGCCGCCCGATGTTCGAACCCCTCGGGCATCACCACCTGGATGCGGTGAGGATCACCGGTCACCGGATTCTTGATCGGCTCGACATCGGTCTCGAGCACGCCCCTGGCGACGAGTCTTGCGACGCGCCCGTCTTTGTCGAAGGAGAACTCGAACGGCGCAAACACGGGATCATGGATCTTGGTGACGATCATGCTGACGATCTGGAACAGCGTGCCTTCGGCCGAATGCTTGCCGGAGAAGATATCGAACAACGCCTGTCGCTGCTCCGCCGTGGCGCGTTCGTCGATGATGGGCTGGATTGTCCCGTTGCCCTCATGCAGCGGCCCGGGGAAATCGACCGTGATCGCAAAGCAGAGACCATCGAGCCTGGTCCCTTCGAAATGTCCCTTGGCGATCCGCATGGCGACCAATCCCTTGCAATAGCCTTGGGTCGGCGGTGCATTGAAATCGCAGGGGCAGCCAAACGCGCAGGTGCAGTTCTTCATCCATTCGCCTTCGAGACGCCAGTCCGATGCAGTCATGGCACATCTCCCAATATGAGCGGGGACGCGGCAGCCGTTGACGAACTTGTTCAGCGTTGTTGTCGAAGCAATGCGAAAAGGCGCGAGCGGGATCGAGTTCGATCAGAAGGCCGGCATCGCAGAAAAAGTTTGGTGGCGAGCTGCCGTTTACCGTCCGAGGATCATATCAGCGGCCGCCGGGCTCGTATAGTGACCAATATTGCCCGGTATCTTGGGAGGCGGGAGGAGGCCGGCGTCAGATTTCCGCCTCGGGCGCCGGAACTCGGAGCTAGGAATTGTCCTCATGCATATCAGCGATCGACTTCTGACGGGCGCGTGACAGCCTGGACATCACGGTGCCGATCGTGATCCCCGTAATCTCGGCGATTTCGCGATGTTCGAGGCCCTGGATATCACGCAGCACGAGCACTTCGCGAAAAGCCATTGGTAAGGCGGCGACCAAGGCTTCCAGTTTCGCCGCGTCGGCGGCAGTAATGAGTGTCGAATGAAGTCAGCCAGGCGTTCCGCGACTTTGTGCCGGAACCTCGGGACAACGGTCGTTTTGCACTTGCCATGAAGGACCGGTGATGTCGGAAAGCGAGCGGGGTTCTCAAACATGGCAAGGGAGCGACGGAGTGCGGTCGCCTTCCGGACCATTGCGATGCAGCCCGTCTGACAGCTCGACCAAACCGATCCGTATCATCTCTGCCCGCGGTTCGGCAGGCACCGGTGCACCAGAGCAATTCCGCTTTGCATCTCGTGCGGCATCAGCCGTTTGGGTATGCATCCTCTGCGATGAAATCGGATGTCAGGAAGACGGTTGTCGCTGCCTTGGTTTGGTCTTGATCGAGCTGAGCATCGTTGCGGCCGCGATCAGCACCAGGATGCCGAAGAAACTGAGTGCGATCTGCATTGCAATCTCATCTGAGATGTTGACCAGCGCAATGTGGCTGGCAAGCGCCAGCAGAACGCCGAGGCAATAAATTGCCAGGGAGTTCTCGCCGCAGCGGATCGCCCCGCGCATCAGCGGCGTCGACAGCCCTTGCCAATTGCGAGGCACGAGCCATACGGCCAAAATCGCAAGGGCAATAAAATGCAGCAATCGCAAAGGATCGAGGTCCGATTTGCCTGCGAGGTCAGGCAACTTCGTCAGGATCTGTGGGTCAAGTCCCTCGGCTGGTCTAGCGCTCCAACCCAATGCGATGGTCAGGCTGAAAGCCAGATAGAGAACGGCAGGTCCAAGCGCCGTGCGTGAGCTCATCCGCGACCAGAACCTCTTGCCCTCCATGACACACCACGCACCAAGCACAACCAGCAACTGCCAAGCTAGCGGATTGAAGAACCAATCGTTGTTCGGCCACGCCGGAACGGTCCAGCCGAAAAGATGCACCGACGCGTAAAGCAACAGCGAGGCGCCGAGCGCCATGTTCGGCACTCGGAGCATCAGCCACAGCAGTGGCGCGAACAAAAGATGGAAAACCACGAAGAGGGGCAAGACGTCGGTGTTAACGGGTCGGTATTGCAGTATCGCTGCATGCGCAAGCGTCGCTCCCGGATGATCCAAGAAAATGCGCGTGTTGGTTTCGTCGGCAAGCCCGCCGCTGCCTGCGAGGTAGACCACGATGACGCAAGCAAGCGTGAGCAGCAGAAATGCGGCGTAAATGTCCCAGCTTCGCCACAGAGTACGGCTGAGCACGCCGGGCCAGCCGCCGCGCGCATGCGCCTTGCCGTAGGCCAGCGCGCAGGTCACACCCGAAAGGAACATGAACACTTCCGCACTATCGCTAAAGCCGTAATTCCGCAGCGTCACCCAGCTTCCGATGTTGTCGGGAATGTGGTTCAAGAAAATGCACCAAAGCGCGATACCGCGGCACGCATCGATGCGCAGGTCGCGGCCGGGCCCGTTCAGCTCCGGCAGCGCGCTCGTCCCTGATTTCGTGGGCGTCGCGAGCAACCTGGGTGCGAGGTGCAGAAGCCGACCGAAGAATCCCTTGTCATTGGATTCAATCTCCGCCGACGTTCGGTGAAAACCAGTGTTCGGCGAGGTCCTACCGCGATGCTTGTCAAGATCGATAGGAGCCTCACGCATAGGCTCCCGGGCATTGGAAAGATCAAGCGAACTGATCGTCACCATCTCGACGGAAGAATCGCGGGGCGGCACTGCAGGCACCATGATTTTGGTGGCGACGGGCTGAAAGGAAGGAGCTGACAAGCCTTCCATCGACTCTTCGTCGGTAACCACTTCATATGAGCCCGCCGGTAGGCGTCGTTCAACGCTTGCGATCCGGAATGGGTGCTTGAACACCACCGTTTCGCTCCGTGATCGGGTCATCACCATGATCATTCTCGCAGATTGATCCCGGAGTTCCGCCATATCGCGCAGCGGGCGATGCCGCCGGGGGCAAACGCCATTCAGCTCGGGCGAATGTGTGCCGATTGAAACTCAATTGGTCTCCACGCTCGGTGGAAAGCGCTGAAGCTAGCTTTCTTTGAGCTTCATCCCGCTGGGTACAGCTTCGCCCTGGCGCGACAATCGAACACGACGAAACGATGCGCTCTTTATTTCCGAATAGCTATCAATTTCTAATTATTCGAGTCATCCGCCGACTCAGCCGCGACTGGCAGCCCCACTTACTGTTCTCAATCGGCTCTCGCCTTCGACGTGCATGAATTGTCGGCTCATGCTGAACGTGCCGACCCTTGCATGATGTAGCGCTCGACAGTTCGGTCGGCACGAACCGGAGTAAAGTGTCGATCCGAAGTTTCAACGGACATCGCTCGGGAGAAGTTGGCGTAGATTTCGTTCTGCCAGTTTGAATACCGCCTCGTTGGGTCCCGCGATGAGTTGCCCCGAGGCGAAAGTATTCATGGGTTTGGGAACGGATACGGCGTTAGTCTGTTGCTTGTAGATCGGATTGTTTTGTCCGAGAGCTGCCTCAAGAACGGCCACACACCGAAGTCGCCGCGTCCATGAAATGGCAGCCCGGTGCCGTAGGTAGGCGCACACGTCATCCTGCAAATTGATATCGAATGTCATCACGATGCGCTCAGGCAGTGCCTGCGTGGCTTGCGACCAATTAAATGGCCGAATTGAGGATACCATGAAAATGAGCATTGCAGCTGCTCTAGGCGCTTTGTCGGCTGGAGAGAAAAAGTTGGCGAAGTACGCTCGAGCCTCCACTACCACGTGGCTCGGTCGCTCCGTTCTCATCAAAGTGGCGCACGTCCTTGAAAGATCCGGACTTGCCATGGTTGGAGGCGCCGGCGGCCTGTACGTCGCCCTAGGACTGATGCGTATGGAAAGCGATTTATTCCGAAACGAAGAAATCGCCTTGCTGATGATGCTTTACGGGGCGTTTGGCTTCTATCTAGGCATCGATCTGCCGAGCCGTCTTGTGCAGACGGTACAAGTCAGACGACCGGGAGAATGGAGCTTCGAAACCGATGCGGCGGCGATGGCCAGCGCGGCCGGAACCTTCTTTGCGGCGATTGGGGTGTTTCTGTCCGTTGGCATCATTGTGTTTGACCACACCATGCGGAATGAATTCAGCGTTCTGGTGGGATGCTCTTGGGCGATTGGCACCCTGTTTCAAATTGCCGCCGGCGCCATAAGCCGCAGCAAAGTCATTAGTGAGGCCCAGGATGTGGGGTAAAGATAAATCAATGTCCCTTTGGACGCCCGAGAAGCTAGGCGAAAAAGCCAAGGCAGACGCTGAGAACGACAACTACAATCCACCACATTCATGGTGGCCTGGCCGATACAGCGTTGGTACCGAAGCCCGCGACACGTACGACAGAGCTTTCAATCTTCATCACAGCGCCAAGGACGAGCGCTAGGCTGTCCCAATCGCCTTGTGGCGAGATGGTCAATCTGCACAGATTCGGGCCGCTATAGGTGCGTGTCACCGCGAGGCCCTAGGCATTTATCGGCGATGAGAACGTCATCAGTCGCTCTCGTCTGCCTGCTTGTCCTATAAAACGGGAGATGGTGATGCAAGACGGGGCCGGAGAGGCTGAGCTGACCATCGTGGAGCGCTATAAGCGCGACGCGCTTGAGGACATGAACATTCCCGACATCCTCGATGTGCTTAAAGAAATCGAGGACGAGATCAGACGACGGGGCGCCCCCGAGGGAGCGACCGATCGAGAATAGAACAGTCAGCCTCTTAGAAGAACCGTGGTGCCCAGGGGCGGATTGCGCTTTCCGACGCGCTCTGCGTTGAAATGTAAGCGGAATTTCTAACAGCAGGAGGGAATGTTTACCAGTCCTGTTACGCAGCCGGCATCCATTACGAAGCGGACTTTCGGGCCCGCCTTCGCCTGGGCAACACCAAGGGATCTGAGACCCGCCAAATCCAGTCCGGACGACCACGATCGAAATGTTTAACTGCCCTCAGCGCAAACTCGCCGAACTGCTCGTCATTCCATAGCGCCACAACGCGATTCCGAGGCTCTCGGCCTATCTGGTGACCCATTCGATAAATAAAGCCTTAGTAGGGATC
This sequence comes from Bradyrhizobium sp. CCBAU 45321, assembly GCF_028128975.1. Lineage (NCBI taxonomy): Bacteria > Pseudomonadati > Pseudomonadota > Alphaproteobacteria > Hyphomicrobiales > Nitrobacteraceae > Bradyrhizobium > Bradyrhizobium sp. CCBAU 45321. Next base: position 234,826 of record NZ_LFKZ01000017.1, read on the forward strand.
GAACTTCTTGCGCTCATCTTGGCGTCCGTGACCATGTGGCACAGCAGGTATCGGATCGGGATCGCCGATCCTGAAAAACCAATGCTGAAGCCCCGTCGTTGATGACGGAATAAGGTGCAGATCATCCAGCTCATTGTTCTCGCCAGCATTACCCTCAGCCGCATTTGGCACCGGAGCAAAAGCTGCGCTCTCGCAAGCCTCCGGCCACACCGGGCGCTCATCACTCCAGCGTTCCGCATTCAACAATGACCGCGCGTAAAACGAGGTCGGCGAAGCGCGACGGCTAAGGTCAATCAATGTGACAAGTCGTGACAGATACGTCTCCGGACCTATGAGTTCCATCCACAAGGAGTATCTAAGGAGATTGTGCAGATCGTCGCTCGCCGCATCGCTCAAAAATAAACTTGGCATGCATCGCGCCCCTGCCCTAACCCGCAAGGGATTTGGCGTAGTAATCGAACAGTTGCAAGCACGTCAGCTTGTTCTCGATGCGGATGTTTGCGTGCATGTCAATTATTGGAGGAGCCGGCAATAACCCAGAGGAGGCCGCAGGCCTGAGCTCTTGATCCGGAAAGAACGAAGCCAGTTCGTCAACCACCTCGCTCACGTCACTGTCGGACATCCCAAAAGCAGTGCCGTAAATCTGTTTTGTCTTGCGAGCGCGCGAAGCGGGCCTAAGCAGTGCCATGTTCTGTTTGTGGTACGCAAAGCCGAGAAAGACAATGCACTCGGCCTCGCGAATGGCCCCCTGCATCTTCTCTAAGATCTCCGACTCCTCAACCCGCTCCGTATACGTTTTGATAGCTTTCGATAGCTCGCGATAGTCCATCCGAGCGTGAGCTATGCCACCGAACTGCACTTTATCGAGCTGACCGACAGACCCGTACGGATGGATTATGTTTGCCTTCCCAACAATCTCTGAGGCGTGTTGGAGCTGAATTCCGTAGAGGAGCTGGAGGGCATGCCGGAGAAAATACTCCAAGCATCGATCATAGTTGAAGGTGATGAACGAGACATTGCTCAGCACGTTCTCGACTTCATCCACCCTCCTACCTGGACCGAGCACTTGCATGAACTTAACGAACCAAGAGTCACGGATCGGTCCAACGTCCAACTTGTTGTAGATATTTGATGGATCGACATAGAGCTTACAGCCACGCTCCGCATTGAGGATCGTGCGGATTATCGCGGCCTTTCCTACCGTGACAACTGCGGGGGAGGCTTCGTGGATGTTCAGAAAGTCGTCGATGGAGTTGGCAAGGAGTACGCCATTATGAATTAGGCGGAAGGCGCTGAAATACTCGTTCGCTTTGGGATCACCGCGTTCGAAAAAGCTGAGCGCTAAGTCTTCATCGTGCGTGCCGCGGCCTAGCTGTCCATGATCTAGCGAAACCAGTGTGCGGTTCGCAATGTCCTCAGCTAGTTTTCGGCCAGCCGGAACACCAATGTCATACCCCGCACCCGCGCCGATGATGAAGAGTGTCTTGCGGTTGAACATTTGCTGGCCATATCACGATTCGCGAGCTTCGGCCCATCGTCATCCCAGTTCATCCGACGAATTTTAGGGGTCATAAACTCGAAGAGTACGGCGTGTGAGCCGCAAAGTGACTCCCCCCGTATACCCGCTACGAGGCCGGGGCCTGGCGGGTCATCACAACGATGCCGGCCACAGCCAGCAGCCAGCAGCAGGACAGGATGGGGAGCCTCAGGCCCCAAGCCTCCGCAGCAGGTTGGTCATCGAGGACGGACAGACGGTCATCCAACGATAGGCCTTCGCCGAAGTGAGAGCCCGGGCGGACAGAAGCTGAGATGGAACCAGACTTATTGGAAGGCGGTCCAATGCATTGAACGATGGAGGGGCACTGGCATACCCTACTGCGAGTGGCGCAATCCGAGTCGCGGGAGTTCCGGTACAAAATACTGCACGGTGGCTCGGTCGGCTGCCCTTTGCTAATAGTTCGCGACGAGTAGATGAGAAATGACGAGATCAGTTATTCGGCTTCCTCCAACATTGAATATGAGCAATGCACTCCGGCTGCGACGAAAGTTGGCCGAACTTGATGAAGACCACGACTACCTCTTCGATTTCGAACTGGTGGGACATACAGACCCATTTGGGCTGCTCCTCGTGTCAGATGCAATCTCCAGCTTCCAGTCTCGTCAAGTTTTTGGCGATAGCACCTGCCGCAACTATCAGCGAATGTCATATCAGAGCGTCATGGGCTTTTTTAGAGCGTGCGGCTTTGAGTACGGTTACGCTCCCGGTGAAGCGGGCGGTGGAAGCAACTATCTGCCCATCACTCACCTAGATTACGACACTCTAAATAAAGAAGCTGAAGAGCAATGCATTGCGTTTGGAGAGGCGATTGAACTTCGCTCACGGCGAATGGCAGAAGTCCTTTCTCGGCAGCCGGACGGCGACCTGTGCGAAGCGCTGACATATGCACTGCGAGAGGTCATTCGAAATGTTTTCGAACACAGCGGCGCCGATCAAGTACAGTTTTGCGCCCAGCACTGGCCGTCTCGAAACCGCGTTCATTTGGCCATTCTCGATAAAGGCACCGGCGTGCGGCGGAGCTTGTCTCGCAATCCATACCTGACAATAAATTCTGACTTAGACGCCCTAAAGCTCAGCTTAATGCCCGGCGTTTCAGGCAAGATGTACAAGGGGATAAAGCGCCGAAAGCACGACACGTGGCAGAACTCCGGCTATGGGCTCTACATGACAAGTCGTTTAGCCGTTAATGGCGGCAACTTCTGGATCATAAGCGGCGAGAATGCATTCGGCGTTGCGTCTGAGCGAACTCGAGAGCTTCACATTTCCGAGTTCGAGGGGACCGCTTTGCGTGTTTCGTTCGATACCACCCAGCTCAAAACAATCCAAACGAAACTCAAGCGGATCAAGAATGAAGGCCATGAACTCGCTAAGCTGTTTTCCGGCGCTGATCCCCGTGGAGCGTCCTTGGCGTCAACGACCATAAGAACAAAATTCTGAGATGACTTCGCCGCGACAGCTCAAAGAGAGGAGCAGATTTGGGGATCTGCATAGCTAGGCGAACTTTTGACACCACCTCCCTCCACGGCTTTAGGCGGTTGTCCTAAACAAAGCAGACGAAAGTACGTTGTGGCTGCCGTCCCGGAGCACAGATGGTCCGAGGTTCGGCCGGCGCTTGAAGGCTCAGCTGGTGGAGCTGATGCGCGTATGTGTGGAGTCGGTCCCAACTACCAAGCTAGCTGCGACTAGCCCCAAATTCCCGCTTGATTGTTGCGAGGATGTCCCCGAACGCCTCTCGTATATTGCCTTTCGAAAATGGGATGTACTGCACGCCCGCCAGATTTGAAAATGTGCCGCAGCCGTCCTCTAGTAGAACAATGGCACGCTTCATCCCCAACCGCCCCTGAAACAGCCCAGCTTCGTGAATGACATTCTCCCTAGCATGCATTTTGCCTCCTGCGTCTTCGTCCTCCGCCGTCATCACGAGAAGCGCAAAACTTGCCTTGTCCTCCATGTCCTTAAGAATGTCAGCGATGTGCAGCCCAGCCCTCGGTTCGGTTTCGTATGCCGTGACTTTGAAACCGTGTTTGTCGTGCAGATGCTCCTTGACGTCGCGCCACTGCAAGCTTCGACCATGACCGATGAAAATCTCTAGACGCTCACGTAACGTGCTCTCGATGTCTTCCTCGGGCATTCGACAAGCTTCAGCGTTCGCATCGAACGCTCTGAAGACGGATTCGATATCGCCTCGGCTTTTGGCGGAGACCGAAACGTCTGTGCCCCAGAGCTGGTGGAAGTGCAGCGAGAATTCGTGATGCTTCTCCAAGCTGTAATAGGTAAGCCGCGCTGATCTCGTATTTGTCTTTCGGTAGTCGGAATAAAACTCGGAGTCATCGTCGAAGGTCCATGTTTCCAGGCCGACCTTAACCTGATGTGTTCGGCGCTCTGCTTTCGGAAAGAGCTGCTTGAATGCACCGATCCCCTCCGCAATTACTTCGGGTGTAAACTTCGACGCCGGGTACGTCCTACTCTTACTCAGTGCCAAGGTGTTACTCCATCCCAGCCGTGTTGTGGTGGCGCCCCAGATTGATACCCTCTGCCTCAGCTCGGAGCCTAACGTAGCCCCTCATGATGTTCTCGCGGAAGGAGAACCATCCCGCACCATGACCAGCAACGATCCTGCCATGTGTGTCCTTGCGTAGGGAGAGATATCGTTGATTCAGCTTGTCGCGCGGCATGAGCGTTCGGCCGACGCGCTTGGTCACGATCCACTTGTATGAGTTCTCATAGATGTCCGCGATTTGTCGGCGGTCAGATGTGCTGTCTGCTAGTGCCCAAAGCGCCTCTTGATAGTCAGCCGTGTTTCGGTACTTCTGAGTGGCTTTGTCGTACTGAGCCCGGAGCGTTGCCTCGGTGCGCTGCAACGCGCCCTCGATGCCTGCTTTGAAGTGCGGGGCACCAGATTTCGTCACTACCTCCGGATCATCGAACATGCTCCAGAACAGAGACTCGCCTATCAAATGAACATAATGCGGGAAGCCATCGCTCACTTGACTGATGCGGATGAGCGTTTCCAATTGAAGCTCAACTCCGAGCCTCTCCGCCACGACCATTAGAATCTGCCAGAGGTAGTTATGCTTGAGGCGCTCCAGATGAATCGTCTCCAATATCCTGCCCGCAGATGGATGTGACTGAAGCAGTTCGTCCACGTCATGTGCGATGCCACAAAAGATGAAACGCACGTCTGCGCCAAGCTCCGGAATGTTCTTGATGAACTCGGCGAATTTCTCCCGCTCCGCCGCTGTCTCAATTCTCTCCATCTCATCGATGATGATGATCGTCTTCCCGTTCCGCTTCGAGGCCACATAGCGGATAACGTCCAGCGCCTCATTCAGCGATTGAGGAGCGGCGATCGCGGGGACTGCCTTGCTTGCCCGGCTCACCCCCACACCTCCTAGACCGGGCAGAGTGAGGTTGAAGCCTCCGCCGCCACCCGGCTTCTCGACACGGTCTTCCACAGGGATGAGTGCGTTTCCAATGGCCTGCACTACCTGCGCAAAGCCACTAGTCCTGCCGCACATCACGTGGATCGGAGGGCTGAGGGTTGCGGAGTGAAGGTATGCGGACGTGAGGGCCAGTGATGTCTTACCGACGCCCCGGTCTCCGTAGATGAATATCTGACGGCCAGGAGAACTGAGGGCACGGTCAATTGTGCGAAGGTTCTTTTCTCTTCCAAACAACCGCTCTGGGGTTTTGATCGTGTCGGAGGGCGTGAGGTTCTCCGCCAGCAGCGCCTTCAAATCTTCGTCGGTCACTCCCTTGATGGTCATTGCTGGTCCCGTCCTCGAATCGGACTAAGAACTTTACACAGTGGCAGACGGTACAGAGCCGGCATTGCAGCCCTGTGCACAACTTTAGGGATACACAGCGAACGCCAAGCGCGACTTCGGGGATGGTCGCTCGCCGCACCTCTAGGCCCGCTGGGTGGCGCTGCAGCAGTGGCTAGCGGCGAGCAGGCGGGGGATGGGTCGTTACGCTCGGGGCTTGTGCGGGAGCACAACCCATTGAAATCACGAGGTTTTGCGATCGGTAACCATTAGATTAACTAAGTATCGAGAAGCAATTTCTCCCATCGTGGGGGTCGCATCTACTGCTCATTTGTGCAATCTTTCGGCCCTCTAGGGCTGGGATGCAACTTTCAATCAATTTCGATTTCCTGACCGTTCACGACGCCAAGCTGGTCCAGCTTGCTGCGCGAGCCGAGTATTATTTCCAGGATGATCCCGTAACCGCCATCATCAAGCTTCGCCAATTTGCGGAGCTTATGGCCAAACTGGTCGCGGCACGACACGGGACTTACGAAGGTGAGCGTGAGACCTTTGAGGCGATTCTCCGCCGCCTTTCATTTGAGCGCATCATTCCGAAGGCCATCGCCGATGTCTTTCATACCCTCCGGAAAGCCGGCAACAGCGCAGTTCACGATGCCGCCGGTAACCATTCGGATGCGCTCGCCGCGCTGAAGTTTGCTCGCCAACTCGGTGTTTGGTTTCATCGTGTCTACGGAAAACAACCGGACTTCTCGCCTGGGACTTTCATCGTTCCCGTTGAGGAGCCCGACCCGACGGAAGACCTCCGAAAGGAGATTGATGCCCTGAGGGCTCGGGTTGCCGAGACCGAGGAAGCTGCGGCCCGCGCGAAAGCCGAAGTTGATGCGCATCTCCTCGCCCGTAACAGTGCCGAGGAGCGCTCGAAAAAACAGGAAGAAGATCGGCAGGTTTGGGAGCAACTGGCGAAGGAAGCGGAAGCTGAGAAGCTCAAGCTCTCTGCGGCGCTCAGAAGCCATCCGTCCGTCTCTGCTTCGTACTCGGAGCTCGCGCCGCGATCGGCTTCCCTCTCGATACAGTCGCAACTTGGCCCTGAAGCAGTTGATGACGAGGCGGCACGGCTGGGCAAAGTGCAGGCCGCAGCCCAGCAGGCGCCCAAGTCAGAAATGCAAGACTTTATTGCCCGCGGTGAGGAAGCCGCGAGCAAGATCGATCTTGACGAAGCATCAACGCGCTCACTTATCGATCAGCAGCTACGCGACGCCGGATGGGAAGCGGACACCAAGTCCCTTCGCTATGGGTCCGGGTCGCGCCCGGCGAAAGGGCGCAATCTCGCCATTGCCGAGTGGCCTACCGCCAACGGCCCCGCCGACTATGCTCTCTTCAACGGACTCACGCTTATCGGCGTTGTCGAAGCCAAGCGCCGTCGTAAAAACGTCTCTGCTGCTATCGATCAAGCGGAGCGGTATTCCGTTGGCTTCGCTGGGAGTGACGGCTTCGCATTCGCGGGAGGACCCTGGGCGGATCACAAGGTTCCGTTTGTGTTCGCAGCCAACGGCCGCTCCTATCTCAAGCAGATTGAGACTGAGAGCGGCATCTGGTTCCGCGACACGCGCCGCACCGCCAATCATCGTCGCGCCTTGGTGGATTGGCCGACACCCGATGGGCTCGCTGGTCTGCTCGAAGTGGATCAAGACGCCGCAACGGCGGCCCTCAAGTCGCTTCCGTTCGAGTTCGGCTTTCCGCTTCGAGACTATCAGCAGAACGCCATTAAAGCGGTTGAGGCCGCACTTGAAGCCGAGCGTCGCACGATGCTCATTGCGATGGCGACCGGCACGGGCAAGACCAAGCTCGCAATCGCGATGCTCTATCGGCTGTTGAGCACCAAGCGCTTTCGGCGCATCTGCTTCGTGGTGGATCGGTCCGCGTTGGGCAAGCAGGCCGCCGACGAATTCACGACCACGCGGGTCGTGTCGGGCAAGGCGTTCGCCGACATATTCGGCCTAAAGGGGCTCGACGACGTCGCACCCGAGGCGGAAACCAAAGTGCACATCTGCACGATTCAAGGGTTGGTAAAGCGTGTCCTGTACACGGCCGACGATTCCGAAGCCCCACCGATTGATCAGTACGACCTGATGGTCGTCGATGAATGCCATCGCGGCTATCTGCTGGACCGCGAGATGTCCGATGCTGAGCTGAGCTTTCGTGGCCAGGAGGACTACGTCTCGAAATACCGTCGTGTTCTCGAGTACTTCGATGCCGTCAAAATCGGTCTGACCGCCACGCCGGCCTTGCACACCACGGACATCTTCGGCGATCCGATCTTTACGTACTCATATAGAGACGCTGTGGTCGAGGGACATCTTATCGACCATGAGCCGCCGACCAGGATTGAGACTGCGCTGGCCCGTGCCGGCATCGTCTTTGAAAAAGGAGAGCAGGTCGACGTTCTCAACACCCGCACCGGCGAGGTGAGCCTAACTCACGCTCCGGACGAGTTGCGCTTCGAGGTCGAGCAATTCAACAAGCAGGTGGTTACACCCGAGTTCAATCGCGTAGTCGCGGAAGAGCTAGCCAAGCACATCGATCCGGCGCTTCCCGGCAAGACACTGATTTTCGCCGCCACCGATGCCCATGCCGATATTGTGGTGTCCAAGTTCAAGGACGCTTTCGCGGCTGCTTATGGCGAGATCGACGACGCGGCAGTGAAGAAGATCACCGGAAGTGTCGATAAGGTTCAGAACCTCATTCGGTCGTACCGCAATGACGCCAGTCCCAAGATTGCCGTCACGGTCGATCTTCTGACCACGGGCATCGACGTGCCCTCAATAACTAATCTCGTGTTCCTGCGCCGAGTCAACAGCCGCATCCTGTATGAGCAGATGATCGGACGCGCTACACGGAAATGTCCCGAAATCGGCAAGGAGGTGTTCCGCATCTTCGATGCCGTGGACCTTTACTCGCACCTCCAGAATCTCACCGAAATGAAGCCGGTGGTAGTCAATCCATCGATCGGGTTTGAGCAGCTCGTCAATGAGCTGATCGCGGCAGATGAAGACGCTTACCGCGATAGCATTCGGCAGCAACTTGCAGTGAAACTTCGCCGCCGACTCGGCAAGTTACCTTCAGAGGCGCGGCTAAGGTTCGAGGCCGCCGCTGGAGAAACGCCAGAAGCCACCTTGAAACGGTTAGTCGAAAGTAAGCCGGCAGAGCTTTCCAACTGGCTCTCACACAGAGCCGCTATCGGTCCCATTTTGGATTGGGAGAACGACGGAAACAAGCCTCGCTTTATGCCGATCTCGAATCACGGCGACGAGGTCGTGGCAGTTACCCGCGGCTACGGAGCTGGCAGCAAGCCTGAGGATTTTCTTGATACCTTCGCCGCCTTCATCCGCGAAAACATCAACACCATTGCAGCCCTCAAGCTAGTCGTGCAACGGCCCCGAGACCTGACCCGCGCCGATCTGCAGGAATTACGCCGGACGCTTGATCTCAAGGGATACTCGGAGGCCAACCTGCGCCGCGCGTGGAGCGATGCCAGAAACGAGGATATCGCCGCCTCTATCATCGGCTTTGTCCGTCAGGCAGCGTTGGGCGATCCTTTGACCCCCTATGGAGATCGTGTAAGAGCCGCGATGCAGAAGGTCATAGCGAGTCGCCCCTGGACTGACCCGCAGAAGCGGTGGCTCAAACGCATCGGTGAACAGGTTGAAAAGGAGATCGTGGTGGATCGCAGCGCGATTGACCGCGAGCCATTCTCCGCGGATGGCGGCTTTGTACGTCTCAACAAGGTCTTTGGCGGAGAGCTTGAAGCGGTGCTGACCGGGATTAATGAAGAGCTGTGGAGGAATGTCGGATGAATGATCAAGAAGAGGCGCTTGCTATGCCTCAGGAGGACGAAGCTGACGTAGCACCGCAGCAGCAGAGCTTCGGCGAATGGGTAAGCAGTGAGATGACGAAACAGGGTCTCACCATCCCGCAATTGGCCGCCAAGACGAAGATTTCGTACACCGGCATCTGGAATATCGTGAAAGGAAACACGCTATATCCAACGGACGAGACGCGGGCGAAGCTTTCGGCAGCATTGAATCAACCGGTTCCTACAGAGGTCGAGAAAGAGGTAGTTGAGCAAAAATCGGAAATCTCAGGGTATACTTGGACCGATTTTACGCCATCCGACATCGGAACTGTACCCGATCAAGCTGGTGTGTATGTATTTTACGATGTCACTGATCGTCCTGTGTATGTCGGCAAATCGGCGAAGAGCGTGCGAACAAGGGTAAAGGATCATCAGACCCGGTTTTGGTTCAAGCCTCCGCTGGTTGTTCGCGGCTCGTTTCTCGCTATCGACGACCCGATTATGTGCGAAAAGATTGAAATGATCCTGATCAAGTTTCTTGGCAAACATGCGCTTCTGAACGTTCAGGGCGTCGTGAGAGACATGGTTGAGTAGAATGACCACCACCATCAGTATTGTTGCCAAGCTCTGGTCGCTGTGCCACGTCCTGCGCGATGACGGCGTCACGTATAATGAGTACGTCACCGAGCTGACTTACCTCCTCTTCCTCAAGATGCTCGCAGAGGTTCCTGATCAGAACGGAGGCTTGCGGGAGAACCGACTTCCGAAGCAATACCGTTGGGGCGAACTAGCAAGGCGTGAAGGACTTGACCAGCTCGACTACTACAAGCAGCTCTTGCTCGATCTCGGCAAGCCCGGCACGAAGGACGCGCTGGTCCGAACCATCTTCACCGATGCGCAAACGAAGCTGCGAAAGCCGACCAACCTCAAGTCGCTCACATCGAGTATCGACCAGCTTGACTGGTTTTCCGCCCGCGAGGAAGGTTTGGGCAACCTCTATGAAGGCCTGCTTGAGAAGAACGCCGCTGACAAAAAGTCAGGCGCCGGACAGTATTTCACGCCTCGCCCGCTGATCGATTGCATCGTTCGCCTCGTGAAGCCACAACCGGGCGAGACGATCCAGGACCCGGCTGCCGGGACTGCTGGTTTCCTCGTCGCCGCTGACCGCTACATCAAGGACCAGACTGACGAACTATACAAGCTTTCGCCCGACAAGGCGCATTTCCAGCGTCACAGCGCGTTTGTGGGCGCAGAGCTGGTTCCGGACACCCATCGGCTGTGCCTGATGAACCTTCTGCTGCACGGCATAGAAGGGGGTGTGGAACTGGCCGACACGCTCTCGCCCGATGGCGAACGCCTTGCAAAAGCCGACCTCCTTCTGACCAACCCTCCGTTCGGGACCAAGAAGGGCGGCGGCCGGCCGACGCGTTCTGACTTCTCTGTCACGGCCGAGACTTCCAACAAGCAACTCGCCTTTGTCGAGCACATTGTTCGCGCTCTCAAGCTTGGGGGGCGGGCCGCAGTGGTAGTGCCGGACAACGTGCTGTTCGAGGATAACACCGGACGCCGGCTGCGGTCTTGGCTAATGGACCTATGCAACCTGCACACCATACTACGTCTGCCGACCGGAATCTTCTATGCTCAGGGGGTGAAGACTAACGTGCTGTTCTTCCAGCGCGGCAACTCGGATAAGGGCAATACAAAAAATGTCTGGGTCTACGACCTGAGGGCGAATATGCCGGCCTTTGGCAAGACGCGCCCATTGGTGGTTGAAGACTTCGCGGAGTTCGAGAAGGCTTATGGGAGCGAGCCCAATGGCGGTTCCAAGCGCAAAGATCTGGGCGAAGAAGGCCGCTGGCGATGTTTCACGCGCGAGCAGATCGCCGCCCGCGATGACAATCTCGACATCGCATGGCTACGCGACACGGAGGCAGAAGCCGAAGAGCAACTAACCGAGCCAGTGGACATCGCAGCAGCGATCATTGGACATCTCAAGGCAGCCCTAGAGGACATAGAGGCAGTTTCAGACGAACTGGAGCCGGAAAGTGCAGATGAAGTTGCTCCTGTGCCAGAGGCGGCGGAATGAGTGACTTGCCCAATGGGTGGACACGAGCGGCAATTGGCGAGATCGCTGACGTCCGGCTTGGCAAGATGCTTGATGCCGCCAAGAACAAGGGGACTCCAGTTCCCTACCTCCGCAACGTGAATGTTCGTTGGGGCAGCTTTGACTTGGCTGATATACTTGAGATGCGGATGACCGCGGAAGAATTGGAAAGCTATTCGATCAAGGACGGTGACGTCATCATCTGTGAGGGCGGCGAGCCTGGTCGCGCTGCGGTGTGGCGATCTGGTCCCACGGAGTTAAAATTTCAGAAGGCTCTCCATCGCGCCCGTACCTTTAACGGCGTGTCGCCCGAATGGCTGGCGTTTTATATGCGTCACATTGCGACAAACGGAGAACTAGAAAGCAGATTTACAGGGACTACGATCAAGCATCTTCCGCTTGCCACGATGCGCGAAATGCCGATGCCCCTGCCCCCAATTCCCGAACAGCGCCGGATCGTGACGAAGATTGATAGCCTGTCCGCGAAGTCAAGACGAGCTCGCCATCATCTCGATCATATCGCGCGGTTGGTCGAGAAGTATAAGCAGGCGATCCTTAACGCCGGGTTCTCTCAAGCCGGCGGACACGGTGATTATGTACCGCTTGCCGGCGCCATAGCTTCTACCTTTTATGGACCAAGGTTCGCCAAAGAAGCCTATGGCGGTGAGGGTGTAGTCACCCTTCGTACGACCGACTTCGATGATCATGGTAACGTCAGGCTCAAATCCCCTCCACGCGTCACCGTTTCAGCAGCAGAGTTGGCCAAGTGGGGCCTCGTTGAAGGCGATCTCCTCGTCACACGCACGGGTTCGATTGGAAAGTGTGCTCTTTATTCTCAATCCATCGGTCCGGCCTTACCGAGCGCGTACTTGATACGAGTTCGGCTGAGAATTGAGAGGGTACGTCCCCGCTATGTCTTGCTATTTCTATTGTCGAATTCTGGCCAAGAACAACTTGGTTTGGGCATAACAGCCGTTACCCAACCTAACATAAATGCGGGTGTTATCGAGCGCCTGACGCTGCCCATTCCGGATTTGGATAGGCAGGATCGCGTTATCCACTACATCGAAAAGGCCTTCGCCTGGATCAACCGTCTCGCCTCGGAAGCTACCAGCGCTCGCAAGCTAGTCGACCATCTTGATCGAGCTGTCCTGGCCAAGGCGTTTCGAGGCGAACTAGTACCGCAGGCCTCCAGCGACGAACCTGCCAGTGTTCTTTTGGATCGGATCAGGGCTGAGCGGAGAGCCGCAGCATCGGCCGGAGGCGATGGAAAAAGGCGACGAAAGGCAACAGCCTGATCTTTGAAGACGCCCCCTGAAGCCACAGTCTGCTGTTTCCTGAGTCCCGGCGTCGGACCCCCATCGAAGCTGCACCGGCAATATTTGCGCGAAGGGTCCCAATTGCGAGCCGTGACCTCGTGGCGGCGGCTTTGCGGATTTCCCCCGTATGCCCTTCTCGATTCAGAAATGATGGACTGCTCGGGGCACTGCCTTTACGCGGTCGTCCCAGGGCAAGCTTCCGCTAGAAGGCTGAGTCGATTTGACTCACGCTGATACCGTTGAGATAGCCAAATGAGGCTCCTAACGTTTGTGTCAACGGACGTTGTTGCAAATGTTGGAGCAGTGCATGTCAGTCACGATCAATCGCTTTGTCGCTTACTATCGCGTATCGACCGCGAAGCAGGGAGCATCTGGTCTCGGGTTAGCCGCACAGAGGTCCGCTGTTGCGGCCTACCTGAAGGAGCACGGGCAAGTCATAGCGGAGTTCAAGGAGGTTGAGAGTGGACGCCGAAGCGACAGACCGGCCCTAGAGCGGGCCCTTGCTACGGCCCGCGTTCATCGCGTTCCTATCGTAGTTGCCAAGGTGGATCGCCTTACAAGGTCAGTCGCGTTTCTTTCGCGGTTATTGGAATCCGGCGTGGAAGTTCGCTTTGCCGACCTGCCTGCAATCGAAGGCCCCACTGGTCGATTCATGCTCCAACAGATGGCCGCCGTGGCGGAGCTGGAAGCGGGTCTGATCTCCACACGAACAAAGGCGGCCCTTGCAGCCGCCAAGAATCGGGGCGTCAAGCTTGGAGGCTTCCGGGGAGTGTCGATATCCAGGGCAGCACACCTAGCAAGCAGGCTCGCCCGCGGAACGATAGCCAGCCGGCGAGCGCAGGACCTCATGCCGACCCTCAGAGAACTACAAGGTCAAGGGGTGACCTCCCATGAAGGGTTGGCTCGCGCACTCACCGACCGAGGTATCCCTACCTCGCGAGGACATGCCGAGTGGACAGGGGTCCAAGTTGCAAGGGTACTGCGAAGAGCACCACCGTGAGATAGGGGTGCGCCACAGTGCCCCACAGCTGAGTGTGGCGGTAGAGTCAGGGCATGCGCCTTGAAACCAGTAAGCCCCCTGCGCAAAGGCACGTTGGAGGGAGCATTAGTGCTACGCATGCGGATACTCGACACCCACGTTGGGGTACCTACGGGATGAAAGAAACCCCTGCAGAACAAGCACGGTAGGGGATCGGTGGGGGGATTGACACGATCGAAACGCTTTTCCTAGTTTGCCGCCTGCGAAGCGCAAACGACGAAGCGGACAGTATGACCAAGAATTCGACTCGGCCTCACCTACTCTTTCCCCATTCAAGGCACAAAGAACCGCCGCAGCGCTTCGATGGCATTGCACCCGTTGCGTACACACGCCGCTGAAATTTCCTTCAAGGTGCATCTGCATATGTTGCGCCACGCATGCGGTTACGCCTTGGCAAACAAGGGCGGCGAAACGCGGGCCCCTCAAGTCTACCTGCAAGAATATCCAACACGCGGTGCGATATACCGAGCTGGCCCCGAGGCGCTTCAAAGAATTTTGGGGACGTTAGCTAACCGCCTCTAGGATCGGATACATCAAATGAAAACAAGGCAGAAATCGACACCCTCGGAAACGCTACTAGCGGATCGCTTTAAGTGGCTAGAGGAGGCGTACAACGCGTTCAGTCGCGGTGGTGCTAAGGGATATTTGGAAAATCAGCCGCCTGTCGATCTCCTCTTGTCCGGACTAAGAGAATCGGACCCTGAGCCCTGGGATATCGGGATCATTGCGAAGCCGGCCCCTACCCATGTAGAGGAAGGTCCCTCAATAATTGTCACCTACAAGAAGCCCAAAGAGAGACGTACACTCGACGAAGCAGATTCGTCAGATCGGCAGTTCGATCCGCCGGCCGTACTGGTGCAACAGCTTCACATAATTTTCGGCGGGCGGTTAAGGCTAAAGACGAGCGAGAGCCACGTTACAAGTCCAGATCACCCAAAAGGAATCCCCTATCACTATCCGCTTATCGGCATTAGGGCACCCAAGCGGTTTGATTTTAGGGTGCTACGAGCAATCCTAGATGCGCCATCTGACAAACTGGCAACTGGCGACCAGGAAGGCTTTCGCGATCTTAGACGTTGCAATCTACATGCGCCGTGGTTGACGCAGCAGCAAGCGACAGAGAAGTTTGGACCTCAGAATAGGCGACGCTCCTTCACCCGCAATGATGCATTGGAGGCATCTCTGCGTGCCTTCGATCTTCGGCACTCGCAGACCGGCGGCTCTCTCAGTCGAGAGGCATTTCGCGAAGCGCTCGTTCAAGGCTACCGTCTGCTCGACTGTCATCAGCTCAAGCCGCGCGATCCAAACTGAGCCTCAACGGGCGCTCGACATTCTCCGCCGATTGAAAGAACTCCTATATCAATGAGCATGAGACGCCGTGGAAAGCTTATCGACCGGATCGCTACAACGTCGGACCCATCGTTTGGCGGATGCAGAATCCCAGGATGCCGCAACCCGACCATGCGGGCGGCAGGCACAGGACTCGCGGCTTTCCATTGCCGTAAGCACATTGAGCACAAAGCCCGGCACGGATCGCACTGGCACGGGACATACAGCGCGGCAGAACTAAAGCCGTATCTTACTGCCGCAACCTCGTATGTTCGGCTTCGGGCTGAGTCCGATCGGTTCATCAAAGCGGCACTCGACGCCGTCGCGCTGCTTCTCGAAGAAGCCGGTCCAACCGAGATCGCTACGCGACTGAGGGGCATGTCCGCAAACGGAAGAGCTCGTATTGCACTGGCCCGGCTCCGTGCCGCAGGCATCAAGCCAGAGCGCTTCGTTGCCATCGTTCTGGCCGTCACGGCATTGATCGAGGAAGACCCCGGCTCTCACCGGACGAAGGAGTTTCGCACGGTTCAAATCGCAAAGGCTTTGCATCGCCTTGCAAGCGGCTATCATCGCGTTTGGAAACTTCCGGACGAGAGGGGGCGCCTCAGAAAGGTCGCGGAACTCCACGCCTTTCCCAGGTCGTCTGGGCCGGTGTTGCGACTGATCGGGCGGGCCGTCGAGCAGCCGTGCGAATGGGTGGTGGAAAAGCACCTTTCCGCCGTCCTCGCCTTGAAGGTGAAACGGTATGGACGCCATCCCATACTTCGGGCAGCAGGCCTCGAATAATTTCCAGTGATAGGCTCTCGCACGTCATATCTGGTGGCTGAATAGCGGTACGCACATGTTGGGGCATCAAGCCGGTCACTTTGAGCACAGATTTCCGGGGCCATGACATTGAGTAATCAGCACATGCGGTTCGATCCGCAGTTGCGGGCGAGAACGCCGGAGCTAAGGGAAGCCATCGGCCGCTTCATGCATTATCTGATCGCACAGGAAGACAAGCTCGGCCTTCGCTCTCGTGCTCGCAAGGATGAAGACCTGCGCAAATTCACCATCGCCGTTGAGGCCGTTGCTTGCAATGTGCTCATGCAAGGTCTCCTTCGCGAAGCCGCGGCGCTCGCCGTTCCGCTCGACAACAACATGATGTGGGGTGTAAACCGCTACCGGAATCCAGTCTACGGCCAGCACTTCCTTGGCCTGCTTGACCTGTTGGAACGGCTAAAGCTCCTTAAACGCGTCACAACAGGCTATCGGTTCTCAAGAACGGCGAAAGCTCCGTCGCTCTTCAAAACGGTCGCGGATCTCTCGAAACGCTTTCCGAGGGTGACACCGGCCTCCTTCCGTCGAGAACAGGAGCCGGAAATCCTCGTCCTCAAGTCGGGCAGGGACGATGATGGCAACGCGACCTTGATAAATTACGCCGAGAGCCAAAAAACGAGGACGCTTCGCCGGAAAGTTCAACGTATCAATGATTGGCTTCTCGATGCCGATATCGAATTGACAGGAACTCGCGCCGCTGCCCGGCTCGGCAAAGAAGGCGAGGTCGTTGCCTGCTATCGCCGGACGCTCCGCAGGACGTTCAATAACGAGAGCTGGCAACAGGGCGGGAGGCTTTCCGGCGGCTTCTGGATGACCATGCCCCGCACCGATCGATTCCGGCAGATTCGCATAAGCGGCAAGCCGGTGGCCGATGTAGATTACCAACAACTCTTTCCACGTCTCGCCTACGTCCGCGCCAGAGCGCCGCAGCCGACCGGAGACCTTTACGACGTGACGGGCGACGGCACCGGACGCGATGGCTGGAAGCTGCTCCTTAATGCCCTGCTGTTTACCCGAGGCCCCCTGAAGCGGTGGCCGCGCGATTGCAGTCCGTTGCTTCCCCAGTTGAACCTCAAGCAGGCAGTGGCACTGCTAGAGCAAAAACACGGGCCGATTGCCCATCTATTCGGAACCGGAGTCGGCTTTGAACTCATGTTTCTCGAAAGCGAACTGCTGATCGCTGTGGTCACGCACCTCTTTGAAAGCGGCATCCCAGCGCTGCCCCTTCATGATGCCGTACTCGTGGCGAAACCAAATGCTGCAGCCGCCAAGGCTGCTATGAAGCATGCCTTTTGCGCTGGATCGGGCCAGTCTCGCGCGTTCATAAAAATCGAGTTTTCCCCTGTAAAATAAGCCTTTTCTGCCTTACGTCTCTGCTAAAGGACTAGGAGGGGAAGAGCTAAGGAAAGAGAACTTCGAGGATTGTCTTAGAGGTGCGGCTTGAGCCTGATCCTCTAAAGCGGCGAGGCCAACCACACCGTCATCACCCCCCAGCCTGCCCTAGTGGGGAGACCTACAGAGGGGATGAGCGCAGTAGACACCCGCCTCCACCCCCCTCCCCCTTGAAGACAGACCTTCATGGCCTCCATTTACGACACGCTCATGGGGTAACCTTGAGGCGACGATACCAACCCGGCCATAGCCATCCCAGGGTCTTCCTGATGGAGCACCTTGAAGGGATGGGGTAGGAGTGCGGCTACCTAATTGGCCCCTACCCTCGAAGGGTAACCTCTAAGGCCTCCGTCGGGTTTGGGGCAGCCAGAGATGGTCGAGTACCGAGAAGGTCACCCTCGCGACCACCTCACCGGCTACGCCAAGGGGCCTTCAAGGAAGCCCCTAGGGCGAGGGAGGACACGGACGATCCCCAATCATAGAGGCCCTGCTTCAGATTACGATCAGGGTCGCCCAACTCCCTCTCTGAGTAAGTGCTCAAAGTGATCAGGCAGGCACCGGACGGGATTCAGCCAATGCTCCCCCTGCACCTATCGGTCAGCGTGATTTCTTGGCTTCATCGAACAGGAAACGAATCGGCGTCTCCAATGCTTGAGCAACGTGCCAAAGGCTAACAATGGTTGCGTTCCGATTTCCCTGCTCCAAGCCGCTGATATAGGCCCGGTCGACACCCACGAGATCGGCAAGTTCGGCCTGCGTAATTCCAGCCGCCATCCGCAGCCTCCTTACGTTTCCCCCTACCAAGCGCCGCACGTCCTCTGACATGCGCACATAGCGACAACTTGTTGCAATCTAATGCGACGCAATATATTGCACATCCATCAAGAGGAGGTTCAAACAATGCGCTGCCTAGTCCTGCTCGCCTTGCTTCTGCAGATTAGCTCCTCCTACGCTCAATCCCCTACAGTTGAGTATAGAGCCGCTCTCGAATATTGCGCTGGGCAGCACATGGTAGACCTCGACGATGGAGTCTCATCGGCGCCAATCATTGCGCGAGCACTCCTCGGTGTTTGCAGGAGGGAGAATCAAAAGCTCTTCGAGCGGGCGATGGTAGGGCACCCACGCGCCTACGTGACGGGATACGAAAATGCTGCGACTGAGCAGTTCACAACCTTTGTCTTGATGCACAGGGCAAGAAAGGGCCGATCCTGACACCGCCGCCTGAGGGCACTCCCGGGTAGCCGAAGGCAAGGCACTCTCATTGTGAGTACACGCCCTAGAAGCAGACGCGGTTCACGGGGCAAGCTCATCTTCATCTTTGGTTTCTCTCGCCTGGACTCGCCCTAGAACCCGAGTTGCCGAATTTTCCCGAATGTGGTTACGACTTCTTAGTTGCTTCTCACTACGTTGCGAGGCAACGGTTCAGTTGCCCATGCGTCAAGACAAAGAACAAGAAAGCCGACGGGTCACCTTTGAGCACCGCTTGCCGGCGCAAATGATGGCGATCGATGGCACCTGGCGTCGTTCGTGTAGCCTCAAAGATGTGTCTGAAGTCGGTGCTACCCTTCAAGTTGAAGCGACGATTGAGGGGCTAGCCTTGAAGGAGTTCTTTCTTCTGCTCTCCTCGACGGGGCTTGCCTATCGCCGATGCCAGCTTGAGCGAGTGAACGGCGAGGAATTAGAGGTCAGCTTCCTACGCCAAAAGTCCAAGGCGACGAAATCTCCGGCTTAATCAAACAAACATCGCGCCTGCTAAATATCCCCGCATGCCAAATTTTCCCGGCCCCGGAACCTTTTGCTTCTGTGCACTTTGTAACATCCAGCGAAAGTGTGAGTGGTGGGGGAAGCCTTGACGGAAATGCCATCGATCCTTGTCATCGAGGATGACGACGCCATCCAAAGTCTTGTTGAGGATGCGCTGAACGAGGGGGGCTTCGAGACCGCTGTCGCCAGTACCGGCGAGGAAGCCGTGACCCTCCTCAAAGGGGGGCTCGTTACATACCGCTGCCTCGTGACTGACATTAATCTGCTGGGAAGGTTCAACGGCTGGGAGGTAGCGCGAGCAGCACGTGAGGTCGATCCGAGCTTTCCCGTGGTCTATATGTCCGGCGTGGCCGCTCACGAGTGGCTGGTACAGGGCGTTCCCAACAGCATAATGCTTCAGAAACCGTTCGCGCCCGCGCAGCT
Source organism: Bradyrhizobium sp. CCBAU 45321 (assembly GCF_028128975.1). NCBI lineage: Bacteria > Pseudomonadati > Pseudomonadota > Alphaproteobacteria > Hyphomicrobiales > Nitrobacteraceae > Bradyrhizobium > Bradyrhizobium sp. CCBAU 45321. The sequence goes on from NZ_LFKZ01000017.1 coordinate 254,193, forward strand.
CGTGACGGCAGTTTCCCACCTCCTCAATGGCTGCTTGAGTCCCAAAGCACCAGACGAACTTTCCGGCTAGCTTGGTGCTCAGATGGCGCGATTCTTCTTCGGCCTTTGCGGTACAGAAAACGTCAATGATCCCGGCGGCCTCGTCTTTGAGCACGAAATAGATGCCTTCCGTGCGGCTCAAAGACTTGCTGAAGAACTAGCAAGTAGCCGACCCCACTTGAGAGAAAATACATGGGTGGTCGTGAGTCGGGACGATAGCACCAGCGCTTATTATCTGAGCCTTTAACATCATTCCCGATGCCATTCCGTAACGTGCCGTTATGAACCGGCGACGGCCTGCCGAGCACAACCACCTATGCCAGGAAGCCACTCCAAATCAGCACGGAAGGAAAAAGATGAATGGCCCTCGGGGGAGTGTCCCGATGTTAGAACGTCGTGCTTCAAAACGGCTTCCAGTTAATCAACCCGCGCTGATCCGCTTTCGCGACATTCGTGGAGTTCATCCATGTGTTGTGAGAAATCTCAGCGAAGAAGGGGCCTGCCTTAGCTCTCCGGTCCGCATTTTCGCCGATGAGCTTGACCTGTCGGTTGACGGGTTCAAGAGTACTCTGAGGTGCGAAGTTGTGTGGAGAGACGAGCATCTATATGGCGTAAAATTCAAAGGCGGCAAACACACATGTGTCCCGTTGTGATGCGGCCTTGGCACGGGCCCTGAGTAGCACTTTCGGCAGAGCAGCCACTGTGCTGGCTGACTTGAAATGCGGCCTCCTGAAGGACAACCCCGCATGTCGTTGAGGGTCACCAGCGAGAATGCTTTAATCTCCCCGCCGATATCCAAACATCATATCCGATACCGGGGATACTTGGCGAGAGCGGCCGCTTGGTCCTCAAGCTCGACACCATGATATCCATCCGCCACGGTGCGACCTTCAAGAGCGTGCCCGGAGATCACATCAAGCGTTCTGCGGTCAATGCCAACTCTTACGCCCACGGGCTTGAAGCGGTGCCTCCAGCCGTGGTTCGGCGCAACACCCTTATCCGGCACTACTGCACGGGCAAACTCCGCAAGCCTATTCTTGACGCCCTGCAATGGTCCAAGCACGCGGTCCTGTACGGCGCTACCTTGGGAAGGCCGCAGGAATAGATGACCGGGAGGTGCAGATCTTACGAACTCCACAAAGCCCATTTCGATCAGGTGAGGATGCAGGACCACATCTCTTGCTTCGTTCGTCTTCACAGTGCCTGCTTCGGGCGTGACCGTGAGATACCAGATGTCTCGGCCGTGCTTGTGTAGGTCCTCCTTTCGCAACTGGGCCATCTCGCCGACACGCGCCCCTGTATACGCCATGAGCCATGGTACCCACCGCTTGGCTGCAAATGTCTCCGGCATCTCTCCACCGCGCTTGGCCCGGAGACTTGCCGCGAGAATTACCCTCGCCTCGGCATCCGTGAAGGCCTTGCTCCGTAGCTTCCGAGGCTTTGCAGCTTTAAGCGTGACACCTTCGGCGGGATTGGTGTGCATCTTCCCATTTGACACCGCCCATCCAAACACCGCTTTGAGCCCTGAGAGGTCATTGTCCTTCACTGTCTTGGCAGAGATCGGCTTCCCAGTGCGGGGATTGATGGTGGCTAGACGGTGATCCTTGAAACCAATCACATCGCCTCTAGACACGCGGCTGCAATCATCGTGACCGAGGAACGCAACGAAGGCAGCCATCGAATTACTGTAACTCTCGTGAGTGCTGGGCTTTAGGTTGCGGGCCTTTGCCTCCACCCACCAACCTTCAACCAACGCAGTCAACGAGCCTCCCTTTAGGACCGGTTGCTTTGTGGGGGCATTGTCCTCGCTCGGCGCAACCCAAGCAGGGAAACGCTCTGACTTCGGGTCGGGACTGTAGTCGCCCTGAGCATTCCGCAGGCGGACCTCAAAAGCATCACGTAACGCCAGCCAAAAAGCTCTCAACAGCAGACCGCGCGACGCGGCGTCAACCCGTCGAATACCTTCAGATAAAAGCAAGCGATCGACAAGGCGCCCCAGATGAATCTCAAGTGTAGAACTCTCCGGGCACTGATCGGCGGGCGGAAGATTGTCTAGGTCAATTGGGTCGCGCAGCGGTTTCGACGTGTCTATCTCATGCTTGCCTATGGTCTCCAGCCGCACAAGACGCATCAGCGCCGCCTCGAAGATTACAGCATCGTCCTCGGGGTCATGCGGCACCGGATGCATCTTGCCATCACGGCCCTGCTCCACTGCATACGTGCGTTCGCGTCCCTCGCCCCCGGCCCATGCCCTGTAGAGGCGTCCGGCCAAGGCCGTTGCCTGAGCATTGGTAAGGGAGGTAGGGCTATCATCCCGGAAGGCGCGGAGGATGCGCTCAAGGTACTGATCGGCCGCCGCGATCCTCGCTTTGACCTCTGCCGGCTCATCGGCTCTCAGGGAAAACCGGATGGCCTGAGCACGGGGCGAGATCGTCACCGCATGCGTGTCCTCACCAAGCGGAAAATACAGTGTGCGACCAACGAGCCGCTCCCGCACGTCCACCGGAATCCGTCGCACATAGAGCTGAAACCGCGAGCCATCGCGCTTCATTGGACGCACCACCCGATACAGCATGTTGCTCACCGTTGTTACACAGTCGGGCGAGCGCAAGTCACTGTAGGGGCTTAACTTATTGAAGGATAAGGAACCTTCAAGAGGATGGTGCCCAGGGGCGGAATCGAACCACCGACACTGCGATTTTCAGTCGCATGCTCTACCAACTGAGCTACCTGGGCGTGCTCCAAGAGAGGGGCCAAAGCCCATCGAGCGGGCGGTTTATAGTGGGCTCGAGGCGGCCTGTCCACCCGGCTTCACCAAGTGGCTGCGCCGGGCGCGGCCCCTCTGTGCACAAGCTGGGACGGGGTTGCTGTTGCGGCCGCCTGCCGCCTCAGAGGCTCTCTTAATCTATTGAGATAGCTCGATTATTCGACGTCGTCGGTTTCGTCGTCGCGGCCGGGGATGACGTAGGAGCCCTTCAGCCAGCGGTTCAGATCGACGTCGCGACAGCGCGAGGAGCAGAACGGACGGGTGGCCTGCGTCTGCGGCTTGCCGCAGATCGGGCAGGTTTTGAGCGGGCCGGTGGGCTTGTTGACCTGGTCGTCCATGGAATGTCGGCAGTTTACACGGGGTGACGGGGTTCAAGAGCCTGCCCCGAAACGGGTTCCTGGCGCAGCCGCGCATGCGCCGCTGGGCGGATCCGGCGGGGCCATTCTACTGTGCATGGGGTTGTTTTCGAGGTTTTTGTCGGCGCGGCCCTTGGACTCAATTGGGCTCACACGGTGGCGGTATTGAGCCAGCCGAAGCGGATCGGAAAGCCCTCGCCGCCGAGCAGCGTCGTGGTCTCGTAGAGCGGCAGGCCGACGACGTTGGTGTAGGACCCGACCATCTTGACCACGAATGATCCGGCGATGCCCTGCACGGCGTAGCCGCCGGCTTTGCCGCGCCATTCGCCGGAGCCGATATAGGCCTGGATGTCGTCCTCGGAGAGGCGCTTGAAGCGCACGCGCGTCTCGACCAGACGCTGGCGGAAGGCCTCGCGCGGCGTGACCAAGCAGATCGCGGTGTAGACGCGGTGGTTGCGGCCTGACAGCAGCCGCAGGCACTGCGCGGCTTCGTCCACGAGGTTCGCCTTCGGCAGGATGCGGCGGCCGACCGCCACCACCGTGTCCGCGGCGAGGACGAAGGCGCCGCGCAGCTCGTCGTCGAGCTGCACCGACTTCAGCGCAGCGTCGGCCTTGGCCCTGGCCAGCCGGTTGGCGCAGGCGCGCGGCAGCTCGCCCCGCTTCGGCGTCTCGTCGACGTCGGCCGGCCGGAGCGCATCCGGCTCGATGCCGGCCTGGTTGAGCAGCGACAGCCGACGCGGCGAACCGGAGGCAAGTACGAATTTTGGGCGGCCGAGCATCAGGTGATTTGGGGGATGAGGCAGGGGTGAATTGCGCGCGGAACCTATCGGAAGGGGGCTGATTTCACAACCCGGGAACCGGAGTTTGGTGATTCGAGGTATCGCCACGGCTGTGCCTGCTCTCTGTGACGCGGGTGTTACGGAGGGTCTCGTGTCCCGGACGCGGCGCGGCATGAAATGCTGCGACGCTGAGCCGGGACCCACGCCCGTGCGATGAGATGGGCCCCGGCTCTGCAGCGCATCGCGAAGACGCGCTGCACTGCGTCCGGGGCACGAGATCACCCGCTCGCCGCGCCGACCTTGGCGAAGCGCCGCCGGATGCGCATCAGGAGCTGATCGCAGACCTCGCGATAGGCAGCGAGCTTCTGGTCGCGGCTGCCTTCGATGGTGGTGGGATCCTGCGTCGGCCAGTATTCGACCTCGGCCGCGAGCGTTCGCGTCAGCTCCAGCGCCTTGTGATGCGCCTCGGGCGAGAGCGTGATGATGAGGTCGAAATTCAGTCCCTCCCAATCCTCCAGCTCCTCGAAGGTCTGCGGCTTGTGGCCGGAGATGTCCTGGCCGAGCTCGCCCATGACGGCGACGGCGAAGGGATCGAGCTCGCCCTTCCTGGTGCCGGCCGACTTCACGTAGAGACCTTGCGGAAACATGTGCTGCAACAGGCTCTCGGCCATCGGCGAGCGCACGCTGTTCATCGCACAGGCGAACAGCACCGACTGAGGATCGCGTGCGCGTGGCGGATCCGCCATCGCGCTCAGCCTCTTTTGATAGAGGGCATGGCCTTGTCGGAAAACCGCTGCACACTTTTCCGGGCCATGCCCTAACCCTTCCAGTGCAGGACAGTAATGAGCGTGAACAGCCGGCGCGAGGTCTCGAAGTCGACCCGCACCTTGCCTTTCAGCCGCTCCTGCAGCGTGCGCGATCCCTCGTCGTGGATGCCGCGGCGGCCCATGTCGATGGCCTCGATCTTGTCGGGGGTCGCGGTGCGGATCGCCTGGTAATAGCTGTCGCAGATCATGAAATAGTCTTTCACGATCCGCCGGAACGGCGTCAGCGAGAGCAGATGCGCGACGACAGGCGTGCCGTCCTCGCGGCGGATGTCGAACATCAGCCGGTTGCCGGTGATGCCGATATGCAGCGTGAACGGACCTTTCCCCTCCGCACCCTCGGGCGCAAACAGGTTCTGCTCGATCAGATCGTAGATCGCGATCGCCCGCTCGTGCTCGATGTCCGGCCCGGAACGGCCGATCGATTCCTCGTCGAGCGTGACGCCGACGATGCGATTGGTCGAGTCGTCCTGTGCGGGCGGCTTTGTCATGACAGATTGAGGCGCAATCCAATCGAGCGGGAATGGGCGTCCAGCCCCTCCGCCTTGCCGAGCGTCATCGCGGCAGGTCCCAGCGCACGCAATTGGTCGGGCCCGCATTTCAGGATCGAGGTGCGCTTCATGAAGTCGTGCACCGAGAGCCCGGAGGAAAACCGCGCCGAGCGCGCCGTCGGCAGCACGTGGTTGGAGCCGCCGACGTAATCGCCGATCGCCTCGGGCGTGTGCGGCCCGAGGAACACCGCGCCGGCATTGCGGATCTTCGCCGCGAGCGCGTCGGGATCGACGGTCATGATCTCGAGATGCTCGGCCGCGATGGCGTCCGCGAGCGGGATGGCCTCGCCCAGGTTCTTCACCATGATGACGGCGCCGAAATCGGCCCAGGACGCGCTGGCGATCGCGGCGCGCGGCAGCGTCTTCAGCTGCGCCTCGACCGCCTTTTCGACGTCGGCGGCGAGGCGCGCGGACTCCGTGATCAGGATCGACTGCGCGCTGGAATCGTGCTCGGCCTGCGCCAAGAGGTCAGCGGCGATCCAGTCGGCATTGCCGGTGTCGTCGGCAATGACGAGCACCTCCGAGGGGCCGGCGATCATGTCGATGCCGACCTTGCCGAACACCAGCCGTTTGGCGGCGGCGACATAGGCATTGCCGGGGCCGACGATCTTGGCGACAGGCGCGATGGTCGCGGTGCCATGCGCGAGCGCGGCGACGGCCTGCGCGCCGCCGACACGATAGATCTCGGTGACGCCGCCGAGATGGGCGGCCGCCAGGACCAGCGGATTGAGCTTGCCGTCCGGCGAGGGCACCACCATCACGAGGCGCGACACGCCGGCGACTTTCGCCGGCACGGCATTCATCAGCACCGATGACGGATAGGCCGCCGTGCCGCCGGGGACGTAGAGGCCGGCGGATTCGATCGCGGTGTAGCGCCAGCCGAGCTCGACGCCGAGCGGATCGGTGAAGCGCTCGTCGTTCGGCAGCTGGCGGCGGTGATAGGTCTCGATGCGGTCGCGCGCGAGCTTGAGTGCATCCAGCGTCGCGGGCTCGCAGGCCTTCACGGCGGCCTCGATCTCGGCGGCGGAGACGCGCAAGGAGGATGCGTCCAGCTTCAGGCGGTCGAACTTGGCCGTCGCCTCGAGCAGGGCGGCGTCGCCACGCTTGGCCACGTCGTCGACGATCGCGCGGGCGGCGGCCTCGACGTCGGCCGACGCCTCGCGCTTGGCGGCGAGGAAGGCGGCGAATCGCTGGTCGAAATCGGCGCTGCTGCGGTCGAGGCGAACGGGCATGTTTCGCTTGGCTTCCGGCTGGTCTTGAGGGGCGGATCGGCGCACCAGGTCCCCTGCTCAATGGCGCGGCGGGAAAGCTGCGTCAACCCTCGGCAGATGCCATCCCAGCCAGGGCCCATTCGGCTGGTATACGGCCTCTTCACTCCTCCCCCTGGATTCCCGTGCCCAGCGTGTCGGCCCCGAGGTCGGTCAGCTCGCATTCCAGACACTCGACGTCCAGGCGGATGGCGCCGCCCTGGGCGAACAAAAGCAGGGCGCTGCCGCCGGGCTCCTCGGCGCGGCCGTCCTGGGGGTGAAATTCAATGCCGACGAGATCCAGGATCTTGTCCGGTGCGGCGAGGTCAATGTTGCGCGACTTGCAGGCGAGCACACGGTCGAAACGCAGCGCTGCGACCAGCCGGCGCGGCTCGGTCTCGCCCTCCAAGGTCTGCTCCCAGTCCAGCCGGCTCATTCCGACCACAAGGCGCTTCTCGCCCTGCCGCCAGATGATGTCGGCAGCCTGGACACGGGCGTCCTGGACATGGGTCGAGATCACGGCGAGGTCGTCGGCGTCGAGCGCGATCAGTTTGAGCTGGGGCGACATCGCCGCGCCTCTCCTTGAGTGGATGGGGCTCAACGCGCACGAGCCCCGAAATTTCCACACAAGTTAAGCCCTGGCCCGGCTCGCCGCTACGCGGCGAGCGACCCTTTCCCACAACAAGGGAGGGTGAGAGTCGTGAAACCTCACTCCCTGAAGAACGCCAGGAGATCCGCGTTGATCGTCTCGGCATGCGTGGTTGGCATGCCGTGAGGGAATCCCTTGTAGGTCTTCAGGATGCCTTTCTTGAGCAGCTTGGCCGAGAGCGGCGCCGAATCCGCGTATGGCACGATCTGGTCGTCGTCGCCGTGCATCACCAGAACCGGCACGTTGATCTTCTTCAGATCCTCAGTGAAATCGGTTTGCGAGAACGCGACGATGCCGTCGTAATGGGCTTTCGCGCCACCCATCATGCCCTGGCGCCACCAGTTCTCGATCACGGCTTCCAGCGGTTTTGCGCCGGGGCGGTTGTAGCCGTAGAACGGGCCGGCGGCGATGTCGCGGTAGAAGGCCGAGCGGCCGGCGGCGAGCTGGGCCTGGAAATCGTCGAACACGCTCTTCGGCAGGCCGCCGGGATTGGCCGCGGTCTGCACCATCAGCGGCGGCACCGCCGAGAGGATCGCGGCCTTCGCGACGCGGCTCTCGCCGTGACGGGCGATGTAGTGCACGACCTCGCCGCCGCCGGTGGAATGGCCGACATGGAGGGCGTTCTTGAGGTCGAGATGCGCGGTGAGCGCGGCGAGATCGTCGGCATAGTGATCCATGTCGTGGCCGTCGGCGACCTGCGCCGAGCGGCCGTGGCCGCGGCGGTCATGGGCGATGACGCGATAGCCGCGCGTGACGAAGTACATCATCTGCGCGTCCCAATCGTCCGACGACAGCGGCCAGCCATGGCTGAACACGATCGGCTGGCCCGAGCCCCAGTCCTTGTAGAAGATCTCGACGCCGTCTTTGGTGGTGATGGTGGGCATGGTGAGGGCTCCTTTCAATGAGAGACGCCATTCCGGGACGCGCGTCAGCGCGGACCCGGAATCTGGAGATTGTTTAATCGAGATTCTCAGGTGCGCGATTGCGCACCAGAGTTCATCGCTGCGCGATGCCCGGAATGACGAGAGGGGCCAATCAGGCAAACGCCAGGGGCTTGTAGCGGCGCCAAGCGCCGATGGTCAGCACGACGAAAAACACCAGCACGATGCCCTGCACCACGGCGAACACCGGCCCCGATGGCGGCGCCGGGGGCACGGCGGGCGCGAGCGCGGCAAGTGCGGGCACCTTGAGGAACGACTGGATCACCAGCACGAAGACGTTGAAATAGAGCGAGATCATCGCGGTCACAATGTAGACCGGACGCCAGACGCCGGCGAGCTTCATGCCGTAGAGCGCGAAACAGGCGATCGCGAGCAGCACCAGCGAGATGATGCCGATGATGTGCGAGGGCAGCAGCTCCTTGAATGGAAACAGGAAGCCGGTGGCGCTGGTGAGGATGGTGAAAGCTAAGAAGATCGCAGTCATGCCCGGCATCGACTTCGAGCCGAGCAGGCCGAACATCACGACGAGCCCGGCGACGATGGCAATCAGGCTGATGATGACATGGATCAGCGTAAGGGCGGACAGGCTTAGGCCAAGCACCATGACATCTCTCCTACTCTCGGCGTTGAGGTGACGAGAATAGTATTACGGTCCTCATCGGATTACCACCTGCGTTGTCGTCACATGCATGAGCGCAGCCATGCGTCATCGTGCGAAATCGAAAAACGCATGGCTGAACTTTTTTGCAGCGCTGTCACAAACGACGGCAGGCTTTCGACGAAAGTTGAATCGAACTCACACGTTCTTGGTATCGAAGATCAGGATGTCGGCACCGCCGCTGGCGAATTTCGGCACGTCCGCGCCGGTCGCCTTGCCTTCCTCGCTGCCAAAGGCGGCCTGAATGTCCGCGACGCTGTCGAAGGTGAGAATGGCGACGAGGTGGATTCCGGAAGGACCTGCGGGAGATGCGACCGGCCCCTTGCTGACGGCGTAGTTCTTCAGGCCGGGAAGCTTCTTGGCGAGCGGAATGTGCGTCTCGGCATAGTACTTGTCGAAGGCGGCAGCATCCTTGGGTGTCTTGTAGAGCACGACGACTTCAGCCATTTGGTCCTCCCGTTGAATCCTTGTTTTTTCCGCGCGCGATTTGCCTCGCGACGAGGGGATAGTCACGCATTGCGCAGTAAGATGACAAGCCGGATTTGGCTTGCCATTGCCTTGCCTTGTCCTTGACTAAAGCGCCGGTTTTGCGGCGTCGCCGAGATAGCCATGCAGGGAGGCAACGACCTGCGCGCCCTCGCCGATGGCGCCGCCGACGCGCTTGACCGAGCCGGAGCGGACGTCGCCGACGGCGTAGACGCCGGGCACGGAGGTCTCCAGCGGCGCCACCAGCTTGCCCTGGTTCTGCTCCGACTGCGCGCCGGTGACGACGAAGCCGCCGCGATCGAGCGTCACGCCGCAGCCGTCGAGCCAGGACGTAGCGGGATCGGCGCCGACGAACAGGAAGAGATTGCGGATGTCGGCGGAATCCTCGTCATCCGACAGCCGGCTCTTCCAGCGGATGCGCCGCAGCAGCGAGGCCTCGTCGCCCTCGAGTGCGGTGATCTCGGTGTTGAACATCAATTCGATGTTCGGGGTCGCTTCGATGCGCTCGATGAGATAGCGTGACATGCTGGCGCCAAGGCCGCCGCCGCGGATGATCATCAGCACTTTTTTCGCATGGCCCGACAGGAACACGGCGGCCTGGCCAGCCGAATTACCGGCGCCGACCAGCGCCACCTCCTCGCCGGCGCAGAGCCGCGCCTCCACGGGCGATGCCCAATACCAGACGCCGCGGCCCTCGAACTTGTCGAGGTTGGCGATATCGGGACGGCGATAGCGCGCGCCGCTCGCGACCACCACCGAACGGGAGCGCAAGGTGTCGCCGCAATCCAGCGCCAGCGCGAAGGTACCGTTGGCGCGCGAGCAATCCAGCGAGCTCACCGACATCGGAATCATGATGTCGGCGCCGAACTTCTGCGCCTGGGTGAAGGCGCGGCCCGCCAGCGCCTGGCCGGAGATGCCGGTCGGGAAGCCCAGATAGTTCTCGATGCGCGCGCTGGCGCCGGCTTGGCCGCCGAAGGCGCGGGTGTCGACGACCGCGACCGAGAGACCTTCGGACGCAGCGTAGACCGCAGTCGCGAGCCCCGCCGGCCCGCAGCCGACGATGGCGACATCGTAGATTCGGTTGTCCTTGGCCCCGCCGATCATGCCGATGGCGCGGCCGAGCTCGGTCTCGCTGGGATTGCGCAGCACCGTGCCGCCGGCCGTGACGACGAGCGGCCAATCCTCCGGCTTCGGCGAATAGCGCGCGATCAGTTCGGCGGCGTCATGCTCGCTCTCGGGGTCGAGCAGATGATGCGGCTGGCCATTGCGGGTGAGAAAGCCCTGCAGGCGCACCACGCCGGCGGAGTTCGAGGGCCCGATCAACACGGGGCCGCCGATGCCGCCCTGGATCAGATTGACCCGGCGCAGGATCAGCGCGCGCATGATGCGCTCGCCAAGCTCGGCTTCGGCCACCAGCAGCGCGCGCAGCCGGTCCGGCGGGACGAGCAGCACCTCGACATTGCCTTCGGCGCGGCCGTCGACCAGCGCCGGCCTGCCCGAGAGCTGGCCGAGCTCGGCCAGGAATTGCCCCGGCCCCTGATCGATCACCGGCGTGACGTGACCGAGACCGTCGCGCTGGGTGATGGCGACGTGGCCCGCCAGCACCACGAACATGCCGGGCCCGGGCTTGCCGGTCTCGAACAGCAACTCGCCGTCCGCGTAGGCGCGGATTTCGCCGAAGTGCCTGATCCGTTCGATCTCGGCGGGCGTCAGCGCCGGAAAGGTCTGCTCGGGGCGGGTGAACCGCAGCAGCTGCGCATCACGGTCGGTTCGTTGTGTTTCGTCCTGCCCCATGGCCACTGCATGCACTCCAAAATCTCCAGCCGCCGGCGTTCAACGAGAGGTCTTGCCGGCGGCCCCCTCATTTGGGGAACCATCGTCGTCCTGCGAGGGGTCGGTGCTTGCGGCGCGTTCGCGCGCCTGCACCTTCCGCCGCTTCAGGTTTTCGCGCAGCGCCGATTTCAGCCGGTCGTCCCGGGACGCCCTCGCCTGCCTCGCGCTCTTGTCAGTCTCGTCGCCCATCGCGGCTCCATCACAGCAACCGGCCACAGGATGCCATCGAAGTGTGGCAGCTCAAGAGGGTGAGGCGATAGGACCCCAAGCGAAACGCGACATGGATCGAAACCGGCCCCCAGGCCAACTGCCCAGTTGGGCAGGGATATCAGACCCCGAATCGGCGTGAAGTCGGTCAGTTCGGGCGAAAACGGGCATTTTGGCGCCGATATCGGCCCGATTTTCTCGTTTTGGCGGGGCTAGCAAGCTTGCGCAGGAGGGGGGCTTGTGGCAGATATCGGCCCGCTTGGTAGGCCCCTCGGGCGGCCGATTCTTGTCCCAGCACATGCTGCCGTAGCTCAGTGGTAGAGCACTCCATTGGTAATGGAGAGGTCGACAGTTCAATCCTGTCTGGCAGCACCAGCTCTCTCCATCGACGCGAGCCTTGTTGAACCTGGCCTTGCGCCTGTCAGCGAGACCGCAGGCACCCACGGATGCGATCGTGATCACACGTTCCCTGCCCTATGAAGGACTGCTCCACGAGATCGTCGAGCACAACGGCGTGCTCTATCTCGGCGGCATCGTCCCTGAAGATGCCGGGCTCGACATGGGGGGCCAGGCCGAGGATGTGCTGCGCCAGTTGAAGACCCTGCTCGAGGGCGCCGGCTCGGATCTCTCCTGCGTTCTGCAGGTGACGATCTTCCTGGCCGACCTCACGGAGAAGGCCGCGTTCAACCAGGTGTGGAAGCGCTATTTCACTGCGGAGCATCTGCCGGCGCGTGCCGCGATCGGCGTTGCGGATCTCGGCCCGGGCGTCAAGCTGGAGCTGACGGCGAACGCCGCGCGCCGGTGATCCTCGAGCGACGGGCGAGAAGAGCAAGTTCGGTCGTTTCGTCAGCCTTCCACACATGGCTTGGCATTCTCGCGGCCCGAAACGCCCGAGTTTTGCTCGTTTTCTTGTCCCTCTTCTACGAAGAGGGCGCAGGGAAGGCCGGGTGCCGGCTGGCACCCACGGTCCGCTGGCGACAGCACACGCAGAAAACTGCACAGCGGCATACAGGTGAAGCCCAACACACGGCCTTCCCTGCGCAGTGGTTTGACGGCTTATGCCTGCTCTCCCCGGAGCCGAGTTCCTTCTGGCCTCCGTCACCTCGCGAATTGACGATGCCTCAAGGCCCGGTTGAGCCGAGATGCATCTCCGCAAGGCTTGACCGTAGCAACGACGGTCAGGACCACACGGTTTTGCCGTACGCAGCTTCCGGCTCCGCCAAGAGGCTTCGCCGGATGTTGGCGCCGTCCGTTCCGCACGCTGTGAGACCTCACGAGGTTCATCTCGCCCTGGTCCCGCCCCGCGTGCCCGACGCAGCCGCGTCCACCGCACCCTGGCCCTCGTTCGTGACGACGTACGATCGCCCCTCTCCCTGGGCCGGGATGAGCGATGGATACCGTAATTCCGAATTTCGGTAAAGTGGAATATGTTTGCGGGAGGGGATTGACGGGGCTGCGCGGAGGGGCGGTGTTTTGCCCGACGGGACAGAAGCGTTGCGATCCTTCCGGTTGCGGCTCTTCAAAAGATGCGGTCACACGGCACGTTGACCCCTCATTTCATGGTGATAGTCTTTCCGCTCGCGACCTGTCCGGGAGGACACAATGGGATGGTTCGACCGCCTGTTTGGAAGGATGTCGGAGCCGACGATTCCTCTCCTTGCGAGATTTCGGCGGAAGTCAAAAGCGCCGACCGATCCTGATCTTCTGAAAATCGCCAAGGACCGGAAGGGGCATGTTTCCCGCAGAGCCGTCAGGGACGAGTATAATCGGCTGGTCCTGGAGAAGTACGCGCACGACAAGTCGTGATGCGCGTCGAGGATCTCAGTAGCCCGTAGGATGGGCTGAGCGAAGCGAAACCCATCTGCTCCTTGTCGAGCCACGAAACATGATGGGTTTCGCAAGGGCTCTACCCATCCTACGCACTGCGCACCATCAATGGTCGCCCTTCATTTGCAGTGCTGCGAAGCGGTCGTCCGAACGGCGCAGCCGCCGGCATAGCTCGCGATTGATGTTCTGCAGGACGATCACGTAGGCGTGGATGTCAGCCTTGTAGCAGGCATAGAGCTTTTGGGCCGTCAGCTCGTACAGCACGGTCGGCGCCTCCGCGATAACAGTGGCGGAGCGGTTCTGCATTTCGATCAGCGTCATCTCGCCGAAGAAATCGCCAGGCTCCAAACGCGATATCGGGATGACCCTGCCCGCATGCGTGCGTTTGCTCACCGCCAGCCGGCCGGACTTGACGATGAACATCGAACGTCCCGGCTCGCCCTCGGCCACAACGGTCGCGTCGGCTTCGAAGCGGCGCTCGACCAGCATCGAGATCAAGAGGTCGAGGCCCGCCTCCGAAAGCCCGCCGAAGAACGGCGTCGCCAGCAGGAACGCTTTCAGATCGGGGGCCGTGACGGTCATCGCGCGAGGTTACGCCCGGTCGAAGGCTGCGGCAAGCTAAGCGGTGCAGCCAGGTTCCGTCATTGCGAGCGTAGCGAAGCAATCCACGAATGTGTCCGCGGAAACAGTCTGGATTGCTTCGTCGCAAGGGCTCCTCGCAATGACGCGGCGAGAGATTTCACCTCTCGACTCTGGACCACTGCCGCGCGCAGCGAAACCCATCAGACTCGTGCGGTGGCGAAGATGATGGGTTTCGCAAGTGCTCTATCCATCCTACGGGCCGCACAGTGCGAGCTATTGGGGCCGGCGGCCCCTGATCGCGTGCGCGCGCGCAGCGCAGGTGATGCGACCGTCCGCATGCGCCGGCAGGCTTGCACGCACCCGCGCGATGAGGGTCTCGACGTCCGCGGGCCTCATGGCGGCAACGGAAGGCCGGAGCGCGGGGGACTTCAGACTGATTGCCCAGAAGTCATCGAAATCTGAAAACGTCCGTTGCACCGTAATCTCTCGCGTTTGCACGTCCTCGAGACCTGCTCCTCGCCACAGGTCCCGCAACGCTTCCATGCGAGAGGCGTCCATCCGTGGCGGGCGCGTTGCCGGAATGCCCATTGCCATCATCTCGTCATAGATCGGGTCGAGCGGAAAGCCGCCACCCAACATGTCCCACATATACGTCATGACCGCACCGCCGGGGACAACGACCCGCACCATTTCGCTGACGCCCCTGGCGGGATCCGGAACGAACACCAGAACCAACGCCATCACAGCCGCATCGAAGCTGGCGTCGGCGAAAGGAAGTGCCATCGCATCGCCCTGGTGAAACTTTGCCACGCGCGCCGCAGATCGCGTGCGCGCAAAAGCAAGCTGCTCGGCCGAGGGGTCAATGCCCTGGACCTCGGCGGGGCTGCAGCGCTCGACCAGGAGTTCAGTGAAGGCGCCGTTGCCGCAGCCGATGTCGATCCAACGCAAGCCTGCAGGAGGCGCCAGCCAATCAAGGAATATCTCGCCGGCGAACCGGCTCCAGATTCCCATCATCTGCTCGTAGGCGGCACCATCGTCGAAGCGAATGGTCTGCTCTGCCATGTCGAGATCCTCCCGGCCCGATGACGATGCTTGGCGCGCGCCATTCTGCGCACAAGAGATGGGACTGGGGAAGTCCTGGAACTGACCTGATCCGCCGGATTATTGCCGCGCGACATTCTCCCCGCGCGGCGTCTTTCGCTTCCGCCACACCTGCAGGTCAATCATGACTTTCACCGTCGCCGCGAGGACGAGCGCACAGAGCGCCGCCTTCGAGATTGTCTCCATCGTCCCCTCTATCAGCAGGCAATGGACCACGCTGCCTGCGACGATGACGATGGCGAGGGGAATATGGATGATGCGCCAGGTTCGCGGCCGCAATCCCAACCGCCTTCGCAGCAGAGCCAGGAATGCAACCGCGAAGATGGCCCACATCGCCGTCACGCCGAAGGGAGAGAACGGCGTCGGCGATGAGAAGGTCAGTGCGTCGATCATGTCGGGCGGGCTGGTGATCCAGAGGCCGGCGACATGGATCAGAATGGCCAGAACAAGCGCGCCGCCGATCCAGTGATGGGCGCGCCTGCCGCGATAGGCCGACAATCGCGGCAGGTAGCCGCCGATCAGCAAGGGCTGCACGAGCACGAGACCGAGGGCGATGATCCCAGCGAAGCCGGCGATAATGTAGACAGGATCGCGCCATGCCAGCTGCTCGCTGGCTGCAGCAAGCGCAATCGGCACGCCGATCGCCAAGCCAAGGGCAACCCAGATCAGGGGCGCCCGGGCCGATCTCCATCGCGTCATCTGCAAGTGGGGTTCAAGCCGGCTGCAGCACGAAGTGCGCCTCGAGGCTGGTCTCCTTGGCGCTCCGCATCACCGGCCGCAGGAAGACGGTCTTGAACTCGCCGCTGTCATAGGCGAGGTGGCCGTGCGGCTGGCCGAAGATCGGAATGATCTGCGGCATCTCCAGCCGGAACCTGCCGTCCTTGTCGGTGAGCGTTGCGCCGTGGCTCTGCGGCTCGTGCTCCCGCCCTTCGACCGTGTGCGCCCAGATCTGGATGCGCTGTCCGGCCAGCGGAGCCCCGTCGCCGGCGCGGCGCACGGTGCCGCTCATCCAGAAACCGCCCTTGCCGATCCGCTCCACGATCGCCGCGCCCTTGCGGTAATTGTTCGCGCCGCCCGACATCGACTCGGTCGGTGCGAGGCCGCTCGCACGGGCGGGCAGCAGAAGGCCGGGAGCGCCGGTTGCCAGAAGGCCCGTTGCGAGGACGGAGCCGCCGGCCGCGAGGAGGTTGCGGCGGGTGAATACGACCGTGGTCATGTCAGTTCCTCCTGGCAGCAGCGCAGCTGCTTCCCGCAAGCTACAATACCAGATGCAAAACGCCCAGTTGGCGCGAGGGGCGCCAGGGCCTGCAATAACAGTGTTGTGAACGGCCGTCTTCGCGGCGTGCATCTCTCAGATGAGCTGACAAGAGGGGCCCGCAAGTGCTCTACCTATTCTGCGCGCTGCCACTACATGTGTGTCCTGCAAGCGCGCACCGTCACGCGGCCCCTCCACACCGGCAGCCCTCCCATGATCCCCTTCTCCGTGCTCGACCTCGCACCCATTCGCCTGGGCGGCGACGCGTCGCAGGCCTTTCGCAATTCGCTCGATCTGGCCCAGCATGCGGAGAGGTGGGGCTTCAAGCGGTTCTGGCTGGCCGAGCATCACAACATGACGGGCATCGCGAGCGCGGCGACGTCGGTGGTGATCGGCCACATCGCGGGCGGCACGAAAACGATCCGCGTCGGCTCCGGCGGGATCATGCTGCCGAACCACTCGCCGCTGGTCATCGCCGAGCAGTTCGGCACGCTGGAATCGCTCTATCCCGGGCGGATCGATCTCGGGCTGGGGCGGGCGCCGGGCACCGACCAGTTCACCGCACGGGCGCTGCGCCGCGATCTCGCCACCACGTCCGAGAACTTTCCGCATGACGTGCTGGAACTGCAGGCGCTGCTCGGCGACGTGCAGCCGAACCAGGCGATCCGCGCCGTGCCCGGCATGGGGACCAAGGTGCCGCTGTGGATCTTGGGATCGAGCACCTTTGGCGCGCAGCTTGCCGCGATGCTGGGGCTGCCGTTCGCGTTCGCTTCGCATTTCGCGCCGCAGATGATGATGCCGGCGCTGCGCGAATATCGTGCGCGCTTCGAGCCCTCGGCGCAGCTCGACAAGCCCTATGCGATGATCGGCGTCAACG
Organism: Bradyrhizobium sp. CCBAU 45321; assembly: GCF_028128975.1. Taxonomy (NCBI): domain Bacteria; kingdom Pseudomonadati; phylum Pseudomonadota; class Alphaproteobacteria; order Hyphomicrobiales; family Nitrobacteraceae; genus Bradyrhizobium; species Bradyrhizobium sp. CCBAU 45321. The sequence continues at coordinate 271,172 of NZ_LFKZ01000017.1, forward strand.
TGTTCGCGGCCGACAGCGATGAAGAGGCACAGCGGATGTTCTCCTCGCTGCAGCAGCAATTCATCAACCTGCGCCGCGGCACGCCGGGGCCGTTGCCGCCGCCGGTGGAGGACATGGACGCGTTGTGGTCGCCGGCCGAGAAGGCCGGCGTTGCGCACGCGCTGTCATGCTCGGCGGTCGGGTCGCCCGATGTGGTCGAAGCGAAGCTGAAGGCGCTGATCACTGAAACCGGCGCGGACGAATTGATGACGACGGGGCAAATCTACGACCATACGGCGCGGCTGCGCTCGTTCGAGATCGCCGCGGAGGTGCGGGACCGGCTGGCGGCGTCGCCTAATCGCTGAACCGGCCCCGACTGAACAGCGTGAGATTGCAGGCTCCGCAATGGCGTCCTAAACTCGGGATATGGAAGGGTAGCGCAGCGCCGATCCCTCAAGGCCTGATCGGAGGATCAACGATGGATATGATCCGAAGCCGCGCCTTCGAGTTCATCGAGACGGTGCAAGAGCTTTCCGACGCCGCGAGTGTCCTGGACGCCATGGGACGCATGCTCGGCCAGTACGGCGCAGACCAGTTCTGTTGCGCCTATGTCGCGCCGCTCTCGACCGAAGCCCTGCGCGAGGCCGTTCTCGCCCATCAGCTGCCGCGCGGCTTTCTGGATATGTACTCCACCGAGCAGTACGTCTGGGACGATCCGGCGCTGCGCTACTGCAAGACGACACTGCGCCCGTTCAGGTGGTTCAAGGACGCGCCGTTCGATCCGATCCGGGAGCCGCGCGCGGTCGAACTGGTGCGCCGCGCCCGCGACTTCGGGCTGAACGACGGCGTGATGGTCCCGATCGCTTCACCCGCCAACCGCATCGGTCATGTATTCTTCGGCGGCCGCGCGATCGACCTGCCGGAGCGTGATTTGGCGGCTCTCCATCTCATGGCGCTTTATGCCTTCGACCGGGCGCTGACACTGCGCGGCCAGCCCGAGGCACGAACAGTCGCGCTGTCTCTGCGAGAGTGCGAGGTGCTGACTCTGGCCGCAATCGGACGATCCACCGAAGACATCGCCGACGCCCTGGCGATCACGCCGCGCACCGTGAAGGCGCACGTCAAGAGCTGCTGCAAGAAGCTCGGCGCGACCACCCGCACGCAGGCCGTGATGATCGCCATGCGCGACCGGATGATCTCGCCCTGAGCCGTCGTGCTGCGGGTCGTTATTTGCGCATGATTTTCGGAAAACCGCACCGCACTTGTCCGGATCATGCTTTAGTCCGGAAACCCGAACAGCTTGGCCGGATTGTGCACCAGGATCTTCTCCAGCTCCGCCTGGTCGGGCGCGTAGCGGTACATCAGCTCGAGCAGATCGGCATCGTTCGGCGGCTGCTTCACCGAGACCGGATGCGGCCAGTCGCTGGCCCAGACGCAGCGGTCGGAAGCGGCCTCGATATAGGCGCGCGCGATCGGAATCACGTCGTCGTAAGGAGCCCCGGTCTTTGAGGTCTTCTCGCCGAGCGAGAGCATCACCCAGAAATTGCCCTTGGCGAGCAGCTTCAGCATCTTGCGCAGATTCGGATCGTTCCTGCCGGCCTCGGGGTCAGGCCGCGCCATGTGGTCGATCAGCACGGGCACGTCGAGATTCTCGTATTTGGCGACGCTCGACATGATGCCGTCCTTCTCCGGCTGGATCTTGACGTACCAGCCGAGTTCGCGGATGCGGGCGATGGCGCGGGCGAAATCGGCGTCCGACAGCACGGCGCCGAGCTCCTGGCGGAAGCTGAAGCGCGCGCCGCGCACGCCGGCATCATGCAGTTTTGCGAGATAGGCGTCGCTGGCTTCCGCGAACACCAGCGCATTGGCGCAGCCGCGATAGTTCGGGCCCATCGCGGCAAGGCCGTCGAGCACGACGGCATGGTCCGCGCCGTAGGTCGTGGTCTGCACGATGATGCCGCGCTCGATGCCGAGCGTCTTGTGCATGCGCAGCGCCGCTTCCCAGGTCGCCGTCGGCATCCGATAGGCGGCGCCGGGACGCTCAGGATATTTCTCGATCGGCCCCAGCACGTGGAACTGGCTGTCGATGGTCTTCGGCGGCGGCGCCTTGATCGGGCGGCGCGGGTTGGGGTCGAACGGCAGATAGGTCGGCATGGAAGCGCTCCTTCAGTCGATCACGGCGGTGAAGTCGCATTGGACCAGGGCGCCGCCATCCATGTTGTCCATCGGCAGCGCATGGCGCGCGGGGCGCGAATGCTCGTCCGGAAACATTTTCAGCCATTCGACATTGAGAGGGCCGCGATTACCGCGGTCCTTCAGCCACACCGTCATCTTGATGATGTCGGAGGTCGAGCCGCCGGCGGCCTCCACCGTCGCCTTCATATGCGCGAACATGTTGGCGCATTGGGCATCCAGGCTTTCAGGCATCGCATTGGTCGCGGGATCGCGGCCGAGGATGACGCCCGACATCACGAGATTACCGATGCGGCAGGCGTTCGGAATCGGGTTGACGTGCTTGAAGCCGCCGATATGGATGCTCCTGCGCCGCGTTTGACCACTCATGGTGCGCTCCCTGTTATTGTTGCTTCAGACGAACTGGCACGACACCGAGCCGAAGGCGCCGTAATCGGCATGGAAAGTGTCGCCGCGACGGATGTCGACGGGCCGCGTGAACGATCCCGCCAGCACGACCTCGCCGGCTTTGAGATGCTCGTCATGCGGCGCGAGGCGGTTGGCGAGCCAGGCGATGCCGTTGGCGGGATGATTGAGCACGCCGGCGGCAAGGCCGGTTTCCTCGACCTCGCCGTTGCGGAACAGCAATGCGCCGATCCAGCGCAGGTCCGCATCCATCGGGCGGATCGGCCGGCCACCGAGCACCAGCGCGGCATTGGCCGCGTTGTCCGAGATCGTGTCCATCACCTTGCGCGTCTTGCCGGTCTCGGGGTCGACGCGGTGCATGCGCGTCTCCAGAATCTCCAGCGCGGGCGTGACGTAGTCGGTGGCGTTGAGCACATCGAAAATGGTGCAGTCGGGCCCGCGCAGCGGCGCCTTCAGCACGAAGGCGAGCTCGACCTCGATCCGCGGCGCGTGGAAGCGGTCGAACGGAACAGGCGTGGCATCGGCGTAAAACATGTCGGCGAACAGCACGCCGTAGTCGGGCTCGTTGATGCCGACCGCGTTCTGCATCGCCTTCGAGGTCAGGCCGATCTTGTGACCCTTGATGATGCGGCCGCGGCCGAGCTGGAGTTTCGTCCAGGCGCGCTGGACCGCGTAGGCATCCTCGATGCTGAACTCCGGATAGTCCTTGGTGAACATCGGGATCAGCGATTTCGTGCGCTCGGCTTCGTCGAGGCGCGCGGCGAGGCGTTCGATCGTGGCGGAATCCAGCATCGTTTACTGCTCCGCCGCCACGGTGTTGCGCAGCACGCCGATGCGACTGGACTCGACCTCGACGACGTCGCCGTCCCTCAGCCAGCGTGGCGGATCGAACCGCGCACCCGCGCCGGTCGGCGTGCCTGTCACGATCATGTCGCCGGGCTTGAGGGTCGCGAAGGTCGAGAGATAGGAGATCAGGAAGTCGAACGGGAACATCAGCCGCTCGGTGGTGTCCTGCTGGCGCAGCTCGCCGTTGACGCGCGTCATGATGTCGTGCGGCCCGCGCGGGTCTAGCTCGTCGGCGGTGACGATCCACGGGCCGATGCTGCCGGAGCGATCGAAGTTCTTGCCCTGCGTGACGTTGAACTTGCCGTGGCGCAGCCAGTCGCGGATCGTGCCCTCATTGCACAAGGTCATGCCGAAGATGTGCGACCACGCTCTTTCGCGCGGAATGTGGCGGCCGCCCTGCCCGATCACGATGACGAGCTCGCCTTCGTAGTCGAGCTGATCGGACACCTTGGGCTTCTCGATCGGCTGACCGGAGCCCGTCATCGAGGACATGCTGCGCACGAACAGGCTGGGGTATTTGGGCAGGTCGGAATTGTCTTTATACTCCGCATTGCGCTCGGCGTAGTTGACGCCGATGCACCAGAGCTTCTCCGGCGCCAGCACCGGCGGCAACAGGACGAGCTTGTCCAGCGTGTAATCGGGCTTCTGGCCCGCGATGGCCTCCTGCGCTTCGGCGAGTGCATTGGCCGCGATCAGCGCCTTCACATCCGAATAGTCGCGGCCGATGCGCCTGGTCAGTTCGACCACGCCGCCGTCCACGGCCGCGCCATAGCGCGTCTCGCCGTCCAGCAGATAGCTCAGCAGTCGCATTGTATGTCCTCCGATGATCTTGGGGCGGCGGCCGGCGATGAGGCCCGCACGCTCAGTCTTTCGACTTGGGAGTCTGGAACACGCTGCCCAGCGTCACGATCTCGCCGAGGCGGGCGTAGCGCGGGCCACCGATGCGCGCGATCGGGTCGAGCGCCCTGGTCTCGACCTTGCCGTCGTTGACGAGACCGTCGCGCAAATGGAACAGCACGACCTCGCCGACGATGAGCCGGCTCTTGGCGTCACCGAATTCGAGGCACTGCCGGAAACGGCACTCCATCGCGACCGGCGCGGCGGCAAGCCGCGGCACCTTGATGCGCTCGCTCGCGAGCGTCTCCAGGCCGAGATGCTCGACCTCGCTGATTTCAGGCGGATGCTCGACGGAGCTGTCGTGCACGGCATTCATCAGCGGCGTATCCGCGATGTGGATCACATATTCCTCGGTATCGAGGATGTTGTGCGCGGTGTCCTTGTAGTCGGCGCCCTTGCGGCCGACGCTGATGGCGAGCATCGGCGGCTTCTGCGAGACGAAGGTGAAGGCGCTGAACGGAGCGAGATTGAGCACGCCCGTAGCTGACAGGCTCGTCACCCAGGCGATCGGGCGCGGCACCACGATGCCGGTCATCAGGCGGTAGATGCGCTCGGCGCCGAGCTCGGTCGGATCGATCCGCATCGATCAATCCGCCCTGATATTGGCCTTGCGCACCACCGGAATCCACTTGGCGTCCTCGCGCTCGAGATAGGCCCTGAATTCGGCCGGCGTCATCGGCGTGGCTTCGCCGCCGAGCTTTTCGAACTTGTCGACCACGGCGGGGTCCTTGAGAATCGCGACCAGCGTCTCGTGCAGCTTCTCGACGATGGGCGCAGGCGTGCCAGCGGGCGCGAACAGGCCGGTGAAGGTCTGGCCGTCGAAATCCTTGTAGCCGAGCTCGGCGAAGGTCGGCACGTCGGGCAGCGACTTCAATCGATGCGGTGAGGTGACGGCGAGCGCGCGGAACAGGCCGGCCTTGATGTGCTGGAGGCTGACCGTGAGCTGGTCGAAGGCGAACTGCACCTGACCGCCCAGGAGATCGTTGATGGCCGGCGCATTGCCGCGATAATGCGCCGTGACCCATTGCAGCTCGAGGCTGGACTGCATCAGCTCGCTGAGCAGGTGGTTCGTGGTACCGGGGCCGGGCGAGGCCATGGTCAGCTTGCCGGGCTCGCGCTTGGCGAGGTCGAGAAACTCCTTGAGCGTGGTCGCCTGCACCGAGGGATGAACCTCGAGCACCAGCGGCGTCATCGAAATCGTCGAGATCGGGAGGAAGTCTTTCTTCCAATTATAGGCGTCGCGCTTGTTGATCTCGGTCGCGAACAGCACCGGGCCGTTGGCGCCGACGAACAGGGTGTAGCCGTCGGGCGCCGACTTCGCGAAGGCTTCGCCCGCGATCATGCCGCCGGCACCGGCCTTGTTCTCGATGACGAAGGGTTGGCCGAGCTTTTCCTGGAGCTTGTCGGCGACGATGCGCGCGGCGCTGTCGACATTGCCGCCGGCGGGATAGGGCACGATCAGCTTGACGTTGCGCGCCGGCCATTGCTGGCCCGACGCGGGTCCCGCCAACATTGCGGCTGCAGCAGCGATGGCAATCCAGATTAATCTCATGTTAACCTCCCGGCGGCGCTTCAAATTCCATATCGGGTGCAGATGACGTCGTGCATGGCATCCCGATCGGAGCGCAATCTCCAGATGCGTGCTTGCCCTGTCGAGGGAATTGTGGCGTTCTTGTCCATATTATGGACAAGAGGCGCGCAACGAAATCGGCTCGCAGCGCCGTGGAACCGCGACAGGGCGCGCAGGCGATCCGGCGCGCACTCGCGGTGCTGCGCATCCTGGCCGCAGGACGCGAGGACGGTGTGCCATTGGCCGAGGTGGTCCGCACCACGGGCCTCACCCGCCCCACCGTGCATCGCATCGTCCACGTGCTGATCGAGGAAGGCATCGTCGAGCGGCACGGCAGGAGCGGCCGCTACGCGATCGGCAACCAGGTGCCGGAGCTGGCGCTGGCGCGTCCGCGGCCATCGCGGCTCCTGGTCGCCGCAAATCCGTCGCTGCAGCGCGCGTCAGCCGCGATCGGCGACACGCTGTTCCTGACGGTGCGCACCGGCAACGACACGCTGTGCGTCGATCGCCGGATCGGCGTCTATCCGATCCAGGTGCTGTCGATCGAGGTCGGCGCGCGGCGGCCGCTCGGCGTCTCCAGCGCCGGCGTTGCCATCCTCGCCGCGATGCCGGCGCAGGAGGCGCGCAAGATCGTCGCGGCGAACGAGAGGCGGTTCGAGGCCTACCGGACCGACGTCGCGACCGTGCTCGGCCAGGTCACCGCCGCCAGGCGGCTGGGATACGGCATGAGAGAGATCGGCCTGGTGCAGGGGACGAAATCGATCTCGACCTGGATCAAGACGCCGGACGGGCAACCGGCTGCAGCGATGACCGTCTCCGCCGTTCGCACGCGGCTCGGGCCAAGGCGCGAGCAGGAGGTCGCGGAGATCCTGCTGCGCGAGGCGCGGATGATCGAGCAGGCTATTCGCGGCAATCTTGGCTAGTGCACGATAGCCTGCGACGGCGTCATGGCCGGGCTTGTCCCGGCCATCCACGCCTTCCAGCGGCACGAAGGACGTGGATGCCCGGGACAAGCCCGGGCATGACGACCTCTTGTGTGGGCTGTCAATGGGCTGACGTACCGCTCCGTTTTATGGCACAACGCGCCATCGCCGACCGACCAACGAGGCCACGCATGCCCGCGCCGAAACCGCCTGCCTTCGAGACCCTGAGCCTGCATGCGGGCCAGCATCCGGATCCCACGACCGGCGCCCGGGCGGTGCCGATCTACCAGACCACGTCCTACGTGTTCCAGGATTCCGATCACGCCGCCGCGCTGTTCAATCTGGAGCGCGCCGGCCACATCTATACGCGCATCTCCAATCCGACCACCGGCGTGCTGGAGGAGCGGCTTGCGGCGCTGGAAGGCGGCGTCGGCGCGATCTGCACGGCGAGCGGCCAGGCGGCGCTGCATCTGGCCATCGCCACGCTGCTCAATGCCGGCGACCACATCGTGGCATCGAGCTCGCTCTACGGCGGCACCATCAACCTCTTGGCGCACACGCTGCCGCGCTTCGGCATCACCACCACCTTCGTCAAGCCGCGCGATCTCGACGCGTTCCGCACAGCGATCAAGCCGAACACGAAGCTCGTGATCGGCGAGACCATCGGCAACCCTGGCCTCGAGGTACTCGACATCCCGAAGGTTGCGGCGATCGCGCATGAGGCCAAGATTCCGCTTCTGATCGACAACACCTTCGCCACGCCCTATCTCAGCCGCCCGATCGAGCTCGGTGCCGACATCGTGATGCATTCGGCGACCAAATGGATCGGCGGCCACGGCATCGCGATCGGCGGCGCCATCGTCGACGGCGGCCGCTTCGACTGGCGCTCCTCCGGCAAGTTCGGCGTGTTGACCGAGCCCTATGGCGGCTATCACGGCATCGTCTTCGACGAGCAGTTCGGCACCGCCGCCTTCATCATGCGCGCGCGCACGGAGGGCTTGCGCGATTTCGGCGCCTGCCTGTCGCCGACCAACGCGTTCCAGCTGCTCCAGGGCGTCGAGACGCTCGGCGTGCGCATGGACCGGCATATGCAGAACACGCATCTGGTGCTGGAAGCGCTGAAGTCCAACAAGGCCGTGGACTGGGTGCTGCACCCGTCGCTCGAGGACCATACGGACTACCAGCTCGCAAAGACGCTGCTGCCGCGCGGCGCCGGCTCGATCGTCTCCTTCGGCATCAAGGGCGGGCGGCCTGCCGGACGCAAGTTCATCGAGAGCTTGCGCATGATCAGCCATCTCGCCAATGTCGGCGACGCCAAGACGCTGGTGATCCATCCGGCCTCGACCACGCATCAGCAGATGGATGTCGAGCAGCTCAAGGCGGCCGGCATCGGCGAGGAGCTGGTGCGGCTCTCGGTCGGCATCGAGACCGCAAGCGATATCATCGACGACCTCAACCAAGCGCTGCGCATCTCGCAAAAGGCCTGACACCATGAAGCTTTCCGTCAACGGCGCCGATGTGTTTGTCGCAACCGGCGGCCGCGACTTCGACAAATCCCTGCCCGCGGTGGTCTTCATCCACGGCGCCGGCTTCGACCATTCGACCTGGGCGCTGCACACGCGCTGGTTCGCCCATCATGGCTTTGCCGTGCTGGCGCCCGACCTGCCCGGCCACGGCCGCTCTACTGGGCCCTCGCTCGGCAGCATCGCCGAGATGGCCGACTGGACCGCGGCGCTGCTCGATGCGGCGGGCGCCGCAAAGGCGCATCTGATCGGTCACTCCATGGGCTCGCTGATCTCGCTGGAGACCGCCGCGCGACATCCCGACAAGGTGTCAGCGCTGAGCCTGATCGGCACCGCCGCGACCATGACGGTGGGGCCGGATCTGTTGAAAGCCGCCGAAGCCAACTCGCAGGATGCCAACGACATGGTCTCGATCTGGGGCCTCGGGTTCAACGCGGAGCTCGGCGGCAGCCTGGCGCCGGGCCTGTGGATGCATGGCGGCGCGCAGGCGGTGCTCAGGGCATGCGAGCCAGGCGTGCTGTTCAGGGATCTGTCGGCCTGCAACGCCTATACGAATGCGCTTGCCGCTGCGGCGACCGTGAAGGTGCCGACGACGCTGGTCCTCGGCGAGCGGGACATGATGACGCCGGCGAAGGCCGGCAAGGCGCTCGCCGCCGCGATCCCGCATGCAAGGACCGTCGTGGTGCCCGGTGCCGGCCACATGATCATGGCCGAGCGGCCGGACGAGTTGCTGGCGGCGCTAAGGAACTAAGCGGATCAATCTTATGTCTTGCGCGTTGCGGTCAAGCATCCCTCTCACTCAAGAAAGGGGAACCCGACCATGCCGAGACAGGAAGTCATTCGCAAAGCCAGGCAAGACAAGCGCGCCGGCAAGTCCGCCAGCACGCAGGCCGGCGAATTCGTCAAGGACCAGATCGACAAGATCCGAAAGGGCAAGCACGGCGCGCGCTCGACCAAGCAGGCCATCGCGATCGGCCTCTCCGAAGCGCGTCGCGCCGGTGTCAGTCTGCCGCCACCGCGCAAAGGGCGCACCACGAAGGCGACGCGGCGCAGTGCCAAGTACGCTTACGAGGTCGGCCAGGGCAAACGCACGCCGAAGCGGAGGCCGAAAGTATCGCGCGCCGCCACGAACGCTCTGAAGAAGGAACCGCGATCGACCGCATCGCACAGTGCGCTATCGAAACAGGCCAAGCAAGCCGCAAGCCGCCGACCCGCAGCGTCCCGTTCAGCCGCCGCGCGCAAGGCAAGCCACACCAAGGGCGCCAAGGTCCGCTCCGCCGCCGCCAAGAAGGCGGCGCGCACCCGCGCCCGCCGCCGGAGCTGATCAATTACGCCGGTTCAGGAGCCTGGATTCCATTTCCAGACGATGCCGGAGACGTTGACGGGCTTCGGGATCAGGCCGAGCTTTGCGAAACGGTCGGCGACCGCCTGCTGGCTTGCAATGATCTCGGCATCCAGCGGCACCACGCGGAAGTTTGATCGACCCACGAAGCGCCGGACGGCCTCGATGTCGACGCCGGTCGCGTCTGCCTGGGCTTTGGCGACGTCCTCGTGGTGTTCGTTGGCCCAGACGCCCTCGGAGGCAAAGGTCGTGTTGAGCTTCGCGACCAGCGAAGGATATTTATCAACGAAATCCGTGTTGGCGATGTAGAACGCATTCGGCTTGTGCACGTCCTTGTCGAAAGCGATGACCCGCGCCTTTTGCTTCAGCTCGGCGAGCGCGAGATAGGGATCCCAGATCGACCAGGCATCGACCGAACCCTTGATGAAGGCGGCGGTCGCATCGGCAGGTGCGAGCGGCGCCGGCGTGATGTCGGACCAGGATAGGCCGGCCTTCTCGAGCGCGGCGACCAATAGATTATGCGCGCTGGATCCCTTGCCGAAGGCGACGCGTTTGCCCTTGAGATCAGCGAGCGTCTTGATGGCCGAATCCTTCGGCACGATGATCGCCTGGGTGTTGCCTTCCGATTTCACCGCAGCGACGTAGCGGATCTTGGCGCCGCCGGCCTGCGCGAAGATCGGCGGGGAGTCGCCGACATAGCCGAAATCGACGCTGCCGACATTGATGGCCTCCAGCAGCGGCGGACCGAACTGGAAGTCGACCCACTTGATCTCGATGCCGAGCGGCTTGAAGGCGTTCTCCAGCGTCTGGCGCTGGCGCACCGCCGGGAAGAAGCCGCCCTTCTGCGTGCCGATGCGGATCTCGGCCGGCTTGTCCTCGGCGTGGACGGGTGCAGCTAGGGCCGTCGCAAGCAACAGCGTCGTTGCCAGAATGTGTCGTCGGGTGATCATGAGGCGGGTCCCTTCGATTGGATCAGTTGGGAAAGAGTTGCGAGCTCGCGCGGCCGCTCCGCTCGGAGAAGACGGCACGGGCGGCGCGCTCGGCCTCGCGGGCCGAACGGAACTGGCAGCCTTCGAGGCTGTCGAACAGGCGCTCGGAGGAGAAGAAGCGGAAGCCGCGCTCATCGCGCGTGACGATGCCGGCGGCGCGGTCCTGGATCTCGATGATGTAGGCGTTCGACTGGGTCTGGGACATGACTGCTCGTTCGCCGGAAATTCGGCGTTCCTGTCTTGGGATTGTCGATGTGAGGTGCTGCTAGGAGACGGTCAGCAACAACAACAGGCGCCCGTTGCCGCCGAGAAACAGCGCCGCGTCATGCACGCATGCATGTCGTTCTGATTGCGCTGGTGATCGGTTTTCATAGTGCGGCTTCAGGCTTGATGAGCAGTTTCGATGCCTCGAATATCGAGCGATCGGCACGATTGGTCAATGAAATGGCTATCCAAATTTACGGCGCGCGCGTTCGGGCGCTTCTCCCGCCGCAAGCACTGATAGACGGATTTGTCTCGCGATGAGTTCAACGCGCGCAAGCAGCGGGCGTGATACGCTCCCAAGGCCAATGATATGGGAGGTTCCAGGCATGGCGGATACTCTGAAGGGGCGCACGGCGCTCGTCACCGGCGGCTCGCGCGGAATCGGCGCCGCTGTCTGTCGTGCGTTGGCCGAAGCAGGCGCGTCGGTGGCGATCAACTGCCGCGAGAGAATCGGCCAGGCCGAGCAGCTGGCGGGCGAGATCGGCAAACAGGGCGGCCGCGCCATCGTCGTTGCCGCCGACGTCTCGCAAGCCGAGGCCGTGGCCGGAATGGTCGAGCGCGTCACGGCCGGGCTCGGGCCGATCGACATCCTCGTCAACAATGCCGGTATCGCCATCACGCGCGGCGTCGACGATCTCACCGAGGACGATTTCGACCGGACCATCCTGGTCAACCTGAAATCCGCTTTCCTGTGCACGCAGGCGGTGCTGCCGTCGATGCGCGCGCGGACATGGGGCCGCATCGTCAGCATCTCCTCAGGCGCCGCGCGCGGTGCCGGCTCGATCGGCCCGCACTACAATGCATCGAAGGCCGGCCTGGAAGGCCTGACGCGAGGCTATGCGGCGCGGCTGGTGAAGGACGGCATCACCGTCAACGCGGTGGCGCCCTCGCTGATCGAGACCGACATGATGAGCAGCCAGCCCCAGCTCGTCACCCGCATCCCGCTCGGCCGCTTCGGCACGGCGGACGAGGTGGCGAAGGCCGTGATGCTGCTGGTCGACAACGCCTACATGACCGGACAGACCATCGCGCTGAGCGGCGGGATGGCGTTTAATTGAGTGATGGCTCTTACCTCTCCCCGCTTGCGGGGAGAGGGAGACGAGAGAGCGCACCTGCTCACCACATCGTCGCCGCGGCCCGTTCGGGCCAGATTCGGTCGTACTCCGCGCCACCGACCTTGTTGTCACTCATCTCCGCAAGGATCTGTCCCGGAGTCGGCAGCGTTTTCGGATCGACGCGCTTGTCGGGATTCCAGAGGTCGGAGCGGACGATGGCGCGGGCGCATTGGAAGTAGATCTCGTCCACGTTCATCACCATGACGCTGCGCGGCGCCTTGCCTTCGACCTTGAACGAGGCGAGCAGCTCCGGATCGATGGAGAGATGCGCGCGGCCGTTCGCCCGCACCGCATTGCCCGAGCCCGGGATCAGGAACATCAGCGACACCCTGGGGTCGCGCACGATGTTCCGCAAGGAATCAACCCGGTTGTTGCCGCGGCGGTCCGGCAACATCAGCGTCTTGGAATCGTGGATACGGACGAAGCCGGGCAGATCGCCGCGCGGCGAGCAGTCGATGCCCTCGGGTCCGATGGTGGCGAGCGCGGCGAACGGCGCCTTCTCGATGAAGATGCTGTAGAGCGGGGTGACGTGGTCGGCAACTTTGACGGTCGAGGCATCGTTCGTGACGCCGTAGATGGCCTCTAGCTGCTCGACCGTTTCAATCACCGTCATTCCACTCTCTCCGTGTTATTGCCAGCAACTAATCTTGCCAGCCTTGATTCCTGATCACGCGCACGAGCTGACGGCCGTGATAGTCCGCGCTGCCGGCATTGACGATCGTGACATCCGCCTGTGCCGCCGCATCATCGATGCTGCGCGATAGCCGCTCGGCGATGTCGCCATCGCTTGTCCGGGCGCGCGCGGCAAGCCGCTGCGCCAATACCTCCGGCGGCGCCGTGATCGCGACCACGACGACGTTGGCATAGGCCTGGCGCAAGGCGGCGATCACGGTGCGTGAGACGTTGACGACGATGGTGCGGCCGGCGCGGATGTCGTCGTTGATCTCGAGCGGCAGCGCATAGGAATGCCCATGCGCCTCCCAGTGCACGGCAAAGTCGCCGTGCTCGCACGCACGGCGGAATTCGTCGGGGCTGACCGCGATATTGTCTTCATCGGCCGAGGACGCCCGCGTCACGATGCGGCGCGGGAAGACGATGTCGGGGTCCTCGCTGCAGGCGGCCTGCGCCAGCCGCAACAGCGTGTCCTTGCCGGCGCCGCTGGGGCCGACCACGAGCACGAGCCGGCCGGAGCCGATCGCACCCGTCTCGCCTTCGCCCGTGATCGCCATCTCGCTCATGCGACGCGGTGTCCTTCGCGCCAGACGCTGCGGACCACGGGAACGTGGCCTGCGACATGGACGCGGATCAGATCGGCGCGCTTGCCGGTCGCGACCTCGCCGCGGTCGGTGAGGCCGACCGCTTCGGCGGGCGCTTTCGTCACGGTGCGGACCGCGGCAGGAAGGCTGATCGCGGGCACATGCTCGGGCAATTGCAACGCGGCCATCAAAAGGCTCGACGGAATGTAATCCGACGACAGGATGTCGAGCAGGCCCTCGCGGGCGAGATCGACCGCCGCGATGTTGCCGGAGTGCGAGCCGCCGCGCACCACGTTCGGCGCACCCATCAGGATGTCGATGCCGGCCTGGTGCAGGCCGCGCGCGGCCTCCAGCGTGGTCGGGAATTCCGCGACGGAGACGCGGTCGCGTACGGCGTCCGCGACGTTCTCCTCGGTGGTGTCGTCGTGGCTCGCCAGCGGAATGTTGTACTCATGCGCCAGCGCCACGATCTCGCGCATGTTGGCCGCGGCATAGAGCCTCTGATACTCGAAGCGCTTTGCGAACAGCTCGTCGAGCTCGGCATCGGTCTTGCCGCCGCCCTTGCCGCGGTAATAGTCGCGCAGCTTGACCTCATCGCGGAACTGGCGCTGGCCCGGCGTGTGGTCCATCAGCGACATCAGCTTGACGTCGGGGCGGTCGATCAGCTCCTTGGCTTCCTCGACCACGCTCGGCATCGGGATCTCGCAGCGCAGATGCAGGAAGTGATCGGCGCGCAGCAGGTTGGCCTCGCGCGCGGTCGCGATCGCGGCGGCGAGCACGCCGGCGCGGCCATCGACCTCCTCGGCGTCGTCCTCGCGCCAGACCCGGAGCGAATCGAACACGGTGGTGATGCCCGAGGTCGCGAGCTGGCCGTCATAGGAGATGACGGCGGCGACCGGATTCCAGAACACTTTTGGCCGCGGCACGTAATGCGCCTCGAGATGGTCGGTGTGGAGCTCGATCAGGCCGGGCATGATCAGATCGCCGCCGGCATCCTCGGCACCCGCGGGCGCAGTCCCCTCGCCGATCTCCGCAATGCGGCCGTCGGCAAGCGCGAGCCAGCCCTGCTCGATCACCCGGTCAGCCAGCACGATCCTGGCGTTGGCGATCACGGATTCCTTCTTCATTTCCCCATTCCTTCAGGCCGCGGCGGCAAAGCCGGTGACGTCGACGATGCGGTCGGCAATCAAATGACGGATTTCGTCGTCATGGACAATGGCGACCATGGCAACGCCCTGACGTTTCTTTTCAGCGACCAGCTCCACCACCACGGCGCGATTGGCTGCATCGAGCGAGGCGGTCGGTTCGTCCAGCAGCAGGATCGGCAGATCCGAGATGAAGCCGCGGGCGATGTTCACGCGTTGCTGCTCGCCGCCGGAGAAGGTCGCGGGCGGCAGCTGCCAGAGCCGCTCGGGAATGTTGAGGCGGCGCAGCAGCTCGCCGGCGCGCGCCTGTGCCTCAGTCCGGCTCATCCCGTTCACGATCAACGGCTCCGCCACGACGTCGATGGTCGCAACCCGCGGCACGGCCCGCAAGAACTGGCTGACATAGCCGATGGTGGAGCGGCGGACGTTGAGCACCTGCCGCGGCTCGGCGGTGGCAAGATCGACCACGGCGCCGCGATGGCGGATGCCGATGCGGCCGCTGTCGCAGCGGTAATTGCCGAAGATCATCTTCAGGATCGACGATTTGCCGGCGCCCGACGGACCCGACAGCACCACGCACTCGCCGGGATTGACGTGGAAGGTCACGCCGCGCACCACCGGCAGCTCGATGCCGCCCTGCAGGTGCATCGTGAAGGTCTTTTGCGCATCGGCAATGTCGATCATGGCGGTCATCGGAGGGCTCATGTTGTAAAGATCATGGCGGCAGGATCGAGGAGACCAGCAGCTGGGTATAGGGCTCGCGCGGATCGTCGAGAACCTGATCGGTGAGACCGGTCTCGATGACGCGGCCGCCTTTCATCACCATCACGCGGTGCGACAAGAGGCGCGCCACCGCGAGATCGTGGGTGACGATGACGACGGCGAGGTTCAGCTCGGCGACGAGGCTGCGCAGGAGATCGAGCAGGCGCGCCTGCACCGACACGTCAAGGCCGCCGGTCGGCTCGTCCATGAACACGAGCCGCGGCTCGGTGACGAGGTTGCGGGCGATCTGGAGGCGCTGGCGCATGCCGCCGGAATAGGTGCGCGGCGCATCGTCGATGCGCGCGACGTCGATCTCGACGCGTGTCAGCCAATCCGACGCGGTCTCACGGATGCGGCCGTAGTGATTCCACCCCACCGCCATCAGCCGCTCGCCGACATTGGCGCCGGCCGACACCGCCATGCGCAGCCCCTGCGCGGGATCCTGATGCACGAATCCCCAATCGGTGCGGAACAGGAAGCGGCGCTCGGCTTCGCCAAGAGTGGCGAGATCGCGGGTGACGCCGTCGCGCATCCGGTAGGAGACGTGCCCCGCACTCGGCGCGAGCTGGCCTGACAGCATTTGCAGCAGCGTCGATTTGCCGGAACCGGACTCGCCGACGATCGCCAGCACCTCGCCGGGATAGAGCGAGAACGACACGTCGCGACAGGCATTGATGCGGCCGAACGACTTGCTGAGGGATTTTGCGACCAGCAGCGGCTCGTCGTTCTCGACCAAATTCTGATCAGCCATTCGCGGCCTCCTGCGCCTTCTCCTTGTACGGCGCGGCACTGAGGCTGCCGTGATGGCCGGCAGCCTGGCGGCCCTCGCAATAATCGGTATCCGAGCACACGAACATGCGCCCACCCTTGTCGTCGGTCACGATCTCGTCGAGGTAGGAATTCTCCGCACCGCAGAGCGCGCAGGGCGCGTTGAAGCGGTAGGGCTCGAACGGGTGATCCTCGAAATCGAGCGACACCACCTGCGTATAGGGCGGGATGGCGTAGATGCGCTTCTCGCGGCCGGCGCCGAACAATTGCAGCGCCGGGGAATTGTCCATCTTGGGATTGTCGAATTTCGGCGTCGGCGACGGGTCCATCACATAGCGCGCGTTGACCTTCACCGGATAGGCATAGGCCGTGGCGATGTGGCCGAAGCGGGCGATGTCCTCGTAGAGCTTCACATGCATCAGGCCGTATTCGGCGAGCGCGTGCATGCGTCGCGTCTCGGTCTCGCGCGGCTCGAGGAAGCGCAGAGGTTCGGGGATCGGCACCTGATAGACCAGCACTTGGTTCTCGTTCAGCGCCGTCTCGGGGATGCGGTGACGGGTCTGGATCACGGTAGCCTCGTCCGTCGCCGTCGTCGTCGCAACGCCGGCGGTTTTGGCGAAGAATTTTCGGATCGAGATCGCGTTGG
This sequence comes from Bradyrhizobium sp. CCBAU 45321, assembly GCF_028128975.1. NCBI lineage: Bacteria > Pseudomonadati > Pseudomonadota > Alphaproteobacteria > Hyphomicrobiales > Nitrobacteraceae > Bradyrhizobium > Bradyrhizobium sp. CCBAU 45321. The sequence goes on from NZ_LFKZ01000017.1 coordinate 287,795, forward strand.
TGGTGTCGTCGGAGCCCTGGTCGATCACCTTCAGCACGTCCTGCGGCCCCAGGATCGCGGCGGTGACCTGCACGCCGCCGGTGCCCCAGCCATAGGGCATCGGCATCTCGCGGCTGGCGAACGGCACCTGATAGCCGGGGATGGCGATCGCCTTGAGGATCGCGCGGCGGATCATGCGCTTGGTCTGCTCGTCGAGATAGGCGAAATTGTAGGCGGGCGCGTTCATTCCGCGGCCTCCTTCATGGCATCGGGCGTGTCGGCATCGGCAAACTCCTGACGCAGCTTGCGCAGGAGGCCGAGCTCGGACTGGAAATCGACGTAATGCGGCAGCTTCAGGTGCTCGACGAAGCCGGTCGCCTGGACATTGTCCGAATGCGACATCACGAATTCCTCGTCCTGCGCCGGGGCCAGCGCCTCCTCGCCGAGCTCACGGGCGCGCAATGCGCGATCGACCAGCGCCATCGACATGGTCTTGCGCTCGCTCTGGCCGAAGGCGAGGCCATAGCCGCGGGTGAAGCACGGCGCTTCCGTCGCCGAGCCCTTGAACTGGTTGACCATCTGGCACTCCGTGAGCTCGATCGCGCCGAGCGGCACGGCAAAGCCGACGTCTTCCGCGACGAATTCGACCTCGACCTCGCCGAAGCGGATCTCGCCGACGAAGGGATGGTTGCGGCCGTAGCCGCGCTGGGTGGAATAGCCCATCGCGAGCAGAAAGCCTTCGTCACCGCGCGCAAGGTTCTGCAGGCGCAAATCACGGTCCGCGGGGAAATTCAGCGGCTCGCGGGTGAGATCGCCGACGCTGGCGCCGTCCTCGGCTTCCGGCGATGATTCGATCAGCCCGTCGCGCCCGAGAATGTCTGTCACGCGCGGCGTCGGCGCGGTGGAGGCTTCGGCCGCAGCCGGCCTCTCCGGCACAAAACCTTGGGCGAGCGATGGATCGAGCAGGCGGTGCGTGTAGTCGAAGGTCGGCCCCAGGATCTGGCCGCCGGGAATGTCCTTGAAGGTCGCCGACACCCGCCGCTGCACCCGCATGGTGCCGGTGTCGACCGGCTCGCTGGCGCCGAAACGCGGCAGCGTGGCGCGGAAGGCGCGGACCAGGAAGATCGCCTCGATCAAATCGCCGCGCGCCTGCTTGATCGCAAGCGACGCGAGCTCGCGGTCATAGAGCGAGCCTTCGCTCATGACGCGATCGACGGCAAGGCCGAGCTGCTCCGAGATCTGATCGAGCGAGATTTCCGCAACGCTCTGGTCGCCGCGCCGCCTATGCGCGAGCAGGCGATGGGCGTTCTCGATGGCGCGTTCGCCGCCTTTGACTGCGACATACATGCTTCTAGCTTCCCTTGCTCACGACGCGCGTGGTGCGGGGGATCGCGACCACGGCGTCATCGGCGACCAGCACCACATCGATGCCGCGCGGAAACAGCGCTTCGTTCATCTGCAGGCGCTCGAACAGGTCGAAAGGCTTGATCGACGCCTGCAGCGTGGCGACTCCGTCGATGCCGGGGCCGCGCAGCTCGAAGCTGCGCCCGGCGGCGAGGCTGTCGATCTGGACGATTACCGTGGTCGAGCGGTCCGGATACTCGCTGGTGCCGAACGCGAAGGATTCGAACGAGGGCAAGGCGCCGCCGTCACCGATGAGCGCGAACGAAGCGATCGACGAATCCTGCACGACCGGCGCGCCAGTGTGGAACTTGAGCCACTTCGTCACGTCCGCGCTTTCCGCCATCCGTGCATCGAGCCAGAGCGGCGTGTCGTGATCGAACAGCGTCAGCGCGATCGCGGCGGTGCCGCGCATCATCGGCCCTGGCGCCCCCGCCATCGGCACGATGCGCTGGACCGAGCCCGGCCGCGCCATGGCGTCCATGACCGAGCGAAAGGTCGATTGCGCCGACAGCACCTTGTCGGCGAAACCCGGCGGCAGCTCCGCAATCGTGGTCATGATCTCACCCCTCACCGCGCACCATGGTGTAGAAATCAACCTTCGTCGCGGCGGCCGCTGCCGCCGCCTGCTTGCGCCTGACCATAAGCTGCTCGCGCAACGGCGCGATAATTTCGCGCTCCACCGCTCCGCCGAAATCGCGGGACTGCACCAGCGCATCGCACAGCGCGATCAGACGCGCCTTCTCACCGTCGCGGCCGAGCGTGTAGCCGAACCCGACCTCGCCGCTCGCAAGCCGTACCGCGGCGCGCGACACCGTCGCTTCGCCGAGATTGAACGGCGCACCATCGCCGCCGACCCGGCCGCGCAGCATGACGAGGCCGTTCTCGGGCGTGCGCAGATCCTGATGGTCCGGGAGGGCCAAGTTGCGGAGGCGAGCGGCGATCTCGCCCGCCTCCGCGTGCGCCAGCACCGCCATTGCGGCCTTGCGCTGGGCTTGCTGGTCGTTGTGCTGGGTCACCTGGTCCATCGAACCTTCTACAGAACTTGCCGCACCGAAGTTGTCTATGATAATAGACAACTTCATAAGGACGCGCCATGACTGTTTCGTGACAATGCTGTGATTTCTGGAGTAGGTTTCCCGCGACATGAGCATGCAGGACACAGCCTCGTCGGGCGTCGCGCTATGGCGCCTCGTGGCCGATGGCATCGAGCGCGGCATCGCCGACGGCCGCTTTGCGGCCGGCGACAAATTGCCGGGCGAGATGGAGATCGCCGAGACCTATCGCGTCAACCGCCACACCGTGCGGCGCGCGCTGGCAGCGCTTGCCGAGCGCGGCCTGGTGCGCGCCGAGCGCGGCAGCGGAACCTATGTCGAGGCCCAGAAGCTCGCTTATCCCCTGCGCTCGCGCACGCGCTTCTCCGAGATCGTCGGCGCTGATGGCCGCGAGCCGCACGGCCGGCTGATCGAGGCGACCGATGACGTCGCGACGCGCGAGCTCGCGCGGGAGCTGGGACTAAAGACCGGCGCACCCCTGGTGCGGATCGAGGCGATTCGCCTCGCCGACCGCACGCCAATCTGTGTTTCCACCACCTGGCTCTCGGCTGACCTGTTCCCGGATGCAGGCGCCGTGTTCGCGGCAACGCGCTCGATGACGAAGCTGCTGGAGCATTTCGGCGTCCGCGACTATCGCCGGGGCGCAACGAGGATCACCGCAGGGATTGTCGATGCGAGCGACGCCGCACGGCTCGATCTGGCGCTGGGGCGGCCGATCCTGGTGGTCGACGCCACCGACCATGATCTCACGGGCAAGCCGCTGGTGACGAAGCACTCGCGCTTTGCGGCAGAACGTGTGGAGTTCTTGGTGGAGAACGGTTAGATCAGAGCGTTTTCCAGCGAAGCATGCCCTCGGACTTGATCCGAAGTGGAAACGGTGTGCGTCGAGAAAACGCGTCAAAACAAGAAGCCAGAGTTCCGTTCCGATTCAATCGGAATGGATAAGGCTTCAGCACGACGTTAGGCGACCATCCGCTTGCCGATAATCGCGAAGCGCAGCTTGCCGGAAATCCAGTCGATCGACGATACCGTTATCAGGATCAGCAGGATCAGAAACGATACCTTCTGCCATTCCAGCACCCGGATCTGTTCGGCAAGCTGAAGGCCAATGCCGCCAGCGCCAACGATTCCGATGATCGTCGCCGATCGCGTGTTCGACTCGAAATAGTAGAGCACCTGGCTCAGCAAGACCGGGAATACCTGCGGCAGCAATCCGAACCGGACGCTGTGGAAATGGTTGCCGCCCGATGACCGAACGCCTTCCGCGGGGTTCTTGTCGGCGACCTCGATCGCTTCCGAGAACAGCTTGCCGAACGTTCCGAAATCGCTGCAGATCACGGCCAGGATGCCGGCAAACGGCCCCAGCCCCACGACGCCGACCCAGATCAGTGCCCAGATCAAGGTATCGACTCCACGGATGGTATCGAGGCCACGACGCGTCAATACGCGGATGATCCGGCTTGCAACCACGTTGCGCGCCGCCAGCAGGGATACCGGCAGCGCGAGCAGCGCGCCGCCCAGCGTGCCGAGAAACGCGATCGACACCGTCTCTCCGAGCGCATGCAGATATTTCAGAACCTCCGCCCAAGAACCCGGATTGGGCGGCAACATGAGCTGGACGAATTCGCCCAGCCTGACCATGCCTTGGGAGAGCCGGTTAAAGGGAATATCGAGCTGGACGATCCCGAACAGGAACAGCCCGACCGCCCCGCCGACGAGTATTGCGATCCTTCCCCGCTGCCACCAATCGGTCCGGAAGACGTCGGGATACCGTTCGGCAATGCCGGCCCGGTTTTCAAAACTGAAGGAGCTCATCGGGTGCTTCCCTCCAGCCCGAGCAGGCGGTGTCGCAACCGTTCCGTCAGGAAGTCGATCAACATGACGGTAAGGACGATGAGCAACAGGATGGCGCTGACGTCGGTGAAGTAGAACTTGCGAACCGCCTCGATCAGATCCTGGCCGATCCCGCCGGCGCCGACGAAGCCCATCACGGCAGCGCCACGCACGTTGATCTCGAACCTGAGCAAGGCATAGCTCACGAAGTTCGAAAGGACTTGAGGCAACGCGCCGAACCGAACAACCTGAACCCAGCTGCCCCCGCTTGCCGCCACCCCTTCGACCGGCTTGCTGTCGATGTTCTCGACAACCTCGGCGAACTGCTTGCCCAACGCTCCGGCGGTATGGATTGCAATGGCCAGAACGCCCGGCAGCGGCCCGAGACCAAAGGCCAGCACGAAGATCAGGGCAAACACGATCTCCGGCACGGTCCTGAAAAATTCCAGGACGCGCCGGGTGACGAAAACAGTCGTTCCTGATTTCACGAGATTGGCCGAGGCGAGGAAGCAAAGTGCGAAACCGCACAGCGCACCCGAGAGGGTGCCCATATATGCGATCAGCAACGTATCCCCGAGAAGCCGTGTCCAGCGCGGCAACCCCCACAGCCAGTCCGCCAAATCGCTCCATGCGGTCGCGAACGAAAATTTGGGTGCGATGCTGACGAAATAGGCCGGGAAGCGCCAGAAGTTCTCGACAAAATTTCCAAGACTGACCTCGCCCATCCAGCCCGCGGCAATAGCAACGGCGATCAGGACGGCGGCACCGAGCCATACGCGCCGGCGCTTGGCGGCAATTGCAGCCGCATAGCGATCGGCAAGCTCACGCAGCCTGGCTTCCGGGAATTCGGGAACTGCTGTTCGCATGGGATGTTCGGAAGAGCCGACGGCCAGATCGTGCGATCTGCCCGTCTTGTCCAACCCTTCGTTTCCCTCAGGATTTCTGCTTGCGAATGCTGTCGACAAACTTGGTCAGTTCGATCACGGCCTCATACGCCTTGTGGTCGACCTCGACGTAGGGCAATTGCTTCCCCTCGTAGATCTTGTCGAAAGCGGCCTTGTCCTTCACCGCAATTTCCAGCACGGCTTTCTTGATCGCCGCCTTGAGGTCGTCAGGCAGGCTGCCGAGATAGGCCATCGGCGAGTTCACAATCTGCTCGGACTTCATGATGATCTTGAAATCCGCGGCCTTCGCCATGCCCTTCCGTTCCATCCGGAGCAGGTTCGATTCCTTCTCATCGTTCCACCAGTTGAACGCCGCGTCGCAGGTGCCCTGCGAAAGCCCGATCACTGCGTTTTCGTGGCTCCCCGAGTAGACCACCTTGGCGAAGAACTTTTCCGGGTCGATGCCCATCTTGTTCATCGCGAAACGCGGCACGTTGTTGCCGGAAGTCGAATTGGGATCAACGAGGCAGAGGTTCTTGCCTTGCAGGTCCTTGATGTCCTTGTAGCTCGAATCGCTCTTGACATAGAGAACCGAGTAATAGCCCTTGGTGCCGTCGCCGTTCACCTCGATAGCGAACGGTTCGACCTTCGCGCCAACGATGTAGGCACGCGCGTAGGACGCCGGGCCGTACATCGCGATGTGAATGTTTCCTGCACGCTGACCTTCGATCACTGCGGCGTAGTCATTGGCAATCCGCAGCGTGACCTTGGTTCCAAGCTCGCGGGACAGGTACTCCGTCAGAGGCGTCCAGCGGTTAGTGGTGCCGGAGGCATTCTCGTCGGGAACTTTTGCGAAGATCAGCTCAGGATATTTTGCCTTCCAGTCCTGCGCCGCAGCGGCCGAAACTGAAAATGCCAGGGCCGCCGCAGCGGCAACGATCGTACGACGGTCTATCATGACGTCTCCCATTTCAAGGTTATGCAACTGTCGAGCTCCGGCTCTACGCTGGGCTCGATTTGAAGCGGCGATCAGGCCGCGGCAACCGTGCCGAAGGCAGGAACTGCCGTGCCGACCGATGCATCCCGGGGCGCAACATCCATGACTTCATTCGCCTCGAGATCGTACAGCTCGCGCGCGATATGGTCGGTCAAGGCCGCCGGCGCGCCGTCGAACACGACCCGCCCCGCGGCCATCCCGATCAGGCGGTCGCAATAGCTGCGGGCGAGATCGAGCGAATGCAGGTTGCAGAGCACCGTGATACCGAAATGCTTGTTGATGCGCAGAAGCGCATCCATCACGATCTTGGTGTTGCGGGGATCGAGCGAGGCGATCGGCTCGTCGGCAAGGATGATGTCGGGCTGCTGAACCAGCGCCCGCGCGATCGCCACGCGTTGCTGCTGACCGCCCGAGAGGTGGTCGGCGCGCTGGGCCGCGATGGCAGCCATGTCGAACTGCTCAAGCGCCGACATCGCGACGGCCTTGTCTTCTTCGGGCCAAAGCTGCAGCAGCGATCGCCATGTCGGCACCGTCGACAGCCGCCCCATCAGCACATTGGTGAGCACGTCGAGGCGGCCGACCAGGTTGAACTGCTGGAAGATCATCGCCGAGCGGGCGCGCCACTGCCGCAGCTCCCTGCCGCGCAGCGAGGTGACGTCGACGCCGTCGAACAGGATGCGTCCTCCGCTCGGCGTCACCAGCCGGTTGATGGACCGCAGCAATGTCGACTTGCCGGCGCCGGATCGCCCGATCACCCCGACGAAGCCGCCCGGGGAAACTTGAAACGAAGCATCGTCCACCGCGGCTTTCGCGCCGAAGCGACACGTCAGGCCTTCAATCACCAGCATACAGGAGCTCCAGAGTAGCTGGAGCCAACCGCTAACGCCGGCGCTTAACACTTGTGTGACAGCGCTGCTGCAGTGCGGCCATCCTACGCGCATCATCCCCTGTCATCTGTTTGTCATGACATCGTCATCCGGCCGCTCGAAGAGAGACGCCCGCCCTCGCACTTCGGATGCAACATGGCCGCCAAAGCTCTTTCGGTTCAGCCGACCGTCGATCCCTCGGCCAAGCTGCATGAGACCAGGCTCGGCGCCTACACCGAAGTCGGCGCGCGCACGATCCTGCATGAAGTGGCGATGGGCGATTATTCCTATGTCGTGAACGATGCGCAGATCACCTACACCACCATCGGCAAATTCTGCTCGATCGCGGCGATGACCCGCATCAATCCCGGCAACCATCCGATGCATCGCGCCACTCAGGCGCATTTCACTTACCGATCCAGCGCCTATTTCGAGGGTGAGAGCGACGATCTCGAGTTCTTCGAGTGGCGCCGGCAGCATCACGTTCATATCGGTCATGACGTCTGGATCGGCCATGGCGCGATCGTGCTGCCGGGCCGCAACATCGGCACCGGCGCGGTGATCGCCGCCGGCGCGATCGTCACCAAGGACGTGCCGGCCTACAGCATCGTCGCCGGCAATCCGGCCCGCATCGTGCGGCGGCGGTTCTCGGAGGAGATCGCCGGACGGCTCGCAAGGCTTGCCTGGTGGGACTGGGATCACGACAAGTTGCGCGAGGCGCTGCCCAATTTCCGCAAGCTCGGGATTGAAGATTTCCTCTCGGCATACGAAGCAAAAGCGAGCTCACTCGCCAATTCTCCTGCCAGCAAACGAAGCGCGGTCGCGTGACAGACATATTCATCGAAGGCGGCCGGGCCCTGATCGGCGCCGAGCTCGCCGAAACATCTCTTCTCGTCTCCGGAACAGACATTGCAAAGGTCGACGCCTCTCGCGGCCGGGCGCGGCTGGCGCTGGATGCCCGTGGCCTGCTGGTGCTGCCCGGCATCGTCGATCTGCACGGCGATGCCTTCGAGCGCCAGATGATGCCGCGCGCCGGCGTCGACTTTCCGATCGACGTTGCGCTCGCCGACAGCGACCGCCAGGCGATCAGCAACGGCATCACCACCGTGTTTCACGCCACGACCTGCTCGTGGGAGCCGGGCCTGCGCAGCGCCGACAATGCACGCGGCCTGATGGAGGCGATCGAGCGGCAGCGTCCGCAATTCGCCGCTGACACCCGCTTCCACCTGCGGCACGAGACCTACAATCTCGATGCCGAAGCCGAGATCGCACGGTGGCTGGCCGAGGGCCGCGTCGACCTGCTCGCATTCAACGACCACATGGACGGCACCGTCGCCGACATGGCCAAGCCGCGCAAACGCAACCGCATGGTGGAGCGCACCGGGCTGTCGAGTGAAGAATTCGACCGGCTGGTCAAGCGCGTGGTCTCGCGCGCCGACGAGGTGCCCGCCTCGGTGTCACGCCTGGCCGCCGCGGCCCGCACCGCCAAGGTGAGGATGCTCTCGCACGACGATTCGAGCCCGGCGATGCGCCGGGACTTTCGCGAGCTCGGCGCCTTGATCGCGGAGTTTCCGATCAACGAGGAGACGGCGCGCGCAGCGGCCGGCCACGGCGATGCCATCGTCTACGGCGCGCCGAACGTCGTGCGCGGCGGCAGCCACACCGGCTGGACCAGGGCATCCGACATGATCGCAAAGGGGCTCTGCTCGGTGCTGGCGTCGGACTATTACTATCCCGCGCAGCTGCTCGCCGCGTTCCGCCTGGCCGCCGATGGCGTGGTGCCGCTGGCTCAGGCCTGGGATCTAATCTCCGCCGGCCCGGCGCGGGCAACCGGCCTCACCGATCGCGGCCTGCTCGCGGAGGGACGCCGCGCCGACATTCTCCTCGTCGACGACAGCGTCGAGCTGCGGCCGCGGCTGATCGCGGTGATCTCAGGCGGCAGGCTCGTGCATCTCACCGACGCGACGCGGCTGCTCACCGCAATGGCGACGCCGCGCGAGGCTGTCGTCGCGGCGTAAATTGGTTATGCTGAGGCAATGACAGGTTTCCCCCGCTACGCGATCTACTATGCCGCAGGCCGCGACAGCGCCCTCTCCCGCTTCGGCGCCGAGCTGCTCGGCTATGACGCCTATACCGGAGACGAGCTGCCGTTTCCGCAACAAGCGCTGCAGGCCGCGCCGGACTGGCGCGAGGTCAGCGCCGATCCCCGCCAATACGGCTTTCACGCCACGCTGAAGGCGCCGATGGCGCTGGCGCCTGGCAAGACCGAAGCCGAGCTGCTGGCCGCCTGCTCGGCCTTCGCGGGCAGGACACGTCCGATCCCGGCGATCCGACCGGTGGTCGATGCCATCAGCGGCTTCATTGCCGTCATTCCGGCCGAGCCGGTCGAGGCTCTCCAACAGCTTGCCGCTGATTGCGTTCGCGCGTTCGACCTGTTTCGCGCCCCGCTGACGACGGAAGATCGCGCCCGTCGCAAGCCGGAGAGGCTCAGCGAGCGGCAGCGGGATTATCTCGACCGCTGGGGCTATCCTTACGTGATGGAAGAATTCCGTTTCCACATGACCTTGACGGGTCGGCTGGATGCGGAACGGCGCGGGCCGATCCTTCAGATGCTGCGGACAAGGTTTGTGGCGCTGGGGATCGAGATGCTCGCGATCGATCGCATTGCGCTGTTCAGGCAGGATGATGCCAAGGCGCGGTTTCGCATCATCGGCGAGTGGGCTTTGGTGCGGTAGACCTCAGCGCGAGGCCGCAAGATTGAAAGCGAGCGCCACCGCGCCAACCAGAACGAGGCTGATCGCCCAGACTGCATCCAGATTGAACCAGCTTCGCGAGACGAACTTCAATCCCAGATGGCGGTAGACCAGCCACGCCAGACACCCGCCGGCGCCGACCATGGCGGCAACGTGCACCAGGGACACCAGCACCGCCATCCCGAGATTTGCCGCCATCAGCGCGCCCGCCGCCTGATGGCCGGCATCGAGCTCGAAGGCCTGGCAGAGCCCGAGATAGATCGGCACGAGCATCAGGGCAGCGCCGTGAGCGATGGCGACGGCAAATGACCAGAGCACCAATTGCGTCGGCGGAATTCGTGCCAGCGCGCGCGGATGACGCCGGTCGATCAGCCGGTAGACGCCAAAGCCGATGACGAGAAGACTCGCACCGATCTGGATTGGACGCTGCCATTCGGCCAGTACGAGCAGGAAGGCGAACGGCAGCAGCACGAGAAGTGTTGCCAGGAGGTGCCCGGCCGCCAGAGCCCACAATGCACGGAAGAGCGCGAGAGGGCTCTTGTCCATGAGCCCGGCCGAAACGGCGAGCGGCCATCCCATTCCCGGATTGATCCCGTGGTAGAGACCGCTCGCAACAAGCGCGAGCCACAGCCAGCCAAGGGCCGGGCTCGCCTGCGTCCCATCTAGACCGACGGGTAGCAAAATGAGTCCGTCGAACAATCGCCGCCCTCGAGTCTGATCTGGTGCGCACGATATCCGTCGGGGAAACTCACGAAATAGTCCTTGTCGAGCTCGAGGCCGCCGTCACGACCGACATTGGCCATGACTTCCACGCCCGGAACCCCGTCGGGATAGAACTGGTCGTCCCAGGTGGAATAGAGCGAATTGGTCCAGTACACGCGCCGGCCGTCGCGGCTGATCTCGACCATCTGCGGGCCCGCCGCAAAGGCCTTTCCGTTCGGATGGGGCGTGCGCCGCGCGATGCCGCCGATGTGGACCGAGCCCGCAAGCTTCGGCTTTCTGGGATCGCTGACGTCGTACTGGCGCATCTCACCCGTCCCCCAGCACGAGACATAGAGAAACCGATCGTCCATCGACAGGTCGATGTCCGTCACCAGCGGCGGCACGGCGCCAAATCCCTGCAGCAGCGGCGGCAGCTTCTCCTTGGGCGCGGCTTCGGGAGGAATCGTCGCCGTCTTCTCGGCATGGAATTTTCCGCCCTCGCGCCACCAGGTCCAGATCGACGCTTCGAGGTTGGTGGTGTCGACCACGACACCGACGAAACCATACTCGCGAACCGGATCGTGCGCGGGGCGCACCTCCAGCGCCATCTGATGATTGGCGCCGAGGTCGATGGTCTGGACGTTGCGACGCGCGCGAAGGTCCCAGAAGTGGAGACGATGGCCATATTTGTTCGCAAGCAGATCTTCCGGGACGATCCCGTTCTCGAACTGCGGCGGTAACGCCCATTCGCTCGTCACCATGTAATCGCGCGGCAGATTCCACCAGAAATCATAGTGCAGCGTCTGCGGGCCACGGTCGATCTCCCATCGTCCAAGAACTTCGAACGTCTCGCAATCCATGATGAAGACGCCCGGAGGTCCGTTGGTGCCGTCCTTGCCGCCGCCGCCCAGCGTGCTCACGTAAATGCCGTCCGGCCCGCAATGGATCGTGTGCGGCCGCGAGTAGCCGGTCTTCTTGAAGACCTCCTCTGGCTCGATGATCTTGTGAATCTTGGCCTTCGTCGGATCGGGCTTGGTATCGATGACGTAGATCCGCGACGAGCGCAGCCCCGGGATGATGAGATAGCGCCGCTCGATGAAGGCGTGTCCGGCGAGCGGCGACAGGGCGGAGGAGCAAGCATTCCAGCCGAAATGATGAAACTCATCACCCTTGTTGGGCATCGTTACGGTGTGGACGATCTGGCTATAGGTCGGCGATCCCGGCTTGACGTCGATGACCGCGAGAGCGTCCGGCTTTGAGAAATCCGGACTGAGCAGCAAGGTGTAAGCAAAGTTTTCCGCAGGCGCTTCCATCGCAAGCTTGGGCGATGCGTGAAAGGTGGGATCCGGCCTCATCGTCATGGCACTGCCTCCCTGTTCTGTCGGTTTGCACCAACCTGGCTCGGGATAGTGGCAAAAGAAGAGCTGTTGCGAGATGTCCTGGGAATCTCCGAAAGGCGCCGGTTGGCGCGCGTACAATATGCCATCGCCGGGCTGTGGGGAACGGCCCGGCACGCGCTAATTCGACGCCTTCAGGCGAAATGGGCATCCCTCGTTCATTGCGAGCGAGGGCGCACAAGTCGCTCCTCGCAGCCTTCGTAGGGTGGGCAAAGGCGCAAAGCGCCGTGCCCACCGCTCTTCCCGAGGGCGCGCAAGTTGGTGGGCACGCTTCGCTTTGCCCACCCTACGACAGCTTCACGCACTGACGGGGAGAGAATTACTTCCCCCACCTGAGCGCCAACGCGTCGCGCTCCTTGGCGAGCTCCAATAGCCCCGCCCGCGTCGCCGGATGCAGCGGCTGCAGCGGATGCCGCACCGCCTCCGACTTGATCACGCCGCCGGCCTGCATCATCGCCTTGCAGGCGATCAGGCCGCATTGCCGGTTCTCGTAGTTGATCAGCGGCAGCCAGCGCTCATAGGCGGCCTTCGCTTTCTCGCGATCGCCCGCGAAATAGGGATCGATGATCTGGCGGATGCCGTCGGGATAGCCGCCGCCGGTCATGGCGCCGGTCGCGCCGGCATCGAGGTCGGCGAGCAGCGTGATCGCCTCCTCGCCGTCCCAGGGACCTTCGATGTCCTTGCCGCCCGCCTCGATCAGGCTGCGGAGTTTTGAGGCTGCGCCCGGTACCTCGATCTTGAAATAGCGGATGTTGGAAAACTCGCGCGACAGCCGCGCCAGCAATTCGACCGACAACGGCGTGCCGGCAACCGGCGCGTCCTGGATCATGATCGGGATGTTGATCGCACCGGACAGCACCTTGAAGAACTCGACGATGCCTTTCTCGGGGACGCGGAAGGTCGCGCCGTGATAGGGCGGCATCACCATCACCATGGCGGCGCCGGCCGCCTCGGCCTGCTTGCTGCGCGCCGCGCACACGGCCGAGCTGAAATGCGTGGTGGTGACGATCACGGGAACCCGGCCGGCCACATGGTCCAGCACCGCATGCATCACCGTCTCGCGCTCGGCATCGGTGAGCACGAACTGCTCGGAGAAATTGGCGAGGATGCAAATGCCGTGCGAGCCGGCGTCGATCATGAAATCGATGCAGCGGCGCTGGCCCTCGAGGTCGAGCTCGCCGCGCTCGTCGAAGATGGTGGGCGCGACCGGGAACACGCCGCGATAGGGGCGTTGGGCCTTGTGTGGGGTGACCGGCATCGAACTCTCCATCCCTGATGTGTCTTGGGTCTGTCGCCGCGCCCGCGGGAGCGAGGCGGCACAGATGTACCCGCAGTGCCGAGCTGCGGCAATGCCCGCGCGACGTCCGATGGAAAGAGTACGAAAATCAGGCGCTCTTCACGGCGCCCAGGAAACCCTCGACCGCGACGCGAAGACGATCGGCATCCGCCGACATCTTCTTGACGGACTCCGACAGCACCGTGCCGGCATTGCCGGTCTCCTGGTTGAGCCTTGCGACGCTGCCGATGGTATCGGTGACCTCGCGGGTGCCCTGGGCCGCCTGCTGGAAGTTGCGCGAGATCTCCGTCGTGGCCGCGCGCTGCTGTTCGACCGCGGCGGCAATCGCCGTCATCTTCTCGTCGATACCGCTGATGGCCCCGCCGATCGAGCGGATCGCGGCGACCGCCTGGCCGGTGGCGCCCTGGATCTCCTCGACCTGGCGCGAGATCTCCTCCGTCGCCGTCGCGGTCTGCGCCGCGAGGCTCTTGACCTCGCCCGCGACCACGGCGAAGCCGCGGCCGGCCTCGCCGGCGCGCGCGGCTTCGATGGTGGCGTTCAATGCCAGCAGATTGGTCTGGGCCGCGATCGCGTTGATCATCTTCACGACCTCGCCGATGCGGCTCGCCGTCTGATCGAGGATCTCGACCGTCGCATTGGTCTGCTCGGCCTGGGCCACGGCCTCGCGGGCCTCGCGCGCGCTCGACTGCACCTGCGCGGAGATCTCGCCCACGGACGCGGAGAGCTCCTCGGTCGCGGCGGCGATGGTCTCGAGATTATTGGTGGCCTGCTCGGCGGCCGAGGAGACCGCCGCGGTCTGGCTGCTCGATTCCGAGACCAGCGAGCGCACGCCGCTCGCGGTGGCGTCGAGCTCCCGCGTCGAGGCCGCAACGCTCTGAATGACCGCCTGCACCGTGTCGTCGAAGCTGCGGCAGGCGGCATCGACGGTGCCGGAGCGGGCGAGCTGAAGCGCCTGCTGCGACTCGCGTTCCTTACCCAGGCGCTCCGCAGTCGCCGCGCTCTCGCGCAGGCTTTCGAGCGCAGCCGCCATGGTGCCGAACTCGTCGGGCGATTGCGGCACCGGCGTCGCATAATCGCGCGCGCTGATGCGGGCGATGGCATCGAGGATCGCGCGCACCGGGCGCATCAGCCGGTTGCGCACCACAAACACGCCCGCGACAGTCACGGCCAGTGCAAGCAGGAAGCCGAAGGATTGCACGATGAGATTGGTGAGGGCCTTGGCCTGAACCGCCTCCGCGTGCGCGATCGACAGGTCGAGCGCCTTGCTCGCGACCGCGACGATGGACGCGAACGGAGCCTGGCACAACGCGTTCCATTCCGAGGCGGGCATCGCGGGACGGCCGCTGCCATCCAAGCCCTTGGTGAGCTCGCCGATCTGCTTGAGAGCGCCGTCGGTCTTGGCCCTCGCCTCCTTGGCCGCGTTGACGAGGTCGGCCGGCACGTCAGGCGCAGCCAGCAGCTCCTCCATGCCGGTCCAGCCGGCGGTGACGACGCCGTTCCATCCGGCCACGGTCTGCTTCTGGGTGTCGTCGAGCGGCTTGCTGGCGTTGACGTTCGGCCGCAGGGTCGAGCACTGGATGCCGTAGCGGTCGCGCACCTGCCAGGCGAGGCGGCGGGCCTGGATCATGCGGGCGATGTAAGGATCGTTCATCCAGGCGCGGTTCGACACCGCGGTGGATGCGAGATTGGCGGTCTCGATCACCTTGGTGACCGCATCGTACCAGGGCGCGGTCCGCTCCAGCTTGCGCTCGGCGCGCGGCAGCTTGGCCTCGTCGTAGAACAACTGGAATTTTGGCGCGGCCTCGCTCCAGCGCTGCTTCAGCGTGCTGGCGAGCTCGTCGCGGCGGGCGAATTCGACGGTGGAGAGCGCCGCGCTGATGGCCTCAAAGCCGGCCTGTTCCGCCTTCTCGGCAACGCCGAGCTTGGCGCGCGGATCGTCCTCGCCGAGCAGGGCGCTCTGGGCATCGCCACGATTGCTGCGCAGGGCAACCACGCCATGGAAGATCGACTTGTCGGCATTCGCGAGCCGCTCGGTCTCCAGACTGTCGCTATAGCGGCCGAAGGCCCCGACCATCTGGATGGCCGTGCTGGTCAGCGCGCCGGCCGCCAGCAGCGTCATCAGGACCAGGAGGAGCGTGCTTACCGATTTCTTAACAATGGACATGGGTCGAGGGGGCCTAACTCTCCGGAGAGGCCACCTTGCACCGCCACGTGCCAATGTTTCGTTAAGGTTTGAGTTGAATCGAAACGATCCAACCTGCACGCATTCGGAATACTATCCTATTCTGGTGAAATCCGGCGGGCGGCGCTCCGCAAACGCCGTAAACGCCTCGCGCGCTTCGGCGGTGCGCAGGCGCTGCGCGAACTGCTCGCCTTCGGCCTGCATCTGCGCGACCAGCGCCTCGCCGTTGCGCATCAGCCGCTTGGTCGCGATGAGGGCCCCGGCCGGTTGGCGGGCGAGACGCTGCGCCAGCGCAAGCGCTTCGGCATCCAGCTTGTCGAGCGGCACCACACGGTTGGCGAGGCCCCATTCCAGCGCGGACCTGGCCGGCACGGTTTCGCCAAGCGCGAACATCTCGTAGGCGCGGGCGTAGCCGATGCGCGCCGGCATCAACAGGCTGGAGGCGGCTTCAGGCACCAGCGCGAGGCTGACGAACGGCGTCGACAATTGCGCGTTGTCGGCGAGCACGACGAGGTCGCAATGCAGCAGCATCGTGGTGCCGACGCCGACGGCACGGCCCTGCACGGCCGCGACTAGCGGCCGGGTGCAGCGCGCCAGCGACTGGATGAAGCGCACCACGTTGCGGCTGCCTTCGGACTTGCCGGCCGCGACGGCCGCGAACTCGCCGACGTCGTTGCCGGCGGTGAACATGTCGCCCTCGCCGCGGATCAGGATCACGCGGGCGGATGGGTCGAACTCGGCGGATTCGATCGCATCGGCGAGCTTTCCGTACATCGCATCCGTCAGCGCGTTCTTCTTGTCGGGACGTGCCAACGTGAGGGTGAGAATTCCGCCGCTGTTCTCGATCCGGACGTGCTCGGTCATTGGTCTGCTCCGTTTTATTCGTCTGAACGTCTTGGAAACTTGTCCTGAATGCTCGTCAGCCAGCGTGCGACGATGTCGATCTCGGCGGCCGTGAATCCTTCCGTCAGCGCCGCATTGACCTCCGCCGCGCTGGTCTTGGCCTGCGCCAGCGCGGTGCGCCCCTTCGGCGTCAGCCAGATGCGAAAGGCGCGGCCGTCCTCGCGGTCGGCCCGCCGCTCGACCAGCTTCGCAGCCACCGTCCGGTCGACGAGACCCGAAATGCCGGCCGGTCCCATGTCGAGCGCCGCCCCAGCCTCGCCCATCAGGACGCCATCCTGCTTGCCGAGGATGAACAGCAGCCCTGCCTGCGCCGGCGTCACCTCGCTCTCGGGCCGCGCCGCCATCCAGCGCTGCAGCCGGCGCTGGGCGACACTCAGCAGGTAGATTAACCGAGGGTGCCGCGCGTCGGCGCTGTTATTTCGCATGCGAAGCAAATAGCGTCTACCGATCTCGTTGTCAAAGCGCTTGACGTTCTCGCGCGTTCATGTTCCTTATTTGTTCTCAACCCGTTCTAGTTGCAGACAGGGAGGCTAGCCGTGGCGCAGAGGTTGGAGCAAGCGGAAGAGCAAGACCAAGAGAACGAAACGGAAGGTCAGTTCACCTATGCGTTCGGAGTTCTGGACGCGTATTTCGAAGACATTCCGCTGAGCAAGCTCGTGACGACCACCCGGCAGTTTCCCGGCCACATGCGAGTGGACGTCCAAGCCGCGCTCGACAAGCAGCTGGCAGCACACGTCGACTTGTTCGGACTTGCCGAGGAACACTACGAAACGCTGTCGTTTGCGCGCCTGCTCCGCGACGATCGGATCGCCGTGGCGATCGCCCCGCTGCAATATTCCGACGTCGATGTCGGCGACAGCAGTCCATCGCGCTGCCTCGACAACGGTTTGTGGCTCTGCGAGCACGACGGTTT
Organism: Bradyrhizobium sp. CCBAU 45321; assembly: GCF_028128975.1. NCBI lineage: Bacteria > Pseudomonadati > Pseudomonadota > Alphaproteobacteria > Hyphomicrobiales > Nitrobacteraceae > Bradyrhizobium > Bradyrhizobium sp. CCBAU 45321. The sequence goes on from NZ_LFKZ01000017.1 coordinate 304,957, forward strand.
GCGCTATGCCGTCCTGCTCTGCGCCAACCGCGACTCCCGTCGCGAGCCCGGCATCCGTATCGAAATCGTGGTGTCTGCGGGAAGCGCTGGGGCGGCTGTGGTGCAGCGTTGCTTCGGCGCGCTCGAAGAAGCCGTGCAGGCCGCGCGCACCTATCGCGGCAAGATCCTGTCGCTTGAGGAGTCTTCCGACTATCGCGGCCTAGCCCGCGGCATCAATGTGCACCGGTTGCCCGCCGTCGAACGCGACGAGGTGATCCTGCCGGAGCGGACTCTGCGGCTGCTCGATCGCAACGTGCTGAATTTCGTCGGCACCCGCGAGCAGCTGCGGCGGCTCGGACAATCGACGCGCAAGGGCATCCTGCTTTATGGACCGCCCGGCACCGGCAAGACCCATACGATCCGCTACCTCGCAACGCATCTGCCTGAACAAACCACCCTGATTATCACGGCCGAGCAGATCGGCCTTCTCAGCGCCTATATGAGTCTGGCACGGCTGCTGCAGCCCTCCATGGTGGTGATTGAGGACGTCGACCTGATCGCGCGCGACCGCCGCAACATGGGGCCGTGCGAAGAATCCATGCTCAACAGGCTGCTCAATGAGATGGACGGGCTGAAGCAGGATGCCGACATCCTGTTCGTTCTCACCACCAACCGGCCGCAGGACCTTGAAGCCGCCCTTGCCGGTCGCCCCGGCCGCATCGACCAGGCCATCGAAGTCCCGCTACCGGACGAACATGGCCGCAGCAAGCTGGTGCGCCTCTACGGCAAGGCATTGCCGCTCGACGACGCGATCATCATCGAGGCTGCCCGCCGCAGCGAGGGCACGAGTTGCGCCTTCATCAAGGAGCTGATGCGCCGGCTGGCGCAAGCCAGCCTGGCGCGCGACGGCGGTAAGTCGATCGTCTCGGCCGACATCGACGAAGCCCTCGACGACATGCTGTTCTCCGGCGGCCGGCTCAATGCGCGGTTGCTCGGCGCGGCACAGGCGATGGCAGCGGAGTGACGTTCGCTCATTCATCCGGCCTATCGCGCCTCACGGCGCGCAGGTGAAGCTCGCCGCTTCCGTCACCGGGCCGCTCTTGTAGTGCGGCCAGGCCGGCCAGCGGCACAACGGCAGCGAGCGCGTCGCGGCAAACGACGGTGCCTCGACCTTCTGCTCCCTGACCTCTAAGTCGCCGGGCGCTTTGCCGTTCTCGACCCAGTCGACCAGAACGCTCAGCATATCGACATTGGCGGGGGCGCCGGAGCCGACATGGTCGACGCCAGGCGCAGTGTAGAGGCGCGCGAACTCCGCGGTCTCGGCCTTGCCCATCTTGCGCTCGACACTCTCGAAATAGCGAATGCCGGCATAGGGGCTCTGGGCGTAGTCGGCCATATGCTCCAGCACGATCAGCCGGCCGCCCCGCGCCCGGAAGCGGCTGAGATCGGGGTCGGTGGAATCCATCAGGTTGGACACTTCGAGCAGCCTCGCCTTGTGGTCCTCCACCTTGTAGGTGGTGACGTCGAGCTTCGGATCACGCGCGAAGACATATTGGATGCCGCCGGCGCCGTAGATCCAGGCGATGCCGTTGTTCGGCGCGGGCGGCTGTGCCGGCGGCGCGGTGCCGAGCCACCAGGAGACCCAGCCGCCGGTCGGCCCGACCGCGGGGATGTCCTCGCCGGAGACGCCCCAGCCCGGATAATCGTCGAGACCATTGGCGAGCGCGAAGGGGAATTTGTAGGTCGCATGCAGCGTGTTCACGGCCTTGATCTGCGCGTCGGTCAGGCATTGGTCGCCGCTTTGCCCGGCCGCGCAGCGCAGCGTCTCGATCTTGAAGGCCGCCTTGCAGCCGACGGGATCCTGCACCAGCGCATCGTCGGAGCCGTCGGCCTTGTCGCAAGCCGCGCGCACGGCCTCGCCCACGAGCTTGACCTGTGCCGGGTTGATCCAGCCCTCGCCCATGGTGACGAGACCCGAGCGCGTGCCGGCATGCTGCAGTCCGACCCAGTTGATCACGGGCACGCGGGCGAAGATTCCGTCGAAATCATCAGGATAGCGCTGCGCCATGGTGAGGCCTTCGCGGCCGCCCTCTGACGAGCCCATGAAGTACAGCTTCTCCGGCTTCCTGCCGTAGGCGCGCTGCATCAGCCCGACCGCGGCGTCGCGCACCTTCTTGTAGGCGCGATGGGCGAAATTCTCGAACGCCTCGTCATTCAGCGCAAACACCTGCGGCGGCTCGCCCTGCTTGGTCTCGTGGCCGGAGTCGGTGCCGTAGGTGACGAAGCCGCGCGCCAGCGGCGAGGGCTTGTCGAAGGGGTAGGCCGGCGGCAGCGTAAGGCCGGTGATCAGCACGCCGTTGAAGCCGCCGCCGCCATATTGCAACGAGCGACCATTCCATTCGACGGGAAGGTTGACCTGGAATTTGATCGGGGGCGCCTTGGGATCGGTGGGATCGATATGGCCGAGCACCTTGCAGAAGCCCGGATTGGCCGGCGTGATGCGTGCTGACGGCGTCGGCCCGCGCTCGGCTACGGCCATTTGCGACGGCGCCTGCAGGATCGCGGAATCGATCTTCACGGCGTCAGCGCCGCCGACGAGCCCCTTGCAGACAGTCTCGGCGTCTTCCGGCAGCGTTGCCGCCAACGCACCACTCGCGCTCATTACGGCCGCAGTACCCACCAGCCATGCACACAGCTTCGCTCTGTTGCGCTTCATCGTTTCCACCCGGCTTGTTCTGTTGCGTTCGGTACTTGGCCGCATTCAATGCAACCTTCGCCCGTCCGTCAATCGCTGACGCTGGCTTTCCGTCAGAACGAGCCCAGCGCAGTGCCCAGGACGATCACCGCCAGCAGCGCCAGGAGCGAGGTCACGATACCGACCATGACGATATCGAAATAGCTGTCGCGATGGGTCAGGCCGCAGATCGCGAGCAGGCTGACCACCGCACCGTTATGCGGCAGGATGTCCAACGTTCCCGCGCCGATCACCGCCACGCGATGCATCAGCGCAAGGTCGATGCCGTGGCGCGCGGCAACTTCGACATAGGTCGGGCCGAGAGCATCGAGGGCGATGGTCAGGCCGCCCGACGCCGACCCGGTCAGCGCGGCCAGGATGTTGGTCGCGACGGCGAGCGAGACCAGCGGTCCCCCTTCGATCGCCAGCACCCAGTCGCGCACGATCGTGAACGCCGGCAGCGAGGCCACGACGGCGCCGAAGCCGACGAGGCTAGCGACGCTGAACGCAGGCAGGACCGACGCATTGGCCCCGGCGTCCATGGTCCGGCGCAGCACCGGCAGGCGCGCCCAGTTCAGCGCGATGGCCGTCACGATGGCGGCAGCCAGCGCCACCGCGACCGACCACACGCCTGCGACCGCCGCAAGCGTCGTGTCACCAAAGCGCGGCTCGGCGAGATAACTGACATCGAGCCGCGGCAGCACCACCAGCGACATCACCAGGTTGACGGTCACGACGACGACGAGCGGCGCCATGGCGTTCAGCACGGGCGATGGCCGCTCGCTGCGATGACCGTGCTGTAGCTCTCCCGGATCGAACTCGCGGGCAGTCGTCGCGCGCTCGCGCACGAGCTCGTCGGCAGCGGTCTGCTCGATCGCGCCCTCGGCGTCGTCGCCATAACCTTCCCCGGCGCGGCGCGCCGCAGCTTCGGCGCGATGCAGCCACCACAATCCGGCGCCGAGAATGATGAGCGAGCCGACGACGCCGAGGCCCGGCGCGGCAAACGGCGTCGTGCCGAAGAACGGCATCGGAATCGCATTCTGGATCGACGGCGTGCCAGGAAGGGCCGACATGGTGAAGGTCGACGTTCCCAGCACGATCGCGGCCGGGATCAGACGACGCGGAATCGAAGCGGCACGAAACAGCGACCGGGCCATGGGAACGATGACGAAGAACGCAACGAACAGGCTGACACCACCATAGGTCACCAGCGCGCCGGCGAGCACGACCGCCAGGATCACGCGCCGTTCGCCGAGGCGCTCCGCCATGAAGCCGGCGACCGACGTCACCGCGCCACAGTCGTCCATCAACTTGCCGAAGACGGCGCCAAGCAGAAAGATCGGAAAGAACTGCGCCAGAAATCCCGCCGCGTTCACCATGAACACCTGGGTCAGGTTCGCGAGCAGCGGCTCACCGCCGAACAACGCGGCAATGAGTGCGGCGAACGGCGCGAGCAGCAGGACGCTCCAGCCGCGGAAGGCGAATAGGACGAGCAGACCGAGCCCGACGAGGAGACCGAGGAGACCCATGCCTCAGCACTCCGACAGCAGGACATCGAGATCGGCGGTCGAGCGGTGGCCGATCTCCGCGCCGTGCTCGGCGAGGAAGTCGTCCGCGGCCATGCGTCCCTCGGCGCGCAGCATCGAGACGAACTCCCACTCCGCGTTGAGCTTCGAGGAGGCCCCGAACTTCGCCAGCATATCGCTCTTGATCCGGTGTGTGCGCATCTTCGCCCAGCGCGCGCCCTCGCCGCTGCCCGGATCGGCCGCCTGACGCAGCAGCGCGATCATGCGCAGCTCCTTCATCAGCGGCGAGTTGAAGGAGATTTCGTTGAGACGGTTGAGGATCTCCGCAGCCGTCCGCGGTTGCTCCGGCCGCTCGGTCGGATTGATCTGGACGAGAATGGTGTCATGCGCGTCGCTTTCGCGGACCAGCGGCGTGATTGTCGGGTTGCCGGCATAGCCGCCGTCCCAATAGGGCTCGCCGTCGATCTCGATCGCGCGGAACATGGTGGGAAGACAGGCCGATGCCAGCAGCACGTCGGCCGTGATCTCTGCGTTGCGGAAGATACGTCCGCGCCCGGTGCGTACCCGCGTCGCGGTGATGAACAGCTGGATCGGCGAGCGCACGAGGCGTTCGAAATCGATACTCTCGGCCAGCACCGCGCGCAGCGGATTGTAACCGGTCGGATTGAGGTCGTAGGGCGAGAGCACACGCGACATCAAATCGGTGAGGATATAGAAGGGCGACGTATCGAGGGTCCAGCGCCCCATCAAGCGGTCGAGCGGAGAACGTTGTAGCGGGCTGAAGGCCGCGGCCTTCGAAACACGGCGCCAGTACCGGTCGAGCGCCTCTCGCGCGCCCTCGGCGCCGCCGCCGGTCCAGCCGTCCGCCAGAACCGCCGCATTCATCGCGCCTGCGGAGGTTCCGGAGATTGCGGCGATCTCCAGCCATTTCTCTTCCAGAAGACGGTCGAGCACACCCCAGGAGAAGGCGCCGTGCGAACCGCCGCCCTGCAGCGCGAGATCAATCAGTACGGCGTCCCGTTCCATGGCGGACACTCACGCAACTGAAGCTCAAATTCGACATGATTTTTGATCGGGCCGAAATCGACGGCAGTGTGGGAGCAGTTGCTACAAGTTGCAACCGGAACGTGGGGTGATCTAGAGCTATTTCCGTTCTGATGCGATCGGAACGGAAACGGCTCTGAATTCTGATTGACGCTATTTCTTTATATCCGCTTCGCTCGAAAACGCTCTAATGCTCGAACACCAGCCGCGCTCCGACCGTTCCCTCGAGGCCGCGGATCTGCTGCAGCAGCTCGCCGGAATCGTGACCACCGAGATCGGCGTCGAGCACGACGTAGCCGAGGTCGCCGGCGGTCTCCAGATATTGGGCGGCGATGTTGATGTCGCGCTGGAGGAAGACCTCGTTCAGCCGCCGCAACATGCCCGGCACGTTGCGATGGACATGGCTGAAGCGTGCGCCGGAGGGACGAAGATGCAGCTGCACCTCCGGAAAATTCACCGCGCCCATGGTCGAGCCGGTGATGAAATAGTCGACCAGCTTGCGCGCGACCTCGCCGCCGATCCGCTCCTGCGCCTCCTCGGTCGAGCCGCCGATATGGGGGGTGAGGATGACGTTCTCAATGCCCTGAATGGGACTGTTGAAACGATCGGCATTCGATGAAGGCTCGACGGGAAAGACGTCGACGGCCGCGCCGGCGAGATGGCCATCGCGCAAGGCGCGCGCCAGCGCATCGAGATCGACCACGGTGCCGCGGCTGTTGTTGATCAGGAACGAGCCCGGCTTCATGGCCCGCAGCTCCTTCTCGCCGATCATGCCCGCAGTCTCCGGCGTTTCCGGCACGTGCAGGCTGACGACATCGCTCTGCGCCAGCAGCTCTTCGAGCTTCTCGACCGGCTCGGTGTTGCCGTGGCGAAGCTTGTCGGTGCGGTCGAAATAGATCACGCGCATGCCCATGGCTTCGGCCAAGGTCGAAAGCTGCGAGCCGATATTGCCGTAGCCGACGATGCCGAGCGTGCGGCCGCGCACCTCGCGGCTGCCCGCCGCCGACTTGTCCCAGCCCCCGGCATGGGCCGACACCGAACGCGGAAAGATCCGCCGCAGCAGCATCACGATCTCGCCGATGACGAGCTCGGCGACGCTGCGCGTGTTGGAGAATGGGGCGTTGAAGACGGGAATACCGCGCTTGCGCGCTGCCGAAAGATCGACCTGGTTGGTGCCGACGCTGAAGCAGCCGACCGCGAGAAGCTGGCCGGCCGCCGCCAGAACCTCATCCGTGATCTGCGTGCGCGAACGGATGCCGAGCAGAGACACGCCCTCGAGCGCGCGCCGCAGATCTGCGCCGTCCAGAGCCTTGGTCAGCCGTTCGACATTGGTGAAGCCAGCGCTCGTGAACAGGTCGACAGCGCTATCATTGACGCCTTCGAGCAGCAGCGCCTTGGCGCTTCGCTCAGGGCTTTGGCCTGGGGCGGACATGGCATCTCCGTAAGTAGCCGCTTTGCCTGAGCACATAGACCGCGGGCGATACGCAGCACAATAGGGAGCGGATACGAGAAGAGGACGGCCGGAGCCGAGGATGCGCTTGGCATCCCAGAGCTCGCTCAAATCACATAGAACCCGTGCGTACCGTCGCGGCGGAGCTGTTCGACGAGGCCGTATTCCCAATCGAGATAGGCCTGCATCGCGGCTTCGGCCACGTCGGTGCCTTCATAGGGCCGGCGGTAGCGGTGGGCCGGATCGGGCTTCGGCAAGACCTGCGGTGGACCGATTTCCAGTGCGCAATCATAGCCGCCCTCGAGCACATAGACTTCCCACCCCATCTGCGCCAGCCAGGACGCCGTCATGTCGGCGCGCACGCTTTTGTCGTCGGTCAGGACGATGCGCGCGCCGCGCACGGGAGCGGCCATGTCGGTTTCCTGCACGAGCTGGCCGCCGGGATAGTGGCGGAAGCCGGGGAGATGGCCGGCTGTATAGTCCTCTGCATCGCGCACGTCGAAGCGATACAGCGTGCGATGGGTCTCTGCGACCAGCGCCGCCAGCTCGTTCGCTCCGATATGGCGAACACCGGCGCGATAGGCGACATCGCGAGCATTGGCCGGACCGCCCTCGAACGAGCCGATCGCACCGCGCCTGCCGGCGCCGTGATTGAGCGCGTGCCGCGCTAGGACCCAGCCGATGGTGCCGTTGCGCAGCGCCCGCACCTTGTTGGGCACGCCGGCATTGATCAGCGACTGGGTGCCGATGATGGAGCGGGTGCGGCCGGCGCAATTGACGATGATGGTGGTGTCGGGATCGGGCGCGGCCTGGCCTGCCCGGAGCACCAGCTCCGCGCCGGGCACGCTGACCGAGCCCGGGATGTTCATGGTCGCATATTCGTCGAAGCGGCGGACGTCGAGGATGGCGATGTTGGCTTTGTCGGCGATCAGCTTTGCCACCTCATCGGCACTCAGCGAGGGCGTGTGGCGACGGGACTCGACCAGCTCGCCGAAAGCCTTGGAATAGGAATTGACGTCCTCGAAAACCTCGAAGCCCGCATCGCGCCACGCCTTCAGCCCGCCCTCGAGTGCGCTGACATTGGTGAAGCCGAGCGCGGCAAGGCGTTCGGCGCCGGTCGCGACCAGCCCCTCGCCGTCATCATAGAGCACGATCGCCACGTCCTTGCGCGGCAGCCGCACCTCGGCCTCCACTACAATCCGGTCCGCGGCCAAGTTGGCCGCGAACAGCGGATGACCGGTGGCGAAGGCTGCCTCGTATCTGAGATCGAGCAGGGCAATTTCTTCGCGCAGGAGCAGCGCGCGGCGGATATCGGCGGGGGTGACGGTCGGAAGCTTCATGGCGAAACCTGACAAGGACGTGCCACGGGCTTTTGAACGATTGTCGAGGTGTTGGCTAGCCTCTTCGGCAGCAACTCACTCGCCCGGAACGAGCCGCCCGAGCGGCGCCTGCGCCGGGCGCCGCAACCTGCGGCGCGACAGATAGAGCAGGATTCCGGTGACCGAGAACAGCGGCATCAGGGCCGCGGCAATCATGAAGGCGAGCTTGCCGGGCCAGCCCAGGATCGCGCCGCGATGGATATCGAGCACGTTGGCGATGATCTTCTCGCCCAACGTCTTGTCGGCGTAACGTTCCGCGGAGGCGAGCTGACCGGTGACGGCATCGATGCGGAATTCATCGCGCGTGGTGTCGAGCGTCGAATCCTTGCCCCACGACCGGATCCGTATCGCCGTGCCGGGGCTGGGGGGCAGCGTCAGCAGAGCCCTGGCGAAGCGGTCGCCCTCCTCACGCCGGAACGTCGTCCATGCCAGGTCGAACCCGATCGGCTGGGCCGGCTCGGAACGGGCCGCCGCACGCGGTGCCTTCGCGGACATTTTTGGCTGCATCTTCGCGGCACTGACCTCGGGACGTGCCAGCAGCCAGACGACGCCGTCCTTGTACCAATCGAACGAGTACCACAGGCCGGTGAGCGTCATCACCAGATAGACCGGAAGAACCCAGGTGCCGATCACCGCATGCAGCGAACGATGCAGCCCGCGTCCGCTGAGACCGAGATTGGGATTGAGCCACATCTTCAAGCTGCGCGCGCGGCGGGGCCAGCGCAGCACGAGACCCGAGACCAGCATGACGATCAGACCGAGAGCGGCCACACCGGTGATCTGGCGGCCCCAGCCCTTGGCATCGCCAGGGATCAGCAGCCAGCGATGCAGCTTCCGAACCGTCGCGAAGAACGCCTCGCCGCGCGGCGCACCCAGCACGCGCGCATCATAGGGATCGACATAGAGCGAATTCGGCCGCTCGCCCTGCGCGTCGCGCGCGAAGCGGACCCGCACGGCCGCAGTCGGATCGCTCGACAACATGACGGCCGAGACCTTGCCCAGATCCTGCCCCGCCCCCAGCCGCGCGACCAGCTCGTCCGGCATCAGCGCCGGCATCTCGCGCGGTGCTACATGCATGATGCCGGCGTTGAGATGATCGACGATCTCGTCCTCGAAACTCATGATCGCGCCGGTCAGCGCGATCAAAGCGAGCAGCACCGCGAGCACCAGGCCCGCGATGGAATGGACCTGGAGCAGGACAGTTTTGATCATGTGCCCCGGCCGCGCGGCCATGGCTAGAACTTCACCGTCGCCGAGAGAGACACCCGGCGCGCGTCGCCGATAGCGACGTTTAGATTATTCACGGCTGAGGGATAGTAGACCGTGTCGAACAGGTTCTTGACGTTCACCTGGTACACCACCGGAAACTGCTCGTGTTTCGTCTCGTAAGTCGCAAAGAGGTCTGCGACGACATAGGACGGCAGGAAGAAGCTGTTGATCGAATCGCCGGGACGGTCGCCGACATAGCGCGCGCCGCCGCCGAGACGGAGCTGGCCGGGCAAGGCGGTGCCGAAGTCGTAGACCAGATAGAGCGAAGCGGTGTTCAAGGCGACGTTTTGCAGCTTCTTGCCGAGCAACGTCAGATCATCGGAGGCCGTCACGCGGGCGTCCGTATAGCCATAGCTCCCAATCAACGCCCAACTGTCGGTGAGCCTGCCGGTGACGTCGATTTCGAGGCCGCGCGAATGAGCGCGGCCGACGGTGTGAAGCTCCACCACGCCCGCGCCGTTCGTCTTCGTCGTTTGCACATTCTTCTTGTCGAGGTCGTAGAATGCGACGGTCCCGGAGATGCGCTGGTTGATGTCGAACTTCACGCCGGTCTCGTACGAAACACCCTCCTCGGGCGCGACCCTGGAGTCGATCACCACGCCGATCGGCGCAATCGTCGAATTCGGCTTCAGCGATTCGGTGTAGCTTGCATAAAGCGAGATCTGATCGGTCAGCTTGAAGATCGCGCCGCCAAGCGGGAGCACCTTGTCTTGCGAAACGTTTGTGTTGGTGTTGAACGGCTTTCCGCGTCCGGCGATCTGATCGTAGTCCATATAGCGCACACCACCGACCAGTGCGAACCGCTCGGTCAGATGCAGCGTGTCCTGGAAGAACAGCGACCACTGGCCAAGCTTGTCGGTCTGGGCGCTGTCGGGATTCGACACCCTTGTTCCCGGCCCGATCAGCCCATAGACAGGATCGTAGACGTTGAAGGCGGGAGTTGTCTGCCGGATCAAAACATCGCGGTAAATCGTGCGATACTGACCGTCGCCGCCGAATAGCACCTCGTTGCGCATGTCGCCGAGCCAGAAGCCGCCCGAGACATAGGATGTCCCATAGCTGACATTGCTCAGCGAGCTTCCCGTGCCGTCGTTGCTGCGCGTCTCGACGCCGGTCGTGAAATTGATGCCGGTGATGCGGAGCTGGTTGGCGCTGAAGGTTTCGGTGTTGTAGCTGTAGCCTGCGTTGAGCTTCCAATCCTGGTTGAAGCGGTGCTCGACCGAAGCCTGGATCAGATCGGACGTGCCCCAGGTGTTGTTGAAAGGCTCATCCAGCCGGCGCGTAGCGGGCACGGCCAGCGGCGCCTTCGTCACCGGATTGAACGCGGTGCCGCGGTCGAACGGATAGATGAACTCGCGGTGCTCGTAGTTCAGCTGCACCGTGGTGTCCTGGCCGTACCACGCGAGCGAGGGGGCAACCAGCATCTCGCGGTGACGGCCGAAATTCCGCCAATAATCCTCGCTGACGCCGTAGCCGATGAAACGATAGGCGAGCCCCTGGTCGCCGATCGGGCCGGTGACGTCGAGCAGGCCGTCGGCGCCGGTCTTGGAGGCACTGAAGGCCGAGCCGAGTAGCGTGACCGAGCCGTGCTGATAGAGCTCGGGCCGCTTGCTGATGGTGTTGACGATGCCGCCGGGATCCATGATGCCGTAGAGCAGCGAGGCCGGGCCCTTCAGCACCTCGACGCTTTCGACCGCAGGATTGAGACTGCGGCCCTGCACCAGCGGCATGCCGTTGCGCATGATCGAGCCGTCGCGGTTGTCGCCGAAGCCACGGCGGATCACCGCGTCCTGGCTGCCGGCGAGCGTGTTGGTCTGGGTGACGCCGGAGACGTTGCTCAGCGCGTCGTCGATGTTGCGCGGGAGCTGGTCCTTCAGCACCTGCGCGGGCACGACGTTGACGGCCTGCGAGGTGTCGAGCGGCGAGGCGCCGCTGCGCAGCGTGGTCGCACTCGGCATCGCGCGGTAGCCGAGCTTGGCGGCTTGCTGTGCGGCGGCTTCGGCGGCGGCGCGCTCCGACAGCGTCGGCGCCGCGGGTGCGGAATTGCGACTGGACTGGCGGCGCGCCGCCGTTTGCGCGCGGCGTGGCGACTGCTCCGATGCACGCGCCGGCTTCGGCCGTGGCGCCGGCGCCTCCACCGTCACCGGCGGCAGAGCCGATTGCGCCTGTGCGCTCGTCGTGATGGAGGGATATTCGATGAGCAGCACCGCTGCTCCCATGAGAAGACCTGCACGGCTCTTGCCGGCACGAGTTCGATGGCCGTTGTCACGTTGGCCATCCACGAAGGCACGCACTTTCATTCCACTTCAAGTCAGGAGCATTGAAGTGTGCGCCTGTAACAGCCGCCGCGATCGAGGAGAACCGTAGCCGGGCTTGAATTGCTCTAGTGTTGAATTGTTCTAAGAGGAGGCGGATGCTGAACAGCAATCATGAATTGCCGGTGCACCGCGCATGACACGCTGCACGCGAAATCGTGGCCCGATATTTCACGATCACGCGATGGCGGGAGCGATCAACTCGTCGAGCTTCCGCTTGAACGCACTGCCGTCCGACAAAGCGCGAAGCGGCGGACGGACGCGCAGCCAACCTGCATCGCCGGTCTGCATCGCGAGGATCGCCTTCAGCGTTGCGACCAGGGAGGGCGTCTTCAGCACGACGTCGATCGCCGCCTGCATGCGCGCTTCGACGTTCTTGCCGTCAACCATCGCCTTGACCAGCTCCGGCGCAATGTTGGCCATGCCGCAGATGGTGCCGGCGCCGCCGGCGGCGATCGCGCGAGTGATATCGGCTTCGTTGCCGACGGTGATAGCGAGCTCGGGCGCGGCGGCACGGAATGCCTGGAACTGCTTGAAGTCGCCGCTGGAGTCCTTCAGACCCGCAACCACTTGGCCGTAGCGCTTGCGCAGGCTTGCGGCGACTGTCGTCGGGATCGCAACGCCCGAGACTTGCGGAATGTGGTAGAGCGAGGCGCGCAGACGATCGTCGGCAACACCGTCGATGATGGCGGCAAAGGCATCCTCGATGCCCTCAGGCGTGGCACTCCGATCGAAATAGGGCGGCAGCAGCAACACGTGGCGCAGGCCGAGGCCGAGCACGGCGCGCGTCAGCGCGATACTGTCCGTGATGGCAGGAAAGCCGCCGCCGATTCCGATGCGCTCCGCCGCGACCCCGGCCTTGAGCATCGCTTCGATCGTTGCAATGCGTTCGGCGGCATTGAATGAGGTCCCCTCGCCGGTGGTGCCGAACAGCACGACGCCGTCGACGCCCTTGCTGAACAGCTGCTTGGCGTGAGAGGCGAGCTTGGGGGCGTCCACACTGCCGTCCGTCGCCAGCGGTGTCGCCGACGCCACCCAGAACCCGCGAATCGCCTCGGTCATCACACCACCCTTTGCTGCGGCGCCCGGCCAAGCCGCTGATCTTCAACGATCTTTCGCGCTTGCCGCGGCCTTGTTTTCACTTTAATGTTGCTCTTGTACCTTACATACAACATTGATGCAAATCCTCCGCGCCATGTGCGCGGCAGATCTTGAGGAGGTCTCGCATGGACATGGTGACCCCCACCGGACACCCCGACCAATTGCTCGGCGTGTTGCGCGATAGGCTCGGCACGGCGGCGGTGCTTGTTGGCACCGATGTGCCGGCGCGCAATTGCAACGACTGGAGCGCGAGCCTGCCGCAGACGCCGCGCGCGGTGATCCGCCCCGTCGATGCGCAGGGCGTCGCCGATGCGATTGCGACCTGCCGGCAGGCGCATCTGCCGTTCGTGCCGCAGGGCGGCCTGACCGGCCTGTGCCGCGGCGCTTCGCCTGAAGCTGGCTGGGTCGCGATCTCGCTGGAGCGCATGACGGGCATCGAGGAGATCGATCGCGCCTCGATGACGATGACGGTGAAGGCCGGCACGCCGCTGGAGACGATTCAGAAGGCGGCGGACGAAGCCGGCTTCTTCTTTCCGCTCGATCTCGGCTCGCGCGGCTCCTGCGCGATCGGCGGCAATCTCTCGACCAACGCCGGCGGCAACCGCGTGATCCGTTACGGCATGGCGCGCGAGCTGGTGCTTGGTCTCGAAGTGGTGCTGCCGGACGGCACGATCATCACCAGCCTCAACAAGCTGATGAAGAACAATGCAGGCTATGATCTGAAGCATCTGTTCATCGGCTCGGAAGGCACCCTCGGCATCATCACCCGCGTGGTGCTAAAACTGTTCCCGAAGCCGCGCTCGACCATGGCCGCGCTGTGCGCGTTGAAGGATTATGCCGCGGTGATTGCGCTGCTCGACGCGGCGCGCTCAGGGCTCGGCCCGCTGCTGTCCGCCTTCGAGGTGATGTGGCCGGATTATTGGGACGTGATCACGAATCGCGCCGGCGTGAAGCCGCCGGTCGCCCCAAGCCACGGTCTCTACGTGCTGGTGGAAGCGCAGGGCACCGACGAGAGCGTCGATGCGCCGCGCTTCCAGAGCTGGCTCGAGGAGCTGATGGAGCGCGGGCTGCTGGCGGATGCCGCGGTGGCGCAATCGCTGGCGCAGACGCTGAGCTTCTGGCGCGTGCGCGACATCTGCGCCGAGTTCGGCCAGGTGCTGGGGCCGCACATCTCCTACGACATCGGCCTTGCGGTGGCACGGATGGACGAGTTCGTCACACGCTGCAAGGCGGCGCTCGCTGCGGGCATCGAGGGTTGCGAGAGCGTCTATTACGGCCATATCGGCGACGGCAATCTGCATCTCGTCTCCTGGGTCACCGGCCTTTCCGTCGCGCAGCAGCCGAAGGAGGAGATGGACGCGATCATCTACGGTCTGGTCCGCGAGCTCGGCGGCAGCGTCTCCGCCGAGCACGGGATCGGCACCTTGAAGAAGCAATGGCTGGGCCATGCGAGGGGCGAGGCCGAGATCGCGCTGATGCGCACGCTCAAGGCGGCGCTCGACCCCGATCACCTGCTCAATCCCGGGAAGGTGATCTGAACGCACCATGCGATCGCTCAAGCTCGATACGCCGAAATCGCTGTCGCAGCGGGTGATGCTGCGGCTGCGCCAAGCCATCATCGACGGCGAGTTCGCATTAGGCGCTGCCATCTCCGAGGAGATGGTGGCCAATTCCTTCGGCGTCAGCCGCACGCCGGTGCGCGAAGCGATGGGCCAGCTGCAGGCGCAGGGACTCGTGGTGATCCGACCCCAGGTCGGCAGCTTCGTCTTCACGCCGAGTGCGGACGACATCCATGCGCTCTGCACCTTCCGCATTGCGCTCGAGCCCAAGGCCGCCGAGCTCGCCTTCGGCAATGACCGCGACGGCGCGATCGCGTCCATGGGCGCGGCGATCGCGGCGATGGAGCCGGCCGTCGCGGCAAAGGACAACATCGCCTATGGCCGCGCCGACACCGCTTTTCACGAGGCGCTGTTCGCCCATTGCGGCAACCGCTATCTCGCCGAATCCTATCAGCTCGTCTCCGGCCGCGTCGCCGCGCTCCGCACCAATCTGACCTCGCCGATCGACGTGCGCACCCGCACGTCCTTCGACGAGCACCGCAAGCTGCTCGATCTGTTCGCGCGCGGCGAGTTCGCCGCCTTCGAAGGCCTGATGACGACGCACATCACGAATTCGGGAATGGTCTATGCCACGGCGCTGAAGGTGGATTGAGCGCGTTATTGTTTTGAGCATGATCTTTTCGGAAAGCCGCTACGCACTTTTCCGGATCATGCTCTACCGCTCCTCCTTCGATCCCGGCCTGTCCAGAAAATCCAGCGCGGTGTTGATCTGCTCGAGCTGGTGCTCGATTCGGTCGCGATCCTCCACCGATGGCGCCTGTTCGAGCTGTTCCACCAGCTTCTGCTTCCGCATCAGCAAGTTCTCTATGACCGTACCCACGATTCCCCCATCGCCAGAGGCGACGTCACGAGCGCCGAATCGATGGAGGCGCGCGCAACCCGGGCCCGCGTCGAACCCTCCATCTGAATGTTGCTGGGAGCGATTGGTTCCTCCGGCGCCGTGCCGGATCGCACTACTTCTTGGTGATATTCCAGTAGACCGGGACCGCCCCCTTTACGAGGCCGTCAACGTTGCTGCGTACCGCCCGCACCAGATAGAGCTGTGCAGCAGGCCAATACGGCACATAGTCGACGGCGCGGAGCTGGAGGTCGGCTGCGATCTTCTTTTTCTGCTCGGGATCTGTCGCCAACGCGAATTCGTTGCGCAGCTTTTCGATCTGCTCGTCGCAAGGCCAGCCGAACCAGGCCTTGTCGCAGTTTGCGCGCAGCCCAAGGTGGCCGACCGGCTCGAACATGTCGGCGCCCGTCGGTCCCGACATGAACAGCGACCAGCCGCCCTTGTCGACGGTTTCCTTGGACGCGCGGCGTCCAACCAGCGTGCCCCAGTCCATCGCCTGCGGCTCGACCTTGAGGCCGATCTGGCGCATCATCTGCTCGGCGACGAGGCTAAACGTATTCGTCGGTCCGCTCTCGGTCGCGTGCAGCACCACGACCGGCGTACCGTCATAACCGCTGTCGGCGATCAGCTTCTTGGCCTTTTCGATATCGGGCTTGGTCCAGCCGGCAGCCGTGAAATAGGGCGACGAGCACATGTAGAAGCTCGGGCAGCTCTTGTAGAGCTTGGGGTCGCTGACATAGGCTCGCGCGAACTTGTCCTGGTCGATCATGTAGCTGATCGCCTGCCGGACCTTTTGATTGTTGAACGGCGGGGCCGAAATGTTCATGCGGAACACCATCTGCATGCCGAGCGTGTCCTGCGGCATCGTCTTGATGTCGGGATTGCCGGCAAGCGTCGGCAGGAAGTCCGGCGGCACCTCCTCGAAAATGTCGATCTCGCCGGCCTGGAGTGCATTGAGCGCGGTCTGCGCATCCGGGATGTAATGCCATTCGACCCGGTCGACCTTGGCGAGCTTACCGCCGGCAAGGCCGCTCGCCGGCTCCGCGCGCGACTTGTAGGACGGGCTCTTGACGTAAACGACCTTGGAGCCCGGAACCCACTCGTCCTTCTTCATGATGAAAGGACCCGAGCCGGTCGCATCCGTGATGGCGGTGTCCGCCGGCGTCGCAGCGATCCCCTTCGGCATGATGAAGGGCACATTGGAGCTCGGCTTGGAGAGCGCCTCGATCACCAGCCCCCAAGGACGTTTGAGCTTCAGCTCGAAGGTTTTTTCGTCCTTAACGGTCAGGCTGTCGCTGACGGAGGCAAGCTGTTGCCCAAGGCCGTCACGCTGCCACCAGCGCTTCAGCGAAACGACCGCGTCTTCCGCGGTGACCGGCTGAGCGTTGCTGAAAGTCAGGCCGCCGCGCAGCGTGAAGGAATAGGTGAGTTGATCGCCGCTGACCGCGAAGGACTCCAGCATTTGCGGTTGCGCGACGAGCTTCTCGTCCAGCGAGAACAGCGTGTCGTACACCATATAGCCGTGGTTACGAACCATATAGTCGGACGTGATCACGGGATCGATCTGCTTGAGATCGCCGAAGGGGCGGATCTTGAGCACCGTCTCCGCAACGGCAGGCGATATTGCACCCAGCCAACCTGCCGCCATCATGACCGCAAATATTCCATTCGGCGATCTCATTTGGTACTCCTCCCGTTTTCGGTTTCTAGGCAACTGCGTCGGGGGCTACTGCCCGGCCCGGACCCGGCGCGTCGAAGCGTGGCAGCGATCCTGCGTGATGACAGGCGACGGCATGGCCGGGCGTGATTTCAGTCATCGCCGGCGCCGCTTGCGCGCAAATGTCCGTCGCGAACGGACACCGCGTGCGAAAGCGGCATCCGGACGGCAGCGCGGCGGCGCTCGGCACCTCGCCTTCGAGAGCCGCGCGGCGGCGCCGGTTGCGCGGGTGGACCGCAGGCACGGAACCGATCAACGCCCGCGTATACGGATGCACCGGTGCAGCGAACACGGCTTTCGCCGGCCCCTGCTCGACGATGGCGCCGAGATACATCACCGCGACGTCGTCCGCGAGATAGCGCACCACGGCGAGATCATGCGAGATGAACAGATAGGAGATCCCGATCTCGCGCTGCACATCCTTCAGGAGATTCAGGATCTGGGAGCGGATCGACACGTCCAGCGCCGCGACCGCCTCGTCCGCGACGATCAGCGCGGGATCCGCGGCGAGCGCCCGCGCGATGCCGAGGCGCTGCCGCTGTCCGCCCGATAGATGATGCGGCAGACGTGCGCGAAAATGTTGGGGCAGGCCGACCTGGTCGAACAGACGCGCGACCTTCCGCCGTCGCGACACCGCGTCGCCGATGCCGAAATTCTGCAGGGGCTCTTCGACGATCTCCGCCGCGGTCATGCGCGAGTTGAGGCAGGCGAAGGGATCCTGGAACACCATCTGCACCTGTTGGCGCTTCCTGCGCAGCGTCTCGCCGGAGAGATTGCCGAAGTCCTCGCCATTGATGTGGACGGAGCCGGCCGTCGGCCGCAACAGGCGCACGACCATGCGGCCGATCGTGGTCTTGCCGCAGCCGCTTTCACCAACGAGGCAGAAGGTACGTCCGCGCGCGACGACGAAGCTGACGTCGTCGACGGCGCGAAGATCGCGCCGGCCGAACAATCCGAACGGCCCCTGCCGTGAGGTGAAGATCTGGGTCAGACCTGAGACTTCGAGGACGGCGCTCATGCCGGCACCATCGCGCCGGCCTTGCCCAGCCAGCATGCCGTCAGGTGCTCGTCAGCGCCCGACAACAACGGCGACTCCGAGTGACACACCGGCATCGCCGCGCCGCAGCGCTGGCGAAAGGCTCAGCCCGTGCCGAGCGAGACCGGGCTCGGCACGCTGCCGGGAATCTCGGCGAGACGATCGCGGGTGCCGCTGTTGAGCTGGCCGATCGCCCCAAGCAGGCCGCGCGTATAGGGATGGGCCGCGGCATCGAAGATGCCGTTGACGCCGGCCTGCTCGACGATGCTGCCGGCGTAGAGCACGACGACCCGGTCGGCCATTTCCGCGACGACCCCGAGATCGTGCGTGATCAGGAGCACGGACGTGCCGAACTCGCGACGCAGATCGTCGATCAGGGTCAAGACCTGGGCCTGGATGGTGACGTCGAGCGCGGTGGTCGGCTCGTCGGCGATCAGCAATGCAGGGCGCAGGGCGAGCGCCATCGCGATCATCACGCGCTGCCGCATGCCACCGGAAAGCTGGTGCGGAAATTCGGAGGCCCGCCGCCGCGCATCCGGAATGCGGACGAGATCGAGCAATCCGACCGCCTGCCGCCGCGCGTCCGCCTCGGACACGCCACGATGCTCGACGATGACCTCCGCGATCTGCTCGCCGACCCGCAGCAGCGGATTGAGCGACGTCATCGGCTCCTGAAACACCATGGCGAGACGGTCGCCCCGGAGCTTGCGCAGTTCCTCGGCCCCGAGCGTGACGAGATCGCGCCCCTCGAAGAGGATGCGGCCGGAAGCGACCTGCATGACGCTTCGGTTGAGCAGACCGATGATGGAGAGCGCGGTCAGGCTCTTGCCGCAGCCGCTCTCGCCGACGAGGCACAGCGTTTCACCCGGATCGATCGCAAACGAGACGTTGCGGACGAGCGGCACCGGGGTGCCTCGCGTATTGAGTGTAATGGAGAGGTTCTCGACGGAGATCAGCGGCGTACTCATCGCATCTCGCCTCCCGCAAAGCTCGGATCGAGCAGGTCGCGAAGCGCATCGCCGAGCAGGTTGGCGGCGAGCACCGTCATCGCCAGCATCAAGGCTGGGAAGCCGAGAATCCACGGCGCGATCTGCAGGAACTGCCGTCCCTCCGACATCATGTTGCCCCAGCTCGGCACGTCGGGCGGCGTGCCCGCACCGAGAAACGACAGGAGCGATTCCAGGATCATCGCGGAGGCAAAGACGTAGGTCGACTGCACCATGATCGGCCCGGCAGCGCCGGGCAGGATGTGACGATGCAGGATGGTCACGGTACGCCCGCCGCAAGTGATGGCGGCCTCGACATAGACGCGTTCGCGCAAACTGAGAACGCTGGCGCGCACCACGCGCGCCATGCGGGGAATTTCCGGGAGGCTGATCGCCGTGACGATCACGATGGGCGAAGCGCCAATCAGCGCCACGAGTGCGATCGCGAGCAGGATCGCGGGGATCGCCATCACCGCATCCATCGCGCGCATCACAATCTTGTCGACGCTGCGGAAATAACCGGCGATGACACCGATGCACACGCCGATCAGCGTGGTGAGAACAGCAACGGCAATGCCGACCGACAGCGAAACCCGCGTTCCCACCAGCGCGCGGGCAAACACGGAACGTCCGACTTGATCGGTGCCGAAGGGCTCCGCCAGCGACGGCGGTTGAAGCCGGTTCAGCGGGTCCAGCGCGGCGGGATCCACGGTGATCCACGGGCTCACGACGGCCGTCACGCCAAAGGCGAGCAGCAGAGCGCAACTCAGAGCCAGTATGGGCTGGCGAACCGGCAGGCTCGCGATCTGCGAAAACCGGTTGACACCGATGTCCGGCGCATCGAGCCCTTCTGCTGCGTGGGTCATCGCCATCGGCTCGTCCTGCATCAGTACCGGATCCGCGGATCGACGACAGCGTAGAGAATGTCGACCACGAGATTGACGACGACATAGACGAAGGCGAACAGCAGGATCAGGGCTTGCACCACCGGATAGTCGCGCCGGAGAATGGAGTCTGCGGTCAGCCGGCCGAGGCCGGGAATGGAAAACACGGTCTCGGTAACGACGACGCCGCCAAGCAGCGCGGCAAATCCGATGCCGACGACCGTGATGATCGGGACTGCGGCATTGCTGAGCACGTGCCGTACGATGATTTTGCGGGCCGCGAGCCCCTTGGCATGGGCGGTGCGGACATAATCTTCGCGTAGCACCTCTAGCACCGCAGCGCGCGTCACCCTCGCGATCAAGGCGATATAGAGGAAGCTCAGCGAGATCGCGGGCAGCACGAGCGAATGCAGGCAGGCCAGCACGCCCTGCGACAGCGGCTTATAACCCTGCACCGGAAACCAGTGCAGGCCGAGTGCGAGCGTATAGACCAGCGCGAAAGCGACGACGAAGACCGGCAATGAGAAGCCGAGCACCGCCCCCGCCATGGTCAGGCGCGCGACGAGCCTCCTCGGACGATAGGCGGCGACGAGGCCGAGCGGCACGGCGACGACGACCGCGATCGTGATCGTCATGAGAGAAAGAAGCAGCGTCGGCTCGATCCGCTGCGCGACAAGCTGCGAGACCGGGATGCGGCTGAACAGCGACAGGCCGAAATCGCCGCTCAGGATGCGGCCGGCCCATGCGAGGAAACGCGGCAGCAGCGGCAGATTGAGTCCGAGCGCCTGGCGCACCGCCTCCACCTGTGGCGGCGAGGCGAAGTCACCGGCGATCAGCACGGCGGGATCACCCGGCACGAGGCTGAGCAGCAGAAAGACGAATACCGCGACGGCGAGCAGCACGGGGATGGCCGCGAACAGCCGACCGAGCACGTAGCCGGTCATGCCGAGCGCCTGCAAATGCTGACCGGCGATCGCCGGACGCCATCCAGCCCACGCACCATTGCCTCCCTGGTCCTAGTTAAACGTTTTTCTAATGAAGCACGGAAGCTGGTCTATCGCAACGGTATTGTACTTTTTCTATACGTCTTTTGGCTTGCCTCCAGTCAATCCAAACAATACAAAAACGTTTAACAGGAGAATAGTTGATGTCGGCAGGGCCGTTGCCCACTATCCACGAGGTCGCCCGGCTCGCCGGTGTCTCCGTGGCCACCGTGTCGAAGACGCTCAACCGGTCGGGCAAGGTCAGCGAGCTCCTCCAGGCGCGCGTCAATGCGGCAGCACGCAAGCTCGGCTATGCACCGCATGCCAGCGCCCGCAGCCTGCGCAGCGGCGCCACGCGCATCCTGGGGCTGCTCGTGGCAGACCTCGCCAATCCCTACTTCCTGAAGCTCGTCGAAAGCATCGAGTGGCTGTCGAGCGCGGCAGGCTATTCGGTCATTCTCTGCAACAGTGCCGAAGACCCCGAGCGCGAGGAGCGGCATCTTGCCATGCTGCTGTCGCAGCGCGCCGACGGCGTCATCGTCATCCCGACCCGGCGCGGCTGGAGCGGACGCCAGGCCGCGCTGGCGGACTTGCCGATGCCGGGCATTCTGGTGGACCGACGCATCGAGGGGCTCGACCTCGATTCGGTCACGACCGACAATGTCGCGCTGGGACGGCTCGCGGCCGAACATCTCGACGATCTCGGCCATCGCCGCATCGCCGTGATCATGGGATCGCCCGAGCATCAGATCGCGCGCCACCGCCTCGATGGCCTCAGAAGCGGCCTGGCCTCGCGCGGCACCACCCTCGACGAACGGCTGATCGAGAAGGACAATTTCTCCGAGGCCGCCGGCCATGCCGCCGCAATGCGGCTTCTGCGGCATGCGCAGCGACCGACCGCGATCTTCGCCACCAACAATCATCTTTCGCTCGGACTGCTTCGTGCCATTGCCGAGAGCGGGCTCACCATTCCCGACGACCTCTCCGTCATCGCGGTCGACGAGCCTCCGTGGGCCGGCTTGGTGCGGCCGGGCATGACCATCGTGACGCAGCCATCCGAGGCGATTGCCCAAACCACGGTCTCGACCCTGCTGTCGCGAGTTTCGGAGGGACGTTCCGGCGTCGAGGGAGAGGCGAGATCGATCCAGCTTCAGCCGGCGCTGGTGGTGCGCGGGTCCACCGCCGCGATCCGGAATTAGAGATGAGTGATGCGCCCGGCCTTGCGCCTTCCACCGGCATTCTTGCGCTGTCCGCCGTCGACGCCATTGCCGAGATTCGCAAAGGCCATCTGTCGCCGCTCGACGTGGTCGATGCCGCGATCGACAGGATCGAAGCGACGGATGCGGGAATCAACGCGATTCCGGTTCGCTGCTTCGAGGCCGCACGGGGTGAAGCACGGCGGCTTATGGAGAAAAAGGCGGCCGGCGAGGACTGGCCCCTGCTCTGCGGGCTTCCGCTCGCGGTCAAGGACAACACCGATGTCGCAGGCGTGCCGACCAGCGGCGGCAGCGCGCTGACGGCCCGCGGCGCCCCCGAGATATCGAATCCCGCGATCGATCGTCTCCAGCGCAATGGCGCCATCGTCGTGGGCAAGAGCAATCTGTCGGAGCTCGGCGGCGCCAACACCACCAACGCGCTGTTCGGCGCGACGCGCAATCCGTTCTTTCCTGCGCTGACCGCGGGCGGCTCCTCCGGCGGATCGGCAGCGGCGCTGGCCGCGCATCAGGTCTATCTCGCCCATGGCAACGATGTCGGCGGCAGCCTGCGCACGCCGGCCGCATTTTGCGGTGTTGCGGGGCTGAGGCCCACACCGGGCCTCGTGCCGAGAAAGCCGCTCTCCGATCCGTTCGACACCGTTTTCGTCGAGGGACCGATGGCGCGGACGATTCCCGATCTTGCCTTGATGCTGGATGCGATGGCCGGCTTCCATCCGCCCGATCTGTTGTCGCGCGAGCATCCCGCATCGTTCCGCAACGCCGCCGCACGACCCGGATGGGCGGGGCGAATAGCGGTGTCTGAGGATCTCGGCCTGCTGCCGGTCGATCACGACATTCGTTCCGCCTTCCGCGGCGCGATCGACCGGCTCCAACCCGCCGGCTGCAGGATGAGCGAGACCGCCCCTGATCTCGCCGGGCTGCCGCGCGTGATCCGCGCGCTACGTGGTCTCGCCTATCTTGCCACCTGGGGCAGACTTTGGCCGCAATCGCGCGCGGCCTTCACGCCCGAGGTGGCGGGCGACATCGCCCATGGTGAGAGCCTCTCCGCAACAGACATCGCGGCCGCGATAGAGCAGCGCGCGGCCATCTACCGGCGCATGCAGGATTTCTTCGGCGACATCGACATCCTGATCTGCCCGACCGCGCAGGTCGCGCCCTTTCCGGTCGAGATCATGTGGCCCGCCGAGATCGAGGGGACCGCATCGAAGATCTACATCGACTGGATCATGATCACCTATGTCTGGTCGATCCTCGGCTGCCCGGCGCTGGCGGTGCCCGCCGGCCGCGATAGGGCCGGCATGCCGGTCTCCTTGCAGGTCGTCGGCCCACCGCACAGCGAGGAGCGCCTGATCTCCTTCGCGGCGCGGATCGAGCAGGCGTTTTCCTCGCCATCCTGAGGGAACGGCGATGTCCCGCGGAACCTGATCTTTCACGCGCCCGTCGGTTGAATTCATGGCCTCGGAGCCCTATGCCTAGGCGCCATGGACACCCAGATGATCGCCGCCGAAAAGCCGCTGATGGCCCAGGCGCGCCCGCGCAAGCCGGCGCCGTTCCTCCCCATGAGCCGCGCCGAGATGAACGCGCTCGGCTGGGACGCCTGCGACATCGTGCTGGTGACCGGGGATGCCTATGTCGACCATCCGAGCTTCGGCATGGCCATCATCGGCCGGCTGCTGGAGGCGCAGGGTTTCCGGGTCGGCATCATCGCGCAGCCGGACTGGCATTCGGCGGAGCCGTTCAGGGCGCTCGGCAAGCCACGAGTGTTCTTCGGCGTCACCGGCGGCAACATGGATTCCATGGTGAACCGCTACACCGCCGACCGGCGCATCCGCAGCGATGACGCCTATACGGCCGGCGGCGAAGGCGGCAAGCGGCCGGACCGCTGCACGATCGTCTACGCCCAGCGCTGCCGCGAGGCGTTCAAGGATACCCCGATCGTGCTCGGCGGCATCGAGGCCTCGCTGCGCCGGATCGCACATTACGATTACTGGTCCGACAAGGTGCGCCGCTCCGTGCTGGCGGACGCCAAGGCGGACTTGCTGCTCTACGGCAACGCCGAGCGTGCCGTCGTCGAGGTGGCGCACCGGCTCGCTGCCGGCGAAGCGCCGCGCGAGCTCGACGACATCAGGGGCGTGGCGCTGTTCCGCAAGGTCCCGGACGATTACACCGAGCTGCACGCCGACGATCTCGAGTCCGCCGACGAGGGCGCATCGCGCCAGAAGGGCGCCACCGTAATCCGCCTGCCGGCGCTGGAGCAGGTCGAGCAGGACAAGGAAGCCTATGCGCGCGCCTCGCGCGTGCTGCACCGGGAGAGCAATCCCGGGAATGCAAGGCCGCTGGTGCAGCGTCATGGCGACCGCGATCTCTGGCTCAACCCGCCGCCGATCCCGCTCACCACGGAAGAGATGGACGCGGTCTACGACCTGCCATATGCGCGTGCGCCGCATCCCTCCTATGGCGACGCCAGGATCCCCGCCTGGGAAATGATAAAATTCTCGGTGACGATCATGCGCGGCTGCTTCGGCGGCTGCACCTTCTGCTCGATCACCGAGCACGAGGGCCGCATCATCCAGAACCGCTCGGAAGGCTCGATCCTGCGCGAGATCGAGCGCATCCGCGACAAGACGCCCGGCTTCACCGGCGTCATCTCCGACATCGGCGGCCCCACCGCCAACATGTACCGGATGGCGTGCAAGGACCCGAAGGTCGAGGCGGCGTGCCGCCGTCCCTCCTGCGTCTTCCCCGAGATCTGCCCGAACCTCAACACCTCGCATGACGACCTGATCCGGCTCTATCGCAAGGTGCGCGAGACCAAGGGTATCAAGAAGGTGATGGTCGCCTCCGGCGTGCGCTACGACCTCGCGGTCGAGAGCCCCGAATACATCAAGGAGCTCGTCACCCATCACGTCGGCGGTTACCTGAAGATCGCCCCCGAACATACCGAGCGCGGCCCGCTCGACAAGATGATGAAGCCGGGCATCGGCGCCTACAACAAGTTCAAGCGCATGTTCGACGAGGCGACCGAACGCGCCGGCAAGAAATATTACCTGATCCCCTACTTCATCGCGGCGCATCCGGGCACGACCGACGAGGACATGATGAACCTCGCGCTGTGGCTGAAGAAGAACCGTTACCGCGCCGACCAGGTGCAGACCTTCCTGCCCTCGCCGATGGCGACCGCGACCGCGATGTATCACACCGGCGTCAACCCCTTGCGCGGCGTGCGCCGCGGCGGCAGCGACAAGGTCGAGGCGATCAAGGGGCTGCGCCAGCGCCGGCTGCACAAGGCGTTCCTGCGCTATCATGACCCCGACAATTGGCCGCTGCTGCGCGAGGCCCTGATCGAGATGGGCCGCCGCGACCTGATCGGCTCGCAGCCGCATCAGCTCGTGCCTGCGCACCAGCCTCCCGGCACCGGCAAGGCCGCCGGCACCAGGCGGCCAATGCGGCCCGGCGGCAAGACGCAGCGGTTCACGACCAAGGGCCTGCGGGTGATGAAGTAGCGGGCGTGAGCCGGATCTGGCACGGTTTGGTCTGGCGTCTTCGCGTCGGCAAAACGAAAGCTCGAAAACAACCCCATGCACAGTAGCCGGGGGTAGCAAGATCAACGGCTTACGAGCGCGATGAGATCGGCGCGAACATCGACCGCAAATCGAGGCATGATCGGCCCGGGGAAACGGTCAATTTCCGTTTTTGCGAAATTCGCTTGATCGTCGGGCAAAACAGGCGTATGATGCCACCATCGCGGAACGTGGATGAGACGAACCCGTCCTGCTGCTCCGTATCGATAGCTTGAGCTCACCGCGCCGCGCCCGAATTTCACCGGCTTGGCTTGCAGGTTCGCGACGAGCGCCGAAACTCCGCGCTCGGTCTTGTTCTTCTTCATGCGTTTCATCGCCGAAGCAAGCTCCGCGTAACAAAGCCATTAATTAGAAGCGCTCTAACAACTGATCCAAGGCGCGATCGAATCACCGCTGCAAGAATCGAACGCACCAAAGAAGCCGATGCGCGGTTGCCGCTTGCGCAATCGTACTCGTGACAAATCGTCGCGATGATTGCGCAAACGCTGCTGCTGCGCACCAGACTGTAGAAGTTCTAATTTCGCTGCGTTGCTTCTGATGTTTCGAGCCCCTAGCAGACGATCTGCTGAGTAATTGGGGGCGTTGGTGAGTAACATTCAAAACTACAAGAGCCGCCTGCTTGTCGGAGCGGCCGTCGGTACGTTTTCGCTCTGTCTGACGGGCGCCGCGGTGACGGAGAGCAGCGCGCAGAGTTCCGCACCGCAAGCGTTGCCGGCGGTGACGGTCGACGCGACTCAACAGCGCGCGCGCGTCACGCGCAACGCGCAGCCGCGCGGAAGCGTCCAGCGCGCTGCACGCGATGCGCGGAGGCCAGCCGAACAAGCTCCGTCGAATGTTCCCGTCACCACGATGGGAAGCACGCGGACGCTCGGCGCTCCAGCCCCTGCCTATGCCGGAGGTCAGGTTGCGCAGGGTGGGACCCTTGGCCTGCTGGGCAACGTGAGCGTCATGAATACCCCGTTCAGTGTGGTCAACTACACCTCGCAATTGATCGAGGACCAGCAGGCACGGACGGCGGCGGATACGCTGATCAACGACTCGTCGGTTCGTGTCACCACCGGGCCCAACGGGTTCGACGACACGTTCCAGATTCGCGGTTTCCCCGTTGCCGCGACAGACGTCGGCTTGAATGGACTTTACGGTCTGGTGTCCTCCAGTCGCGTTCCCGCCCAGATCATCGCGCGCATCGAGTTGCTCAAGGGGCCCGGGGCACTCATCAACGGCATCGCTCCTGGCGGTACGGTCGGCGGCGCCATCAACATCCTCACCAAGCGCGCCGGGGAAATCCCCTTCACGCGTGTGACGCCGTTCTTCATGAGCGCCGGCCATTATGGCCTTCACGTCGAGACCAGTCAGCGCTATGGCGAGAACAAGGAGTGGGGCGTCCGCTTCAACGGCGTCGGCCGCAACGGCGAAGCCACGATCGACAATGGCAATTGGAGGAGTGGTCTCGGCGCGCTGGGTGTCGATTATCGCGGCGAGCGCCTGCGCTGGACCGTCGATGCGATCTCGCAGAACGACGATACCGAGAACTTCCGTCCGCAGATTGGCATTCGAACGACGGTACCGTTCATTCCGGCTCCACCGGACCCGCGCAGCACCTGGTATCCAGGCACATTGCTGAAGCAGCGGGACAATACCATTGCCACGGCGCTCGAGTATGACCTGTCCCAGTCGATCACGGCGTATGCAGGCATCGGTTACCGCGACGGCGAGATCTATCAGACATTCCCCGACTCCCGCGTCACCGGTTTCCCGAGCGGTGCGGACGCCTTCGGTAATTTCCGGCTGATCAACGCCTACTACGATTCCTACAGCAAGACGACGAGCGGCAATGCCGGCATTCGGTCGCGCTTCGATGTGGGTCCGGTCACGCACAGGGTGAACTTCGCCTTTACCGGCTACTACCAGGAAAACGGCAACGCCTACGTCGCCAACACTCCGGCACAGTCGGTACCCTCGAACATCTACAATCCGGCCCCGCTGCCGGTGGTCACCGGCGCGCGCCTTCCGCCGCGGCTGGCCAACGAGATCCTGTTGCGCAGCTTTGCGCTCGCGGACACGATGTCGGTGCTGGATGAGAGGGTCCTGCTCACGCTCGGTGCCCGCCATCAGCGTGTGGAGCAGGATGCCTTCAGCACCACGACGGGCCTCAAGATGAGCGACTATGGCGCGGAGGCCGTGACGCCTCTGGCCGGTCTCGTCGTCAAGCCGCTGCAGAACGTGTCGCTCTACGCGAACTACGCCGAAGGCCTCAGCCAAGGTGTCATCGTTCCCGCCGGCTTTGCAAATACCGGGTCGATCCTGGCGCCCTACAAGTCCAAGCAGCAGGAAGCCGGCGTCAAGGTGGACTGGGGCACCATCACCACGACGGCAGCGGTGTTCCAGATTGCACGGCCGAGCCTGGTCACCACTGCCGGGAACGCCCGCGCCTACGACGGCGAACAGCGCAACCGCGGCCTCGAACTCTCGGCTTATGGTCTTCTGCTGCCCGGCCTGCGCGGCATGGCGGGCGTTACGTTCCTGCGTCCGGAGCTGACCAATCCGGCCACGGCCTCGGAGCGCGGCAACGATGCCGCCGGTGTTCCGAACGTGACATTCTCGGGTGCCCTCGACTGGGATGCACCGTGGGTGACAGGCCTTTCGTTCAACGGGCGCGTGATCCACACGGGCGGCTCCTACCTGACGAATGCCAACCTGGCGTGGCAGCGCTTCCCCAGCTGGACTCGCTATGACATCGGTGCGCGTTACGCGACCGTCCTTAACGGCCGTCCGGTGACGTTCCGTGCCAATGTCGAAAACCTGTTCGACAAGCGATACTGGCTGACCAGCGGCGGTTTCCAAACCGTTGGCGCCGGCCGCACCTTCCTGCTGTCGGCGGCGTTCGATCTCTGATCGAACATCCCCGATGGCCGCAGCAAGGTCATTCGCGATGGATGATCTCCAGCTGTGCCGAGCGTCTTAACATCGTCGGATCGCCGGGGCCTCGCGCGCCGGCGAATTCACGTCACATACGGATTGTGTTTCGAGGAGTCTGTCATGATCAGGAGTTTTGCCGTCGTGATTGCCCTGCTTGCCGCAGTCTTGCCGGCGCGGGCGCACCAGATCTGGATCGAGCAGGCCGACGGCCAGAACGCGATCGTTCGCTTCGGCGAATTCGGCGAGAACCTTCGCGAGGTCTCGCCGGGCCTTCTGGACAAGCTTGGCAAGGTGACGGGCACGCTGATCTCGGCCAAGGGTGAGAAGGGTGAGCAGAAGTCCGATGCGACCAAGAGCGGGGACGGCTTCAGGCTGCCGTTCTCGGCCGCCGCAGGCGACACCATCGTGGCGGAGGACGCCAGCTATCCGCTCTACGTCCGGAAACAGCCGGGCAAGGACGTCAACAATTGGTTCTATCCGGCGGCCCGCTACATCACCAGCTTTGCCGCGCAGCAGCCGAAACTGGTGTTCGATCTCGTGCCGACCGGCCAAGAAGGCCAGTTCAAGCTCATCTTCAAGGACCAGCCCAAGGCCAAGACCAAGGTCACGCTGGTGACGGAGTCGGGCTGGCAGAAGGACGCCCACACCGACGAGCAGGGCCACGTGACGTTCGATATGCCGTGGAAGGGCGTCTATGTGGTCGAGGTCAGCTTCAACGACCACAATGGCGGCGAACGCGCCGGGACGAACGGCACCGAAAAGTACGATGCGGTAAGCTATTCCACGACCGTCACCTTCGTGAACGCCAAAGGCCTGGCGCCGATTCCGGCCGGGCCACCGGCAACACCCGCTAAATGAACGCGCTGATCCGACAGGTCTGGGCGACGGGGCCGCTGATTTCCCGCATCATTGCGGCGGTGTTCGGCGGCTATGCATTGGCAGCGCTTGCGAGCGTGGCTGTGCTGGCATTGCCCATGAGCAAGCCGCAGGCGGTGCTCACGGGCATGCTGGCCAGCTTTGCCATCTACGCCGGAGCCGTGATCTGGGTCTTTGCCGTACGCAGTGCGTGGAAGTCATGGGCGGGCTTGATCGTCGCGGCCGCGGTGCTGACACCGCTGGCCTGGTCCGTTGGCTGAGGGCCGGCGCGTGAAAGCCGACAAGGAGACACAGAGGGCGGGCCGCGGTATCCGCCAAAGCATGTCCGGTCTGCACACCTGGGCGGGGCTGCTGCTCGGCTGGGTGCTCTACGCCATGTTCCTCACGGGCACGGTGTCCTACTTCAAGGACGAGCTTTCGCAATGGACGCGGCCGGAATTGGCGCGGCTGTCGCAAGTTCCTGATCAGGCCGCAGTGGCGCAGCGGATCGCCGATGAACTCGGCAACGTTGCCGCCGGAAGTTCGCAGTGGAGCATCCGACTGCCGGACGGCCGCAACAACAGCGTCTATGCGTTCTGGCGGACGCGTGGCCAGGGCCAGCGCGCGTTCGGCGAAGCCAATTTCGACCCAGCGACGGGTCAGAAAATCTCCTCGCGTGAGACGCTGGGCGGCGAGTTCTTCTTCCGCTTCCACTTCCAGCTTCACTACATGCCCGTGGTGTGGGGACGATGGATCGCCGGCATCGCCGCGATGTTCATGCTTGTCGCCATCATCAGCGGCGTCATCACCCACAAGAAGATCTTCGTCGATTTCTTCACCTTCCGCTGGAGCAAAGGCCAGCGCTCGTGGCTGGAGGCTCACAACGCGCTGTCGGTCTTCGGATTGCCGTTCCATTTCATGATCACCTACACCGGCCTCGTGACGCTGATGGCGCTCTATATGCCATGGGGCGAGAACGCGGCCTTCAAGACGCCGGCCGAGCGCCAGCAGATGACGAGCGAGCTCAGCGTCTTTATTCAGCCCGGCAAGCCCAGCGGACAAAGCGCTCCGCTGGCATCGGTCGAAAACATGGTGCGGCAGGCGCAGGAGCGCTGGGGCAAGGGCAATGTCGGACGCGTGACCTTCGTTCATCCCGGCGACGCGGCCGCACGTGTGGCGGTGGCACGCGGAGAGGCTGGCCGTGTTTCGATGAGCCCGCAATATATGGAGTTCGAAGGCACCACCGGCAAACTGCTGAACGTCCGCGACAGCGTCGGCGCCGCCGCCGAAACCCGGGGTGTACTCTATGCGCTCCATCTCGGGCGCTTCAGCGACACCCAAACGCGATGGCTGTATTTTCTCGTCAGCTTCATGGGCACGGCCATGGTGGGCACCGGCCTCGTGATGTGGACCGTCAAGCGGCGCAGCCGGCTGCGCGATCCGGAGCGCCCGCATTTCGGCTTCCGTTTCGTCGAGCGCCTGAACATCGCGAGCATTGCCGGCCTGTCGATCGCGATGACGGCGTTCCTGTGGGCCAACCGCCTTCTGCCGCACCCGATGGAAGCCCGCGCCGACTGGGAGATCGATGCATTCTTCGCGGTCTGGGCTCTGACGCTGCTCCACGCCCTGCTGCGTCCGGCCAAGGCGGCCTGGATCGAGCAATTATGGACGGCGGCTGCGCTGCTCTTCCTGTTGCCCGTCCTCAACGCGCTGACGACGCAGCGGCCGCTGTGGCACAGCCTGGCGCAAGGCGACTGGGTGTTCGCCGGCATCGACGTGACGTGCTGGGCACTCGCACTGCTCCATGTTGTTCTGGCTGTTCGCACCGCCCGGAACCGATCCATTGTGCAATCGAAGCGCATGCCGCAGGTGCCGGTCGCCATTGCTTCAAGCGGTGCGGCGGAATGATCCATCTACTTGCCCTTGGGCTGTGTCTGGGGGGCTTTGCTGCGCTGGCTTTCGCCACGCACCGCCAGCAGCGCGATATTTTCGGCACGGCGCTGCCGCGGGTGACGACCTATGGACTTCGGGCCGTCGGTGCAGGGGTGCTGCTGCTGGCGCTCGGCATCCTCGTGGCCGCAAAGAGCTGGAGCATGGGCCTCGTGATGTTCAGCGGTCATACCACGATGGCTGCCGCCATCGTGTTTTGTGCGCTAATCGGGTGGGGGAGACTGGCTGCCCGCACGCCGCGACGTGGACGGAATGATGCTCGCGTCCGCTCCGTCACTCGACGTTGAAGGTATTCGTTTCGTGACCCAGCTGGCCAGAAACGGTCGTGGATGCGGCAAATAGATGGTCGTGACTTTGTCTGCTTCTGGTCCCCAACCGGACATCGACCTGAGCGGGATGTCTACATCGAACGACAAACACTGCACCCTCGGCTAAATTATCATCCCTTACCGGCACTTCAGGTCGTGATATTGAGACCACGCGCGCCGTGAGGCGGCGGCTGTTTGAAAGGAAAGCTATGTATAGTCCTTCTCAACAACTCATTCACCTGGGCCTTGGCTTCATGGTCTCCCAAGCCTTGCGCGTTGCGACAGATCTCAACGTTGCGGATCGCTTGGTCGCCGGAGAGCGGAGCGTCGACGATCTGGCGGAGGAAACGCATTGTCACTGCGATGCGCTCTATAGGATTATGCGGCTTCTCGCCGCCGAGGGGGTCTTTAGCGAAACCTCGGCCCGCCGTTTCCAACTCACCGAATTGGGCGCAGCCTTGCTTTCCGACGCACCCTCAAGTCCCCGCGACCTGATCCGAATGATGAACAGGGAGCCGTATCTCGCCTTCGCCCAGCTCACTCATTCAGTGCAAACGGGTTTGCCGACGTTCGAAACCGTATTTGGAAAGCCCAGGTTCGATTGGCTGGCGGACCATCCGGACGCGGCCTCGCTATTCCAGCAGGCGATGATCGCGCTTAGCCAAGGCGCCAATGAAGCTGTAGCAGAGGCGTGTGATTTTGGTGCGTTTTCTCAGATTGTCGATGTCGGCGGCGGCCATGGACAGCTGCTTTCGGAGATCCTAAAGAGACACCCTCACCTTTCCGGCATATTGTTTGACCTACCGGCCGGGGTTGAGGCAGCGCGGGCTAATGCGGCAAGCTTCCCGCCACAGACCTCGTTCGTGGCCGGCAATTTCTTCAACGCCGTTCCAGCCGGTGCGGACGTCTATATCATGAAAAAGGTCATTCACGATTGGAATGACGAGCAAGCGGTACGCATCCTGCGCAATTGCCGAGAGGTAATGAAACCCCACGGACGAGTTTTAATTGCGGAGACTATTATTCCCCCAGGAAACGAACGAAATACGATCAAGCTAATCGATGCGAACATGCTTGTCGTTACGGGGGGCGTCGAGCGAACCGAGAGCGAATTTGCCGCTTTGCTTGCCGCCGCAGGTCTGCGGCTTGAGCGGGTCATTTCGACCGCCCGGGCGATCTCAGTTCTTGAGGCAAGCCGAGCCTGAAGTCTTCGAGAAAGCATCGGGTCATACATGCGCAACGAACCTTAGATCGTCGAAAGGAGGGGATTTGCCATCGGCGGCGTTGGAGCGGATGAGCTGGCCGGTGCCAGCCGGGCCGGAACCCTTTCAATAGTATTTTCTTGAACAGATGGATCGAGGCTCGATCGTCGGTGGTATCCGACAAAAAATGAGCTCCGTAGACGTCGTTGTTCCCTGCTTCAGGTATGGGCACTTCCTGCGAGAGTGCGTCGAGAGCGTTTTGACGCAATCCGGTCCCGAATTGCGCGTGCTCATCATCGATGATGCGTCACCTGACAATACCGCGGAAGTTGCGCAAGAGTTACGGTGCTCCGATCCCCGCGTCGATTACCGCAGGCACATCTCGAATCAAGGTCTCATCGCGACCGCCAACGAAGGCATTGCCTGGGCGAGCGCCGACTATATGCTTCTGCTGTCTGCGGACGACTACCTGCTGCCCGGTGCCCTGTCGAGATCGGTCGATCTGATGGACAATCACCCTTCTGTCGCTTTCACCTTCGGAGGCGCGGTTGTTCTAGACCAGCGCGGGGATCATCCATTCTACAGAAGCTATTATGGAACGGAAGTGGATCTCCGAACGCGCATCGTGTCCGGACTCGAGTTCATCACTCTTAGTCGTGCACAATGTATTGTGGTGTCACCGACCGTCGTCGTTCGCACGAGCCTGCAGAAAAAACTGGGCGGGTATCTAGCAGACTTGCCCTACGCCTCCGACATGGAAATGTGGATGCGGCTCGCCGCACATGGCGACGTCGGATTCATTGGTGCGGACCAGGCCGTGTATCGATACCACTCAGTCAACATGTCGAGTGAACCTTCACCGGAGCTAAACCTGCTCCAACGCAAGGCGGCTATCGAACATTTCCTGAATGGCGGCGCCGCGATGCTGACAAACGATCTCAGGAACTGGTTGACCCGCCAATTGGCACTTGACGCGATCGTCCGCGCAAGCATTGCCTTCAACGAAGGAGCGATAGACACCTCAGCACGCCTTGCCGAACTTGCGTTGAGTATTGACCCAAGCGTTCAACATTCACGTCGTTGGTGGTTTCTTGCCTGCAAGAAGATTCTTGGATTGCGAGGATGGCAGCTGGTGCGGCCTTCAGTTGAGTTGTTCAGATCCATCTTCCGGAACGAGCGGCGCTGAGTAGCCGAGCTCGCCGCGACGCATAGGCTGCCCGCTAAAACCACTGGGCGTATCATTTTCGCTTCTGGCCCCGTAGCCGAAGGTTCCGGTGGCTGTCGGCGCGTCGGTTGCGGGGTGTAGAGCGGAAGCCGCTGAGATCGGATCCCATTGGCAGCATATGCGCCCATGGCCGACCCACGAGCGTCCTCCGCCAGGAGCCGCTTGTGGCCCAAGAGGGACATATCGGGTTGCGAAGCAGAATGCCTGCTCTCGTTCACCACATTTAAACCTTAAGATTGTACGAAGAGTGCTCACCCACAGGTCGCAGGAACATGCGAACAGCCTTCCTACAGAAGCCGTCATTGGACTTCGGCCAATGAAGGCCTGGCAGACCAGCTGCATCGTGGCTGTTCTCGCATCCGCGGGACTCTTTCTGGCCGCCGGGAACAGACCGGCCGCGACGTTGCCGGACGTCCTGTCGGAAGCGGCTGCGAGCATACCGGCTGCAGCGAGCACAGCGGCTCCTGCGAACGTGGTGACGCCTGCCACCTACGCAGAGGCATCCGCCAAACTCGCGGCGGCGCTTCGGGCAGAAAGAGCGGAGCCGGGCTCGGTGACGTCGGCAGGTTCGGCGCCGCTGCGCACGGAAGCCGAGATCGTCGATGAACCCGTCGCGCCGAAATTGGCGTCGTTGGGACAGGATGTCGTCCAATCGCTGCCGCCGGAACGCGATGCGTCCAACGGAGCTCCGAAAGCGGCGTCGACGCAGGATTTCCGTCATCTGGCCTACTACGTCTGGTCCGAACTGCCGCCCGCCGAGAAACCGGCAGAGATCGTCTTGCGTGCGTTTAGGGATATTCCGCTGGGAACGCCGACCGAAGAGATCAAGCGCGCTGCCGACGCGTTTGGTCTCGATTTCAATTTCATGATGGCGGTTGCCAAGATCGAATCCGGCTTCAACCCCAATCAACGCACCGGGTCGTATATCGGGCTGTTTCAGCTGAGCTATTATGAGTTCGGAAAGTTCGGCTTCGGGCAGATTCGCAGTCCGCGGGATAACGCCGTCGCGGCCGCCTACAAGATCATTACCGAAGGCGTCCTGTTCGAGTGGATCACCCACCGTAAGCCGGACATGAGCGATCTCTACTTGATCCATCAGCAGGGCTGGGAAGGCGCCGCCGAGCACATCAGCCGGCCCGCTCGCCTTGCGTGGAAATCAATGTGCGCCACCAGCGAAGGCAAGGAGAAGGGCGAGAGGTGGTGCAAACGCGCGATTTGGGGCAATGCACTTCCGGCCTTCAAGCGCACCTGGAAATCGGTCGACAACGTGACGTCAGAAGCGTTCGTCGGCATGTGGCGCGGCCGGGTCGCCGAATTCTACACGAAGTATGTGGCGACTGCTGCGGCGGCGGCAAACCAATAATCCCATCGTCGGCGGCGCCGCACACGTTGCTTTGTCTTTAGCGCAACTCGCCGGCCGTCGGCCTTTACCCAGGATGTGTTGGGCCTCACCTGAACGGGCTATTGGGCCGTGTAAACGCAACGAAACCCGATATAGACCGCGTGAAAGTCGGCCGATTTCCACTGTACGGCTGACGCTTTTGTCTTGTCCGCACCGTACCACCACGACCCGCCGGCCGTCAGTGCCTCATCGCCCCGCCGATCCGCGAGCCATTCCCAGACATTGCCACCCATATCGTACAGACCGTTGACACCCCGCTTGGTGGTACCCACGGCTGCATGCAGCGGCCAGCGATCTCTATCGGATGTGTTCATGCCGTCAGGTTTGTCGCCGACAGGATAAGGATAGGTGCGTCCATTTACAAAATCGTCGGTAGGATTCGCACGCGTTTCGGTATGGGCGGCTCTTTCCCATTCTTCCAGGGTCGGCAAGCGTCCGCCCACGGCTAAGCAGTAGTCACGAGCTTCGTTCCACGACACATGCACCGCCGGCTCATCGTCGCGGCCCGGTTCTCCGAACGGCGTCGCCCATGTCCAGCCGCGGCGACGGACCCAGCTGCCCGCGAATTCGTGTCCGCCTCCTTCCTGTTCGGCCGCGGTCTTCAGAGCTTTGTCAGCAGCGAAATTGCGAAACTGGCCGATCGTGACCTCGGTCCGGTCGATGGCAAACTTGCCCAGATTCTCGCGTTGGCCAGGCTCGGCGAATGCAACGCTGGTAACAGCCATCAAGCCACATCGCAAAGCAATCGAGCGCCATTTCATGTAAGAACTTCTCCTGTATTGCCTCGAGGTGAGACGTGGCAGGCGCCGACCCAGCGCGCCTGCCATTCACCGATCAACTCATGCGCTGACGCAATGCCGCCTGCGAACGGCGGATGACGCCCTGGTACATGCTCTGCTTGTCAGGATACCATTGCATCGACGCGAGATTGGCGAAGCCGGGAATGCTTTCCATACGCCGTGCCATCCGCTGCCGCATGGATTGATCCGGCTGAGGACCGCGCAGTGCGCCGACGTTCTCGGCCGCGTGATCCGGGTTCGACGTCGCGGCAAGAACGGTCGTCACCGCCGGGTGGCCCATGGCCCATTTGATGAAGAACTGCGACCAGTTCTCCGCACCGATATCGCGGGCAAAATCGGGCAGCGGCCGGCCCTCGACGATCTTGTGCAAGCGGCCTTTTTCCAGCGGCATGTTTGTGAGCACGCCGACGCCCTTGTCGCTCGCCGCGCGAAGGACGCGCTCCTCGGCGTGACGATTGAAGATCGAATAGTTAACCTGGATGATGTCCACCAGATCCTTGTCGATCAATCCTGCGAGAATGTTGTGATAGTCATTCTCGTGGACCGAGGCGCCGACATAACGAATCTTGCCCTCTCTCTTCCATACGCGCAGCAGTGGCACGATCGCGTCGACATTGACCAGGCTGTGGCAGTGGAGCACGTCGATCTTGTCGCGCCACAGCCGAACCCTCGATTGCTCCATGCTGGCCAAGGCGTGGCTTTCGTCGGCCAGGTAGTCGCCGGTCGACCAGATCTTGTTGCTGATGAACATCTGGTCCGTCACGCCCATGGCGCTGAGAAAGCCACCGACGCTGACCTCGCCGGTACCGTAGAGCGGCGATGTATCGATCACCCGGACGCCGGCATCTATATATTTCCTGGTGACCTCTCGCAGCGCGTCGCGATTGCTGCCCGGCAGCAGGTCAAAAGTCAGAAACGTTCCCAGTCCGAGCGCGGGCAGACTTTCGTTGGTGCGGCCGATCGTTCGGGTGAGTACCGGCCCCGCCGCAGGCGCACGCGATGCAGTGCCGGTTGGCGCTTGCGCACTGGCGCTCGAAACGCCGACTGCAGTTGCGTGAACAGCTGTCGCCGCGATGGCGCCCATCGCGGTGGCGGCGCCGAGAAACTGGCGGCGATCGGTCGCCGTCGGCCTATCCTGTGGTGTCTTATCCATTGCAAATCTCCGTGATTTCGCCTGCGGCACTTGTCGCCTGCCAATAGAAAGGATCGACCGCTCGCTTTGTCGCGCGGGATTCTGACCAAATCACTCGGATCCTGACGCGACGATGCTCCCTTTCCGGCCTGCAAGGAATTGCGGTTCCAAGCTTGAATGTGTATTCAGGCGACGTCGCTGCGCAGGAAGTCGCGATGCACCGTGTCATTGAGAATGCGTCGACAATCGATCGGTTGAGCTCCCGGCCGGATGGCTGGCGGCGCACCCAATGGGCGAACGGCGCATTCGAAACGGCGTACCGGCCGATGACCTCCATCGTCGAAGGACGCATCCTGTCGCCAAATCACCTCATCATGGCGACCCTGTCCGGCGGCGCCGAGCGACATGTAATTTCAGCCGATGGCGGGCATCGCTATGACGGCCCCGATCTACCGTCGACCGTTTCATTTCTCCCGGCTGGCTGCGAACGACGGCTTCGGCTTCACAATGTGGGTTGGCGATGGGCAGCGATCGCCCTCGACCCCGCCAGGATTTCAGCAATCGCCGGCGCATCGATCGAAGGACTGGGCCCCCTGTCGGGCGCGGAAGACAGCTTTGTCTGGAACATGCTCGCGGAGTTCGAACGAGTTGACGCGCTCGAGGGAGGTCTCGACGCGATCTATTGCGACACGATGAGCCTTGCTCTCGTTGTATACCTTGCACGCCGATACGGTGGTGCAAGGGTGAAGGATACATCGATCAAGCTGCCGGCGTGGCGGTTACGGCGTGTCACCGAATTCATCGACGCGCATTTAAGCGCGACAATTCGGATTGCCGATCTCGCTGATCTTGCGCAGCTCTCGGAAGGCCATTTCCATCGCGCATTCAGGGCAGCGACCGGGCAGACGCCGCTGGCATTCGTCCATGCGAGGCGTGTCGCGATGGCAAAACAACTGCTGGCGAGCAGCAAGCTTTCGGTCGCGCAGATGGCGCTACGCGTCGGTTTTCTCAGTCCCGCGCATTTTGCCCGCGTCTTCCGGTCAATGACCGGCCAGAGTCCATCCCAATATCGACGCTCATTCCATCTTTGACGGCGGAAAGTAACGCCTGACGGCCAATGGCGTACAACGGCAGTCGGCAAATAGCCGACGACACGCCTCAACCCTGCGTCATTTTCCGACGAGCCCGTGGCCCCGGCGTCAAGACGCAGCGGTTCACGACGAGGGGCCCCTGCGGGTGATGAAGTCGCGGCGCGGCTCGCGCTACAGCGCGAGCACGACCTCGCCCGACACCGCGTCCGTCACGCCGCGTCCGCTGCCCTGGTCCTCGAGCACCGACCTGAAACTGTCGAGGGTGTTGATCATCGCCGAGCGTGCCGCGACCAGCGCATCCTGGCTGGACCACGTGCCGATGAGGCAGAAGGTCTGATCGCCGGTCCTGATGATGACGCCGTGCTCCAGCCCCGGCCATTTGGCCTTGCCGTCTCGGTGCGCATCGAGGAAGGCGCCCTCCTGGCCCGGCTTCACCTTGAACTTGACGACGTTGTAAACCTGCATGACGCGCCTCCGGAACATGATTGGATGAAAATGCGAGCGCCGTACCAGATCGGGTTCGGACCGATATCTTTGCACCCCCGCAACAAAAAGTCGAAAACAACCCCACGCACGATAGGCGGGGCAACAGAATCAGCGACTTAGAGCGCGGCGAGACGGAATAGATCTCCGCGGCGGGACTGGCTGCTCCAGCAAGCACGATCTTTCGAATGACCGCAGCGCACTCTGCTCATCTTACGAAAGCGTTGCACCGTCGGGAAAAACAGGAGCAGGGCGCATCGGAAGAATCAAGATGGGCCGAACCCATCCGCTGCTCCGTACTGACATCCCTGGGCTTCACACCTCGTGGAACCAACGAGGGTGTCGCGCGTTGCCGCGCTGCTCTAGAAGGTGACGCAGCTGAAGCCGGGTCGCCTTGCTGGGCCAATCAAGACGGGAACGCCGGGCGAGCCAAACCAGATGCGTCGTATCCGACTCGTGATCGCAGATCGCCGTCCGATCGTCTTGCAGGGTTTTGAGACGCTATTTGCGACCGAACGTGACTTCGAGATCGTTGCGTCCTGCATCAATGGAGCCGATTGCCTCGAAGCCGTCCGGACGTTGGTGCCGGACGTCGCGCTTGTCGAGGATGGATTTCCCGATCTGACGGCCTCAGCCATGCTGGCCGCCGTCAACGCCGAAAGCCTTCGCACACGGCTGGTCTTCTACACCGCATCGATCGCACGCGGCGATCTCGCTGCGGCCGTCGCAGCGGGTGCCTGCACGGCTATACCGATGCGCGAGGAGCCTGAAAACCTGCTGCAGTCCCTGAGGCTGGTGGCGCCGAACGCGCATCCGGCGGCCGGCAAGGCAGGCAATGGCGCGTCTGGCGAAAATGGCCTGGCAGCGCTGACGGACCAGGAGCGCAGGATCATGCGTCTGGTCGCCAGCGGCATGTCGAACAAGGAGATTGCGCGCGAGCTCAAGGTCGCCCCAGGCGCCATTCAGGCGCGGATCGATCGCATGTCCGCGCGGCTCGACATCAAGGGCCGGACGGAGCTCGCAAGCTTCGCCCTGTCCCGCCTCTACGGCGGCGTCGGCGCGCTTGCAGCTCTGATTTGGGCGGCGCTGGATGACGTTCAATCCGCGAACGCGGCGGCCTTCGATCATGCGGATGCCGACAATTTCACGGTCATAACCGCAGACGGCGCCGGCGCGATCGTGAGCATCAAGATCACCTCCGCAAAAACGACCCTTCCGGCCAAAACGGCCAAAGCCTTCCGTATCGAGAACTCCCCGGCAGACATGCCGACGCGGGCCGCCAAGCTCATCGAATCCCGAGCCGATATTGCTGGCAGCACGATCACGGCGCCGCCCCTCACCCCTTCAAGAGCGGGCTTGAGCAGCGCCGGCACGTTCATGATGACGGCAGTCGGAGTCTCGCTTTACGAACTTTTCAGCAATCACGCGCAGGCGTTCACGGTTTCCGACGGCCTGAGCGACGTCTTTGCGTCGGCTTCCGCAGAGACCAGCGCGTTCGCCGCCCTCAACCCTGCAAGGCCGGATGCGAACCTCGACGGCTTCGACAAGCTGCCCTGGCCCGATCCCGAACTACACCATGATTCATTCGCCTTCGCCGCTGCCCGAGGCGACGCCATGGCCAGAGCCGACGAGGTTCAGACCATCGACGCGGCCGCGCGCGAGGACGGCTTCGGCGACAACGGCAACCCTCATATCGGATCCGGCGCCATCGACGCTCTGAGCGATCATGGCGGCTTGGAACAGGCGGCCGCAACGGGCGCGAGGAATGCCGAACGCGGCACGACACAGGCAGCGGCGATCGACGCACGCGATCATGGACCAGCGCAGCGCGATTTGCACGCTTCGGAAGACGGCGCAGCAGCCGGCAAGCCGGAGACCGAGCACGGGCCACCCGACCACGCATCAAGCCAGGGGCAATCGCACGCTTCGGAGAAGGATGCAGCAGCCGGCAACAAGCACGCCGAGCACGAGCCACCCGGCCACGATCCAAGTCATGAGCAATCGCAGGGCGACCTGCACGCTTCAGAGAAGGGCGCAGCAGCCGGCAAGCATCAGGCCAAGCCGGATTCAACCGGACACGACACCAATTCAGGACAACTGCATCGCGTTTCGGATGACGGTTCTGCAGCTGCCAAGCACCATGCCGAGGATGATGTCCCGGCAAGCCATGCCAGTTCCGGCCACGCGCAGCGTGACTTGCATCAGGCACATCCAGGCGACTCGACCCAGAAGGCCGGCGGCAACGGCCAAGCACAGCATGACTCAGGTCCAGAAAAAGCGGCTGCCGCGCCCAAGGCCGAAGATGCATTTCATTTCAAGAATGACCTGCCAGCGCCAAGACATTCAGATCATCTCGAACTTGGCTCCGGCGCCGATACGGCTGGACGTGGTCTTCACCACGCCGGACATGCTGAACTGGCGTCGATCCTAACTTCGGACCCAATTAGCCATTCGCACGCGGAGCAAAGCGCAGTGGACCACGCAAGAGGCGTTGACCACCATCCGACGCAGGATCTTTTCGTGTAGCGCACGCGTCTCCGTACGGCGTTAACCATCGCTAGCGGTTCCAGTCCCAGCGCAATCGCTTCGAGCTTTCTTAAATCTTGCGGGGTACCTCTCCTAGGCGTGGCGACCTGGGAGAAGACATGAGCAAGCGGGCCAAACGCCGGAAGGTCGAGGCGATCGCATTGCCGATGGCCGCAAGAGTTGGAATCGGCGCCGTGGCCGTGGCAGCATTGGGGTACGGCCTGCTGGCCCCCGCGGGAAACGTGCAGCCGGCGCGGAAGCCGTCCGCGCCCCAGGTCAAGGCATCGTCAAGTCCGGTCTACGTGGCGCCGCCGATTCATGCAGCAGCGCCCGCGCCGGCCGCGATCCCGGCTCCGGCGCCGCTGATCGAGCCGCCCAAGGCCGACACTGATGCTCCCGGAGCCTTGGTAAGGCAGGTGGTCGACTATGCCAGCCGCCAGACGCCGGGCACCGTGATCATCGATACCAACAACACGTTCCTTTATCTCGTCCTGAACGACACGCAGGCGATGCGCTACGGCATCGGTGTGGGCCGCGAAGGTTTTGCGTGGTCCGGTGAGCAGACCGTGGCGCGCAAGGCAGAATGGCCAGACTGGCGCCCGCCTGCGGAGATGGTCTCGCGTCAGCCCTATCTGCCGCGGTTCATGGCAGGCGGCCCCGGCAATCCGCTCGGCGCCCGCGCAATGTATCTCGGCGAGACCGAATATCGTATTCACGGCACCAACAAGCCCGAGACGATCGGCAAGCGGGTGTCGTCGGGCTGTATCCGCCTGACCAATGAGGACGTCGTCGATCTCTACGAGCGGGTGAAGGTCGGCGCGAAGGTGATCGTGCTTCCGACAAATGCGGCCCGTCGACCGTCTCAGGGTGCGCCGCCCGACGCCGCATCCCGATCGCCGGACCCGGCCTCGCCGTCGAACCGGCCGTCGGCGACCAGCGCACAGCTGCCGTCAGCCGGACCGAAGATCGCCGAGGTGCAGTAGTTCGGTCCTTCCTCCTGGCTCTGCCCCGAGGACAAAGAGGCAATTCAAGTCGTCACTACACGTCGGTAGCCACGGCCGAACAGACCATCTTGCGCGACCAAAGCCGGTCTGCGTTGGCAAAATGCGGCATCGAATTAACCCTGTCGACAAATGATTGCCGTTGGGCGGTGGCCGCCGGCAAAGTTGCCTCATTGACGCGCAGAATTTTTAGCGGCGCTAACCTGGGTCAGAGGCGCGTTATGCTGAGAATGGCGTTGTTGGGCCTCCTCATCCTGTTGAGTGTGGGAATGCTATCGGCCATGGAGCTTAGCTCTCCACCGCGTCGCATCGCCGCCACGGTCCAGCCGCCTGCCGAGCAGAACGCAAGCATCCCCGCTTCGCACGATGCGCTGGCGAAGGCCGATCGCCTCGAGGTTGCCGCTGAGAGCCGCGCGATGCCGACACAGACCGCTTCGGTGGATAACCCGGTTGCTCCGCAGGACGTGCATGTCCGTTCATTCGCGCCGGCGCCGGTCGTCCGTCCGCGAAGCAAACCGAAACGGATCGCGACCGCTGAACCTCCCAAGCCGAAGCCAAAGGCATTTGGCGTCAAACGAGCCGCCACTGTTCAGCGCACAAAGACCGCCAGCAAGACCGAGCACTGTCGGCTCAAGGCGTTCGGCGGGCTGCTCAAGGCCTTGAACCTGACCGGCTGCGAAATCTGAGGTCGCCTCCAGGAACGTCTCGCAAACTCTTCCGATCGGCCATATGTTGCCCGCATGAAAAAGATCGGATTCCTCTCCTTCGGGCACTGGACGCCCTCGCCGCAATCGCGGACGCGCTCGGCGGCGGATACG
This sequence comes from Bradyrhizobium sp. CCBAU 45321, assembly GCF_028128975.1. Taxonomy (NCBI): domain Bacteria; kingdom Pseudomonadati; phylum Pseudomonadota; class Alphaproteobacteria; order Hyphomicrobiales; family Nitrobacteraceae; genus Bradyrhizobium; species Bradyrhizobium sp. CCBAU 45321. Next base: position 348,327 of record NZ_LFKZ01000017.1, read on the forward strand.
CTGCTGCAATCGATCGAGCTGGCGGTCGCGGCCGAACAGTTAGGGGCCGACGGCGCCTATTTCCGCGTCCACCACTTCGCGCGACAGCTGGCCTCGCCGTTTCCGCTGCTCGCGGCCGTCGGCGCCAGGACCAGCCGAATCGAGATCGGCACGGCCGTGATCGACATGCGCTACGAGAACCCGCTCTACATGGTGGAGGACGCCGGCAGCGCCGATCTCATCGCCGGCGGACGGCTGCAGCTCGGCATCAGCCGCGGCTCGCCTGAGCAGGTGATCGACGGTTGGCGCTATTTCGGCTATCGGCCGGCCGAGGGCCAGAGCGATGCCGACATGGGGCGGCGCCATGCGGAGGTCTTCCTCGACCTGCTGCGCGGCGAAGGATTCGCCGAGCCCAATCCGCAGCCGATGTTTCCCAACCCGCCGGGGCTCTTACGCCTGGAGCCGCATGCGCCGGGCCTGCGCGAGCGGATCTGGTGGGGCGCCGGCTCGAACGCCACCGCGGTGTGGGCGGCGAAGCTCGGCATGAACCTGCAGAGCTCGACGCTGAAGAACGACGAGACCGGCGAGGCCTTTCACCTGCAGCAGGCGGCGCAGATCCGCGCCTATCGCACGGCGTGGAAGGAAGCCGGCCACAGCCGCGAGCCCCGCGTCTCCGTCAGCCGCAGCATCTTCGCGCTGATGGACGAGCGCGACCGCGCCTATTTCGGCGGCGAGCGCGGCAGCGAAGACCAGATCGGCTTCATCGACCCGCGCACCCGCGCGATCTTCGGCCGGAGTTATGCGGCCGAGCCCGACGTGCTGATCGAGCAGCTGCGCCAGGACGAGGCGATCACCGAAGCCGATACGCTGCTGCTGACGATCCCGAACCAGCTCGGGGTGGACTATTGCGCGCATGCCATCGAAGCGATCCTGATGCATGTCGCGCCGGCACTGGGGTGGCGGTGACACGAACGGCAATATGTCCCAGAGGAATCACATTTGGACCCTCCCAAACGGTCGTCATGCCCGGGCTTGTCCCGGGCATCCACGTTTCTCGGTGCCGCGCGGCGAGGCGTGGATGGCCGGGACAAGCCCGGCCATGACGATGTGGGGACTATCGTGCCTCAAGCAACCTCACATGCGATAGCCCGGACCCTACCCAGCCTCACCCCGTCTTCGTCCCCGTGATGACGGCCAGCGCCTCGACGAGGCGGTCGAGATCGGCCTCGTCGGTGAAGAGCGCCGGCGTCACACGGATGCACTGGCCTTTGGCGACGCCGGCGCGGCGCACCGTCATGATCCGGTAGCTGTCCCGAAGCTTCGCAACGATGGCCTCGTTGTCGGCCTTGCCGGTCTTGCCGGCAAGGCGGAAGGACGTGATCGCGCCATATGAGCCGGCTTCATCCGGCGTCAGGATCTCGATGTCCTTGAAGCCGCGGACGCGGCTCACCCAATAGTCGCGCAGATGGCGCAGGCGCGCTTGCTTGGCCTCGCCGCCGATCTGCTGATGCAGCGCCAGCGCCGTCGGCACCGTCAGCATCGTGGCGAAATTGACCGTGCCGGTATGCACCCGCGAGCGGATGTCGCTTTCCGGAAAATCTTCGTCGCACATGTTGCGGTCGATGGCCGAAAGGCGATCCTTCCTGATGTAGAGGAAGCCGACGCCGAGCGGCGCGCCGATCCATTTGTGCAGATTGAAGCCGACGAAATCAGCCTCGAGCTCGCTCACCCGGAAGTCGAGCTGCCCCCAGGAATGGGCGGCATCGACGATGGTGTCGATGCCCTTGGCCTTGGCCATGCGGGCGATCTCGGCGACCGGCATGACGAAGCCGGTGCGGTGGCTCACATGGGTCAGGAGCAGAAGCCTCGTCTTCGGGTTCGCCTCGATGGCGCGGGCATAGGCGTCGAGCACAGCCTGACGGGTGGCGGGCTCTGGCACGTCGAACTTGACCACGTCGACGCCGCGGCGCGCCTTCAGCGCGTTCATCGCATATTGCATCGAATCATAGTCGAGATCGGCATAGAGCACGCTGTCGCCCGGCTTCAGCCTGTTGTAGCCGCTGATGAGGAGCTGGAGCGCTTCGGTGGCGCCGCGGGTGAGCGCGATCTCAGCAGGAAGCGCGCCGACCGCCTCCGCCACCTTGGTGCGCACCGCCTCGAAATCCGCACCCGCACGCAGCCGCGCGTAATAGGTGTTCTGATAATTGACCATGTCGGACTGGCGGATGAACTCGCGCCGCACGGGCTCGGCCATGATGCCCCAATAGCCGTTCTCGAAATTGACGATGTCGGGCGTCACGGCATAGAGCCCCTTCACGGCCGCCCAATAGGACTTGTCCGTGGCGATGGCGGCCACTGAGCCGGTCGGCTGCGGCGGAAGTCCCTCGGCGGCAAAGGCCGGCCCCGCAAGCGGCGCCACGGCCGCTATCGCGAGGCCCTTAAGCATCGCGCGGCGGTCCGCTGAAATCGTCCTGATTCGTTGCATGTCAGCTCTCCCCAGAGCGTTTTCGAGCGAAGCGGCGTCGGAATCGCATCGCGAAAGTGCCAAACGACGATCCAGAGCTCCGTTCCGACGTCACCGGACAAAGCAGGCTCTGGCGCGCGGGACAAGAGCAACGGACGATGCAGCGGAGATGACCGGAGCGTGACAATGCGATGATCGGAAGCCGACGGCGACGGCGCGGCCGGAGCAGCGGCCTCGACGCGCGCGAGCGGATGTGGGGTCCGGTTTCTTGCTTCGTCCGGAAACCGGAACCTTCACATTCAGTGCAGGTAGCCGATGAGATAGATGCCGCCGCCCAGGACGATGAGCGCGGGCACCGCCCAAAGAATCAACACAGGCATTTTCCTCTCCTCCAGTTGAGTCCTCCCGGGGAGAGAACGGGAAAAAACGGCAAACGTTCCGGGTTTCTCCGGAACGGCGCAGCTGATGGCGAGTTCATTGCAGCGCCGCATGCAGCGGCGAGGGAGAACGCAATGAAGAAGCTCATGTTGATTTCGGCCGCCGCTCTGCTCGTGTCGACGGGCGCGATGGCACAAACCACCGTCACCACGACGACCGGGGCCGGGCACGGCGCCGCCGTGCAGATCGAACCGGAATACCGCACCAAGATCCGGTCCTACGTCACCGAGCGCAAGATCCGCCCGGTCGAAACGCGCGAAAAGATCGTCGTCGGTTCGCCCGTGCCGAGCGACGTCGAGCTCGCGGCCGTCCCGAGTGACTGGGGTCCCTCGCTCACCAAGTACCGCTACGTCTATTCCGGCAACCGCGTGATGTTGGTCGATCCCGGCAGCCGCATGGTCGTCCAGGAGATCGACTAAACCGCCGCACGGCGGGTCGTCGCGGCGACCCGCCCGTGCATTCTTTCGACAGCTCGTTTGCGGTAGCGCCTGATGCCGATCGTTCGATACCTCGCATTTGCAAGCATTTTCGCGGAGGCGCTGCTCTTGTTGCTGGATCACTCTCTGCCGCAGCCCGCGGAGCGTGCTGCCGGCCCGGAGGCCGCTCGGGCCACCATTCGCATCCACTCCGCACGGGCGCTGCCTGAAAAAATCATCTTCGACACATCCACTCGGATCGCCGCCACCGTCTCCACGCCCCTGCTCGCCGCCGACGCGCCTGATCGCGGTACGAGCGGCGCATTGACGATGCTTGAAACGCGAAAGCCGGACGTCGCGGCATCTCGGCGCGACACGGCGCGCGCAGCCGGCCTGCATTCGAATCGGAATGGCCGCGCGGCCTCCTCTCGCCTCTCCACACGTCAGGTGACGGCCGGAGCCTTCTGAGAGTCGGCAACGTAGCGAACGCGACTCCATGGCCGAAGCACAGATGAACGCCGAATGAATGAACGGCGACGCGCTTTCGCATCGCGGACTGGTTCCGACCGCATCAACACATCAACGCGTCCGACACGAAGGAACGTTTGCGCGATTGCCAGTTTATCCCGTGCCTGATTGGCGATTTGATTTTTGGAAACCTGGAGGAAATGCACATGAGGATCCTGAAGCTCTCTGCGGCTGCGGCCGCGCTGCTGGCCGGCACGGCGCTCGCCGTTGCGCAATCGAGCTCGACGGTCGGCACCGGCGGTTCATCGGCCGGCGGCGGCACCAGCTCTTCGACGGTGGGCACCGGTGGCTCTTCGGCTGGCGGCAGCGGGTCAGGCTCTGCTTCGACGCTCGGCACCGGCGGCTCGTCGGCGGGCGGCGGCACCAGCTCTTCGACCGTCGGCACCGGCGGATCGGCGGCGGGCAGTGGCTCGGGCAGCGGCTCGGCCTCGACGCTCGGCACCGGTGGTTCATCGGCGGGCGATGGCAAGAGCTCGTCCAGCGTCGGCACCGGCGGCTCGGCTGCGGGCGGCTCGACCGTTGGCCAGTCCGGTTCGTCGAAATCGCCCGGCATGGGCGACGGCAAGTCCGGTAGCCACGCCAGCGACATGGGCCTCGAAAAGGGCAAGGGCCACAACAAGGACGAGTGGAAGAAGGACAAGAACTAGTCCAATCCGGGGAGCGGCACGGTGCCGCTCCCCTTGTCCATGTTGAGGAGGAGACGCAATGAACAAGTCAATCGTTGCGATCACGGTGCTGGCCTTGATGGGCAGCGCCGCATCGGCAGAAACCATCGAAAAGACCGGTAAAACGGCGTCGGGCGAGACGTGCAAGGTGACGGTGGTGAAGCATGCGGACGGCAGCATCACGGCCGCGGGCGCATCGGGTTCGGGCACGACGGGCTCGACCGCATCGAGCGGCTCGCTGTCGAGCTCGAGCTCGGCGGGCGGATCGTCGGTCAATGTGCAAGCGGGCGGCGGCCACGTCTCGAGCTCCTCGTCGACGGCGGGCGGGCCCGGCTCCACCAGCGCCAGCACCATCACCGTCAACGGCTGCACGATCTCGACCTCGTCGCCTTGATGCATAGAAAGGATTGAACCATGAGAACGCTCGTTACGACCTCGGCGGTCGCGCTTCTGCTTGCCGCCGCTTCACCCGTGTTGGCGCAGACCAGCATCACCGGCGGCAGCGGCGGCTCGGCCGCAGCAGGCGGCACCTCCGCCTCCACCGTCGGCACCGGCGGCACGTCCACCTCGGCGACGGGCCGCACCGGCTCCTCGATCGCGGCCGGCGGAAGCGCGGCTGCCGTCGACGGCAAGACCAAGACCGGCGTCAGCATGAACAAGGGCAACGGTCCGGTGATGAACTCCAACGCTCGCGCGCAAGCCCATGATGGCGGCACGTTCAGCCGCTCGCACACCCGCACCAAGGTCAAGGCCGGCGAGCAAGTCGGCTCGACCACCAAGACGATGTCGCATGTGCCGGGCTCGAAGCCGACCATGTCGAGGACGACGACGACGGCGCGCTAGAATCGCGCGGCTCTCAACCACCTGCTGCCCGGCTTGCTCGGGCAGCTTTCGTTTGCGGCTTTTCCGTCTTGGGAGCTGGCTCAGCCACCATGCAGGCTGCGGCTGATCCGGGTCACGACGGCGTCCCATCGCCGCTTCTGGGCGGCGGGATAGTTGATCAACACGCAGTGCACATAGCCCCGCGCGAAATTACACCTGTTGTACCAGATCTTGTCGCGCTTGATGCTCGAGACCACGAAGAAGCTCGAGGTGATCCGCCTGTAGATGATCCCCGTCGGCGGATTCTTGCTGGCAAGGAATTCGGCCGGCGACAGGCCCTGCCGGTTCTCGGCGGCCTGAACGGTGAGATCCGCACTGCCGTCGGAGCTGCGAAACCGCTGCCCATATCCGTCGGGCTTGCCGGCCGGCTCGGTGAAAATCGAGGCGGGAATGTCGACCGACGTTCCGGATTCCGGGATGCGGTAGATCCTCCAGCCGTTTGCCGAGGCAACCGAGCATGTCGCACAGAGCGCCATGATTGCGGCAAGCAGTGCCTTCATGTCCGCCTCGTCATTTGCGCGGCGCCAGTTGCAGCTCCATCAGGGCGATTCTTTGCAGGTTGGAGACGTTCCGCTCGCCGGCGCCGGCGGTGCGCAGGATGGATTCGGCGAGCGCGTTGACGTGCGAGGAATGCACGGGATCCGGCAGGGTCGCAACGGCAGCTTCCAGCGCGGTCGTCATGATCTCGATCACCTCGGGAGAAAATTCGGCGTTGGAAAAATTCTTCATCGCATCCGTCGGCCGCTTGTGCGGATCGTGTTCAACGCCGGGAAAAAACGGAAGTTCCTGGATGGACACGTACTGGGACCGTCGGCAGGCCGGCAGCTCACGCAGCCGGCTGGTAGCGGGTGAGCCCAGCGGGCTCGGCATCCTCGTTGGCAACGCTCTGCACCCTCGCGTGGCTGCCGATGACGAGACCGGCGAGCGAGAGCATCAGGCCCAGCGCGAGCGGCGCGAACAGAGCCTCTTCCTGAAATAATCCGTTGAGCAGAACGACCAGGATTCCGAAGCCGGCGAGGCCCTGCGTCAGATATCCCGACGACGCGTACAGGCGCCAGGCCTTGAGCGCCATCGCGAAATAGAAGGCCAGCGGCACGAAGGCCGCGATGCCCATCTGGTACAAGAGGACGCCGATCGCGCTTTCGACCGCGCCGTCGATCGTGCCGGCCGCCTGCGCAGCGCTCCAATCGATCGAAAAATAGCTGTCCGACAAATTGCCGCCGATGCCGAGGCCCCGGCCGTAAGGTCTCTGCACGAACCCGTCGAGGCCTCCCATCAGGCCGATGACGTGATAGTCGCCGATCTGCAGGCCGATGCGGATCGCCAGGATCGCAAAGGCGATCATCCCGGCGAACCCCAGCAGCAATGTCGCGACGGCGCCGATGAGGCGAGTCCCGATCCAGCCCGCAGCCACGAAGATGACGGTGATGAGCGCCCCCTTCACGCTGCAGAAGACCAGCAGCGGCAGGGCTGCCAGGGCGAGCAGCGGGCGTCCGACCGAGAACAGGAACAGGGCGAGAAAGCCGATCCCGTAGGCGAAGCTGATCGGGTGCATGTTCGGGCCGTGAATGCGCAGCATCTTCGACAGGCCGAAGCCTTCAAGCAAGGGCGTGTTCAGGAAGTCGAAGCTGAAACGATCCTTGAGTGTGACGGGCACGTTGCCGGTCTGCCGCATCTGGGTTTCCCAGACGCCGGAATGGGTCGCCTTGAGCTCGTCGAAGCCCCAGAACGTATGGCCGTTGGTGACGGCCAGCCAGACATCGCGCAAGACGAGCTCGACATAGCCGCACAGCATGAGGATGACCGCTAGCGCAACCAGGAACGGCGTGATGCGCACCTCAAAGGTTGCCGCGGTCAGGAACGACAGCTGAAACAGAAACAGCGGCAGAACGATGTTGCGCAAATAGACCGCCGCCGGCTGCCCGTCCTGGACGAAGCCGATGGCGAAATAGAGCGAGACCACGGCTAGGGTGACGACGCCCCAGCGCATGATCTGATTGATTTCCCTCGACTGATTCCTCTGGCCCAGCACGTAGAGCGCAAACGTCGCCAGCCACATCACGGAGCAGAGCAGGAAATTGTAGCCCTTGATGAAGTCGAGATCGGAGGGTAGCGGGACCAGCGGCGACAGGATGGAGACGAACAGGTTCTGGAAGAACAGGACGAAGATCGCGACCGCCGGCGCAGAGGTCGGGACCGCAACGACGATGGCGATGCCGATCAGGACCTCGATGGTGATGGCCAGCGCCGGATTGGCGAGGTGCAGAACCGGCGCAGAACCGATCGCCGCGATGGCGATGCAGAAGGTCGCGGCCAGTTCGCGCCAGGCCGGAGGCGACGGCGCGGCCTGCACGCTCTGGCCTTGCGGTGAGTACCCGGCGCTCATCAATCGTCCTTTGCCATCGCGCCGGACAAGATAGCCGCGCGAGGGGTAAGGATCCGTTAACGATCGCGACGCGCGGCGGGAGCCCGTTCAGGCCGGCCGGGCGTGCCGAGCAGCGCCCGTAGCACGTCGGGATCGGGCTTGCCGGTTGCGGAGTCGACGAGGCCAAAGCCTTGCGCCAGTTCCCAATGCGCCCAGCCCCAGCAATGCGCGCGGGCATAGGCAGTGACCTCCGCCAGCCAGCGCAACCGGCTCTGCCGGGGGGCGCCGGCTTTCAACACGCCGAACTCATTGACGATGATCGGCCGCGAAAATTGCCGCTGCCATGCGAGCGCGGGCGCGAGCCAGCGATCGGCTCCCGGCTTGTCCTTGGCAGCGGCAATCGCGGTATCGAGCATGGCGAGCGCCGTGACCGCGTCCCTGTCCTGCAAATCCTGCCGAAGCGCCTGAACCTTGGGATCGCCGGCATTGATCGGATAAGGCAGATCCATGATGTCGTGCAGCGGATCGCGCGCGTCCCAGTGGCCCTGATGGGTGAACACCATCGGGTCGTAGAAATGGATGGCGTAGACGACGTCAGGGTCCGCCAGCGGACGAAACCGCGGCAGCGAGTCCGCGCGCTGCCAGTTGACCGGGCCGACGATGAGCGTGGTTGAGGGCAGCAACCGGCGAACAAAGGCGGCGAGCGCCTCGACCTCCTTTTGCCATCTAGCCGCTTCGATATCGGGCTCGTTGAGCAGCTCGGCGAAGACTAGATCGGCAGGATAGGATCGAATGATCCCTGCAAGCGCGCGCCAGGCCTCCTGCATCTCGCCCATCGCCGCATCCGGATCATCCTTGTGCAGGCGATTGAAGCGCTCGCCCGGATGAAGGTCGACGGAGCTGGAATAGCCGAGCGAGGTCAGCTGCTTCAACGCGCCGTCGAGCACGCGCAGCGTCGCCTCGCGCTCGTCCTTTGCGGCAAAGCGCGGCATCACGCGCTCCGCCGGCACCGGCAGGCGAACGTGGCTCATACCCGCCTTGCGCAGCTGCTGCAGCAGCGCGCGGCTCGGCGGCGCACCGTTGATCCAGCCGTCGGCGTTGAAGCCGCGCGAGAGCGCGGCAAGCCGCTCGGGCGAAACCGTCGACGGCAGGGGCACGCAATCCTCCGCGAATACCGGACGGCCGACCGCGACCGACAACAGCATCGCCGCAGCCAGCAGACGGCAGCGCAAGGCTGTCATCGTCACACCGCAAGGCCCAAAGCGCCACCGTCGGGCTGAGCCACCATTGAATCAGCGGGCACGTGATTGACGACGAGGCCGGTCGGCACCGCCGCGTATCTCGCCAGCGCCGCGGTCACTCTGCGCATCGCCGACGAACCAAGCTCGCCGGCGCGCGCCACCAGAACGATCAGGTCGGCATGCGCGGCCAGCGCAATGGCGTCCGGCTGCAAGGCGAGATTGCCGGCGTGGACCACGATCAGGTCGAACTCCGAGCGGATATCGTCCTCGGGCCGCGCATCGAGCTTCCGCCCGGCACTGAGCAGCTCGTCGATCGACTGAAGTCCCGCCGTGGTCGAGCCGTCCTGCCATTCGGTCACCGGCGGCTGAGTGCCTGCAAATTCCGGCTGGAGCCGGATCAGCACGCTCATCATGCCGCGGTTGACGGCGGCACGATTGAGGGCGCGCGCTACCGTGTTGCCGCCGGCGCTCTTGCCGACCGACAAGACCAGCGCGACCTTGCAGCCGCGCACCGGCACGCGTTCGATGCGTTCGAGCAGCGGCCGTAAGTGGGGGCCGAGATCGAGCTCGGCCGACGCGCTGACCGGTCTTTGCCAGACCGTGTTGAACCCGCCTCCTGGCGCCAGCTCGGGGATGCGGGCCCAGACAGGAAGGCGGGGCATAGCCTCGGCTGGGCGCGCGGCGGCGACAGGCGGGGAAACTTGCCGGTTGGGCGCCTCCTCCGCTTCGCGTGAGACAGGCGCCTCAACGGATTCGGGCTTGTCGGCGGACAGGCTCGCCGTCACCGCGACGGCAGCGGTCGACGTCAGCAGCGAGCCGATCGCCAGCGCCGCAAGCAGCAAGGCGAGCGGCGGACGCGTCGAGCGCAACGGCGGAATGGCAATTGAGGCGATCTTGGTCTGGGACGCCTGCAGCTGACGCTGCTCATTGGTGGTCTTGAACCGCGACAGGAACTGCTCGTAGATGTTGCGGTTGGCATCGGCGTCGCGCTGCAGCTCCTGCAGCTTCACCAGCGCCTGGCCGTCGCGCAGCATCTTGGTCTCGACCGCCTTGAGCTGCTTTTCCAGCGCGTTCTGCTGCTCGAGCTGGGCCTCATATTCGGACTTGGCGGTGTCGATGTTCTTCTTCCGCTCGATCTCGATCTGCCGGTTGATGTCCGCCAACTGGCTGTAGGAGATCGCAAGGTCCGGATGGCGGTCGCCATAGACCGCCTTCTTCTGCGCGATCTGGTCGTTCAGGGCCGAGCGCTGTGCACGCAGCATGCTGAGGAGATCCTGCTTCACCGGCCCTTCGACATTGGCCTTGACGTCGCGCTGCACCTGCTCGTAGCGCGCCTTGGCCTCCTCGGTGCGGGCGCGGGCGGCGGAGACCTGCTGGGTCAGGTCGGTCACCCGCAATTGCTGCGTGGTGGATTCCTTGCCGGCATTGACGATGTTGTGCTCGAGCCGGAAAGCGGCGACGGCGTCTTCCGACGCGCGCAGGCGCTCGCTCAGCGTCTTCAGCCGGTCCTGGAGCCAGCCGGCCGCCTCGTCCGTCGCCTCGGTGCGGACGCGGCCCTGGCTGACAACGAAGGCCTCGGCGATGGCATTGGCGTAGTAGGCGGCGCGATCCGGCCGGTTGGAGGTGAAGGAAATCGCGATGACGTAGGTCAGCCCGCGCCGGGTGATCTCGAGGCGGTTGCGGAATCGTTCGAGCAGGCGCGTCATGTCGGTATAACCGCCCGCGATGTCCTCGTCGTCCGCGATCTTGAGCTGCTCGATCAGGGGGCGGAGGAAGCCGTCGGATTTGGCGATCTCGATCTGGCTCTGCAGCGCCGCGGCATCCTGGCCGATGCCGGGCAGCACGTCCTGCTCCGAGGTCACGCGCAGCTCGCGCGGATCGAGCACGACCAGGGCCGTCGCGGCATAGCGGACCGGAAGCACCATCAGGGCGACGACGCCGAGGGCGAACAGCGCCAGCGCCAGCGTCAGGATGCGCCGGCCGTTCTCGCGCAGAAAGGACAGCGTACCGGAGACGGTCAGCGATCCCTTGGTCAGTCCCGGCGCGGCGGCGTCAGGCTTCGCCTTCGCAGCGCGCGGCGCTTCCCACGAAGCCGCTTGCTCCGTCGGGGCGATGCTTCGCGGAGATGCGCGGCTACCGAACGCCATGGGTTGGACTCGAAATCAACTGACAGTCATAGCTCAGAGGCTTGCTACACCGTAAATATCCATGGTTAACCGGCGGTTACGGCTGGACTGGGCTGGGATGGTCTTGGGCGGTGAACGATTCGTTAACGCGACGCCGCCAGCCACGCTGCTGTATTTGACCATCGAGATCACTGGAGGCCGGCTTGCTTTCGCGTGACGCTTTCCTGACGGCACTCGTTGTACTGATGGCGTTGAGCTTTCTGCCATCGCTGCGGAAGTCCCGGCAGACGCCGGTCCCATTCGATCCCGCCCGGCCCTATCGGGCCTATACAAAGGACTTTGACCTCGAGATCAAGGCCGGCGATCTGGATGCGGTCCTGGCCGCGTCGCCCGATCGCCGCTCAGCGGAGCGATTTCCGCAAGTCGACACCGGACCGCTGTACGACCTCGAAGCGGAGCTTGCGGGACGACGCGCGGACCTTGCCGCCACCCAGCAGCGGGACAGGTCCCCTTCGGATACGATCGTGACACTGCTCATCGACCATTCCGGATCCATGCGCGGACAGCCGATCCTGTTCGCAGCAAGGGCTGCACTGGTCGCCTCGGATTTGCTCGATAGCCTCGGCGTCACCCACGAAGTGCTTGGCTTCACGACGGCACGCTGGAAGGGCGGACAGAGCCGGGAGAAATGGCTGAACGACCGCAAGCCCTCTTATCCCGGCCGCTTGAACGATCTGCTGCATGTCGTCTATTGCAGCCCCGCAGAGAAGCTGAGCGCGCGACATTGTGCCGAGATGCTGCGGCGGGATCTCCTCAAGGAGAACATCGATGGCGAGGCCATCGAATGGGCTGCGTCGCGCTTGCGCCAGCGCGACGAAAGACAGAAATGCCTTATCGTGCTGTCCGACGGCGCGCCGGTCGACGATTCCACGTTGCTCGAGAATGGCGACCTGTATCTGGATCGCCATTTGCGCCGTGTCATCGGCGAGATCGAGCAGGCCGGCGATATCAGGCTTGCCGCAATTGGTATCGGCCATCCGGTCGAGCAGTATTACAAGGAGGGCCTCACGATCAGCTCTCCTGAAGAGCTGGAAAGCACCCTGGTTCAGCTCATCAACCGGCTCTTGCATCCGTCCGCTTAGTTGCATTCAGGCGCGGCGCGCATTAGCGGCGCCTGCCTGCGCTCGCCTCGATGTGCTACCGCTCACAAGCCGATGACATACCCGTCCCGCCTCGGATCGGCGGCACCCGTCATCACGCCGGTTACCGGATCGAGCGCGACGGCCTGCATGCCTCCGCAGAGCATGGTCCAGCCGGTGTCCAAGATCTCGATCTCGTGGCCGCGGCGTTTCAGTTCGGCGATGGTCTCCGGCGCGATGCGGTTCTCTGCCTGAATGAAGCGGCCGTCCCACAGCCGTGAACGCGGCGCCTCGATCGCCTGCTGCAGCGGAAGGCCGAACTCGATGTGCTGCACATAAGCCTGGGCCTGGGTTTGCGGGATGCCGTAGCTGCCGGGCGTCCCCAGCGCGAGCACCGGACGGCTGCCGCGCGTCGCAATCGACGGCGCCATCGTCACCGGCAACGCGTCGCCCGGCTTGGCGAGGTTCGGGCTTCCCGGCTGCACGTCGGCCCAATGCAGATGATTGTTGAGGCAAACGCCGGTCCCCGGCACCACGACGCCGCTGCCGAACGGGCTGCCGAGACTTTGCGTCATGCAGACCAGATTGCCTTCGGCGTCGGCGATCGAGAATGAGGTGGTGTGGCCGGGATCGGCACGATCCTGCGGCGTCCATTGCTCTGTCGGGCCCGTGATCGGCCGGCCGTCGCTCACACGCTGGCGAAGCCGCGCGATTGTCGCGTCGGACATTGCTCCAGCGGCTTGATCCGGTCCCAGATTGCCATGGGCGATGCGCTCGCCGGCGGCGAGACGGATCGCGCGATAGACCGTATCGAGATGATCGGCGCCGTCCTTCTGCAGACGCCCGAGGTCAAAGCCTTCAAGGATCTTGAGGGTGAGGGCGAACTGGAAGCCGCCGCATTGCTGCGCCGGGACGTGAAGCTCGAGCCCCCGATAGGACACGGTCAGGGGATCGAACCAATGCGGCTTGACGGCGATGACATCGTCCAGCGTCAGGCTGCCGCCGAGCGTGGCGAGATAGTCCACGATCCGCCGGCCGAGCTTGCCGCCATACAGATACTCGGGCCCCGATTCGGAAATCTCGGCAAGAGTCTGCGCGAGATCGGGCTGCGCGACGATGCTGCCGAGCTTCACCGGCATTCCATCCGGGAGATAGTTCCTGACCAGGGCGGCGTGCAGCTGCGGCCAGGGTTCGAGCAGCGGCACCTGCTCGTTGATCTCATCAACACCGAAGTCCGAGAGCGCAAAGCCGTCGCGCGCCAGCGTGATCGCCGGCGCAAAGACATCTGGAAGCGATTTGCGTCCATAGCGCGAGAGCAGCTCGCACCAGCCCGCGAGATTGCCGGGCGTCGAGGCCGCCTGCGGACCGCGCTCGAGCTCGAATCTGCTGGTGTATCTGCCGACCGGGAAGCTTGTGGGCATCGGCGGAGCGAAGTCGAGCACGCGAATGCGCTGCTCGCTTGCGACCCAGACCGTGGCCAGTCCGAACCCGGCAAGCCCCGACATGAACGGTTCGACCACATTGAGGGCGGCCGCGGTGGCAACGGCCGCATCGAACGCATTGCCGCCCTGCATCAGGATTCGTGCACCGGCCTGTGCCGCGAGCGGATGCGCGGCGGCGACCATGCCGTGCCGCGAGAACAGCGTCGGACGCCCATATGTCCTGGCGAGTTGCATCCGGAAAAGGCCTTCCGCCGATCAGTGCATCGTCGCAGCCTGGATCGCCTCCGACATGATCTCGAGACCGCGATCGATTTCGGCCTCGGACACTGTGAGCGGCGGCGCGATGCGGAATACGCCGCCCATGCTGGGCAACTTGACGATGTTCATGCTGAGACCGCGACGCATGGTCTCCTCCATGATCCGCGCGCCGAGTTCAAACCCCGGCGTCTTGGACTGTCGGTCGACGACGATTTCGAGACCGAGCAGAAGCCCGCGGCCCCTGACGTCGCCGACGCATTCGAACTTTTGCTGCAGCGACAGCAATCCATCCCGGAGCCTGTTGCCCCTGGCGGTTGCCTGCGCCACCAACCCGTCGCGCGCGACAACTTCGAGCACCGTGACGCCGACCGCGGCGGGCAAGGGATCGGAGACATGGGTGGTGTAGAACAGGAAGCCGCGCTCGAACGCGGCCTGCTCGATGGCCTTTGTCGTCATGACCGCGGCGAGCGGCAGACCGGCGCCGAGCGTCTTCGACAGCGTGAGAATATCAGGCACCACGCCGTCACGCTCGAAGGCAAACATGTGCCCGGTGCGGCCGATTCCGGTCTGAGCTTCGTCGAGGATCAGCAGCATGCCGCGCTGCTCGCATTTTTGCTTCAAGGCCGCGAGATAGCCGAGCGGCAGTTCCAGAATGCCGCCGCTGGAGAGGATCGGCTCGGCGATGAAGGCCGCCAGACTACCGGTGGACTGGCTGTCGATCAGTGCGAACGCATCGTCGAGCTCGGTCTGCCAGTCGTTGCTGCCGTCGACGTTCCTGAAGCGCGGCCGATAGGCGTTCGGCGCGGGAATGACGAACGATCCGACCGCGGCGGGCCCATATCCGCGCCGGCCCGCGCTGTAGGTCGCCGACGCCGCCGCGCCGGTCATGCCGTGCCAGCTTTGCGCGAAGGCGACGATTTCGTGCCGGCCGGTGACGAGCTTGGCCATCCGGATCGCCGCTTCGTTGGCTTCCGCGCCTGTCGTCAGCAGCTGCACGCGGTCGAGACCGGACGCAAGCGCAGCGAGCCGCTCGGCCAGCGTCACCACCGGACGCGAGAGCATGCCGCTGAAGAGATGAGCGACCGCACCCATTTGCCGTGCGACCGTGGCGACGATGTCGGGATGCGTGTGCCCCAGCACGGCGCTCATCTGACCCGAGGTGAAGTCGAGGATGGCGCGTCCGTCGGCGTCGTAGACGAAACTGCCGGCTGCACGCTCGATGATGACGGGTTCGAAACTCGGCCCATAGCGGGTCAGATGCGTGTTGGCGGACGCCCAGAAATCGGGATCGGCATTCAAGGTCATGACAGCCACCTCTCGCTTGGGATGTCTGACCTCTAGTCAAGAATTTGACTTCAGGCTAATTGATATAATTCAATCTGGATATCAATCTTCTTGATGTCGATGCTGGATCTCAACCTTCTGAGGAATTTCGTCGTCGTGGCCCGCACCGGCTCGATCAGCCTGGCGGCCTTGCAGATTGGCCGGACACAGTCCGCGCTCAGCATGCAGATGCAACGGCTGGAACAGACGATCACGCAGCCGCTGTTTCACCGCAGCGGATCCGGCATGAGGCTGACCGCGGCCGGCGAGAAACTGCTCGCCCACGCCGAGACGCTGCTGGCGCAGCACGACGAGATTCTCGCCGACATGAGCGGCGAGAGTCTCAAGGGGACGCTGAGCCTCGGCTGCCCGGAGGACTATTCGATCGCTTTCCTGCCGGCGCTGCTGAAGGGGTTCTGCGCGCTGCATCCCAATGTCGAGCTGCGCATGGTCTGCGCACCGACCTCCGAGCTGCGCCCGATGCTGGCGCGGCGCCAGATCGACATGGCGCTGGTCTCGCTGTCCGATGCCGGAGCGCGCGAGGTGATCCGCGAGGAGCGCTTCGTCTGGGTCGCGAACGAGGCCGAACCGAAAATACTGACGCAGGATGTGCTGCCGCTGGCGCTGGCGGCGCCGATGAGCCTGGACTACCGCGCCGCCTGCGCCGCGATGGACGCGGTCAATCGGCGCTACAGGGTCGCCTACGCGAGCAACAGCCTCGCCGGCCTGATCGCGATCGCGCGGTCCGGTCATGCGATCAGCGTCCTGACACGAACCGCCGTTCCGTTCGATCTTCACGTCGTCTCGGCCGGACTGCCCCTGCTTCCGACCATCGGCATCGCGCTCGAATTTTCGGAGGCGAGGCCCTCGCTGCTGGCGACGACGCTGGCCGAGCACGTCCGCACCGTGTTGCCCGGACTGAAGACCAAGGCGGAGATCGATTAGTGAACTGTCGCACCTCGATGTGCGCGTCCTTGACCGGCTTGCGCCAGCGATCCCTCCTGCCCGACATAGCGATCGAGCTGTTCCGGCGCCGCGTCGTGGCCGTGACATGAGGACGCTGGAACGGGAAGCGCCGCATTGCGTTCGGCAGCGAGGAGAATCCTGCCATGCCGACCAAGCCGACCATCGCCCGCATCTGGCGCGGCCGTACCCGCCGCGACCTCGCCGACGCCTACCAGGCCTATCTGCAAGCCGAGGGCATCCCGCCGCTGCGAAAGACCGCGCTCGGTGTGCAGCAATTGCGCGAGGACCGCGACGAGGAGACGTGGTTCACCACCATCTCCTACTGGGCCGACATCGCGGCCATGACCGCTTTCACCAAGGGCGAGCCGACCAAGGTCCATCATCTCGCGCGCGACGCGGAGTTCCTGATCGAACTGCCGGAGCGCATCGAGATCCACCGCATCCTGATCGACGAGCAGGGCCTGCGGTGAAAGCCTCGGAGCTGTAGCAGCTGGAGCCGTATCGCCCGCGGAGAATCAACTGCTCGCGGCTGTGCGGTTTCGCCGCAATGGTACCGCAGGAATGAATCACTATAGTCGGAATGTCATGGCATATGTCGTCGACATAGACGCGCGCACCGCGCGTTTCAGTCTTCACGCCGGCCGCCTCCAAGCAGGCGGTTAGCCGGACGGCGCTGTGCGCCGTCCGGGCTCTTTTCCAGCTTTCGTGACCTCCGTCTGAGAGGTCGTATTGAAGCAGAAGGAGTGTGCCGTGCTGCCTCTTCCAAGAATCAAGCTCATCGCATCGGACTATCCACGGCTTGAACAGCTTGCCTGCCGCGCCTCCCAAAGGGGCGATCTCGACGGGATCTTCCTGCTCAGTGAGATCAACCGCGCCGAGATCGTGCCGGACACATGGGACGATCTCAATTCGCGGGTGACCGTGGGATCATGGGTCACGTTCTGCACGAATTGGGGCGTTCCGCGCCGCACTGTGCACCTCGTGTGGCCCGAGGAGTGTTGGTCGGACCCCGCTCGCATTTCGGTGCTGACACCTTTGGGAGCCGCTTTGATCGGCCTGCAGGTCGGCGATCAGATGCCGTACGTGGTCGCGGGCTGTCTGAACGTCGTCAGGGTTCAGAGCGTCAGCCAATCGAGCCCGAACGTCGTCCCTCTCGTCCGATCAAGTCGGCGCAAAGGGCCGTGCGATGACGACCCGGGACCAAGCGCAGCCTAGGAGGATAAAATGCAGAAATTCGAAGCCGAGATCCGAAGAGAACAGTCGGCGCTGCCGCCGATCAAGATCGCAGACGAGGAATCGCGGCGTCTTAACTCGCTTGCGAATTCGACTATGGACCTGTTTCCCCGCGTCGCCCAGTTTCTGGCCCGGGAGCTGGAACGCGCAACGATCGCGCAAGAGAGCGATTTGAGCGGCGTGGTTCGGATGGGCTCCAGAGTGATCTATCGCGATGACGGGGCGGGCTCCAGTCGGGAGATCGTGCTGGTTTATCCGCACGAGGCGAACATCGAGCTCAACCAGATTTCGATCCTGACGCCCGTTGGAGCCGCCCTGATCGGTCTCTCGGTGGGACAGCGGATCGAGTTCGAGACGCCCGACAAGCGGACGAGAGGGCTCACCGTTCTCGCCGTCTCCTGACAAAGGAAACGGCAATCCGACCGAGCATAGGCCTGCTCCTTGCAGGAACGCGCCCGCGGGCGCGTTCCGTGCGCGCTCAGCGGCCACGCAAAGGTCAGTGTGGTGACAGAAACGCCTGCGCGCTTTTCGCAATTGCCCCCTCGTCGGGCACGACAATGGGAACAGCCATGAAGAACATGAGTGCCGGCCAGGTCGCGCTGTTGGTCGCTCTCGGAGCCATGTTGATCCTCACGGGCATTTGGGGATTCTCGGTCTGGGGAGCCAGCGCCGGGGTCGAGATGGACAAGCATGGCTGGATCGCGCTTGGCCTTGGCGCCTTCTTTTCCCTGCTCGTCGGCTGCGGGCTGATGGCGCTAATGTTCTTCAGCAGCCGCAGCGGTCACGACGATGTCGCCGATCCCTTCCGCCGGCGGGATAGCGAGGACAGATAGTAACGAAGCGCCTGCGCGAGCGACGGGCACGGCAGTAGCGACGCTCCGCACGCACCGTTACGAACATTTCATTTTCTGCGACCCTCTGACGCTCGCCACCCGCTGGAGGAACGGAGCGCGCAACCGGCCGTTGCTCTCGCATCCTCACCAACAGGGAGCCCGACATGACGATGCGTCGAACTTTCGTTGCCCTCGCGGCCGCTGGAGCGATGCTCTCGATGGCTTCACCCGCGCTCGCGGCACCTCTGCCGATCGCAAATCCCGCCCCCGATTCCGGCGTGGAACAGGTGCAGTACCGGCACTGGCATGGACATGGTCATCGGTATGGCCACAGGCACCATCACCGCCATTACGGCACGGGCGCAGCCGTCCTCGGCGGCCTCGCAGCGGGCGCGATCATCGGCGGCGCCATCGCCAACAGCCAGGCTCAATCCAATGCCGCCTCCTATTGTGCGCAGCGCTATCGCTCCTACGATCCCGCCTCTGGGACCTATCTGGGCCGCGATGGTCTGCGCCACTCCTGCCCATGACCCATGCATAAGCCTGCGGCAGCCTCCGCGTTCGGTGCGAGGCTGCCGACGCTCGACATGCGCTCCGCAAGCCGCGCGTGTGCCTTGATTCGGCGCTCCACCGCGTTATACGTTCCCGCCATGATGTTCATCTCCACATTCTTCCCGCTGATCTGAACGGCAGAACGTCGTTCCGGCGCTCCTGCGCCACTCAGATCAAACGGCTTCGCGCGCTGCGATAGCCGAACGGAGAGATGTGCAATGCCCAAGACCGAACAGGCTGGCCTGACGCCAAGACAGGTCCAGACCTTCATCGACGACGGTTTCGTCAAACTCGAGAATGCCTTCAGCGCCGACCTTGCCAAGCAATGCAGGGACGAGTTGTGGGCGGATATCGGCCTGTCGCCGGACGAGCCCGAACATTGGACCCAGCCCGTGGTCCGGGTCGGCGCCAAAGCCACGCCCCCCTTCATTGAAGCCGCGAATACGCCGCTTCTGCACAAGGCCTATGATCAGCTCGCCGGTGAAGGGCGCTGGCTTGCGCCGACGGGCCTCGGAACCTTTCCGATCCGCTTCCCGTCATCGCAATCGCCGGGCGACGATGGCTGGCATTTGGACATGAGCTTTGGCACCGCCGATGCCGACTTCATGGAATGGCGTGCCAATGTGAAGAGCAGCGGCCGTGCGCTGCTGATGCTCTTCCTGTTCTCGGACGTCGGAAACGATGATGCGCCCACGCGAATCCGGAAAGGCTCGCATGCGGCCATCGCGCGGGAGCTACTGCCCCATGGCAAGGCGGGCGCAACGCTCCGGCAACTTGCTGCCGGCGACTGGGCGTCGACCAGGGACTGCGAGGTTGAACTTGCGACCGGCAAGCCAGGCACCGTCTATCTGTGCCACCCGTTCCTGGTTCATGCCGCGCAACCCCACCGCGGGAAACAACCGCGCTTCATGGCACAGCCTCCGCTGCTGCCGAAGCGCGAGTTCGATCCGGCGCTGCCACCTTCGCCGGTTCAGATCGCGATCCGGCGGGCTTGCGGGCTGACGGTCTAAGGGGGTGACATCCGGGACCTCCGGGGGTCCCGGATGTTGCTCGATCCCAGGCTATTGCACCTCGATATTCGCGTCCTTGACCAGCTTGCGCCAGCGTTCCTCCTCCTGCCTAACGTAGCGATCGAGCTCTTCGGGCGCGCTGCCGACCATGATCAGGCCTTCGTTGGCCGACAGCTTCTTGAAGGCACCGGACTGAACGGCCTTCGCGACCGCCTGGGTGAGACGCGCAATCACCGGCGCGGGGGTCTTGGCCGGTGCGTACAATCCGTACCAGGACTCGGCGGCGTAGCCGGGCAATCCGGCCTCGGAAACGGTTGGCAGTTGCGGGAACGCGGCCGACCGCTCGGCCGAGGTGACGGCCAATGCCCTGAGCTGACCCGCCGCCACCAGCGATGCTGCGCTCGCCACGGTGGTGAACATCACGTCGATCTGCCCGCCTAGGAGATCGCTGATCGCAGGCGCCGCACCCTTGTAGGGGACCGCCGTCATCTTGACTTTCGCCATGGCGTTGAACAGCTCGCCGGCGAGATGGGCCGAGGTGCCGATGCCGAACGTGCCGAAATTGAGCTTGCCCGGCTTGGCCTTGGCTTCGGCGATCAGATCGGAGATCGAGTTGATCTTGGATGCGGGGTTGACGACGACGACATTGAAGGACCGCGCGATCAGCGAGACCGCGGCGAAATCCTTGTGCGGATCGAACGGCAGCTTGTTGTAGAGGCTCGGGTTGACCGCGTGCGCGAAGGTCGCCAGCAGCAGCGAATAGCCGTCCGGCTCGCTCGTCGCGACGGTCTGGGTGCCGACGATGGTTCCGGCGCCCGGCTTGTTCTCGATGATGACGGGCTTGCCGAGGTCCGTTTGGATCTCCTGGGCGGTCGTTCGCGCGACGATGTCGGTCCCGCCGCCGGCTGCGAAGGGCACCACGATCTTGATGATCTTCTCGGGATACTCGGCCCGCGCCGGCGCAGTGCTCGATCCCGCCAGCACCAGCAACGCCGACGAGACGAGAATGGCGGAGCGCGGCCAGCTACTTCCTGCAGCGCGGTCGCGACTGATGATCTTGCCGATTGCCATGCGGACCTCCCATCCGGTTCTGGTTGAGTTATTCAACGAGGCTTGTCGTTTTGGACGAACGTAGCCGCGCGCCTTTCTGCAAGTTCTTGGCGGTGCGGCTTCACTTGCTCGCGTTGAGAACAGCCAGCCCGTCGGCCGCCTTCACGCCCTGGCCGGCCGGCAGCACGAAGACCGGATTGATCTCGGCCTCGAGAAGCCGGTCGCCGAGCTGCGCGACCATCTGCGAGAAAGCGACGATCGCTGCTGTAAGGGCTTCGACATCGCATTTCGGTCGGCCCCGAAAACCGTCCAGCAACGGCCATGTGACGAGATCGCGCGCCATCGCGCGCGCCTCGGCGAGGCCGAGACCGCCGTTCGGCGGCAGCAGGCGCATCGTCGTGTCCTTGAACAGCTCGGCGGCGACGCCGCCCATGCCGAGAAGGATGGCGACGCCCAAGGGATCACGGTACAGCCCGAGAATAATTTCGACGCCGCTTGAAATCATCTCCTGAACCAGGAATTGCTCGGGTCGTTTCCCGGTCCTTGCCTCGACCTCGTCGGCCATCGCCGTGAGCCGGCCGCCAATGCTCTCGGCTGTCAGGTTGACCGCGACGCCGCCGACGTCGCTCTTGTGTGCGATCTCGCGTGAGAGAATCTTGAGCACGACTCTGCCGCCGAAGGCTTGCGCAGCCCGTTCCGCCTCTCCAGCCGTTGCGACCACTTGCTCTGCCACGATCGGAATACCAAAGCGGGCGAACAAGGTTTTGGCCTGTGCTTCGTCCAGCGTTCCCGCCGGGAGATCGGTGATGTCGACAACCGTCGCAGTCGAGCCGGACGTCGGGACCTGCTCCGGCATTCCGGCCTGCAACAAGCCGTCGAGCGCAGCGGCACAGCTCTCGGCGGAGGTGTAGGCGGGGACGCCTCGCTGCGTGAGGACGGAGACCGCGTCGGGCGCGTGAGGGCTCACATAGGCAATGACGGGCTTGTCGCTGAGCGGCAGGCAATCGTGGATGGCGTCGGCCATCAGCGCCGGCGATCCCACGGCTGACGAGCCGGCGATGACGACCAGCGCATCATAGGACGGGCTTGCGAGCAGGATGCGGATTGCGGCGCGCAGCACGTCCGGCTGCAGGCCGGCCAGCGTTACGTCGATCGGGTTGCGGTCGAGCATGGCGTGCGACCCCGACTGCAGGGCGCGCAGTTGCGCGGCCGTATCCGCGTCGGGAGCGGGCGTTGCGAAGCCCGCGACACCCAAACTGTCGGACACGATGGTGCCGGCGCCGCCGGTCGAGGTAAGGATCGTCACGCGCCGGCCGGAAAGCTTCCGTCCTGCGGCAAGCGCTGCCGGAATGTCGAGCAGGTCTTCGAAGGTTTTCGCGCGGATCACGCCGAGCTGCCTGAACAAGGCGTCGTACATGCGGTCGGAGCCTGCGAGCGCGCCCGTGTGCGAGATAGCCGCCTTTGCGCCCGCTTCCGATCGCCCGATCTTGAAGGCGACGATTGGCTTGCCGGCATCTCGTGCCTTGCGCACCGCTTCGCGGAAGCGCGCCGGATTGCGGATCGCCTCGATATAGAGCGCGATGACTTTGGTCGCATTGTCGTCGGCCAGAAAGTCGATGAAGTCGGCGAGATCGAGATCGACTTCGTTGCTGGTCGACACCAGCTTCGACAGCCCGACCCCGCGCGCCGCGGCGCGCGACAAGATGGCGCCGAGAATACCTCCGCTCTGCGAGACCAGTCCGACCGGACCTGCCGGGAAATGGTCCATGGCCAGCGCGCCGGACGCCGACAGCACGATGTTGTCGGTGAGATTGACGAGGCCGATCGTGTTCGGCCCGAGCAGGCGCATGGATCCGGCGGCTTGCATCAGCTGCTGCTGGCGCGCGGCGCCTTCGGCGCCGATTTCGGTGAAACCGCTGGCGAGAACGATCGCCGCGGCAGCACCACGCGCGGACAATTCGCGCACCGCGACGTGGGCGCGTTCGGCGCCGAGCAGGACAAGGCCGACGTCGGGCACATCAGGCAGCGAGGCGATGTCGGGGTAGCAGGCGAGACCGCCGATTTCCTTGACCTTGGGATTGACGGGATAGATCGCACCCGCGAAGCGGTGTTTCCGGAGATAGGAGACCGGTCGCCCCGAGGTCTTGCTCGGGTCCGCCGATGCACCGATCACGGCGATGCTGCGCGGCCGGATCAGGCGTTCGATCGCGTTCATCGCTCAACCCTTCGCCGAGGATTGCGCCAGGAAGGCCGCCACGGCCTCGCGATGCTCCGCGCTGGTGTAGCAGATGGCCTGCGCCTGGCTGCCGAGATTGAAGATGTCGTGCGCGGAATGCTCGAACGTCTCGTTCAGGATCTTCTTGCCGAGCGCGAGCGCGGTGGCAGACCCCTGCGCCAGTTCCGCCGCCCAGGCCTGCGCGGCCGACAGCAGCTCGGTCGCAGCCACCTTGCGATCGACGATGCCGAGCGCGAGCGCTTCGTCGGCCTCGACGACGCGCCCGGTGAAGATCAGCTCCTTGGCCCTGGCGAGCCCCACGCGGCGCGGCAGGAAGTACAGGCCGCCGCCATCGGGGATCAAGCCGCGCTTGATGTAGGACCAGGTGAACTTCGATCGCTCCGTTGCCATCACGAAGTCGCAGGCGAGCGCGATGTCGGCACCGAGGCCCGCCGCGGCGCCGTTGACGGCGGCGATCGTCGGCTTCGGCAGGCCCAGCAGCAGCGATTGCACGTGATGCACGCCCTGCTGGCGACTCCATCCGTTGAATGCGACTTCGCCCTGCGGCGCCTCGAGCCGGCGCTTCATGCCGCTGATGTCGCCGCCGGCGCAGAACGCGTTGCCGCGCCCGGTCAGCACCAGCGCCTTGATTGCCTTGTCGCGGGACACGGTTTCGAGCGCGCCTGAGAACTCGGCGCGCATCTCGTCGCTCATGGCATTGCGCCGGTCCGGCCGGTTGAATGCGATCGTCGCAATTCCGGCCTCGACGAAAAATTCGATGAGCTGATAGGACATGGCAGCCTCCGTGGTTGGCATCGGATCGAACTCCGCGGGGATTGCGGATTTCGAGTGCCGATCTCAAGCCGTTGCCGTTTCCTCGTCGAGCCAGCTGCGGCCGGGCATTCTTGTTCTGGTGCTGATAGCGGCTTGCACCGGCCGCAGCATCCCCATAATTCCACTTAGTGGAAATGGTGGTGGAGGTGGAACATGGCGCAGGTCCGCAGATATGCGGGCGGAGTCGACGGCAACCGGTCGCTCGAGCGGGGCGTCGAGATCCTCCGGGCGTTCCGCCCCGGCGTCGACACGCTCGGCAACGGCGAGATCGCAGAGCGAACAGGCTTGCCGCGATCGACGGTCAGCCGGCTGACCCGGACGCTGGTCAATTCCGGGATGCTCGACGAAGTCCGCAGCGAGCGGGCCTACCGGCTTGCCGCATCGGTCATCAGCATCGGTCACGCCATGAGGACGGGATCGCCCGTGCTCAACGCGATCGGTCCGATGATGCGCGCGGAATCGGCTAGGCGGCGGCTAAATGTCGGGCTCGCGACTGCCGATAGGACCATGATGGTTTATCTGGAATCGATCCGCTACAGCCCTCGCGCGGCGCTGCGCAACGTGGTCGCCGGCCAGCAGGTGCCGATGGAGCTGACGTCGCTGGGTCGCGCCTATCTCGCCGGCACTACAGAGACCGAGCGCGAACGATTGCTGAAGCAGTTCAAGCGGCGCAGCGCGGCTGCAACCAGGGCGCTGCTGGCGGAGGTCAGGCAATCGATCAGCTCGGTCGAGCACGACGGCTATTGCGCGGTGTCGTGGCAGCCCGCCGTTCTCGCCGTCGCAACGCCCATCGTGCTGGAGGGCCTTCCGGTCTACGCGCTCAATATGAGCCTGCAGAATGTCGAGCGCTCCGACGCGCTGACGACCGAGCTCGGCGGATATCTCAATGCGTTCGCGGCCAAGTGCAAGGAGGTGCTGGCGGGGCGGTGAAGCCGAGCGGCGAGGCGCAGCCGCTTGCCCGTCAGCTGGAGGAAGAGGTCACGTCCCCTTACAGTTTCCCATACACCCGCGCGGCCACCGCCTTCAGGCGCTCGACCGAGGCGGACTCCGGATGCGGCTTGACCGGGGCGAACAGGATCGAGGCCTGCCGGCCGTTCTTCCAGACGTGGATGTTGACGGCGTTCCCGTTGCCCTTGGTACAGGAATGCTCGCCGAAGGCTTCGCGGCCGAGCTCGGGGATCGCCACGTGCGTGCAGGGGCCTGCGCGCTTCATCATGCCGAGGGCGGTATCGCGCGAGGTCGTGATCACCGCGACGGTCATGGTGTTGGCCTCACGATCGAACATCATGCAGCTGCCTGCCCCGGTCCGCTGCACCGTCAGCGTGCTGTTGTCGAGAAAGCCGTCGGCATCGGCGGCGGTGAGCCACTCGCAATTGCCGAACCGCTCGCTGCTCCTGCTCACATTGCCGACGGCAACGCGCGCGGCTTCGGCAATCGGCGCGAGCAGCGCATCATCGGCACGCCGGCCGATCGGATAGACGCTGATCTGCAGGATGTAATCGCCGGACAGGGCGACGACCGAGGCCTCCTGGCGCTCCGCGCCCGCCGCGCTCGTTCCACCCTGGCCCTCGTCGCCGGCTCCGGACACTGCGCTCAGCGGCATGCGTTCGCCAAGCGTCTTGACGAAGGTCGCGTACAATTCCCTGGCGCGGTCCTTGTCGGGATTGCGGAACACCGAGAGCATCATCGTGTCGCCGCGCCCGGCCTGGTAGATGCAGCCGCGGCCGTCCTGGTTCGAAATCAGCGACCATTTCAGCGCCGGCATCGCCCGGGCGAGCTCCTGGGCGCTGATGAACGGGCAGGTTTCGGCCGCGCGCGCGGGAAGCACCGGGGCGGATGCGATGGCAAGGAATAAAACGAGCCGGGAGAATAGATGATCGATCGTGCGCATCGGGCAAACTTAGCGGCGCGCCCGACGAGATGAAACTGAGAACTGCTATCTCATTGAATTTTAGCTACAGGAAATCCTATTACGCAGCCCCCGGTGCCTTCGCCACCGTCAGGTCCTTCAGGAACTGCTCCATGAGCGGCTTGTTGCCAAACCGGCGATAAGAGCGCTCTGCCTCCAACGAAAATGTCGGTTGGGCCCCTACCAAGCTTGCCATCGTCAGCTGCGCCGCTTCTATATCACCGCGCCGCCCTTGCAGCGCAGCCTGGATGAGCAGGCAGTTGGCATCGCGCGGCGCCCTTACAAGGCATTCGGAGATCACGGTAGCCGCCTCATCGCGACGATCAGCGGCGTAAAGAGCCTGGCCATGCACATAGGCGTAATATTCCGGCGCCATGGGATGAAGGCGACGCGCCCGCTCGGCATTGGCAACGGCGTCCGCGTAGTCCCCGAAACGGACTTGTGCTTTTGCCAATGCCATCATGCTGTCCGGGTCATTGGGATTCAGTTCGACGGCGCGCTTGGCGGCCTGCAAGCCGCCCGCATAATCGCCCTGCACCGCCAGCCCGAAGCTGATCACCTGATAGCCGAGCGAGAGATTGGGATCGAGGCGCACAGCCTGGCGCGCTTCGCTAAGACCTAGTTCCAGCTCATGCGCTGTCGCCCGACCACTCGACCTCTTGGCCACATCCGCGATGTAAGTGAGGGCCAAGCCCGCACGGGCGGTGGCATAGGCCGGGTCCATTTCCAGCGCGCGCTGATATAGGCCGCGTGCCTCCATAAGTGCTTCCGCATCCTGGACGCCATGCCGGTATCGATGACGGGCCCGCAGGAGAAGATCGTAAGCCTGAAGGTTGTCGGTCGGACGTTGCGCGGCAGCGATGGCTTCATTTCGGCCGATATACGGCGCGAGCTGGGCGACGATTTCCGTGGTCAGCTCGCTTTGTACGGTGAAGACGTCGGCAACCTGCCTGTCGAAGCTGCGCGACCAAAGGTGCGCGCCCGATTTCACGTCGATCAGCTGCGCCGAGACGCGCAGCCGGTCGCCCTCGCGGCGCGCGCTGCCTTCCACCACGTAGGAAACGCCCAGCTTTGCCCCGAGCTTGCGCATATCGCTGTCTTGCCCGCGCACAGCATAGGTGGAGTCGCGCGCGATGATCTGAAGCTCGGAATTCCTTGCAAGCGCGGTGGTCACATCCTCGGTCAGCCCGTCTGCAAAGTACGATTGGTCCCCACCCATGGTCGCAAAGGGCATGACCGCAACTGACGGCCGCGGGTCGGCGCGGGTCTGGTCGAAAGATAGCGCGGCCGGGAGCCGGCTGACCATCGCCGCCAGGGAAAGCGGTTGGATTTGGGTGCCGATGAGGACAAGGGCTACGGCGGCGACGCCATATGACCAGCGCGCAGCGGTACCGCGTAGAACGCGCGGGACTTTTCGCCAGCGATACCATGATGATTGCGCGCGCCGGACCCGGTAGACATTAAGACGCTCGGGAATGTTTTTGGCGCGCCTGCGGCCCACACGCGCGAACACGTCGCCGCGATTGCGGTCTGCGGCCATGACGACAGCGCCGCTAACAAAGATGCTACCGGGATCGGCCATCGTCTCAAGCCGTGTGGCGACATTAACGCCGTCGCCGTACATGTCGCCATTGTCCTCGATGACATCACCGAGGTTGATGCCTATGCGCAGCTCAAACGGGGCGTTGTCGAACCCTTGCTGGATGGCAGTGCCCGCATCAACGGCTTCGTTGACGCTGGGAAACATCGCCAGAAACCCGTCGCCGGTCTTCTTGAAGATGCGTCCACCATGCTGCGCGACTGTGGGCTCGATCAGATTGTCGAAGACCGTGCGCAGCTCTTTATAGGTGGAGGCCTCGTTTTCGGCCATCATCAGGCTGTAGCTGACGATGTCGGCGGCCATGATCGCGGCGAGCTTGCGTTCCATCAACAGTTTCCCTGTACAGGGGCCAGGCGCAACTGGCATTGCGGACATTCTACGCCAGCTTGAAATTAAACCTTCCAACCCGCATGCGGTTATCAACACAGCTCATATATTCGTGAGTAATGAGATCCGTCCGGCGGCGCGCAAGCAGCACCACTCTGCTCATATGGCTGATCCTGAGTTGCCCTGCGGGTTCCCATATGGCGACGGTGAGGCCGGCGCTGGGGTCAGCGGGCCGTCGTCACCGCCCCCTGATATTCGGCCCAGCAATCCGTCGTTTCATAGACGCGGACCGCCCACAGCAGTGGCAGGCTGGGCTTCAAGCGGTCCCAGATCCAGACCGCGATGTTCTCGGCGGTCGGATTCGCGAGGCCGTCGACCTCGTTCAGGCACTGGTGGTCCAGCGCCGCCATGATGCCGGCGAAGCTTGCTTCGATATCGAAGAAATCAGCGACGAAGCCGGTGTGCGGGTCGACCGGCCCATCCAGCTGGACTTCGACCCGATAGGAATGACCATGCAGCCGGCTGCACCTGTGAGTTTCGGGCACGTTTGGCAGCCGATGCGCCGCCTCGAACTTGAACGCCTGCGATATCCTCATCCAGCTCCCCACACGGCATGGCCATCCGGTCTCGGGCCGGTCTGGCGACCAGATGCTGTCCTGTCCTGACCTTTCGGCAAAGAATGGCGCGCCCGGAACGATTCGAACGTCCGACCCTCAGATTCGTAGTCTGATGCTCTATCCAGCTGAGCTACGGGCGCGTGTTTCGCAAGCAGCGCGGACCAAGGCCCGCAAGCAGCCCCCGGCGGAGCCGGAGGGGGTGCGAAAGAGCGCTCTGACTAACCGCTCTTGCCCCGATTGGCAAGGTCTGGGACGGGGAGATTTTGGCGCATCTCGACTTCACCGTCGTCATTCCGGGATGGCCCGGAGGGCCAGGCCCAGAATCCATAACCACCAGCCGGCGTTATGGATTCCGGGCCCGACCCTTCGGGTCGCCCCGGAATAACGGAAGCAATGGAGATCGCCCGCTCGCTTCAGTCGGCCGCCGGCCGAGTTAAGCCCTCTGGCGCTCGTTGCGGATGGAGAGCAGTTCCACGGGACGGTCGGGGATGACGATGCGGAAAGTGGCGCCGATGGTGCCTTCGACCAGGTGGATCTCGCCGCCATGGGCGCGGACCAGTTCGGCGGCGATGGCGAGGCCAAGGCCGCTGCCGCCGGGGCGGCCCGAGGTCTGGAAGGCCTCGAACAGGCGCTCCCGGGTCTTCGGGGGGACGCCGGGGCCGGTGTCGGAGACCTCGAGAATGGCGACGGCGCCTTCGCGCTTCCCGGTGATCCGGATCTGCTGCACACGCCCCTCACCCGCCGCATGGCTTTCGAGCGCCTGGGCGGCGTTGCGGACGAGGTTGAGCAAGACCCGGAACAACTGGTCGGGATCGGCGTCGACCGCGAGCCCGCGCTCGATCGCGGCGACCCAGGCGATCGAAGCGTCGTTGGCGAGCCCCGCGGTCTCCCGCACCTCCATCACAACAGGCTCGATCAGGATCATGCGGCGGTCGGGCGCGGCCTCCTGGGCGCGGCCGTAGGACAATGTCGACTGGCAGAAGGCGATGGCGCGCTCGAGCGAGCGGACGAGCTTGGGCGCAAAGCGCTGCACGCGCGGATCCGGCACGCTGGCGAGCTGATCCGACAGCAGCTGGGCCGAGGCGAGCAGATTGCGCAGATCGTGGTTGATCTTGGAGACGGCGAGACCGAGGGCGGCGAGCCGGCTCTTCTGATTCAGCATCGACATCAGGTCGCGCTGCATGTCGGACAATTCGCGCTCGGCGACCCCGATCTCGTCGCTGCGCTGGCTCGGCACGATGATGCCGGCCGAGCTCTCGGGATTCTCGTGGAAGCCGACCAGGCTCGCGGTCAGCCGCCGCATCGGCCGTACGAAGAGATAATGGAGCGCGAGATAGACGAGGCCCGCGGTCAGCACCGCGATGATCAGCGCGACCACGACGAGGTTGCGGGAGAAGCGGTACATCTGCTTCCGCAGCGGCAGCTCATCGGTGACGATCTCGATGAACTGTGCATTGCCGACCCCGGGGCCGACGATGCGGATCGCCTGGTTGCCGGTCTCCAGCATCATCCGGAACGAGCCGGTGATCGCCTCCCAGGCCGTCATGTCGCGCAGGTCGATGTCGTGCTCGATGGCGGCGGGAATGTTGTCGCTGGCGAGCAGCCGGCGCTGCTGGCCCATCTTGATGGCGACGGCGCGGGCATTGATGCTCTTCAGGATCTGCCGCGACAGCGAATCGGGGACCATGCCGAGCGGCGCCGCATCCAGCACCAGCGCCGCGGTGTTGGCCGCCGCGACGCGGTCGTTCAGCCGATTGACCCAGAAATTCGCGATGGCGGGCACGTAGAGCAGCACCGCGGCGATCATCACCAAGGGAATGGTGAGCAGCAGCAGCTTGCCGGACAACCCGAGCCCGCGCGAGCCGCGGGGCCGCGTCGCCGGCTGGTCTGGCTGATCCAGATCCTGGATCGGCTGGCGATCTGTGGCTGGCACGAAACTCGCCCCTGTTGGCCTTGGCTGATGGAGGATGCGACCCGACCGATGTCCGGTCAAATTACGGATCGCTAATCTGCCGAGGTCGGATGTAAGCGCTGATAGCGCGAGTCGCCACCTCAAGGGTTAAAAACGCCGCGCAAACAGCGATATTCACCACAATCGCGCGCTTGTGCGGCGTTGACGAAGACAAGGCGCTCCCTTATAAGCCGCGCGAATTGTCCGCGATGACCCGGTGCGACACCGGGAGCGGCTCTCTTGGGGCCGAAAAAGGGCCCGTTTTGGGCCGCATCTTCCGGACTTTACCATCAATTCTACAGGCAAATTGCCCGGTCAGCGGAGAAAAACCCGTGAAGCGGACTTATCAACCCAGCAAACTGGTGCGCAAGCGCCGTCACGGCTTCCGCGCCCGTCTCGCCACTGCCGGCGGCCGCAAGGTTCTCGCCGCCCGCCGCGCCCGCGGCCGCAAGCGTCTGAGCGCCTGAGCCGGACCCCCTTTTTGGGATTTCATCATGGATCGGCTGAGGCAGCGGGCGGATTTCCTCGCCGTTGCCAATGGCGCGCGGGTGAATAGTCCCGCGTTCGTCCTGCAAAGCCGCCGCCGCGATGATTCCGGCCCTGTCAGGATCGGCTTCACCGTCACCAAGAAGAACGGCAACGCCCCCGAGCGCAATCGCATCCGGCGCCGGTTGCGCGAACTGGTGAAGCGGCTCGATCCGATATCGATGCAGCCCCACCATGATTATGTCCTGGTTGGACGAAAGGACGCGCTCTCGCGCGACTTCGCCACCATGCTCGACGATCTGCGCATAGCGTTCACGAAGCCCGCGCGGCATACGGCCAAAGCGCGCGGCCACAGGCCGGGTCACGCCGCAGCGACCAGCCGCAAACCGGATTGATGACGAGACAATCGAGATGACCGACAATCGCAATACCATCCTCGCCGTCATTCTGTCCGGCCTGGTGCTGATCGCCTGGCAGTATTTCTACAATGTGCCGCAGATGGAGAAGCAGCGCGCCCAGCAGCAGGCGCAGTCCGAGCTCCAGAAGGGCAGCACGCCGCAGCCGGGCGCGTCCCCGACGCCGGGCAGCGCACCGCAGCCCGGCGCGGCCCAGCCGTCGACGCCGGCCGCGAGCCCGCCCCAAGCGGTCGTTTCGCGCGAGACTGCCATTGCAGCGAGCCCGCGCGTCAAGATCGAGACGCCGCGGATCGCCGGCAGCATCTCGCTGAAGGGCGGCCGCATCGACGACATCGCGCTGGTGCAATATCGCGAGACGGTCGATCCGAAATCGCCCCCGATCGTCCTCTATTCGCCGTCGGGCACGGCGGAGCCCTATTACGCCGAGTTCGGCTGGGTCGCGGCGACGGGCGTGACGGCAAAGATGCCGGATGCCCAGACCGTCTGGCAGCAGGAGGGCAGCGGCAGCCTGACGCCGTCGACGCCCGTGGTGCTGAAATGGGACAATGGCGACGGCCTGACCTTCCGCCGCACCATCGCCGTCGACGATCATTATCTCTTCACCATCAAGGACGAGGTGAGCAATGTCGGCAACGCGCCCGTCACGCTCTATCCGTTCGCGCTGATCTCGCGCCACGGCGCGCCGCATGTCTCCGGCTACTATATCCTGCATGAGGGCCTGATCGGCTATCTGGGCGAACACAGGCTGCAGGAATATGCCTACAGCAAGATCGACGAAGCCAAGCAGGTGAACTTCAAGGCCACCAATGGCTGGCTCGGCATCACCGACAAATACTGGGCCTCCGCGCTGCTGCCGGATACCAATGCCCAGCTCCAGGCGCGCTTCTCGTCGAACCCGGTCGGCAAGGTCCATACCTACCAGACCGACTATCTGCTCGACCCCGTCACCGTCGCGATCGGCGGCACCGCGACGGCCAACGCGCGGCTGTTCGCAGGCGCCAAGGAAGCCGGCGTGGTCGGCATCAACTTCCCGCTCGCGGGCCTCGGCGGCTACAACAAGGCGCTCGGCCTCAACCAGTTCGACCTGCTGATCGACTGGGGCTGGTTCTACTTCCTCACCAAGCCGATGTTCCTCGGCCTCGACTTCTTCTTCCGCTTCTTCGGCAATTTCGGCGTCTCGATCCTGCTGGTGACGGTGATCGTGAAGCTGTTGTTCTTCCCGCTGGCGAACAAGTCCTACGCCTCGATGGCGAAGATGAAGTCGATCCAGCCGCAGCTGCTGGCGCTGAAGGAACGCTATCCCGACGACAAGGTGAAGCAGCAGCAGGAGATGATGGAGATCTACCGCAAGGAGAAGATCAATCCGGTCGCCGGCTGTCTTCCCGTGCTGATCCAGATCCCGGTATTCTTCGCGCTCTACAAGGTGCTGTTCGTCACCATCGAGATGCGGCACGCGCCGTTCTTCGGCTGGATCAAGGACCTCTCGGCGCCGGATCCGACCAACCTCTTCAACCTGTTCGGGCTGCTCCCGTTCGATCCGACCACGATTCCGGTGTTCGGCTATTATCTCGCGCTCGGCATCTGGCCGATCATCATGGGCATCACGATGTGGATCCAGATGAAGCTGAATCCGACGCCGCCGGATCCGACCCAGCAGATCATCTTCAACTGGATGCCGCTGATCTTCACCTTCATGCTGGCGGGATTCCCGGCGGGCCTCGTGATCTACTGGGCCTGGAACAACCTGCTCTCGGTGGTCCAGCAGGGCTACATCATGCGCCGCAACGGCGTGAAGGTGGAGTTACTCGACAATCTCAAGGCGACGTTCGCGAGGAAGGCGACGTAAGCGTCGTCATTGCGCGCGCAAGTGCCTCCACGTTGTCATGCCCGGGCTCGTCCCGGGCATCCACGTTTGGGAGGATGCTCGACAGACAGACGTGGATGGCCGGGACAAGCCCGGCCATGACGAGAGGATAGACCGCTCGCATGAACGAGAAGACCGACGAGCGACTGATCGAGGCCGGGCGAAAGCTGTTCGCCCGCGACTGGCAGTTCATCTGGGCCTCGCCTTCGATCGAAACGCTGCCGCCGATGGCGGGGCTGGAGATCGCCTTTGCCGGGCGCTCCAACGTCGGCAAGTCGAGCCTGATCAACGCGCTCACGGGACGCAACGCGCTGGCGCGCACCTCGCATACGCCGGGCCGCACCCAGGAGCTGATCTTCTTCGAGGTCCCCGGCAAGAACGACCTGCGCCTCGTCGACATGCCCGGCTACGGCTATGCCAAGGCGCCGAAGAGCCAGGTCGCGTCCTGGACCGAGCTGATCCACAAATTCCTGCTGGGACGCGCCAGTCTCGCGCGCGTCTACGTGCTGATCGACGCGCGGCACGGGATCAAGGATGTCGATCTCGAGGTGCTCAAGACGCTCGACCGCTCCGCCGTCAGCTACCAGATCGTGCTGACCAAGGCCGACCAGGTGAAGGCCGCCGAGCTGCAAGCGCGCATCGCCGAGACCGAGGCCGCGCTCGCCAAGCATCCGGCCGCGTTCCCGAACGTGCTCGCGACCTCCTCGCGGAGCGCGACCGGCATGGCCGAGCTTCGCGCCGCCGTGGCGAAGCTCCTGGAAGAGCGGGCCTCGTGATGCCAGCGCACCGCCTGCTGATCGGGCTTGCCGGCTTGATGGGCGCGGCCGCCGTCGCGCTGGCCGCCGCGTCCGCCCATGGCGCGGACGCGAGCCGTCTTGCCTCCGCCAGCGCCATGCTGCTGTTTCATGCAAGTGCCATACTTGCGACCATCGCCTTGCTCACGCGCGGCCTTCTGCACGACGGAATTGGACTCGTGGCGACGTTCGGCTTCGCGATCGGTGCCGCGCTGTTCGCAGGCGACCTCACCTTGCGGCAGTATGCCGGGCACGCGCTGTTTCCGATGGCGGCGCCGACGGGCGGGATGGTGATGATTGCGAGCTGGCTGGCGGTGACGCTGGCCGCGGTGGCGGCGAAAAGGTGATGCTCTCGTGTCCTGGACGCGGTGCGGCACGCAGTGACGCTCCGCAGAGCCGGGACCCAGAAGCGACATGGGCCCCGGCTCTGCAGCGCACCGCTTAAGGAGCGTTGCGCTGCGTCCGGGGCACCAAGACTGCTTTGCGCTGTCCCCGCCAATCGGATAGAACGCGCAACCGACCGACCCGCAGCGAGACCCGCGAATGACCGACATCTCTCCGCTCGACCAGGCCCGCATCCTGTCCGAAGCGCTGCCGCA
Source organism: Bradyrhizobium sp. CCBAU 45321 (assembly GCF_028128975.1). NCBI lineage: Bacteria > Pseudomonadati > Pseudomonadota > Alphaproteobacteria > Hyphomicrobiales > Nitrobacteraceae > Bradyrhizobium > Bradyrhizobium sp. CCBAU 45321. Next base: position 382,849 of record NZ_LFKZ01000017.1, read on the forward strand.
CATGCAGCAATATGACGAGGAAACCATCGTCATCAAATATGGCGGCCATGCCATGGGCGACGAGGAGACCGCGAAGAACTTTGCCCGCGACATCGTGCTCTTGGAGCAGACCGCGATCAATCCGGTGGTGGTGCATGGCGGCGGGCCGCAGATCGCGACCATGCTCAAGCGTCTTGGGATCGTCTCGGAATTCGCCGCGGGCCTGCGCATCACCGATGCCGCGACCATCGAGATCGTCGAGATGGTGCTCGCCGGCTCCGTCAACAAGCAGATCGTCGGCTACATCAACGAGGCCGGCGGCAAGGCGGTGGGCCTGTCCGGCAAGGACGGCAACATGGTGAAGGCGACCAAGACGACGCGCACCATCGTCGATCCGGACTCGCACATCGAGAAGGCGGTCGACCTCGGCTTCGTCGGCGATCCTGAAAAGGTCGACCTCACTTTGCTCAACCAGCTGATCGGCTACGAGCTGATCCCGGTGCTGGCGCCGCTCGCGACCTCCAAGGAAGGCCAGACGCTGAACATCAATGCCGACACCTTTGCAGGGGCCGTCGCCGGCGCGCTGAAAGCCAAGCGCCTGCTGCTGCTCACCGACGTGCCCGGCGTGCTCGACAAGTCGAAGAAGCTGATCCCGCAGCTCTCGGTGAAGGACGCGCGAAAACTGATCGCCGACGGCACCATCTCCGGCGGCATGATCCCGAAGGTCGAGACCTGCATCTACGCGCTGGAGCAGGGCGTCGAGGGCGTCGTCATCATCGACGGCAAGATGCAGCACGCGGTGCTGCTCGAGCTCTTCACCAACCAGGGCACGGGCACGCTGATCCACAAGTGAGAGACGAGCAGCGAAGAAGAGAGGGCGTCATGCCCGGGCTTGTCCCGGGCATCCACGTTCTTTCTTTGCCGAAGCGAGACGTGGATGGCCGGGACAAGCCCGGCCATGACGACCGGAGAAAGTCGAAACACCGCCGCTCCCGCCTCACCCGCTTCCTGATGTCGCTGCCGGCGGCCGCTGTCTCCTTCTTCTTCTCCTCGGCGCCGGCGATCGCCGACCTCAAGATCTGCAACCGCATGTCCTATGTGGTCGAGGCCGCGATCGGCATCGACGACAAGGCGGCGACCGCGACGCGCGGCTGGTTCAGGATCGATCCCGCGGCCTGCCGCGTGGTGGTGCAGGGCACGCTGACCGCCGACCGCATCCTGCTCAATGCCCGCGCGCTCGGCGTCTACGGCGCGTCCCCGATCCCGCAAAGCGGCAACGACATGCTGTGCGTCGCGCAGGACAATTTCGTCATCGCCGCGGCGCGGCAGTGCCGCAGCGGCCAGACGCAGGTTCCCTTCACGCAGGTGACGCCGACGCAAAGCCCGGACGGCAACCTCGTCGCTTATCTCGCCGAGGATTCCGAATATGACGACGAGCAGGCGCGCCTCGCCGGCATCCAGAGGCTCCTGGTGATCGCAGGCTACGACGCCGCGCCGATCGACGGCGTCGACGGGCCGAAGACGCAGAGCGCGCTGGCCGCATTCCTGAAGAGCCGGGGCTTGTCGTCCGACATCGTGGGCTCGCAGACCTTCTTCAAGACCATGGTCGATGCCGTACAGACGCCGTCCTCGACCGGCCTCACCTGGTGCAACGACACGCCGCACAAGGTGATGGCGGCGATCGCGACCGACGACGGCAAGGCCGTGACCAGCCGCGGCTGGTATCGCATCGATCCCAAGACCTGCCTGCATCCCGACGTGACCGGCCAGCCGAAGCAGATCTTCAGCTTCGCGGAAGCGGTCGACGCCGACAACCGAATCGTCAAGCTGAAGGACAAGCCGCTGAATTGGGGCGGCGACAGGCAGCTCTGCACACGCGAGACCAAGTTCGAGACCAGCGAGCAGACCGATTGCGGCGCGCGCGGCTTTGCACCAACGGGCTTCGGCGCGGTAGACATGTCGACCGGCGGCAAGACGCTGCGCTTTGCCGTACCGTGAGCGAGAGACTTGTGATGAGCCCACCCCGCAGCTTCAGCCATGTCGACACCTGGGTGTTCGACCTCGACAACACGCTCTATCCGCATCACGTCAATCTGTGGCAGCAGGTCGATGCGCGGATCGGGGAGTTCGTCTGCAACTGGCTGAATGTCGGCCCGGAGGAAGCGCGGGCGATCCAGAAAGACTATTATCGCCGCTTCGGCACCACGATGCGCGGCATGATGACCCTGCACGGCGTCTCCGCCGACGACTACCTCGCCTATGTCCACAAGATCGACCACTCGCCGCTGGAGCCGAACCCGGCGCTTGGCGCGGCCATCGCAAAGCTGCCGGGCCGCAAGCTGATCCTCACCAACGGCTCGGTCGACCATGTCGATGCCGTGCTGGCGCGGCTCGGCTTCGCCGGCCATTTCGACGGCGTGTTCGACATCATCGCCGCCGAGTTCGAACCGAAACCGGCGGAGCAGACCTACCGCAAGTTCCTCGGCCAGCATGCGGTCGATCCGACCCGCGCCGCCATGTTCGAGGACCTCGCCCGCAACCTCACTGTCCCGCACCAGCTCGGCATGACCACCGTGCTGGTGGTGCCTGACGGCACCAAGGAGGTGGTGCGCGAGGACTGGGAGCTGGAAGGCCGCGACGCCGCCCATGTCGACCACGTCACGGATGATCTGGCGGGGTTTTTGGCGGGGCTGTCGCCCCAATGACCGAAGTCATCCCGGGGCGCGAAGCGAGCCCGGGACGACAGTGGAGTTTGCCTTGACTCCACCCCTGCAAATCCCGAAAAAGCGCTCCAATTCTCGCGAAACCACGCGCTTCCCAGAGGAAATCACGATGTCCCTTGCAGCCCTCGAATCCACCATCAACAGCGCCTTCGACGCGCGGGACGGCATCTCGACCTCGACCAAGGGCGAGGTGCGCGAGGCCGTGGACCAGGCGCTGGAGACCCTGGACAAGGGCGAGGCCCGCGTTGCCGAGCGCGGCAGCGACGGCAAGTGGAAGGTCAATCAATGGCTGAAGAAGGCCGTGCTGCTGTCGTTCCGCCTCAACGACATGGACGTCATTCCCGGCGGCCCCGGCAAGGCAAGCTGGTGGGACAAGGTGCCCTCGAAGTTCGAAGGCTGGGGTCCGAACCGCTTTCGCGATGCCGGTTTTCGCGCGGTGCCGGGCGCGGTGGTGCGCCGCTCGGCCTTCATCGCCAAGAACGTCGTCTTGATGCCGTCCTTCGTCAATCTCGGCGCCTATGTCGATGAGAGCACGATGGTCGACACCTGGGCCACCGTCGGCTCCTGTGCGCAGATCGGCAAGCGCGTGCACATTTCTGGCGGCGCCGGCATCGGCGGCGTGCTCGAGCCGCTGCAGGCCGAGCCTGTCATCATCGAGGACGATTGCTTCATCGGCGCGCGCTCGGAAGTCGCCGAAGGCGTGATCGTGCGCAAGGGCGCGGTGCTGGCGATGGGCGTGTTCCTGGGCGCCTCGACCAAGATCGTCGACCGCGAGACCGGCGAGGTCTTCATGGGCGAAGTGCCGGAATATTCCGTCGTGGTGCCCGGCGCGCTGCCAGGCAAGCCGATGAAGAACGGCCAGATCGGCCCGAGCACCGCCTGCGCCGTCATCGTCAAGCGCGTCGACGAGCGCACGCGCTCCAAGACCAGCATTAACGAGCTGCTGCGGGATTGATGCAAGGCGAGCAGCGAGTAGCCAGTGGCGAATAGGGCGCGGACCCTCTTCCCCATTCGCCATTCACCAATCGCTGCTAGGATCGAACCCACCCACTCTCCATGGCGACCAATGTCCGGGCGGCTCCGTTCCGCCCGGAGCCACTCGCATGGATTGGACTCGGTACCTTTTCCGCTTCGACGGGCGCATTGGCCGCGCCAAATTCTGGCTGGCCGGGCTGATCATCCTCTGCTGGATGATCTTCATGGCGGCAATCGCGGTGGCGTTCGGCGCCGGCTCGTTCGCCATTTCGATCAGCGACATCTTCAAGGTGCTCGACCCAGACACTTATCGCGCGCTGTCGCGCGCCGATCTCCCGCTGGTCCTGACCAAGCTGATCGGCACGCCACTGTTCACGTGGGTGTTCGCCGCGACCTTCGTCAAGCGTCTCCACGACCGCGACAAGTCCGCCTGGTGGCTGCTCGCCTACTTCGTGATGCCTGGTCTGTTCAAGCAGTTCGAAGAGCGACTTCCAGACAGTTACTGGATAGCGCCCATCGCGCTGGCCTGTTTCGTCCTACCCCTAGCCGGCTTCGTCGAGACCGGCTTCCTGCGCGGCACCCGGGGGCCCAATCGGTTCGGTCCGGATCCGTTGGCCCAGAACGACTCCTCGCTGACGCCGCCTGCGAGACGCTGGGACCAGGGCCGCGAGATCGAAATTGTCCCGCTCCATGCTAGCCCACCCGGCGGCATGCATGTTAAGCGGGGCGCATGACCGATGCTCTCTCCATTGCCCGCGACCTGATCCGTTGCCCTTCAGTCACTCCGGCCGATGCCGGCGCGCTCGGGGTGCTCGAAAAAATCCTGGGCGCTGCCGGTTTCACCTGTCACCGCGTGACCTTCAGCGAGCCTGGTACCGCCGACGTCGACAATCTCTATGCGCGGATCGGCACGGAAAGTCCGCACATCACCTTTGCCGGCCACACCGATGTGGTGCCGCCCGGCGACGAGAGCGCCTGGAGCGTCGGGGCGTTCTCCGGAGAGGTGAAGGAGGGCGTGCTGCATGGCCGCGGCGCGGTCGATATGAAGGGCGGCATCGCCTGCTCGGTCGCGGCGGTGCTGGAGCATCTCGCCGCCAACGGCGGCAAGCCGCGCAGCGACGGTAAGGGCTCGATCTCGTTCCTGATCACCGGCGACGAGGAAGACGTCTCGATCAACGGCACCATCAAATTGCTCAAATGGGCCGCCGAGCGCGGCGAGAAATTCGACCACTGCGTGCTCGGCGAGCCTTCCAACGTCGAGACGCTCGGCGACACCATCAAGATCGGCCGGCGCGGCTCGCAATCCGGCACGCTCGTCGTCGACGGCGTGCAGGGCCACGTCGCCTATCCGCACCGCGCCTCCAATCCGGTGCCGGACATCTCGCGGCTGATCGTCGCGATCTCCGACGAGCCGCTCGACCATGGCAGCGCGCAATTCCAGGCGTCCAATCTCGAATTCGTCTCGGTCGACGTCGGCAACAAGGCCTTCAACGTCATCCCCGGCGAGGCCCGCGCAAGATTCAACATCCGCTACAACGACAACCACACCCAGGCGAGCTTGCGTGAATTGGTCGAGACGCGTCTCGCCAAAGCCTGCGGCAACCGCATCAAGGCCCGCATCGTGTGGGAGCCCTCCAACTCGAACGTGTTCGTGACCAAGCCGGGGCCGTTCACCGATCTCGCGGTCTCCGCGATCGAGGAGGTGACGGGACGCAAGCCCGAGCTGTCGACCTCAGGCGGCACATCGGATGCGCGGTTTATTTCCTTCTATTGCCCCGTGATCGAGTTCGGCCTGGTCGGGCAGACCATGCACCAGGTCGACGAACGCGTGCCGGTGGCGGATTTGGAGAGGTTGACGAAGGTGTATCGCGGGATCTTGGCGCGGTATTTTGCTTGAGGCACTGTTGCCTCCGCAAACACGACCGTCATCGCCCGGCTTGACCGGGCGATCCAGTATTCCAGAGACGGCAGTGATTGAGCCGAGAGGCCGCGGCGTACTGGATGCCCCGGTCAAGCCGGGGCATGACACCGAGGTTTGGCGAGAGCATGCCCGCTCTCTGCGCCGCTCGCCTAATAATCCACCTTCATCAAATACAGGCCCTCGGGCGGGGCGACGATGCCGCAGGCGGCGCGGTTGCGGGCTTTGAGCGCGGCGGAGAGATCGTCGGCGGTCCAGCGGCCCTCGCCGACCCAGACCAGGGATCCCACCATCGAGCGCACCTGGCTGTGCAGGAACGAGCGTGCCGAGGTGATGACATTGATCTCGCGACCATCGCGGATCACGTCGAGCTGGTCGAGCGTCTTCTCCGGCGACTTGGCCTGGCACTCGGTGTCGCGGAACGTGGTGAAATCGTGCTTGCCGAGCAGGCGCTGCGCCGCCGCATGCATCGCCTCAGTGTCGAGCTTGCGCGGCACGCGCCAGGCGTGGCCGACATCGAGCGCGAGATTGGCGCGGGTGTTGACGATGCGATAGCGGTAGTGGCGCTTAACCGCCGAGAAGCGCGCCTCGAAATCGTCGGGCACGATCTCGGCCTCGAGCACCGCGATCGGATGCGGGCGCAGATGCGCGTTGAGCCCGTCGCGAAAACGGCCCGGCGGAAACTGCTTGTCGACGTCGACATGGGCGACCTGGCCGCGCGCATGCACGCCGGCATCGGTGCGGCCGGCGCCGTGCACGCGCAGATCCGCCCCGGTCATCGCCTTCACGGCCGCCTCGAGCGCGCCCTGCACCGACGGCAGCGTGTCCTGCACCTGCCAGCCGAAGAACGGCGCGCCGTCATATTCGATGGTGAGCTTGTAGCGGGGCATCGTGTCCAGTTTCGTCGTCATTGCCCGCGAAGGCGGGCAATCCAGCACTCCGCAGCTTATCCGATTGACCGAGAAGCCTCGGCGTACTGGATACCCCGCCTTCGCGGGGTATGACAGTGTCAGGTGAATTTGGATCCCGCCTTTAACGGCACGCCGCGCAGGAAGTCCGCGGCCTGCATGCGGGCCTTGCCCTCGCGCTGCAGCTCGATGATGCGGATGGCGCCGTCGCCGCAGGCGACGGTAAGCTGATCGTCGAGCACCTCGCCAGGCGCGCCGGAGCCTTGCGCCAATTCGCAACGCAGGATTTTGACGCGCGCATCCCCCAGCTCGGCCCAGGCACCGGGAAATGGCGACAAGCCGTGGATGTGGCGCAGCACCGCGCGCGCCGGCTTGCTCCAATCGATCCGCGCCTCGGCCTTGTCGATCTTGGCGGCATAGGTGACCCCGTCCTCGCTCTGCGCCTTGAGCTGGAGCCCGCCGCGTTCGAGCGCGGCCATCGCGCGCACCATCAGGTCGGCCCCCAGCCGGGACAGGCGATCGTGCAGGTCGAGCGCGGTCATATTGTCCGTGATCGCGATGCGCTCGGCCATGGCGACATCGCCGGTATCGAGGCCGACATCCATCTTCATCACCATCACGCCGCTCTCGGCGTCGCCTGCCATGATGGCACGGTTGATCGGCGCAGCGCCGCGCCAGCGCGGCAACAGCGAGGCATGCAGATTGTAGCAGCCGAGTTTTGGCGCATCGAGGATCGCCTGCGGCAGGATCATGCCGTAGGCGACGACGACGGCCGCATCCGCATCAAACGCGCGGAACTCCGCCAGCGCCTGCTCGGTCTTCAACGTCTTCGGCGTCAGCACGGGGATACCCAGCTTTCGCGCGGCTTCCTCGACCGGCGTCGGCTGCAATTGCAGGCCGCGCCGCCCGCCCGGCTTCGGCGCGCGGGTGTAGACCGCCGCGATCTCGTGGCCATGAGCGACCAGCTCGAGCAGCGTTGGCACAGAGAAATCGGGCGTGCCCATGAAGATGAGGCGGAGGGGCATGTAGCTGCGTTCGGTGAGAGTTCTGGTTCTCCGTCATGCCCGGGCGTGTCCCGGGCATCCACGGTCTTGGCGACAAAGCAAGCAAGGCGTGGATGGCCGGGTCAAGCCGGCCATAACGACCTGAGAGAGCCGAGGCCTACTCCGCCGCGCGCTTGGCGGCTTTCTCGAACTTCTTCATGACGCGGTCGCGCTTGAGCTTGGACAGATAGTCGACGAACAGCACGCCGTTGAGATGGTCGATCTCGTGCTGGATGCAGGTGGCGTAGAGGCCTTCGGCATCTTCCTCATGCACCTTGCCGTCGAGATCGGTGAAGCGCACGCGCACCTTCGCGGGCCGCTCGACCTCCTCGTAATATTCCGGGATCGAGAGGCAGCCTTCCTCGTAGACCGAGAGTTCCTCGGACGAGGCGATAATCTCAGGATTGATGAAGACGCGCGGCGCGTGCTTGGTCTCGCCGTTCTCGTCGCGCTTGGCGAGGTCCATGGTGATCAGGCGCAGCGGCTGCGCGACCTGGATCGCCGCGAGCCCAATGCCGGGCGCGTCGTACATGGTCTCGAACATGTCGTCGGCAAGCTTGCGGATCTCCGCCGTGACCTTCTCGATCGGCTTGGAGACCAGGCGCAGCTGCTTGTCGGGCAGGATGATGATTTCTCTGAGGGCCATGGCCGCGATTTAAGCCGCGCGCCGGATGCGGTCAATGCGGCCCGGAACCCGTTAACCCCTCGCTAACCATAAAACTTCACCTTTCATTAACCATGAAAATTAAGGGCCGGTTAACCCAGAATGTTCCCTCTTCGTTCGCGAGAGTGCAGCGAATCGGCTACAAGGCGGCATGAACGAGATCATTGTCATGCTGGGCGACTGGCCGGTGCGCATCGTCGATGCGCTGATCGGCTTCGGTGCGCTCGTCCTCATCCTGCTGGTTGTGATTGCGGTCGTGATCGCGCGCTCGGGGCGGCGTGGCGCGGAACTCGCCATGGCGAACGCGATCCGGGCCGACGAGCTCGAGGAGCGCCTCGCCCAGGTGCTGCGCGCCCAGAGCGAGGCCTCGGGGCGGGTTGACGCCATGACCCAGGCGCTCGCGGGACGCCAGGCCGAGATGGCGCGGGCGGTCAACGAGCGGCTTGATTCGGTGACGCATCGGGTCGGCCAGTCCATGGAACATTCGACCCGCAACACCATGGAGAGCCTGCGCGCGCTGCATGAACGGCTCGGCATCATCGACAACGCGCACAAGAACCTCACCGACCTCACCACGCAGGTGACCACTCTGCGCGACGTGCTCGCCAACAAGCAGTCGCGCGGCGCCTTCGGCCAGGCGCGGATGGAGGCGATCGTCCAGGACGGTCTGCCCAAGGGCTCCTACGAGTTCCAGTTCACGCTCTCGACCGGAAAACGGCCGGACTGCGTCGTGTTCCTGCCCGACCAGCGCCCGCTCTGCATCGACGCGAAGTTTCCGCTGGAGGCGATGACGGCGCTGCACGATGCCCGCACCGACGAGGAGCGACGCGTCGCCACGCAGCGGCTGCGCAGCGACGTGATGAAGCATGTCAGCGACATCGCCGAAAAATATCTCGTCGCCGGCGAGACCCAGGAAATGGCGCTGATGTTCGTGCCGTCGGAATCGGTCTACGCCGAGATCCACGACGGCTTCGACGACGTGATCCAGAAAGCCTATCGCGCCCGCGTCGTGCTGGTGTCTCCCTCGCTGTTGATGCTCGCGATCCAAGTGATGCAGCAGATCATGAAGGACGCGCGCATGCGCGATGCCGCCGACCAGATCCGCACGGAGGTGATCAAGCTCGGCGACGATTTGGGGCGACTGCGCGACCGCGTCCTGAAGCTGCAGAAGCATTTCGCCGACGTGAGCGAGGACGTCCGCCAGGTGCTGATCTCCGCCGACAAGATCGAGAAGCGCGCAGGCCGCATCGAGGAACTCGATTTCAGCAAGAGCGATGCGCCGGAGGCGCCGCGGCTGGTGGCGACGGGAGCGGCCGAGCTGTTTCCGCGGAAGCTCCAGGCAGGGGAGTGAGATTGGGGCACACTGTCATGCCCCGCGAAGGCGGGGCATCCCGTACGCCGCGGCGGTTGTGATCGAACCGAGACGCTGGTGGTTACTGGATCGTCCGCCCCCCTGCGCAATTGCGCGCGGACGATAAGGGCGGTGAGATGGTCACATGGGTGCACGCCTTTACTACGTCTACATTCTCGCCAGCCGAATTGGCGGCACGCTCTATATCGGCGTGACGAACGATCTCGTCCGCCGAGTGGCGCAGCACAAGTTGAAGGTCATCGAAAGCTTCACCGAAAAGTATGATGTCGTTCGGCTGGTCTACTTCGAGCAGTTCGATGATCCCGAGAACGCGATCAGGCGGGAGAAGCGGCTGAAGAAGTGGAACAGGGCCTGGAAGGTCCGCTTGATCGAGCAGCATAACCCAAACTGGGATGATCTCTATCCTGGCATAGCCGGACCACCGTAAGGCGGTCATACCCCGCGAAGGCGGGGTATCTAGTACGCCGCAGCAGTTGTGATTGAACCGAGACGCCGCGGAATACTGGATCGTCCGCCTTCGCGGACGATGACACCGAGAGGGTGGAGAGAGCATCCGCCCCACTGAGCTCGCAAGAGTCATTTCCCCCAGAATCTGCTAACACCCCTCCATGACCGCACCCGACGCGACCTCCCCCGCCGCGACTTCCGCCGCCTCGCCCTCCTGGCGCGACGGCCTGGCCGTTTACCTGCAGCCGCGGGTGCTGATCGTGCTGTTTCTCGGCTTCTCCTCGGGGCTGCCGCTGGCGCTGTCGGGATCGACGCTGCTGGTGTGGATGGCCGAAGCAGGGGTCGATCTTGGAACGATCGGGCTGTTTGCACTGGTTGGAACACCATACACGCTCAAATTCCTGTGGGCGCCGCTGGTGGATGCGCTGCATGTGCCGCTGTTCACGCAGTCCTTCGGACGTCGCCGCGGGTGGCTGGTGTTTTCGCAACTGCTGCTGATCGGCGCGATTCTGCTGTTGGCGCTGACCGATCCGGCACGATCGCCGCTGCTCGTCGCGCTTGGCGCGCTGCTGGTCGCGACGATGTCCTCGACGCAGGACATTGTGGTCGATGCTTTCCGCGTCGAGAGCCTGCCCGAAAGCGAGCAGGCCGCCGGCATGGCCGCCTATGTCGCCGCGTATCGCATCGGCATGTTGGTATCGACCGCAGGCGCCCTGTTCATCGTCACCGGCTTCGAGGCGATCGTTCCTCGTGGCGCCGCCTGGATGTGGGGCTATGTAGTGATGGCGGCTCTGGTGCTGATCGGCACGGTGACTGCGCTCGCCGCCACCGAGCCCGCACAATCCGCGCGCGCAGAGGCCGCCACGCAGGACGAGGGCGCGCTCACGCGGGTGTTCCATGCGGCGCTGGGCGCGTTCTCGGAATTCCTGCGACGCAAGGAAGCATGGGTCGTGCTCGCCTTTGTCGTGCTGTTCAAATTCACCGACGCGTTTTCCGGCAACATGACCGTGCCGTTCGTCATCGATATCGGCTTCACGCGGAACGACTATGCCGTGATCGTCAAGGGCGTCGGTATCGTCGCGACCCTCGCCGGCGGCTTTGCCGGCGGCTTTGTGGCCCGGCGCTATTCGCTCGCGACCAGCCTGTGGATCGGCGGCATCGTGCAGGCGATGTCCAATTTGTCGTTCTCGTGGCTGGCGCTCGTCGGCGTCAACGAATGGGCGCTGACTCTCGCGATCACCTCCGACAATTTCTGCAACGCCATCGGCACCGTAATCTTCGTCGCCTATCTCTCGGCGCTGTGCCAGAACCCGCTGCACACGGCGACCCAATATGCGCTGCTGACGGCGCTCGCCGCGGTGGGACGGACCTATTTGTCGTCGGGCGCAGGCTATCTGGCGAAAGCGACGGGCTGGCCGATGTTCTTCGCGATCTCCGTCCTCGTCGCCATCCCGAGCCTGATGCTGCTGGCGTATTTGCAGAGGCGCGGGCATTTCGAGGCGCTGGGGCCGGTGCGGGTGTAGGACTCACCTCTCTCTTTCGTCATTGCGAGCGAAGCGAAGCAATCCAGACTGTCACCGCTGAGGCAGTCTGGATTGCTTCGTCGCAAGGGCTCCTCGCAATGACGACCGAGGGAGTGGAGCTCCCTACTGCTTCTTGATCAGGCTCCACTTCGTGATCACGGCCTCGCTCATTTGGCCGGGATCGCTGGCGCAGGCGACCTCGTCCACCTTCACGGAGATCTCCTTGCCGACGAAGGATTTCAGCTGCGCGGCCTGCGCCTCGCTGGAGGTGACGAGCTGGAACGTCTCGGGGCCGGTTTCGAGATTGCACAGCCCGTTCGGCGGCGGCAGGCGGCGCGGTTCCGACGTGATCTGGTAGGTCGCGACGCGCTTGCCGTTCTTGGCGTCGCGCACCTTCATCGCGTTCAGCTCGCCGGAGAGCACGTCGCCAGTGTTGATCGGCTTGCCGGGCTTGGACGGCGGCGGTGCCTCGTCACGCTGCTGCGCGGAGATGGCCGGGGTCACCAGCATCAGCATCGTCGCGACCAAAGCGAAGCGTGTGGCGAAAAGTTTCGTCATGTCGTCCGTTCCGTGAAGTCTGGATGGCTAGAACAGGGTGCGCTGCCGCATCGCAGCCGATAGCGTACCTTCATCGAGATAATCAAGCTCGCCGCCGACGGGAACCCCGTGGGCGAGCCGCGTCACCTTCACATTGGCGTCCTGAAGCAGGTCGGTGATGTAATGCGCCGTGGTCTGGCCGTCCACCGTCGCATTCAGCGCCAGGATGATTTCGCGCACTTGCGAATCATGCGCGCGCGCCACCAGCGCGTCGATGGTCAGATCCTGCGGGCCGACGCCGTCGAGCGGCGACAATGTCGCGCCGAGCACATGATAGCGCCCCTGGGTCGCATTGGCCCGCTCCAGCGCCCAGAGGTCGGCGACGTCGGCGACGACGACGATAATCGCCGGATCGCGCTTCGGATCGGTGCAGACGGTGCAAGGATTTTGCGTGTCGATGTTGCCGCAGGTCTTGCAGACCTGGACCTTGTCCAGCGCCACCTGCAAGGCGCTCGACAACGGCATCATCAGCGCTTCGCGCTTCTTGATCAGATGCAGCGCCGCGCGCCGCGCCGAGCGCGGACCGAGGCCCGGCAGCCGCGCGAGCAGCTGAACCAGCCGCTCGATCTCGGGACCTGCAACAGCGCCCATTTTATTGGCCGAACAGCCCCGGCGGCAGGCCGAGCCCGCCGGTGAGGGCCTGCATCTTCTCCTGCATGGCGGTCTCGGCCTTGCGGCGCGCATCAGCGAAGGCGGTGACGAGCAGGTCTTCCAGCACCTCGCGCTCTTCGGCCTTCATCAGCGAAGGATCGATCTTGATGCCCTTGACGTCCATCTTCGCGGTCATGCGCACGGCGACGAGACCGCCGCCGGAAATGCCTTCGACCTCGACGTTGGCGAGCTGGTCCTGCATCTCCTGCATCTTGGATTGCAGCTGCGCCGCCTGTTTCATCATGCCGAGAAAATCAGCCATGGGTGCGTGTCCTTGGAAAGAATGGTTCAGAGATCGTCGCCGTCGGAACCGTCGGGCGGATCGTCGCTGCCATAGTCGGCGTTAATATCGGTTTCCGGGGTCTCGGGAGCAAGCCTGCGGACCTCGACGACCTTGGCGCCGGGGAAACGCGACAGCACCTCCTGCACGCGCGGATCGGCTTCCGCGGTACGGGCATGCTCCTGCTTGGCCGCCTGGTTCACCGAACGCAAAGTCGGCTGGCCCTGCTCGTTGGAGACGATCACGGTCCAACGGCGGCCGGTCCACAGCTCGAACTTCTTCGCAAGTTCCGAGATCATGGTCTTGGAAGCGTTGGGCTCGAGCGCGACTTCCAGCCGCCCCTCCTCGAAACGGACGAGGCGCATGTCGCCTTCGAGCGCGCTCTTGGTCATGATGTCGCGCTTCTGCCCTGCGAGCGCAACCAGCTGGGTGAAGCTCGCGATGCGCAGCTGGGGCGCCGCCCCTTGCGTATCCGGCGCGGGCGCCGCCATCTGCGGCCGGGCGCCACCGCCAAACGCTGGAGCCGAGGCTGTCGGCATCCGCACGGGCGCAGCCGACATCGGCGCTGCGGAGGCAACCGGCGCGGCGGGCGCGCCGCTGCGCGCGCTACTTCCGCCGTTCACGACCGGCGAGCCGCCGCCGTTCTGCTCCAGCATCCTGATCGCTTCGTCGGGCGTCGGCAGGTCGGCGACATAGGCGATGCGCACCAGAACCATTTCGGCCGCGGCTGCGGGACGCGTTGCGGCCTGCACCTCGGCGATGCCCTTAAGCAGCATCTGCCACATCCGCGACAGCACGCGCATCGAGATCTTGGAGGCGAACTCCTTGGCACGCACGCGCTCGGTCTCGCCATAGGCGACGTTGTCGGCGGTCGCCGGGATAACCTTCACACGGGTGACGAAATTGACGAACTCGGCGAGGTCCGAGAGCACGACGATGGGATCGGCGCCGACATCGTATTGGTCGCGGAACTCCTTGAAGGCGGACGCGATGTCGCCGCGCGCCAGCGACTCGAACAGGTCGATGACGCGGGTGCGGTCGGCAAGGCCCAGCATCTGCCTGACGGCATCGGCCTTCACCTGCCCCGCCGCATGCGCAATGGCCTGATCGAGCAGCGACAGCGAATCGCGTACCGAGCCCTCCGCGGCGCGCGCAATGATGCCGAGCGCCTCCGGCTCGATCTCGACGTTTTCCTTGGCCGCGATGCTGGCGAGGTGCTTCATCAGCACGTCGGCCTCGACGCGGCGCAGGTCGAAGCGCTGGCAGCGCGACAGCACGGTGACCGGAACCTTGCGGATCTCGGTCGTCGCGAACACGAACTTGGCGTGCTCCGGCGGCTCCTCCAGCGTCTTCAGGAAGGCGTTGAACGCCGCCGTCGAGAGCATGTGGACTTCGTCGATGATGTAGACCTTGTAGCGGGCGCTGGCCGGGGCATAGCGCACGCTGTCATTGATCTGGCGGACGTCGTCGACGCCGGTATGCGAGGCCGCGTCCATCTCCAGCACGTCCATGTGCCGGCTTTCCATGATCGCCTGGCAATGCACGCCCAGGGTCGGCATGTGGATGGTCGGCCCTTTCACCGATCCATCCGGCATCTCGTAGTTGAGTGCGCGGGCGAGAATGCGCGCGGTGGTGGTCTTGCCGACACCGCGGACGCCGGTGAGAATCCAGGCCTGCGGAATGCGGCCGGTCTCGAACGCATTGGAGACGGTGCGGACCACGGCCTCCTGGCCGATCAGATCATCGAACGAAGATGGGCGGTATTTGCGCGCCAGCACCCGGTAGGGCGCATTGCCGGCCTGGCCGGCGCTATCGGGATCGGGAGGGGCGCCAGCGTCGGTCATCGGTCGATCCGCAATGAAATGTCTCTTGGCCGGCTTTTGCGGAAAGGAGCGCGCTGGCGGCTGGTGCCGCCGGCGCTGGTTCGCTCGAAAACAGGTAGGAGACTGACGAGCGACCCGATCCGGACCTCGTTAGGGCTGCTTCCTTCCGGACCTGACCCGGTTGGCGAGTGGCTCGTCCACCGCCAATCTCCCGGTCCCTATTTGGGGCCAAAGGGAGCGGAAAGCAAGCGGGGTCTGGGGCTGTTCCGACGGCGCTTGGGACTTCCAGCGCCGAATTCGCCCTCATTCGGCCTGCCCCACCGGGTCCGGCGCATAAGGACCATGGCGCATACGGATGTTGTCTGGGGGCGTGGTCTCTGCGACGGTAAGAATCAATCCAGAGAAGCCTTCATGCCCGAACCCGCCTGGTCGCTGCACTCCCGCCTGAAAGAGGACACTATCGATATCGGCGACCTGCCGCTGTCGAAGGTGCTGGTCATTAAGGACGCGCATTATCCCTGGCTGCTGCTGGTGCCGCGACGCGCCGATACGGTCGAGATCATCGATCTCGACGAGGTGCAGCAGGCGCAGCTGATGACGGAGATCTCCCGCGTCTCGCGCGCGCTGAAGGACATCACCAAATGCGACAAGCTCAACATCGCCGCGCTCGGCAACCTCGTGCCGCAGCTGCACGTCCACATCATCGCGCGCCGCACCAGTGACGCGGCCTGGCCGCGGCCGGTGTGGGGCGTGATGCCGCCGCTGGCGCATGACGCCGCGGAGGTTCAGAATTTCATCAGCGCGCTTCGCCGCAAGATCTGGTTGGGTTGAAAGAACAATAATGTCAGCATTCAACGCGTTTCCGCTGGGGCAGCCGGCCTTCGTCACCAACGTCCTCGACCGCGCCGCGCATCTGCGCCGCGACGACGAAAAGCTGTTCGCGCTGGAGCAGAAGCCGTCCTCGCGCGCCTATGTGGTCTATCGCGACTCGCTGCTGGTGAAGCGCGAGGGCGACAAGGTGCGGGCGCTGCTCGGAATCGACGAGGCGCTGAAATGCGGTGCCAATCCCGGCACGGTGTTCCTCGGGCTTCGCGACGGTGCGGCCGTGTTCGGCATGGGCCTGTCGCAGGCCGCCGCCGAGAAGCTGGTCGGCCGCGAGGATTATACCGTGACCGAGCTGCGCGGCATGGCGATGCAGGGCGCGATCCCGCCCGAGGAGCTCTCGGCCGTCGCGATGGCAAAGTCGATGGTGGGATGGCATCAGCGCCACGGCTATTGCGCCAATTGCGGCGTACGCACCAGCATGAAGGAAGGCGGCTGGAAGCGCGACTGCCCGAGTTGCAAGGCCGAGCATTTTCCGCGCACCGATCCGGTCGTGATCATGCTGGTGGCGTCCGGCGACAAGTGCCTGCTCGGACGCCAGAAGCAGTTTCCGGCAGGGATGTATTCCTGCCTCGCCGGCTTCGTCGAGGCGGCCGAGACCATCGAGGACGCGGTGCGCCGAGAAATCTTTGAAGAGTCCGGGATCCGCTGCACCGACGTGCAATATTACATGACCCAGCCCTGGCCCTATCCGTCGTCGCTGATGATCGGCTGCAGCGCGCAGGCGCTGAACGAGGACATCGTCATCGATCGGATGGAGCTGGAAGACGCGCGCTGGTTCACGCGCGAGGAGGCGGCGAAGATGCTGACGCGGACGCATCCTGACGGGCTCGCCGGTCCGCATCCCTTCGCCATCGCCCATCATCTGCTCGGCCGCTGGGTGCACGACAAGAGCAGCTGAGTCGAACGACGATGGCCGGGACCGCGCCGCGCATCCTCTGCATCGGCATGCCGGTGCGCGACCTCATCCTGCGCGTCGAGGCCTTGCCCGAACGTGGCAGCAAGGCGAACGCCAGCCATCTCGCCGAGATCTGCGGCGGCAACGCGCTCAACGCTGCCATCGCGATGGCGCGGCTCGGCGGCCGCCTCGCCTTCGCGGGGCCGATGGGTGATGCGCGGGAGACGTCGAGCGCTTTCATCCTCGCGCAGATGGCGCAGGAGGGCGTCGATAGCACGCACATCGTGCGCATGCCGGGCCTGAGCACGCCGGTCTCGGCGATCATGATCGAGCCCTCGGGCGAGCGGACGCTCACCATTTATCGCGATCCCGCGCTGTGGACCGTGAGGCTACCCGAGGCCGACGCCTTGCTGACCGATTGTCAGGCGGTGCTCGTCGAAAGCCGCTGTGCGGCGTTCGCGACCTCGCTTTGCGCCGAGGCACGCCGGCGCGGCATTCCCGTCATCGTCGGCGTCAACCGCGCGATGGCGCTGCAGGACGGCCTGCTCACGGCCGCCTCGCATCTGCTGTTCGCCAGCGCCCAGCTGCAGGAGACGACCGGCATCGCTGACGACGGCGCGGCCTTGAAGCGCCTGGCGGAGCTGACGCCCGCCTTCCTCGCGGTCACCCGCGGCCCGCGCGGCACGATCTGGCTGAACCAGGCGGGCGCGCTGGAGGAAACACCAGCCTTCCCGGTCCAGGCGGTCGATACGCTCGGCGCTGGCGACGTCTTCCATGGCGCGTTCGCGCTCGGCCTCGCTGAGGGTAAGGGGTTGCGGGAAGCGATGCGATTCGCCACGGCCGCCGCAGCGCTGAAATGCACCCGCCATGGCGGCGGCCTGGCCGCCCCGCAACGCGTTGAAGTTGAAGGGTTTTTGCGCGATCGCCCGTAGAGCGATTCCATGGAAGCGCCGAGATTATGGGCTTGTCGTGGAAGGATTTTCTCTATATCAGGTAAATCTGCCCCTGAAATGGAACAAAGTTCTTCAAATGACTGATGTCGCCGTCCAGATCCCCGAGACCAGCCGCCGCCTCGACGCCATCGACCGCAAGATTCTGATGGTCCTCCAGGAAGACGCTTCCCTCTCCGTCGCCGAGATCGGCGACCGGGTTGGCCTGTCCTCGACCCCCTGCTGGAAGCGCATCCAGCGCCTGGAGGCCGACGGCGTGATCATCAAGCGCGTCGCCCTCGTCGACCAGAACAAGATCGGGCTCGGGATCTCCGTGTTCGTGTCGGTCGAGAGCTCCGACCATTCGGATGCCTGGCTGAAGCGATTCGCCGAGGCCGTCAGTGCCATGCCCGAGGTGATGGAGTTCTACCGCATGGCCGGCGACGTCGATTACATGCTGCGCGTCGTGGTCGCCGACATGCAGGCCTATGACGTGTTCTACAAGAAGCTGATCAGCGCCGTGCCGCTGAAGAACGTCACCTCGCGCTTCGCGATGGAGAAGATCAAGTCGGTGACGGCGCTGCCGATCCCGGCGGTGGTGGCGGCGTAGGTTCACCTCTCCCCGTTTGCGGGGAGAGGTCGGATTGCGAAGCAATCCGGGTGAGGGGGTACAGGTCTCGCGACATTCGAATCCGCGGAGAGAAGCCCCTCACCCCAACCCTCTCCCCGCAAGAACGGGGCGAGGGAGCGCACCGCCGTCGCAGCGGCAGTCACCAATCAGATCTTCTGATTGTACTCGCCGACTTCGGGATGCGTGCGCAGCACGCTGTTCACCATCTCGAACATGTCGTGCATGCGCTGCTCCGAGACCGGGCTCTCGACCACGACGACGAGCTCGGGCTTGTTGGAGGAGGCGCGCACCAGGCCCCAGCTGCCGTCCTCGACCGTGACGCGGACGCCGTTGACAGTGACGAGGTCGCGGATCGCCTGGCCGCCGATCTTCGCGCCCTTGGCCTGCAGGCCTTCGAAGTGCTTCACCACCTTGTCGATGACGCCGTATTTGGTCTCGTCGGCGCAATGCGGCGACATGGTCGGCGACGACCAGGTCTTCGGCAGCGCGTTCTTCAAATCGGCCATCGACTTGCCGGGCGCGCGGTCGAGCATGTCGCAGATCGCGAGCGCCGAGACCAGGCCGTCGTCATAGCCGCGGCCATAGGGCTTGTTGAAGAAGAAGTGGCCGGACTTTTCGAAGCCCGCGAGCGCGCCGGTCTCGTTGGTGCGGCGCTTCATGTAAGAATGACCGGTCTTCCAATAGGCAGTCTTCGCGCCCTGCTTCTGCAGCACGGGATCGGTGATGAACAGGCCGGTCGATTTCACGTCGACAATGAACTGCGCGTCCTTATGGATCGCCGACATGTCGCGCGCCAGCATCACGCCGACCTTGTCGGCAAAGATCTCCTCGCCGGTGTTGTCGACCACGCCGCAGCGATCGCCGTCACCGTCGAAACCAAGGCCGACATCGGCCTTGTGCTGCAACACCGCGTCGCGGATCGCGTGCAGCATCTCCATGTCTTCCGGGTTCGGATTGTATTTCGGGAAGGTGTGGTCGAGCTCGGTGTCGAGCGGGATCACCTCGCAGCCGATCGCTTCCAGCACCTGCGGCGCGAACGCGCCGGCGGTGCCGTTGCCGCAGGCCGCGACCACCTTGAGCTTGCGCGTCAGCTTCGGGCGGGAGGTGAGGTCGGCGATGTAGCGCGCCGGATAGTTCTCGTGGAACTGGTAGGAGCCGCCGGCCTTATTCTTGAACTCGGCGTTGAGAACGATCTCCTTCAGCCGCGTCATTTCGTCGGGGCCGAAGGTCAGCGGGCGGTTGGCGCCCATCTTCACGCCGGTCCAGCCATTGTCGTTGTGCGAGGCCGTGACCATCGCAACAGCGGGCACGTCGAGATCGAACTGTGCGAAATAGGCCATCGGCGTCACCGCAAGGCCGATGTCGTGCACCTTGCAGCCCGCCGCCATCAGGCCGGAGATCAGCGCGTATTTGATCGAGGCCGAGTAGCCGCGGAAATCGTGGCCGGTGACGATCTCTTGGCGGACGCCGAGCTCGGCGATCAGCGCGCCGAGCCCCATGCCGAGCGCCTGCACACCCATCAGGTTGATTTCCTTCTGGAACAACCAGCGCGCGTCGTATTCGCGAAAGCCGGTCGGCTTCACCATCGGCTCGGATTCGAAGGCGTAGGTGTTGGGCAACAATACGGATTTCGGCTTCGGGAACATTGATTCGGTCTCATGGAAAGGGGGCGGGATTTGCTGCAGGCTTAGCGAACGCCAAGCCGCAGCGAAAGGCGGGAATGAAGGCTTATGGCCGATAATTGCGGCAGTTTGGTAACGAAGAAACGTGCCGCGACGGCGGCCAGAGCAATGATATCTTCTTGAATTCGACGACCGCGCAATGGCGCGGGGTGCCTCTACTGCTCCAGCACCATCTGCCCGTTGGCGTATTCAAAACGCTTCAGGCGGGACAGAAAGGAGAGTCCGAGCAGGTTCTCCGACAGCGCCTCGTCGGGCAGCACCATGGCATCGACGTCGCGCACGATCAGGCCGCCGACATCGAGCATGGCGATGCGGGTTCGCGCGGCCTTGATGGTGCCGTTGGCGGTGGAGACGGTGGCGTTGTAGTCGCTGCGCGAGGGACGGAGACCAAAGCGGGCGGCCGAGGTCTCGTTCAGCGCAACGACGGAGGCGCCGGTATCGATCATGAAGCCGATGCGCTGGCCGTCGATGCGGCCCTCGGTCTGAAAATGACCGCGGGCGTCACGGGCAATGGCCAGGCTGCGGCCGCCGGCCGGCGCTGTGGCGGCGACTGCGACCGTCGTGCGCGGCACTGACGTGGCCGAAGCCGAGCTCATCTTGTCCGCCATCTGCGCCATGAAGGTGCCGAGGCCGATCATGACGGCCGCGATGATCATAATGTTACGCATCACACCACTTCCGAGCCGAAAGCTCGATTTCATCACGCGACGAGGCCGGCGGCGAGCGCGGGCACGCCGGGGCTCCTGTCATTTTGACGAAAAGGATGAGCGGAGGGTTAATGGGCGCCGTTGCAGCTACTCCAGGCCCTCATCCTGAGGAGCCGCGAAACGGCGTCTCGAAGGATGGCCGCACGCGAGAGCGGGGCCTGCATGGTTCGAGACGCGCGTTCCGCGCTCCTCACCATGAGGGTCTACCACCTCACGTCCCGCGCGGCTTCGCCCGCCTTGTTGGCACGGCGCTCGCGGGATCGTCGGGCCAGGGGTGACGGGGGTAGCGGCCGCGCAGGTCGGAGCGGACGGCGGCGTAGCTGCCGCGCCAGAAGCCGGGCAGATCGCGCGTCACTTGCACCGGCCGCTGAGCCGGCGACAGCAATTCCAGCACCAGCGGCACCTTGCCAGCGGCGATCGAGGGATGGGTGTTGAGGCCGAACAATTCCTGTAGCCGCACCGCGATGGTCGGTCCCTGCTCGGCCTCGTAGTCGATCGCGAGCACGCTCCCCGTAGGCGCCTCGAAATGGGTCGGCGCCTCGCGATCGAGCCGCGCGCGCATCTCCCACGGTAACAGGGCCATCAGGGCATCGGAGAGATCGCCCGCGGAGATGTCCTTGAGCGCGATCTTGTCGTAGAGCGCCGGCACCAGCCAATCATCCCGCCGCGCGATCAGACCGTCGTCCGACAGGTCGGGCCAGCTGTCGCCCTCGGCCTTGCGCAGGAACGTCACGCGATCACGCCATTGCTTGGCGGCTTTCGACCAGGGCAGCCGGTCGAGGCCCGCGGCGATCAAGCCATCTGCGAAGATGCGCGCGGTCTCCTCCGAGGGCGATACTGAAAGCGTCGCCTCGGACAGCGTGATCGCGTGCAGCACGCGCTTGCGCCGTGCCCGCAGCGCCATCGCGCCGCGATCAAAGGAGATCTCGTCGGCGGTCTCGATATGCTCGGCGAAATGCCGCTCGATCTCGTCCTCGGTGATTTGCGCGGCGAGCAAGATGCGTCCGCTCGCCGCCGTCCCGGTCATCTCACCGATCGCGATGTAGGGCGCACGGGCGAGCGAGGAGGTCTGCTCGATGGAAGCGCCACGGCCGTTGGCCAGCACGAAACTGCCATTGCCGCGATTGCGCGCGACGCGGTCCGGAAACGCGTAAGCGAGCATCAGGCCGGTCGAGAGACCCTCCTGCAGCGCCACCTTCTCCGAGGCCGCGACCTGCGAGGCCCAGCGGCGCGCGAGATCGCGCGCGCTTGCCGCGCGCGGCGAGCGGTCGCGGCGGAACTGGTCGCGCCGGTGCTCGAGATCGACGCTGTCGCCGCCAAGGCCGCGCTCGGTGATGATGGCCGCGATCTCGGCGGCGGCCTGGCCCTCGCCGGCGCGATGCGAATCCACGATCATGCGCGCCAGCCGCGGCGGCAGCGCCAGTGCGCGCAGGCTCTTGCCTTCGGCGGTGATGCGACCGTCGCTGTCGAGCGCGTTGAGCTCGCTCAGCAGGCTCTTGGCTTCCTTCCAGGCCGGCTGCGGCGGCGGATCGAGGAACGATAGAGCCGCGGGATCGCTGACGCCCCATTGCGCCAGATCGAGCACCAGCGAGGACAGGTCGGCGCTGAGGATTTCCGGCTGGGTGTAGGGCGCGAGCGAGGCGGTCTGCGGCTCGTCCCAGAGCCGGTAGCAGACGCCGGGCTCGGTGCGGCCGGCGCGGCCGCGGCGCTGGTCCACCGCCGCGCGCGAGGCGCGCACGGTCTCGAGCCGGGTCAGGCCGATATCGGGCTCATAGCGAGGAACGCGGGCAAGACCGCTATCGACGACGATGCGCACGCCCTCGATGGTGAGCGAGGTCTCCGCGATCGAGGTCGCCAGCACCACCTTGCGCGTTCCCTTGGGTGCCGGCGCGATGGCGCGATCCTGCACGGCGGCATCGAGCGCGCCGAACAGCGGCACGATCTCGACGGAGGCGTCCTGCAGGCGCTCGGAGAGGAAATTCTGCGTGCGGCGGATCTCGGCGGCGCCTGGCAGGAAGGCCAGCACCGAGCCGCTATCGGCGCGCAGCGCAGATGCGATCGCATCCGCCATCTGCCGCTCGATTGGTGCATCCGCCTTGCGGCCGAGATAGCGTGTCTCGACCGGAAATGCACGGCCCTCGCTTTCGACGACAGGGGCATCGCCGAGCAGCCTTGCCACCCGCGCACCGTCGAGCGTCGCCGACATCACCAGGATGCGCAAATCCTCGCGCAAGCCGGTTTGCGCATCACGCGCCAGCGCAAGGCCCATGTCGGCGTCGAGCGAGCGTTCATGGAATTCGTCGAACAGGATCGCGGCAACGCCGGAGAGTTCGGGATCGTCGAGGATCTGGCGGGTGAAGATGCCCTCGGTCACCACCTCGATGCGCGTCGCGCGCGAGATCTTCGAGCCGAAGCGGACACGATAGCCGACAGTTTCGCCAGCGCGCTCGCCGAGCGATTTGGCCATGCGGTCGGCACTGGCGCGCGCGGCGATGCGGCGCGGCTCCAGCACGATGATCTTCTTGTCCTTGGCCCAGGGCGCATCGAGCAAGGCCAGCGGCACGCGCGTGGTCTTGCCGGCGCCGGGAGGGGCCACCAGCACTGCAGCGTTGCTGGCCTCCAGCGTACGCGACAAATCGTCGAGCACGGCATCGATCGGGAGGGGCGTGTCGAAGCTGCGGGGCAAGATCTATCCGTTCGTCATGCCCGGCCCCGTGCCGGGCATTCACGTTCTTTCGTCTGGCAGTGAACAAGACGTGGATAGCCGGGACAAGCCCGGCCATGACGGCTTCGTTCAATGAGAATATGCAGCAATCAGCCCTGCACCGCCGGCCGCCCGACGCTCTCGTAGACGAAGCCGGCAGCTTCCATGTCTTCGGGGCGGTAGATGTTGCGGAGGTCGACGACGACCGGCTGCGCCATGGTCGCCTTCAACCGGTCGAGATCGAGCGCGCGGAACTGGACCCATTCGGTGACGATGACGAGCGCGTCGGCGCCTTGCGCGCAGGCATAGGCGTCCTCGCAATAGATGATATCGGGCAATTCGCCCTTGGCCTGCTCCATGCCGACCGGATCGAACGCCTTCACCTTCGCGCCCATGTCGATCAGGCCTGTTACCAGCGGGATCGACGGCGCATCGCGCATGTCGTCGGTGTCGGGCTTGAAGGTGAGGCCGAGCACCGCGACGGTCTTGCCGCGCAGATTGCCGCCGAGCGCTTGGGCTACCTTGCGCGCCATCGCGCGCTTGCGGTTCTCGTTGACCGCCAGCACCGATTCGACGATGCGCAAGGAGACGTCGTAGTCCTGCGCGATCTTGATCAGGGCCTTGGTGTCCTTCGGGAAGCACGAGCCGCCGAAGCCGGGACCGGCATGCAGGAATTTCGTGCCGATGCGGTTGTCGAGGCCGATGCCGCGCGCGACCTCCTGAACGTTGGCGCCGGCCTTCTCGGAGAGATCGGCGATCTCGTTGATGAAGGTGATCTTGGTCGCCAGGAACGCGTTGGCAGCGTATTTGATCATCTCGGCGGTGCGGCGCGCGGTGAACATCAGCGGCGCCTGGTTCAGCGACAGCGGGCGGTAGATGTCGCCCATCATCTTGCGGCCGCGCTCGTCGGAGGTGCCGACCACGATGCGGTCCGGGAATTTGAAATCGCGGATCGCCGCGCCCTCGCGCAGGAACTCTGGGTTCGAGGCGACAACCACGTCGGCCTTGGGGTTGGCCTCGCGGATGATGCGCTCGACCTCATCGCCGGTGCCGACCGGCACGGTCGATTTCGTCACCACCACGGTGAAGCCCTGCAGCGACTGCGCGATCTCTTTTGCGGCGGCATAGACGTAAGACAGGTCGGCGTGTCCGTCGCCGCGGCGCGAGGGCGTGCCGACCGCGATGAACACGGCATCGGCATCGGCGACCGGCTGCTTCAGGTCAGTGGTGAAGTCGAGCCGCTTGGCTTTCACGTTGTTCGCGACCAGTTCGTCGAGCCCGGGCTCGTAGATCGGGATCTCGCCGCGATGGAGTGCCGCGATCTTCCTCTCGTCCTTGTCGACGCAGGTGACGTCGTGGCCGAAATCCGCAAAGCAGGCGCCGGACACCAATCCCACATAGCCCGTGCCGATCATCGCAATTCGCATGAAAAATCCTGTTCCAGCTTGGTTAACGGACGTCCAACTCAGCCCAATCCGGGGCGGTTTAGCATTTTCCCGAGGCCATGGAACAGTCCGCATGCAAAAACCGGCCCGCGATTTGAACCGGTAAAGAAGTCGGAAACTACTGGGCTCCAAACTGCCCCAGGACCGCACAGGCACGGGCGGAACGCGCCTCGGAAAGGGACACCATGGCACGATCAGGCACAATCGCGGCGGCCAGCCCCTCCACGGCCGCTTCGACCGTGCGTATCGACTGGGTCGACTACGCCAAAGGCATCTGCATCGTCATGGTGGTGATGATGCATTCGGTGCTGGGGGTGGAGCTTGCCGCCGGGCAGACCGGGTTCATGCACGTGCTCGTAGCCTTCGCAAAGCCGTTCCGGATGCCGGATTTCTTTCTGATTTCGGGCTTGTTCCTGTCTCTGGTGATCGACCGAGACTGGCGAACCTATCTCGACCGCAAGGTGGTGCATTTCGCCTATTTTTATGTCGTCTGGGTGACAATCCAATTCGGCTTCAAGGCCCCGGCCTTTGCGGCCGAGACCAGCTGGCAGCATGTTGGCCTACTGTATCTCGAATCCTTCATCGAGCCGTTCGGCACGCTGTGGTTCATCTATCTGTTGCCGGTCTTCTTCGTCGTCACGAAACTGACACGCAAGGTCCCATCGCTCGCGGTCTGGCTCGTCGCCGCCGCGCTGGAGACCGCGCACATCACGACCGGCTGGACCGCCGTCGACGAGTTCTGCGCGCGCTTCGTCTATTTCTATTCGGGCTATTTGTTCGCGCCCTACGTGTTCGCCCTGTCGGACCGGGCGCGGAAGCATCCGGCGCTGGCGCTTGCAGCGCTCGCTGCCTGGGCGGTGATCAATGCCGGCCTCGTCGCAGCGGGCGCCAGCGAGTGGGCGATCGTCTCGCTCGCGCTCGGCTTCGCCGGCGCCTGCGCCATCATCGCGGCGGGCACGCTGCTCGCGCGGGCACACTGGCTCAACTTCCTCCGCTTCTGCGGCGAGCATTCGATCGTGATCTATCTCGCCTTCTTCCTGCCGATGGCGGCGACGCGGACGCTGCTGCTGCGCACGGGGGTCATTGCCGATATCGGCACGGTGTCGCTGCTCGTCACCGTCGCCGGCGTGCTCGGAGCGCTCGCGATCTGGCAGGCCGCGCTGCGGTTCAATGCGCGCTTCCTGTTCGAGCGGCCAGAGGCATTCTGGATTGCCCCAAAGAAGACGGGAGCGGCGTTGCAGGCGGCGGAGTGACCGTCATGCCCCGCGAAGGCGGGGCATCCAGTATTCCAGAGACAGTCGTTGTCGATCGATGGGGGCGCAGCGTACTGGATTCCCCGCTTTCGCGGGGAATGACAGTGGGGATAGCGGCGTCACCACGCCAAAAATCCGCCTCCGAAGGCTGTCAAAGCCCGCAAAAATTCATACATTGCGGCCATGCCCAAGACATCGCAGAAGACCACCGCCAAGGCTGAGACCAAGATTGCCGAGCCGAAGGCGGCCGCCGATAAGCCTGCTGCCAAGGCGGCACCCGCGACAGCTGCTGCCAAACCGGTCGCGGCGAAGGCGGCCGGCAAGGGCGACCACGTCTTCCTGGTCGACGGTTCCTCCTACATCTTCCGCGCCTATCACGCGCTGCCGCCGCTGAACCGCAAATCCGACGGACTCCAGGTCAACGCCGTGCTCGGCTTCTGCAACATGCTGTGGAAGCTGCTCCGCGAGATGCCCGAGGACAACCGGCCGACGCATCTGGCCATCATCTTCGACAAGTCGGAGATCACCTTCCGCAACAAGATCTATCCGGACTACAAGGCGCACCGGCCGCCCGCCCCCGACGATCTCATTCCGCAATTCGCGCTGATCCGCGAAGCCGTGCGCGCCTTCGACCTGCCCTGCCTGGAACAGATCGGCTTCGAGGCCGACGATCTCATCGCGACCTATGTGCGACAGGCCTGCGAGCGCGGCGCCAGCGCCACCATCGTGTCGTCCGATAAGGACCTGATGCAGCTCGTCACCGATTGCGTCACCATGTACGACACCATGAAGGACCGCCGCATCGGCATATCAGAGGTGATCGAGAAGTTCGGCGTGCCGCCGAACAAGGTGGTCGAGGTGCAGGCGCTCGCGGGCGATTCCACCGACAACGTGCCGGGCGTACCCGGGATCGGCATCAAGACCGCGGCGCAGCTGATCACCGAATATGGCGATCTCGACCAATTGCTGTTCCGCGCCGGCGAGATCAAGCAGCCCAAGCGGCGCGAGGCGCTGCTCGAGAACGCGGAGAAGGCGCGCATCTCGCGGCAGCTCGTGCTGCTCGACGACAAGGTCGAGCTGGAGGTGCCGCTGGACGACCTCGCCGTCCACGAGCCCGACGCGCGCAAGCTGATCGCCTTCCTGAAGGCGATGGAGTTCACGACGCTGACGCGGCGCGTCGCCGAATATGCGCAGATCGATCCCGCCAATGTCGATGCCGATCCCGGCTATGCCAGCGGCGCCAGCGTGTTCACGACGCTGCCGCCCTCTGACGTCGTGCCCGCACCCGGCACAGGAACCCCAGCGCCAGCCCGGCCGAACCAGCCCAATAGATCGGCGGGCAAGGACGACAAGGCTGCGAGCCCGAAGGGGGCGCCGATCTCCCTCGCCGCCGCGCGCGAAGAGGCGCTGCGCAAGCTTCCGGTCGATCGCGGCACATACCAGACCATCAAGACGCTGAAGGAGCTCGAGGCCTTCATCGCGCGCATCCATGATGCCGGCCATGTCGCGATCGAGACCAGAGCGAGCTCGATCGATCCGATGCAGGCCGATCTCTGCGGCATCGCGCTGGCACTGGCGCCGAACGAGGCCTGTTACGTGCCGCTGGCGCACAAGCAATCCGGCGGCGGCGCCGGCCTGTTCGATGCCGGCCTCGCGCCGGACCAGGTCAAGCACACCGATGCCATCGAAGCGCTACGCCCGGTGCTGGAATCGGCAGGCATCCTCAAGATCGGCTTCGACGTCAAGTTCACCGCCGTGATGCTGGCGCAGCACGGCATCACCCTGCGCAACATCGACGATGCGCTGCTGATCTCCTACGTGCTCGATGCCGGCCGCGGCTCGCATGCGCTTGAATCGTTGTCGGAGCGATGGTTCGGCCATGCCATGCTGAAGGAAAGCGAGCTGCTCGGCAGCGGCAAGGGCAAGATCACCTTCGACCAGGTGCCAATCGACAAGGCCGCACCGCTGTCAGCCGAAGGCGTCGACATTGCGTTGCGGGTGTGGCGCGTGCTGAAGCCGCGCCTCGTTTCCGAGCACATGAGTGCGGTCTACGAGACGCTGGAGCGGCCGCTGGTGTCGGTGCTCGCGCGCATGGAGCGGCGCGGCATCTCGATCGACCGCCAGGTGCTGTCGCGTCTGTCCGGCGACTTCGCCCAGACCGCGGCGCGCGTCGAAGCCGAGATCCAGGAGATCGCGGGCGAGCCGGTCAATGTCGGCAGCCCCAAGCAGATCGGCGACATCCTGTTCGGCAAGATGGGATTGCCTGGCGGCACCAAGACCAAGACCGGCGCGTGGTCGACCACCGCACAGGTGCTCGACGAGCTCGCCGAGCAGGGCCACGACTTCCCGAAGAAGATTCTGGAGTGGCGCCAGGTCTCCAAGCTGAAATCGACCTACACCGACGCGCTGCCGACCTACGTCAATCCGCAGACCCACCGCGTGCACACCACCTACGCGCTGGCTGCGACCACGACGGGACGCTTGTCGTCGAACGAGCCGAACCTGCAGAACATTCCGGTGCGCACCGAGGACGGCCGCAAGATCCGCCGCGCCTTCATCGCCACGCCCGGACACAAGCTGGTCTCTGCCGACTATTCGCAGATCGAGCTGCGGCTGCTGGCCGAGATCGCCGACATTCCCGTGCTGAAGCAGGCGTTCCGCGACGGGCTCGACATTCACGCCATGACCGCATCGGAAATGTTCGGCGTGCCGATCAAGGGCATGCCGAGCGAGATCCGCCGCCGCGCGAAAGCGATCAATTTCGGCATCATCTACGGCATCTCCGCCTTCGGCCTCGCCAACCAGCTCGGCATCGCGCGTGAGGAAGCCTCCGCCTACATCAAGAAGTATTTCGAGCGCTTCCCGGGCATCCGCGCCTATATGGACGAGACGCGCGATTTCTGCCGCAACCACGGCTACGTCACAACGCTGTTCGGCCGCAAGTGCCACTACCCCGACATCAAGGCCTCGAATGCCTCGGTGCGCGCCTTCAACGAGCGCGCCGCGATCAACGCGCGGCTTCAGGGCACCGCCGCCGACATCATCCGCCGCGCCATGACGCGGGTGGAGGATGCGCTCACCGAGAAGAAGCTCTCGGCGCAAATGCTGCTCCAGGTGCATGACGAGTTGATCTTCGAGGTGCCGGACGACGAGGTCGAGGCAACGCTCCCCGTCGTGCAGAAGGTGATGCAGGACGCGCCGTTCCCGGCCGTGCTGCTCTCGGTGCCGCTGCATGTCGACGCCCGCGCCGCGAACAATTGGGACGAGGCGCATTAGCGCTCTTCCTTTACCTCTCCCCGCTTGCGGGGAGAGGTCGGATCGCTCTTGCGATCCGGGTGAGGGGTACAGGTCTATCGACGACCGCCCGTGTGGAGAAAGCCCCTCATCCCAACCCTCTCAGGGCGAGCGAAGCTCGTCCCGGCCCCGTAAGAACGGAGCGAGGGAGCGCACTGAATTCGCGGCGCAAGCGCTCAATTGTCCTCCGAGCAATTGCGCGATGGCTCCGCGATCCCGCGCATATTAGAACCTTTGCATCTCCCGCACCGGTTCAATCATGCCCCACACCTCCGCCTTGCTCGGCTTTGCCCTCGTCAGCCTCGGCCTCGTGCTCACGCCGGGACCGAACATGATCTATCTGATCTCGCGCTCGATCACGCAAGGCGGCGCGGCCGGCATCGTCTCGCTCGGCGGCGTGGCGCTTGGCTTCGTGTTCTACATGCTGTGCGCGGCGTTCGGCATCACGGCGCTGTTGCTCGCCATTCCTTTCGCCTATGACGCGCTGCGCTTTGCCGGCGCCGGCTATTTGCTGTGGCTTGCCTGGCAGGCGGTGAAGCCGGGTGGGCGTTCGCCGTTCCAGGTGAGGAAGCTCGCCATCGACAGCCCGCGCAAATTGTTCGCGATGGGCTTCGTCACCAACCTGCTCAACCCGAAGATCGCGATGCTGTATCTGGCGCTGCTGCCGCAGTTCATCGATCCCGCGGCCGGCAGCGTGCTGACGCAGTCGCTGGTGCTGGGCGCGATCCAGATCGCGATCAGCGTCAGCGTCAATGCGATGATCGCACTCGCGGCCGGATCGATCGCGCTGTTCCTGGCGAACCGGCCAAGCTGGATGCTGGTGCAGCGCTGGTTGATGGGCACCGTGCTGGCCGGGCTCGCGGTGCGGATGGCGGTGGAAGCGAAGAGGGTGTGAGGATGGTTTTCACCTCTCCCCGCCTGCGGGGAGAGGTCGAATTCGATCGCAGATCGAATTCGGGTGAGGGGGTACAGGTCTCTCGACCATCTCGCATGGGGAGAGAGGCCCCTCACCCCAACCCTCTCCCCGTAAGAACGGGGAGAGGGAGAAGAGAGATCAATCCAGCTTCGCCTCCATCCCCCGCTTCACGGCCGGGCGCGCCATCAGGGCGTCGTACCAGCGCTTGACGTTGGGGAAGTCGGCCAGATCAACCTTGTGGCGAGGATGGCGCCAGGCCCAGCCCAGGATGGCAAAATCCGCAATCGAGAGCTCGCCGGCGACGAAGTCGCGCCCCTCCAGGCGGCGGTCGAGCACGCAATAGAGCCGGCGCGTCTCGGCCATGAAGCGCTTCAGGCCATAGGCCCGGTCCTGCTCGTTTTCGAGTGCGATGAAATGGTGCACCTGGCCGGGCATCGGGCCGAAGCCGCCCATCTGCCACATCAGCCATTCGTAGACCGGGATGCGCTGGATAAGCGATTTCGGCAGGAATTTGCCGGTCTTTTCGCCGAGATAGAGCAGGATCGCGCCGGATTCGAAGATGCTGACGGGCTTGCCGTCGGGCCCCTCGGGGTCGACGATCGCGGGGATCTTGTTGTTGGGCGAGAGCTTGAGGAACTCGGGCGCCATCTGCTCGCCCTTGGTGATGTTCACCGGGATCACCTTGTAGGGCAGCCCCATCTCCTCCAATGCGACCGAGATCTTGCGGCCGTTCGGCGTGTTCCAGGTATAGAGCTCGATGGTCATTCCGTGTCCTTCCCCAAGAGGCTTGCCCGAAGGCTTGCCCCCTCACCTACTCCAGAAGGTTGCGCCCTCACAACCGGCGGACCGGGATGGCCGATCCCTGTTGACGGGAGACGCCCCCTCTGGAATGTCGCGTCGGTCGCGGATAAATTCCGCCCCCACCAAAAACGCTGTTCGAGGGACCGCCGTGTCGAAATCCGCCTCCCGCGCCCGCCTGTTCGAGATCATCCGCCGGCGCTCATTCGGCCGCGGCGAGGTGACGCTCGCGTCGGGCCGCAAGAGCGATTTCTACTTCAACCTCAAGCCGACCATGCTCGACCCCGAGGGCGCAACGCTGCTCGCCGAGCTAACCTACGAGGCGCTGAAGGACGACCAGCTCGATTTCATCGGCGGGCTCGAGATGGGCGCGGTGCCGCTCGCCGGCGCGCTGGCGCAGATCTCCTGGATCAAGGGTCATCCGATCGCGGCCTTCTTCGTGCGCAAGAAGCCGAAGGAGCACGGCGCCAAGCTCGCGATCGAGGGCCTGCCCAAGGGCGAGACGCTGGCGGGCAAGCGCGTCGTGATCGTCGAGGACGTCACCACCACGGGCGGCTCGGCGATGAAGGCGGTGGAATCGGTGCGCGAGGCCGGAGCCAATGTCGTGCTGGTGCTGACCATGATCGATCGCGAGGAAGGCGCCACCGACACTTTCGGTGCGGCCGGCCTGCCGTTCCGTTCGCTGTACAAGGCGTCGGAATTCTTAAAGGGGTGAAGTGGCGGAAATTTCTCCGCCGTCATGCCTCAATGTGTCCCGGTAGCAACCATCGGTCCAAAGCTGCGCCCGGCCTTAAAGAGGCCACCGCCTCGTCTTGAAACCGCCTCTGCTCAACTGCTCATTTACCATCCCGCTTTATGGTGAATCGCGTGCTGAGACCTCTCGGTCCCAGCCGGTTCAGTAGCGTCGGGTGGAGTAAGCATTGCGTACAGTCATGTCCCATGCGCGCCGGCGGCGTCGCGCGATGCTTGTGGCCGCCATGCTGGCGGCGCCGTTGCTCGCAGCTCCTGCCCCGGTCTCGGCAGAAGGTCTGTTAGATTTCCTCTTCGGCGGAATGCAGCAGCAGCGGCCGCAGCGCGAGGTGCCGCCGGCGAACTCCTATGTCGATCCCTTCAGCAGCCAGCAGAATGGCGCCACGCCGCAATATGTGCCGCCGACTCGCTCGGCCGCGGCCGGCGGCTCGGGCCCGGCCTTCTGCGTACGCAGTTGCGACGGGAAATACTTTCCGCTGATGCGCGGCCTCGTCTCGCCCGCGCAGATGTGTCAGGCATTCTGCCCTGCCAGCGCGACCAAGGTCTATTTCGGCTCGTCGATCGACGGTGCCTATTCCCAGACCGGCGAGCGCTACGCCGACAGCGAGAACGCGTTCGCCTACCGCAAGGCGCTGCGCGCCGATTGCACCTGCAACGGCCGTGAACCGGTCGGCCTGGCCCCGGTCGACCTTGCGCTGGATTCCTCGCTGAAGGCCGGCGACGTGATCGCCACCAGCGACGGCCTCGTTGCCTATACCGGCGTCCGCGTCGGCAACGACCAGGCTGCGGATTTCACCCCGGTTGCCTCCTATCCCGGTCTCACCGCGCAGGTTCGCGCCCGGCTTGGCGAGATGAAGGTGGCGCCGGTGCGGGCCGAGACGGTGTCGGCAGATGCACCGGCGTCAAACGAGATCGTGCGTGAACCGCTGCCGGACGTGACAGTGCCGAAGACCGCCGCGAAGCCGGCGAAGCGGGCGGGGTTGGAGTAGCAGTTTCGTGTCCCGGACGCGGCGCGGCACGCAGTGACGCGACGCCGAGCCGGGACCCGGCATGCTGCGAGATGGGCCCCGGCTCTGCAGCGCACCGCTGAAGAAGCGCTGCGCTGCGTCCGGGGCACGAGAGCTCACCTCCCGATGATCACCCCGATCACATTGGGCGCGGCCAGATATTTCTCCTCGATCGCGGCTCGCGCGGCGGCGCGGTTCTCCGGCGTCAGGAGGCCGCGCTTCTCGGCCAGGATCATCCAGCAGAAGCCCCACCAATCGGTCAGCATGCCTTGATCGCCGACGAGGTCATAGCCCTGCTCGGCCGCGAAGATGCGCGCATGCGCTTCGTCCAGCGTGTCCAAAAACAGATGGTCCTCGGGCGAGAACAGATCGTCGCTGATATCGTTGATGGTGTAGCCCCAGATCGACTGGCACACCGCGTTGAACTCGCGGTCGAACTGGTCGTCATCGACCCTCTGGCGCCGCGCGGCCTGATGCAGCCGTGACAGCGAGCGCGCGAAATCGGCGATCCGGGTGAGGGCAAACTGGTCGAAGGCAATCGTGGACATGTAGTCCTCGCAAAGTCGGACAGACGCTAGATATTGTAGCGGCGAAGCGCCGAATCACAATGATATATCAAAGACTTGCTAAAGTGTTCTTAATTTGTTCCAGGCGTGTACGGAATCGAAAGGGGCCGCCCGAGGCGACCCCTTGCCGGTTGCAATCTTGTTCGGGATGAAATTCCAGCCCCGGCGAGGGCGGACCTTAATACCGACAACGGGCTTTGCGCGATTCCGGAAAAATACCGATCGTGGTGCTGTCCTAATTCGGCCGGCACCTTAACAGCAGCGCGAGGCCGCAATGGCGTGGACGCGGCGGTCGCCGAGGAGATGGGCGACAAAGCCGTTCTCCGGAAAGATTTTGGCGAAGGCGGCGTCGCGGATACTGAGGCCCCCCGCGTAAGCACCGAATGCCGGCATCACCGCCCGCATCCCGTCGCTCGCGAAGCAGCGGCGCTCCATCGAGCGGCCACGTGCCGAGACACGCGCCTTCGGATGCAGATGGCCGGCGATCTCGCCGTGGGCGCCGGTGGGCTCGTGGCGGAAGGTGATCGGGCCGATCGCGACTTCGACCGCGATGGTGCCGCCGAGATCGCGCGGCAGCATGGGATCATGATTGCCCGAGATCCAGATCCAGTCGCGGCCGCTCTGGAGTGCGGCCACCGCGTCGCGGTCCTCGGCGGACAGCCGCTCATGCGCGCTGCGGTCGTGAAAACTGTCGCCGAGCGCGATGACGATTCGAGGATCATGGCGGGAGATGACAGCAGCGAGCCGGCCGAGCGTCGCAATGGTATCGTAAGGCGGCAGCAGCACGCCGCGCGTGGCGAAGCTCGACCCTTTCTCCAGATGCAGGTCGGAGACCACGAGCAGGCGCTGCTCGTCCCAGAACAGAGCGCCGGAGAGATCGGCCGCGAAGGTCACATCGCTGATCGTGACTCTGGAAACGCGCATGTCCTCGACATCTCCCGAAATCAGCGCGCCTGCCGTCACGTCTTACCCGCTTCTATCCATCGCCTCTTTGACGAGTTCGTCGGCGGCTTCGGCCAAGAGCTCGTCTGCAGCTTCGCCATAAACTGACTCGCGGCCGATTTCCAGCATCACGGGTACGGCGAGCGGAGAGACGTGGTCGAGTTCCCGGTGCGTGATGCGGCCGTGGATGCGCATCAGCATGTCGCTGAGGCGGCGCAAATCGAGCAGGCCGGTCGCGGCATCGGCGCGCGCAGCGCGGAGCAGGACGTGATCGGCCTGGTGCTTGCGCAACACGTCGTAGACGAGATCGGTCGAGAACAGCACCTGGCGGCGGCTCTTCTCTTCGCCGGTGTGGCGGCGGGCGATCAGGCCGGAGATGATCGCGCAGTTGCGGAAGGTGCGCTTCATCAGCGCGGATTCGGCGAGCCAGGCTTCGAGATCATCGCCAAGCATGTCAGGATCGAACAGCGCGTCGAGGTCGATCCGCCCGTCGCGGATCATGAAGGAGAGATCACCAAGGCCCCAGATTGCCACGGCATATTCATTGGCGACAAAACCGAGCGGCCGCGCGCGGGCGCGCTCCAGCCGCCGCGTCAGCAACATGCCGAGGGTCTGATGCGCGAGACGTCCCTCGAAGGGGTAACAGACCAGATAATGCTTGTTGGCGCGTGGAAAGCTTTCCACCAGGAGCTCGCGGACCGCCGGCACTCTGCTGACATCCTTCTGCAGCGACAGCCAGTCGCGCACCTGCTCTGGCAAGCCGCCCCAGGCGCGGCCATCATCGAGCAGGCGGCGCACGCGCTCGGCGAGATAGGTCGAGAGCGGAAACTTTCCGCCCATGTAGGACGGCACCTTGGGGTCCTTGTCATGTGCGCGCGAAACATAGACCTGGTCCTCGACCAGGGTCTCGTAGCGCACCACCTCGCCTGAGAACACGAAGGTATCCCCGGGACTCAAGCCCTCGATGAAGGCTTCCTCGATCTCGCCGAGCAGCCGGCCGCCGCGCGCGATCACGCCCGTGGATCCTGCACCGCTGCCGCGCGAGCGCACCAGCCGCACCTTCAGCATGTCGTCCTCGACGATGGTGCCGACATTCATGCGGTAGCTCTGCCGCACCTTTGGATTGGCGACGCGCCAGCGTCCCTCCTTGTCCTGCTTGATGCGGGCGAAGCGCTCATAGGTCTTCAGCGCATAACCGCCGGAGGCGACGAAATCGACGACGTCGTCGAAATCCTGCCGCGACAGGCTTGCGTAAGGCGCGGCTGTACGGACCTCGCCGTAGAGCTCGTCGCTCAAGAACGGCTCGCCGCAGGCGCAGCCCAGCACATGCTGCGCCAGCACGTCGAGGGCGCCCGTGCGCAAGGGCGGCGTGTCCTGCGCATTCTCGGCGATGGCGTCGATGGCGACACGGCACTCCAGGACTTCGAAACGGTTGGCGGGCACCAGCACCGCGCGCGAGGCTTCGTCGAGGCGGTGATTGGCGCGGCCGATGCGCTGCATCAGGCGCGAGGAGCCCTTGGGCGCGCCGATATTGACGACGAGATCGACGTCGCCCCAGTCGACGCCGAGGTCGAGCGAGGAGGTGCAGACCACGCCGCGCAGCCGGCCTGCCGACATGGCGTCCTCGACCTTCCGGCGCTGGGCGACGTCGAGCGAGCCGTGATGCAGCGCGATGGCAAGGCCATCGTCGTTCATGCTCCAGAGATTCTGGAACAACATCTCGGCCTGGCTGCGGGTGTTGACGAACACCAGCGTGGTCTTGTTGGCCTTGATCAGCTCGTAGATTTCAGGGAGCGCATGACGCGCGCTGTGGCCGGCCCAGGGCAGCCGCTCGCGCGTGTCGAGCATCTCGACCACGGGCGGCGCGGCACCGCCGGCGAGGACGATGTCGGCTGCCTGCTCCGTGCCGTCGGGCTGTGGCACCAGGAAGCGCGCGAGCTGCTCCGGCTCGGCTACGGTCGCAGACAAGCCGATCGCGCGCATCTGTGGCGCGAGGCGCCACAATCGCGCCAGCCCGAGGGAGAGCAGATCGCCGCGCTTGGACGTGACCAGCGCGTGCAACTCGTCGAGCACGATGCGCTTCAGCGAGGAGAACAGGAACGGTGCGTCGTCCGAGGAGAGCAGCAGCGCGAGCTGCTCGGGCGTCGTCAGCAACACGTCAGGCGGATAGCGCCGCTGCCGCTGACGGCGCGAGACCGGCGTATCGCCGGTGCGGGTCTCGACCTTGATCGGCAAGCCCATCTCGGCGATCGGACGCTCGAGATTGCGCGCGATGTCGACGGCGAGCGCCTTGAGCGGCGAGATGTAGAGGGTGTGCAGGCCGCCGCTGCGCTGCACGCTGCGGCCGGTGGAGACGAGGTTCTTCTTCGCACCCGCCTCGCGTGTCAGCGGCTGCATCGACAGCTCGACCAGCGTCGGCAGAAATCCCGCCAGCGTCTTGCCGGCGCCGGTCGGCGCAATCAGGAGCGCCGACCGGTCCTCGCCCGCCTTCTCCAGCAGCGCCAATTGATGCGCACGCGGCGACCAGCCGCGGGCTGCGAACCAGGCCCGAAAGCGATCCGGCAGCAGGGCGGCCGGCTCGGTCGATGTCTGGAGGATACGGGGCGGCACGGCATGACAGGTAAGCCGTAGGGATGGCTTCGTCGAGGGGGACTATGGCCTGCGACAGGGCGATCGCTCACGCGCTGTCCATTTGAGGCACGATAGACTCGACATCGTCATGGCCGGGCTTGTCCCGGCCATCCACGTCTTACCCGCGGCACGAAGAACGTGGATGCCCAGGACAAGCCCGGGCATGACGACCGCTTGTGAGGTGCAAATTTCGGTCCTCTCCTCGCCTGCGCGACGAGGGCCAGCGCTCTCACGCCCCGGCCGGGACCTGATCGAGAAATCCGGTCACGCTCCTGATCCGGCCGTCCTTCAGCACGGCGAAATCGGTGCCTTTGATCGGGCTGTCGGCGCCGTCAGGGCCAAGTCCCCACGAGAAGCGGATGTGATCGCTGTAGCCATTGGGCTCGCCGATCAGCTTGAATGTGAAATCGGGAAAGCGCTGCTGCACACCTGCGATCAGCGCCTCGATGCCGTCCTGGCCGTCGCCCTTCATCAGGGGGTCGACGTAGCTCGCATCCGTCGTCCAGCCTTCGCTCAGCAGCTCGCGGCGGCGGCCGGCGCTGCGCTCGTTCCAGAGCTCGATGTAGCGGCGGGCGATGGTGACGGGATCGGTCATGGTTCTCT
Source organism: Bradyrhizobium sp. CCBAU 45321 (assembly GCF_028128975.1). Lineage (NCBI taxonomy): Bacteria > Pseudomonadati > Pseudomonadota > Alphaproteobacteria > Hyphomicrobiales > Nitrobacteraceae > Bradyrhizobium > Bradyrhizobium sp. CCBAU 45321. The sequence goes on from NZ_LFKZ01000017.1 coordinate 420,390, forward strand.
CCTTCGATGGCGCCGTGCTGTCCGGCTGACCGTCACTATCGAAGGTTCACGCGCGTTGATCGATTACCTCGGAGGTCATCAACGCGCGTGAGGTGTTCGCAAAAATTACTTCGCCGCCGTCACCATGATCTCGACGGTGTATTGCGGGGCCGCCAGCTTGGCTTCGACGGTGGCGCGCGCAGGCGTATTGCCGGGCGAGACCCAGGCGTCCCACACAGCGTTCATCTCGCCGAAGGTCTTCATGTCGGTGATGTAGATCGTGGCCGAGAGCAGCTTCGACTTGTCGGTGCCGGCCTTGGCGAGGTGGCCGTCGATGGTCGCCAGGATGTCCTGGGTCTGCTTCGTCACGCTTTCGCCGGCCGCCTTGTTGGCGACGACACCGGCGAGATAGACGGTGTTGCCGTGCACGACGACCTGGCTCATGCGCGGGCCGGTTTCAAAACGCTGAATGCTCATCTGGGATCTCCTGACTGGAATGGCGGCCCTGTCTAGCCCAGCGATTTGCACTGTGCCAGCCCTGGCACGCATGCGTTGCCCGGCACGCATGCGTTGGCCAACATTGCGCCGCTCACGGAAACCGACTGAAGAACGTCCAGATCGTTTCTGCGCCGTCGATGTCGCCGTTTTGCGATCCGAGCAGGTTCCTGGCGACCTTCGGGAAGCGGGCATCCGGAGCGAAGCCTGGCATGCGGTGGCCACCATGATTGATGCGATAGAGCACGACGTCGTGCCCAGCCGGGCAGCGCGAGCTGATCCGCGTCACCGTGGACTGGTCCGCCAGCGCCGCATCGGGCATGTCGGTGATCCCGGCGTCGTCGGTCTCGCAGCCATTGAGCCTGCGCCAGAACGCCAGCGTCTCGTCCGTCGACCAGAATCCCTCTGCGGCAAAATAGCTCGATCCGCGCCCGCCCTCATAAGGGACCAGCGGATCGGCGGTCCCGTTCATGAGCAGCATCGGCAGCGGCCGCGACGGATGACAGGTGACGGCGGCTTCATCGTTGAGATTCATGATGACACTCGCAACCGCCGCAAACAGATCGGCGCGCGCGCAGGCCAAGGTCATCGCCATGGCACCGCCATTGGAGACGCCGGCGACGTAGACGCGCTTCGCATCGGCCGTGCCGTCGGCCACCAGCTTCTCGACCAGCCTTGCGATGAAGGCGACGTCATCGGTGCCCGCCGGTGGTCCGCGCAGGGCCGGCCCCGCCTTGGTGCGCGCGTCCGCCCATGCGTTGTTGAGTCCGTCCGGAAACACCACGGCGAGGCCCTCGCGCTTGGCAACCTGCGGCCAGGCCGTCCGTGTAACCATGTCGGCGCCGCGCTGGGTCTTGCCATGCAGCACGATTACGAGCGGTGCGGGCCGCTTGGCCGGCAGCTGCGCGGTGTAGGAGCGCTTCACCCCGTTGACGTCGACCGTATCGGCGGACGCGCGAAAACCGCAGCAGATTATTATCGTCAGGCAAAGAAGCGGAGACAGCCAGCTGGGGCGTGAAAAGGCCATGGTTGGCACCCGGTCGAGGCTCAATGCGGCGCGTCCTGGTTTGGAGTTTCAATAATGCCATCACGGACTTGCATGGCGGTCGCAGGTTTTCCGCTCAAATCTTAAGCTCCGTGTATATCGGGGATTGAGTTTGTCCCAACTAAGGGTTGAAATAGGTCATTGTTAGTTTGGGGGCACTGACTTGCTCCAGTTTCAAGATCATCTCGATCCCTGGGATATACTTCGCTTTTTTGAAGACAAGGTCGGAGCTGGTCTGTGGCGCTACGACGCCGAGGGCCGGATGCAGTGGTCTCGCGGCTTCTACCGCCTGCTTGGGCTCGATCCGTTCACGATTGCCCCCTCCTACGCGGAGATCGAGAAAAGGATTCATCCGGAGGATCGCCGGCCGAAGCGCGATCCACGCGAGTTCATGTTCGACCGGTCCTTGCTCAATGGTGAGATTAGGATCGTGCGGCCGAATGGTGCGCTGCGCTGGATTCGTATTCAGTCGGAGGTGTTGCTGGATCCTGCCAGCGCGAAAGAATCCGTGCTTGGCCTTGCTATCGACATCACCGAGCAACGAAGATTGCTGCAGCCGCTCAAGATGGACTCCGACCGCTACGCTGCGCTGATTGATATCACGGGTGGAGTGCTGTGGATTGGCACCCAGGACGGTCGGATTACGGCTCTTCTGAAGGCCGACGACAATGCGGAAGCGCAGCGATTGTTCGGCAACGGTTGGATCGATCTCCTGCCCGAAGAGGAGCGCGAGACGGCGTTGCGCAACTGGCTGGTGGCGGCTGAAACGGGGCGGCCCTACGATGTCGAGCACCGGCTGCGCCAGCCCGACGGCTCCTACCGCTGGTACCGCTGTAAGGCCGTACCGGTCCCGGAGGCGGACGGCGTCATTCGGGAGTGGCTCGGCATTTCCATGGATGTGCACCAGGCAAAACTATCGCTTCAGCCTGCGGGAGCTGCGAAACTTACGGGTGCGCAACTGCGGGCAGCCCGCGGCATGCTGAACTGGTCGGTCAAGCAACTGGCTTCGCGAACGGGACTCTCCGCCGCGGTGGTCAGGCGGCTGGAGGAGCAGAATGGCATGCTGCGAATGCCCGAGGGGACGATCAACCAGCTTCGCGATACACTTTCGGCCGCGGGCGTCGAGTTCATTTTTCCCGCGGTGGGCAAGCCGGGCGTGAGGCCACGATGATCGGAGAAAAAAATTCGAAGATGGCCTGCGTACTTCCTGCGCCTTGAAGATGAAACTAAGTTCGTCTTACCCGCAATTCTTGAATGGTGGTGCGCCACGATCTGGCGAACCGAGCCGAAATTGCGCTCCCCTGCCGCCGCACTGAGGCGCTTGCGGCCGTAAGCGCAAATTTTGCGTGTCCGTCGAATGTCGCCGGCAAATCTTTCTTAATGTCGCGATAAGCACCTTCTTCCACCCTCCCGATACACGTAATGATCGGGGTCGGGGCTGTTATTAGACCGGCGGTGGCATCGGCAAATTTGCAGCGGCAGAACGGGATGGATCAGCCTCGAAGGAGCGGCTCCATTCATTGCTGTGGCAAGCGCTGTCACGCTGATCTGCCTCATTCCCTGTGGACGGTGGAAGGGATCATCGCCTGCTGCCCGATCGGCACGTGTGGCCTTTCGACGCGTGTCAAAGAGATACTCGGATATTGAGGAGTATTGCCTATGTCCTTCTTTCAATTTCGTATTCGCGGCAGATTGATCGCTGGTTTTGCGGCGGTATGCGTGATCATTGCGGCTTCGGTCGGCTATACAGTATTTGCGGTGGGGGGAGTTGCCATGACCGTCGATCGGATGGCGAACCTGCGCGTGCCGGTCGCGCTCGCGAGCACCGAACTCGTCGGCAATCTCTATTCCACGCTGGCGACCCTGCGAGGCTATCTGCTCACCGGAAATCCGCAAGGCAAGCTCGACCGCGCCGCGATGTGGAAGGAGATGGATGCGACGGTTGCTGCTTTCGACGAGAAGGCCGGTCAGTTCACCAATCCAGAGAACAAGCAGAAATGGCAGGAGGCCAGAACGCTGCTCGGGGAGTTTCGCGCCGCACAGGACAAGGCCGAAGCGATCGCCTTCACCTCCGACGCGTATCCGGCGACCAAGCTCTTGACGACCGAAGCGGCCCCGCGTGCTGAAACGATCTTTTCCGAGATCACCAAGATGATCAATGAGGAGGAAGGTCTGGAGGCCACCGCGGAACGAAAGAAGCTGCTCAAGGCGATGGCCGATACGCGCGGCAATTTTGCTGCCGCAACGGCCCAGCTCCGCACGTATCTGCTCACGGGCGATCAGGCCGATAAGGAGAGATTTTTCAAGCCCTGGGAGGCTTTCGAGAAGGGTTATGGCGGAGTCCATTCGCGAAAGGACCTGCTTACGACCGGACAGCATGCCGCCTTCGACAAGATCGCCAAGGCCAAGACCGAGTTCGCGCCGCTGTTTGAGAAGATCTTCGCTCTTCGGGAGTCTCCCGCCTGGAATGCGCCGGTCTACCTGTTGGTGACCGAGGCAGCGCCTCGTGCGGCCAAGCTTCTCGACCTGCTTGACGGCGCAAGAGGTGGCGATGGTACGCGCTCGGGTGGAATCAAGTCCAACCAGAAGAAGATGCTGATCCAGGAAGCCATCGACGTTGCGTCGGGCATTTCGCTGTTGAAGCTGGTCTTGTGGGTCTTGCTTGTGCTCGGACTCGCGCTTGGCGCAATCATCGCGCTGCTCACCTCGCGTTCGATCGCAATCCCAATTCAAGGAATGACCTCCGCCATGGGCAAGCTCGCTGCCGGCGACATGTCCACGTCAGTCCCCGGCGTGGGTCGCGCCGACGAGATCGGCGAGATGGCCGATGCGGTCCAGGTGTTCAAGGAGAGCATGATCGAAACCGAGCGTCTGCGCGCCGAGCAGGCGCAGGCCGAAGCCCGTGCCGCCGCTCAGCGCAAGGCGGAAATGAACAAGTTTGCCGGTCAGTTCGAGGAGACGGTCGGAGACATCGTCAAGACGCTCTCGTCGTCCTCGACGGAGCTTGAAGCCGCCGCCAGGACCCTGACCAAAACGGCCGAGACGACGCAGGAGCTGTCCGGCATGGTCTCCGCCGCGTCCGAGGAGGCCTCGACCAACGTTCAGTCTGTTGCCTCCGCCACCGAGGAGATGAGCTCGTCGGTCAGTGAAATCAGTCGCCAGGTCCAGGATGCCGCCAGGATCGCCAGCGCAGCCGTTGAACAAGCGCACCGGACCAATGACCAGGTCAACAAGCTGTCGCAGGCCGCATCCCGTATCGGCGACGTGGTCGAGCTCATCAACACGATCGCGGGACAGACCAACCTGTTGGCCCTGAACGCGACGATCGAGGCGGCGCGCGCCGGCGAAGCGGGGCGCGGCTTTGCCGTGGTCGCCTCCGAGGTCAAGGCACTGGCCGAACAGACCGCAAAGGCAACCGGAGAGATTGGCCATCAGATCTCAGACATCCAGGCGGCCACCCAGGACTCGGTGATCGCCATCAAGGAGATCAGCGGCACAATCGCTCGAATCTCCGAGATATCGTCTGCGATCGCCTCCGCGGTGGAAGAGCAGGGAGCGGCCACGCAGGAGATAGCCCGGAACATCCAGCAGGCAGCCCAAGGCACCGACCAGGTGGCCGCCAACATTACCGAGGTGAAGCACGGCGCGACGGAAACCGGCTCGGCTTCCAATCAGGTGCTTGCCTCGGCGCAAATGCTGTCGAAGGACAGCGCGCGGTTGCACTCCGAGGTCGAGCAGTTCCTGACCACCGTGCGCGCGGCCTGACCCTGGGACAGGTCTCCGCCGTGACCACATGAGCGAACGCGATGACCGATCGAAACACGCAAGAGTCGCTAGCGGGCGCGCGCGACAACGTCATCCCGTTGCCGCTTCGCCAAACCAGCCTGGTCGCCAGCACCATGAGAGACTGCAACTTGCTGCGGCAAGGCATCGTGGCGATGCAGCAATGTCTCAGGGCGCTCCGCGACCTTGTCCGAAATCTCGATGACAGACCGGAGGAGGCCGAGCGACTTCGAGCCCACATGGCTGAGCTGAACGAGCTGTTGTATTTGCGGCTCGATCAGCTCTCACTGACTGAACGCCTGTTGCAGGAGATGCTTCGCCGCCGTTGAGGCCGGTGCGAGGCCGTGCACGGCCAACCTCGTCGGTCACCCCACCGTCTTGGCGGCGGCCCGGCCCGCATTGCGGCCCGAGAACAGGCAGCCGCCCAGGAAAGTCCCCTCCAGCGAGCGATAGCCATGCACGCCGCCGCCACCGAAGCCGGCGGCCTCGCCGACGGCGTAAAGGCCGGGAATGACGCGGCCCTCCTCCCCGAACACGCGGGAGTCGAGATCGGTCTCGAACCCGCCCAGCGTCTTGCGGGTGAGGATGTTGAGCTTCACCGCGATCAGCGGTCCATGCGCGGGATCGAGGATGCGGTGCGGGGAAGCGGTGCGGATCAACTTGTCGCCGATATAGCGGCGCGCATTGTGGATGTTCATGACCTGCGCATCCTTGACGTAGGGATTGGCGATCTCGCGGTCGCGCGCCTCGATCTGCATCCTGATGTGCTCGAGCTTGAGGAGATCGCTGCCGGCGAGCTTGTTCATGGCCGCAACGAGCTCATCGAGCTTGTCGCGGACAATGAAGTCGACACCATGGCTCTTGAACGCCTCCACCGGCGCCGGCGCGCCCTTGTTGGTGGCGCGGCGAAGCGTCATGCGCCAGCTCTTGCCAGTCAGGTCCGGGTTCTGCTCCGAGCCCGACAGCGCAAACTCTTTCTTGATGATGCTCTGGGTCAGGATGAACCAGGAATAATCGTAGCCGGTCGACATGATGTATTTGAGCTGGCCGAGCGTGTCGGAGCCCGGGAATAGCGGCGCCGGCAGCCGCGTGCCTGTGGCGTCGAACCACATCGAGGAAGGACCCGGCAGGATGCGGATGCCGTGGCGCGGCCAGATCGGGTTCCAGTTCTGGATGCCCTCGACGTAGTGCCACATGCGGTCGCGGTTGATCAGCCGCGCGCCGGTCTTTTCCGTGATGCCGATCATGCGCCCATCGACATGCTCGGGCACGCCGGAGATCATGAACTTCGGGGGCTCACCGAGCCGCTTCGGCCAGTTCTGCCGCACCAGTTCGTGGTTGCCGCCGATGCCGCCGGAGGCGACAATCACGGCCTGCGCCTTCAACGCGAAGTCGCCGACCACGTTGCGCGAGGAGCTCTTGCCGCGCTCTGCATCATCGGGCGCAAGAACGACGCCGCTGACGCCATCCACGGTGCCATTGCTGATAGAGAGCGCATCGACGCGATGACGGAATCGGAAGATCAATCGGCCGGTCTTCATCGCCTCGCGCGCGCGGCGCTCGAACGGCTCGACGATGCCCGGGCCGGTGCCCCAGGTGACGTGGAAGCGCGGCACCGAATTGCCGTGGCCCATCGCGTCATAGCCGCCGCGCTCGGCCCAGCCGACCACGGGAAAGAAGCGATGGCCCATCGCGCGCAGCCAGCCGCGCTTCTCGCCGGCCGCGAAGGCCACATAGGCTTCGGCCCATTGGCGCGGCCAGAAATCATCGTCGCGGTCGAAGCCGGCGGTGCCGAGCCAGTCCTGCATGGCAAGCGCGTAGGAGTCCTTGATGCCGAGCCGGCGCTGCTCGGGCGAATCGACCAGGAACAATCCGCCGAACGACCAGAACGCCTGGCCACCGAGCGACTGCTCGCCTTCCTGGTCGACAACTATCACGCGCTTGCCCGCATCAGCGATCTCGGTGGCGGCGACGAGGCCCGATAGTCCCGCGCCGACGACGATGACATCCGTTTCTTCAACCATGCGTTTCCCCCTCCAAGTTCTTCTCCTCCCCAAGGGTTCCCCCCTGTAGTTGCCCGGATTGAAGCCAGCGGTGGCAACTGAGATCAAGGGTATGGCGCGCAAGACCTCGTTAACTTGTTCCACTTTGGGATGGAGACCGGCCGGGTGCAGCGCGGACGCAACACTGGATTTGAATTTGTTTTGAGCCAGCAGACCTGCCTAGACAAAACCTCGGTTACGACCGACGCTAGCCGTGCATCACCACCTGACACACAGATTCGAATTCGACTGGGGCGGGGGAAAATGAAGTTTCTGACGGGGTTGCTTGCGGCGGTTCTCTTGATCGCAGGCATGGGGGCTTCTCACGCGGTGGTTCGGATCGCGGACGACCGCGGCGGCCGGATCGGAACCTACGTCGACAAGTACCAGGACCTCAGGCAATCGGGCGAGACGGTCATCATCGATGGCCTCTGTGCCTCGGCCTGCACCATCGTCCTCGGTGCTATCCCGCACGACCGGATTTGCGTGACCTCGCATGCGACGCTGGGCTTCCACGCCGCCTGGGATTTCGGCGCCAACGGCCGCGCCATCACCAATCCCGAAGCGACCCAGATGCTGTACGCGATGTATCCCTCGCAGATCAGGCGCTGGATCGGCCAGCGGGGCGGCCTCACCCCGCGGATGCTCTTCCTGAGGGGCAAGCAGCTCCAGGCCATGTACAAGCCGTGCTACCTTGACGCGCAGGCCTCGACGACCAGGCCGTCGCGCCGGTCGCTCCCGCAAGCGGACCCGCTCGAATCCGCCCGGGGCCAGCTCCTCCACTGACATCCACAGGCTGGCGGCGTCCTTTGGCGCCGCCGCGGCGTCTTGCCTGCTGGCGGCGCCTTGCCCGCAGCCGGCGCAAAGCCTATCTGAAAGCCAGGGAACCGGGGCCTTCGTCCCGATCGTTGTCATGGCTCAACCGCTGCACCCGGCACATCGGCTATCGGACAATTCGCCCACTGCCGGGCGGATGCCATCCGTGCTGCTGTGGGCGGGCGCTGCAATCGGCGGACTCGCCGTGATCGGCGCGCTGGCGCTCTGGTTCCACTATGGCAGCCAGGTGTTCTTCGAAATGATCAGGACCGGCTTTGCCGCCTGCTTCTGACCTGCGACAGGAAGTTTTCCGCCCATGAGCTCCGCCACCCGTCCGCTGGTGATCGCGACCGCCTTCGCCGCAAGCCTCGTCGTCGGGCTCCTGATCATGTTCTGGGCCATGGGCGGGGTCGGCAAGGTGGCACAGCCGGCCGCGATCGGCGGCCCGTTCCAGCTGACCGACCAGAACGGCAAGGCCGTCACCGACAAGAGCCTGAAGGGCAAGCCGACCCTGATCTTCTTCGGCTACACCCATTGCCCCGACGTCTGCCCGACCTCGCTGTTCGAGATCTCGGAAGTGCTGCGCGCGCTGGGCAAGGACGCCGACAAGGTCAATGCCATCTTCATCTCGGTCGATCCCGAGCGCGACACGCCGGCGGCGATGAAGGATTACCTGTCGAGCTTCGATCCGCACCTCCAGGGCCTGTCCGGCGACCCCGCCGAGACCGCCAAGGTGATCTCCTCCTACCGGGTCTATGCCAAGAAGGTCCCGACCAAGGACGGCGACTACACGATGGACCACACCGCACTGATCTACCTGATGGACCGCGAGGGCAGGTTCGTCTCGCCGTTCAATTTGAAGCGGACGCCGGAAGAGGCAGCGGTTGATTTGAAGCGCTATCTCTGAGCTTCACGCTGGCTACAATCGGCGCTCGCGTTCCCGGCGGGATGGTCTATAAGGCCCTCCGATCCCGACGAAATTCATTCCTTCGGCCGATGGCTCCATCGCAACAGGCGAAATCGCTCAAATCTGTCCGTGGCTTGCTGGCAGGGCTGGTTGCCGGCCTTTGCCTGCTCGGCGGCCTCACCGAGGCGAACGCGCAAGCCCCCGCCAAGCGGCCGCCGACGGCACCTCAGACCACCCCTCAGGCGGCGCCCCAGGCCGCCCCGCAGGCGGTGCCCGGGTTTTGGGACCCGCGCCGGCGCCCCGAACGGCCTGACCTGTCGCGCCTCACCGTGATCCGCTTCCTGACCGAGACCGATTATCCGCCGTTCAACTACACCGGTGCGGACGGCAACCCGGCCGGCTTCAACGTCGATTTCGCCCGCGCCCTGTGCGAGGAGATCAAGGTCACGTGCACGGTGCAGATGCGGCGTTTCGAGACGCTGGTCGATGCGCTCACCTCCAACCGGGGCGATGCCATCATCGCCTCCATGGCGGTGAGCCCGCAGCTGCGCGCCCGCGTCGACTTCACCGATCCCTATTATCGCGTGCCGGCGCGCTTCGTCTCGCGCAAGGATGCGGTGATGCCGGAGATCCGCCCCGAATATCTCGAGGGCAAGAAGGTCGGCGCCATCGCCGGCTCGGCGCACGAGGCGTATCTCAAGGCGATGTTCACCGACGCCGAGCTGCACGCCTACCCCAATGACGATGCGATGCGCGCAGCTCTGCGCAGGGGCGAGGTCGACTTCATCTTCGGCGACGCCATCTCGCTGGCGTTCTGGATCAACGGCACGGATTCGGCCGATTGCTGCGCCTTCTCCGGCGGTCCGTTCGTCGAGAGCCGCTTCTTCGGCGAGGGCATCGGCATCGCCGTGCGCAAGGGCAACGACGTGCTGCGCCAGGCCCTGAACTGGGCGATGTTCCGGATCTGGGAAAAAGGCCGCTACACTGATCTCTGGCTACGGTATTTCTCGGTCAGTCCGTTCTGACCTTTCGCCTCTCCGCCTGCAGCGGGAGTGCGGACGATCGCAGAGATCATCACGCGCGCGTCATACCCATTCACCACGCCTGAAATTCCCGGTCCCGCCCGCCGGCGAATTCCGCTATTGAAGGACGCGGTAATCGTTCCGTCCTCTCCGCGAGCATTCCGCGTTCGTCGATCCGTCTCGCCGGTGCGCAGGTTCAATGCAGCTTTACCTCCCGATCGCCGATCTTCCGGTCAACGTCTTCCTGGTGCTCGCCATGGGCGCTGCGGTCGGCTTCGTCTCCGGCATGTTCGGAATCGGCGGCGGCTTCCTGATGACGCCGCTTTTGATCTTCATCGGCATCACGCCGGCGGTCGCGGTGGCCTCCGTGGCGAGCCACATCGCGGCCTCCTCCTTTTCCGGCGCCCTCTCCTATTGGCGGCGGCGCGCGATCGATCCGGCGCTGGCGAGTGTGTTGTTATGCGGCGGCGTGACCGGCACGACGCTCGGCGTCTGGACCTTCACCCAGCTGCGCGCGCTCGGCCAGCTCGACCTGATGATCGCGCTCTCCTACGTCGTGCTGCTCACCACGGTCGGCAGCCTGATGTTCTCGGAAGGATTGCGCGCCTTGATGCGGACCCGGCGCGGGGCGCTGCCGCCGCGCCGCACCCACAACTGGATCCACGGCCTGCCGCTGAAGATGCGGTTCAAGCGCTCGAAGATCTATCTCTCGGTCATCCCCGTGGTGATCGTCGGCATCGTGATCGGTTTCATCGGCGCCATCATGGGTATAGGCGGCGGCTTCATCCTGGTGCCGATCATGATCTATCTCTTGAGGGTGCCGACCTCGACAGTGATCGGGACCTCGATGGTTCTCACCGTCGTCACCATGCTGTTCGCGACCATGCTGCACGCGGCGACCAATCACCTGGTCGATGCCGTGCTGGCGCTGATCCTGATGGTCGGCGGCGTCACCGGCGCGCAGTTCGGCGCCCGTGCCGGCCAGAAGATCCGCGGCGAGCAGCTGCGGCTGCTGCTGGGCTTGCTCATCCTCTCGGTCGGAATCCGCTTCGCGATCGAGCTGGTGATCCAGCCCTCCGATCTCTTCACCATCCGCGAGCTCGGAGCGAGCCGATGAGGCGCATGCTTCTCGCCATCGTCCTCGTCCTGCTGCTCGGCGGCGCTGCGCGGGCCGAGCGGCTGATCGTGTCGGTCTCGAATCACCGCGTCACGGTGACGCCGAACTATTCCGGCGAGGAGCTGGTGCTGTTCGGCTCGGTCGAGAAGGATACGACGACGCCCGCGGACCGCACGGCCTACGATCTCGTCGTCACCGTGATGGGCCCGCGCGCCGACATGGTGACGCGGCGGAAGGAGCGCACCTTCGGCATCTGGATCAACACCGACTACCGCCAGTTCCTGCAGGTGCCGAGCTATCTCGCGCTGTTCGCCAACCGCCCGCTCGACGCCATCACCTCGCCCGAGATCGCGCGGCGACAGCAGATCGGGCTCAACAACGTGCTGCTGACGCAGCGGGTCAGCGGCGACTTTGCCGACGTGGTGCCGAACGATGCGTTCCGCTCGGCCTTCATTCGCCTGCGCACCCAGCGCGGGCTCTATCGCGAAGACGGAAGCGCGGTCACGTTCTTGACGCCGACGCTGTTCCGCACCGGCATTCCGCTGCCCGCGGAGGTGCCGATCGGCACCTATGAGATCGAGATCAAGCTGTTTGCCAACGGCGCGTTCATCGGCAAGACCGAGACCGCCTTCGAGATCGTCAAGGTCGGCTTCGAGCAGTTCGTCGCCACCACCGCCCGCCAGAACGGCCTGATTTACGGCCTCGCCACCGTGGCGATGGCGCTGATGACGGGGTGGATGGCCTCGATCGTGTTCAGGAAGGACTAGCCCCGTCATTGCGAGCGCAGCGAAGCAATCCAGACTGCCTCCGCTGCGGCAGTCTGGATTGCTTCGTCGCAAGAGCTCCTCGCAATGACGGTAGTGAACAGCGGGGCCTCCACCTACACCACCGCCTTCGCCGGCCGCGTCACCAGATAGATGCCGAGCGCGACCGGAATGATGCCGAGCAGGTCGCGCGCCTCGATGTGCTCGCCGAGGACGAGGAATGCGAACAGCATGCCGAGCGGCGGCATCAGGAAATGATAGGCGCTGGCGGCGGTGGCGCCACACGTCTTCAAGAGACGAAACCAGAGCCAAGAAGCGATGATCGAGCCGCCGAGCACGAGAAAGGCGAAGGCGCCGATCAGGCTCGGCGTATAGTCGATCGCGTCGACATCGGCGAAGGTGAGCGCGACCGGTGTCAGCACGATGCCGGCCGCGAGGTTCTGCACGCCATTGCCGATCCACAGGGATCCCTTCGGCGCCAGCAGCTTGAACAGGATGGTGCCGGCCACGATCGAAGCGAGCGAGGCCAGCGTGAAGACGACGCCGTGCAGCGAATCGGTGCCGACCGACAGGCGGTGCCAGACGATTGCGGTCACGCCGATGATGCCGAGCAAGAGGCCGCTCGCCTTGCGCCAGGTCATGCCTTCGCCGAGCAGCAGCGTGGCAAGGCCCGCGGTGAACACCGGATTGGCTGACACGATCAGGCCGCCGAGGCCGGCGGAGACCGATTGCAGGCCGGTGTAGCCGAGGCCGAGATAGAGCGCGTTGTTGGCGATGCCGAGCACCGCGAAGATCGCGGCATCGCGCCATGACAACGACCAGGCTTCGCCGCGGATCAACGTGGCGCCCAGGATCAAGATACCCGCGAGCGAGAAGCGCGCGGCGAGCAGGATCAGCGGCGGGCAATGGGTGACGCCGATCTTGCCAGCGATGAAGGCGTAGCTCCAGAGCAGGCAGAACAGGCCGATCGCGAGCGGCAATGTGTTGAAGCGGCTGCGGGGGGCGGGAAGCGAGGTCGCGAGCGACATGAGGGGCATTCTCGGATGTTTTCTTCTGCCCTCGATCTAGGGAGGCTGCTTGTCATTTGGAAATTAAATGATTAACTCATGCCCAGTGGATTTCTTAATGGAGGCGGCCATGCTCGATCTCGAGCTGCTGCGCAGCTTCGTCTCGGTGGTCGAGGCCGGCGGCTTCACCCGCGCCGGCGAGCGCGTCCACCGCACGCAATCGACCGTGAGCCAGCAGATCAAGCGGCTGGAGGAGGATGTCGGTCAGGTGCTGCTGCACCGCGACGGCAAGGACGTGCGCCCGACCGAGGCCGGCGAGCGGCTGCTGTCCTATGCGCGGCGATTGCTCTCGCTGGCCGAGGAGGCGCGTGACGTGCTGCGCCAGCCTGACAGCGAAGGCGCGATCCGGCTCGGCATCCCCGAGGACTTTGCCGCTTACCGGCTGGCAAAACTGCTGGGCGCGTTCTCGCGCTCGCATCCGGGATTGCGGCTGGACGTGCGCGCCGACCAGAGCAAGCATCTCGCCCGCGATCTCCAACGCGGCGAGCTCGACCTTGCGCTCTACAAGCGCGAGGCTGGCGCGAAGGACGCGATCGCGGTGTGGCCGGAGCGGGTGCACTGGGTCACCAGCAAGAGCCACCCGGTCGACGTCAACGTGCCGTCGGTGCCGCTGATCGGCTTTCCGCTCGGCTGCATCTACCGCGCCGGCGCCATCCACGCGCTGGAAACGGCCGGCCGCGCTTGGCACACCGCCTACACCTCATCGAGCCTCGCCGGCATTCAGGCCGCGGTCGCCGCCGGCATGGGCCTCAGCATCCTGTCGGAGATGGCGATCCAGACCGACCACCGCGTGCTGACGGCGAAGGACGGCTTTGCGCCGATCAACAAGACCGAGGTCGCACTGATGGCTTCGCCGGATGCGAGCCCGGCGACGCTGCGGCTTGCGGACCGTCTCGCGGAGTTTTGCGATGCGGTGCAGAGCAAGGCGGCTTGAGCTCGCCAAAGCTCCTACGGCTCTCAATTCGCTGCGGATATCAGCTTGTCGCCGCACGCGCTTGCGTAGAACTTGCCGCCGCATTGGCGCTTGATCGCAGCGCAGCGGGCTGCGGGCGACGCCTTCTGCGGCACTGTGAAGCCGCAGCTGAGGCCATCGGCGCTGCGACCGGTCGTGCCGGCGGCAAACGCCGCACTGGTGGCGCTGATGCAGACGACGAGCAGGGCCGCAGTGGCGATTTCGATCAGCAGTCTCACGGTCCGCTTCTCCACACTGATGGCTGAATCTTTCGTAATCTAGCACCGAATCTGGGTTTCTCCGTGCTCCTCCGGGTTCCCAATTCGGCCCATTCCTTGCATAAATTTGCGCCAGCGCAGTGCACGGCCACGCGGGCGACAGTTCCGGTGCAAGGGCAAGACGCGTACAGTTAAGAGTTGTTTCGACCTAGGAAGTAACGGCTTTGCAGGATTCATCGTTCCAGCCCAGTTTTCCGGCCCCCGGGCAGCCCATCGACGAACTCGCGCTGGCCGAGATCAAGGGCGCAATCCTGGCAAAGCTGCGCCTTGCCATCGGCAAGGACGCTGGCATGGCGACCAGGCACGATTGGTACCAGGCCGCGGCGCTCGCGCTGCGCGACCGCATCGTGCATCGCTGGCTCACGGCCGAGAAGCACAGCTACGACGCCGGCCGCAAGCGGGTTTACTATCTCTCGCTCGAATTCCTGATCGGCCGGCTCTTCACCGACGCGCTCAACAACATGGGCCTGCTCAAGATCTTCGAGGTCGCGCTCGGCGATCTCGGCGTCTCGCTGCCGGAGCTGCGCAAATGCGAGCCGGATGCGGCGCTCGGCAATGGCGGCCTCGGCCGGCTCGCCGCCTGCTTCATGGAGAGCATGGCGACGCTGTCGATCCCCGCGATCGGCTACGGCATCCGCTACGATTACGGCCTGTTCCGCCAGATCATCAATCAGGGCTGGCAGCAGGAATATCCCGACGAATGGCTGAGCTTCGGCAACCCCTGGGAGTTGCAGCGGCCCGAGGTGATCTACGACGTCAATTTCGGCGGCGGCGTCGAGCATGTCGACGACAAGGGCCGCGACCGCTCGATCTGGCATCCTGCTGAAACCGTGCAGGCGATCGCCTATGACACGCCGATCGTCGGCTGGCGCGGCCAGCACGTCAACGCGCTGCGGCTGTGGTCGGCGCGCTCGCCCGATCCGCTCAAGCTCGACGCCTTCAACAAAGGCGATTACGTCAGCGCCAGCGCCGAGCAGGCGCGCGCGGAGGCGATCTGCAAGTTCCTCTATCCGAACGACGAGAGCCCGGCGGGCCGCGAGCTGCGGCTGCGCCAGGAATATTTCTTCGTCTCCGCCTCGCTCCAGGACCTGGTGAAGCGGCATCTCGCCTCCGACGGCCAGCTGCGCAACCTCGCCGGCAAGGTCGCCGTGCAGCTCAACGACACCCATCCGAGCCTTGCCGTCACCGAGCTGATGCGCATCCTCGTCGACCTCCACAATTTCCGCTGGGACGAGGCCTGGAAGATCACGGTCGCCACCCTCTCCTACACCAACCACACGCTGCTGCCGGAGGCGCTGGAGACCTGGCCGGTCGAGCTGTTCGAGCGGCTGCTGCCGCGGCATCTGGAGATCATCTACCGCATCAACGTGCAGCATCTGGCGCTCGCCGAGGCGCGCTGCCCCGGCGACATCGACTTCCGCGCCTCGGTCTCGCTGATCGACGAGAAGAGCGGCCGCCGCGTGCGCATGGGCCAGCTCGCCTTCGTCGGCTCGCATCGCATCAACGGGGTCTCGGCGATGCATTCGGACCTGATGCGCGAGACCGTGTTCCACGACCTCAACCATCTCTATCCCGGACGGATCACCAACAAGACCAACGGCATCACCTTCCGACGCTGGCTGATGCTGGCGAACCCGAAGCTGACCGATTTGTTGCGCGAGAGCTGCGGCGATGCCGTGCTCGACGATCCGACCCAGCTCTCGCTGATCGAGGCGCGCGCCAGCGACGTCGAGTTCCAGAAGAAGTTCCGCAGCGTCAAGCACCACAACAAGGCCCAGCTCGCCCGCCTGATCGGCGAACGGCTCGGCATCAGGGTCGACCCGGGCGCATTGTTCGACGTGCAGATCAAGCGCATCCACGAATACAAGCGCCAGCTGCTCAACGTCATCGAAACGGTCGCGCTGTACCAGGCGATCAAGGACGAGCCCAACGGCAATTGGGTGCCGCGGGTGAAGATCTTCGCCGGCAAGGCGGCGGCGAGCTATCGCTACGCCAAGCTGATCATCAAGCTGATCAACGACGTCGCCGAAATCGTCAACAACGATCCCGCGATCGGCGGCAAGCTCAAGGTCGTGTTCCTGCCCGACTACAATGTCAGCCTCGCCGAGGTGATCATTCCCGCGGCCGATCTGTCCGAGCAGATCTCGACCGCGGGCATGGAAGCCTCCGGCACCGGCAACATGAAGCTGGCGCTGAACGGGGCCATCACCATCGGCACGCTCGACGGCGCCAATATCGAGATCCGCGACCATGTCGGCACCGAGAACATCGCGATCTTCGGCATGGAAGCCGGCGACGTGATGATCCGGCGCAAGCAGGGACTGGATGCTTCCGACGTGATCCGCCGGTCGCCGAAGCTGCAGCGTGCCATCAACGCGATCGGCGCCGGCGAGTTCTCGCCCGGCGACCCCGGCCGTTTCGAATCCATCGCGCACGCGCTGCGTTATCTCGACCATTACATGGTCAGCGCCGATTTCGATTCCTACTACGAGGCGCAGCGCGCGGTCGATGCGCGCTGGCAGGTGGCGCCGGCCTGGACCCGCGCCTCGATCCTCAATGTCGCGCGCATGGCCTGGTTCTCCTCGGACCGCACCATCCGCGAATATGCCGAGGAGATCTGGAACGTGCCGGTCAATCCGACCACGCCGCTGCTGCCGAACCTGCGCGACGCCGCAGGCTGATTTTTCCGCGGCGTGGAAGCGGCGTTACCTGCGAGGTTATTGCATCCTTCGCGAGGGATGATGATATGATCGTCATCATCCCCTAAGCGGCGTTGTGACACGACGCCGCAACCTCAACCGCCGTCATTGCGAGCGCAGCGAAGCAATCCAGAATCTTCCGCGGAGACAGTCTGGATTGCTTCGCTACGCTCGCAATGACGGCTGTGGAGGCATCGAGGACCAACATGCACGCCAAGCTCCCGCACCCCTTCGACGAGGCCACGCGCGTCACCGCCGGTGACTCTAGCTGGCAGGGACACACCAGCGACGATTACTGGGCCTTTGTCGGCCCGTTCGGCGGCGCCACCGCCGCGACCATTTTGCGGGCGCTGATCGAGCATCCGCAAGCCGCCGGCGATCCGCTCGCGCTCACCGTCAATTATTGTGCGCCGATCGCCAAGGGTCCGTTCGATCTCGACGTGCGCCTCGTCAAGGCCAACCGCTCCAGCCAGCACTGGAGCGTCGAGCTCAGCCAGGGCGGCGGCGAGGTCGCAACGCTCGCCACGGCGGTGTTCGCCGAACGCCGTCCGTCCTGGGAGCACAGGGTGGCGCAATATCCGGACGCCAAGCCGTTCGAGGAGACGCTGCCGTTCCCAAAAATCTCGGCATCCTGGGCCAACCAGTACGAATTCCGCTTCGTCGAGGGCGAGATGCGGATCGGCCCGCCGCAGGCCGAGCCCGCCAGCACCTACTCGAAGATCTGGATCAGCGACCGCACGCCGCGCAAGCTCGACATGCTGTCGCTGATGTCGATGTCGGACGCCTTCTTCGGCCGCATCTTCCACGCAAGGCGCGAGCTGGTGCCGTTCGGCACGGTGTCGCTGACGACCTATTTCCACACCGACGCCGAGGAGCTCGCGGCTGAAGACATCACGCGCGTGCTGACGACGGCGGATTCGAAGATCATGCACAAGAGCTACGCCGACCAGAACGCCGAGCTGTGGTCGCCGAACGGCCGGCTGCTCGCGACCACGACGCAGATCGCGTATTTCAAGGCGTAGCCGCTTCCACAAACTCGTCATTGCGAGCGCAGCGAAGCAATCCAGACTGTCTCCGCGGAGGGAATTCCTGGATTGCTTCGCTGCGCTCGCAATGACGGTGCAGAGATATGGCGCCAAAAAAAGGGCGGCCTCTCGGCCGCCCTTTTGCGTCAAGATAGAGCGTTTACTCCGCCGCGAGCTTCACGTCCGGAGCTGCTGCGCGCACTTCTGCATCCACCTGGGCTTCGAACTTGGCAAAATTCTTCTGGAACATGCCGACCAGCGCGCGGGCGGTCTTGTCGAACTCGTCCTTGTCCTTCCAGGTGTTGACCGGGTTGAGGATCTCGGCCGGCACGCCCGGCAGCGCGGTCGGGACCGCGAAGCCGAAATATTTGTCGGTGCGGAATTCGACGTTGCGCAGCGAGCCGTCGAGCGCCGCGGTGAGCAGCGCGCGCGTCACCTTGATCGGCATGCGGCTGCCGACGCCATACTTGCCGCCGGTCCAGCCCGTGTTGACCAGCCAGCAATCGACATTGTGCTGGGCAATGAGGTCGCGGAGCATGTTGCCGTAGACGGATGGATCGAGGGGAAGGAAGGGCGAGCCGAAGCAGGTCGAGAATTCCGGCTGCGGCTCGTTGCCGAGACCGCGCTCGGTGCCGGCGACCTTGGCGGTGTAGCCGGACAGGAAGTGATACATCGCCTGCGCCGGGGAGAGCTTGGCGATCGGCGGCAGCACGCCGAAGGCGTCGGCGGCCAGCATCACCACGTTCTTCGGCTGCGGCGCGCGGCCGGTGCGCGAAGCGTTCGGGATGAAGTCGAGCGGATAGGCCGAACGCGTGTTCTCGGTCTTGGAGCCGTCGTCGAAATCGACGACGCGGGTGTCCTCATCGAGCACGCAGTTCTCGAGCACCGCGCCGAAGCGAGTCGAGGCGGCATAGATCTCAGGTTCGGCTTCCTGCGACAGCTTGATGCACTTGGCGTAGCAGCCGCCTTCGAAATTGAAGACGCCGTTCGGGCCCCAGCCGTGCTCGTCGTCGCCGATCAGGGTGCGGTTGGGATCGGCCGATAGCGTCGTCTTGCCGGTGCCCGACAGGCCGAAGAAGATCGCGGTGTCGCCCTTGGCGCCGACATTCGCCGAGCAGTGCATCGGCATCACGCCGCGCTCGGGCAGATAATAATTCAGCGTCGTGAAGACCGACTTCTTCATCTCGCCGGCATAATAAGACCCGCCGATCAGGACGATCTTGCGGGCGAAATCGATCGCGACCACGTTCTCCGAGCGGCAGCCATGGCGTTTAGGATCGGCGCGGAAACTCGGCATGTCGATGATGGTGAGCTCCGGCACGAAGGTCGGCAGCTCGATCGCCTCGGGGCGGATCAGCAGCGTGCGGATGAACAGCGAGTGCCAGGCGAGCTCGGTGAAGACGCGCGTCTTGATCCGGTAGGCCGGGTCGGCGCCGCCATAGAGGTCCTGCGCGAACAGGCGCTTGCCTTCGGCGTGCTTGAGGAAGTCCTGGTAGAGCGTCTCGAATTGCTCTGCGGTGATCGACTGGTTGCCGGCCCACCACATCTTCTTGTCGGTGGTGGCGTCGCGCACCGTGAACTTGTCCTTCGGACTGCGCCCGGTGAACTCGCCGGTGTCGGCGCAGAGTGCGCCATCGGCGGAGAGCACTGCCTCACCCGCTGCGAGCGAGTATTGATAGAGTTGCGGCGCACCCAGGTTCCAGTGAACCTGCTTGAGATTCTTTAAGCCGAATTTGTCGGCGCCGAAGGCACCGTTGCGCACGCCCGTCTCTTGCACGAAGAAATCCTCCTAGAACCCGCGACATCAAGCGCGGCCAAGTTTGGCGCCGTCGCGATCACCGTGAATATGGGCCGTTCGGCCTCGGCTGAACGACCTAATACTGATGAACGCTGGCGTTGCCAAGCTGATCCCGCAGGATTTGGTTTATTCAAGGACCGCGCCAAACGTCGCGCATGTCAGCTCTGAAAGGCCGCATCGAGAAAGTGCGGATGATCGCGCAACCAAATGCACATCTGCGCGTTATGTCTGGTTATTGCGGCGCACAATCACTGCGTCAACACCCCTATCTTACCTCGCCCTCGCCGATCAACGCGAACGGTCCCCACATCGCGGGATAGGCGTTGCGCGGCGACGAGGCGTCGTCGAGATAGGCTAACATCGCGCGGCGCAAGGCTTCGGCGCGGCCGAGCTTTGGCTCGTTCTTCAGCAGCTCGAACGTCGACGTGGTCAAGCGGGTCGCAGCCTCCGAATCCACGGCCCAATGGGACACCAGGAGCGCGCGAGCACCTGCGTAGAAGAACGAGCGCGCCAATCCCGACAACGCCTCCGCACCGGGCTTGTCGCCCGCGATGGTGTTGCAGGCGGACAGCACAACCCAATCGGCATTGAGCTTGAGCTGGGCCACTTCGCTCGCGGTGAGAAGTCCATCGTCGAGCTCCGTCGGCTGGTCGGGGATGGAGAGCGCCAGCGAGGGCTCCCCCAATCCCTTGACGTCGCCGGCGACAAGGCCGTGGGTGGCAAAGTAGATGATGCCGTATTGGGCAAGCGCTGCACGCTTGAGCGTCGTTTCGCTGGCGTCGCGGCCGAGATGGATGTCAGCCTCGGCAGCGCCGACGTCCCTCGCCACCGCGTTCAATTCGTCGGCGGTATCGGGCAGCTGCGGCAGCGCCTGGGCCAGCCGCGCACGATCCACGCCCGCGCCGCGCCAGAAGTCGGCATAGGCCATCGTCGCGATGCTGCGTGCCGCGACCTTGCCGTTCGCGGCGCGCCGGTCGGCGGGCCCTTCGGCTGCAGGGTTGAACACGGGATCGCCGAAACCGGTCATCGGCTTGACGCTTTGATCCCTGCGGGCGAAAGCGCGCAGCGATTTCAGGCTGATCACCGACGGCAGCACCGAGACGGCCTGTCGCCGCAGCAGCCAGGCAGCGCTGCGATAGCCCTCGAGCCGGTCCGGGATTGCAGCCTGCGGCCTCTCCGTGACCAGCAGATGAAACGGCAATGCGGTCAATGCCGCCGACGGCACGACCAGCAGGTTGCGCTTGTCCCTGGTCAGCGCCTCAACCGGGCCGAGCAGTGCGACATAGAGCTCGTTGGCAAGACCGAGGTCGAACAATCCCGATTTGCCGGATGCATCGCGCGCCTTGCCAACATCGAGCCCCCTGCGGAAAGCCGTGACCTTCTGTGCGACCGCGTCCGCTCCGAGCGGAATCTCCTTCCAGTCGACGCTCTCGCGCGTGATCGCGACGACATAGCTCCGCCTGTCGACGACGGAATAGACCACCATCGCCTCGTCGGACGCCAGCAGCGGCTGGATGTCCTTGATGGTCAGCGGCAGCGGGTTGGACAGCGAGGAATAGTCGGGAAACTCGACGGCGAGCGTCTTCTGCAATCCGTTGCGCTCGCCCGCGATCGCCGCGATCCGCACGCGGCTGCGCTGCTCGGCCGCGACGTCGCGCTGCGCCGATGGCTTCGACACTGCAGCGATGATCGCCTTGTCGAGCGCTTCGGACTCGGCCGCGAGATCCTGATCCTTGCGCACGAGCTCGGCGAGCCGGTCGCTGCCGGCGGCGAGCCGCACCGCGAGCTTGTTCACGGCAGAAGCGGCAGAGGATTGCGTGCCGCGCTGGATCGCAGCGAGCGCATCGTCGAGCGCCTTCTCGCTCGCCAGCAGCGATTGCTGCCGTGCCGCGAACAGGATCGGCAGCACGACGCGCAGCTGCGCACGATTGGCCGCGAGCGTCTTCTGCGCCAACGGCAAGGCGTCCGCCGTCCGTCCCGTCGCCTGCAGAAAATCGGCGAGATTGCTCGTCGAGGTCGCGACATCAGGGTGATCAGGCCCGAGCGCACGCTCGCGGATCGCCAGCGCGCGGCGATACAGCGGCTCGGCATCGGCATAGCGTTGCTGGTGCTGATACAGCCCGGCGAGGTTGTTGAGCGAGCGCGGGACGTCGGGGTGTTCAGGCCCCAGCACCTTTTCACGGATCGCGAGCGAGCGCTTGATCGGCGCTTCGGCATCGGCGTCGCGATTAAGGTCGCGCTCGACCTGTCCGATGTTGTTCAGGACCGTGGCGACCGCGGGATGCTCGGGACCGGCAGCCTTCTGATAGATCGCGAGCGCACGGCGGAACAGTGGCTCGGCATCGGCCGGACGCTGCTGCTTGGCGTAGAGCGTGGCGATATTGTTGAGGGATTGACCGACGTCGGGATGCTCGCGCGGCAGCGCCTTCTCGCGCACGGCAAGTGCACGCTTGAACAGCGGCTCGGCCTCTGCGAAGCGACCCTGCCGCTGATAGAGCGCGGCAAGGTTGGTCAACTCGGCCGCAACCAGGGCGTTGTCGGAGCCGAGCGATTTTTCCATGAGTGCGATCGCACGCTTGTAGAGCGGCTCAGCCAGATCGTCCCGTCCCTGACCGGCATGGACCTGGCCGAGATTGTTCAACGCGCCCGAGAGATCGCGGCCGTTGTCCTTCTCCAGGCTGGCGACCATCGCCTGCGCCAACGGCAGCGCTTCCGAATATTTTCCGGCACCGATGAGCGCGTTGAGCCGCGCGCTCTCCGCGGCGAGACCTTTCTGCGCAAGGGCTGGCGTGGCGAGCAAGGTGGTGATGGCGATCGCGAGAGCCGCCGTCCATGCCAAACGTTGACGCGTCATGACCCCTCTCGCTGCGAGCCCGAAAACCATCACGGTCATGGGTCGCGGCGATCGGTAGCCGCGTTCAAGCGGTTGCGCCCTGGTCCACCTTCGTTCGCGCTTCGCCAGCGAGACGGACCAGCATCTTGCGAAGCGCCGTGCCATCCGTCACCCGCTCCGGGAAGTCCAGTCGCAGCGTGGCCTGGCCGACCTGCATGTCGAGGCCTTCAGGATCACAGCCGGTACAGCGCCAGTCGCCCTCGGCGGCGCCGAGCAGCTTCGTGGCATAAAGATTGAGGGCGTCGCGATGGTCGGCGTTCATGTGCTCGACGGCGCTTGCCTCCGCCGCCAGCAGGTCCTCGGCGCCGGTGAGGTCCGTCAGGAATTGCTCCGGCTTGAGGTCGACGATCCGGCCGAAGCCGGCGACCAGATGGGTTCCCGTGGGCCGGATCCGGAAGAAGGAGAAATCCTTAAAGGAAACAAAGCCTTCTGCCGAAGGATGGGCACTCAGATACCGTCGCTGGAGCATATCCTTGTCGGAATTGGCCTCCCCGGCCCGGCCGGAGAGCATGATTCGGGCGCCTTCCAGGGGATCGCCGGCCGCGCGCTCGTCCAGCATCAGCGAGACCCTGGAATCCGCGAGGACGTTCTTGGTGTGCACGGCAAGGCGCGAGATCAGCAGGATCGGCGAGCCGTCGGGATGGCTGGCGAGATTGACCAGGGAACAATAGGGATCGCCGCTACCGGCCATCAGCGTCGCCAGAGCCCCCTGCCGGGACCGCCTCAGCAGCGATTTGGCGAGCTTTGCGGGGTCGAGATCGGGGGTCGGTTGCATCGGCTTTCTCGGCTCAGGTGGTTGCAAGGAGGGCCTTTTTTCAGGTAAACGGGGGCCCGGTTATGGGTCGAGATGCGGCGAATCTGCCGTGTTTCGTGGAACTTGGTCACACTTCAGCCCAGCTTGCATTGCTCGGTGACACGGTTCGAACGCCACTTCGGCACCCATGTATGCGGCGCATCACTGATCGCTCGCCGTTTCAAGCCACGACCCAAACGGAAAGCAGAAAGCAGAGAGGCTCATGCCCACAATCGCTTTGGTCGACGACGACCGCAACATTCTCACATCCGTCTCGATCGCGCTGGAAGCCGAAGGCTACCGTATCATGACCTACACCGACGGCGCCTCCGCGCTCGACGGTTTCCGCACCACCCAGCCCGATCTCGCTATCCTCGACATCAAGATGCCGCGCATGGACGGCATGGAGACGCTGCGCCGTCTCAGGCAGAAGTCAGACCTGCCGGTGATCTTCCTCACCTCCAAGGACGAGGAGATCGACGAACTGTTCGGCCTCAAGATGGGCGCCGACGACTTCATCCGCAAACCGTTCTCGCAGCGTCTGCTGGTCGAGCGCGTCAAGGCGGTGCTGCGGCGCTCGGCGCCGAAGGATCCGACCGTCGCGCCGAAGGAGAACGACGCCAAGGCGCTCGACCGCGGTCTGCTGCGCATGGACCCCGAGCGCCATACCTGCACCTGGAAGAACGAGCCGGTGACGCTCACCGTGACCGAATTCCTCATCCTGCAGGCGCTCGCGACCCGGCCCGGCGTGGTGAAGAGCCGCAACGCGCTGATGGACGCCGCCTATGACGACCAGGTCTATGTCGACGACCGCACCATCGACAGCCACATCAAGCGGCTGCGCAAGAAGTTCAAGGTGGTCGACAACGAGTTCGAGATGATCGAGACGCTCTACGGCGTCGGCTACCGTTTCAAGGAAGCCTGAGGGCGCCCCCTCTACGGCGATCGAGAGCATCTCCGGTTCTCGTTCCATCGGGACGAGGATCGCTCTAGGATGCGGGGACCTTCGCACGGGCCGTCCTAACGCGGGCGTAAGCATTGCTTGACCGAACGCAGCCTGACCCTAACCAGAGCGCCGGGATCGCATCCGACGGCGTTCAGGAGCACGTTGCCGACGACAAGCCGCAGGGCTTCCGGCCGCTGAACTGGCTGAAACGCGCCGGGCAGTTCTTCTTCGCGCTGTCCTTCTCGAGCCTGACCCGCCGCATCGTCTCGCTCAACCTCGCCGGCCTCGTCGCGCTGGTGGCGAGCATCCTGTACCTGTCGCAATTCCGTGCCGGCCTGATCGATGCCCGCGCCCAGAGCCTCCTGGTCCAGGCCGAGATCATCGCCGGCGCGATCGCGGCCTCTGCCACGGTGCAGACCAACGCCATCACCATCGATCCCGACCGGCTGCTCGACCTCAAGCCGGGCGAGACCTATGGCGGCTCGGACGAGTATTCGCCGCTGGACTTCCCGATCAATCCGGAGCGCGTCGCGCCGGTGCTGCGCACCTTGATCTCGCCAACCAAGACGCGCGCCCGCATCTACGATCCGAACGGCAGCCTGCTGCTCGACAGCCGCAACCTGGAAAACGTGCTGCGCTTTCCTCTGCCGCCGCCGGCCGAGCAACCCGGCATCATCGAGCGCGGCAAGGTCGCGGTGCGGACCTGGCTGAACCGCGGCGACCTGCCGCTCTATCGCGAACTCGGGCCCGAGAACGGCAATGGCTATGCCGAAGTGGGCGACGCCCTCCAGGGCCAGAAACGCTCGATGGTGCGGGTCAACGCACGCGGCGAGGTGATCGTCTCGGTCGCGGTCCCCGTGCTGCGCTCGCGCGCCATCCACGGCGCCTTGATGCTGTCGACGCAGGGCGACGACATCGACCAGATGGTCACCGCCGAGCGCCTCGCCATCCTGAAGGTCGGCGGCGTCGCCGCCGCCGTCATGATCATGCTGTCACTGCTGCTGGCGAGCACGATCGCAGGTCCAGTGCGCCGGCTCGCCGACAGCGCCGAACGGGTCCGCCGCCGCATCAAGGCCCGCATCGAGATTCCCGATTTCACCCGCCGCCGCGACGAGATCGGCCACCTCTCCGGCGCGCTGCGCGACATGACCAGCGCGCTCTACAGCCGCATCGAGGCGATCGAGATGTTCGCTGCCGACGTTGCCCATGAATTGAAGAACCCGCTGACCTCGCTGCGCTCGGCGGTCGAGACGCTGCCGCTGGCGCGCAACGAGAACAGCCGCGCCCGCCTGCTCGAGGTGATCGAGCACGACGTCAAGCGGCTCGACCGGCTGATCTCCGACATCTCCGACGCCAGCCGCCTCGATGCCGAGCTGCAGCGCCAGGATGCGATCCCGGTCGATTTGCGCCGGCTGCTGACGACGCTGACCTCCGTCGCCAACGAAACCAAGCTCGGCCACGACGTCGCGGTCGAAACGCGCTTCGAGGGCCGCGGCCCGACCGACACATTCGCCGTGAGCGGCCACGATTCCCGGCTCGGACAGGTGGTCTCCAACCTGCTCTCCAACGCGCAATCCTTCTCCGAACGCGGCAGCAAGGTGCGCCTCACCTGCCGCCGCGTCCGCTCGGAGATCGAGATCGTGGTCGACGACGACGGGCCCGGCATTCGCGAGGACGCGCTCGAGCGCATCTTCGAGCGCTTCTACACCGACCGCCCGCATCAGGGCTTTGGCCAGAACTCCGGCCTCGGCCTTTCGATCTCCAAGCAGATCGTCGACGCCCATGGCGGACGGATCTGGGCGGAGAACCGCCCTGGCCGGCCGGACGCCGACGGCACTCCGACAATTGCCGGTGCGCGCTTCGTGGTCAGGCTGCCGGCGCTATGAACGAAGGCGGGCCCAGCGTTCACGCCTCTGCCGTCAAGGTCGGGCCTTACGCCGTGCTGATCCGCGGGCCCTCGGGGTCCGGCAAGTCGCGGCTTGCCTTCGATCTGATCATGGCGGGGCGCTCGGGCATCGTGGAAAGGGCCGTTCTGGTCGGTGACGACCGTGTCCATCTGGCGACACTCGGCCACGAAATTGAGGTCCGCCCCGCGCCTCGCCTGGCGGGCCTGATCGAGATCCGGGGCCTCGGAATCCGCCGCTGCGACTTCGTGGAGCATGCGACCGTCAGTCTCGTGGTCGATCTGGCTGCAGCCGATGCGGAGCGCCTGCCGCCGGCCGAAGCCCTGAAAACCAGCATTTTTGGTGTCGAAATACCGCGAATCCCTGTTGCCCGCGACTATTCGCCCCTTCCCCTGGTTGTTGCGGCCTTGACCACTACCAAGAGTTCATCTTCGGTTAACCCTTCAGGCGATTGTTTGAAGGGAAATGGTAACCATATGAACCCCACTATCGCGACCGAATAGACCGGCGCAGCTCCCCTCATCCATCCGTCTAGATTCAGGGAGATACGCAACATCCCCTCTTGCGCGGGGGCTCTGGATGGTCAAAGTGGCGCGTTCGTGCGGTGCACCAAAAGCGCCCGCGAGGAGTTTTCCGATGATTGGTCTAGTACTTGTGACCCACGGGCGCCTTGCCGACGAATTCAAGGCAGCGCTTGAGCATGTCATGGGCCCACAAAAGCAAATCGAAGCGATCACGATCGGCGCCGAAGATGATTCCGATCTCTGCCGAAGCGACATCATCGAGGCGGTCAACCGCGTCGATTCCGGCGACGGCGTTGCGATCCTCACCGACATGTTCGGCGGCACGCCGTCGAACCTGGCAATATCCTGCATGAGCCGGCCCAAGGTCGAGGTGCTCGCGGGCATCAACCTGCCCATGCTGGTGAAGCTTGCCAAGGTGCGCGAGGAGCGACCGCTGCCCGACGCGATCGCGATGGCGCAGGAAGCTGGCCGCAAATACGTCACCATCGCCAGCCGGGTGCTCGCCGGCAAATGAGCGAGGAGGCGCCACAAGCCGCGACCGGCGTGCCCGCGGGCGCGATCTCCAAGGATCTCCTGATCATCAACAAGCGCGGCCTGCATGCGCGCGCCTCGGCGAAATTCGTCCAGGCCGTCGAGCGCTTCGATGCGCAGGTGTGGGTGACGCGCGGCGGCGAGACCGTCGGCGGCACCTCGATCATGGGCTTGATGATGCTCGCCGCGGGTCCCGGCACGACGATCACGGTGGCGGCGGCAGGAACCGACGCCGAAGCCGCGCTCGCGGCGATCACGGAGCTCGTTGAGAGCAAGTTCAACGAGGAAGGGGTTTAGGGGCTTCGTCAATGAAGCTGCCGTAGGGTGGGCAAAGCGAAGCGTGCCCACCAAGTCTGTCGCGCTTGCCGAGAGATGGTGGGCACGGCGCTTCGCGCCTTTGCCCACCCTACGGCAGCTCGGCTACTTCCCCGGCGGCGCGAAGTAGATGTTCCAGCTCATCGACGGGCCGGCTTTGCCGTTGGTGAAGCGGCGCGTTGTCATCACGATGCGCTCGGCGTTGGGCGCAACCTCCGACACCCATTTCTCGAATGCGGGCAGGCGGCCGTCGGTCGGATCGAACACGCCGATGAAGCCGTGCTTCCTGGCGTCGTCGCGCGAGGTCAGTCCGGAATCCCAAGCCTCCAACGGTAGCAGCGCGGACGGATGATCCGGGCTGTAGAACACCAGCGGCTGGATCTGCTCCATCGTGCCGGCAACGACGGCCCAGCGCGAGCCGAAGCGGCTGTGCCAGGCCTGGGTCAATTCGCGCGCGAGCTCCGAGCGCGCGCCATAGATCTGTGCGTTGCCGGCATTGGCCTCCATCTCGCGCGCGGCGATCCGGGGCGAAGCGGCGAGCGTCGCGGCGCTGAGCACGAGCCAGATCGCGGCGATGTTGAACAGCGCGGCGCTCTGCACGCGCAGCGTCGGAATCGCGACCAGTGCGAGCGGCACCAAGAAGAACAGCGAGATGCCCCAATCCGTCTTCATGTAGATGCTGAAGGCGAGCGCGCCGAGCGGCGGGCCGACTGCGACGATGACCTGGACGATCCAGACATTCAGCGCCTGCGAGACATTGATCCCTGCATTGGCGCCACGCGCCCAGGCGCGCGTGACGATGCGCAACGGCGCACGCAGCAGCAATTTGACCCATGGCGGCACCAGCGCCATGGCCAGCGCCGCGAGCGCCACCGGCAATGCCAGCAGCGCGAAGTTGTGCAGCACATAGCCCGCGACCAGCTGATGCAGCTGGGCCTTGTCCTGGAGGCTGTAGGTGTCGCCGGCATAGGTCAGCGGCACGAAATGCGCATCCGCCAGCCAGACGAGGTGCGGGATCATCGCCGCGACCAAGGTGGCAATCGCGACCCACGGCGCGGGCGATGACAGGAAACGCAACCGCTCGGGATGGATCAGCGCGGCGAGGCCGATCGCGCCGATCATGGTCAGCACCCAATATTTGGTCATCAGCGCCAACGCGCCGGCAAGCCCGAGCAGGATTCCGGATTGCCAGCTCCGCTTCTCGAAGGCGTTGAGATAAGCGAGCACCAGGAGCGGCAGCGTGACGAGCTGCAGCAGGTCCGGATTGTACTTGAACCCCTTGAAATTGAAGATCGGGTACAGCGCGATCATCACCACGACCAGGAACGCGCGGCGCGCATCCACCACGCGCAAGGCGATCAGCCAGCAGAGCACCATGCCGACGCTCACCGTCGTCATCGCCAGCGCATAGGTCGCCCAGTCCGCCGCCGGGAGCGCCTTGAACCAGAGGCCGGCCACCCAGCCCGACAGCGGTGGGTGCTTGCCATAGCCCCAGAGGAATTTCTGTCCCCAGCCCCAGGCTTCTGCGACGTCCATGTGAACGTCCTGCGCCGCCTTCAGATTGATCAGGATGAAGGTCCAGAGCACCGCATGCAGGAGAGCGAATTGGATCACCAGCCACAGGCGCGCCTCGGGGCGGATCGCACAGGCGACCAGGAAGGCCCGGAAGCGGTTGTAACTCAAGCGGGTCTTTGCCCGCGCTCCGGCAGTGGGAAGAGAGGTCGTGGACATGGCCGTTGCGTAGCGCGTTTTGGCCCCTCATGGAATCAGCTTGGCGTGAACAAAGGCCCTGAAAATACAGCAATATGGTTGCCGCACGGGGATGTGAGTGGTATCCCGCGCCCATGACGACCGCCCCCATTTCCAACATCCGCAATTTCTCCATCGTCGCCCATATCGACCATGGCAAATCGACGCTGGCCGACCGCCTGATCCAGATGACCGGCGGCCTCTCCGACCGCGAGATGGCGGGCAAGGAGCAGGTGCTCGATTCCATGGACATCGAGCGCGAGCGCGGCATCACCATCAAGGCGCAGACGGTGCGCCTCGCCTACCGCGCCAAGGACGGCAAGGACTACATCTTCAACCTGATGGACACGCCCGGCCATGTCGACTTCGCCTACGAGGTCTCGCGGTCGCTGGCGGCGTGCGAAGGTTCCCTGCTCGTGGTCGACGCCAGCCAGGGCGTCGAGGCGCAGACGCTCGCCAACGTCTACCAGGCGCTCGACAACAATCACGAGATCGTCCCGGTCCTGAACAAGGTCGACCTGCCCGCGGCCGAGCCCGAGAAGGTCAAGCAGCAGATCGAGGACGTCATCGGCATCGACGCCTCCGACGCGGTGATGATCTCGGCCAAGACCGGCCTCGGCATCCCCGACGTGCTGGAAGCCATCGTCACCCGCCTGCCGCCGCCGAAGGGCGATCGCGACGCCACGCTGAAGGCGCTCTTGGTCGACAGCTGGTACGACGTCTATCTCGGCGTCGTCGTGCTGGTGCGCATCGTCGACGGCACGATGAAGAAGGGCCAGCGCGTGCGCATGATGGGCACGGGCGCGGCCTATGACGTCGAGCGCGTCGGCTTCTTCACGCCGAAGATGCAGCAGGTCGAGGAGCTCGGCCCCGGCGAGATCGGCTTCATCACCGCCGCGATCAAGGAGGTCGCCGACACCCGCGTCGGCGACACCATCACCGACGACAGGAAGCCGGTCGCCGAGATGCTGCCGGGCTTCAAGCCGGCGATCCCGGTGGTGTTCTGCGGGCTGTTCCCGGTCGACGCCGACGATTTCGAGACGTTGCGCGCCGCGATGGGCAAGTTGCGCCTCAACGACGCCAGCTTCTCGTTCGAAATGGAGACGTCAGCCGCGCTCGGCTTCGGCTTCCGCTGCGGCTTCCTCGGGCTTCTCCACCTCGAGATCATTCAGGAACGCCTGTCGCGCGAGTTCGACCTCAACCTGATCGCGACCGCGCCGAGCGTCATCTACAAGATGAAGCTCACCGACGGCCAGGAGATCGAGATCCACAATCCGGTCGACATGCCTGACGTCGTCAAGATCGCCGAGATCGACGAGCCCTGGATCGAGGCGACGATCCTCACGCCCGACGAGTATCTCGGCAGCGTCCTGAAGCTGTGCCAGGACCGCCGCGGCGCGCAGAAGGAGCTCACTTACGTCGGCTCCCGCGCCATGGTGAAATACGACCTGCCGCTCAACGAGGTGGTGTTCGACTTCTATGACCGCCTCAAATCGGTCTCCAAGGGCTACGCCTCGTTCGACTATCACCTCACCGACTACAAGCCGGCCGATCTCGTCAAGATGCAGATCCTGGTCAATGCCGAGCCGGTCGATGCGCTCTCGATGCTGGTCCACCGCACCCGCGCGGAAGGCCGCGGCCGCGCCATGGTCGAGAAGATGAAGGAGCTGATCCCGCCGCACATGTTCCAGATCCCGATCCAGGCGGCGATCGGCGGCAAGGTGATCGCCCGCGAGACGGTGCGCGCGCTACGCAAGGACGTCACCGCGAAATGCTACGGCGGCGACATCACGCGCAAGCGCAAGCTTCTGGAGAAGCAGAAGGAAGGCAAGAAGAAGATGCGGCAGTTCGGCAAGGTCGACATCCCGCAGGAAGCTTTTATTGCCGCACTGAAGGTGGATAGCTGAGGCGGGGCTCGGGAGGGCCGGTCCGGTCTTCGGGGCCGGGAAACAGGCGGCCTCCGGGCGGCAAAACAAAAGTGCGAAAACAACCCCATGCACAGTAGCCGTCGCCTTGGCGGCATTGCGCTTTTTCGATTTTTGCGAATCCGATTTGACCCGTCGGGCAAAACAGGGGTATAGTGGCATTATCGGAGAGGGCCGGATGAGCCGGCACGATAGTCCAATCTGATTTTCTCGAGTCTCGATCATTCATGCACGGAGCAATTTCATGGTCCGTGCAAATATCATGCGTCGCAAAGATACTTGGCAGGCTAGGCGCTGAAGCATGCCAGGCTTCTGCAGTAGCGTCGGGGACGTTCATTGCTTCGGCCCACACGCAATCGGCTCGGAAAGATGCGTCTCGTTCCCGCGCGTATTACGGACCCTGATCGCGCCATCGCGTCACGGAACGATTGCGTGGGCGCTGGGCAAGTGGTTGTTGGCTCGGGTCGGCGCCCGCGTTATTGTGGTTGAGCCTCAATCAGAGGAGGTGTCATGCAGCGACGGGAATTTCTCGCACTGATCGGCGCCGCGGCGGCCTGGTCACCCCTTGCTCGCGCGCAACAGCCGAAGAAAGTCCCCCATATTGGCTTTTTGACCACCGGCTCGATCGAGCAAACCCGCACTTCGATGGCTGCCTTTCATCAAGGACTACGCGAACGCGGTTATATCGACGGAGAGAATATCATCGTCGAGCTTCGAGCAGCCGATTCAAAGGCCGAACAACTCCCGGCCTTGGCGAGTGACCTCGTCCGTCTCAATCCTGCTCTTATCGTTGCACAGAATTCGCTTGCTGCGCGGGCAGTGCAGCAAGCTACCAAAACAATTCCTGTTGTTGTGCCAGTTATGGGCGACCCGGTCGAAGACGGACTCGTTGCCAGCATCGCCCGACCAGGAGGTAACATCACGGGACTAACCTTCATCGGCCCGCAGCTTGTTCCCAAGCGGCTCGCGCAATTGAAGGAAGCATTGCCCAAGGCGTCTCGGATAGCAGCGATCTGGCATCCGGCTGCATACGGCAAGACTACAACTCAAGGCATGATCAGCGGTGCGGAGTCCGCATCAAAAACCGTGGGCGTTCATTTGCAACTCATTGCCGTCCAGGATCCTGACGGGCTGGGCGAGGCGTTTTCGGCGCTTGCGGGCGCGCGTGCCGATGCAGTCTTCCTGTTTCCCAGCCCGATGTTCTTCATTGCACGCAAGCGCATCGCCGACCTCGCCGCAGAGCATCGGCTGCCGCTGTTTGCCATCGGCAAGGAATTCGTTCAACTCGGTGCGCTGCTGTCCTACGGAGCGGACATCATCGACTTGAACCGGCTAGCCACTGATTACGTCGATAAAATCCTCAAGGGCGCCAAGCCCGGGGATCTGCCGGTCGAGCAACCGACCAAGTATGAACTATTCGTCAACCTCAAGACTGCAAAGACACTCGGGATCGAAGTTCCAGCTGCATTGCTGGCCCACGCGGACGGGGTGATAGAATGATCGACTGATATTCAAGTCGATGCATTCAAGCCCGCGGACGGCCAGTCTTTTCGAGACCTCGTCCCGTTCCCGACAGAGGCAGGGCTATCGCATATGACTTGTAGCGCGGCCGATGCGCACGCCTCGTCCTTCGAGACGGCGCTTACGCGCCTCCTCAGGATGAGGCTAGTCAGCGCTTGTGCCCTTTGAAACTGCATCCGCGCGCTTCGTCCTCATCCTGAGGAGCCCGCCTAAGGCGGGCGTCTCGAAGGATGGCCGCACGGAAAACTCTCAAATGCGATAGCCGTGGGATCGGCGGGACTGTTTTGGCTTACGAGCCTTGAAGCGTGCTATAGTCGACTATCGCACGGCAGCTTCGAGCGAGGTCAGATGAGACGGCGCGCATTCATCGGGCTGATGACGGGAGCAATCGGCGGATCGCTCATCGCACGCGCCCAGCAGTCTTCCACACCGCGCGTCGTCCACTTGGGACCGGTCGAAATCCCCGCGCAGATGGCGGCAACCAAAAGGCTGCTTGCTGAGCTTGGTTACGTCGAGGGACGGATTCGACTCGAGTTTCGTCACGCGGCCGGAGATGCCGACGCGCTGCCGGCGCTCGCGCAGGAGATCGTGCGGGATGGGCGGGTGGACGTGATCATCGCGATCAGCACACCTGCCGCTCTCGCGGCCTACAAGGCAACGCGAACCATTCCGATCGTGACCCTTGCTGCCGTCGATCCAGTCGCGTCCGGACTGGCCGACAGCCTCGCCCATCCAGGCCGCAACGTGACCGGCATCGCGGTTTTTTCGGAGGAAACCACCCTGAAGCGGGTCGAGCTGATGCGGGAGATCCTGCCCCAAGCCGCCCGCCTCGGGACTGTCACGACAAAGGTTTCGAGCGGTGCACAGAGTCTCACGCCTGTTCTGGAGGGCGGCCGCAAGCTCGGCTTTGAGGTTGAAGCACTCAACATCGATGATCCCGCCAGCATCGGGACAATCCTGAGCCCGGACAACCTCGCCCGATTTGACGGTCTTGTTTTCGTTCCGGACGTCGTGCTCAGCGCCCACCTGGCCGAAGTCGTCAGGTTGGTGAATCTGAGCAAGAAGCCCGCGATCTT
This sequence comes from Bradyrhizobium sp. CCBAU 45321, assembly GCF_028128975.1. Lineage (NCBI taxonomy): Bacteria > Pseudomonadati > Pseudomonadota > Alphaproteobacteria > Hyphomicrobiales > Nitrobacteraceae > Bradyrhizobium > Bradyrhizobium sp. CCBAU 45321. Next base: position 454,356 of record NZ_LFKZ01000017.1, read on the forward strand.
TGCTTCACCAGACTGGGTCGCGAACGGCGGTTTCATGTCGTTCGGACCGGACTTTGCGGACGCAGCACGCCGCTTGATTGCGCAGGTTGATCGCATTCTACGGGGCGCAAAGCCGGCAGATTTGCCTTTCGAACGACCCACCAAGTTCGACCTCAGGATCAATCTGCGCATCGCCAAGGCCCTGGGTCTCGACTTGCCTGCAACCGTCGTCGCCCGCGCCGACGAAGTGATCGAATAGCCTCAAGGATTTCACCCGCACTCAACCGCCTTGCCCTCGCCCGGTAAGCCACCATCCCTTCTGCGCAGCATCAGCAAGACAGGAAGTTTGTAGGGTGGGCAAAGCGAAGCGTGCCCACCGCTTGTGTGCCGTCGGGAAGAGTGGTGGGCACGGCGCTCAGCGCACCTTTGCCCACCCTACGAAAGCTGTGCTCGCCTTCGCTCCTCGCGGCAAATCCTCACGACATCTTCTTCGCCTCGACGTATCGCGCAAAATTGTCGAGGATCGCCTGCCAGCCGCCCTGCTGCTGCTCGACAGAGTGCGTGGTTTCGGCGTCGAAGACGACACGGACGACAACGCCCTTCGGGCCCGGCACGAACTCGACCTCGGCCTTCCGATCGCCGAACGAATATTCGATCCGCTTGTGCTCGACAATCTTGGTGTAGGTGCCGGCGAAGTCGAAGCCCATGCTGCCATCCTTGGCCTCCATCCGCGATGAGAAGGCGCCGCCGTCCCGCAGGTCGACCGTCGCCCTGGTCGTATGCCAGTCGTCGGATGCGGCATTCCACTTCACGATGTCGGCTGGCGTCGTATAGGCACGCCAGACCTGATCGATCGGGGCGGCTACGCTGGTTTCGACAGTGATCCTCATGGGCATTGCTCCAGTTGCGACTTTGACGCTCGAATTGACGGAATCTCGCCACGTGTGCCGGGTCCATTTCCAGCACGTCCGGGACGTGTCGACCCAAGGACGATCGAGACCGGCCCATGCCGACATGGTCCGGCGTCAATGTGCCAAAAAAGTTGGAAAAGTTGTGGTGTGGGCAAAGCGAAGTGTGCCTGCGCGCACGCCTCGTCCTTCGAGACGACGCTGACGCGTCTCCTCAGGATGAGGCTCATTGGCGGCGGTGCCTGTTGAAACTGCTGCCGCGGACTCCGCCCTCATCCTGAGGAGCCGCTCAAGCGGGCGTCTCGAAGGATGGCCGCAGGGAAAAACTCTCTAATGCGATAGCCCTGCCCGCCAGCGTCGCTCTTCGGGCTGCGGCGGACAAGTCGCACTACCATCCTGCGCCGCTCTTCAGATCGGCCTCGTCTTCCCTCGGATGGCCGTCGACCGTTTCAGGACCTGCTCGGCATCGGCATAGCGGCCTAGATACTTGTAGAGACCGGCGAGGTTTTCCAGAACGCCGGCGAGATCCGGATGGTTGGGGCCGAGGGTTTTCTCGAAAGTGGCCGCCGACCGCTTGAACAGCCGCTCGGCCTCCGCGTTACGGCCCTGACGCCCATAGAGCGCAGCCAGATTGTTCTGTGCCTGCGCGATGTCGGGATGATCCGGGCCGAACGCCTTCTCGGTGACCGCCATCGACCGCTTCAGCAGGCGCTCGGCATCGGCATAGCGATGCCGATTGGTATAGGCGTCGGCCAAATTGTTCATCAGCACCGTGGCTTCGGGATCGTCGGGACCGAGCTCCTTCTGCAGCACGGCGAGGCCTCGCTCGAATAGCCGTATGGCCTGATCGTACCGGCCCTGATGGCTGTAGACCGCGCCGAGGTTGCTCAACGCCATCACGATCGACGCATCATTGGGGCCGACCGTCTTCTCGCTGATGGCGATCGATCGCTTGAGGAGCGGCTCCGCTTCTGCGTAACGCTCTTCCGCGCGATAGAGATCGCCCAGATTGTTCAGCACCATGGCGACTTCGGCATGATTCGGACCGAGTGTCCTCTCCCGAATCGCCAGCGAGCGCTTGTACAGCGGTTCGGCGACGGCGTATTGGCCGAGATTGTAATGGATCGTGCCAAGGTCGTTCAGCGGCATCGCGACGTGGGCATCATCAGGGCCGAACTCCTTCTCGCGAAGGGCCAGCGACTTCTGGGCCAGAGGCAGCGCTTCCATGTACTTCCCGGCCTGATAAAGCACCTTCATCTGCCGCGCGAGCGTGCCCGCCTCGTCCTCGTCGGCATCGGACGGCACGCCGAACGACAGGCTCAAGGCAAGCGCAGCAACTGCAACGCAGATCGATTTTCTCAGGGTCCTCATCGCGCCTTCCCTCGTCGCGGCTATTGGGACTTACGCGCCGTTGGTGCGCCCGGAAGCCGGACAGGTTCAATGCAGCCGCGGCTTTCCGACCCGACCGACCGCGCCAGCGCGGCCGTATGCCATTGGCAGGCGTGAGTAATTCATCATTGCCCGAGCTGTTGAAGCACAGCAGACCACAACGCCAGCGGCTCCCGGAGCGCGCCCGGCTCGGACGGCTTCTGGCGAACGGCCGTGTGCACCATGACGAGCTTGGAGGCGGGATCGACCAGGATGACCTGACCGCGGATGCCAAGCAGGGCAAATCGGCGCTGCTCGCCCGGAAGGAGCCACACCTGATAGCCGTAGCCGAAATAGCGCGTGGCCACGCGCGGAGCGAGATGACCATCCTCTGGCCTGACGGTCGTGGCATCCAGCAGCCACTGCCGGGGGATCAGCTGCCGCCCCTCCCAGGCGCCGTCATGGGCGAGCAACCGGGCCAGGCGCGCATAGTCGCGCAAGGTCGCGTTGAAGCAGCAATAGGCGATCTCCTGCCCGCTGCCGTCGATCACCCAGGATGCATCAGCCTCGGTGCCGATGGGGTCCCAGATCCGATCGCGGAGATAGTCGGCGACCGGCGTGCCCGTGGCGGCGCGCAGGACCAAGCCGAGTATCTCCGTTTCAACGCTGGCATAGTGGAATTTGGTGCCTGGCGGCGCGGTCCGCGTGTTGAACTGCGCGACGATGGCGTCGGGATCTTTCGGCGGGCCAGCGAACAGGGCCCGCCCAAGCCGGGCCATATCGTCGTTCCCGTCATAGACTTCCGAGAATTCGACGCCCGACGACATGTTCAACAAGGCGCGGATGGACGTGTTGCCATATTCCGTGCCTGCAAGGCCGCCGACATAGGTCGAAACGAGGTCGTCGATCGACTTGATCCGTCCCTCCGAGACCGCGATCCCGACCAGCATGGCCACCACCGTCTTGGCCATGGACATCGAGACAAAGCGGTGATGGTCGGTCCGCGCATATTGATAGTGCTCGTAGAGGATGGTGTCGTCCCTGGCGATCAGGAGGCCCGTCACCGGGTTGCGCTTGAGGTAGTCCGCGATGCCGAACTTTTCGGTGCCAAAACTGTAGGTGACCTGTGGCTCCGGCGCGCGCTTGAATTGCCAGGGCGCCGTCGCGCGAGCGACCCGGCGCGAGGGATAGATCTCGCCGAAATGGCTGTAGCTGCCGACGAGCTTGTCGAGCGGGGGAGCGGCTCCCCGCGTGCCGACCGGATAGCCCTCAGCCGCACCGTAGAGCCCGGCATCGGGACCGCTCTCCGAAAAGACCGGCCCCGGCGCGGCGGGCGCGCTTCGAACGTCCTGCGCGCACGCCAGGGGCGACCAGATCGCGGAGGCAAAAATGACGGGCAGGAAAAGCCGGCGGCACCCGCGCGGCCTAAACGACGCTCCCCAGTTCATTGCACTTGCCTCCCCGCACGTTGGTGGGTGTGCGCTTCACGAGAACAACATCGCTAGCCGGTAAACAGAGGCATACTATCATCATGGGCAAATGGTGTCAGCGGGTGACAGTCTGCTTCACTCTCTCCCATGGATAGGCCAGCATCTTTGCTGCGCAGCATCAGTAAAATCAAAGCACGAGGAAACCCTTGAGCAAGCCAAAATGAGGGATTTGACCGGCATCATTGCCGCGCATGCGCCCGCCAAATGGCGCCCGCCGTAAGTCTTGACGCTGTCCCGGGCGAGCGGAGCGAACTCTTTTGCGAATCCGTCCGGATTTGTCACCGTGTTGTCTTCGATCATGAAGACCGGACGACTAGTCTGCGCGTAAATTCCGTGACTCTCCAGCGCACCAATGGCGATGCCTGCGGCCAAAGCGCAGGCCACAACAAAACCTCTCAGAGACACGACCCTTCCGAATGGTCGTTCAACTCCTCCTTGCTCCGAGCGCGATGGCATCCGTCCGGACCAGCTTCAGCGACTTGACCATCTTCTCCGTCGTAGCCTTGTATGTCTTGAAGTGGGGAGATTCGAGGTGCGACCTGTACGCCTCGACGTCGCGATAGACCTCGAAAACTCTCACCATGGTCGGGTTGTCCTGATCCGACACGGCATACAGCACCAGGACGCCCGGTTCGACGCGGACCGCGGTCTCGATGTGTTCCCTGACCGCCGTCTTGTAGGCTTCAAGCTGAGCCGGATCGATCTCGATTTCGGCGAGCTGGATGTAGCGGCCCTGTGCTTCCTGGGCAATGGCAGGTCCTCCCAGAGTTGAAGCCAGCATGGATGCACCGACAATCAGAAGCTGCTTCGTGTTCACGATTACCTCCTGCGCAGCGCCAACAACGGCGGCGGCATCACGTCTCGGCAACAACTCACCTTTGGTATTGCGCGTCGCTGACCTTCTCGAGCCACTCGACGTTCCTGCCGTTCACCGATTCCTGAATTGCGATGTGCGTCATCGCGGTCGTCGGCGATGCACCGTGCCAATGCTTGAGCCCCGGCGGAACCCAGACGACGTCGCCGGGCCGGATCTCCTCGACTGGACCGCCGTCTCGCTGCACCCAGCCGAGCCCCGCAGTGACGATCAGCGTCTGCCCAAGCGGATGCGTGTGCCACGCGGTCCGAGCACCGGGCTCGAAGGTGACTTGGCCGCCGCCGACACGGGCGGGATCCGGCGCCTGAAACAGCGGATCGACCCGCACCGTTCCGGTGAACCAGTCTTGCGAACCCTTCTGGGAGGGACGAGACCCGTTTTTCGTGATGCCGATGTCCATGGCTAGTTCCTTTGGCGGTTCGGACGTGAGTGCTTGCGCGCGCCGAAGTGAGACGGTGGCGGCGATGCCACCGCAGATGAGGGCGTCTCTGCGCGTGATCATTGTGTTCCCCGGCTCACAGCGGGCGACATCCGGACTACGTCAGCGCGGGCGCTTCTCGATGACGTCCTTGACGACCGGCGCCGCAGAGAAGGCGTTGGGCCAGCCGGCATAGAAGGCGAGATGGCCGAGCATCTCGCCGACTTCCTCCCGCGTCAGTCCGTGATCCATCGCCCGGTTTAGATGATACGTGATCTGGGCGACCTGTCCTGTTGCGATGAGCGCGCTCACGGTAACGAGGCTGCGATCCCGCGGAGCCAGACCCGGTCTGAGCCAGAGATCCCGGAACAGCACGTCGGTGGTGTACTGAACCAGGCTTGGCGTGATCTGGCCGAACTGCTCGCCGACGCGTGTGGCTCGCTGCTTTTCCGCCGCCTCGTCGAGCGGAAGCTGCGGTCCCGACGCCTGCGGCAGCTGATTGGCTCCGATGTTGCGGCTGTCGAAGACCGCCTTTGCCGCCGGAACCGCGTCGATCGCGTTCGCCCACCCGGTGTAGAAGGCCAGGTGCGTGATGATCTCGGAGACCTCTGCCGGCTTCACGCCGTTGTCGAGCGCGAGACCGAGATAGAATGGCAGCTCGATCTTCTGATTGCGGGCGATGAGAGCAGCGAGCGTGACGATGCTGCGGTCCCGCGGCGAAAGCCCGGGGCGCTTCCAGAGATCGCCCAGGACGACCTCCTGTGCATAATTCTGGAGCACGGGCGCGACGGCGCGGATGTCCTCCGGTTTCGACATGCGATGTGCTCCTTCGCTCGATGACCGATCGTCGGCGGCCGCGCCGACAATCAGGCAGAACAAAAACAGGGTCGCGGCAAGCCGTCTCATTGCGGGCATCCATCAATGGTTGTCGGGTCGGTCATCAGTCACGCAGCCGAGAGCACAGCGTACAAGGTCGCGCCGCTGACGCGAAACACAGGCGACCAAGTCACCCCATGATCTTCCCACCGGACGACCGCGGGCTCCTCCACGGCTGGTCCGAACCTAAGACTTTGGTTCGTCCGCGATTAGGTGATAGATTTGATATGCAGTCATTAGGATAGCTTATCAATGCAGCGAGAGGACGCGAGCGACCTGCTGGCCTTCCTCGCGGTGGCGCGGGAGCGCAATTTCACCCGAGCCGCGGCGAAACTCGGCATGACGCAGTCTGCCCTCAGCCAGATCATTCGAAATCTGGAGGAGCGGATCGGCATCAGGCTTTTGAACAGGACGACGCGCAGCGTCACCCCGACTCAGGCTGGAGAACGGCTCTTCCTCAGCATTGGGCCGAAATTCAACGCCATGGATGCAGATCTCGCTGAGCTCAGCGAACTCCGCGAAAAGCCGGCGGGAACGGTTCGTTTGACGGCGACGGAGAACGCAGCCGTCGCGATCCTATTGCCTGCCCTCGGGAAGATCCTGCCAAAGTACCCCGACATCCACGTCGAAATCGTCATCGATTACGGGCTCACCGACATCGTGGCGCAGCAGGTCGATGCCGGCATCCGGCCGGGTGAACTGGTCGCCAAGGACATGATCGCCGTGCGCGTCAGTCCCGACCTGCGGATGGCCGTCGTCGGTTCCCCCTCCTACTTCGCCGAGCGCAAACGGCCGAAGTCGCCTCGGGATCTGACGCATCACAACTGCCTCAACCTTCGCCTGCCGACCCATGGTGGCAGCCTGTACGCCTGGGAGTTCGAGAAGAACGGGCGCGAACTCAAGGTGCGTGTGGAGGGACGGCTGGTGGTCAACAGTGCGGGCCTTCTCCTGGACGGAGCACTCAAGGGCCTGGGCCTCGCCTATCTTACGGAGGGCCACGTGCAGCAACATGTTTCCGAGGGCCGACTGGTCCGGGTGCTTTCCGATTGGTGTCCGCCATTCTCGGGCTACCACCTCTACTATCCGAGCCGGCGGCAGCCTTCCTCCGCCTTTTCGGTGCTGGTCGAGGCGCTCCGATATCGCGGACGGTAGACCTGCCAACGCGAGATCACTTATCTCTTGATGGCCACCCGCAAAACAGACCGTCATGAACTGCGCTCCCGATCGGTCGGCAATGGCGTGCAACACCCAGCCTTGCTCTCGCCCTGCAGATAAGCCACCATCCTCTCCGCGCCATCAACAAACCAACAGCGCTGAGGAAACGCATGAGCAAGCCGTCACGCTTCGACTATGGCTGGGTCGTTGTCGCCGCGGGCGCGCTGATGACCTGCATCGGGTTCGGCACGATGCTGTCGCTGGCGGTGTTCCTGCAGCCGATCTCGGAGGCGATGGGCTGGTCGCGCGCCGGGGTGTCGGCTGCCGCGACGCTGGATTTCCTCTTTATGGGATTCGCCGCATTCCTATGGGGCACGCTGTCGGACCGGTTCGGCACCCGCATCGTGGTGCTCTCGGGAAGCGTTCTGCTGGGACTAGGTCTCGTCACAGCGAGCCAGGCCGCAAGCCTGTGGCAATTCCAGCTTTGCTTCGGCGTGCTGATCGGGATCGCCGTGGGCAGCTTCTACGCACCGATGATGGCGCTCGCGAGCGCCTGGATCGAGAAGAACCGCAGCCTCGCCGTGGCGCTGGTCTCGGCCGGCATGGGCGTGTCGCCGGTGACGGTCGCGCCGGCCGCGAGCTGGCTGATCACGGCCTATGATTGGCGCACCGCGATGCTGGCGATCGGCATCGCTTCGTGGGCGCTGTTGATCCCCGCCTGCTTCCTGGTGCGTCCGGCGCCACCAGCCGCGGGCTCCGCAACGACGGACGCTGTGCCGGAGGTCGAGATGGGCGCGGCGCAGGCGCTGCGCACGCCGCAATTCATCGCGCTCGCAGCGGCGCATTTCGCCTGCTGCGCGGCGCATTCCGGTCCGATCTTCCACATGGTGTCCTATGCGATGGTCTGCGGCATCGCTCCGCTCACGGCAGTGACGGTCTATAGCGTCGCCGGCGTCTCAGGCCTCGGCGGACGCCTGCTGCTGGGCGTGCTGGCCGATCGCATCGGCGCGAAACCGGTCCTTGTCGGCGGGCTGTTCGTGCAGGCGATGTGCATCGCGACCTATCTGGCGGTGGCGCAGCTCGGCGAGTTCTACGCGCTCTCGGTCGTGTTCGGACTCGCCTATGGCGGGGTGATGCCGCTCTATGCGGTGCTGGTCCGCGAGTTCTTCGGCGCGCGCATCATGGGCACGGTGTTCGGCGCCGTGTCGGCCTTCGCCAGCCTCGGCATGGCGCTCGGGCCCTGGGCCGGCGGGATCGTGTTCGACACGTTCCAGCAATACACCTGGCTGCATGTGGGCTCCTTCGCGATCGGGCTTGCAGCGGTCGCGGTGGCGCTGAGTTTTCCGACGCGGCGCAGGCCATCGCTCGATCTTAGCCGCGCGACGGCGTGACACTGGATAGTGGCGATTACTGGATCTGACTTTGCATAATGTAAGTTTGATGGATTTCGCCTCCCTCTGTCATCCTACTTCCTGCCTTCTGGCACCGATTATCTTGGTGTAGCATTCCCTTGTGATCAGATCGTTCTGGCATCGCGAGAGGCTAAATGAGGCGGCGGACGTTTCTGAGCTTCTTGGGAATGACGGCGATCTCGGCGCGCGCAGCCTTGGCCCAAAAGCGCGTTCCGGTCGTGGGATTCGTCGGATTTGCCACGCCGGAAATCGACAATGCGGTGCTCGTTCCGTTCCGGAAGGCGCTGGCCGAGCTGGGTTACGTGGAGGGCCGCACCATCGTCATCGAGGCCCACTCGACGGCCGGCGACGTGTCGCGGGGCCTTGCATTGATCGACGACCTCGTGGCCAGACAGGTGGACGTCCTGCTTTCGCCCGGCCCGGCCGCAGCACGCGCGATGGTCAGGAAAACCAATATTCCCGTCGTCGCCGTGGCGCTGCCTGCGGTGCAAAGCGACCCTGAATTGTTTCAGAGCCTCGCGCGGCCGGGCGGCAGCCTCACCGGCTTCGCCGCGTTCGGCGAGGAGATGTCGGCCAAGCGCATCGAGATGATCCGGGAGATCCTGCCCTCGCTGAAGCGGATCGGCGTCTTGAACAATGCGACGGACCCGACCTTCAGCGCCTGGGGCGCGCAAACCATCGAGGAAGCACGACGTGCCGGGCTGGAGCCGGTGCGCCTCGGACTGACGAGCGCATCGCCGGCGGCGGTTGCCGAGCAATTCAACGTGCTCGCGGGCGCCGGCGGCAACGCCGTGATCGTCATTCGCGACTACATGACCGCCGCGATGCAGGACGCAATTTGCCGTATCGGCATCGACATGAAGATCGCCGTCATCGGCCAGCAGAAGGAGTTCGCCCATGCCGGCGCTCTGATCAGCTATGGTGCCGACATCGGCGACCTGTTTCGTCGCGCCGCGGGCTATGTCGATCTGATCCTGAAGGGACAAAAGCCGGCAAACATGCCGATCCAGCTGCCAACCAAATTCGAGCTGGCCGTCAATCTCAAGACCGCGCGTGCGCTTGGCGTGACGATCCCGCCCACCATCCTCGTGCTGACGGACGACGTGATCGAGTGACGGGTCGTTGAAAATCCGCCGATTGCCGCGCCGTGAGGCGGGTCAACATCCAGTCATTCGCGAAGCTTCGGCGGAGCAATTCATGGAATGCAGCATCCGGCCCACGTGCGCGACAGCTATTATGGCGACGAACGCACGATCATCATGGAGCGAGTGCTGGCAGACCGGTCCTAGGACTGGTGGACGCACTGGCAATGGCTGCGCAGGATTCCGCTCGTCTCACTCTCCGCCTTGGGTCTATTCCACGCCTCGCTGCGCGATCCTGACCCCACCGATCACTCCGACGCAGTTTCGCAGGGCGGGTCGAGCTCCTGCGGAACCTATTGCCCCAAACGCAGGGGCGCGGGTATCTCGTCGTTCTTGCCAGTTCTGATTTGTAAGCATGAAGCTTGACGGGTTGTACTTCGCCCTGCCCTACGAGCTGGATTGCACCAGCTTGTGTTCGACGCGCGATTTGAAGCGGCAACGAAAGTCGAGCCGCGCTTCGAAGATGGAAATTAGTTTTGCGACATAATCGTAATGACTCCGACGCAAAAAAAGAAAATAGGGTGAAATCAACAAGAATAATGGGAGGAGTGAGATGGACACTGCGGGTCGCCTGCGCGCGATGGCATTTTTATGCCGTCAGACAGCCGCGCGTCATCCTGATCGAGGCTGGAAACTGCTCGCGGAAGCTGAATATTGGGAGCATTTGGCCAATGATGCGCCGCTCGATCATTTCGAACGTTGCTCGGTTGGCTCGCCGCCCGATCCCGAGCCTGGTATCACCAAACCAACCGCGGCCCCTGTGGGGTGAGTGCGAAGCAAAATAGTTTGTTAGCTTCCGTGTGCGTAACTTGAAGAGTGCCGCCCACCGCCGATGCGGCACATTGGAATGGGAATGCCGGCCCCGGCTGTTACCCCATCCTGCGGCTGGGGCCGTTTTGAACTTTCGCAGCATCGTTCAAACCCGATCCACAACCATGCTCAGAGGCATCGCTATAGCGCTCTTCGGAAAAGGCATCTTGTCTCGGCTCGATCGAGCGCTCTCCCATGGTCGCAATACTGAGGCTGCGCCCAGCCTTGTGCGGGACATCGGCCGAGGCTTCGGGCTGTAGGGCGCCGTCCACGCGCCTCGTCGATCAGGCAGCGCCTGCCCTACCGGCGACTATTTCTTCAATAATATTCCTTTCGCTCGCGCCATGCGCCTGACTGATCCGGCGTGGCGGCCCAGTTCGGCGGCAATCTTCGATACCCCAATGCCCTGCCGGGCCAGCGTGACCAGCCGTCGAACCTCCTGCTCGGCCCATTGCTTCGGCTTCGGTGTCTTCATGGTGCGACCCCACGACCGCACGACTTAACGACGGCAGCTGACGGTCCGCACTTGGGAAATTTACGGGTGGCGCGCCCGGGCCGTTATCCGTCCGAACCTCCAAACGGAAATTGACCGAGGCCGCGCTGTCATGTGCCCCAGCCTTTGGCCTCGTTGTTGAGGCAGATCAAGGCTGCTGGCGCCGGGCAAGGCGGGAGAGGCCGATGGCGAAGCGGAGGCGAGCGGTCACGCCACCAGCGCGGCGTCCTCGTTGCGGTCGATGCCGCGCTGTGCGGCCAACAGGCTGACGATCTCCGCATTCGGCCGGGCCTTGCTGAACAGGAAGCCCTGGCCCTCATGGCAGCCTTCGGCGCGGAGGCAGCTGAGCTCCGCTTCGGTCTCGACGCCTTCGGCGGTGATGGTGACGCCGAGGCCCTTGCCGAGGCTGACGATGGAGCGGATGATCGCCTGGGCCTCGCGGTTGGCCGCGAGATCACGCACGAAGGACTGGTCGATCTTGATCTTGTCGAACGGGAAGCTGCGCAAATAGCTGAGGCTGGAATAGCCGGTGCCGAAATCGTCCATGGAGATGCGCACGCCGAGCGCGCGCAGCGCATGCAGCGTCGCCAGCACCTGCGCGCTCTTCTCCAGGAGCAGCGTCTCGGTGATCTCGAGCTCGAGCCGGCGCGGCGCCAGGCCGGAATGTTTCAGCGCGTCAGTGACCATCGAGAGCAGATTGCCGCTGCGGAACTGGAGCGGCGACAGGTTGACCGCGACGCGGACGTCGTCCGGCCAGGCCGCGGCGTCGAGGCAGGCCCGGCGCAGCATCAGCCCGCCGAGCGGATTGATCAGGCCGGTGTCCTCGGCGACCGGAATGAACTCGGCCGGCGATACCATGCCGCGCTCGGCATGCGGCCAGCGCACCAGCGCCTCGAAGCCGGTGATGCGGCCGCTCGAGAGGTCGATCAGCGGCTGGTAGTACGGCCGCAGCACGTCGTTCTGGATCGCGTCGCGCAGCTCGACCTCGATCTTGCGGCGGCTCTGCGCCTTCGCATCGAGCGCGGCCTCGAAGAAGGCGAAGCTGCCACGCGCATCCAGCTTGGCGCGCGACAGCGCCATGTCGGCGCTCTTGAGCAGCTTTTCGGAATCCTCGCCGTCGCCGGGCGCCATCGCAATGCCGATCGAGGCGCCGATCACCACGGAATGACCGTCGAGCAGATAGGGATCGGCAATGGCCGCCAGGAGCCGCTTGGCCAGCATCACCGCGTCCTCGGGACGCGCCAGCCCGCTCTGCAGAACCGCGAACTCGTCGGAATTGAGCCGCGCCAGCGCGTCCTCGTCCCGCAAGGTGGAGCGCAGCCGCTTGGCGACGCCGCGCAGGAGCTTATCGCCGACCGCATGCCCCAGCGTGTCGTTGACCGCCTTGAAATTATCCAGCCCCAGCATCAGGAGCGCGACCTTCTCCGAGCCGCGGCGCGTGTGCAGCAGCATCTCGTCCATCTGCTGCCGCAGCAGGCTGCGATTGGGCAGGCCGGTCAGCCCGTCGTGCTGGGCCATGAAGGCGAGCCGCGCCTCGGCGCGCTTGCGCTCGGTGATGTCCATCAGCGCGAGCAGCACCGCGGGCCGCTCGGCATAAGTCAACTCGCGGGAATAGATCGCAAGGTCGATCAGCGCGCCGTCGGCCTTGACGTGCTTCCAGGTGCGGCCGGCCTGATCCTCGCCGGTCCCATCGACGGTCCAGGGCGGCACGCTTTCGAACGCCTGCAAGGACCGGATCTTCAATCGCTCGAACTCGGCCCGGCTGTAGCCGTAATGCGCGACCGCGGCATCGTTGACGCCGAGAATGCGCTCGTCGTCCAGCGCGCAGACGATCATGGGCACGGGATTGCCGTCGAACAGCAGGCGGAACGAGGCCTCGCGCTGCTTGAGCTCGGTGATGTCGACGCGCAGGCCGACGACGCCGCCGTCTTCGGTCAAGCGCTCGTCGATCAGGATGACGCGCCCGTCCGACAGCTTCTGCTCGTGGCGCGCGCCGGGCTTGTAGAGCTTTTGCAGGCGCTCGGCGATCCAGGCTTCTTCATTGCCGATGGCCTCGGGATAGTCGCCGCGGGCGACTCCGATGCGCAGCGTGTCCTCGAGCCGCGCGCCTTCCTCGAACAGATCGGCGGTCTTGCTGTAGATCTCGGCGTATTTCTTGTTCCAGAGGACGTAGCGGCCTTCGGCGTCGAGAAACACGATGCCCTGCGGCAGGATGTCGATGGCCTGGCGCAGGCGCTCATGCGACTTGCGCGCCTCCGCGATCGCGGCTTCCGCCTCGGCACGGCTGCGCAGGATTTCGTCGTGTTCGGAAAGGGCACGGTGCGCGTGCGCGAAGCGCGGCTTGCGCGCCTTTTGGCCGGCGCGGGCAAGCATGCTTTGCTTTCGCTTTCTTGTTTTTCGAGACCCCAAACTCAACTTCACTCGTCCCAGTCGCGTCCAGCGGCCGCAAGATTTGAGGCAAGTGTCTGAAAAAAAAGTAATCCTAGCCAGCCGCGGTCCGCGCGCGGGGCGCATATTGCCTGTTTGCGCGGCGTGGCGGGCGGCGGTAGGCGCCATCAGACTGAGTGCGGCGCCCTCAATCAGTGAGCGATCTGGCGCAAAATTGCGCGCGCGCCTGAATCGGTTCCGAAATCTCGCGCGATCGCATGCGAACCGCAGAATTTTTTGCGCGCCGCGCACGAATTTTGGTCAATGCAGGATACGGTTATTACACCCTTAAGAAACGGCGGGTCGAGACGCGATTCGGGCGCGCTGCGGTGAGTTGGCGGCGGGCTCGTTCTTAACCCTGGTGCAGCATTGGGTTATAAGAACGTTTGCATGAGTCGCCGCGGCATCACCCTCCTCCTGCTCTCGTTCGTCTGCCTGGGCGCCGGTGGCGCGCTGGCCCAGGACCGTGGCAGCATCAACCCGAAGCCGCTGCCGCCGCTCGCCAATCCCAACGACCCCGATCTCGCCGCGAAGGAGCTGTTCGCGCGAAAGCTGCTGCCGTCGAAGGGGCCGGCCCATGTGATCGGCTCCTACACCAGGGGCTGCATCGGCGGCGCCGCGCAGATGCCGGTCAACGGCGACAATTGGCAGGTGATGCGGCTGTCGCGCAATCGCAGCTACGGTCATCCCGACATGATCGCGTTGATCAAGCGGCTTGCAGCCAAGGCGCACAAGGACGCCGGCTGGCCCGGCATCCTGGTCGGCGACATCGCCCAGCCGCGCGGCGGGCCGGCGCTGTCAGGCCATGCCAGCCACCAGATTGGTCTCGACGCCGACATCTGGCTGACGCCGATGCCGGACCGCCGGCTCTCGCGCGAGGAGCGCGAGGAAATGTCTGCGGTGATGATGGTGCGCCAGGACCGGCTCGACATCGACCCCAAGGTGTTCACACCAGGCCACGTGCTGGTGCTGCGCGCCGCGGCGCGAGAGCCCGCCGTGCAGCGCATCTTCGTCAACGCCGCGATCAAGAAGGCGCTGTGCCGCGAGGCCAAGGGCGACCGCGCCTGGCTGTCGAAGATCCGCCCCTGGTGGGGCCACGACTACCATTTCCACATCCGCATGCACTGCCCGGCCGGGGCCGGCGAATGCGAGGGCCAGCCGTCACAGGCCGAGGACGAAGGCTGCAAGCCCGCCGATCTCGCCTACTGGTTCTCCGATGCGGTGCTGCACCCCAAGCCGCCGCCCGAGCCGCCCAAGCCGAAGCCGCCGATGACGCTGGCGCAGATGCCGGCAGCCTGCAAGGCGGTGCTGCATGCAGGGGATGCGAAGCCGTAAGGTTCGCTGCCACGGAATCCACCGTCGTCGTCCCGGGGCGCGAAGCGAGCCCGAGACCCATAACCACAAGACGTGGTTATGGCGCGAGGTGCCCACTCCGAGTCTTCGCCAAACACAATCCTGTGGCTATGGATCCCGGCTCGCACTGCGCGCGCCCCGGGATGACGCATCAGGTTTGACCTTCCGACCTGGCCTGCTATCTTCGCAGCTGCGATATCCCACGCTGGCCGTAAGCCACCGTGGCGCCGTGGAACAGCGCGTCCGCCCGTCGCATCAGACCACCAACGCCAGATTGCGCGTGCATCGTCCGCGCAAGCTCGCACGGAGCGCTGTTCATGATTCGTATTGCTGGACTATTCACCGCCTTCGTCATCCTCGCCGGCACGGCCGTCGCGCCCGCCGCGGCCGAGGACAAGACCATCACCGTGTTCGCCGCCGCCTCGATGAAGAACGCGCTGGACGAGATCGACGCCGCCTACACCGCCAGGACCGGGGTCAAGTTCAGCGTCAGCTACGCCGCTAGCTCGGTGCTGGCCAAGCAGATCGAGCAGGGTGCGCCGGCCGACGTGTTCGTCTCGGCCGACACCGACTGGATGGACTACGCGATCGCCAAGAAGACCATCAACGAGCCTTCCAGAGTGAATCTGCTCGGCAACAGCATCGTGCTGATCGCGCCGAAGGATTCCAAGATCGACAGCGTGACGATCGCGCCAGGTTTCGATCTCGCCAAGCTCGCCGGCGACGGCAGGATCGCGACCGGTGACGTCAAGTCGGTCCCTGCAGGCAAATATGCCAAGGCGGCGCTGGAAAAGCTCGGGGCCTGGCAGGCCGCAGAGCCGAAATTCGCCATGGCCGAGAGCGTGCGCGCGGCGCTGACGCTGGTCGCCCGCGGCGAGGCTGTGCTCGGCATCGTCTATTCCACTGATGCCAAGGTCGAGCCGGGCGTGAAGATCGTCGGCGCCTTCCCGCCGGATTCGCATCCTGCGATCATCTATCCGGTCGCGGCGACCAGCACCGCCAAGCCGGAGGCGAACGGCTATCTCGCCTTCCTGCGCTCGGCGGCGGCCAAGGCCATCTTGGAAAAATACGGCTTCAAGTTCCTGATCAGCCCCACAACCTGATTGTTGCGAACCTGATTCTTGCAAACCTGATTTTGCAACCTGTTTTCTGCGACCTGATATGACGACTTGATGTTCGAGATCTCTCCCGCCGAATGGACGGCGATCCTGCTTTCGCTCAGGGTCGCCGTCATCGCCACGCTGGTCGCAACGCCGTTCGGCATTGCGCTGGCGTGGCTGCTCGCGCGGCGTGACTTCTGGGGCAAGTCGGTGCTCGACGCACTCGTGCACCTGCCCCTGGTGCTACCGCCCGTCGTCACCGGTTATCTGCTGCTGCTCAGCTTCGGTCGCAAAGGTCTCATTGGCAGCTTTCTCGCCGACCATCTCGGCATCGTCTTCGCGTTCCGCTGGACCGGTGCGGCGCTCGCCTGCGGCGTGATGGCGTTTCCGCTGCTGGTGCGGCCGATGCGGCTGTCGATCGAGGCGATCGACCGCCGGTTCGAGCAGGCTGCGGAGACGCTCGGCGCAGCGCCGTGGAAAGTGTTCTTCACGGTGACGCTGCCGCTGGCGCTGCCGGGCGTGCTCGCCGGCATGGTGCTGGGCTTTGCCAAGGCGATCGGCGAGTTCGGCGCCACCATCACCTTCGTCTCCAACATTCCAGGAGAGACCCAGACGATTTCGTCGGCGATCTATTCGCTGATCCAGACGCCCGACGGCGATGCCGCGGCAGGCCGGCTCGTGATCGTCTCGATCGTGCTCGCGATCGGCGCGCTGATCGCGGCCGAATGGTTCGCCCGCCGCGCCACGCAGCGCCTGCACGGGAATTGACCATGCTGCGCGTCGACGTCGAAAAACAGCTCGGTGAATTCTCGCTGTCCGCTTCCTTCAGCAGCGAGGGGCGCGTCATCGGGCTGTTCGGCGCCTCGGGCGCCGGCAAGAGCTCGCTGGTCAACATGATCGCCGGCCTGCTGCGGCCCGATCGCGGCACCATCGTGATCGATGGCGAGACCGTTGACGACACCGCGGCCGGCATTCACGTGCCCACTTACCGCCGCCGCATCGGCTACGTGTTCCAGGATGCGCGGCTGTTTCCGCATCTGAGTGTGGCGCAGAACCTCGATTACGGACGGCGGATGAACGGGCTTGCGCCCGATCCGGCGCAGCAGAGGCGCATCATCGACCTGCTCGACATCGGCGCGCTCAGCGATCGCCGTCCCGGGAAGCTGTCCGGCGGCGAGCGCCAGCGCGTCGCGCTCGGCCGCGCGCTGCTGTCGAAGCCGCGTCTCCTGCTGCTCGACGAGCCGCTCGGCGCGCTCGATGAGGGCCGCAAGCTCGAGATCCTGCCCTACTTGGTGCGGCTGCGCGACGAGGCCAATGTGCCGATGGTCTATGTCAGCCACGACGTCGCCGAGCTGCGCCAGCTCGCGACGCAGATCGTGATGCTCAAGCAGGGACGGGTGACGTCGTTCGGCGGGGTGAAGGTGCTGACGTAGTCCGTAGCCCGGATGGAGCGAAGCGCAATCCGGGAAGGTCTGTCCGTGAGGTGAGAACCCGGATTACGCTGCGCTCCATCCGGGCTACGGACTGCCGTTTGAAGAGTGACGATCGCGCCCCATCGTCATTGCGAGCGGAGCGAAGCAATCCAGAGTCTTTCCGTAGAGACAGTCTGGATTGCTTCGTCGCAAGGGCTCCTCGCAATGACGGGTCCTTGACTGGCTTTGTCCTGCCGAACCACCAGACTTCGTAGGGTGGGCAAAGGCGCGCTCTTCGCGCGCCGTGCCCACGTCGTTTCTGTTGGTGGGCACGGCGCAAGGCGCGCCTTTGCCCACCCTACCGCAGCGTCAGACCCCCGCCACAGACGCCCAGACATCGGCGAGCTTCTTCCGCAGCGCCCGAGCGCCTGTCAGCGGCAGCGGTGTCTCATCATCTTCGGGCAGGCGCAGGCCGACGAGGTTGACGCGGCCACCGGAGATGCTGCGGGCGACCAGCACGATCTCGCCCAGGGCGAGCTCGGCGCCCTCCTTTGGAGCGTGGTCGAGATGGACGTCGAAATAATCGGCGAGCGTGAGCTTGCCGTCGTCCTCGCTCACCTTGACGCCGTAGATCTCGGTGAGCTCGGCGAGCGTGTGCTCGCCGGAGACCATGAAGTCGCCGAGCAGATGCGGATCGGGCGCGGTGCTCGGCTGCATGTCGACGAAGAAACGGTCGAGCGCTTCGGCCTTTTCCGGCGGCGCCAGCAGATAGATGTAGTCGCCCGGTGCGATCGGATCGGCCTCCGTCGGCGTCAGGATGTGCTCGTTGCGGATCACCAGTGTCGGCTTGGACCAGGACGGGATCAGGCCACGACGGAAATACAGGCTCTTGGGCCGCACCGGATAGCCGACCAGCTGCTGCTCGAGCTGGCCGGGCAGATCGAGCTCGACGCGGCGGGGGCCGCGGTCGGCGCGAGGCAGCGCCACGTGCAGCTTGCGCGCGGCCGGCGCCAGGGTCCAGCCTTGCAGCAGAAGCGAGATGATGACGACGACAAAGGCCACGTCGAAATAGAGATAGGCCTTGGGCAGCCCGACCAGCATCGGGATCGAGGCCAGGAAGATCGCGACCGCACCGCGCAGGCCGGTCCAGGCGATGAAGATCTTCTCACGCCAGTTGAAGCGGAACGGCGACAGGCACACGAACACCGCGAGCGGGCGCGCCACCAGCATCAAGACCAACGCGACGGCGACCGCCGGCAGCACACTGGAACCCAACCGGCTCGGCGAGACCAGAAGGCCGAGCAGCACGAACATCACGATCTGCGCCAGCCAGGTCGCGGCGTCGAGGAACGTCACCACCGAATTGTGCGCGCGGGTCGGCCGGTTGCCGATGATGATGCCGGCGAGATAGACGGCGAGGAAGCCGGAGGCGTGCATGATCTGCGAGCCGCCGAAGATGACGAGCGCGGCCGTGGTCACGAAGGGCGCATGCAGGCCCTGCGGTAGAGCGACCTTGTTGAGCGCGATGACGACGAGGCGGCCGCCGATGACGCCGACGACGGCGCCCAGCACCGCCTCCTGGATGAACTCCATCAGCACATGGCCGGGCGAGCTGGTACCGACCGAGATGTATTCGACCAGCATCAAAGTGAGGAAGATCGCGAAGGGATCGTTGGTGCCGGATTCGGCCTCCAGCGTCGCGCCGACGCGCGGGCGCAGACGCAGGCCCTGGGTGTGCACCAGCAGGAACACCGCGGCCGCGTCGGTCGAGGCCACCACCGCACCGACCAGCAGCGCCTCCGACCAGTTGAGGTCGAGCGCATATTTGGCGAACGGCGCCGTGACCAGCGCGGTCAGCAGCACGCCGACGGTCGCGAGCACCACGGACGGCGCAAGCACGGTGCGGATGCTGGCAAAGCGCGTGCGCAGGCCGCCGTCGAACAGGATCAGGGCGAGCGCGACGGAGCCGACCAGATAGGTGGTGCGGACGTCGTCGAACTGGAGCTGACCTGGGCCGGAATCGCCGGCGAGCATGCCGATGATGAGGAAGACGAGCAGCAATGGCGCGCCGAAGCGCAGCGCAAGCAGGCTGGAGAGGATGCCGGCCATGACGAGGACGGCGCCGAGCAATATGGCGAGACTGACGGAGTCGAGAGAAGCCATCCACCTTCCGGGTAAGAAATCGCTGGAATTTCATCCTTATCGTCGGTGGACTCGCGCGCCAACCCATTTTCGCGCTTCGCGGCAATCTGCCCGCATTTTACGGCCTTAACGCGCTTCACTTCACGGTGTATCGATGGCCCGGCCGCGCCCTTTGTGGGATTGTCCGGCGCCCTCGAATCAATTCCTCCCCGCTTGCCGACGAGACCCGATGGACATGGACCTCAAAGACTTCATGGAGTTCGTGCAGACCACCGCACGCAGCGTCGGGGCGGAAATCTCCTCACCCTGGTTCTACCTGCAATTCGGCCTCATCCTGGCCGCCGCCGGCATCGCCTATGCCGCGGAGGCCGCCATTCGCAGCCGTGTCGACCTGACCTCGCTGGCGATGCGCTGGCCGCTGCCGCTCCGGCATTTCGTCCGGGTCATGGTCGCCAGCGCCTCGACGGCGGTGTTCACGCTGCTCGTGATCGTCTCGCGCGTGGTGATGTATCACGCGACCTGGCCGAGCCGCTCCTATCTCCTGATGGTCGCAGCCAAACTTGGTTTCGCATGGCTGGTGATCCGGCTCGTGACCTCGGTGCTGCGCAACGCCTTCATCGTCAAGCTGGTGTCGATCACGGCCTGGTTCGTCGCCGCGCTCTCCATCGTCGGCCAGCTCGATGCGACGGTCGACCTGTTGGATTCCTTCGCGATCGTGCTCGGCGGCCTCAGGCTGACCCCGCTCCTGGCGCTCAAGGCCGGCGCGCTGCTGCTGATCGCACTCTGGCTCACCAACATCGCCAGCAATTTCGCCGAGAGCCGGATCAATTCGACCACCGACCTGACGCCGTCGGTGCAGGTATTGCTGGTCAAGATCATCCGCATCGGGCTGCTCACGGTCGCCATCGTGATCGCGCTCGGCGCGGTCGGAATCGACCTGTCGGCGCTCGCGGTGTTCTCCGGCGCGGTCGGCGTCGGCATCGGTATCGGCCTGCAGAAGATCGTCGCCAATTTCATCTCGGGCATCATCCTGCTCGCCGACAAATCGGTGAAGCCCGGCGACCTCGTCACCATCGGCGACAATACCGGCCGCATCAGTGCGATGAAGACGCGCTATATTTCCGTCGCTGCCGGAGACGGGCGCGAATTCCTGGTCCCGAACGAGGATCTGGTGACGCAGAAGGTCGTCAACTGGACCTATACCGACAAGAACACGCTGGTGAAGATCGCCTTCGGTACCAATTACGACGCCGACCCGAAGCTGGTTTGTACGCTCGCCGCCGAGACCGCCGCCGCTCATCCGCGCGCGCAGAAGGGCAAGCCGCCGACCTGTCTCCTGACCGAGTTCGCGGAAGCCGGGATGAAGTTCTCGCTGACCTTCTGGATCGCCGACCCCGACGGCATGGACAAGGTCAAGAGCGACGTGATGCTGGAGCTGTGGGACGCCTTCAAGCGCGAGGGTATCCGGGTTCCCTATCCCGTCCGCGAAATCCGCATCCGCGGCGGCGCCCTGCCGGTGGAAACCGCCGTGGAAGTCCCGAATTAGGTCACTTTCACCCCCCAAGCAGGCCCCTCGGCTTGCATGAAGGCTGCCAATCATTAAATTGGGGCCTGAAATCAAGCCTTTCCACCGATATCGAGATCAGCCCGAGAAGACCTGACACGCATGAGCTACGTCGACGCCACCGAGACCTCCCTGCGCAAGACCGGACAGATCAAGCTGCACGGGCCTGCCGCCTTTGCCGGCATGCGCAAGGCCGGCGCGCTGGTGGCGAAATGTCTGGACGAGCTCACCGACATCGTCGGGCCCGGCGTGCCAACCTCCAGAATCGACGATTTCGTCCGCGACTTCGCCTTCAGCCACGGCGCCTACCCGGCGACGCTGATGTATCGCGGCTACCGCTACTCGACCTGCACCTCGCTCAACCACGTGGTCTGTCACGGCATGCCCGGCGACCGTCCGCTGAAGGAGGGCGACATCGTCAACATCGACGTCACCTTCATCGTCGACGGCTGGTATGGCGATTCCAGCCGGATGTATGCGATCGGCCCGATCGCCCGCAAGGCGGAGCGGCTGATCGAGGTGACCTATGAAGCCATGATGCGCGGCATCGCCGCGGTGAAGCCGGGCGCCACCACCGGCGACATCGGCCATGCCATTCAGAGCTTCGTCGAGCCGCAGGGCATGAGCGTGGTGCGCGATTTCTGCGGCCATGGTCTGGGCCGCATGTTCCACGACGAGCCGAACATCATCCATATCGGCCGGCCCGGCGAGGGCGTGCAGCTCAAGCCCGGCATGTTCTTCACCATCGAGCCGATGATCAATCTCGGCAAGCCGCATGTGAAGATCCTGTCCGACGGCTGGACCGCGGTGACCCGCGACCGCTCGCTGTCGGCACAGTTCGAGCACTCCGTCGGCGTGACGGCAACGGGCGTGGAGATTTTCACGCTGTCGGCGCGGCACGGCGAGAAGCAGATCGGGTGAGCTAGGCCCCCGTCCTCGTCTGACGCGCGACTTTCTCCCGCAATTGACGGTTGCAAAAGCGCTGGCCCCCGGCAATGCTGGCGGCCGATGCCCGCCAAGCCTGACCACGACAAGAGCAAGCCTGACGACGCGCCGCACTATCTCGGCCATCGCGAGCGGCTGCGCGAGCGCTTCTATAGCGCGGGCGCGGACGCGCTCAGCGATTACGAGCTGCTCGAGATGGCGCTGTTTGCCGCGCTGCCGCGGCGCGACACCAAGCCGCTGGCGAAGGCGCTTATCAAGACCTTCGGCTCGTTCGCCGAGGTCGTCCATGCGCCGGTGGCGCGCTTGCGCGAAATCGACGGGGTCGGCGAATCCGCGGTCAACCAGCTCAAGCTGATCGCAGCTGCCGCCCATCGCGTCGCCAAGGGCGAGGTCAACAGCCGCAACGCGCTGTCATCCTGGAACGAGGTGATCGCCTATTGCCGCACCAGCATGGCGTTTGCCGACAAGGAGCAATTCCGCCTGCTGTTCCTGGACAAGCGCAACCAGCTGATCGCCGACGAGGTGCAGCAGACCGGCACGGTCGACCACACCCCGGTCTACCCGCGCGAGGTGATCAAGCGCGCGCTCGAGCTGTCCGCGACCGCGCTGATCCTGGTGCACAACCACCCCTCAGGCGATCCCTCGCCCTCGCAGGCCGACATCCAGATGACCAAGGCGATCATCGACATCGCAAAACCGCTCGGGATTGCCGTGCACGATCACATCATCGTTGGTAAGAGCGGGCATGCGAGCCTGCGGGGAATGCGGTTGATCTAGGCCAAATCAGAACGCCTGGCTCTTGGCGGCTTTCAAATGGTCTTCCGCGGCTGTGAAGCCGGCGAATGCCTTGAGCGTCAGGGCGGTCGGTTGCGGTTTCCATTCGGCAACCATTTTCTCGGCCTTCTCGAGCTCAGGCTTGGACAACATGGAAGCCATTTCGTTCACGTTCTTGGCCGGCACCTTCGAGAGTTTGAAATAGGCATACGACAGTGACAGATCTCTCGGCGTTCCCTTTCCGGCCGAATAGGCGCGGGACAGGCCGAACAGGGCCTCGGGAAGCCCCTGATCGCCCGCCAGCTTCCACCATTTCAGCGCTTCTTCCGAATTGCCTTGCCGGTCATACATGAGCGCGACGTCGTGCTGGGCGCGCGCATAGCCCGCATTGGCGGCAACGAGCTTGTATTTCAGTGCTTGGTCCGCGTCGGTTGCGATGACGCCTGCGCCTTGCCCGTCATAATAACAGCCGAGCTTGTAGGCTCCGAGCGGATCGTTGGCGGCGGCCGATTTCTGAAACCATTCGAATGCCTGGCTGCGATCCTGCTGTGTGCCGATGCCGTTGTTGTGCATCATGCCGACATGATATTGCGCCTCGGCATCTCCGCGATTGGCCAACCCGACCATCGCATTGAAGGTGCGGGTGTCATTCGCGCCGGCCGGCATCGCGAACAGCAGAAGGCCCAAAAAGGCCAGGGCAACGGATTTCATGTCAAAGCCCGATTGAGATTGAGCCATTCCGTCTTAGGTCGCTCGAGACGGACGAAAAGTTCGAAATCCAACAAATTCCGAAATCAGCGATCTCGCCTGTCGGAATCGGCGCAAGGCACCGCGCTGCGATCGAAGGTGACGGCTTAGAATATGGATGAGGCGCGAGGGACGTCGACAGTCTCCACAGCGTCATGGCCGGGCCTGTCCCGGCCATCCACGCCTGGCTACGCGGCCCAAAGAACGTGGATGCCCGGGACAAGCCCGGGCATGACGACCTCTTGTAAATCTTCATATGCGATTGCGGGTGAGGGCCGGAGAGCCCCCTGTTTACCGACGCCCTACTGCCGCAGCATGATCAGGGGATCGGCGGTGTCGGGGACGCGGCGCCACTGCGCGTGGTCGTCGGCCTCGAACTGCCAGGCTTCGCCTGATTTCGACATCAGGATGATCTGGCCGCGCTCGAGGCGCCATTGCGTCGGGTTGAACTGCGCAATCGCCGCGTCGCATCTCGGCTTGAGGAAAACCTGGAAATTGTCCGAATCCGCTTCGGTGTTGGTCAGCGTCAGCCCGCAGATCGGCTGGCCCTTGCCGCGCACCATCGACCAGTCACCGATCATCTGGTCCATTGACTTCGCCATCGAGCGCGCGGCGGCGAGATCCTGCAGGATGTAGACGCCCTCGCCCTGGCGCAGGCCCTCGAAGATGCCGGCCTCGACCTCGGTGAAGTCGATCACGGCTTCGCCGGTCGCATCCTGCAGGCGCACGATGTCGAGGCCCCTCACGCTCCAGGCCACGATGTCCTTGGTGAAGGGCAGCGCGGTCTTGCAGGACGGCTCCAGCTCCAGCTTGAAACCCTGGCCTGCGGCGTCACCCTTAAGCGTGACGACGCAGGTCTTGCTGCGCTCGGTGGTCGAGAGCTCCCACTGTCCGGGCATCTGCTTCTTCAGGCTCGCCGCATCCTGCGCATGCGCGATGCCGATCGCGGCCAAGGAGGCCGCGACGGCGAATGCGAGAACCCGAAGAACTCTCATCAGCGCCCCTTGACCGGCGTTTCCGCAACCGGTGTCAGCGGCGCCTTTCCGGCGAACCAGGCCTTGAGATTGTCGACCACGAGCTGGTCCATGGCGTTGCGCGTCACCACCGAAGCTGAGCCGATATGCGGCAGCAGCACGACGTTCTGCATGGTCTTGAGCTCGTCGGGCACGTTCGGCTCGGCCGCGAACACGTCGAGCCCGGCGGCGAGAATGGTGCCTGACTTCAGCGCCTGGATCAGCGCGGGCTCGTCGATCACCGAGCCGCGGGCGACGTTGACCAGCACGCCGCGCGGGCCGAGCGCCTTGAGCACCTCGGCATTGATCATCTTGTTGGTGCTGGCACCGCCGGGCACGATCACAACAAGCGTGTCGACCGTTTTCGCCATCTCGATCAGATCAGGGTAGTGCTTGTACGAGACATCCTTGGAGGCGTTGCGGGAGTGGTAGACCACCGGCACCAGCGAGGCGTCGAGCCGGCGCGCGATGGCTTGGCCGATCCGGCCCATGCCGACGATGCCGACCTTGCGGTCGCGCAGCGAGCCGACGCTGAGCGGATAGTTCTGGGTCTGCCAGAGCCCGGAGCGGACATAGCGGTCGGCCTTGATGAACTCGCGCAAGGTGGAGATCAGAAGGCCCATCGCGACGTCGGCAACCTCCTCGGTCAAGACGTCGGGCGTGTTGGTGACGACGATGCCGTGCTCGGCCGCATATTTGGCGTCGACGTGGTCGTAGCCGACGCCGAAGCTTGCCACCATCTCCAGCTTCGGCAGCTGCGACAGCGAGTCCTTGTCCGCGCGCACGGTGTGATAGGTCACCGCGACGCCGCGGATCTTGTCGCGCACCGCGGGCGTCAGCCGCTCGAGATCGCCGCGCGTCTCCGCCTTGTGCACGACGAAATGATCGGAAAACCCGTTCTCGAGGATCGGCCGCACCGGCCCATAGATCAGAAGGTCGATCTTTTCGGACGAAATCGAACCGGCAGCCATCAGTTTTCCTTTCCAAGCGCGCTCTCATGCCAGCGCCGTAAAACGAGGTGGGAAACTAGCGCCAGCACCCCATAGATGACAATCCCGGCCAGCGACAACAGAAGCAGCGCGGCAAACATGCGGGGTATGTTCAAGCGATAGCCTGACTCGGCGATCCTGTAGGCGAGCCCGGAGCCGGCGCCGGCCGTTCCGGCCGCGATCTCGGCCACGACCGCGCCGATCAGCGACAGGCCGCCGGCGATGCGCAGGCCGCCGAGAATGTAGGGCAGCGCCGCCGGCAGCTTGAGGAAGTGCAGGGTTTGCGACTTCGACGCGCCATAGAGCTGGAACAGGCCGGCGAGGTTGCGGTCCACCGAGTTCAGCCCGAGCGTGGTGTTCGACAGCACCGGGAAAAAGGCGACGATGAAGGCGCAGACGACCACCGCGGTCTGCTGCTCCAGATAGATCAGCAAGAGCGGCGCGATCGCGATGACAGGCGTCACCTGCAGCACGATGGCATAGGGGAACAGCGAATATTCCACCCATTTCGACTGGTTGAACAGCAGCGCCAGCGCGATGCCGCCGATGCTGGCGGCGACAAAACCTTCGAGCGTGGTGACAAGCGTGGTCGCCAGCGATTGTGACAGCACCGCCCAGTCCTTGATCAGCGTCAGCACGATGACGGAGGGCGCCGGCAGAACGTAAGGCGGGATCTCCCTGATGCGGACCACGAGTTCCCAGGCAAGGAGGCCGGCTGCGAAGACGATGACGGGCAGCACAAAGCGCATCGCGCGTTGCGCGCCGGACGACTTTGCGGGCACGGGAGCTTGCGCGTTCATAGCGTCGACTGCCCGGAATAGGACGGGGCCAGCGCGGCCGACACGCGTCGGCAATAATCGGAATAGGCCGTCGAGGTGCGAAACTCCTCGGCCCGCGGCTCGACCGTCTCGATACGGATGTCGGCCTGGATGCGGCCGGGGCGCGCCGTCATGACGACGACACGTTGCGACAGATAGACAGACTCGAACACCGAATGGGTGACGAAGATGACGGTCTTGCGTAAGCGTCGCCACAGCGCGAGCAGATCGTTGTTGAGGCGGAAGCGCGTGATCTCGTCGAGCGCGGCGAACGGCTCGTCCATCAGCAGGATATCGGGATCGGTAACGAGCGCACGGGCCAGCGACACCCGCATCTTCATGCCGCCGGAGAGCTCGCGCGGAAAGGCATCGGCGAAATCGGCGAGGCCGACGCTGGCCAGCGCCGCGTCGGCACGCGCGCGCCCCTCCGCCTTCGGAACGCCGCCGAGCTTCAGCGGCAGGCGCACGTTCTCGCGGACGTTGGCCCAGGGCATCAGGGTCGGCTCCTGAAACACGAAGCCGATGCCGTGGCCCGGCTGCGGCACGCCCTCGTGCCGTGCCACCCGCACCGTGCCCGACGACGGCGCGCCGAGCTCGGCGATCAGCCGCAACACCGTCGACTTGCCGCAGCCGGAGGGGCCCAGCAGCGAGATGAACTCGCCCTTGCGGACGGCAAGGTCGAACGGGCCGAGCGCCATCACGCCGTTGTCGTAAGTTTTCGTCACGCCGCGCAGGCTGACGGCGAGATGCGTCAGGCTGGCCTCGACGGAGGGCGATGGATTGCGCTCTACCATTGAGAGCGGGCTGCCGCGTTTCGGGCGCTCTTCACCTCTCCCCGACGGGGAGAGGTCGGCGCGTAGCGCCGGGTGAGGGGCCTCACGTCCCACGAGAGAGCGTAACCCCTCACCCGCATCGCATCTTGTGATGCGATGTGACCTCTCCTTTCGAGAGAGGTGTAGGACGCCGAGCCACCTACCCCTGATCTCACCATGCGTTACGGCTTGTTCGGGCGCAGCTCGAGGCCGACGCCTTTGTTGACGAAGCGCAGCGTGTAGGATTTGCGGTAGTCGAGATCCGCCTTCACGACCCCGGCCTTGACCATCTTGTTGAAGAAGGAGGCATAGCGCTCGTCGCTCATTGCGCCGATGCCGTTCTTCAAGCTGTCGCCGGAATCGACGATGCCGTGCTCCTTCATCTTGGCGACGGAATAGGCCAGGAGATCGTCGGTCATCTCCGGGTTGAGCTGCTTGATCAGGGCGTTGCCGGCGGAATTGTCCCGGTAGAGGTAATTGTACCAGCCGATCATGGAGGCATCGACGAAGCGCTGCACGAGGTCAGGCTTCTTCTCGACAATCTCGCGGCGGGTTTCGATCAGGGTGGAATAGGTGTTGAAGCCGTAATCGGCGAGCAGCAGCACATTGGGCTTGAAGCCGGCGGCCTTCTCCACCGCAAACGGCTCGGAGGTGACGTAACCCTGCATGGCGCTCTTGGGATTGGCGATGAAGGGCTGCGGATTGAAATTGTAGGGGCGCAGGTTCTTCTCGCTGAAGCCGTATTCGGACTTCAGCCATTGGAAGTAGCTGGTCATGCCTTCCTTGGAGACGAACAGCGTCAGCGGCTTGAGGTCCTCGATCTTGGCGACCTTGGCATCAGGCTGCGTCAGCATCACCTGCGGATCCTTCTGGAAAATCGCGGCGATGGTGATGACGGGAACGTTGTTGGCGACGGCGTCGAACGACATCAGCGTGTTCGCGGCCATGAAGAAATCGATCTTGCCGGCGATCAGCAGCATCCGGTTGTTCTCGTTCGGGCCGCCGGGGACGATGGTGACGTCGAGGCCGTATTTCTTGTAGGTGCCGTCGGCGACCGCCTGGAAGAAGCCGCCATGCTCGGCCTCGGCGACCCAGTTGGTGCCGAAGGTGACCTTGTCGAGCGTTTGGGCGCGCGCCGGCGCAAAAGAGGCGAGAGCGGCCAACAAGCCCGCAACTAACGCTCGCCGCAGATGAAAGGGGGTCATAATGGCACTCCGTCGATCGTGGCTGGCCCAATCGCGACTGGTCCGGGTGAAGGCAACGCGATAGAACCGCATGACATCAGGGGATGCGAGCCGCCCGGGCCCGCATCCCCTCATACCGCAAATTACGTGACAAATTCGGGCAAGGAAACCTCGATGACGCCCTCCCGCGACTGGATCGACATCGACTGGGCTGATGCGAGCCCCGGCGAGGTGTCGCGCTGGATCGCGGTGCTGCCGCTGGCGGCAACCGAGCAGCACGGTCCGCATCTGCCGCTGACGACGGACGTGTTGATCGCGGACGCCTATCTGGCACGTGTGCGTCAGCTGTTACCAACCAGGATTCCGGCGAGCTTCCTCCCGGTCGAACCGGTCGGGATTTCGACCGAACATATCGACTATCCCGGCACGCAGACGCTGCCGACCGAAATTGCGCTGAGGAAATGGACAGCGATCGGCGCGGACGTTGCAAGCCGCGGCGTGCGGAAGCTTGTCATCGTCACCAGCCATGGCGGCAACAGTGCAGCGATGATGCTGGTCGCGCAGGACCTGCGTGCGCATCACAAGCTGTTCGTGGTGACGACCTCGTGGTCGCGGCTCTCAGGCGCCGACAAATTGTTCCCGGCCGATGAAGTGCGGCACGGCATTCACGGCGGCGCCGTCGAGACTTCGATCATGCTGGCGAGCTATCCCGATCAGGTGCGCAAGGATGCAATCGCCGATTTTCCAGCGAGCAGTATTGCGATCGAGCAGCAGTATCGCTGGCTGTCGACGCAGCGGCCGGCGCCGTTCGCCTGGCAGGCGCAGGATCTCAACGCCAGCGGTGCCGTCGGCAACGCGACGCTGGCTGCCCCCGCGAAGGGCGAGCAGCTGCTCGATCAGGGTGCGACGGCGTTCTGCGAGCTGCTGGCGGAGATCGATAACTTCGACGTGAACAGGCTCGCCAAGGGCCCCCTCGGCTAGGGGGCATCTTCCTGGATTCATTCAGGAAAGATCGAGCTTTGGCGAGCACATTTGCGGTCTTCGAACCGGACGCGAGGAGCCTCCGTCCAACTGGGCACGCGGGCCACAACGGACCGCCTCAACCCCGGATGGAGTTTCACATGTCGATCAAGACCAAGTTTGCCGCCGCAGCTCTCGCTGCTCTCGCCGTGACCGGCAGCATCGCGTCCACCACCTCCTCGGCCGAAGCCAAGCAGCCCGCCTGGGTCTATGGTGTGGGCGCCGGCATCGCCACCGCCGCCGTCGTCGGCTCCGCGATCGCCGCCACGCACGACCCCTACTATCACGGCTATCGCCGCTGCGGCTGGGTCGCGCAGTACAACGCCTTCGGCCAGTACGTCGGCCGCGTTCGCACCTGCTACTGATCTGAGTATCTGAGGCCGATCTCCACGTGGATCCTGCGTCCGACACGGGCGCCTCATCCACCCCGTGTCGTGCCCCCGACCCCGCCCGGCTGTCCCCCCCGGGCGGGGTCATTCCGTTTTGGATTCCCGGATTTTGTTGCACCCGCGTCACACAGTGGTGCGAACTCTCCTCTGCGACAACGCAAGGTGAGTTGCTCTTGCGAATTATTCGCAATAAGACTAGTCGTAGATTCAGGAACATGGGACGAAGTCGAGGTCAATCGAGATTATCTCGGCCAGTCGCCTCGAGCGCGGAGACCTGGTGACAGAATCGCCGCGACACGGCAGGGATATCGCGGCAGGTGAGACACATTCGCGTTTGGGGGCGTGCGTTTTGGCGTTGAGAGGTCACAGACACCGGTGCTTGCGAACGGCCGCGGCGATCGCCACGGGCGTGCTTGCCCTTCCCGCGGCCAGCCGCGCGGCCGATCTGCCGCTGAAGGCGCCAGCCTTGAGAGCGGTCTATGACTGGACCGGCCTCTATATCGGCGCGCATGCCGGCTACAGCCACGGCTCGTCGCGCTTCGCGCTGAACGACGGCTCCGCACTGGGCGACAGCGGCGTCTTCAGCGGCATGATCGGCGGCGTGCAGGCGGGCTACAATTATCGCCTCAACTCCGGCTGGCTGGTCGGCGTCGAAGGCGATTTTACGTTTCCCAACTACATCACCTCGAACTCGATCGTCTCGTTCCTGGCAACGCCCGCCAACACCGTCACCCAGCAATGGGACTACGCCGCGAGCGTGCGCGGCCGCGTCGGCTACACCAGCGGTCCCTGGCTCATCTACGCCACCGGCGGCTTCGCCTGGATGGGCGAGCGCTATTTCGACGCGCCGGCCTCCGGCGCCGAAATCCCGAAGATCCTGAACACGCGGCCCGGCTGGGTCGCAGGCGCCGGCCTAGAATACGCCTTCGCGCCACATTGGAGCGCGCGGCTCGAATATCTCTACAGCCGCTTCGACGGCGCCAACGTCGCCTTCTCCACGGGCGCGCAGTACACCTCCTCGTCGCTCGACTTCCAGCAGGTCAGGCTCGGCCTCAACCGCAAGGTCGATTGGCCGGGCCTGCCGAGCTACAATCCGAACAGCTCCTTGATCGACACGGAATCGGATCGCTGGGAGATTCACGGCCAGACCACCTATCTGCCGCAGGGCTATCCATCCTTTCCCGCGCTCTATACCGGGCCGAACTCGCTGTCGCCGTCGCGGCAGGCCAAAGCGACGTGGAGCAACAGCCTGTTCCTGAACGCGCGGCTGTGGGACGGCGGCGAGGTCTATTACAATCCCGAATTGCTGCAGGGATTTGGACTGAACGACACGGTCGGTGCGGCCGGCTTCCCGAACGGCGAAGCGCAGAAGTCGAACTTCCCCTATCCGCATTACAACACCTCGCGCCTGTTCGTGCGCCAGACCTTCGGCTTCGGCGGCGAGCAGGAGGAGCTTGCGAGCGGTCAGCTCCAACTCGGCCAGAAGGTCGACGTGTCGCGCCTCACGATTCAGGCCGGCAAATTCCCGGTGGTCGACGTGTTCGACGGCAATGCCTACGCCAAGGACACGCGCCGGGATTTTATGAACTGGTCGATCTGGGCGCCCGGCGCCTTCGACTATTCCGCCGACAAGGTCGGCCTCACCTACGGCGTCACCGCCGAGCTCAACCAGAAGCAATGGGCACTGCGCGGCGGCTATTTCCTGATGGTTGCCGAGTCCAACGCCAATCACTTCGACACCAGGGTTGGGGAGCGCGGTCAATATTTGCTCGAGCTCGAGACGCGCTTCTCGCTGTTCGGCCGGCCGGGCAAGCTCAGGACCATCGGCTGGCTCGATAGCGCCAACATGGGCAGCTTCCGCGAGACGCTGGACAATCCCGCGCTCAATCTCGACATCGCGCAGACCCGCCGCGGCCGCCTGAAGTACGGCTACGTGCTCAACCTCGAGCAGGCGATCACCGACGATGTCGGCCTGTTCGGCCGCTGGAGCTGGAACGACGGCAAGACAGAAACGCTGGCCTTCACCGACATTCATCGCAGCCTGTCCGGTGGCGTTTCGATCAAGGGCACGACTTGGGGCCGACCCGACGACGTGATCGGCGTCGGCGGCGCGATCAACGCGATCTCACAGGATTACCGCGACTTCCTCGCCGCTGGCGGCCTCGGCGTGCTGGTCGGCGACGGCGCGCTGAACTACCGCAAGGAACGTATCCTCGAAACCTATTACGCCTACGCGGTGAACAAGAACATCACCCTCACCGCCGACTACCAGCTCATCGTCAACCCCGCCTACAATGCCGACCGCGGACCGATATCGGTGTTTTCGGGGCGGCTGCACGGGGAGTTCTGAGCCCGCGGCTCAGAACAGGAGCGCAACGCCCGAGACGAACAGCAGCGCCAGCACGATCTTGCGGAACGTGGCCTCGTCGATCCGGCCGAACAGCTTCAGCCCGAGCCACGTTCCGGCGAACAGAAAGGGCAGACCGAGCGCGAACAGCTTCGCCGTGTCTGATGTGAGCGATCCCTTGGCACCGAGCCAGAACGCCGCCATGGCGAATACCACGACGGCGACCGGCTGGAACGTGGCGCGCTGCGCGTCCCTGGGCAGGCCGCGCAAATTGCACCAGATGGTGACGACGATGCCCGCAAGACCGGTGAGGCCGCCGAGCAGTCCGTTGACGAAACCGACCGTCACGTCGGCGGTCGGCGGCATGGCGGCCGCGAGCTTGAGCTGCGGCCGGAAGAATGCATAGAGGCTGTAGGCGATCAGGATAGCACCGACCGCGATGCGAACGCTCTTCGGATCGGCCCAGGTCAGGAGCGACACCCCCGCCGGCACACCGATGATTGCACCGACGATGAACGGCCACAGCCGGTGCCAGTCGAGCGCGCTGCGCAGCTTCCAGACCGAATAGCCCTGCACCAGAAGGCCGAAGCCGACGATCAGGCTGGCACTCTGAAGCGGCGTCAGCACGTAAAGCCACAACGATGCCGCGACCAGGCCGAAGGCGAAGCCGGAGAGGCCCGCGACGAACGCGCCGGCGAAGGTGGCCAACAAAAACAGCGGAAGCTCGATTGCGATCCCGTCCATTGCTCGCTCCATGGATAAGCGAGCAGCGCTTGCGTGGGATCACCACTTCACGGGGAGGCTGCGACATCCCCGGGATGCAAGTCTAGGTGAAGCGGCCTTCTTGCACAATGACCTTGTTATGCCACGCGGATCGCGTCGAGGAATTTCCCGACCTCGGTCTTGAGCCGGCTGCTCTCGCCGGACAGCGACCTTGCCGATGCGAGCACGTTGGAGGAGGCCGATCCGGTTTGGCTCGCGCCGCGCTGCACGTCGACGATGCTGGCGGAGACCTGCTGGGTGCCGCGCGCGGCCTGCTGCACATTGCGTGAGATCTCGCGCGTCGCTGCGCCCTGCTCCTCGACCGCCGCGGCGATGGCGGACGCGATCTCGGACATGCGGGAGATGGTGTCGCCGATCGACTTGATGGCGCCGACGGAGTCCTCCGTCGCCGTCTGGATGCCCGAGATCTGCTGGCTGATCTCGCCGGTGGCCTTGGCGGTCTGCTCGGCCAGCGCCTTGACCTCGGACGCGACGACGGCGAAGCCGCGACCGGCCTCGCCGGCGCGCGCCGCCTCGATGGTGGCGTTGAGCGCCAGAAGGTTGGTCTGGCCGGCGATCTGGCTGATGAGCTCGACGACGTCGCCGATCCGCCCCGCAGCCCTGGCGAGCTCGCCGACATGCTCGTTGGTCCGCCCGGCCTGCTGCACGGCCTCGCCGGCGATGCGCGCGGAATCCTGAACCTGACGGCTGATCTCGTCGACCGACGAGGCCATCTCCTCCGCCGCGGCGGCAACGGTCTGCACGTTGGTGGAGGCCTGCTCGGATGCGGCGGCAACGGTCGCCGTGACCTTTTCGGATTGCTCGGCCGTGCTCGTCAGCGTTCCCGCGGAGGCTTCCAGCTCCGAGGATGCCGACGAGACGGTGTTGATGACGTCGCCGATCATGGCTTCAAACTCCCGCGCGATCTGATCCATGCGCTGGCTGCGCTTCAGCTTCGCTTCCGCTTCGATCGCGGCCGCCTCGTCGGCGGACTTCTTGGCGAGCAGCGAATCCTTGAAATGCTGGAGCGAGCCTGCGACCTGGCCGATCTCGTCGCTGCGGCCCGTCGCGGGAATCTCGACCTCGTGCTGCCCGGCGGCGAGCGCGCCGATCACGTCGGCGATCCGGCCGAGCGGCGTCACCACGCGCCTGCGCAGCATGATGGTCACGCCACCGAGCGTGCCGAGCAGGGCCAGCACGGCGACACCGGCGAGCGCGAGCATCGCCAGCGCGCCGTCGCGCGCGGCCGAGGCGCGCTCGGCGGCTTCCGCCAGCGCAGCGTCGCGCACGCCGTAGAACATCTGGATGGCCGGCACGATGACCTTCGCCAGCTCATCGGCGGTGCCGGCGTACTTACCGTCAGTCCGTGCTGCAGGAATCTCCTTGTCCACGGCAACTGCGGCTTTTCCAAAATAGGATTCCGTCGCCGCCTTCAGCGCGGTGGCGATCCGGACGGGATTTTCGAGCTGTTCGAGACCGGCCTCGATGCGCTCGCGATCGACCTCCACGCGCCCCTGCATGCGATCCATCAGCGACAGTTCGGCCGCGGTGAGCGGACGGCGCGCGGAGAGCGCAGGCGACAGCGTGGCCGCGCGGCTGCCGGCCGAAACGCGCAGATCCTGCGCCGTCCGCGCCAGGTTCAACAGCGCCGCAAGCGAGGAATCGGCGTTGATCACCTTTGCCTCGAGCTTGTTCATGACGGGTTCGAGATTGGCGAGGACCTCGGCAACGCCGGGCAGGAAGCCCTTTGTCGCGGCGCCGTCGCGCGCCGCCAGCGGAACGCTCATCGCGCGACCGGCCGCGGTGGTGATTTCCTTCAGCCGCCGCGCGGCACGGTCGAGATTCTCGGCGATGGCGCCGCCGCCGTCCAGCACCATGACGGAGCGCCTTGCGGCCTCGAAGCCCTCCTCGGCCGTTTTCGCGGCCTTCGCGGCAGCTTCGAGCTGCGCCTGCGTTGCAGCGCCTTCCTGGAAGATCGGTCCGATATAGGGAGCGCGAAGGCTGGCGACGTGCTGGCTGGCCATCAGCGTCGCGCCAAATGCCTCCACCGTCCTGATCGCATCGGAGCGATTGGTGAAGATGCGCGTCTGCGGTATCAGCACCTCGGCGCCGAGGATGACTGCAAACACCGTCACCGTCAGCATCGACAGCGCGAAAAGCTTTCCGATCCGCATCCTCAGGTCCCCCGGGTCTATTCTTGCAAGCGCAAAAGCTAGCGGGCGGCCACTAAGGGCTCGTTAAGCAACGATCCGTAGTTCCGCGGGGTGTCAAGGCGTCGCGGACGCCTTTGGGAACGCCGTCGCGCACGGGTTCCCTTTCGGCGATGAATAAGCAGAATCGCCAGCACTTCCGCACTGAATACCTATATCAGTGGCTTGCCGGCATCCCGGCCACACTTGCTTACCTCCGGAACGTCAATGCTTTCGCTCGAACTCGCCATCGTCGTCGTCCTGATCGTCATCAACGGCCTGCTCTCCATGTCGGAGCTGGCCGTGGTGTCATCACGCCCAGCGCGGCTGTCGCTGCTCGCGGCCAAGGGCGTGCGCGGCGCCGAGCGAGCGCTGACGCTGGCGGCCGATCCCGGCAAGTTCCTCTCGACGGTGCAGATCGGCATCACGCTGGTCGGCGTGCTCTCCGGCGCGTTCTCGGGCGCGACGCTCGGGCAGCGGCTGACGCAATGGCTGCTCGAGCTCGGCCTGTCGCCAGGCATTGCCGACATCGTCGGCGTCGGCATCGTGGTCACGCTCATCACCTACGGCACCCTGATCGTCGGCGAGCTGGTGCCGAAGCAGGTGGCGCTGCGCGACCCCGAGAGCATCGCGGTGCGGGTCGCGCCGGCGATGCACGCGCTTGCGAAAATATCGCTGCCGCTCGTGTTTCTGCTCGACGTCTCCGGCAAGCTGATCCTCACGCTGCTCGGCCGCGGCGGCAAGGCCGAGGAGAAAGTCTCGGAGGACGAGATCCATCACCTCGTCAGCGAGGCCGAGAGCGCAGGCGTGCTCGAGCCCGGCGAGAAGGAGATGATCGCCGGCGTGATGCGGCTGGGCGACCGGCCGGTCGGCGCGGTCATGACGCCGCGCACCGAGGTCGACGAGATCGACCTGAACGACGATCCCGCCGCCATCCAGGACATCATCGCCAAGAGCCCGCATTCGCGCTTTCCCGTGTCCGACGGCGACCGCGACAAGCCGATCGGCGTGCTGCAGGCCAAGGACCTGCTGATCGCCTATATGAACGAACGCAATCCGGACCTGCGCGCGCTCGTGCGCGAGGCGCCCGGCATCCCGGTGTCGGCAGATGCGCGCGACGTGCTGACCATCCTGAAAGCGGCCCCGGTTCACGTCGGGCTCGTCTACGACGAATACGGCGCCTTCGAAGGCATGGTGACCGCCGCCGACATCCTCTACTCGATCGTCGGCGCCTTTCATTCCGAGGAGGGACCGCCCGAGCCGGCCTTCGTCAGGCGCGACGACGATTCGCTGCTGATCTCCGGCTGGATGCCGGTCGACGAGTTCGGCGAACTGCTCGGCATCAAGCTGCCGCCGCATCGCTACAACACGGTCGCAGGCCTCGTGCTGCAACAATTCAACATGCTGCCCAATGTCGGCGATGCCTTCGATTTCGGCGGCTGGCACATCGAGGTGGTCGATCTCGACGGGCGAAGGATCGACAAGATATTGGCGAGCCGATTGACTGAGGTCGAGACGGGGTGAATTTAGCAAGCCGCAAAGTTAGGCGTCGTCCCGGACAAGCGCGCCTCAAGCGCGCGCCGATCCGGGATCCATAACCAGGGAGGGGTTTGGCGAAGACTCGCAGTTTGGTATTGCCACCAGCCGCACTCGCGAGATCACGCGGTATGGGTCCCGGATCTGCGCTCGCGCTTGTCCGGGACGACAGCTGAGTTGTGGCTCGAGTTCGCGTCACTCGCAGAACCCTACCCAAACCTGACCCCGATCCGCTTTTCCTTGCGCCAGACCACCGTGCAGGCCCGATGCGTGCCGTCGGCCTGGACGAACAGGGTGAAATGATCGGGAATGCCGACGGGGCTGGCAACGTCGAGTGCGGCGCCGGTATCGGAGAGATTGCGGACGGTGCAGTCGATCGCGCCACCGCCGAACTCGATCGTCCCGGCCTTCAGCACGCGATGTCGGGCCTTGTCGCGTCGCTCGTCCATGGGCCGAATCTACACCCAAAGTTGAACCAGCCGTTAAACCCTACCCTCCGCTCTCGGCAATTTGAGGTCCCTGGCCTACGGCAGCCGCAGCCCGCATCTTACAACGCCGGCTGGAACGTCTCGGCGCGCGCCATCTGCCAGGCGTCGCGGAAGCGCGGGTCTTCCGTGCCTTCGAGCAGCTCGCCCGGACGCAGCGCCGGATAGAGCTGCGCGAACGACTTCACCTGGGTCGTCGACGTCCGTTGGCTGAAATGGATCGGCCGCAGCTGCTGCGGATGTTCGAGCCCTGCCGCGGCGATCAGCTCGGTCAGCGAGTGCAGCGTGGCATGGTGATAATTGTGCACGCGGTCGATCTTGAGCGGCACGTAGAGCGCGCGCGCCCGCGTCGGATCCTGCGTCGCCACGCCGGTCGGGCAGCGGTCGGTGTGGCAGCTCAACGACTGGATGCAGCCGAGCGAGAACATGAAGCCGCGCGCCGAATTGCACCAATCGGCGCCGATCGCCATGGCGCGCGCCATGTCGAAGGCGGTCGCGATCTTGCCGGAGGCGCCGATCTTGATGCGGTCGCGCGCATTGATGCCGACCAGCGCGTTGTGGACGAAATTGACGCCCTCGCGCATCGGCATGCCCAGATGATCCATGAACTCAAGCGGCGCCGCGCCGGTGCCGCCCTCATTGCCGTCGACGACGATGAAATCGGGATAGATTCCGGTCTGAAGCATCGCCTTGCAGATCGCCAGGAACTCCCAGGGATGGCCGATGCAGAGCTTGAAGCCGGCCGGCTTGCCGCCCGAAAGGCGGCGCATCTCGGCGATGAACTGCATCATGCCCACGGGCGTCGAGAAGGCGCGGTGCGAGGCCGGCGAGATGCAGTCCTCGCCCATGGCGACGCCGCGGATCTTGGAGATCTCCTCGGAGACCTTGGCCGCCGGCAGCACGCCGCCATGGCCTGGCTTGGCACCCTGGCTGACCTTGAGCTCGACCATCTTGATCTGGTCGTCGCCGGCGACGCGCGCGAACGCTTCGGGATCGAAGCTGCCGTCGAGATGACGGCAGCCGAAATAGCCCGAGCCGATCTCCCAGATGATGTCGCCGCCCATCTCGCGGTGATAGGGGCTGACGCCGCCCTCGCCGGTGTCGTGCGCGAAACCGCCCTTCCTGGCGCCGGCATTCAATGCCCGCACCGCATTCGGGCTGAGCGCGCCGAAGCTCATCGCCGAGATATTGAACACCGAGGCCGAATAAGGCTTTGCGCAGTCCGGCCCACCGATCACCACACGGAATTTCTCCGTGGCATGCGCCTTCGGCGAGACCGAGTGATGCATCCACTCGTAGCCCTCGCGATAGACGTCCTCCTGGGTGCCGAAAGGACGCTTGTCGAGCTCCATCTTGGCGCGCTGATAGACCACCGCGCGGGTGTCGCGCGAGAACGGCATGCCGTCCTTCTCGCTCTCGAAGAAATATTGCCGCATCTCGGGGCGAATCTCTTCGAGCAGGAAGCGGATATGCGCCGAAATCGGGTAGTTGCGCAGCACCGCGTGGCTCTTCTGCAGAAGATCGCGGACGCCGAGCAGGGTCAGCGCGCCGAAGATGAGGATCGGAATCAGCAGGATGTCGAAGATCTTGCCGTCGGAGATGCCGATGCCGATCAGGAGCGCGGTGACCACCGCGCAGATCGTCAGCACGATGAAGCGCGGCGAGAAGGGCAGCAGCAGGGTTTCCATGATCCCCTCCTCCGCCAGCGGCAGGCGTTTCGGGGATGCATGCGTCTTGTTGTCGTCGGCCACGATTCCGATCCTCTCGCCAGCAGAAGGCGTCACGATACGCCCGCGCCTGTCATACGGATATGACGCCGCCCTTGTTTCAGGCTAGCGAATTCGGCCGAGACAAATCAATCAGCCGGATGGACGGATTTTGCGGTGCAGCAGAGGGGTCGGAGGCGGCGCAAGCCATGCAGTGTCCCGGGCAAGCGCAGACCCGGGACCCAGAATGCAACAGCATACGATGCGGCGAGATGGACCCCGGGCTCTGCAGCGCACCGGCGAAGGGGCGCTGCGTCCGGGACGCGAGCGCGTAGCGCTCAGCGCTCGACGAAGGCCTTCTCGATCACGAAATGGCCGGGCTTGTTGCCGCTTCCTTCGACGAAGTCGCGGCTCTCGAACATCTGCTTCAGCTCTTCCAGCATCGCCGGGCTGCCGCACATCATGATGCGGTCGGTTGCGATGTCGAGCGGGCCCTGCCCGATGTCGTTGAAGATCTGCTCGGAGCTGATGAGGTCGGTGATGCGACCGCGGTTCTTGAACGGCTCGCGGGTCACGGTCGGATAATAGACGAGCTTATCCGCGAGCAGCTCGCCGAACAGCTCATCCTCGCGCAGGGTCGCGACCAGCTTCTCGCCATAGGCGAGCTCGGAGACCTGGCGGCAGCCATGCACCAGCACGATGGACTCGAACTGGTCGTAGACCTCGGGGTCCTTGATTAGGCTGGCGAAGGGCGCAAGGCCGGTGCCGGTCGAGAGCAGCATCAGCCGCTTGCCGGGAAGCAGGTTGTCGGTGATCAACGTGCCGGTCGCCTTGCGGCCGACCAGGATGGTGTCGCCTTCCTTGATCTTCTGCAGGCGCGAGGTGAGCGGGCCGTCCTGCACCTTGATCGAGAAGAACTCGAGCTCTTCCTCGTGGTTGGCGCTCGCCATGCTGTAGGCCCGCAGCAGCGGCCGACCATCGACCTCGAGGCCGATCATGGCGAACTGGCCGTTCTGGAACCGGAAGCCGGTATCGCGGGTGGCGCGGAAGCTGAACAGCGTGTCGGTCCAGTGGTGGACGGAAAGAACCTTCTCTCGGTAAAACGCGCTCATGATTTTCGATATTCCGAATAACTGCGGTTTTAGGGCAAAAGCGTTGCCCGGCCCGAAATCGGGCGGTCACCATTTGCCATGGCGGAGGATTTCGCGTGTGTGATCTACGCCATTGAGACCAATAATCAACCTCGTTTCGGATGCAATTGATG
This sequence comes from Bradyrhizobium sp. CCBAU 45321, assembly GCF_028128975.1. Lineage (NCBI taxonomy): Bacteria > Pseudomonadati > Pseudomonadota > Alphaproteobacteria > Hyphomicrobiales > Nitrobacteraceae > Bradyrhizobium > Bradyrhizobium sp. CCBAU 45321. The sequence continues at coordinate 494,259 of NZ_LFKZ01000017.1, forward strand.
CCGGTCAAACCGGCATTTGCGGCAGAACTGGTCACATCATTAAGGAATCTGCTGTCTCGCACGCGAGGAGGATAATTTCTTTTCCCTGCCGGGCTTCATTGCAGCACTTAATTTCCGGCGCGCTCGCAAGAATTTCATTAAGAATAGCTCTGAATTCTCACCCGGCTTGGCGCCGGCGCCCGCATTTTTGCGGTTTTTGGCGCCAGGAACGACGAAACACCATGGCAAGCGGCGAGCGGATCTTCGTTCAGGCGATCAGGCGCTATTGCGCGGAGCGGGGCATCGCGGTCGATGTCCGCTCCGGTGGCTGGCTCATCGCGATGCGCCGGGGACCGACACGCCATTTCGCCTTCGGCTACGACATCGGCCTGAACAGCGCCATCGCCCATCGCCTCGCCAACGACAAGTCGGCCACCGCCGAGGCGCTGACGCTGGCGGCCGTGCCCTGCGTTCCGCATCGGCTGTTCCTCAACCCGAAGCTGGGCGTGCATGTCGCCGGCGCCGATTGGCGCGAGGGGATGCTGGCGCTGCTCGCCGAAAATCCGCACGGCGTGGTGGTGAAGCCGAACGAGGGAACATCGGGGCGCTCGGTATTCAAGGTGACGACGGAGGCGGAGCTCGACCACGCCGCCGACGAGGTCTTCTCGATGAGCACGGGGCTCGTGATCTCGCCCTATGTCGCGATCGAGGAGGAGGTCCGCGTGGTCCTGCTCGATGAAATGCCGCTCGTCGTCTACAGCAAGCAGCGCGGCTCGGATTGGCGGCACAATCTCGATGCCGGCGCAAAGCCGGTGCTGCTGGAGCACGGCGCAGTCCGCGCGGCCTGCGCAAAGCTCGCGATCGATGCCGCGCGCGCCATCGGCATCGTCTTTGCTTCGATCGACGTGGTTCGGGTGAATCGCGAATGGAAAGTGCTCGAGATCAATTCCGGCGTGATGATGGAGACCCTGGGCAAGCTGCATCCGGAGCTGGTGCAGGCGGCTTATGATGCGGCGCTGGATCGGGTGTTTGCGTGACGCTCCGAGCGCCAAGCGCAAGCTGCAATCCCTTCTGCGTGCGGTCGCGTTTTCGGGATGTTCCCATTGTGAAATGGAAAGCGGCGATCTAGCCTTCATGCAGCGCACGACGCATGCGGCTTGCACGCTTTCCTTGCGGCGGCTGCATCAATGATCGTCAAGCAAATGAAAAGGGAAACGCCATGAGCGGCAACATCAATCGCCAGATCCTGCTGGTGGAAAAGCCCAGCGGCAAGCTCGGTCCCGAACATTTCAGGATGGTCGAAGGCGCGATGCCGGAGCCGAAGGAGGGTGAGGCTTTGCTGCGCGTACGCTACATCTCGCTCGATGCGGCCAACCGCGCCTGGATGCACGGCGCGACCTATCGTTCCGCCGTCGAAGCCAATAGCGTCATGGCCGGCGGCGCCATCGCCGAGGTCGTCAGCTCGAAGACAGCGGGGCTTGCGGCTGGCGACATCGTGTTCGGCGACACCGGCTGGCAGGAATTTGCCGCCGTGCCGGCGAAGCATCTGACCAAAATGCCGAAGCTCGAGCCGATGACGCACCTGCTCAGCGTGTTCGGCATCGCCGGTCTCACCGCTTATTTCGGCCTGCTTGAGATCGGCAAGCCCAGGGAGGGCGAGACGGTCGTGGTCTCCGCGGCCGCAGGCTCGGTCGGCTCGATCGTCGGACAGATCGCAAAGATCAGGGGATGCCGCGTCGTCGGCATCGCCGGCGGCGCCGACAAGTGCAACTGGCTGACCTCCGAGCTCGGCTTCGATGCCGCCGTGGACTACAAGGACGGCGCGGTGTTCAAGGCGCTGCGCGCAGCGGCGCCGAAAGGCATCGACGTCTATTTCGACAATGTCGGCGGCGACATCCTCGAAGCCTGCCTGCCGCAGATGAACAACTACGGCCGCATCGCCTGTTGTGGCGCGATCTCGCAATATGACGGCGCGCCTGCCGCACATGGCCCGCGCGGCGTGCCCGGCCTGATCGTGGTGAAGCGGCTAACCATGCAGGGCTTCATCGTGATGGACTACATGAAGGACAGCGAGCGCGCACTCGCCGATCTCCAGGCTTGGGTGAAATCCGGCAAGCTCAAGGTGCAGGAGGACATTCTCGACGGACTCGAGAACACGCCGAAAGCGCTGATCGGATTGCTCGCAGGCGAGAATCGCGGCAAGCGCATGGTGAGACTGACGACGTAGTCGCGCCCCAATTGCGTCGGCATAATTGACTTGCGGTAGAGGCCGAAGCGGCCAAAGATGCCGCTCGCGAGCTGACCCTCGCGACGATTGCGCTTGCATATCTTTTTCAGAATGGTCGGTATTCCCGATCGGGCAGGAATTCATTCAAATGTTCAACACGTTGAAGCATGCATCGACGCGCACGGCGTTGCTGGCAGCACTCTTCGCAACTGCAACAGGAGCGTTCGCGCAGACCGAGGCCCAGAAAAGCGCCATCCGGTCCGCATGCCGCTCCGACTTCATGGCGCATTGCTCGAGCGTGACGCCTGGCGGAGTGGAGGCGTATCAATGCCTCGCCAAGAACATGTCGAGCCTGTCGTCGGGCTGCCAGGCTGCGGTTCGCGCGGTCGAACCGGCCGCCGCGCCGAAGACCGAAGCAGCGCCCGCCAAATCTGAACCGGCCAAATCTGAACCGGCCAAGTCTGAACCTGCCAAGTCTGAACCGGCAAAAACGGAAGCGGCGCCGGCTGCCGCGCCAGCTTCCAAGCCGGGAGCGGCGGCGGCGCCGAAGGCGGCAGCAGCAAAGCAGCCGAGCCCCGCGCAGGTTTCCGCGATCAAGAGCGCCTGCCGCGGCGATTATCCCAAGGTCTGCGCCAGCGTGCCGCCCGGCGGTGCGCCGGCGCTCGAATGCCTGGAGAAGAACAAGGCGAAGGTGTCGGCCGGTTGCGCCAAGGCCGTGAATGCAGCATTCGGTGGCGGAGCAGCCGCAGCGCCCGCAGGCGCGGCTCCGGCCGCAGCAGCTCCCGCGGCCGCCGCGGCGCCGGCCACGATCACGCTGCGACCATTGCTGCCGCGCGAAGAGCTGTTCATCGTGCGGTCAGCTTGCGGCGCCGACATCCGCGCCCTCTGCGCCGGCGTGGCGCCCGGCGGCGGCCGGATCATCCAATGCATTTCCAACCGGGCGGCATCGCTCTCGCCGGCCTGCAAAGAGGTGCTCGCGCCTTTCGCGGCGCGATGAGACCGAGCGGGCTTAATTCGTCCGCGGCATGAATTGCGGTGAGTGACGCGAAGGTTTTCGCGTGCTGAGGCGTAAACTAACCGATCCTTGTTTGAAAGGCCGCTACGACCACGACAAGCCCCGGGAGGACAACATGCGTTCATTGCTGCTCGTTGCTTCTGCGCTCTTCGCCTTCGCCGCCACCATGACCTTCGAGGCCACCGACGCCAATGCGGTGGTGTGCGCACGCGGCGTCGTTCGCGCCGGCTGCGTCGGACCGAACGCGGCCGTCGTCGTCCGCAAGCCGGTGCCGGCGGTCCGCTGCACCAGGGTTCTGGTGAACGGGGTCTATGTGAAGCGCTGCGTCTGACCCCTGGTGGCCAATCCGCCCCGGTTTGGCTATGATTCGCACCTGACGGTTTCGGACCCGCAAAACGCGTGTCCGGACACGTGCTTTGGCGTGCCGCGCGCTGCCGATAATTCCGCTGGCGCCGGACGCCGGAGCACATTAGTCTACCCCTAGATAGTAAGTATACTGTCAATTAGGGAGGCAGACGTTGCGGATCGCCGTGATTGGCGGGGGGCCCGGCGGGCTCTACTTTGCCTATCTCTGGAAGAAGCGTCACCCCGAGGATCAGGTCGACCTGTTCGAACAGAACCCGGCCGACGCGACCTGGGGCTTTGGCGTCGTGTTCTCCGACCAAGCGCTGGAGTTCCTGCGCGCGGACGACCCCGAGACGGTCGATGCGATCGCCCCGCACATGGAGAGCTGGGAGAACATCACGCTGCACCTCCATGGCGACAGCGTCGCCATCGACGGCGTCGGCTTCTCATCGATCGGGCGGCTGGATCTGCTCAGATTCCTGCAGCAGCGCGCGCTCGATGTCGGCGTGACCCCGCGCTTCGACACGCAGATCCAGGCGATCGACCAGCTCAACGGCCACGATCTGATCGTCGCCGCCGACGGACTGAACTCGCTGGTGCGCCGCGCCTATGAGGGCGATTTCGGGACGTCGCTGTCCTACTCATCCAACAAGTTCGTCTGGTACGGCACCTCGAAACGCTTCGACACGCTGTCGCAGACCTTCGTGAAGACCGAACGCGGCGCCTTCAACGCCCATCACTACCGCTATTCGCCGACCATGAGCACCTTCCTGGTCGAATGCGATTACGCCACCTGGCAGGCCTATGGGTTCGCCTACAAGGACGTCGAGCAGTCCAAGGGCGTCTGCGAGGAGGTGTTCGCCGACACGCTCGGCGGCCATTGCCTCGTCTCCAACAAATCGGTCTGGCGCAATTTTCCCTGGATCTGGAACGAGCACTGGTCGTTCAAGAACATGGTGCTGCTCGGCGACGCCCTGCATTCGGCACATTTCTCGATCGGCTCGGGCACGCGGCTCGCGATCGAGGACGCCATCGCCCTCGTCAAGGCGCTGGAGTCGGATGCGCATCTTGCGACCGCGCTGCATCGCTATCAGGCCGCGCGCAAGCCCATCGTGCAGAAGCTCGTCAACGCGGCGCGCACCAGTGCGTTCTGGTACGAACATTTCGCCGAGCACATGAAGCTTCCCCTGATGGACTTCGCCTACAGCTACATCACCCGCTCCGGCCGCATCGACGATTCCCGGCTGCGTGCGATGTCGCCGGCCTTCATGGCCCGCTATCAAGCGGCCAGGAATGGCGGGGACAATGGCGGAGGCGAGGCATGAGCAACGCGATTTTCGATCAGGTGCCCGCCGACAGCGAGGGCGCACGCGAGATCGGCTTTGCCGTCCCTGACATCTACAACGCCAGCCGCATCCTGTTCGAGAATCTCGCCAAGGGCCGCGGCCACAAGCGCGCGTTGATCGGCCCCGCGGGCACACGGACTTATGCCGAGCTCTGCGACGAGGCTTGCCGCTGGGGCAACGGCCTTGCGTCGCTCGGCCTGAAGCGCGGCGACCGCGTGCTGCTGTTCCTCGACGACACACCGGCCTATCCGGCCGCCTTCTTCGGCGCGGTGCGCGCCGGCTTCGTGCCGCTCCTGATCAACACGCTGACGCCGCCGGACCTCTTGCAATTCTACCTCGCCGATTCCGGCGCGACCGTCGCGGTGGCGGATGCAGAATTCGTAGCGCGCTTCAATGCCGAGGCTTGCAGGGAGACCAAGCTGCATACGCTGATCGTCGCCAACGGCGCGGCCGGCGAGCACGCGGCGCCGCAGGCGCTCGCGGCGGCGAGCTGGCTCGCGCAATTTTCTGCCGAGCTGGCGGAAGCGCCGACACAGCGCGACGAAATGGCGTTCTGGATGTACTCCTCCGGCTCGACCGGACGGCCCAAAGGCATCGTGCACCTGCAGCACGACATGGCCTACACGGATGCCGCCTTTGCGCAGAGCGTACTGAAGCTGACGCCTGACGACATCTGCTTCTCGGTGCCAAAAATCTTCTTCGCCTACGGCTTCGGCAATTCCGTCACCTTCCCGTTCTCGGCCGGCGCCGCAACATTGCTGCTGCCGGGCCAGCCGAAGCCGGCCTCGATCTTCGCGGCGATCGAGCAGTACAAGCCGACGGTCTTCTTCGGCCTGCCGACGCTGTACACCGCGCTGACCAAGGCCGAGGGCTCGGACGAGACGGATTTCTCGTCGCTGCGCATGGCGCTCTCCGCCGCCGAGGTGCTCTCGGCCGAGGTCTTCAACGGCTGGAAGACGCTCACGGGGCTCGAAATCGTCGAAGGCCTCGGCTCGACCGAGGTGCTGCACATCTATCTCTCCAACCGGCCCGAGCAGAAGAAACTCGGCGCCGCGGGTCTGCGCGTTCCCGGCTACGAGGTCGCGCTGCGCGACAAGGACGGCCGCGACGTCGGCGACAACGAGGAAGGGATTCTGTGGGTGCGCGGCGATTCCAACACGCCGCTGTACTGGAATCGGCCGGACAAATCCGCCGAGACGATCCGCGAGGGCGGCTGGATCTACACCGGTGATCGCTTCGTGCGGGATGCCGACGGCTTCCACTTCTTCCGTGGCCGCGCCGACGATCTCATCAAGATCTCCGGCCAGTGGGTCTACCCGCTCGAGGTCGAGCTGTGCCTCGCCGATCACCCCGACATCCGCGAATGCGCGGTGTTTGCCGCCGAGCTGCCGGACCGTCGCATGACGCTGAAGGCGGTGGTGGTGATGAACAACCGCGCGGTCGACCAGAGTGAGGCGGCGCGCAGGCTGCAGGACTATGTCAAGAGCAGGCTGCTGCCGTACAAATATCCGCGCGAGGTGATCTTCATCGACGAACTCCCGAAGACCGGCACGGGGAAGATCGATCGGCAGGCGTTGCTGCGGATGTGAGGCGAGGACGGAGTTCCGCGCACCGCGATCGTAGGGTGGGCAAAGCGGAGCGTGCCCACCATTCCCCAATAGGAGAGAGATCGTGGGCACGGCGCTTCGCGCCTTTGCCCACCCTACGAGATCGCGCTCTGGGCTGGCCGGGGCGCCCCCTCACGCCCCCTTCCCCAGATGCTCCAGCGCGTCCTCCGCGCGCAGCGGCACGCGGGAGGCTTCGTTGTTGAGATCAACCAGCTGCGCCAGCAGCCCCATCAGCGCCTTGCGATCGGCGGGCTTGAGCGGCTCCAGCATCCGGGCCTGTGCGCGCTCGACGGCGGGGATGATCTCGCGCAGGATCGCAGCGCCCGACTTGGTCAGATAGAGCAGCTTGATCCGCTTGTCCTCGGGTGCCGGCTTGCGCTCGATATAGGCCTTGGCCTGCAGACGTTCGATCACGCTGCCGAGCGTCGAGCGGTCGAAGGCGATCACCGCCGACAGCCGCGTCGCGTCGATGCCGGGATGGGTGTGGATTGCGACCAGCGCGGCATATTGCACCGGCGTGAGATCAAACGCCTTGCACTCCTCCATGAAGATCGAGACCGCGATCTGCTGCATGCGCCGGAACAGATAGCCCGGCGCGGCATAGACCGCGTCGATCGTGATCGGAGGGGGCGGCTTACTCGGCATCGGGCTGCTTCTCCGGCGCGGCATCGGCAAATGCCGGCAGCGCCTTGGCGGCGGCCTCGGCCTGGAGCAGGCGCGGATAGGCGGAGACGTCGACGCCGAAGCGGCGGGCATTGCCGAGCTGCGGCACGAGGCAGAGATCGGCCAGCGTCGGCGCATCGCCGAAGCAGAATGGGCCCTTCTCGTCCTTGATCAGCATCTCACAGGCCGACAGGCCCTCACGGTTGACCCAGGCGGCCCAATCCTGGACCTTCTCTTCGGGCAGACCCAGCTCACGCAGCCGCGCCAGCACTTTCAGGTTCTGCACCGGATGGGTGTCGCAGGCGATCGCTAGCGCAAACGCCCGCACCCTGGCGCGGCGCAGCGGATCCTTCGGCAGCAGCGGCGGATTGGGATGGGTCTCGTCGAGCCATTCGATGATGGCCACCGATTGCGTCAGCACGCCACCCGCATCGTCCTCCAGCGCCGGCACCAGGCCCTGCGGGTTGATGGCGAGATAGCCGGGGGCGCATTGCTCGCCCTTGCGCAGATGATGCGGCAGATGCTCGGCGCCGAGCCCCTTCAGGTTCAGCGCGATCCGCACGCGATAGGCGGCGCTGGAGCGGAAATAGCCGTGCAGCTTCATTGAGACCTCCCTGCTTTTGTCATTCCGACGCGCCAGCGTCGAGCCCGGAATCCATAACCACGATCGGGAGTATGGATTCTCAGGTGCGCAATTGCGCACCCTAGCTCGCGCCTTGCGGCGCGCCCCGGAATGACACGACCTTTGTGTGTCGTTCGTCAAGTTGACGCTATATAGATTGTCAGTATACTGTCAATCAACAATGAACGGGAGGCTCATTCATGGAAGCCGTGACCAAGACGCCGGAACGCGAGGCGTTCTACCGGAAGATCGACGGCGAGAATCTCACCGCGCTGTGGACGGTGATGAGCGACCTGATCACGCCGGAGCCGAAAAGCGCGTGCCGGCCTCACCTCTGGAAGTTCGACGTCATCCGCGATTACATGACGGAGGCCGGCAAGCTCATTACCGCCAAGGAAGCCGAGCGGCGCGTGCTGGTGCTGGAGAACCCGGGGCTGCGCGGGCAATCCAAGATCACGACCTCGCTCTATGCCGGCGTGCAGATGGTGGTGCCCGGCGACGTCGCGCCCGCGCACCGGCACAGCCAGTCGGCGCTGCGCTTCGTGCTCGAAGGCAGGGGCGCCCACACCGCGGTGGACGGCGAGCGCACCGCGATGGAGCCGGGCGACTTCATCATCACGCCCTCGATGACCTGGCACGATCATTCCAACGAGACCGACCAGCCGATGTTCTGGCTCGACGGCCTCGACATCCCCCTGGTGCAGTTCTTCGACTGCTCCTTTGCCGAAGGCGCGAACGAAGACCAGCAGAAGATCACAAAGCCTGCCGGCGACAGCTTTGCCCGCTACGGCCACAACCTCCTGCCCGTCGATGTGAAGCGGAGCTCGAAGACGTCGCCCATCTTCAGCTATCCCTATGCCTACACCCGCGAGGCGCTGGAGAAGGCCAGGACGAGCCAGGAATGGGACGCCTGCCACGGCCTCAAGCTGAAGTTCAGCAACCCCGAGACCGGCGATTTCGCAATGCCGACCATCGGCACCTTCATCCAGCTGCTGCCCAAGGGTTTTAAGACCACGCGCTATCGTTCGACGGACGCCACCGTGTTCTGCCCGATCGAAGGACGCGGTCGCAGCCGCATCGGCGATACCGTGTTCGAATGGGGCCCGCGCGATCTATTCGTGGTGCCGAGCTGGCACTGGGTGACACACGAGGCGGATGAGGACGCCGTGCTGTTCAGCTTCTCGGATCGGCCGGTGCAGCAGAAGCTGGATCTGTTCAGGGAAGATCGTGGAAACGCGTGACGGTCGCCGGTCTCGTAGGGTGGGCAAAGGCGCCCTTGCGCCGTGCCCACGTTTTCGCGACTCATGAAGGAATGGTGGGCACGCTTCGCTTTGCCCACCCTACGGCGCCGGTGATCGTATCTAGCGCCAGTGCAACAGCCGCATCTCCAGCCAGCCGATCACCTTGCCCACCGCCAGCCCAAACACCGACAGGATCACGACGCCCGCGAGCAGCTGATCGGTCTGCATCAGGTTGCCCGCCTGCAGCACGAAGGCGCCGATGCCGTATTGGGCGCCGATCATCTCGGCGCTGACGACCAGCAGCAGCGCGACGGAGGCGGTGATGCGGAAGCCCGCGAGGATCGCCGGCAGCGCGCCGGGCCAGATCACCTTGCGCACGATGGTGGCGAACGGAACGTTGAAGCTCTGCGCCATGCGGATCAGGTTGCGCGGCACCGCATCGACACCGCTATAGACCGAGATCGCAGTCGAGAAGAACACCCCTAACGCAATGGTCGCGATCTTCGGCTCTTCGCCGATGCCGAGCCAGAGAATCAGCAGCGGCAGCAGCGCGATCTTCGGGATCGGAAACAGCGCCGAGATGAAGGTGATGCCGACGCTGCGCGCGAGACGCGACAGGCCGATGGCGAAGCCGACGGCGATTCCGGCCGCCGTTCCCAACAGCCAGCCGACGCCGATCCGCAGCAGCGAAGCCGAAACATGCTGCCAGAGTGCCCCGGAAACGGCGAGCTGATAGATCGCGCGGACAATTGCGGAAGGAGTCGGCAGAAACAGCGCATTGACAAGGCCGGCGCTGCCGGCGGCTTGCCAGATCGCGAGGAGGAGGCCGAGCGCGATCCAGCCGCCATACCGGCTCGACGCGGGCACGAAGCCGGCGCCACGAAAGTGGACGCGCCGCGTCGGCTCATCCTTGGCCGTCGTGCCCGTCGCCGCGCGATCAAGCATGCTGGACCTCGCGCTCGGCATCGATCGCCTCGTTGCGGATCAGCGACCAGATCTGGTTCTGCAGGGCCAGCAGTTGTTCGCGGGCCCCCGCTTCGCCGCGCGTCGCCCGCGCCATCGGCACGGTGACGACCTCGCGGATGCGGCCAGGACGGCGCGACAGCACCACGATGCGGTCGGCGAGCCGCGCGGCCTCTTCGAGATTGTGTGTCACATAGACCGCGCCCATGCCGCCATCGGCAAGCAGGCGGATGAAATCCTCCAGCAGCAGCTCGCGAGTCTGCGAATCCAGCGCCGACAGCGGCTCGTCCATCAAGAGGATCGCGGGCTTCACCGCGAGCGCGCGCGAGATGCCGACGCGCTGGCGCATGCCGCCGGAGAGCTGCTTTGGATAGGTCTGTCGAAAATCGGTGAGGCCGGTGCGACGCAAGGCATCCTCGACCAGCGCGCGGCGCTGCGCGGCCGAGAGTTTTGTGTGCAGCAGCGGGAACTCGACGTTCTCCTCCACCGTCGCCCAGGGCAGCAGCGCAAAGTCCTGGAACACGAAGGTCAGCGGATTGAGACTGTCCGCCGGCGGCGCGCCGCGCAGCTCCGGCGCGCCGGAGGTCGGCTGCAGCAGCCCGCCGAGGATCGACAGCAGCGTGCTCTTGCCGCAGCCGGACGGCCCGACGATCGCCACCACCTCGCCGGCACTGACGGCGAAGGAGACGTCGTCGAGCACGGCGAGATCGCCGAAGCGATGGGAGATGTGGCTGGCGATCAGGTCCATGAAGCGCACCCACTTTCTTCATCTTCCCCTGGAGGGGGAGCATCGGTTTGCATGCAGCGAAGCGAAATGCAAACCGGGGTGGGGTGACAGTCCATCCACGACTGCGCTGATGCCTCCTCTCGAACTTTCCACGACTGGCCTGAGCAAACGACGGATAGACCACCGCCGTGGCTCACCCCGCCCCGCTCGCTCCGGACGATGCTGCGCATCGCCGGTGCGATCGACCCTCCCCCTCCAGGGGAGGGTGGCAGATCGCCTGCCGCGGGAGTTTGCACAATCAGCATTAATCCGCCTTCACATAGTCCTTCGCGATGATCGCTTCCGCATCAAAGCCCTTGTCGACGAAGCCCTGCTCCTGCAGCCATTTGATCTGGTTGTCGACGTTCTTCACGTCGAGCTTGCCGTCGGGATCGATATAGGCGCAGTTGCCGACCACCTGCTCGACCGGCAGGTTGGTGTACTTTGCGATGATCTCCAGGAGCGGCCTGGTCTTGTCGTTGATCGGGGCGACACCGTCTTTCATCGCTGTGAGGATGACGTCGTGATATTCGCGGTCGGCTTTCGCGAGCACGCCGAGGAATTTCGTCACCAGCGCCTTGTTGGCCAGCGTCTTCGGCGCGGCGAATACCGCCCCGAGCTGCCAGGGCGTCTCGTCGCCGACCCAGCCTAAGAATTTCGCGCCGCCTTCGTCCATCAGCTTTCGCGCGGTCGAGATCGGCAGCAATGCGGCATCGACGGTCTCGCCCTTGAGCGCAGCGGCGGCATTCGACAGCGATTGCAGCGGCACGATCTTCACGTCCGCGAGCTTGAAGCCGTATTTGTCGGCGAGCAGGCCGAGCGAATAATGGAAGCTCGATCCGACCTGCGTCATCGCCACGCGCTTGCCCGCAAGGTCCTTCGGCGTCTTCAGGCCGCTCACATAGGCATTGTTGCTGGCGAAATAGCCGATCAGGGGATAACCGGGCTTCTCGCGGCTCATGCCGCCGATCACCTTCAGCACCCCCTTGCCGCCGAGATTGTAGAGACCGGCGGTGAAGGCGGTGACGCCGAAATCGACGTCGCCCGAGGTGGTGGCAACCGCAATCGGCTGCGCCGCGTCGAAGAACTTCAGCTCGACCTCCAGGCCGGCCTCACGGAAATAGCCCTTGTCCTGCGCGATGAAGACCGGCGCCGACGAAGACAGGCGGAGCACGCCGATCCTGGCCTTTGGCGGATCCTCGGCCCGTGCCGTGCCCATAGCCATGATCGCCATCAGGCCCGTTACCGCGAGCCGCGCAATCCCGATCATCCCGTTTCCTCCGCTTTGTCTTGCAGTGCGTTACAGGCCTTCGGGCACCGCCTGATCCCGTCCGATGAAGGCGCCCTGTTGTTTCAACGTTTCCTGCAACTTTTCAATGGGGATTTCGCGTGGAATCCGGTTTCCGGACAGCGCCAGCGCCGCGGCGGAACCGGCGGCCTCACCCATCGCGAAGCAAGCACCGGAGACCCGCGCAGCCGATTGGCCCTCGTGGGTCATCGAGGCGCAGCGGCCGGCAACCAGGAGATTGTCGACCCCTTCGGGGACCAGCATCCGGTAAGGCAGCTCGTTATAGCCGCGCGAATCCGGGATCGGTGGGAAGGTGAAGACGACGTCGCCAGGCACATGGGCCTCGATCGGCCAGCCGTTGACGCCGATGGAATCCGCGAACGAGGCACAGCCGAGCACGTCCTCACCGCTGAGCTGGTAGCCACCCCTGATGCGGCGGGTCTCGCGAATGCCGAGCTGTGGCGGCAGGTCGACGATGTAGGACTTCTCAAACCCGGGCACCGCGCTGCGCAGGAATTCGTACGCGGCGAGCGCTTGCTTGCGGCCCTCGATCTCGCCGCGGGTGAGATCGTCGGGCTCGATGCCGTTGATGGCATGGCCGTCCTCGCGCGCCACTTGAGTGAAGTTTACCCGCCATTCGATGCCGGATTTCTGTGGCCGCACGATCGCGCTTTTGCGCGGGAATGTGTGGGTGCCGGCCGCGGAGGCCTTTTCCATCAATTGCGGAATGGTGCGCCAGGCTTCGCCGGCCTTGGCGGGGTCGATGCCGTTGAGACGCAGCATCATCGAGGGGTAGAGCGGATGGCCGTGCGCGTCGCCGATCTCGAACGGCGCGCCGGCCCACACAGCAAGATCGCCGTCGCCGGAGCAGTCGATGAAGATCTCCGCGCGCACCGCCTGCCGGCCGGCCTTGGTCTCGACCAGCATCGCGTCGATGCGGCGCTCCTCGGCCATGACGACGCCGGCGCCGAGCGCGTGGAACAGCATATTCACCTTGTGGCTGGCGAGCAGCTCGTCGGCCGCGATCTTGTAGGCGGCGGTGTCATAGGCCTGGGCAAAAACCTTGCCGAGGATCAGATGCGGCGCATTGAGGCCGTTCAAGCGATCGATCCGCGCCAACAGCTCCGACGCCAGACCCTGCACCAGCCGCCGGTGCTCGCCATGGACATTGCCGTGGAGGCCGCAGAAATTGGTGACGCCGGCCGCAGTGCCCATGCCGCCGAGAAAACCGTAACGTTCGATCAGCAGCGTCTTCCGCCCCGCGCGCGCCGCTGCGGCCGCCGCCACGATGCCGGCCGGGCCGCCGCCGAGCACGACGACTTCATACTCGCCGTAGAGCGGTACTTTGCGCGCTGGTTCGTCGATCGTCGTGGCCCGCATGGCGCGTTCCTTCCCGGAATCTGGTTCGAACTGGATCACGGCTTAGCCGGCGGCTCTCATGCCCGCAAGATCGCGGTTGCTCGCTAACGGTGGACCTGAGACAAGTGCAGGCATGGATTCGATCATCGTCAGATACTGCTTCGCCGCTTCTATCGCCCTCGCGATCTCGGCCGTTCCCGCGGCGGCCGTGGAGCAAAACTGCCGCTTCATCCCCGCCAAGCCCGATCGCGAAGCCTGCTACAAGCGGCAGGAGGAGGAGCTAGCCGCGAAGCGCAAGCCTGCACCTGCGGCCGACGACGGCAAAGCGCTCGAAACCCTCCGCCAATTGCGCCAGGATGATGATGCCGTCTATCGCAGCATCAACAACATCTGCCGCGGCTGCTGACCACGAGCACTGCAATTTGGGCGGTCACAGGACTCTGCTGGCAGCAGCGTGCGAGCCGCGCGACTGGGCGACAAGAGCGCCGATATAGTCTTCGAGTGTCGTCTCGCCGCGTTCGAACGGCTCCGACATGGCAAAGCCGCTGTCGACGCTGACCGCGGTCATTCGCGCATAAGACTCCGCCGCCGCGGCGGAGAAGCCGAGCTTTCCATAAGCCGCGATCCATTGATCGCGCGGGATGACCTCGACCTTCACCTGATGGCCGAGCACGGCCGCGAAGGCATCCGCGACATCCCGCGGCGAATACCGCTCGGGTCCTTCGACATGATGCACGTCCTGATCGCGGGGCAGCTCCAACAAATGGCGCGCGGCCGCCTTGCCAAGATCGGGGGGCGCGACCATTGGGATCTTCATGTCTGCGGGCAGCATGGTCGGCAACATGCCGCACTTTGCCGCATCGAGCAGTTGGTCCCAGTTGCTCATGTAGTAGGCGCCTCGCTGGATGGTCGCTGGTATCGGTTGGGCGGCAAGCGCCTGCTCGAAATGATAGAGAACATTGAGATCGCCGCAGCGCTCTCCCGGCTGGGCGCCATAGGTAGATGCGGCGACGACCTTTTCGAGCCCGGATCCTTCGAGCGCCGCCACGATGCTCCTGACGGTCGCATGCTCCTCACGATCGGTGTCGGTGGAGATGTCGGCGTTCGGATTGAGCAGGAAAGCGCGCTTGCCCGTTCTGAACACCGCGCGCAAGCCGTCGGTGTCGCGCACATCGACAACCGCGGTCTGCGCACCGCGACTGCGCCAATCGGCCTCGTTGTTGTTGCTGTGAAGCACGGCTGTAACCGGTCGCCCCGCATTCAGCAACCTCGACGCGACGGCCGATCCGATACGCCCGTTTGCCCCAACCACAATGAACATCGGCGCGCTCCATAAGGCTGAATCGGGTAAATCTTCTGCCCCGTCCGCAGTTCCGCGCGATACCCCCATAGCCCACTTTTTCGAGCCGCACCTCGTCGCATCCCTCAGCTTTTGTCGGCGCCCCACCTCGCTGCCCGTTTCTCGGCGAATGACGCCAGTCCCTCCGCTGCCTCGGCGCTCTGGCGCTTGAGCGAGTGCAATTGCACGAGCCGGGTGTAAGCGTCATCGTCCACGGCCATGCCGCCGAACGAGCTCTCCAGCGCAAGCCGCTTGGTCTCGGCCGTGGCCTCCGGTCCGTTGGCGAGCAGCTGCTCGACCACCTTGGCGCCTGCGGCCTCGAGATCGGCGAGCGGCACCACCTCGTGGACGAGGCCGATGCGGCGGGCGTCTTCGGCGCCGAAGCGTTCGCCGGTGAGCGCGTAACGGCGGACTTGCCGTACACTAATGGCATCGCAGAGCTGCGGGATGATGATCGCGGCGGTCAGGCCCCAGCGCACCTCGGCGATCGAGAACAGGGCGTTGTCGGCGGCAATCACGACATCGCAGGCCGCGATGACGCCGGTACCCCCTCCGAAACAGCCGCCCTGCACCAACGCGACGGTGGGGATCGGCAACGTGTTGAGCCGCTGCACGGCTTCGAACGTCGCCCGCGAGGCCACCTCGTTTGCCTCGCGCGATTGCGGACGCACACTGTTGATCCATTTGAGGTCGGCACCGGCCTGGAAGTGCTTGCCGTTGCCCCGGAGCACGACGACACGCAAATTGGGCTTGCTGCCGAGGTCGTCCATGGCCGCGAGCACGCCTGAGATCAGCGCGCCGTCATAGGCGTTGTTGACCTCCGGCCGGTTCAACGTGACGGTCGCAACCCCGCGTTCATCGAGGCTCCACAGGACGGGGCTGGCAGTCATCGGCGGTCCTCCGGTTGTTTGCCGCACACTATGGCTGAGCGCGCCTGCCCTGATCCATATCTTTCCGGCGTAGGGTGGCCGCGTCCATCGCATGGCGGCTTGTGTCATGCTGGCTGCGGGCGACACCACGGGATGGATACGGGATATCAATATGCGCATCTGCATTTTCGGCGCAGGCGCCGTCGGCAGCCACATTGCGGTACGGCTGGCGCGCGCCGGCCATGAGGTCAGTTGCGTGATGCGGGGGGCGCATCTGGAGGCAGCCCGCGCGGGTGGCCTCAAGCTGCGCGTCGGCGATTCCGAGGTCGGCGCCAAGGTGAACGCGTCAGGCGACCCGGCTCAGCTCGGCCCGCAGGATGTCGTGATCTCGACCTTGAAGGCGACCGCGCTTCAAGGGCTGGTTTCCAGCATCAAGCCGCTGCTCCAGGACGACACAGCGATCGTGTTCGCTCAAAACGGCATTCCCTGGTGGTACGGCATCGGCCTGCCTCCGCGGCACCCGGCACCGCCGGACATTTCATTCCTCGATCCCGGCGGACGCCTGCGTGCCTGCATCCCGAAGGAGCGGATCGTCGGCGGCGTGATCTTCTCCTCCAACGAGGTGATCGCGCCCGGCGTGGTGCAGAACCTGACCCCGGACCGCAATAGGCTCCTGATCGGCGAGTGCGACGACCGCAATTGCGAGCGCATCACCAGGCTGCGCGGTGTCTTCAACGACGCGCGGCTGGAATCGCCGCCGGTGGCCGAGATCCGCGAGGCGATCTGGTCAAAGCTGCTGACCAACATGTCGCTGTCGGTGCTGTGCCTGCTCACCGGCCAGACCGCGCGCGGCGTGCGCGACGACTCCGCCTTCACGGAGGTGATTCCGCGCATGCTGAACGAGGCCAATGAGATTGCCCAATACTTCATTCCCGAGGTCAAGCGTGCCAGCCGCAGCGGCCCCGCCCCCAACCACAAGCCCTCGCTGCTGCAGGACTACGAACTCGGCCGTGCCATGGAGATCGACGTGCTGGTGAAGGCGCCCCAGGCCTTCGCGCGCACCGCCGGCCTGTCGACGCCGACGCTCGACCTGATCGCCGCCCTCGCGATTCAGAAGGCACGCGACAAGGGGCTTTATTCCGCGTGAGCCTCAGAGCGCATCGATCCAGGCCCCGAGCGTGTCCAGAACCTCGCCGAGCGCCTCGTCATTGGTCCGGCCGGACTTCTTGAGCACCGCAAACGAATGGTCGCCGCCTGCGACCTCATGCAGTGTCGCCTTACGCCCGAGCCGCTCGATGACGGGCTCGAGATGGGCAAGATCGGCAAGCTCATCGCGTGTGCCTTGCAGGAACAGCATGGGAATCGCGATTGCAGCGAGGTGCTCGGCGCGCTCGCTCGACGGCTTCTTGGCAGCATGGAGGGGAAAGCCGAGGAAGGCCAGCCCTTTGACATCGGGGAGCGGCGACTTCGACTGCGCCTGCGAGGTCATGCGGCCTCCGAACGATTTTCCGCCGGCAACGAGCTTCAGCCCGGGGCAGAGCCGCCCCGCCTCCGCGACCGCTGCGCGCACGCTCGCGTGGGCGATTGCGGGCGGGTCAGGACGTCCCTTCTTCGCTTCCATGTAAGGAAAATTGAAGCGGAACGTCGCAATGCCGCGCTGGGCAAGGCCGGCTGCAACCTTCTCCATGAAGGAATGCCGCATATCAGCCCCGGCGCCGTGCGCCAGGACGTAGCAGGCTCGCGCGTGGGTCGGCTGCGTCAGGATCGCCGAGACCGTGCCGATGCGCTCGATGTCGAACTTGAGCTCTGTCGTCTTGCCCGTCATGACCGCCTCGATTTGCATCTAAAGCGCAATGAGATCTGGATGAACGTCATCGCGCTTTAGGTTGTTGTTTGCGCATGATCTTTCCGGAAAACCGCTTCACACTTTTCCGGATCATGCTCTAGCGACGCGTGCCGCTCGCGGGCCAGAGATAGTTCAGGACCTGATCGAGCGTCATCATGATCTCGCGGCGTCCGGCCTCGTTCTTCACAGAGCCGAATTTCTCCTCGAGCGCAAGCTTGGCAAAGCCGTGAACGGTTGACCAGGCCGCCGCAGCCGCCGTCTTCGCCTCCTTCGCGGTGCCGCCGGTCAGCTCGGCGACGACGACCTCGAACGCATGGCCGGCGGCCCTGCTCGCCTGCTTCAGGCGCGCATCGTCGGCAACCAGCCGCTTGTTGGCAAACATCATCTGAAAACGGCCGGGATGCCTCAACGCAAAATCGACATAGGCAAGCCCCTGGGCATGGAGCTTGTCGCGGACGCCCTGCTTGCCGGACGCCGCCTCGCGCAAGGCGCCGGCAAGCGCGTCGTAGCCGCGGATCGCCACTTCGGTGAGAAGGCCCTGGGCGTTGCCGAAATGATGCGACGGCGCGGCCGGCGAAACGCCGGCGCGGCGTGCGGCTTCGCGCAGCGTGAAGGCTTCCGCACCCTGCTCGGCGAGAATGGCTTCGCTCGCGGCGATCAGCGCCTCCTGCAATTCGCCGTGATGGTATCCGACCTCCGGCTTTGGCCGGGTCGGAGCAGTGCTGCGCTTGGCGGCGGGGGCCCGTTTCTTCATGTAACTTGACACTGTTCAGATTGCAGCATATCTATCTTAACACTGTTCAGATTGAGCGGACCGGAGTTCGAAATGACCGAAATACAGAATATCACCGCGAGCAATCCCGTAAAGCGGCGTCATCTGGTCGGGAGCGCGGCCCTCGGCATGCTCGCAGGTGCCGTCGGCGGCCTCGCCGGCGGCGTGGCGCTCGGCCAGGGCGCGGCGCTGCCGCAGCAGAAGCCGAGCGGCAAGCAAAGGTTCGCGGGCAAGGTCGTCATCGTCACGGGCGGCACCTCGGGAATCGGGCGGGCCGCAACGCTGATGTTCGCCGCCGAGGGCGGCCGGGTCGCCTTTTGCGGGCGCAACGCCGACCGTGGCAAGCAGGTGGAGACCGAGGTGCGCGCGTCCGGCGGCGAGGCCGTCTTCATTCGCGCCGACCTGCGCCACGAATCCGAGGTGAAGGCGCTGGTCGACACGACGATCGCGCGCTACGGACGGCTCGACGTCGCCTTCAACAATGCCGGCATCTCCATCGAGAAGCCGCTGCATGAATTTAGCGCGGCCGAATTCGACGACGTGATCGGCACGGATCTGCGCGGCGTGTTCCTGTCAATGAAGTACCAAATCCCGCACATGCTGGAGAAAGGCGGATCGATCGTCGTCACCTCCTCGTCGAACGCCATTGCGACCTCGGCCAAGCGCTCGGCCTATTCGGCGGCCAAGCGCGGACTGGTCGGCCTGGTTCAGGCCGCGGCACTCGACTACGCAAAGCATGGCATCCGCATCAACACGTTGATCCCCGGCACCACGGATACCCCGATGATCCGCCGGCTCGCCGGGATGGAGGGCCTGCCCGATGCGGCCTGGCACGTCGGCATCGCGCAATGGGCTAAATCCAACGTCCCGGGGTTGCAGCGCCTGGCGACGCCCGAGGAGATCGCGGCTTTTGCGCTGGTGCTCGCCTCAGACGATCATCCCTACACGACCGGCGGCCAGTTCGTGATCGACGGAGGCAAGACGGCTCATGGCTAGATCGGACGCAGCCTGAAAACACAATTCATGGCGATCCCGTGGGCGTACCTGCCGCCGTCCTCGGCGCGCATGCCGTAACGCGCGGGAGCCGTCAGCTGACCCGCCGCTCCCGCCCCTCCCAGAACGGCCTGCGCAGCTCGCGCTTCAGCACCTTGCCGGCGCCGGACAACGGCAGCGGCGTCTCGGTGATCTCGATGCTGCGCGGACATTTGTAGCCGGCAATCAACGTCTTCGTGAACTCGATCAGCTCGCCGGTCGAAACCTCTACGCCGCTGCGTTTGACCACGACGGCATGGACCTGCTCTCCCCATTGCTCATTGGGAATTCCGATCACGGCGCATTGGAGCACCGACGGATGCTGGGCCAGCGCGTTCTCGACTTCGACCGAGTAAACGTTCTCGCCGCCCGAGATGATCATGTCCTTGACGCGGTCGACGACATAGATGAAGCCGTCTTCGTCCATGTAGCCGCCATCGCCCGTGTGCATCCAGCCGTCGACGACGGCGCGCGCGGTCTCCTCCGGCCGCTCCCAATAGCCCATCATCACGGTGTCGCCGCGCACCACGATCTCGCCGACGGCGCCCGCCGGCAGCGGCTGGTCGTTCTCGTCGACGATCCGCACCTCGCAACCGATCGTGGCGCGGCCGGCGCCGCGATGGCGCCCCTTTTTGCGCCCCTCCCCGACATGCTCGTCGGGGTGCAGCAGCGTCGCGATCGGCGACAATTCGGTCATGCCATAGGCCTGCGTGAAGCGCACATGCGGCAGTGCGCGCGCGGCACGGTCGAGCACCGCCTCGCTGATCGGCGAGGCCCCGTAAATGATGTTCTTCAGGGACGACAGGTCATATTTGCCGATCGCGGGGTGATCGACGAACATCTGGATCATCGTGGGCACCAGCAGCACGTCTGTGACGCGCTCGTTCTGCATCGCAGCCATCACGCCTTCGGGCGTGAAGCCCTGAACGATCACGTTCGAGCCGCCGGAGAGCAGCAGCGAATACATCGCCGCCCCGTTGGCAAGGTGAAACATCGGTGCCGCATGCAGATAGATCGCACTTGCCGGAAACAGGCCTTCGCCGAGTGCGTTGAGCGCATTGGCCATCAGATTCTGATGACCGAGCATCACGCCTTTGGAACGGCCGGTGGTGCCGCCGGTGTAGAAGATGCCGGCGAGATCATCGCCTTTGCGCATGGCGTCGGGCACCGGAGCGCTGCCCGCAACCAGATCCTCATAGCTCTCCATCCCCGCCGGCGCCTCGCCATCGTCGGCATAGATCAGCTTCAGCCCCGGAATGGCGCCGGCGAGCTGCGCACCGACCTGCGCAAAGGCCTTGTCGACCAGCAGAACGGAGGCACGGCAGTCGCGCAGCGCATCCTCGTTTTCCAAAGCGCTCCAGCGGATGTTGAGCGGCACGATCACGCCGCCCGCCCAGCCGGTCGCTAGATAGAGTTCGAGATAGCGGTCGGAATTGAAGGACAGCACCGCAACACGGTCGCCGTTCCCGACGCCGCGCGTGCGCAGGCCGCCGGCCAGCCGTGTAACGCGCTCGCCGAGCTCGCCCCAGCTGCGCCGCCGCTGGCCATAAACGGTCGCCAGCCCATTCGGATTGATCTGCAGCGCCCTGCGCAGTCCGTGCGTGATGTTCATCCCGTTCCTCCTCCCGTGCGTTTCTTCCCTGTTGCTTTGCGTCCTGAGTTGCGCCCTTGCGGCGCCCTCGGCGTCTTCCTTGCCATTTGCAGCCGAACCTCGGCCGCCAGGCCGTCCGTCAGCCGCACCGTGAACTCGTCGGCGATCGCGGTCGGCGACAGGTTGCCCTCCCGCCGATACCAATGGCCGATCCAATTGAGCGAACCCGCGATCGCGAAGGCTGCAAGCTTGGGATCGCAAGGCCTGATCGAACCGTCAGCAATGCCTGCAGTAATGTATCGCCGGAAGGTGGCGTCGATCCGCCTCTTGGCGGCGCGCGCGACGACGGCGTTCCGTTCCGCGAGGTCGCGTAGATCGAACCGCACCAGGCTCGCGCCGAAATCGGTCGCCATCAGTTCGGCATAGGCGCGGACCAGCTTGCGCAGCTTGGCGAGACCCGAACCACCACCGGCGTTGATCTCCGTGATCACGCCGTCGACGAGCTCGGCGCCCATCGACCAGCATTCGAACAGGATCTCGTCCTTGCCCCGGAAGTAGTTGTATAGCGCGGGCTTGGTGATGTTCAGCCGGTCCGCAACCTCGTTCAGCGTTACGCGATGATAGCCCTGCTCCAGGAACAGCTGCACGGCGGCACGCAGCACCGCCTCGCGCTTCTCGTCGCGGGCGCGGCGCCGGCTCTCGAACGGCAGCCAGGGCGAAGGCGATGACGGCGGAGCTGAATCCATGGTCGATCGGTTGACTCTGGTGGAGATCGGACGATATGTTACCCAGGGGTAAGAAAAAGTCCAACGGGTAATTTATTGGGAGGAAGCGATGTCTGACGTCGTCGTCGCCGGGGTCGGCATGATTCCGTTCGCCAAGCCGGGCGCCAGCGCGCCCTATCACGAGATGGGAACGGAAGCGGTCAAGCTCGCGCTCGCCGATGCCGGCCTCGGCTACGAGAAGATCGAGCAGGCCTATGTCGGATACGTCTATGGCGATTCCACCTGCGGGCAGCGCGCGCTCTACCCCGTCGGTATGACCGGCATCCCCATCGTCAACGTCAACAACAATTGCTCGACCGGATCGACCGCGCTGTTCATGGCGCGGCAAATGATCGCAAGCGGGGCGCTGGATTGCGTGCTGGCGGTTGGCTTCGAGCAGATGAAGCCCGGCGCGCTCGGCAGCGTCTACACCGATCGCCCGAGCGCGTTCGAGGACTTCGACGCCGCCGCGGACCGGCTGATCGACGCCCCCGGCATTCCGCTGGCGCTGCGCTATTTCGGCGGCGCCGGGCTCAGCCACATGAAGAAATACGGCACCCCGCTCGACGCCTTCGCCAAGGTGCGCGCCAAGGCGAGCCGTCACGCCAAGAACAATCCACTCGCACTCTTCCGCAAGGAAGTCAGCGCGGACGACGTCATGAACGATCAGGTGATCTGGCCGGGCGTGATGACGCGCCTGATGGCGTGCCCGCCGACCTGCGGCGGCGCCGCCGCCGTGCTGGTCTCCGAGCGGTTTGCCGACAAGCATGGCATCGGCAAAGAAGTACGCATCGCGGCGCAGGCCATGACAACCGACAAGCCCTCGACCTTCAAGGCAGGCGACATGATGCAGCTGGTCGGCTACGACATGGCCAAAGAGGCGGCAGGCCGAGTTTATGAAAGCGCCGGCATCGGGCCTGACGATCTCGATGTCGTCGAACTGCACGACTGCTTCGCCCATAACGAGCTCATCACCTACGAGGCGCTCGGCCTCTGCGGCGAGGGTGAAGCCGGCAAGTTCATCAATGACGGCGACAATACCTATGGCGGCCGGATCGTGACCAATCCGTCCGGCGGATTGCTGTCCAAGGGACATCCGCTCGGCGCCACCGGGCTTGCGCAGTGCTACGAGCTGACGCGGCAGCTGCGCGGCACGGCAGGCTCCACGCAAGTCGAGGGTGCGAAGGTCGCGCTCCAGCACAATCTGGGCCTCGGCGGCGCCTGCGTCGTCACGCTCTACAAGCGGCACTGATATCGGCCATGGTCGACCAGTCCGCCGTAGGGCGCAGCTTCACGCCGGTCACCGCGCGCGTAGAGCCCGGCCGTCTCCGCTACTTCCTCAACACGCTGGGTGAACAGAATCCGGTCTACTGCAATGCGGATGCCGCGCGAGCGGCTGGATTCGCTGGCACCCCAGTGCCGCCGACCTATCTGTTCTGCCTGGAGATGATGGACGTCGACGACCCATTCGAGATGTTCAGCACGCTCGGCATTGATCTCGCCCGCGTGCTGCATGGCGAGCAGAGCTTCGCCTATCATGCGCCGGTTCTGGTCGGCGACACCCTGACGTTTCGGCCGCGCGTAACCAGCGTAACGGACAAGAAGGGTGGCGCGATGACGCTGATCGGCATCCGATGCGAGGTGACCAACCAGGACGGCGTGCATGTCGCCGATACCGCGCGGACCATCGTCGTCCGCAACGAGGTGACGTCATGACGGCGTCCGGAGACATCAAGGCCGGCGACCGCATCGTCCACAAGGTCTTTCCGCCGATCACCCGCCACACGCTCGCGCTCTATTGCGGCGCATCGGGCGACCACAACCCGATTCACGTCGACATCGACTTCGCCAAGGCGGCCGGATTTCCGGATGTGTTCGTCCACGGCATGCTGGTGATGGCCTGTCTCGGGCAGGCGCTGACGGATGTGGTGCCGCCCTCGAAGCTCCGCACCTTTACGACCCGGTTCGTCTCGATAACTCAGCTCGGCGCCAAGCTCACTTGCGAAGGCACCGTGACCGAGCTCTTCGCCGAGGATGGCGAGGATCGCGCAAGGCTCGCGCTCGCCACCAGGGACGATCGCGGCGAGCTCAAGCTCGAAGGCAGCGCCGTCGTCGCGCTCTGACAGCAAGAGGACTCATCCAGATGACAAAACTGCAGGGAAAGGTCGCGCTCGTCACCGGCTCGGGCCGCGGCATCGGGCGCGCGATCGCGCTCAAGCTCGCGCGCGAAGGCGCCAGGGTGGTCGTCAACGATCTCGATGCCGAGCCTGGCAATGCCGTGGTGGCGGAGATCAAGGCGATGGGCGGCGACGCCACTGCCGTGAACGGCAGCGTCTCGGAAGCGGGTTTCGCCGATCGCTTCGTCGGCGCCGCGCTGGACAAGTTCGGCGGGCTCGACATCATCGTCAACAATGCCGGCTACACCTGGGACTCCACCATCCAGAAGATGACCGACGAGCAGTTCCAAGCCATGCTCGACGTCCACCTCGTCGCGCCGTTCCGGATCCTGCGCGCGGCCGCCGAGCCGATCCGCGTCTTTGCCCGGAAGGAAGCCGAGGAAGGGCGCGAGGTGTTCCGCAAGGTCGTCAACATCTCCTCCATCGCGGGCCTCTACGGCAATGCCGGGCAGGCCAGCTATTCCTCGGCCAAGGCCTCGCTGATCGGCTTGACCCGAACCATGTGTAAGGAGTGGGGCCGCTACAAGGTCAACGTCAATTGCGTCGCCTTCGGCCTCATCAACACCCGCCTGACCCAGCCGATCGAGGCGCAGCAGAAGACCATTGACGTCGCCGGCCGGGACATCAAGGTCGGCGTGCAGCCGCACATGCTGGAAGCCATGTCGCGCATGATCCCGCTCGGCCGCGGCGGTACGCCGGAAGAGGCGGCCGACGCCGTCTATCTGTTCTGCAGCCCGGAATCCAACTATATCAGCGGCCAGGTGGTCGTCGCCGGCGGCGGCCTGATTGTCTGAGAGCGAGGCGCTGATGCATTATCGATCCTCCTGGATGACCGAAGAGCTCGACGTCTTCCGCGACCAGTTCCGCAAATATCTCGCCAAGGACCTGGCGCCCCATGCCGAGAAATGGCGCGAGCAGAAAATGGTCGACCGCTTCGCCTGGCGCGGGCTAGGCGAGATGGGCGCGCTGCTGGCGAGCGTGCCGGAGGAATATGGCGGCCTGGGCGCGACCTTCGCCTATGACGCCGCCGTGCTCGATGATCTCGAGAGCACGGTGCCGGAGCTGACCACCGGCGTCTCCGTGCACAGCGCCATCGTCGCGCATTACATTCTCAACTACGGCTCGGAGGAGCAGAAGAAACGCTGGCTGCCGAAGATGGCGTCCGGCGAGATGGTCGGCGCAATCGCCATGACCGAGCCGGGCACCGGGTCGGACCTGCAAGCCGTGAAAACCACGGCGAAGAAGCAGGGCAATTCCTACGTCATCAATGGCCAGAAGACCTTCATCACGAATGGCCAGGCCGCCGATCTCGTCATCGTGGTCGCGCGCACGGGCGAGGCTGGTGCCAAGGGCATTTCGCTGATCGTGGTCGAGACCGCGGGCGCGGACGGCTACAAGCGCGGGCGCAACCTCGACAAGATCGGCCTGCATGCCTCCGACACCTCGGAGCTGTTCTTCGACAACGTGACGGTGCCGCCGGAAAACCTGCTCGGCAAGGAGGAGGGCCAGGGTTTTGTCCAGTTGATGCAGCAATTGCCGCAGGAACGCCTTGCGCTCGCGGTCGGCGCCGTCGCCTCGATGGAGCGCGCGGTCAAGCTCACCACCGACTACACCAAGGAGCGGAAGGCATTCGGCAAGCCGCTGATGGATTTCCAGAACACCGCCTTCACGCTGGCCGAGCGCAAGACCGAGGCGATGATCGCGCGCGTCTTCGTCGACTGGTGCATCGAGCGCCTGATCGCCAAAGACCTCGACACCGTGACGGCCTCGATGGCGAAATATTGGTGCTCGGAGAAGCAGGTCGAGACCGCCGACGAATGCCTGCAGCTGTTCGGCGGCTACGGCTACATGCAGGAATACCCGATCTCGCGCATCTTCATCGATTCCCGCATCCAGAAGATCTATGGCGGCACCAACGAGATCATGAAGCTCCTGATCGCCAGATCCTTGTAGATCAGGTCGCTGTCGATCACCGCGCGCGCCAGTCGCGCGGCCGGCAGCCGAAGCGCTGCTTGAAGCGGCGGGTGAAGTGGGACAGGTCCGAGAAGCCCCAATCAAAGGCGATCGAGCCGATCGCCTGGCCCGCCTTCGCGGGATCGCTCAGGTCGCGCGCCGCGCCGTCCAACCTGCGGTCCATGACGTAGTCCGAGAATGTGGTACCCGCGCGCTCAAACAATTTGTGCACGTAGCGCTCGCTGATACCGATGGCACGTGCGACGTCCGCAACCGCGAGGCGCTGCTCGGAGAGGCGTTCATGCACGGCGCGGCGGAGCGCGAGCGCGGTCGCATCGGCAAAGCTGGCGGCTTCGGCCGTCTGCGCACGCGAGCGGCGCGACAGGCTCAGCGCAACGAGGTCGAGCAGCACGCCGAACAGCCTGACGGCTTCGCCTTCGGTCATCCGCAGCGCGCCGGCATTCAGAGACCGCGCGGTCTCGACGATGAGATGGCCGACGAAGGGATCGTCGGACACGCGCTCCACCTTGAAGTCGAACGACGGTGGCAGCCGATCACGCAGCTCGCGCGAAGGCACCCAGAAGGATGCAACCTGCAGCGTCGGGCCGCGATCATGCAGCAAGGTCACTTCCCGGTCGCTGTCGCAGATGCCGACCTGGCCGCGCGACAGGCTGACGTCACAGCCGCCCTGGACCATGCGGCAGCGGCCGGCGAGCTTGAAGTTCAGATAGAAGCAGCTTTCGGTCGACGCAGCGATATCCGCGCGCGAGCGAAGCACGGTGTGCTCGGGAAAGACCACGCGGTTGATGGCACCGCTGCCGATCTTGATCGCCTCGACCTTGGCCGGAAACCGCGAGGTGGTCGCCGATTCCGGCGTCAGGTTCATGAAGGCCTGGCAGATCGCTTCGCGATAGTAGGAGAACTGCTCCTCGGGCCGCGTCTCGCCGGTGTCCCAGACCAGATGACGGGGCCGGCTTTCGGAATTGAGCTGCTCCATCAGTTCGCTCCAGGACCAATCCGGTTCAGCGTCAGACAAGCGCGCAACGCGCCCAGCGGTTCAGTATGGCGGCAACAACGACGTCGACCGGTGTTCAGCCGGCAAATCCAGACAAGGTCATCGCCGCGCCGATCTAAGCAGTCTTCCAAGGGAGCCGCAATATGTCGACCTACGTTCTCGTCCATGGCGCCTGGCACACAGGTGCCGAGCTCGAGCCGGTCGCCGCGCCGATCCGCGCCGCCGGCCATCAGGTCCATACCCCCACCATCAAGGGCAACCGTCCGGGCGATGCCAAGACGACCGGGTTGAAGGAAGCGATCCAATCGATCGCCGACTACCTCGCCGAGAACGATCTGAAGGACGTCGTCCTGCTCGGCCATTCCTATGGCGGCATGGTCATCACCGGCGTTGCCGATCTCGCGCCCGAGCGCATCCGCCGCCTGGTCTATTGGAATGCCTTCGTGCCCAACGACGGCGAATGCCTCAACGACATGGTGCCGCCGCACTATATCGGGCTGTTCGACGCCATCGCGGCCGAGCGCGGCGACGGCTCGGTGGTGCTGCCGTTCCCGGTCTGGCGCGAGGCCTTCATCAACGATGCCGATCTGGAGACGGCGCAGCGCGCCTACGAGGTTCTCAATCCGCATCCGCTGGCGACCTTCACCGACAAGATCACGCTGAAGACCAATCCGGCCGAGATGCCGCTGGCCAAATCCTACATCAACTGCACCGAAGACGTCGCGCTGCCGCACAGCCATGGCTGGCATCCGCGCCTGTCGGAGAAGCTCGGCCTGTTTCGCCTGGTGCAGGTCGCGGGAAGCCACGAGCTGTGCTTCTCGGACCCCGCGCGGCTCGCCAAGGCGATCATGGAGGCGGGACGCGATTGACGAAACGTCCCTCGACGGCGCTCCCGGTCCATGAGCGCCGTCAATTCGGATGCCACCAACGCCCGCCGATAACGACGCCTTCGGACGCGATCTTGCGATCGCCGATCAGGTGCTCGCCGACGACGTCCTCGTAGTCGAACTGGCCCTGCCGCACCGAGATCAACGTGGCGTCGCCGACGCTGCCCGGCTTGAGGCTGCCGAGCTCGGGACGCCGCAGCGCCATCGCCGCGTTCACCGTCGATGCCGCGATCACATCCGACAGCTCCATGCCCATGCACAGGAACTTCGACATGGTCGTGACCTGGTCATAGGCCGGGCCGTCGATGCAGAGCTGATGGATGTCGGAGGAGATGGTGTCGGGATAGAAGCCGTTGGCGAGCATGGCGCGCGCGGTCTTGAACGCGAACGAGCCCTTGCCGTGGCCGATATCGAACAGCACGCCGCGCTCGCGCGCCTCGAGCACCGCCTTCTTCACCGTGCCTTGCGCCGTCGCCGGGGTGTTCGGGAATGGACGGAAGGCATGGGTCAACACGTCGCCGGGCCGCAGGCGGGCCAGCACCTCCTCGTAGCTCGGCGGCGGATGATCGATATGCGCCATCAGCGGCATGCCGACCTCGTTGGCGACTTCGAGCGCGATGTCGAGCGGCACCGCGCCCGAAGTGCCCGAGGAATGCAGGCCCACGCGCACCTTGATGCCGACGATGAGATCGCGGTTCGCGTCGGCCACCTCGGCGGCTTCGATCGGATTCATCAGCCGCAGCTCCTCGCTCTCACCGACCATGATCCGGTGCGAGAAGCCGAAGATGCCGGCATGCGAGACGTGGAGATAAGCGAGGATGCGGACCTGGCTCGGCTCGATCACATGCTTGCGGAAGCCGGCGAAATTGCCGGGTCCGGCGCTGCCGGTATCGACCGCCGTGGTGACGCCGGAGAGCCGGCAGAATTCCTCGGCATCGATGCCGAGCGAGGTGCCGCCCCAATAGACATGGGTGTGCAGATCGATCAGTCCGGGCGTCACGATGTATTTCGAGACGTCGCGCACATCCGTGCCCGGATCCGCCTTGAGCGCGCTGCCGACCGCGGCCACCTTGCCGCCGGCAAAGGCGACATCGGTCACGGCGTCGAGCTTCTGGGACGGGTCGACCACACGGCCGCCGCGCAGGATCAAGTCGAAAGGCATCAGGGTCTCCAGATAAGCAAGCATGGACCGGCCAGAAAGTACCCTTTCAGCCTGGCCGCCTTTGCTAGCAATTTTCGCACCAGCGACGCAAATCAGCTGCTGCCGGTGCCCGGTGGACCCTATCTAGTGAACGTATTCGCGACTCTCCGGGAGCGAAGGATGTAAATGATCCAGACCACGGCGCTGATCGCAGTGACGAATGTCTGTCCGATCTGTAGAGGTTCGATGATGAAGAACTCGCTGAAAGGTCGGTTCAGCGCTGCGGAGAAGAACGACGCGACGCAGAGAAGGTCGACGAAAGGCATGAGCACCGCGCAGATCATTTGCAGGATGAAGAAGGCCGGAAATTTTCGGGAATGACTGAACAGGAGCACCGCTGTCCAGATCGCGAGCCCGATCAGCGCAACGTTCATCGCAGTCTCGCTCCAAAACACGGCCGAGAATTGCATCCAAAGGTCGGCGCGGATCGACTGCACATATTGCGCAGTACTGACGACCAGCCGCACGATGCCGATCATTTGGCCGAACGCCAGAAGCCCGAGCCAGCCGCTGATGCCGGTCATCTCTGGCTGGACGTCCTTGAATGAAGCGGCGTCTTCTGCGGGAGCGGCCGCCTCGCGAATGACCTCAAGCGGCGGCGATGCTGGGCTTGGCGGCGGCGATTGAAGGAGCTGCTGCGTGATCTCGTGCACCTCCCCGGCCGGCTTCCAATTCTCGAAGCCGTGCCGCCAGACCAGCACACGCCGAGGATCGGCGATACTAGCGAGGAGCGGAAGGAGTTCAGAAATCGAAAACGGGCCGCGCCGCTGCCCGCCCTCAGCGTAGTACCATGAGTCCGCCATGCAAAGGCCCCTGCACCCGCCGTGTTTTAGCCGGCTGTCGGCACACGTCACAGTGGAATAACGCTTGGGGGAATACCGGCGTTGCGTGCCCTTGGCGAGGCGCAAACGCGCGGAAAATGGCGATCCCGGGAAGACTCGAACTTCCGACCTACGGTTTAGGAAACCGCCGCTCTATCCGGCTGAGCTACGGGACCGCGGAACCCGTGGGTGCGGGCTCGGCCCCCTCATAGCAGAGCAAAATGCGGTTCGCCAGCCGTCAGGCGGGCGAGATCCATCGTCAACCTGAACGGGGCGGCTATACTTCCAGGCCCCTCCCAACGGAGCAGCTCACATGATCGAAAGCATCAGCGCCATCACGCTCGGCACGCATGACATGGGGCGCTCCGTGCACTTCTACCGGTCGCTGGGGTTCGAGCTCTTGTATGGTGGAGAAGCCGCCGCATTCACGAGCTTTCGCGTCGGCCCCGGTTATCTCAACCTGACGGCACAGCCGGACGACAAGCGCTGGTCCTGGTGGGGCCGCGTCATCTTCCATGTCGCCGATGTCGACGCAACCTATGAGCAGGCGCGCGCTGCGGGATGGCAGCCGTCGACCACGCCCCGTGATGCCGAATGGGGTGAGCGCTACTTCCATCTCACCGACCCCGACGGCCATGAGCTTAGTTTCGCACGTCCCCTTCGTCGGGCATGACGGGGGGCCTCACGCCCTGATATTATTATCCTTCACCACCTTGCCCCAAATGGCGACCTGCTTGTCGAAGAAGGTCTTGAAGGCGGCGCCGTCCTGGAGCAGCAGCGTCATGTGTTGCGTCTCCTTCAGCTGGGCGGCGGTCGCGGGCTCGCTCAGGATCTCCTTGGACGCCGCCGCGAAGGCTGCAACGACGTCCGGCGGCGTGCCCGCGGGCGCGAAGATGCCCCACCAGGCCAGCGTCTCGAAGTCCGGGTAGCCGGCCTCGATCGCGGTCTGAGTATCAGGCAGGGCCGGCAGCCGCTCGCGGCCGAGCTGCAGGATCGGACGCAGCATGTTGGTGCCGAGCTGGGCGGCGACCAGCGCCGCCGATCCCGCGATGAGATCGACATGGCCGCCGAGCACGTCGTTCATGGCCGGCCCGCCGCCGCGATAAGGCACGTGCATGATCTCGACGCCGGCCTTGCTGCCGAGCACGGTCATGGCGAGATGGCCGAGCGTGCCGATGCCGACCGAGGCGTATTTCACCGCGCCGGGGCTCGCCTTGCAGGCGGCGACCACGTCGGCGAAGGTCTTGTAGGGGCGGCCGGCGCCGGCCGCGATCACGTAAGGCGCGGTGCCGATCAGCAGCACCGGTATCAGCTCGCGCTCGACATCGACCGGCGGCTTGTCGAGGATCGACGGGATCACCGCGTGGGAATCGAACGTCACCAGGAAGGTCGAGCCGTCGGCCGGGCTCTTGGCTACCTGCGCCGCGCCGAGCGCACCGGCCGCGCCCGATTTGTTCTCGACCACCACGATGCGCCCAAGCTTGGTCTGCAGGTTCGTCTGCAGCAGCCGCGCCATGGCGTCGGTCGATCCGCCCGGCGGGAACGGCACCACCAGCGTGATCTTGCCGGCCTGCGCCATCGCCGGCGTCAATGCGAGAATAGCCGGCGCGGCCAGCAGCGCCCGTCGTGTGATCGTCATGGTCCCCTCCCTTTATGTGTAGCGCTTTGCTTTTTTGCTTTTGAGCGCTAGGTCGTGCCGAAGCCTGACCCTGCTTTTCTGTATTCTGGCCGAGGCGGACTGAAGATGTCCAGTACGCGGGCGCCATCGGGGCCGGCGCGCATGGTGTGCGGCACGTTCCCGGGGGTGCGCCAGAAATCGCCCTTCTTCACCGGGATTTCCTCGTCGCCCTGGACGCGGATGGCGGAGCCGTCGAGCAGCACGCCCCACTGCTCCTCGGGGTGATGATGCAGCGTGCCTTGCGCATGCGGGGCCAGCGTCACCACCGACAGCATCGCCTGCTCGCCGGAGAAGATGCGCGTGGTCACGCCGGCGGCAAGCTCGCGGAAGAGTCCGTCGCTGGCATCATCGAGATTGTGAAATTCTTCCTTCTGGCTCACGCCATCCTCCCTTCACGCTCCTCTGATCAGGACTTGCCGTAGGCGCCCTGGTAACGGCCCTCGCGGATCGCCTTCAGCGTCTCCTCCTCGCGCGCGACCTGGACGCGCACCGCTTCCAACAGGGCGGCCGCGCCGGCAGCGGGAAACGACACCACGCCGTCCTCGTCGCCGACGACGATGTCGCCGGGCGCAATCACGCTGCCGCCGATCGTCACCGGCACGTTGATCTCGCCGGGGCCGTTCTTGTAGGGACCGCGATGGATCACTGCGCGGGCGTAGCAGGGGAAGTCGTCGGCCCCGAATGCTGCGACGTCGCGGATCGCGCCGTCGATGACATAGCCTTCGGCTTTGCGCGATTGCGCGATGTTCTTCATGATCTCACCGATCAGCGCGCGCGTCTCGTCGCCGCCGCCGTCGACCACGATGACGTCGCCGGGCCCGACCAGATCCAGCGCGCGGTGGATCGCGAGATTGTCGCCGGGACGGGTGCGCACGGTGAAGGCCGTGCCCACCAGCTTGCCGCCGCGATGATAGGGCCTCAGCCCCACTGCACCGGGCAGCCGGGCGAGATTGTCCGAGATCACCGAGGTCGGCGCGTCCCTGAACCCCTCGATGATATCGGCCGGCGGCTTCGGCACGCTGCTCGCTGCGATGGTGATGGTCATGTCAATCCTTCCTTGCTTGTCTCATTCGGCATGGGCCTGCGCCTTCGATGGCAAGATCCGGAAGGCGCGCCCCTCCTTCATCCACGCCGCACGCTCGTCGCGCAACAGGGTGCGGCGAACTTTTCCGGAATCGTCGCGCGGTGGGGCGCCGACGAATTCGAAGCTTTCGGGATGCTTATAGCGGCTGAGCCGGTCCTTGAGAAAATCCGCCATGCTGTCGGCAATGGCCTGCCCGTCGGCATCGGGCTCCGGCTCGATGATGGCATGCACACGCTGGCCCAATTCCGGATCGGGCAAGCCAACCACGACGCAGGAGCGCACGCCAGGAGCCTCGGACACCGCGGCCTCGACCTCGGCCGGATAGATGTTGGCGCCGCCGCGCAGCACCATGTCGGCGAGGCGGTCGCCGAGATAGAGGTAGCCTTCGGCGTCCAGCCGGCCGATATCGCCCAGCGATTCCCAGCCGTCGGCGCGACGCTTCGGCTCGGCGCCGAGATAATGGTAGGTGGCGTCCTTGCCGTCATTGTTGAGGAAATAGATCTCGCCGGTCTCGCCCGGCGCGACGTCGTTGCCGTCCTCGCCGATGATGCGAAGCTTCGCCATGTCGCCGATCTTGCCAACCGAGCCCTTGTGCGTCAGCCATTCAGTGCCGGAGATGATGCAGGCGCCCTGCCGCTCGGTGCCGCCATAGAGCTCCCAAATCCGCTCGGGTCCGAGCCAGCCGATCCAGTTCTCCTTCAGCCACGGCGGCATCGGCGCAGCCATGTGGAAGACCGTCTGCAGGCTCGACAGATCGTAAGAGTTGCGCACGCTCGCAGGCAGCGCCCAGATCCGGTGCATCATGGTCGGCACGAAATTGACCCATTGCACGCGCTCGCGTTCGATCTGCCGCAGCGTCTCCTCGGCGTCGAACTTGGTCAGGCCCGTGAGCTTGCCGCCGACGAACAGCGCATAATGCGACACGATGAACGGCGCGTTGTGGTAGAGCGGACCGGGATTGAGCAGCGATACGCCGAAGGGAATATTGAGCGGCGGCGCAGCCGCGGTATCGGTCACGGCCGGCTGGTGATCGAGGATCACCTTGGGTCGGCCGGTCGAGCCGCCTGAGGTCATCGCCTT
The DNA here is from genome assembly GCF_028128975.1 of Bradyrhizobium sp. CCBAU 45321. Lineage (NCBI taxonomy): Bacteria > Pseudomonadati > Pseudomonadota > Alphaproteobacteria > Hyphomicrobiales > Nitrobacteraceae > Bradyrhizobium > Bradyrhizobium sp. CCBAU 45321. The sequence goes on from NZ_LFKZ01000017.1 coordinate 527,789, forward strand.
CCAATATCGCGCCACCGGCGGCGCCAGCGGCCCATCCGAAAATCCTTCCGGCATGAAGTCGGCGGGCAACCGGTTGGGCGCATTCCAGTCGGCCTCGCCGCCGACCACCAGCGCAGGCTTGAGAATATCGAGCACGGCGGCGGCTTCGCCGCGCGGCAGCCGCCAGGACAGCGAGGTCGGCGTCGCGCCGCATTTCCACACAGCAAAGGAGGTCTCGAAGAACGCGTTGCCGTTCGGCAATCCGATCGCGACGAAATCGCCGGGCTTGACGCCCTTGGCCATGAATGCCCGCGCGCGGCGGTTGGCGCCGCGCTCGAGCTCGTCCCAGGTCAGCGTGTCCTGCCCGTGACGGATCGCAATCGTGCCGTGTGGTTTGCGTTCCGCGTACCAGCGCGGCACATCGGAGAGCGGCAGCAACATCAAGCGTTTCCATTTCGTGTTCTTGGCGTCGCCATGGAGGTGAGGCGCTCGCAGTTGAAGTGTATCAGCCTCGCGGCAGGGCGCTGTGACTCTCACGCCACGTCAAGCACAAAATGTCAGCATTGCAGCCATGAATTTCCCGGGTTCCATGGGTGACAAGCCGGCAAGAAAGGGGCAAAAATCCGGCTCGACTCAGTTCGGGTTGCGCCTTGCAGGGAATGCTCTCTTAGAATGTCGGCCGTGGTCACATCGCATCGCGCGGCGTTGCTTCTCGTTGCCGCAGCAGGATTTTTCCTGCTGGCGCAGGGGCGTGCCGAGGCGCAATGGTGGAAACGCGCACCTGTCGATTTCGAGGAATGCGCCGACGTCGCCGAGAAGGCCGCGACCAAGGCGGAGAAAACGGCGGCCCTTGCCGATTGCAACGCCAAGTTTGCCGGCCGCCGCAAGCCGGGTGGCGGCTATTCCTATTACGATTTCCTCCAGGATCGCACCTTCGACATCGCCGGTCCCAATCCGACGCCGGAGGAGCAGAAGAAGATCGACGAAGCCTATACGGCCTATCTCGCCAACCAGCGCCGCAGCAACGAAGCGGCCCAGGCTATCGCCCGGCAGCAGCGCGAACAGCAGGAGCAACAGTTGCAGCAGCTGCAGCAGGTCGCGCTGCGGACCGAAGTCGCGCGCGTGCCGGTGCCGGTCGAGCGGCCGAAGGTGCAGCAAGCCGCGGGCGCGAAGCCGAAGGCTGCACCTTGCGCCAAGGGCTCGTTCTCCTGCGAATGGCCGCGGCTGTCGGAGAGCTTGAACGACCTGAAGAAGCTGTTCAACCCGACCCCGAGCAAGCCCGCGAAGAAGGGGTGAATCGGCACCCGTCATTGCGAGATGACGTAGGGTGGGCAAAGGCGCAAGGCGCCGTGCCCACCATTCATTCGCGATTGAGAGAATTGGTGGGCACGCTTCGCTTTGCCCACCCTACGAGAGCGTCGCGCCTTAGTTCGTGTGCTTCTTCTTGCCGCGCTTCGATTTGACCTTCGGCACATCCACCGGCGCTGTTACCATCGGCGAAGCACCCAACTGCGACCGGCTCTCCTGCAATCGCCTGTCATATCCAGGTGAGTTCATCACCGTCGGCGGCCTCGCATAGGCGAGCGTCGATGTGCCGCAGAAGGCGGTCAGCGCGAGCCCGATCACAAGACCACATTTCATCGCGCTCCTCCTTTCGGGCGCTACCCCCGAATCTGCTGCGGCGTCATACGGAGCGGACCGTTGCCTGCCGCCTCGGCTTCCTTGATCAGCGCAACAATGCGGCGCATCAGCGGCACGGCAACATGGTTCCGCTCGGCGAGCGCGATGACCGCGCCTTGCAGATAGTCGATCTCGGTCTTGCGGCCCTGCTTCAGATCCTGCCACATCGAGGAGCGCGCCTCGGGATCGATCTTCATGGTCCGGCCCAGGATTGCACCGAAGATCGCATCCGGCAGCCGCAGCAGGGTTGGAGACCAGCTCATCGGGATCGGCGTCGACGACACCGGCACGATGTGGGCGGCCTTCAGCACGGCCAGCCCTTCGGCCATCTGGTCGGCGAACAGCCTGCGCCAGTCGCGGCTGGCCAGTTGCGCGGCAAGCGGCATGTCCGACAGCGCGCTGAGCGCGTTGTTGAGGTTGATGATCAGCTTGCCCCATTGCACGCCGGTGATGTCGCCGCTCGCGCGCATCGTGAGGCCGGCGACCGAGAGCTTCCCGGCCGTGTTCTCCGCATCCTCGCCAACATGAATGTCGCCGGAGGTCGAGCGGTGGAAGCGGCCCTCGCCCATCGCGATCACGTTGAACGGCACCATGCCGGCCAGCACGGACCGGCCGCCCAGCCGCTCGCGCAGCACAGCGACATTGCCGACGCCGTTCTGAAGCGAGACGATGACGGCATCCTCAGGCGCATGCTGCGCGATCTGCTCGGCGACAGCAGCGGTATCGGCGCTTTTCACCGTCACCAGCACGATGCCGGCGCTGTGGAAGATCGAGGGATCCTCCGACAGCGCCAGTTGACCCGCGCCGAGCTTGTTCTCGGAGCCGTCGAAATCAGTCAGAAGCAAGCCGAACCGCTCGATCTCGGTCTTTACCCGCGGCCGCACCAGGAGCGCGACGCGGCGGCCGCTGGCGGCCAGCATGCCGCCGACGAAACAGCCGATGGCGCCGGCGCCGGCCACAACGATCGGTCGATCCGCAATCACCGAGCTCACTCCCTGAATGACCGGCCTTCGATAGCAGAGCCGAGCCCGACAACCAATCGCGGCGCATCCGACTTGTAACGGTCATGAGTGCCCCATATCTTCTCGCCCCGGGGGCAGTCAGCGGCGAGCGCTCGCCGAACGAGACGCCAAAGGAGAGCACCATGGGTCTACTCGACGTCCTCAACGGCATGCAGAACGGCCCGCGCGACCAGAGCACACCGAGCTCCGAGAAATCCTCCGGCGGCATGTCGCCGATGACCATGGCGCTGCTCGGCCTGCTCGCCTGGAAAGCATTCAAGCATTTCACCGGCAACCAGTCCGGCTCAGCGCCCCAACCGTTGCCGACACCCGCGCCTCCGCCCGTGAACGTAGGTCAGGGCGGCGGTCTGAACGACATGCTCAAGGGCGGCCTCGGCGGCCTGCTCGCCGGCGGTGCGGCCGGCAGCATTCTGAGCGGCGGGCTTGGCGATCTCCTCAACCAGCTCCAGCAAAGCGGACACGGTGATGCCGCCAATTCCTGGGTCGGCAAGGGCGAGAACAAGCCAATCGCGCCGGGCGATCTCGCCAGCGCACTCGGCGCCGACCAGATCGAGAGCCTGTCCGCCCAGAGCGGCCTGTCGCGCGAAGAGCTGCTCTCCGGCCTCAGCCAGTATCTGCCGCAGGTGGTCGACCATTTGACGCCGGACGGACGGCTGCCGACCGAGAATGAACTCTCGGATCGGGTCTGATCGGTTCAAAGAGAGGGGAGCACTATCATGAGCATGGGCGGCCTGTTTTGGATCATCCTGGTCGGCTTCATTGCCGGGCTCATCGCGCGCTGGCTGTCGCCGGGGCCGAACAATCCGAGCGGCTTCATCCTCACCACCATCCTCGGCATTGCCGGCGCGTTTCTGGCCACCTGGATCGGCCAGGCCATCGGCCATTACAGCCCCGACCAGGGCGCCGGCTTCATCACCGCAACCATCGGCGCAGTGGTGGTGCTGTTCATCTGGAATCGGCTGGTGGCGAGCGGCGTGATCAAGGGGTGACCACTGCCGCCACAACTCCACTGTCGTCCCGGACAAGCGAAGCGCAGATCCGGGACCCATAGCCACAGGCAGGAGTTTGGCGAAGACTCGGCGTGACCAGAGTCGCGCAACCACTCCTCCCTGTGGTTATGGATCCCCGCCCCACGTGCGCAATTGCGCACTAGGCGGGGATTACAGCGGAAATTGGAGCGCGAGCTCACGTAATCAAATGCATCCCCGCATCCATGCGCACGACCTCGCCGGTCATGTTGCTGGAGGCCGGCGTCGCCAGGAAGCAGACGAGCTGGGCGATGTCCTCCGCGGATGATGCGACCTTCAGCGGCACTTTCGCCACGACGCTGTCGCGCACCTGCTTGGCCTGCGCCTCGCCGCGGCCCTTGGTGAACCAGGGCGTGTCGATATAGCCGGGGCAGACCGTGTTGACGCGGATCAGCGGCGCCAGCGCGCGCGACAGCGACAGCGTCATGGTGTTGAGTGCACCCTTGCTCGCGGCGTACGCAATCGACGAGCCGACGCCGCTGATGCCGGCGACCGAGGAGACGTTCACGACCGCAGATGGCCGCCCCGAAGCCTTGGCGGCGGCTTCGAGCAAGCTGCGCGCCGCGCGCACCATCTGGAACGGGCCGATGGTGTTGACGCCATAGACCCGCTGGAAATCTTCCGCCGACAGACCGTCGAGATCGGCGTGAGCCACATGCTTGGTGGTGCCGGCATTGTTGACCAGGATGTCGAGCCGGCCCCAGCCGCTCGCCGCCGCGACGATCTTGCGGCAATCCTCATCCTTGGAGACGTCGCCCTGCGCAACCAGCACCTCCGCAGCGCCGGCCTTGCGGCAGGTCTCGGCCGTCGCCTCGGCTTCCTTCTGGCTCGACGAATAGTTGATGACGAGCCGCGCCCCACTGCGGGCGAGAATCTCCGCAGTCGCTGCACCCAGCCCGGATGCGGACCCCGTCACGATTGCGCACAAGCCGTCTTTTGCCATCCGGATTTCCTTCCCCTGTATCTGGTGTAGCGTCCTGTTTAGCGAGTTTGCCGCGCCCTGCAAATCGAGCAAACTCCGCTAAGCGGAATTAGCATTTCCTGAAGCCTGGCCCTATGCCGGCGCCGCAGATGGACCTGCGATCAACGCTTGTCAGGGCCATGGCTTTTTCCGATCATCGGGCGCAAGAAGAGACTGCGCACTGGCCGATCAGACCGGACGCGCCAATGGCAAGATACGGGGAACGCTGTGGCGGAGAGTGACAATATCGTCGTCGAGACCGCGGAGAAGATCTTCGCCGATCTCGCCGATCCGCAAACCATCAACAACGACAAGAAGAATTCCTGGCAGGCGCCGCTGTGGCAGGCGCTGAGCGAAGCCGGCCTGCCGCTGTCCTGGGTGCCGGACGATCTCGGCGGCTCGGGCGCGAGCCTCGCCGACGGCTTTGCGCTGCTGAACGCCGCCGGCCGTTTCGCAGTCGCGGTGCCGCTGGCCGAGACCATGCTGGCGGGATGGCTGCTGGCACAGGCGAAGATCGCTTCCCCCGAAGGCGAGATGACGATCGTGCCGGCGTCCCCGAAGGACCGTATCACCCTCGATGCCGACGGTGCGCTCTCCGGTCGCGCGCGCGGCGTGCCCTTTGCAAAAGCAGCGAAGCATTTTGCGGTCCTGGCACACGGCAAGGACGGTGCTTCCATTGCCCTGATCGACGCGGCCAAGGCGCGGATCGAGGCCGGGCTCAATGTCGGCTACGACCACAGCGATACCGTCATGCTCGACAAGGTCCAGCCCGTCGCCATCAAGCCCGCGCCGAAGGGCTTTGAGCAGACCCATCTTATGCTGATGGGCGGCGTCGCGCGTAGCCTCCAGATCGCCGGCACCCTCGAATCCATGCTCGACATTTCCGTGCGCTATTCCAACGAGCGCGTCGCCTTCGAGAAGAAGATCTCGAAATTCCAGGCGGTGCAGCACAATCTCGCCCGCCTCGCCGGCGAATCCGCCGCGGCGCTTGCGGCGGCGACGTCCGCCGCCGACGCCATCGCCAATGCAAGATCGTTCAACGACGAGATCTATCTCGAAGCCGCCTCGGCAAAGATCCGCTGCGCGGAAGCTGCCGAGAAGGGCGGCGGCATCGCGCATCAAGTCCATGGCGCGATCGGCTTCACCATGGAGCACATCCTGCACCGCTATTCGCTGCGCGCGCTGGCCTGGCGCGACGATTTCGGCTCGGAAAGCTACTGGGCCGTCGAACTCGGCAAGCTCGTGGCAAATCGCGGCGCCGACGAATTGTGGCCGCTCGTGGCATCGCGCTGATCAGGGGACGAGACACAATGACCGCTGCCCTCCGCTTCGATCCGATCCGCCTGCCGGAGAAATGCGAGCAATTGCGCAAGGAAGTGCGCGCCTTCCTCGCCGAGGAAATCGCCGCCGGCACTTTCGATCCGCACAAGCCCAATCGCGAGGACACCGACGCGCCGGAATTTTCCCGCCGGGTCGGCGCCAAGGGTTGGCTCGGCATGACCTGGCCGAAAAAGTATGGCGGCCAGGAACGCTCCTTCCTCGAGCGCTACGTAGTGACCGAGGAGATGCGCGTCGCCAATGCGCCGACGCGGCGCTTCTTTGTCGCCGACCGCCAGAGCGGGCCGGTGCTTTTGAAATACGCGCCCGAGCACATCAAGATGGACATCCTGCCGCGGATCTGCCGCGGCGAGGTCTGCTTTGCCATCGGCATGAGCGAGCCGAACTCGGGCTCCGATTTGTTCGCGGCGAAGACGCGCGCGACCAAGACCGAGGGCGGCTATCTCATCAACGGCACCAAGATCTGGACCTCGTCGGCGCATATCGCCGACTACATGATCGCGATCTTCCGGACCTCGCCGCCGACCAAGGAGAACCGCCGCCACGGCTTGACCCAGTTCCTGGTCAAGATGAAGCAGCCGGGCATCAAGGTGAACCCGATCGGCCAGATCACCGGCCAGTACGAGTTCAACGAGGTCGTCTTCACCGATCACTTCATTCCCGATGATCATGTGCTCGGCGAAGTCGACGGCGCCTGGAAGCAGGCGACGAGCGAGCTCGCTTATGAACGCTCGGGTCCCGAGCGCTTTCTCGAAACCTATTACGTGCTGACCGAGCTGGTCCGCGCGGTCGGCCCCAACCCGGACACGCGTAGCGCCGAGGGCATCGGCCGCCTGGTCGCACAGCTTCACACCATGCGGCGCATGTCGGTCTCGGTCGCCGGCATGCTGGAAGCCGGCAAGGAGCCGGTGGTCGAAGCGTCCATCGTCAAGGACATCGGCACGGTCTGGGAGCAGCAGCTGCCGCATCGCGTGCGCGATCTCGCTGCCTTCGTCGAGGAGACCGCGACCAACCGCGAGACCTTGGAGCGACAGCTCGACTTCGCGATCAAGACCGCGCCGAAACTCACCATCCAGGGCGGCACCACCGAGGTGCTGCGCGGCATCATCGCCCGCGGATTGGGTCTGCGCTAATTCAATCGAGGATCATCATGAGCACCTATCAAGATATCGGCGTCGAGAAGGTCGGGCATGTCGGCACCATCGAGATCCGCCGTCCGCCTCTCAACTTCTTCGACATCTCGCTGATCAACCAGATCGCGGACGCGCTCGACGAGTTCGACCGCGAAATCGAGATTCGTGCGTCCGTGCTCTCCGCGCAGGGCAAGGCGTTTTGCGCTGGCGCCAATTTCGGCGATCCAGCGCGGCAGGCGCAGGAGGCGCGCGAGGCCGAGAAGAAAGGCGATCCCGCCGACAGTCTCGGCCCGATCAACCATCTTTACATCCAGGCCGTGCGCATCTTCCGCGCCAAGAAGCCGATCGTTGCTGCCGTGCAGGGCGCGGCCATCGGTGGCGGACTCGGTCTCGCGGTCTCCGCCGATTTCCGTGTCACCTGTCCCGAAGCGCGCTTCTCCGCAAACTTCACCAAGCTCGGCTTCCACCCCGGCTTCGGCCTGACCGTGACGCTGCCGGAGCTGATCGGCAAGAACAACGCCGAGCTGATGTTCTACACCAGCCGCCGCGTCACCGGCGAGGAGGCCTACAAATGGGGCCTCGCCAACGAGCTGGTGCCGCAGGACCAGGTCAAGGCGGCCGCGATGAAGCTCGCCGCCGAGATCGCCGAATGCTCCCCGCTCGGCCTGCTCTCCACCCGCGCCACGATGCGCAATGGCCTCGCCGACCGTGTGATGGCCGCGACCAATCACGAGCTCGCCGAACAGACGCGCCTGCGCGCGACGGAGGATTTCAAGGAAGGCGTGAAGGCGACGGAAGAGCGCCGCGCGGCGAATTTTAAGGGAAGGTGAGCGTCGCGATGCCGTAGCGTGGGTCAAAGGCGTGCGAGCGCCGTGCCCACCGTCGTGTCTCCAATGAAAGAGTGCGTGGGCACGCTTCGCTTTGCCCACCCTACTCTTCTGCGTTAGACGGTTCGTGGGGATGGAAACCCATCACCCGTCTCGCGGCTACGCAGCGATCCATCCCCTCCCACAAGGGGAGAGAGTTCAGGGCGATCAACTCACCCGGAACGTCACTCCGCCCAGCAAGAACTCGTTGCCTGCGACCGCGAGCCCCTTCGCCTTGGCGGCATGCAGCACTTGCGCCACGTCAGTCACCCGAAACTCCAGCGCGCTCATGATCTCGCTGGCGCCCTTCACGAAGCGGAAGGTCGCGTTGGGCAGCTTCAGTTCGGCGCCTTCAGGCGCGATGCCGATGATCCTGCCCCAATGCTCTGCCAGCCCTTGCGGATCCGGGCTCTGCATCTCCACCGCCGTCAGCGCCTCGGTCACATCCTTGCGGATGAATTTCTGCCAGTCCGGTCCCGCCGGCGGATAGGCGCCCAGAACGTCGTCGCTGCCTGCGGTGTGATTGAACTCGATGAAGGCAGCACGGCAATCGCGGGGGTGGAGCTGGACGCCGTGATATGGCGCGTGGTCGATGACGTTGGCGGTGCGCACGCCGAGCGCATTGGCGTTGCGGCCGCGCTCGTCCGGATCGTCGCAGCAGAAGATCGCCATGTAGCCGCCGCGGCCGCCGGTCTTTTCGATGAAGCGGCCGGCCGTGGTGCCGTCCTTGAACGGCGCGACCACCTCCAGCAGGATCGTGTCGACCGGGAGCAGCGCGTTCTCCAGGCCGTATTTGGCGACATTGCCGTCGCGGTAGCAGACCGCGAGGCCCATGATCCGCCCGATATCCGTGATGACGGGCTCGAGTTGCGGCGCGACCAGGCAGATCTGACGCAGCCGGACATAGGGCGCCATGGTCAAGCGCCCTTGAAGGTCGGCTTGCGCTTCTCGACGAAGGCCTTGGCGGCTTCCTTGTGGTCCTCGGTGTCGCTGCAACGGGTGTGATGGATCGCCTCGCCGTCGAAGCAATCCTCCAGCGCCAGGTGCTCGGCGTTGTTGATGTTGCGCTTGATGAAGCCGAGCGCGATCGACGGCCCCTGCGCCAGAGACAGTGCGAGCTCGTGCGCGGCCGCGTCGATCTCGGCGTCGGGCACGACCTTCGTCACCATACCGATCGCATGTGCCTCCTTCGCCGTGAGCACCGGTGACATCAGATAGAGCTCGCGCGCCCGCGCGCTGCCGAGCAGCTGTGTCAGGAAATAGGTGCCACCGTAGTCACCGGAGAAGCCGACCTTGGCAAAAGCAGTGGTGATCTTGCAGGATTCGGAGGCGATGCGCAGGTCGCAGGACAGCGCCATCGACAGGCCGGCGCCGGCCGCCGCGCCATCGAGCTGGGCCACCACGGGCTTTGGCATCTGATGCAGGATGCGCGAGACCTCCATGCCGCGGCGCAGATTTGCAAGCTTCTGCTCGAACGGCAGCGGCGCGCGCCCTGCCGCCATCGACTTGACGTCGCCGCCGACACAGAACGAGCCGCCGGCGCCCTTGAACAGCACCGCCCGCACCTCGGGATCATCAGCCGCGCGTCGCGCCGCCTCGACCAGCCCGGCGACCATCTCCGGGTTGAGCGCGTTCTTCCGCTCCGGCCGGTTCATCGTGATGGTGAGCAGCCCGCCGTCGAGCTTTTGCAGGACCATGTCGTTCATGGGGCGTCTCCCTGGTTGTTGTTTTGCTCCGTCATTCCGGGGCTCCCCTTGGGGCGAACCCGGAATCCATTCATCGACCGTCACTGCCGCCCGATGGATCCCGGGCTCGCGCTTACGCGCGCCCCGGGATGACGGCGCGACTTACGTCACGCCGTCACTTCTTCACCAGCGGGCAGCGCGACTGCTCTAGCGACTGGAACGCCTCGTTCCCGGGGACGGTGGCGAGCAGCTTGTAATCGTCCCACCGGCCCTTGGACTCCGACGGCTTCTTCACCTCGAACAGGTACATGTCGTGGATCATGCGGCCGTCCTCGCGGATCTTGCCGTTCTTGGCGAAGAAGTCGTTGATCGGCGTCTCCTTCATCAGCTTGATCACCGCCGCGGCGTCGGTGGTGCCGGCCGCCTTCACGGCTTTCAGGTAATGCGTGACGGAGGAATAGACGCCGGCCTGCGCCGAAGTCGGCACCCGCTTGGTGCGCTCCATGAAGCGCTTCGAGAATGCGCGCGTGTCATCGTTGAGATCCCAGTAGAACGCTTCCGCGAGCAGCAGCCCCTGCGCGGTCTCGAGCCCGATCGAATCGATATCGGTGACGAAGGCGAGCAGCGGCGAGACCTTCTGGCCGCCCTTGGTGATGCCGAACTCCGCAGCCTGCTTGATGGCGTTGATGGTATCACCGCCGGCATTCGCGAGCCCGATCACCTTGGCCTTGGAGGCCTGGGCCTGGAGCAGGAAGGACGAGAAATCGGACGTGTTGAGCGGGTGGCGGACACTGCCGAGCACCTTGCCGCCGGTCTTGGTCACGACCGCGCTGGTGTCCTTCTCCAGATCCTGGCCAAAGGCATAGTCGGCGGTAAGGAAGAACCAGCTGTCGAGACCCGACTTCACCGCCGCAAGACCGGTCACATTGGCCTGGCCGTAGGTGTCGAACACGTAGTGGATGGTGTAGGGGCCGCAGGCCTCGTTGGTGAGACGGATCGAGCCCGGCCCGTTAAACATGATGATCTTGTTGCGCGCTTTCGCGATCTCGCCGGCGGCCAGCGCGGTCGCGGAGGCCGCGACGTCGTAGATCATTTCGACACCCTGATTGTCGAGCATGTCGCGGGCGATGTTGGCGGACAGATCGGCCTTGTTGAGATGGTCGGCCGCCAGCACTTGGATCTTGCGTCCAAGCACCTCGCCGCCGAAATCCTCGACCGCCATCTTCGCCGCAGTCTCGCTGCCGGGACCCGTGATATCCGCATAAAGGCTCGACATGTCGAGGATGCCGCCGATCTTCAGCGGTGGCTTGTCCTGAGCCTGTGCGGCGCTCGCATTGAGGGCAAACGCGGCGGCAAAAATGCCGGACAAAATAGTCTTCATCGAAAACGACCTCCCTTATCGCGCCGTGCTCTGATGGCGGCTTGGTTATTGCTCTTGGCTATTGCTCGTGGCTATTCGCTGTTGCCGCAATCATGCCGCATGCGCAAGAGCGCAGCAAGCGCAGGTGCGATGCAGATGAATGATCAATGCGCGCTTTCCGCAAAGCGGAATGCTGAGAAGACGGAAGCTGTCTCCGCATCGTCATTGCGAGGAGCTCTTGCGACGAAGCAATCCAGAGTCTTTCCGCGTAAATAGCCCGGATTGCTTCGCTGCGCTCGCAATGACGGAGCGTGAGGAAGCCTCTTCGCGCGCCACTACGCATGAGGTATGGTTACCGCGTAGTACAACCTCTCCGGATCACGTGACGCAACGGCTTCGCTTCATCGTCGCATGTCTTCTTGTCGCAAGTAGCTCGGCATTCGCGAGCCCCTGTCAGTTCGAGTCCCAAGGCGAAGGCCGCGTCGCTGCCATCGTCGATGCGCGCAGCCTGCGGCTCGATGACGGGCGCGAGATCCGCCTCAGCGGCATCGCGCCGACCGCGACCACGAAGCAGGCGCTGACCTCGCTGCTCGCCGGCCGCGACGTGATGCTGCGGAGCGCTGACGACACGCCCGATCGCTACGGCCGCCAGGGCGCAATGGTCTTCATCGACGAAAGCGACGTCTCGGTGCAGGCCATGCTGCTCGCCCGGGGCGATGCCATGGCCTCCGCCGAGATCGGGGACAAGGACTGCGCGGCCGCCCTGATGGCCTCCGAAGCCGCAGCCCGGCACCAAACAATGGGCAGCTGGGCTGACCCGTCGGCCATAAAAAACGCGGAAAGTCCGGACGATATTTTGGCGGAGATCGGGCGTTTTGCGGTGGTCGAGGGCAAAGTCCTGTCGGTCCGGCAAGCTGGGGCAACGACCTACCTCAACTTCGGACGGAACTGGACACGCGGCTTTGCCGTGACTATTTCAAAGCGCACGCTAGCGGCGTTCGAAAGCGCTGGTCTGGCCATTAAGTCCTTGGAGAATCGGCGTATTCGCGTTCGGGGCTGGGTTGAGGGGAATACGGGGCCGCGTATCGATGTGCGCTCCGTGGGGCAGATCGAGTTGCTGGGCGCAAACGAGCCGACAGGGGTAAGGCCTTAAGACAGGCCAGGCACGGGTTAAGCAACGTGAATGGAGTGCTAGAACGGCACGGACTGGGCGATTGCCGCCGCCTGCGGGCTGCGCCGGCCGCGCTTTGCCTTGTGCTGGGCGGACTTCTCGCCGGCTGCGGCGATATGGGCCGGTTCCAGACTGCGGCGACCCCGCCAGCCGTCGCGATGCCGAAGCCGAAACCCGCGGTCGCCCAAACGCCGGCCACCGAGAAGGAGCACGAGCGCATCCTGGCGAGCTACGGCGGGACCTATGACGATCCCAAGCTCGAGGCGCTCGTCAGCAAGACCGTCGACCGGCTGGTCGCGGCCTCCGAGCGGCCCGATCAGGGCTACAAGGTGACCATCCTCAATTCCGGGGCGGTGAACGCCTTCGCGCTGCCCAACGGCCAACTCTATGTCACGCGCGGCCTGCTTGCGCTCGCCAGCGACACCTCCGAATTGTCCTCCGTGCTCAGCCACGAGATGGCGCATGTGCTGTCCAAGCACGCGGCGATGCGCGAAGACCAGGCCCGCCAGGCCGCGATCGTCACCCGCGTCGTCACCGACATGAGCAACGATCCCGACCTCACGGCGCTGGCGCTGGCCAAGACCAAGCTCACCATGGCAAGCTTCTCGCGCAAGCAGGAATTCGAGGCCGACGGCATCGGCGTCGGCATCTCCGCCAAGGCGAATTTCGACCCTTACGGCGCAGCCCGCTTCCTCTCCGCAATGGAGCGAAATGCCGAGCTGAAGGCCGGCAAGAGCTCGCTCGACCCCCGCGCGCAGGATTTCACCTCGTCGCATCCGGCAACTCCGGAACGCGTGCAGAACGCGCAGAACATTGCCCGCCAATACACGGCGCCTGAAGGCGCCGAGCGCGATCGCGAAAGCTATCTCGCCGCGATCGACAATCTCGTTTATGGCGAGGACCCCAGCGAAGGCTTCGTCCGCGGCCGGCGCTTCCTGCATCCGAAGCTCGGCTTCACCTTCCAGGCGCCGGACAATTTCACGCTCGACAACACCGCACAGGCCGTGATCGGCGTGCGCGAGGGCGGCGCGCAGGCGATGCGCTTCGACGTCGTGCGCGTGCCGGCCGAACAATCACTCGGGGACTACCTCAACTCCGGCTGGATGGAAGGCGTCGAGAAGGCGTCGACCGAGGATCTCACCGTCAACGGTTTCCCGGCGGCGTCCGCCACCGCCAAGGGCGATCAGTGGCAGTTCAAGGTCTATGCGCTGCGATTCGGCAGCGACGTCTATCGCTTCATCTTCGCGGCACGGCAGAAATCGACCGAGAGCGAGCGGAATGCGCGCGAGACCGTCAACTCGTTCCGCCGGCTGACGCTGGAGGAAATCCAGGCCGCGCGCCCGCTGCGCATCAAGGTCATCACCGTGCAGCCCGGTGACACCGTGGAATCGCTCTCGCACCGCATGGCCGGCGTCGACCATCCCGCCGAGCGCTTCCGCGTGCTTAACGGCCTCGATCGTACCTCGCAGGTGAAGGTGCGCGACCGCGTCAAAATCGTGGTGGACTAACGCCTCGCTAGGCGCGCGCCGTCCCGGATAGACGCGGCTTCCCCCGCACCATGATCAGCGCCGCCGCCATCACCTCCAGCGCGATGCAGAGGTAGAAGGGCAGCGTATAGCTGCCGGAGAGATCGTGCAGGAAACCGACCACGCCGGGGCCGAACGCGTAGGTCACCTGGTTGATGGCGGTGTTGAGGCTGATCAGCACGCCGAAGGCAGCGGAATCGAACTCCTGCTGCACGATGAGCGAGGGCAGCGTGATGAGGTTGCCGACCGAAAAGCCGAACACTGCGCAGGCCGCGATCAGCATATAATCGTTGTGCAGGTTGACGACGACGAGAAGCGCGGCAGCCTGGCTGAGGAACGACAGCGCGGACGCGAGGCGCTGATTGATGCGGTCGATCACCAGCGAGAACAGCACGCGACCGACCACCGCCATCGCGGTCAGCACCGCGACGGCCACGGCCGCGCGCTCGCGCCCGATCGCGGGATCAAGGAACGAGATCAGATGCACGATGAAGCCGACCTGAGCGAACAGCACCAGGGCGAAGGCAATCGTCACCGTGAGGAAGCGCGTGTCCCGCAGCGCCCAGGCGCGAACTTCGGTCGATGATGGCGGCTTCGCCTTCGCTGCCGCGTGCCAGCCGTGGCGATCGGGCGGGCTGCCGACGAGAAGAAGGATGATCGGCACGAGCAGCACCAGCATGGCGCCGGCGGCGGCGTACATCGCACCGGCGAAGCCGATATGGCCGATCAACGCCACCAGCAGCGGCACGCCGGCGATGCCGCCGAAGCTGGCGCCATTGAGCGCGAGACTGATCGCCATGCCGCGCTTCTCGTCGAACCACAGGCTGATCGTGGTGGTGATCATGGCAAGACTGGTGCCGGCCCAGCCGAAGGCGAGCACGGCATTAGCGAGATAGAGCTGCCAGGGTTCGCGCACCGCGCCGATCGCGACCGCAGCCGTCGCCATCGCCAGCGTCCCGGCGATCAGGCTCAGCCGCGGACCGTATTTCCGCACGGCCTCGCCGACGAAGACGACCAGCAGCGCGCCAAACAGATAGAAGAACGTGGTGCCAGATGAGATCAGCGAGGCCGGCCAACCCCGCGCGCGCTGCAGCTCGGCGACATAGACGCTCTGGCCGTAGAAGCCGAGGCCCCAGCCGAAGGTCGCGAGCAGGAAGCAGACCGCGACGACGCGCCAGCCTTCGTAACGGAGCGAGGATTCGTCGAGCGTGGGATGCCGAGCATTATCGAGCATGTCGCCTACTCCGTCTAACCCGGGTTCGTCCCGCCTGCGCGGCCGAAGCCGCCTCGGCGAGGCGAAGGCCAGGGCATCCACGTTCTTCGATCCGCGCCTAAGCCGTGGATGGCCGGGACCAAAGTCCGGCCGTGACGCATTTAATAAGTCGTCGCCGGAAAATCACTTCGTCCTGGATCGAAGTGTCAACGCTGCTGACAGCCTCTTGCCAAACTAGACCGCGTCGGGGAATTCGCCCATCGCCGCCTCCAGGCGCGCCCTGCGGCGGCGGGCCCAGGAGACCAGCGAGAGAACGGCAAGACCCAGCACCACCGGCGGGAACACCACGAGGTTCACGGCGGACCAGCCGTAATTGGCGAGCAGCTGGCCCGACGAGAACGAGCCGATCGCCATCATGCCGAACACCAGGAAATCGTTGAAGGCCTGCACCTTGTTGCGCTCCTGCGGGCGATGCGTCTCCAGCACCAGTGCGGAGGCGCCGATGAAGGCGAAATTCCAGCCCACGCCGAGCACGATCAGCGTCGCCCAGAAATGCATCGCGGTGAGGCCGGAGAGCCCGATGATGGCGGCGCCCGCTTCCAGCAGCAGGCCGGCGGCGACGATCTTCGGAGCGCCGAAGCGCGCGATCAGCGTGCCCGTGAAGAAGCTCGGCCCGTACATGGCAACGATGTGCCATTGCAGGCCGAAATTGGAATCGGACACAGATAGGCCGCACAGCTTCATCGCGAGCGGCGCCGACGTCATGACCAGGTTCATCATGGGATAGGCGATGACGCCGCATAGCGCCGCCGCGATGAAGCGCGGCTGGGACACGATCGTGAGCAGCGGCCGCCCACCGTGCAGATCGGCCGGCGCGGGCTTCGGCATATCGACGCCGGCGACGATGCCCATCGCGATCAGCGCGACGGCGGCCTGCACCAGGAAGCTGAAGGCGAACAGATAAGGCTGCCAGACATCCATGGTCCATTGCACGAGCTGCGGACCGAGCACGCCGGCGAACACGCCGCCCGCCATCACCCAGGACACCGCCTTCGGCCGGTAAGCCGCACTGGCGCCATCGGCAGCCGCGAAGCGATAGGACTGCGCCACCGCGCCGTAGAGGCCGCCGAGGAAAGTCGCCAGACAAAACAACGCGAACGAGCCGTGCAGGATCGCGAACGAGCCGAGCAGGCCGGTGAGCGCACCGAGGCCGGTGCCGATGACGAAGGCGGCGCGGCGGCCGAAGCGGCGCGAGATCGCGCCGGTCGGCAGCGTGCCGGCAGCGAGCCCTACCACATACATCGAGATCGGCACGGTCGCGAACGACATGTCCGGGGCGAGCGTTGCGCCGACGATCGCACCTGTCGCGAAGATCACAGCCGAGTTGGCGCCGGTCAGCGCCTGCGCGGCGGCGAGGCGCACCACGTTGGCGCGCACGCGGGCATCGCCGACTATCTCGTTGGCTGCAGTCACGTCCAGCATCGGCATTTCCGCCCAAAGGGCCTGTTGATTCGCGGCACTATGGAGGGGTGAGAGAGGGCCGGCAACCGGCGCAAACGGGCGCGGGCCATGCCCCTGACGCAATCGCTTGAATGATAGCGCCGCGCGCCCTTGACGGCTTGCGCACGATCAAATCCTATCCGCCGCGATCTTGGGAGTTACGTTCATGTCCGTCGACGACAGGCCCACCCTGCAAGCTCCCGACGACGATCCCTGGCTGTGGCTCGAGGAGATCGAGGGCCGGCAGGCGCTCGATTTCGTCGAGCGGCAGAACAGCCTGACGCTCAGCGCCTTCGGCGGAAAGGCCTTCGAGCACGACCGCGATCTCCTTGCCGCGATCTACGACCGCTCCGACAACATTCCCTATGTCAGCCGGCGCGGCTCCGATCTGCACAATCTCTGGAAGGACGCCGCCAACCCGCGCGGCCAGTGGCGGCGAACCACGCTGGCCGAGTTTCGCAAAGCCAACCCAGCATGGGAGATCATGCTGGACATCGATCAGCTCGCGCAGAACGAAAACGAGGACTGGCTGCTCGGCGGGATCGCCAGCATGCCGGGGAACTCACGCGTGATTCTGAGCCTGTCGCGCGGCGGCAGCGATGCCGTGACGCTGCGGGAATTCGACATGGAGACGAAGCGCTTCGTCGTTGATGGCTTCGCGCTGCCGGAAGCGAAAGGCGGCGTCGACTGGCTCGATGCCGACACGCTGTTGCTGTCGAGCGCCCATGGCGAGGACATGGCGACTGGCTCGGGCTATGCGCGGACGGTTCGGCTGTGGCGGCGCGGCCAGCCCGTCGATCACGCCGAGATCATCGCCGAAACCACCGCCGATCACATGGTGATCTATGGCAGCACTGATGACACCGGGCCTGCGCCGCGGGCGTGGATCGTCGACCAGATCGACTTCTTCAATCACGCGATCTGCCTGCGCGATGCGTCGGGCGCGATGAAGCAGCTCGATCTGCCGACCGGCATTTGGCTGCAGGCCCATGGCGACTGGTTCGCGATGAAGCTGCGCAAGGATTGGACGGCCGGGGGGCGGACCTATGCCACCGACACCGTGCTCGGCATCTCCTTGTCGGCGTTCCTAAACGGCAGTCGCGACTTTGCGGTGCTGTTCGAGCCGGCGCCGCGGCGCGCCTTGCAGGGCCTGTTCTGGGCGGCGGGCAAGCTTGTGCTTTCGATCCTCGACGAACTGCGCCCACGCTTCGAGGTCTGCACGCCGTCCGCGGCCGGCTGGAGCCGCGAGATGCTTCCCGGCCTGCCGGGAATCGGCGTCGTCGATGTCTGGACGCTCGATCGCCATCCTTCCGAGAGCAATGGCGATCTGCTCGCCAATGTGCAGGATCCGCTGACGCCGCCGGCGCTGCTGCTGATCGAGCGCGGCATCGCAAGCCCGATCGTGCTGAAGCAGGCGCCGAAGACGTTCACCGCCGATGGCCTCGTTGTGATCCAGCACGAGGCGATCTCGGTTGACGGCGAGCGCATCCCCTATGTGCAGACCGGCCCCGCTGGCGAGACCGGCGATGCGCCGGTCTATCTGAGCGCCTATGGCGGCTTCGGCGTTTCAGTGAAGCCGTACTATAATTCCTCGCTCGGCAAGCTGTGGCTGGAGCGCGGCGGCACGATTGTGCAGGCGAATCTGCGCGGCGGCGGCGAGTTCGGCACGCGCTGGCACGATGCCGGACGGCTTGCCGGCAAGAAGCTCTCTCACGACGATTTCGCCGCCGTAGCCGCCGATCTCGTCCGCCGCGGTGTGACGAGCGCAAAACGCATCGCCGCGCAGGGCGGATCGAACGGCGGCATCCTCATCACCAACATGCTGGTACGCTACCCCGAGCGTTTCGGCGCATTGTTCTGTACCATCCCGCTGATCGACATGCGCCGCTACACCAAGCTGCTCGCCGGCGCGAGCTGGATCGCGGAATATGGCGATCCCGACAAGCCCGACGAATGGGAATGGCTGAAGACCTATTCCGCCTATCACAACGTCAGGGACGGCCAGGCGTACCCGCCGATCCTGATCGCGACCACGCGGCGCGACGACCGCGTCCATCCCGGCCATGCCCGCAAGATGGCGGCAAAGCTGCAGGCCATGGGCTATGAGGCCTGGTTCTACGAGCCGCCGGCAGGCGGCCACGGCTACGGCAAGGACAACAAGGAGCGCGCCGGTTTCGAGGTGCTGGGCTATCGGTTCTTGAAGGAGAAGATCGGGTGGCGGGATGAAGGCTAGAGGCGGGTGCGCTGACGTCTCCACATCGTCATGGCCGGGCTTGACCCGGCCATCCACGCCTTGCCTTACCGCCCGAAGAACGTGGATGCCCGGGCCTTCGCCTCGCCGAAGCGGCTTCGGCCGCGCAGGCGGGACAAGCCCGGGCATGACGACCTCCTAGCCTCTTGCGAACACCAGCGTCAGATTGTTCGCGGGCATCTCGATCGTGTCGATGAGGCCGAGGCCTGCCGCCTTCGCCAGCTTCTCGACGTCGACGACGTCGCGCACGCCCCATTCGGGATTGCCCTCGCGCAAGGAGGTGTCGAACACCGCGTTGCTGAGCGCGGTATGCTTGCCGTCGCGCTTGAAGGGGCCGTAGAGGAACAGCTTGCCGTCACGGCGCAGATAACGGCCGGCGCCGGCGAACAGGCCTTCGGCCACGGCCCAGGGCGCGATGTGAATGACGTTGGCGCAGAATACGGCCGCGAGGCTGGTCGGCCCCTGCCCGCTTTTCATTTCCGGACACCAGTCGGGATCGGTGAGATCGATGCGCAGGGGTGGGCGGATGTTCGGCAGGCCGGCATGCACGCGCCAGGCTTCGATGCTCTTGAGGTGGCGCTGGTTGAGATCGCTCGGCCACCAGATCAGGCCCGGCGTGTGGCGGGCGAAATGCACCACGTGCTGCCCGGTTCCACTGCCGAGTTCCACGACGCTGCCGGTCGCATCCGCGAGATGCTTTTCCAGCGCCGCCCAGATCGGTTCGTGATTGCGATGGAAGGCCGGCGCATCGAGCCGGCCATCCGGCTCGACCCGTCCGCCATCCCTGCCAAATTCGACCACATATTCAGCCAAGTGACGTCCCCAAAAAATGCGAACCGGAAAAGGCGACCAAACGTCCGAGAATAATCTGCTAGTTCACGCCCATACGAATGAACGAACTATCTCGTCAGTTGCAATGCGCAGGATATTAACTCCATTTCACCGCGTGCATAGTCTTGATTGTCAGACGATGGCCTTTGTGCTTTTGAACAATTCCGCAAACGAGATCATCGAGATAACGCCGGGACGATGCCTTGACCGCCTTTCCTCGCAAGCCCGCTCTGCTTGCTGCGCTGGCCCTCCTCGCCGGGGCGGCAATGGCCCCGGCGGAGGCGCAATCCACTGTGACGGAGGGCCAGAAGCTCGCCTTCGACCGCGGCAAGGGCAATTGCCTCACCTGCCACGTCATCAAAGGCGGCGACCTGCCGGGGACGATCGGACCGGAGCTGAAGGACATCAAGGCCAAATACCCCGATCGCAACGAGCTGGTTGCGATCATCTTCGACGAGACCAAGCGCAATCCGCAAACCATGATGCCGCCGTTCGGCCGGAACCGGATTTTGACCGAACAGGAGATCGACGCGATCGTTGATTTCCTGCAGACCCTGTAACCGCCGGCGGCCCACAGGAGACTTGAGATGACCACGACCCCCAAGCCTCATTGGAGGCCTCATCCGACGCGGCGCCTGATCCTTCAGGGCGCTGCCTCCGTGGCGCTGCTCGGCCTCGGCAATCTGCCGTTCGCGCCCGCGCGCGCCGCGGCGAACGACAAATATCCGGAAGAGGCCTTCAGGCAGAAGAGCGAGGCGGATGCGATCAAGGCGCTCTACGGCAAGGCCGCCGAGCCGTCGGACAAGGTCAAGCTGGATGCGCCGGAGATCGCCGAGAATGGCGGCGTCGTGCCGATCTCGGTGACGACGACGCTGGATAAGGTCACCTCGATCTCGTTCTTCGTGGCGGAGAACCCGAACGCGCTGGCGGCCAGCTACAGGATTCCCGGTGGCACGATCCCTGCCGTCGCCAACCGGCTGAAGATGGCCAGGACCACTAAATTGACCGCGATCGTAGAGGCCGACGGCAAGCTCTACAGCGCGACCAAGGAGGTCAAGGTCACCGTCGGCGGTTGCGGCGGCTAAGCGAGGCAGTTCGACATGGCATCCAGCATTCGCGTGCGCGCAACATCGACCGGCGACATCACCGAGGTGCAGACGCTGATCCAGCACCCCATGGACACCGGCCTCGTCAAGGACTCCAAGGGCGAGTTGATCCCGGCACATTTCATCCAGCAGCTGAAGTTCGAGTGTAACGGCAAGGACGTGTTCGTCGCCGATTGGGGCACAGCGGTCTCTAAGGACCCCTACGTCAAGTTCAGCTTCAAGGGCGCCAAGAAGGGCGACGAGCTCAAGATCTCTTGGACCGACAACAAGGGCGGCTCGGATACGACCACCGCGAAGATCGCGTGATGAACGCCCGCATCCACCTCCTGCTTGGCTCGCTCAGCGCTGCGCTCGTCGCGTTCGCGCTCGCCGCGCCGCGCGTGATCGCTGCCGACAAGGTCGATCCCGTCGCCGACGCCAAGGCGTTCCAGAACTTCTTCTTCCAAAAGTTTCCGAACGTGAAGCACGAGGATTTCGTCAACGGTCCGTATTCCATGAACGAGGACATGAAGCGGCAGTGGCAGGAGAAGGAGGAATTCCCGCCTTACGAGTTCGCGCTCGAGGCCGGCAAGGAGATGTTCTCGACCCCGTTCAAGAACGGCAAGACCTATGCCGACTGCTTTCCGAACGGCGGCATCGGCATCCGCCAGAACTATCCGTACTTCGACAGCGGCGAAGGCAAGGTCATCACGCTGGAGCTCGCGCTCAACCGCTGCCGCGAGGCCAATGGCGAGGCGCCCTATTCCTACATCAAGGACGAGATGGCCTCGCTCACCGCCTACATGGCCTACACCTCGCGCGGCAAGCTGATGGACATCAAGATACCCGACGATCCCCGCGCGCTGGCGGCGTACGAGAACGGCAAGCGCTATTTCTACACGCGGCGCGGCCAGATGAATTTCTCCTGCGCGAGCTGCCACGTGCAGAGCCCGGGCGAGCGCATCCGCGCCGAGACCCTCGCCCCGGCGCTCGGCATCCTCAACGCGATGCCGATCTACCGCTCCGAATGGAGCGGCATGGGCACGACCAGCCGCCGCTTCGTCACCTGCAACAGCCAGACCCGCGCGGTTCCGCTGGAGCCGCAGTCGGATGAATATCGCGACGTCGAATATTTCCTGTCCTACGTCGCCAACGGCCTGCCGATCTCGGGACCGGGAGCACGGCCATGAAGCTGTCACTTGGCTTGGCCATGCTGCTCGCCTTGAGCCTTGCGCCATCCGCGCGCGCGGCGAGTGAGGCGGACTACAAGGCGGCCTATGCCGCCGCCGAAGCCGCCTCCAAGGAGGCGGCGGGCATGCGCAACCAGTGGACGGTGACCGTATCTGCGCTGGCGGCCGCGAAAAGGGCTGCCGATGGCGGCGATTTCGGCCGTGCGGTGGCCGCGGCCAGGGAAGCCGAAGCGCTGGCGAAGGCGTCGATCTTCCAGGCTGTTTCCGAAAAAGAAGCCTGGAAGGCGATGGAAATCCGCTAGACTGCCCCGCGGTGAACGCGGTCCCCACGAGAGGCGCGGAGAATTCTTGAATGGCGATCCGCCGCCGCGATTTCCTGAAAGGTGCAGGCGTTGCCGCCGCAACGATCGGCCTGCCGCGGCTCGCCTGCGGCGCTGACGCCGCCAGCATCTATGACCTCGAACGGTTCGGCAATGCGCGGATTCTGCACATCACCGACACGCATGCGCAGCTCAATCCGGTCTATTACCGCGAACCCAGCGTCAATATCGGCATCGGCGAGATGGCGGGACGGCCGCCGCATCTGGTCGGCCGGGCCTTTCTCGAGCGCTTCGGCATCCGCGCCGACAGCGCCGATGCCTATGCCTTCACTTGCTTCGAGTTCGAGAAGTCCGCAGGCCGCTTCGGCAAGCTCGGGGGCTTTGCCCATCTGAAGACGCTGGTCGATCGCCTGCGCGCCGATGTCGGCGAGCGGCGTTCGCTGCTCGTCGACGGCGGCGATCTCTGGCAGGGCACGGGGCTGGCCAACCTGATGCAGGGCCGCGACATGGTCGAGGTCGCCAATCTGCTCGGCATCGAGGCGATGACGGGGCATTGGGAATTCACCTATGGCGAGCAGACGCTGCGCGACAATCTCGAGCGTTTCAAGGGCGAGTTCCTGGCGCAGAACGTGTTCCTGACTGAGGAGGCCGCGTTCAACGACGCGCCCGCCTTCGACAAGGCCACTGGGCGCGTGTTCAAGCCTTCCGTCATCAAGGAGCTCGGCGGGCATCGCATCGCGATCGTCGGCCAGGCCTTTCCCTACACTCCGATCGCGCATCCCAAGAGGTTTACACCGGACTGGAGCTTTGGCATCCGCGAGGAGGAGCTGCAGAAGCATGTCGATGCCTTGCGCGGCACCGACAAGGTCGACGCCGTCGTGCTGCTGTCGCACAACGGCATGGACGTGGACCTCAAGCTCGCCAGCCGGGTCACCGGCATCGACGTCGTTCTCGGCGGCCACACCCATGATGCCGTGCCGCAGCCTATGCCAGTGAAGAACGCAGGTGGCACGACGCTCGTCACCAATGCCGGCTCCAACGGCAAATTTCTGGGTGTGCTCGACCTCGCGCTCGACAGCGGCAAGGTCAGCGACGTCAGGTATCGGTTGCTGCCGGTCTATTCGGAGCTGCTGAAGCCCGATCCGGCGATGGCCGAGCTGATCGGCCGGGTCCGTGCGCCGCACGTGGCCGACTGGTCGGAAAAGATCGCAACGCCCGACCGGCTGCTTTATCGCCGCGGCAATTTCTCCGGCCCCATGGACGAATTGATCTGCACCGCGCTGCGCACCGAGCTCGATGCCGAAATCGCGCTGTCGCCGGGCTTCCGCTGGGGCATCACCGCGCTGTCCGGCCAGGCGATGACGATGGAGGATCTGCTGGCGGAAACCGCGATCACCTATCCCGAGACCTATGTGCAGGAGATGACGGGGGCCCAGATCAAGGACCTGCTCGAGGACGTCTGCGACAACCTCTTCAACGCCGATCCCTACTACCAGCAGGGCGGAGACATGGTCCGTGCCGGCGGGCTCAGCTACACCTGCACGCCGGACGCTGCGATCGGCAGCCGCATCTCGGAGCTGAAGCTCGGCAGCGGCAAGGCGCTCAGCGCCAGCCACCGCTACAAGGTCGCGGGCTGGGCCTCAGTCAACGGCCAGCAGGGCGCGCCGGTGTGGGACGTGGTCGGCAAATATCTGCGCTCGGGCCGGATGATGCCCGAACGGCTCGGCTCCGGCGTGACGCTGAAAGGGGTCGAGGGCAATCCAGGCATTGCAGGACTGGGATGATGTGTTTTGTCCGCGATCATGCTGGCCATAATAATAATCTTCTAGATTTTTCTGCTCATGCAGTGACTTACTTCTCTTTCCGACCCGTATTGTAGTAGAATCTTGGAAGTCAGTTCCAAGCCGGGTCCTGCCATGATCTTCCGACAGCTCTTCGACAGCGTTTCGGGCACGTACAGCTACGTCCTCGCCAGCCGCCCCGGCGGCGAGGCGCTGATTCTCGATCCTGTGCTGGAGAAGGTCGACCGCTACTGCCAATTGCTGCGCGAGCTCGACCTCAAGCTGGTCAAGGCGGTGGACACGCATCTGCATGCCGACCACGTCACCGGCCTCGGCGAGCTGCGCGACCGCACCCATTGCATGACCGTGATGGGCGACCAGACCAAGGCCGACGTCGTCGCCATGCGGGTGGCCGACGGCGACAAGGTGACGATCGAGGGCCTGTCGCTCGACGTGATGTACACGCCGGGCCACACCGACGATTCCTATTCTTATTTGATGGGCGACCGCGTCTTCACCGGTGACACGTTGCTGATCCGCGGCACCGGCCGCACCGATTTCCAGAACGGCTCGGCGCGCGCGCAATACGATTCGATCTTCAACCGCCTCTTGAAGCTGCCGGACGAGACGATGGTGTTTCCGGCCCACGACTACAAGGGCGACACCGTCTCCACCATCGGCGAGGAAAGACGCTACAATCCGCGGCTCCAGGTGCGCTCGGTCGACGAATATGTCGAGCTGATGGCCAATTTGAAGCTGCCCAATCCGAAGATGATGGACGTGGCGATCCCCGCCAACATGCATGTCGGCCTGCATCAGGAAGAGTTGGAGAAGGAAGGCCGCGCGCTCAGCGCAATCGAGGCGATCCGCAGCCTCGGCCGGCCCGACATCCTGCTGGTGGACTTGCGCGAGACCAATGAGCGGATGAAGCACGGCATGCTCGAAGGCGCGCTGCACACGCCCTATCCCTCCGTCGAAGAGAGCCTGAAGCCCGGCGGCATGCTGCGCGAGGTCGCGGCCGCTAGCGGCCGCCGCGTGGTGTTCTTCTGCGCTTTCGGCGAACGCTCGGCGATGGCCGTTGCGGCTGCAAAGGAGGCGGGGCTTCTCAACACCGCACATATCGCCGGCGGCATCGATGCCTGGAAGAAGGCGGGCGGGCCGGTGGTGCACTGACGGCCTCGTCGCCCCTTGAGATAAATCAGGCGCCGCACATATTTGGCAGGTACATTCGGATGCAGCATCACCATCCGGGACCAGCCATGGCCAAGACCGGCAAGCCGAGCGAGCCGCCCAAGACCACCGAGAACAAGCCCGCGGACAACAAGAGAGCCCCGCGCCGGCACCAGACCGATGACGACGATTACGAAGACGGCGACATCGCGACGCCGAAACGTGATCGCTATGGCCCGGACGACGAGCCGTTCTGAGGGGGACGTTGATTTTGATCGCGCGCTAGTGGGATGGAGGCCTACCCGCACTACCTGCCATGCGTCTGCGTTCATGGACAAATAACCGCCAGCCCCGATAGTTTGCCGGTCCATCGGGAGTGAAACGGAACTGCAATGGTCGACGTTCTCGCCGCACCGCAACAAGGCAAGACGGACAGTGCGCTGCGCACGCTGACGGGGATCTCGATCGCGCATTGGGTCAGCCATTTCCATCTGCTGGTCCTGCCGATGCTGTTTCCGTTCCTGAAGGAAGAGCTCGGCGTCGGCTATGTCGAGCTCGGCTTCTCGCTGACCACGCTCGCCCTCGTCTCCGGCCTGACGCAAGCGCCGACCGGCTACCTCGTCGATCATTTTGGCGCGCGCAAAATCCTGCTGATCGGGCTGACGCTCGGCGGCTGCGCGCTGATCCTGCTCGGTCTGCACCTCAGCTACGCTGCGCTGATCGCCTGCGCCGTGCTGCTCGGGCTCGCCAACAGCGTCTATCACCCCGCCGATTACGCGATCCTGGCCGAGCACATGGACGAGGCGCGGATGGGCCGCGCCTTCTCGGTCCACACCTTCGCCGGCTATCTCGGCGGCGCCGTGACGCCGGCGATCGTGGCGGCATTGGTCATGCTATGGGGCGGCGTCGGTGCGCTGATCGCCTCTGGCGCGATCGCCATTTTGGTGGCGATGCTGCTGGTAGCCATGGGCATCCCCGAGGCCGGCGCACACAAGAAGAAATCGGGCAGCGCAAGCGCGCCGAAGCAGGCCGTGATCACGCCGGCGCTGATCACGTTGACCGCACTGTTCATGCTGCTGAGCCTGTCGGTCGCGGGCATCAACAATTTCGGCGTGGTGGCGCTGATGAGCGGCTACGGCACGTCCTATTCGATCGCCAATGTCGCGCTGACTGCGTTTCTCGCCGCAAGCGCCGCGGGCGTGCTCGCCGGCGGCTTCCTCGCCGACCGCACCGAGCGCCACGGCTATGTCGCCGCGGCCTGCTTCGCCGCGAATGCGGCTATCGTGCTGCTGATCGCGCTGGTGACGCTGCCGGGCTGGGCCCTGACCGCGACGATGGCGACCGCAGGTCTCCTCTCCGGCGTGATCGCGCCTTCGCGCGACATGCTGGTGCGCAATGCCGCGCCTCCGGGTGCCGCGGGGCGCGCCTTCGGCATCGTCTCCACCGGCTTCAACCTCGGTGGCATCGTCTCACCGCTGCTGTTCGGCTGGATCATGGATCAAAGCGCGCCGCACTGGGTGTTCGGCGCGTCCGTGATCTTCATGGTGGCGACGGTGGTGCTGTCGCCGTTCACGGAGCGCCGGCCGGCGAAAGCAAATTGAGCCGTCGGTATCGACACAAATTCAACTGTCGTTCCTGCGAAGGCTAGCGAGGCGGCCGCTTACCCTCCCCTGGAGGGGCCCTGGAGGGGGAGGGTCGATCGCGCGCAGCGCGAGCGGGGTGGGTGATCTCTCCTCTCGGGCACTGCCGGATGGGGAAACACCGTCACCCCACCCCACATGCGCAGCGACCCTCCCCCTCCAGGGCAGGGTAAGAGAGAGCCGCGACTTACGTCGGCGACACCGCGCCCTTCAGCGCCGCGCCCTGCGCCGCCGCACCACGCGTCAGCCTGGCCTTCTCCGTATTCGGCCACAGCAGCAGCAGGCCGATGACGCCGGAGCCAATCATGACCACCGCGTTGATGGTGAAGCCGGTCAGGTAGCCGTCGAGCATGCTGCCGGCGCGCTGGATCACGGTGCCCATCACGCTCGGCGCGATGATGCCTGAAAGCGTGTAGAGCGCGCCGTAGATCGCGAGCACTGCACCGCGCTGCGAGGCCGGGGTGAACTCGCCGAGCATCGGCGGGCAGACCACGTAGATCGCGCCGCAGAGTCCGGAGCCGACGACGAGCAGCGCGATCTGCAGGCCGGCGCCCTGCACATGCGGCATCATCGCGAGGATCAACCCACCGATCACCAGCGGCACCGAGCCGAGCACGCCGCGCGAGACGCGCGTGGTGTAGCCGCGGGCCATCATCACCTGCGAGATCCAGCCGGTGAGGAGAACGATGGTGGCGCCGAACACCCAGGGCAGGATCGAGATGAAGCCGGCCTGGCTCTGCGAGAAGCCGAGCCCCTTGACGATGAAGGGCGTGAACCAGGTGAGGCCGAGCGACAGCGCCCAATAAGCGCCGAAGGTCGCGACCACGCAGCCGAGGAAGGTGCGCGAGGTCAGCAGCTGCACGTACGGAATCTTCGGCTCGGTGGCGGCCAGGACCTCGGTATCCTCCAGCGGGCCTTCCTTGCCGAGCGCGAGCCAGGCTGCGACCCAGATTAAGCCGACGACCCCGAGCGCGCCGAACGCGTAGTGCCAGGAATGGTTGACGATGATCCAGTTCAGCGCCGGCACCGCCAGAATGACGCCGAAGGCCGAGCCCTGTGACAGGATTGCGGTCGGCAGCGTGCGCTTCTCGTCGGGAAACCATTTGTAGATGGCGTGCGCGGCGACCGAGAAGGCCGGCCCTTCGCCCGCCCCCAAGACGATTCGGCAGATCAAGAGCGTGGTGAAGGAGACTGTGCCGACCATCGGGAACTGCGACACCGCCCATATCACCGCCAGCGTCAACAACACCCAGCGCGTCGGCACCTTGTTAACGATGAAGCCGACCACGATGGCCGAGATCGAGAACAGGAAGAAGAACGAGGACCCGAGCAGGCCGAACTGCTCGGCGCTGAGCTTCATGTCGGTCATGATCGGCACGCCGGCGAGACCGACCACGATCTTGTCCGCGAAGTTCACCACCATGAAAAGAAAGAGGAGAAATGTAATAGTCCAGGCGCCCTTTGGCGTTTTGGTCGTCTTAGCCGCCACATTCGGCATTTCCTGAGCGCTCATCATTCTCCCCGTATGTCTTTTCGGTACCTTTTTGATTTGGCCGTCTTGGAAGCTAACAGCGGCTTCAGGGCCAACGCAACCCCGGCATTTCCGCATCAGGTGTGCTAGGCAGCATTCTTACCTCTCCCTATGGGAGAGGTGGAAGAGAAGTGGCAGGCCCGTGCTGAGCATCCGAAACCTCTCAAAGACCTTCTCTTCGGCCGGCGAGCCCGTCCATGTTCTGCGCGGCGTCGACCTCGACCTCGGGGCTGGCGAGCGCGTCGCGCTGACCGGTGAATCCGGCAGCGGCAAGAGCACGCTGCTGCACCTGATCGCCGGCCTCGACGCCGCCGATGGCGGCTCGATCAGGCTGGGTGACGCCGAGGTCACCACGCTATCGGATGCCGGACGCGCCAGCTTGCGGCGGAATCGCGTTGGCCTGGTCTTTCAGCAGTTCAACCTGATCCCGAGCCTCTCCGTCGCGGACAATCTCGCCTTCCAGGCGCGGATCGCCGGCCGGCATGATGCGGCCTGGACAAGAGAGCTCGTCGAGCGGCTCGGACTCGGCAGCCTGCTCAAACGTTATCCAGAGCAAATATCGGGTGGCCAGCAGCAGCGCGTCGCGATCGGCCGGGCGCTGGCGGCAAAGCCCGCGCTGCTGCTGGCGGACGAGCCGACCGGCAATCTCGACGAAGCTACCGCCGAGGAGGTGCTGGCGCTGGCGCGCGATCTCGTGGCGCGCACCGGCTGCGGCTTCCTGATGGTGACGCACAGCCTGCATCTCGCCGCCACGCTCGACCGTCATCTCACGTTGCATGCGGGGCGCATTTCATGAAGCGCGCGCTCTGGGTTCTCGCCGTGCTGCTCAGCCATTGGCGACGCCACAAGATGCAATTCGCGACGCTGCTCATCGGATTGATCGCTGCAACCGCGCTGTGGAGCGGGGTGCAGGCCATCAACCAGCAGGCCCGCAATGCCTATGACCGCGCCGCAGCGACATTCGGCGGCGTGCGCACGGCGATGCTGGTCGCCCCCAATGCGGCGACTTTCCCGCAGGAGCTGTTCATAAAGCTCCGCCGCGCCGGCTGGCCGGTGTCGCCGGTGCTGGAGGGGCGCGTCCAGATCAACGGGCATTCGGTGCGGCTGCTCGGCATCGAGCCGGTCACGCTGCCGGTCGATGTCGGCAACGCGCCACGCCTGGGTGCCGCGGATCTCAGCAGCTTCGTTGCTCCGCCCGGCCAGACATTGGTGGCCCGGGAAACGTTGAGGGGCTTGCAGCAAGCAGAAGGCGCGGCCCCGGCGATCAGCAGCGGCGCAAAGCTGCCGCCGCTGCGCGTCCAGCCGCAGCTCGCACCCGATGTGCTCGTGGTCGATATCGGCGTGGCACAGCGGCTGCTGAGCAAGCCGGACCAGGTCTCGCGGCTGCTGATCGGCAAGCCGAGGGGCAAGCCCGCACCGCTCGCGAGCGTGGTCGGCGAGCAGTTAGAGCGAGTCGAGCCCAATGCGGAGACGGAGCTCGAGCATCTCACCGACAGTTTTCATCTCAACCTCACCGCCTTCGGCCTGCTGTCGTTCTTCGTCGGCCTGTTCATCGTCAATTCGGCCGTGGGCCTTGCTTTCGAGCAGCGGCTGCCAATGCTGCGCACTTTGCGGGCCTGTGGCGCCTCGGCGCAGCTGGTCAATACGGTGCTGGTGGTCGAGCTGGTTGCACTGGCGCTGGTCGCCGGCCTGATCGGGCTCGCGTGCGGCTATTTCATCGCAGCCGCCCTGCTGCCCGATGTCGCGGCCTCGCTGCGCGGACTCTATGGCGCGCAGATCCCTGGGCAGCTCAGCCTGCGGCCCGAATGGTGGCTCGCCGGCATCGGGATCAGCGTGGCGGGTGCGCTTGTGGCGGCGGCGACCAGCCTGATCAAGGCGATCAGGATGCCGGTGCTGGCGACGGCGCAGCCGGGCGCCTGGCAGCAGCGGCAACGCCGCTGGCTGATCCTGCAGAGCTGTGCGGCCTGCGGCGCGTTCGCCGTCGCGCTGCTGCTGTTCTACTACGGGCAATCACTGATCGCAGGGTTCGGCGTGCTGGCCGCGCTGATGTTCGGTGCGGCACTGATCCTGCCGGCCTTCCTCGACATCATCCTGCTCGTAGGCCAGCGACTCGTGCGAGGCCCGCTCGCGCTGTGGTTCTGGGCGGACAGCCGGCAGCAGCTCTCCGGATTGTCACTGGCGCTGATGGCGCTTTTGCTCGCGCTTGCCGTCAACGTCGGGGTCTCCACCATGGTGGAGACCTTCAGCCGCACCTTCATCGGCTGGCTCAACGGGCGGCTTGCGGCCGATGTCTACATCAGCGCCTCCGACAACGCGCAAGGTACGGCGATCCGCAACTGGCTGAAGGATCGCAGCGATGTTCAGGCGATCCTCCCTGGCGGGCGCGCGGAGGCGCAGGTCCGGGGCCAGCCGGTCGAGTTGCTCGGCCTGCCCGATCACGCGCTCTATCGCGAGCGCTGGCCGCTGCTCGAGACGGCGCCGCGCGCCTGGACCCGCCTGGTACCGGGCAATGCCGCCTTCATCAGCGAGCAATTGAGCCGGCGGCTGAACGTGCAGATCGGCGACGTCGTCGAGGTGCCCGCGCCGGGCGGGAGCTGGGAGCTCGACATCGTCGGCATCTACGCGGATTACGGCAACCCCAGGGGTCAGCTCACGGTGAACGTTGCCGCATTGATCCGGCAGTTTCCGCAAACGCCGCAGACGCGGATCGGCCTGATCGTCGCGAGAGAGAACATCCCCGGCCTGATCGCGGCCCTGCAGAAGCAGTTCGGGCTCGACGACCGCAGAATCGCCGACCAGGCGACGGTGAAGGCGGAATCGATTCGCATCTTCAACCGCACCTTTGCGGTGACGTCGGCGCTGAACGCCTTCACGCTCGGCGTCGCCGGAATCGCATTGCTCACGAGCCTGCTGACCCTGGCGAACTCCCGACTGCCGCAGCTTGCACCGCTGTGGGCGATCGGCCTGACGCGGCCGCGCCTTGCCGCGATCGAGCTGACCAAGACGCTCTCGGTCGCGCTGTTCACGGCACTGCTGGCCGTGCCGCTCGGACTGCTGGTCGCCTGGTGCCTCATCGCCATCGTCAATGTGAAAGCCTTCGGCTGGCGCCTGCCGTTCCACGTCTTCCCATTGCAGCTAGTGGAGCTGGTCGCGGTGGCGCTGTTCGCCTCGCTGCTTGCGGCGCTGCTGCCGATGGTGCGGCTGGCGCGGATGCAGCCGGCGAACCTCGTCAAAGTGTTTGCCAATGAGCGCTGAAGCAATCACGCGGCGCGCCTTCGCCGGCGGCATCGCCGCCCTCGCCCTCGCGCGCCGCGCCGGCGCGCAGGGCTATGCCGGACTCGGCGAGACCGCCGATGGGTTTGCAAAGGTGACGCCGGGAAAGACGTTCACCTTCCCAGCCGATCACGGTCCACATCCGGAGTTTCGTATCGAATGGTGGTATCTCACGGCAAACCTCGTCGACGCGAGCGGCGCTCCTTGCGGCCTGCAATGGACGCTGTTCCGCCAGGCGGCGCAGCCAGGTCCGCAAGGCGAGGGCTGGGCCAATCAACAGGTCTGGATGGCGCATGCGGCGGTGACGCGCGCCGACACTCACCGCTTCTCCGAAACGTTTTCACGCGGTGGCGTCGCGCAAGCCGGCGTGACGGCGAAGCCGTTCGAGGCCTGGATCGACGATTGGGAGATGAGGGGTCTCGAGCGCCTCGACGATCGCACCTTGGCACCGCTGACGCTGAAGGCGTCTGGCGCCGATTTCAGCTATGCGCTGAGGCTGGAGGCTGAGCGGCCGGTCGTACTGCAGGGCGATCGCGGCTACAGCCGCAAGTCGGAGCGCGGGCAGGCCTCGTACTACTACAGTCAGCCGTTCTACCGCGCGCGCGGCACGCTCAGCATCGACGACAAGCCGGTCGATGTGTCGGGCCAGGCCTGGATGGACCGGGAATGGAGCAGCCAGCCGCTCGACGCCGACCAGACCGGCTGGGACTGGCTGTCGCTGCATCTGTCATCCGGAGACAAGCTGATGCTGTACCGGCTGCGGCAGAAGGACGGCAGAAATTATCCGTTCGGCAATTGGATCAGCGCGGCCGGCGAGACGCAGATGATTGCAGGCAGCGACATCCAGATGATGCCGAAGGCGACGGCTGAGGTTGCGGGACGCAAGCTGCCGGTGCAATGGCAGATCGCGATACCCGCGCGATCATTCTCGATCCTCTGCAAGCCGCTCAATCCGAACGCCTGGATGGGGACCGGCTTCTCGTACTGGGAAGGGCCGATCAGCTTTGCCGGCACACATGACGGCGTTGGCTATCTCGAGCTGACCGGCTATTGAGGCGCGATCTCTTCGAAGGAACCGACGATGTATCATCTCACCGCCCTCGTCACGCTGCTGGCGATCGCGTTTTACTTCTTCACCTCCATCAACGTCTCGCGCTCGCGCACCAAGACCGGCGTCAAGGTGCCTGCGATGTCGGGGCATCCGGATTTCGAACGGGCCTTCCGAATCCAGATGAACACGTTGGAATGGATGCCGATCGTCCTGCCAGCTCTTTGGCTGTTCGCGATCTATATCAGCGACGCCATCGCGGCGGGCATCGGCGCGATCTGGATCATCGGCCGGATCGTCTATTTCATCGGCTATTCGCAAGCCGTGGCCAAGCGCGGCACCGGCTTTGCGATCCAGGCGCTCGCCGCAATGGCGCTGTGGGTCGGGGCGCTCGGGGCGGTGGTGCTGCGGTTGGTGTGAGGCAATCCGCCGCCACACATTCCGGTGTCGTCCCGGACAAGCGTAAGCGCCGATCCGGGACCCATAACCACAGGAAGGTGTCGTGACGTGAGCTGATCACTCCGAGTCCCCGTAACCACGCGTGCCTGTGGCTATGGGTCCAGGATCGGCGCGCGCTTGAGGCGCGCTTGTCCGGGAAGACAGCGAGTGTGTGGCGCTCGCTGTGCCACTTCCCTACTTCGTCAGCGGACAGCCGCTCTCCTTGGCGGTGAAGAAGGCCTTGTCGCCGGGGACGGTGGCGAGCAGCTTGTAATAGTCCCAGGGCTTCTTCGACTCCGAGGGCTTCTTGACCTCGAACAGATACATGTCGTGGATCATGCGGCCGTTCTCGAGCACCTTGCCGCCTTGCGCGAAGTCGTCGTCGACCGGCAGCTCCTTCAGCTTCTTGGCGACGGCATCCGGATCCTTGCTCCCAGCAGCCTTGACGGCCTTGAGATAGCTCAACGTCGCCGAATAGGTACCGGCGTGGATCATGCTCGGCATCCGCCCGGTGCGCTTGAGGAAGCGCTCACCGAGATTGCGCGTCCTGTCGTTGAGATCCCAGTAATAACCCTCCGTCAGCACCAGGCCTTGTGCGGCCTGCAAGCCGAGGCCGTTGACTTCGGCAAGCGTCATCAGGAGGCCCGCGAGCTTCTGGCCACTCGCGACGATGCCGAACTCGGACGCCTGCTTGATCGAATTGGTGGTGTCGAGGCCGGCATTGGCGAGGCCGACGATCTTCGCCTTCGAGCTCTGCGCCTGCAGCAGGAAAGAGGAGAAGTCCGACGAATTGAGCGGAACGCGCACCGAGCCGAGCACCTTGCCGCCATTGGCGGTGACGATCTCGCTGGTATCCTTCTCCAGCGCGTAGCCGAAGGCGTAGTCCGCGGTGAGGAAGAACCAGGTGTCGCCGCCGGCTTTGGTCAGCGCGCCGCCGGTGCCGACGCCGAGCGCGCGGGTGTCGTAGGCCCAGTGGAAGCCGTAGGGCTGGCAGGCATCGCCGGTGAGGCGCGATGTCGCGGCGCCGACGACGATGTCGATCTTCTTCTTTTCCTTGGAGAGCTCGTGGATCGCGAGCGCGACCGAGGAGGTCGTCAGCTCCGTGATCATGTCGACGTTCTCGACGTCATACCAGCGCCGCGCGATCGAGCTTGCGAGATCCGGCTTGTTCTGGTGGTCTGCAGTGACGAGCTCGATCTTCTGGCCGAGCACCTCGCCGCCGAAATCCTCGATCGCCATCCTGGCCGCTTCGACCGACCATTTGCCGCCGTAATCGGCATAGACGCCGGACTGGTCGTTGAGGATGCCGATCTTGACGCCTTGCGCAGAGGCGGGAACCGCGATCAAGAGGGCAGAGGCCGTTGCGGCCCAAAGTGCTGATTTCATATGTTTAACTCCCGGCATTCTTCTGTGAAATCGCGCGGATAGTAGTGAAGAACCCCGCGCGCGCCCATCCATTTCATGTTGGTCGTTAGTATGGGATTCTGCGCGCCAAGCTCTCGCTGTCGTCCCGGGGCGCGCGGAGCGCGAGCCCGGGACCCATAGCCACAGGATGGTGTTTGGCGAAGACTCGGAGTTGCCGCTGTCGCGCCAAACCACTCCCTGTGGTTATGGATCCCCGCCTTCGCGGGGATGACGGAACATACGGAGACGGCTACGGTCATAGAGAGGCAGCATCAGGCCATCGCCTCCGGCTTCTTGTCGCGCCGCCCTTCCGCCAGGTTCCGCACCACGACATAGAAGATCGGCGTGAATAGAAGGCCGAACAGGGTGACGCCGATCATGCCGAAGAACACCGCGACGCCGACGGCCTGGCGCATCTCCGAGCCCGAGCCGGTCGAGATCACCAGCGGCAAGACGCCGAGGATGAAGGCGAACGAGGTCATCAGGATCGGCCGCAAGCGCAGGCGGCAGGCCTCGATGACGGCCTCCAGCCGCGGCTTGCCTTCGTTCTCGATGTCGCGCGCGAATTCGACGATCAGGATCGCGTTCTTCGCCGCCAGTCCCACCAGCACGACGAAGCCGATCTGGGTCAGAATGTTGACGTCCTGGCCCATGATGCGAACGCCGATGGTGGCGGCGAGCAGGCACATCGGCACGATCAGGATCACCGCGAACGGCAGCGTCCAGCTGCCATATTGCGCGGCGAGGACGAGATAGACGAACAGCACGCAGATCGGAAACACGTAGAGACCGGCATTGCCGCCGGTAACCTGCTGATAGGACAGATCGGTCCATTCGAAGGTGAAGCCGCTCGGCAAGGTGTCGTCCGCGAGCTGCTTGATGGCGTTGAGCGCGGTGGTCGAGCTCGTGCCCGGCGCCGGCTCGCCCTGGAGTTCGGACGCCGCATAGAGATTGTAGCGCGCCACGCGGTCGGGTCCCGAGACGTCCTTGAACTCGACCACGCTGCCGAGCATCACCATGTCGCCGGAGGCGTTGCGCGTGCGCAGGCGCGCAAGGTCGCTCGGTTC
Source organism: Bradyrhizobium sp. CCBAU 45321 (assembly GCF_028128975.1). Lineage (NCBI taxonomy): Bacteria > Pseudomonadati > Pseudomonadota > Alphaproteobacteria > Hyphomicrobiales > Nitrobacteraceae > Bradyrhizobium > Bradyrhizobium sp. CCBAU 45321. Next base: position 563,280 of record NZ_LFKZ01000017.1, read on the forward strand.
TTTTCGGAACGGAAAGTCGGCCTGCGCAGTGACGTGGTAGGTGCGGCCGAACAGGTTGAAGTCGTTGACATAGGTCGACCCGAAATAGGTCTGGATCGTCTCGTTGATGTTGGAGATGGGCACGCCCAGCTTCTGCGCCTTGGTGCGGTCGATGTCGACGAAGAGCTGCGGCGTGTTGGCGGTGAACGGCGAAAACACCGAGGGGGCGAGCAGCGAGGGCGATTTGCGCGCTGCGGCGACAAGCTCGTCGGTGGCGGCTGCGAGCATTTCAGGCCCGCGGCCCTGGCGGTCCTGGATGCGGATGGCAAAGCCGCCGCCGGTGCCGATGCCGGGCACTGCCGGCGGCGGAATCACGATGATGAAAGCGCCCTGAATCGCGGACAGGCGCTTGCGCAGCTCGGCCGTGATGGCGTTGGCGGACAGGCCCTTCTTCAGCCGCGCCTCGGGCTCGTCGAACACCGGGAACAGCGCCGCCGCATTGCCGGCCTGCGTGCGGGTGGCGCCGGAGAAACCGGCAAAGGCGGCAACGCGCACGATGCCCGGCGTATCCAGCGAGATCCGCTCGATCTCGCGCACGACCTCGGTGGTGCGCGCCAGCGACGCCGCGCCCGGCAATTGCACGGATATGATGACGTAGCCGCGATCCTGCGCCGGGATGAAGCCCTGCGGCGTGGTCACGATCAGCCAGCCGGCGCCGCCGATCAGCACGACGTAGATCAGCAGCATCACCACCGAATGGCGAATCGCAAAATTGGCGAGGCCGGCATAGCCATGCGCCAGCCGGTCGAACAGACGGTTGAACACGCCGGTGAACGCATTCCAGCCGCGCGCGATGACGTTCCAGGCGGCTGGCGGCCGCTTTTCTTGGTGTGGCGTGAGGATCTGCGAGGCCAGCGCGGGCGAGAGCGTCAGCGAGCAGAAGCAGGAGATCGCCGTCGCAACGGCGATGGTGACGGCGAATTGCTGGAAGAATTGCCCGGAGATGCCGCCGAGGAACGCGGTCGGGACGAACACCGCGCATAGCACCAGGGCGATCGAGACCAGTGCGCCGCCGACCTCCTCCATCGTCTTCAGCGCGGCATCGCGACGACTGAGGCCGTGCTCGAGATGGCGCTCGACATTCTCGACCACGACAATGGCGTCGTCGACCACGATGCCGACCGCAAGGACGAGCCCGAACAGGGTCAGATTGTTGATGGAGAAGCCGAGCGCCGCCATCACCGCGAACGTGCCGACCAGCGAGACCGGAATCGCGATGATCGGAATGATCGCGGGCCGCCATCCCTGCAGGAACACCAGCACGACGATGACCACGAGCAGCATGGCCTCGTAGATGGTCTTGATCAGCTCGTGGACCGACTGGGCGATGAACTCGGTCGGGTTGTAGCCGATATTGAAGTCGAGCCCCCTGGGAAAGCTCTCCTTGAGCCTCGTCATGGTGTCGGAGATGTTCTTTGCGGTCGCGAGCGCGTTCGAGCCCGGCCGCTGCGTCACCAGCATTGCGACTGCCGACTTGCGCAGCAGGAAGCTGTTGGTGCTGTAGGCCAGCGCCCCGAGCTCGATGCGGGCGACGTCGCGCAACCGCACCGTGCGGCCGTCAGGGCCGGCTTTGATCAGGATATCCTCGAACTGCTTCTGGTCCTTCAAACGTCCGGTGAAGGTGAGGTTGGGCTGGAAGGCGCGATCGGCGATCGGCGGCTCGGCGATCTGGCCGCCGGCGATCTGCACGTTCTGGGCGCGGATGGCCGCGAGCACCTCGGCCGAGGTCAGGCCTAGATTGGCGATTCTGTCAGGATCGAGCCACAGCCGCATCGAATAGTCGCGGGCGCCGAACATCTGGATGTCGCCGACGCCGTCGATGCGCAAGAGCTGGTCGCGGACCTGGAGCAGCGCGTAATTGGAAATGTAAAGCTGGTCGAACGTGTCGTCCGGCGACAGCATGAACACGACCATCAGAATGTCGGGCGAGTTCTTGCGGGTGGTGACGCCGTTGCGCTGCACTTCCTCTGGTAGGCGCGGCTGCGCGATGGCGACGCGATTCTGCACAAGCACCTGGGCCTTGTCGAGATCGGTGCCGAGCTTGAAGGTGACGGTGATGGTGAGCTGGCCGTTCGAGGTCGCCTGGCTGTAGAGATACAGCATGTCCTCGACGCCGTTGATCTCCTGCTCAATGGGAGCTGCGACCGTGTCGGACACGGTCTGGGCGGAGGCGCCGGGATATTGCGTCGTGACGACGACGGTCGGCGGCACCACTTGCGGATATTCGGAGACCGGCAGCGTGGTGTAGGCGAGCGCACCGACGATCAGGAGCACGATCGACAGCACCATCGCCAAAATGGGCTGGTTGATGGAGAGGCGGCCAAGATTCATGACTTGCCACCGGCCGGCGCTTGCGCGGTCTGGGGAGCGACCTTGGCGCCGACGCGGGCGCGCTGGATGCCGTTGACGATGACGCGATCGTCCGGCTTCAACCCTTCACGGATCACACGCAGGCCGTCGTCGAGCGGACCGAGCACCACGGGACGTGCCTCGACCGTGTCATCCGCCTTGACCACGAACACGATCTTGCGGGACTGGTCGGTCGCAACAGCAACGTCTGGAATCAGCAGCGCCTCGTAGGGCGCGCTGCCGATCAGGCGGACGCGGCCGAACTGGCCGGGCAGGATCGAGAGATCCGTGTTCTTCACCACGGCGCGGCTGCGCAGCGTGCCGGTCGAGACGTCCAGCCGATTGTCGAGGAAATTGACGGTGCCCTCGCGCGAGGGCTTGGTCTCGCCGGCCAGCGTCACCTGCACCGGGTTTGCGGTATCGCGCGAGCTCGGCCGCCGGCCTTCGAACCACAGCTTGCTGTATTTGATGAAGGTCGCTTCATCCATGTCGAAATAGATGTAGATCGGATCGAGCGCGACGATCGAGGTCAGCAGCGTCGAGGTGCCGGTGTCGCTGCCCTGCACGAGATTGCCGGGGCTGACGAGATGGCGGCTGACGCGGCCGGTCAAGGGCGCTGCCACATGCGTGAACTCGATGTTAAGCTTGGCGGCCTTCAGCGCGCCTGCGGCCTGCATCTCGGCGGCGTGCGCGGCCTGCAAGGCCTGGCGGCGCTGATCGACAACCTGTTCGGAGACCGCGCTGGTCTGCACGAGGCTGAGACCACGATCGAGCTCGCGCTTGGCAAGCTCCACTCGCGCCCGTGCGTCGGACAGCTGGCCCTCCGCCTGAGTGGCCACCGCCTCGAACGGGCGCGGATCGATCACGTAGAGCAGGTCACCCTGACGCACGATGGCGCCGTCCTGGAATTCGACCGAATTGACGAAGCCGCCGACCCGCGGCCGCACCTGGACCTCCTCCACCGCCTCGAAGCGGCCGGTGAACTCGTCCCAATCGGTGACCGTGCGCTTGACCGGCTGGGCGACCGTCACCGCCGGCGCCGGCGGAGCCGCAGCCTGCGATGCCGGCTTGTCGCAGCCGGACAGGGCGAACGCGGCGGCGAGAAGCCCGGCGGCTGCGCTGACCTGAACGAAATCGTGCTTTTTGATCAACTGCCTGCTTCCGTCCGGTCCGCTCATCCCCAGGTCCTCGCATCAAAGCCGCAGAAAATGCAGGGTACGCCTCTACCTGCGGGCGCTGCAAGATGGGTCGCAAAGATGAACTCTTCAAGACCAATGCGCGGGCAATGCTTTGAATGACGCCCTGACCGGATGGCGGGTTGACAGGGAGAGAGACGGTGCCAAGCAACGCAGTTGGGGCAAGCCGAACCCTGCCGTTAACGACGGGCTCTCGGAATTGTGAGCTTTTCCTAGCCGCGGTCGTCGAGATGCCCGCTTGAGGCGGGCCCATCACGATAGAGAGGGCTACTTGCGCAGCCTGGCCTTGGCGCCGGCGACGATCTGCATGGCGACGCCGGCAATCCAGCCGACCAAGACGAGCCAGGTCCAGGCCATATGCGGATCGAGCCGGAGCACGATCACGGCCACCGAGGCGAAGGCGGTGAGCGTAGCGGAGAGCGTGCCGGCGGCGCTCATGAGCTCGGCGGCGTCGATCTGGCTATGCGCATCGTCGAAAGGCATCTGCGGCGTGTCGATGCCGAGATAGAAGCCGATGCCGCCGAGCAGCATCATCAGCAGCAGGAAGCCCTGCGTGGTGAGCGTGGGGATCGCCGAGCCGACATAGGCGCCGACGAACAATCCGCACGCGGCTCCCGCCATGGCAAGGCCAACGCGCTCGAACACATGGGCAGTTTTACGAAAACGAAAGCGCATGGCCAGCCTCCGCGAGGCGTTGAGTGTGGAGAGGTTAGGCCAGTTTTGGGGTGCATGGAAGGTGCGAGGAGGTTTACGGATGCGTGAGGGGTCTAACTCCCTCTCCCCGTTCTTACGGGGGCGCGGCGAGCTTCGCTCGCGCTGAGAGGATTGGGGTGAGGGGCTTCTCTCCACACATGAGATTTTCGCCGCACCTGTACCTCCTCACCCAGATTGCGCTTGCGCGCAATCCGACCTCTCCCCGCAAGCGGGGAGAGGTGAAGAGAGTCACCTCGCCCCGAACGTGGTCTTGCCGAACAGCGCCTTCTGCGTGGACGGCTGCGAGCGCCAATATTGCGGCGGCGCCTCGACCACGCCGCCGAGCTCGGCGGCGGCGTGCCAGCCCCAGCGCGGATCGTAGAGCAGGCCGCGGGCGAGCGCGACCATGTCGGCCTTGCCCGACGCGACGATCTCCTCCGCGTGTTTCGACTCGGTGATCAGGCCGACGGCGATGGTGGGCAGGCCGGTCTCGCGCTTGATCGCCTCTGCAAACTGCACCTGATAGCCGGGGCCGAGCGGAATTTTTTGCAGCGGCGAGACGCCGCCGGAGGATGCATCGATCCAGTCGACGCCGCGCGCCTTCAGCGCGTTCGCGAATTCGATGGTCTGTGCCAGATCCCAGCCGCCCTCGACCCAATCGGTCGACGACACCCGCATGCCGACCGACTTGTCGGCGGGGAACGCGGCGCGCACCGCGTCGAACACCTCCAGCGGAAAGCGCATGCGGTTCTCGAGGCTGCCGCCATATTCGTCGGTGCGCTTGTTGGAGATCGGCGACAGGAATTGATGCAAGAGATAACCATGCGCGCCATGGACCTCGATGGCGTCGATGCCGAGCCGCGCGGCGCGCTTTGTGCTGTCGACGAAGGCCTCGCGGATGCCCTTCAAGCCCGCGGCATCGAGCGCGAGCGGCGCGGCCTCGCCCTCCTTGTGCGGCACCGCCGACGGCCCGACCGTCTGCCAGCCGCCCTGCTCGACTGGGATCAGCTGACCGCCGTCCCAGGGGCGCGCGCTCGAGGCCTTGCGACCGGCATGGGCGAGCTGCATCGCGATCGCGGTGGAGGAATGCTTGCGAACCGAATGCAGGATCGGCTTCAGCGCGGCCTCGCAGGCGTCGCTGTAGAGCCCGAGGCAGCCCGGCGTGATACGGCCGATCGCCTCGACATGCGTCGCCTCGATGCAGAACATCGCCGCGCCCGACAGGCTGAGATTGTTGATGTGGGTGAAGTGCCAGTCGGTGGCGACGCCGTCGTCGGCCGAATATTGGCACATCGGCGACACCACGAGGCGGTTCTTCAACGTCAGGCCGCGCAGCTTGATCGGGGAAAACAGGACGGACATGCGGGGAGTTCCGGGGGATGGAGGGAGATGGGATCAGTGTAGTGGGCGCGCGGCGGATTGCTAGCGGGGCGCGGGAATGGCGGGTCGCCTGTTCGTGCATTCCGGCAATGGCTTGATGGTCAGCTGCGCCACAGACTCCGTCGTCGTCTCGGGGCGCGCCTCGCGCGAGCCCGGGACGACAGCGGAGTTTGCCGCAGGGCAGTGCCGGCTACTCCGCCAGCGTGAATTGCAGCAGCAGGGTTCGCTGCAGCATCGAGAAATTGTCGTCGGAGATCAGGGTCAGCACGGTCTCGCCGTCGGCGGTGACGTGGGCGTCGATGCCTTCCATGTTGTCGATCTCGTGGCCGAGATCGGCGGCGAACAGCGTCAGGCCGTCGACGACGGCGCCCGGCGCGATTCCCTTCAGCGGGATCGCGCGGATGCGGATGTTGACGCCGGTGAACCAGGAGAATTTGCGTTCGAGGATGAGGAGATCGCCCGAGGGCAGCAGCACCGCGTCGCTGATGTCGAAATTCTCCGAGCGGCGCACGCTGAACTGGCCGGGCGTGGTGCCGCCGATCAGGAAAGCGAGGAGGTTGCCGTCGGCATCGAGCCCGCGCTCGGAAAAGGCGATCAGCGTGCCCGCGAGCGGCTGGGCCTGGCTCTTGCCCGGTCCCTGCGCTTTGGGCACGACGACCATCGCCTCCAGCCCCTTGTTGTAGGGCAGCTTGCGCAAGGCCGGCGGGACGGCGATCACTTCGCCGCGGGCGCCCGTGGCACCCTTGGCGAAATCATAGCGCAGGATCTGGTTGACGCGTTCGAGCCCGACATAGACGAGGTTGCCGTCGCGCGCGAGCGACTCGGTATCGTACCAGAGCCGCTTCTCGGTGATCGGCCGCCCGTCGGCGCCCAGCACCGGCGCGGCCTCGACATTGGTGAGCCCGACCATCTCGCGGCCGGAATAGCGGATCGTGCCGGTGAACCAGCCGCCCTGATCGGAGATGGCGAGAAAACGCTCGCCCTTGGCGTCGAGGAAGCGGAGGCCCGACAGGCCGCCGAAGCCGCGATAGGGCGAGGTCAGCACCAGGCCGCTGCGAAAATCCAGCGAGCCGAAGCGCGTGCGCGAGCGGTCGCGCGGCTCGAAATTGGCAATGCTGCGCGCGTTCACCTCGACGCTGACCGGCGCGGTGACGGCATGCTCGAGCTGGAGCGCGCGCGGCGGCGGCTCGGTCTTGGGCTGCAGCTGCGCCTGCGCCAAGCGCGGCAACGCGAGAGTGGAAAATCCCGCCGCCGCGAGGCTGACGAAGCTGCGGCGGGATGGATGCGTGCTCACGAATGCAATTTGCGTCGCGGGCGACCGGCCGCTTGCGTTGGCGCCGTGTTGGTCTCGCTGAAGAGCTCGGCAAGCTTTTCGGTGATCGCGCCGCCGAGTTCTTCCGCGTCCACGATCGTCACCGCGCGGCGATAATAGCGCGTCACGTCGTGGCCGATGCCGATCGCGATCAGCTCGACCGGCGAGCGGGTCTCGATCTCCTCGATGATGTGGCGCAGATGCCGCTCGAGGTAATTGCCCGGATTGACCGACAGCGTGGAATCGTCGACCGGCGCGCCGTCCGAGATCATCATCAGGATCTTGCGCTGCTCGGGCCGGCCGAGCAGGCGCTTGTGCGCCCAGTCCAGCGCCTCGCCGTCGATGTTCTCCTTCAAGAGGCCCTCGCGCATCATCAGGCCCAAGTTTTTCCGCGCACGACGCCACGGCGCGTCCGCGGACTTGTAGATGATGTGGCGGAGATCGTTGAGGCGGCCGGGATTGGCCGGCTTGCCGGCGGCAAGCCACGCCTCGCGCGATTGCCCGCCCTTCCAGGCCCGCGTGGTGAAGCCGAGAATCTCGACCTTGACGCCGCAACGCTCCAGCGTGCGCGCGAGGATGTCGGCACAGGTCGCGGCGACCGTGATCGGGCGGCCGCGCATCGAGCCGGAATTGTCGAGCAGCAGCGTCACCACGGTGTCGCGGAACGTCGCCTCCTTCTCGTGCATGAAGGATAGCGGGTGATAGGGATCGGTGACGACGCGCGACAGGCGCGCAGGGTCGAGGATGCCCTCTTCGAGGTCGAACTCCCAGGCGCGATTCTGCTGCGCCATCAGGCGGCGCTGCAGCCGGTTGGCGAGACGGGCGACGATGCCCTGCAGATGTGCGAGCTGCTTGTCGAGATAGGCGCGCAGCCGCTCCAGCTCGTCATGGTCGCAGAGATCCTCGGCGGCGATGACCTCGTCGAACTTGGGCGCGAACGCATGATATTCCGGCCCACGCGGCTCGTTCCTGCCGTGCTGGTTCGGGCGCGTCGCCTCGCCCGGCGTCTCGTCATCACCGAGCTCGCCGTCGTCGAAGGTGTCGGAGGTGGAGGCCTGCGCGCTTTCCATCGCGCTCTCGCTCATCTCCTCGCTGGTTGCCTGCGCCTGGTCGGCGCTCATCTCCTGCGCGGCGTCGGAATCGGGCGAGCCTTCGGCGCCGGACTGGTCGTTGTCGCCGTCCTGGCTCTCCTCGTTCTCGTCATTGTCCTCGCTATCGGCGTTGCGCTCGTCGCCGAGCTCGAGGGCCGACAGCAGGTCATGCACGGCATCGCCGAACTTGGTCTGATCCTCGAGCACGCCGTCGAGCCGGTCGAGCCGCTTGCCGATCTTGTCTTCGAGGATCGGCCGCCAGAGGTCGACCACCTTCTTGGCCGCCGTCGGCGGCGCCATGCCGGTGAGGCGCTCGCGCACCAGCATCGCCAGCGCGTCCGCCAGCGGCGCATCGGCGCGGTCGGTGATCTCGTCGAACTTGCCGCGGTGGAAATGGTCGTCGAGCATCGCGGTGAGGTTCTTGGCAACGCCCGCCATGCGGCGCGCGCCGATCGCCTCGACGCGGGCCTGCTCCACCGCCTCGAACACGCCGCGCGCCTGTGGATTGCCGGGCATCAGCTTGCGGTGAACCTTGGGATCGTGACAGGCGAGCTTGAGCGCGATGGAATCGGCATGGCCGCGCACGATCGCGGCGTCACGCTTCGTCATCTTGCGCGCGGGCTCGGGCAGCCGCGCCTTGCCGGGCGCAAGGCCCGGGCGCTCGGCTGCGAAGGAGACGTCGAGCTCGGGCGCCTTTGCGATCGCCTTCAGACAGGAGGCGACCGAGCGCTTGAACGGCTCGGTCGGCGCTTCCTTGTTGCTGCGGAATTTGGAGTTGGAGGTGGTCATCTGACCCTATCTGTCGTCCCGGCGAAGGCCGGGACCATAACCACCGGCCGCTCTTGTGTCAGGAAACTATCAGCGTCGCTTCAATCGAGACATCACGCGGTATGGGTCCCGGCCTTCGCCGGGACGACACACCGTGAGAGATCAGCTCAGCGCGACGTTGATTGCCGATTCCGGCAGCTCAGCATTGAAGCAGCGCTGGTAGAACTCGGCGACCAGGGGCCGTTCGAGCTCGTCGCATTTGTTGAGGAAGGTGACGCGGAAGGCGAAGCCGATATCGCCGAAGATGTCGGAGTTTTCCGCCCAGGTGATCACCGTGCGCGGGCTCATCACCGTCGACAGATCGCCGTTGGCGAAGGCATTACGGGTGAGGTCGGCGAGGCGCACCATCTTGTTGACGATGTCGCGGCCCTCCTGCGTGCGATAGTGCTTGGCCTTGGCCAGCACGATCTCGACTTCCTCGTCGTGGCTGAGATAGTTCAGCGTGGTGACGATCGACCAGCGGTCCATCTGGCCCTGGTTGATCTGCTGGGTGCCGTGATAGAGGCCCGAGGTGTCGCCGAGGCCGACGGTGTTGGCGGTGGCGAACAGCCGGAACGCCGGATGCGGCTTGATCACCTTGTTCTGGTCCAAGAGCGTCAGGCGGCCCGAAACCTCCAGCACGCGCTGGATCACGAACATCACGTCCGGGCGGCCGGCGTCGTATTCGTCGAACACCAGCGCGACGTTGTTCTGCAGCGCCCAGGGCAGGATGCCGTCGCGGAATTCGGTGACCTGCTTGCCGTCGCGGACCACGATCGAATCCTTGCCGACGAGGTCGATACGGCTGATGTGGCTGTCGAGGTTGACGCGCACGCAGGGCCAGTTCAGACGGGCGGCGACCTGCTCGATATGGGTGGATTTGCCGGTGCCGTGATAGCCGGTCACCATCACGCGGCGGTTCCTGGCAAAGCCCGCGAGAATGGCCAGCGTGGTGGCGCGGTCGAAGCGGTAATCGGAATCCACTTCGGGCACATGAGGATCGACTTCGGAATAGGCCGGGACTTCGAGATCACTGTCGATCCCGAACACCTGGCGCACCGACACCTTCATGTCGGGCAGGCCGGAAACTTCCTCAACTTTGGACAGGGCGGCGGTCGTCATCAATCCTCCGAGGTCCCGGGCGGTCCCGAAACCGGTTATTCGCACGTTGGCTGCGGCTGGGTGCTGAAAATCAACCTATCAGAGACAACGAGCCGGCAGAAGCCCGCCCACCAATCAAAGTTCCGTTGTCTTTTCATCTAGATAGACAAGGAGCGCAGTTTTTGGAGGGCTGCCTTGCGAATCACGCCGAAATTCGGGCGGGTCGCGCCCAATCCGTGCGAATGGTACTTTGGCCGTATGCAGTTACTTATGTAGGGTCCGAAGCCCCATGCTCCAGCCCTTCAAGAGACGACGTGACGTCCTTTCTCGATCCCCTCATCGCCTTCGTTTCCGCCCATGCGTGGCTGGCCTATCTGACCCTGTTCCTGGCGGCGCTGCTCGAGGCAGTTCCGGTGGTGGGATCGGTGATCCCCGGCTCGACCATCATCCTGGCGCTGAGCGCCCTAGTCCCCGGCGGCGAATTGCAGCTGCCATGGGTGCTCTTGGCGGCCGCAACTGGTGCCGTACTCGGCGACGGGTCGGCCTATTGGATCGGGCACAGGCGGCAGCGCGAGATCCTCAACACCTGGCCGCTGACCAATTATCCGCGCGTCGTCGCCGAGAGCGAGAATTTCTTCCACCGCTTCGGCACCTGGGCCGTGTTCTTCGCCCGCTTCGTGCCGCCGATCCGCGCCTTCGTGCCTGTGACGGCCGGCGCGCTGGGCATGGCGCCCGCGACATTCTATGCCGTGAACATCCCGGCGATCCTGGCCTGGGCGCCGGCTCATGTGCTGCCGGGCGTCTTGGCCGTGTCGGCCTTGCATGAATATGCCGGGCTGCATCATCATGCGCATGTCGGCAAGCACATCTGGATGCTGACCGTCGTCGGGGTTGCGGTCGTGCTGGGCGTGGGGATGTGGATCTATCGCCGGCGGAATGGCCGTGGCGCGACGGCCAAGCCGCAGGTTTAGGGCAGACGCCACATTACAAGCGCCGTCCCTGCGTTCGCAGGCACCGAGTTTGTGCGAGAGCATCGCACCCATGACATCGGTGTGATTGACCTGCTTCACCGCTAGCGGCACGTTGGTCCGCATCCTCGCGCCCGCCACCCCATGTTCACCATCGCCAGCCTCTGGATTCCCTTCACCATCATTGCCGCGCTCGGGCAGGTCGCGCGCAATGCGATGCAGCGGTCGTTGACGAAGCCGCTGGGGACCTGGGGCGCGACCAATATCCGCTTCCTGTTCGGCTTTCCGTTCTCGCTGCTGTTCCTGGGGCTGGTGCTGCTCGCGACCGGCGATCATCTCAGCGCGCCGCCGGCCGTGTTCTGGCCATGGCTGCTGTTGGGCGCGCTCAGCCAGATCGTCGCCACCGGCCTGATGCTGCTCGCGATGAACGACCGCTCCTTTGTCGTGACGACGGCCTACCTGAAGACCGAGGCGATCCAGACCGCGATCTTCGGCTTCGTCTTCCTCGGCGATCACCTGACCTGGCTGAAGGTGCTCGCGATCATGATCGCCACCATCGGCGTCGTCATCACCGCGCTCCGCCCCGGCGGCGACAAGAGCTTTGCCGAGCTGAAGCCGACCATCACCGGCCTCGTTGCCGCGGCGGCCTTCGCGCTGTCAGCGGTCGGCTTTCGCGGCGCCATCATCAATGTGCCCGGCGTGTCCTTCGTGACCGCGGCGTCAATCACGCTGGTGCTCGGCCTGTTCGTGCAGACGCTGATCCTGACGATCTACCTGCTCTGGCGCACGCCGGACGTGCTGCGAGGAATCCTCAGGTTATGGCGACCGTCGATGCTCGCGGGCTTCATCGGCGCCTTCGCCTCGCAATTCTGGTTCCTCGCCTTTGCGCTGACGGCGGCCGCCAACGTCCGCACGCTCGCCTTGATCGAGGTGCTGTTCGCGCAAGCCGTGGCGTATTACTCGTTCAAGCAGCCGATCGCGCCGCGCGAGCTTGCAGGCATCGCGCTGATCGTCGTCGGGGTCGCTGTGCTGGTGGGAGCTTAATTCCGGTCTTCCGGCAGGGTCGGCAGCGGTGAGACCTCGATGCCTTCGTCGATCAGCGACTTCGCCTCTTCGGGCGAAGCCTCGCCATAGATCGGACGATGCTCCTTGTCGCCGTAATGCATGGCGCGGGCTTCGTTGGCGAAGCGCTCGCCGACATTGTCGGCATTCTTAACGATGTGGTCGCGCAGCTCTTTCAGCTTGGCGCGCAGCTCGCGCTCCTGCGCCATCAGCAGCGAGGTCGGCCCTGACGGCGCAGCCTCGGGCGTGGTCGCGGCCACGGGCTCCGGCGGCGGCGTGGCGCGGCCGCGCCCCTTCTTGCCGACGATGCGCGGCGCCATGATCGCCTTGTCGACCTTGGCCGAGCCGCAGATCGGGCAGGTCACGAGCTTGCGCTTCACCTGCGAATCATAGGCCGACGAGCTCTGGAACCAACTTTCGAAGGCGTGATTGCGGTCGCAGTGGAGCGCGTAGCGGATCATGCCGAGCCCCGCACGAGGTGCAAATGGTCCGGCCCGGCCTTGGGATCGGAGACGCCGAAGCGGCGGCCGTGCTGGAGCGAGGGAATCGCCCGGCGCGCGGTCTCGACCTTGGCCGGGTCGATCTTGGCCATGATGATGCCCGGCTCGACATCGCCTTCGGCGAGGATCTCGCCCCAGGGATCGACGATCAGCGAATGCCCGTAGGTCTCGCGCTTGTTCTCGTGGGTGCCGGCCTGCGCCGCGGCGAAGACGAAGCAGCCGGTCTCGACCGCACGGGCTCGCAGCAGCACGTGCCAATGCGCTTCACCGGTCTTGCGGGTGAAGGCGGACGGCACGGTGATGAAATAGGCGCCGCTTTCTGCGAGCGCGCGGTACAGCGCGGGGAAGCGCACATCGTAGCAGATCGTCAAGCCGATGCGGCCCCAGGGCAGATCCGAGATCACGGCGGTCTCGCCCGGCTGGTAATTGGCGGATTCGCGATAGCTCTCGCCGTCCGGCAGCTCGATGTCGAACATGTGAATCTTGTCGTAGCTCGCGAGCACGTTGCCCTCGGGCCCGATCAGGAAGGAACGGTTGACCGCCTTCTCCGGCGAGAAGCGCAGCGCCAGCGAGCCGACATGGAGGTGAATCTTCAGCTCCGCCGCGAGCGCCCGGTACGCCTTCAGCGAGGCGTCATCCTCTTCGCTCTGGAGATGCTCGAACAGCGCCTTGCGGTTCAGCTGCATCATGTTGCTGACTTCCGGCGTCTGCACGTAATCGGCGCCATCGGCCGCAGCCTGCCGGATCAGCTTCGTGGCCTGCTCGAGGCTCGGCCCGGGCATCAGGCCGGTGCGCATCTGCACCATGGCGGCCGTGAACGTGCGGCTCTCGCTCATGATACCGCCTTCACGCTTTCGAGCATGCCATCGAGCTTGCCTTCGCGATCGAGTGCATAGAGGTCGTCACAGCCGCCAACATGGGTGCCGCCGATCCAGATCTGCGGAAAGGTCGAACCCTGGCCGGCGCGGCCGTACATTTCCTGGCGCCAGGACGGGTTCTTGGCGACGTCGAATTCGGTGAAGGTCGCCTTCTTGCGGGTCAGCAGTGACTTGGCGGCGGAACAATAGCCGCAGCCCGGCCGGGTGTAGATCTCGACAGCAGCAGTCATTCGTCTGGCGCTCTCATGTCATGAATTCATTGAATTATATGGGACGGGGCCCGCTCTCGACAACCCGGGCAAAGACCAGCACGTCGACCTGGGCCGCTTTGGCGCGCAGCAGGGCCCGCGCGCAGGTGTCGAGCGTCGCGCCAGACGTCAGGACATCGTCGATCAGGACAACGCGGCGGCCCTGGACCTCGGCCTGACGGTCGGGAGATACCTGAAATGCGCCCTGCACATTGGTGGCGCGCTGGGCCCGCGACAGGCCGATCTGCTGCTCGGTGGCGCGCACCCGCCGCAGCACGTCGCCCCGCACCTTGATCCCGCTCTGCCGCTCGATGACACGCGCGAGCGCGCCGGACTGGTTGTAACGGCGCCGCCAGGCCCGCCGCCAATGCAGGGGCACGGGCACCAGCATGTCGGCGCCGGTCAGCAACTCGCCGCCCGCGCGCGCCATCCAGCGGCCCATGGCCGGCGCCAGATCGGTACGGTCCTGATACTTCAGCGCATGCACCAGCGTACGCGCAACGTCGTCGTAGCGTACCGCCGCGCGGGCGCGCTGATAGGCCGGCGGGCTTGCGATCGCCTCCATCGACAGCATCTCGGGACCGGGGTCATAAACGAAGGGAATGCCGAGCCGCGGGCAATAGGGCCGTTCGATGAACGACAGCCGCGCCCAGCAGGAAGCGCAAACGCCCTCGCCATCGACCGGCTCGTGGCAGGATACGCACTGTGTCGGCAGCGCGATGTCGAGCGCCAGCCGCGCCGCCCGCGCCAGCACCTGGCGGCCGGCCGTCCACGCGCTCCGCAGCGGTGCGGCGATGGAACGGATGGGGGGAGCGTCGGCTTCCATGTGGGAAGGGTAACGCTGCACGCAGCGGATTGCCAGAACTGTGGAGATCGGCGTAACCAGCGGCATGGTCCGGACCGCTCAAATCCCGCCCGCCTTGTTTGATCGTGCCTTGCTGCAGAGGCGGCAGCAGCGCGCCCAGGCCCAAGGCGCGGTCACATTCCTGCTCGAGCGGGTCGCCGAGGACATGTCCGATCGGCTGGCCACAGTGATGCGAGAATTTCAAGCACCGGCCGATCTCTGGACGCCCGGCGGGGGGCTCGCGGCGCTACGCGCTCGGCTACCGTCCATCGAACGGATCGCGCTCGATGAGGCGGGTGCCGAGAAGTTGCCGCTCGCGCCGGAGAGCCTCGACCTCGTCGTCTCGGCGCTGGCGCTGCAATACGTCAACGACCTGCCCGGCGTGCTCGCGCAAATCCGCCGGGCGCTCAAGCCGGACGGGCTGCTGCTTGCTGCCATGATCGGCGGCGACAGCCTCACCGAGCTGCGCCAGGCGTTTGCCGCGGCGGAAGCCGAATGCGAGGGCGGTGTGTCACCGCGCGTGGCGCCGTTCGCTGACCTTCGGGACATCGGTGCGCTATTGCAGCGGGCGGGCTTTGCGTTGCCGGTGACCGACGTCGACCGTGTCGTGGTGCGCTATGCCAATGCGTTCGCCTTGATGCAGGATCTGCGCCGCATGGGAGCGGCAAATGTGCTGATCGAGCGGCGCCGCACACCGAGCCGGCGCGCGACGCTGCTGCGGATGGCCGAGATCTACGCCGAGCGTTTTGCCGATGCCGACGGCCGCATCCGTGCGACGTTCGACATCGTCTGGCTCTCCGGCTGGGCCCCGCATGCGAGCCAGCAGCAGCCGCTGAAGCCGGGGTCGGCGAAAGCGAGCCTGGCGGAGGCGGTGAAGAAGGCGGGGAAGGAGTGATCTCTCTCTTCCGTCATGGCCGGGCTTGTCCCGGGCATGACGCCAGAGAGCGGTACCCTTCGACCTCACATCAACAAATCGATCAGATGCGGAATCAGCGGGATGTCCGCGGGCGGCATCGGATAGTCGCGCAGCTTGTTGGCGCGGACCCAGGCGAGGTTCTGGCCCTCGCGTGCGGTGACCATCCCCTCCCAGCGCCGGCAGATATAGAGCGGCATCAAGAGATGGAAGGTCTCGTAACCGTAGCTGGCGAAGGTCAGCGGCGCGAGGCACGGCTCGGCGACGTTGATGCCGAGCTCCTCATGAAGCTCCCGGATCAGGCTCTGCTCCGGCCGCTCGCCCGGCTCGAGCTTGCCGCCGGGGAATTCCCACAGGCCGGCCAAGGCCTTTCCTTCCGGGCGCTGCGCGATCAGGACGCGTTTGTCGGCGTCGACGAGCGCGCAGGCCACCACCAGTGTCAGTTTGAGATCGGCCATGCGCGTCTGTCGCTCGCTGAGATCGTTTGCAACGGTTTGTTAACCTCGTTGCGGTCCACGTTTCCAAGGGCACCATAAGTCATATTTAATCCGCAGTTCCTAGAGTGGGAACTCTTTAAACCACTCCAGGCCTACCCATGCGCGCTGCGCTTTCGACTCTTCCCCGCCGGTTCGTCCACGACCGGGGCGGCAATATCGCGGTGATTTTCGCGCTCGCCTGCGTTCCCCTGATCAGTGCGGTCGGCTGCGCCATCGACTATTCGCGCGCGACGCTGATCCGGTCCAAGCTTCAGGCCGCGGCGGATGCCGCCAGTGTCGGCTCGATCGCCAAGGCCTCGCCCGCTTTCAAGGCCGCCGGCAACATGACTGCGGACGGCTCGATTTCGGTCGGCGTCACGGACGCCACGAACATCTTCAATGCCAATCGCGCCAGTCAGACCGGCTACACGCTGACCGGCCTCACGCCGACGGTTGTCAAGTCCGGCTCGACCGTCACCGCGACGGTTTCGTTCACCGCAACTTTGAACACCATGTTTCTCGGCGTGATCGGCAAGTCCGTGCTGACGTTGAGCGGCACGTCGAAGGCGACGGCCAGCATGCCGCTCTACATCGATTTCTATCTGCTGCTGGACAATTCGCCGTCAATGGGTGTCGGTGCGACCCCGGCCGACGTGAAGAAGATGGTCGACAACACGTCGGATAAGTGCGCCTTCGCCTGCCACGATCTGAAGGACAAGAACAACTATTACGATTTGGCCAAGAAGCTCGGCGTGACCACCCGGATCGACGTGCTTCGGAGCGCCACCGAGTCCTTGATGGATACGGCCAATGCCACTCAGACCTATTCAAACCAGTTCAGAATGGCGATCTATGATTTCGGCGGCTCTGCAAGCTCGCTCGGCCTGCGCAGTCTGTTTTCGTTGTCGGCCTCTCTCTCCAGCGCAAAGACGGCGGCCGGCAAGATCGACTTGATGTCGGTGAACGGCCAGAACGAGAATAACGATCAGGATACCCCCTTCACAGCGGTCCTTCCTGCGATCAACGGCCAGATCAGCGCCCCCGGAAGCGGCACGTCGGCCAGTCCGCTCAAATACTTGTTCTTCGTGTCCGACGGCGTGGCCGACGAGAGCAACACCGGATGCCTGAAACCGCTCTCGGGCACCACGCGGTGCCAGTCGCCACTCAACCCTGCGCTTTGCAAGACGATAAAGGATCGCGGCGTCAAGATCGCGGTGCTGTACACGACGTATCTCGCGCTGCCGACCAACTCCTGGTACATGAAATGGATCGATTCGTTCAATGCCGGTCCCTATGGCCCGTCGCCGAACAGCCAGATCGCACAGAACATGCAGAGCTGCGCCTCGCCGGGCCTGTATTTCGAGGTCAGCCCGACGCAAGGCATCGCGGATGCCATGAACGCGCTGTTCAAGAAGGCGGTCGCGGACGCGCGGATCTCCGGATAATGGCGCTCACCTCTCCCCGTAAGAGCGGGGAGAGGGAGAAGACCTACGACCTGTAGTCCCCGTTGATCGCCACATATTCCTTGGTGAGGTCGCAGGTCATGACGCGGTCGCGGCCTTTGCCGAGGCCGAGCGAGACCAGAATCGCGATCTCCGGCGCCTTCATCGCTTCCGACACCTGCGCTTCGTCATAATCAGGATCGCGCGCCCCGCGCTTGGCGACGCGGATGCCGTTGAACGAGATCGACAGCTTGTCGCGATCAGCCGGCTCGCCGGCCTTGCCGACGGCCATCACCACGCGGCCCCAATTGGCATCCTCGCCGGCGATCGCGGTCTTCACCAGCGGCGAGTTCGCGATCGACATCGCGATCTTGCGAGCCGAGGCCTTGGTCTTGGCGCCCTCGACGGTGATCTCGACCAGCTTGCGCGCGCCTTCGCCGTCGCGGGCGACCTGCTCGGCGAGATTGGCGAGCACCTGGTTGAACGCCTTGACGAAGGCCTTCAGGCGCGGGTCGCTGGCGCGGCTGATCTTCGGCGCGCCGTGCTCAGCGGCGGCGCCGGTGGCGAAGGCCAGCAGCGTATCCGATGTCGAGGTGTCGCCGTCGATGGTCACGGCGTTGAACGTGTCCTCGACGCCGCTCTTGAGCAGCGCCTGCAGCACGGCGGGCGCGATCGGCGCGTCAGTGAAGATGAAGGACAGCATGGTCGCCATGTCGGGCGCGATCATGCCGGCGCCCTTGGCCATGCCGTTGATGGTGACCTTGGCCTTGCCGAGCTTGACGGTCGCGGTCGCCACTTTCGGGAAGGTGTCGGTGGTCATGATCGCCTTGGCCGCGGCGAGGTAATCGCCGGGCTCCGCGGCTTCGGCGAGGCGGCCGAGCACGCCGTCGAACTTGGTGGCATCCAGCGGCTCGCCGATCACCCCGGTCGAGGCCAGGAAGATTTCGCTCTCGCTGCAGCCGACCGCCTTGGCCGCGATCTTGGCCGTCAGCGCGGTGGAGGCGCGGCCGGTCTTGCCGGTGAAGGCGTTGGCATTGCCGGAATTGACCACCAGCGCGCGCGCCTTGCCGCCCTTCAGCTTGGCGCGGCACCATTCCACCGGGGCCGAGGGACACTTCGACCTGGTGAAGACGCCGGCCACGGCAGTGCCCTTGTCCATCACCGCGAGCAGCACGTCGGTGCGGTTCTTGTAGCGGATGCCGGCTTCGGCCGTCGCCAGACGGATGCCCGCGATCACGGGCATATCAGGGACGGTTTTGGGGGCGAGCGGAGAGACGGAGGAGGACATCGCGGGCGCCTTGGTAGGGTCTGGACATGCAGATGGCCGGGGGAGCCCCGGCCATTGCGACGTTAGATATACTTGGCGTCCGCGAAGTGACAGCGAATTCTTACTTCTTCGCCGGCGGCGCCATCTTGCTGTCGGACGGCTTCGCATCGGACTTGGCGTCCTTCGACGCATCGGCCGCCGGCTGGTCCAGCCGCTCGACCTTGGCTTCGGTGCGCAGCTTGGCGACATACTCGGCCTGGGCCTTGCGGGTCACATACTGCTCGATCTGGGCTTTGACCTGCTCGAAATCGGGCGCCTTGCGGTTGCGCTTTTCCTCGACCTTGATGATGTGCCAGCCGAACTGCGACTTCACGGGGTCAGAGATCTTGCCCGGCTCCAGCGAGAAGGCCACGGCCGAGAATTCCGGCACCATCTGCTCCTTGGTGAAGAAGCCGAGGTCGCCGCCGTCGGCGGAGCCGGGGTCCTTGGACTTCTTCTTGGCGAGCTCGGCGAAATCGGCCCCCTTCGCGAGCTCGGCCTTGACCGCCTTGGCCTCGTCCTCGGTTTCGACCAGGATGTGGCGGGCGCGCACCTCCTGCTCGCCGGTGATCTGCTTGGCGGCCTCCTCATAGACCTTCTTCATGGCGTCCGGCGTGGTGGCGGCCTTGCCCTCGCTGGCGAGCAGGCTGTCCATCAGAAGCCGGTTGCGGGCGAAGGCCAGGCGCTTCTTGAATTCCTCGCCGTCGGCGATCTTCTTGTCTTCGGCAGCCTTGCTGACGATCTTCATGTCGATCAGGAACGACAGGACGTTCTCGTCCTTGGTGGCCGGATCCATCTGGGCAAGGCTCGGTCCGAGTTCCTCCTCGGCCATGGTGACGTCGCTCTTCTTGATTTCCGCGCCATTGACCTTCGCCAGCACCGGATCATCGGCGGCCCGGAGCGGGCCCGCAAACGCCAGGGCCAGCGCCAGAGCGAGGCTGCCAGCCAGGGCGGACGCGGAGCGGAAGCGCTGGGTTGCCGGGAACGAGGTGGTCATGGAAAATCCTTATGTTGAAGCAGGGGCTGCTCGAGCGGGGCGGACACTCGCCCAATCAAGGGGGCTTGGCAACGCGAAAAGTCTGTCAAAATGATGAATTAGCCGCACTGCGCCCGCCGTTGACAAGGCCCCGACCGGGCCATATCTCTGCGCGGTCGCGACCATGGCGATGGCGTTTATTTTGCTGCGTTTTTGGCCGTTGAACCCAGACTTGCCCAATTCCCACCCATATGGCGGATGTCCCCCGCAGTCCGGGCTCCGACGCCGCGAAGCGTCACGGTGAGTTGATAGGCGGGCGGGCGACAACTTCTTAGGCCCAACGCGGTTGAATCGCGAACACAGGAACCAGGCATGATCGGCGCGCTCGCCCGCAAGTTTTTCGGCTCCGCCAACGACCGGCGGGTGAAGGGATATCAGTCCCGCGTCAACGCGATCAATGCGCTGGAGCCTGAGCTCGCCAAGTTCTCCGATGAGGCGCTCAAGGCCCGCACCGCGGAATTCAAGCAGCAGCTCGCGAACGGCAAGACGCTGGACGATCTCCTCGTCCCGGCCTTCGCCACCGTGCGCGAGGCCGCCAAGCGCACGCTCGGCCAGCGCCATTTCGACGTCCAGCTGATCGGCGGCATGGTGCTGCACGAGGGCGACATCGCCGAGATGAAGACCGGCGAAGGCAAGACGCTGGTCGCGACGCTTGCGGTGTATCTGAACGCGCTCGCCGGCAAAGGCGTCCACGTCGTCACGGTCAACGACTACCTCGCCCGCCGCGACTCCAGCTGGATGGGCCAGATCTACAGCTTCCTCGGCATGACCACCGGCGTGATCGTGCACGGCCTCGACGATGCCGAGCGGAAGGCGGCCTACGCCTGCGACATCACCTACGGCACCAACAACGAGTACGGCTTCGACTATCTGCGCGACAACATGAAGTACCGGCTCGAGGACATGGTCCAGCGGCCGCACTTCTTCGCCATCGTCGACGAGGTCGACTCCATTCTGATCGACGAAGCGCGCACGCCGCTGATCATCTCCGGCCCGCTCGACGACCGCTCCGACTTCTACAACACCATCGATGGGTTCCTGCCCAAGCTCGACAAGACCGACTACGAGGTCGACGAGAAGCAGCGCACGGTGACGCTGACCGAAGGCGGCATGGAGAAGATCGAGACGCTGCTGCGCGATGCCGGCCAGCTCAAGGGCGAGTCGCTCTACGACGTCGAGAACGTCTCCGTCGTGCACCACATCAACCAGGCCCTGCGCGCTCACACGCTGTTCACGCGCGACAAGGACTACATCGTCCGCGACGGCGAAGTCGTCATCATCGACGAGTTCACCGGCCGCATGATGCCGGGCCGCCGCTATTCGGAAGGCCTGCATCAGGCGCTGGAAGCCAAGGAGCACGTCCAGGTCCAGCCCGAGAATCAGACGCTGGCCTCGATCACCTTCCAGAACTACTTCCGCATGTACGAGAAGCTGGCGGGCATGACCGGCACCGCCGCGACCGAAGCGGACGAATTGTTCGACATCTACAAGCTCGAGGTCGTGGAGATCCCGACCAATCTGTCGATCGCGCGCCTCGACGAGGACGACGAGGTCTATCGGACCCAGAAGGAAAAATATCAGGCCATCCTCGCCGAGATCGAGCGCGCCAATGCGCGCCTGCAGCCGGTGCTGGTCGGTACCGCCTCGATCGAGAAGTCGGAAGTGCTCGCCGAATTCCTCAAGAAGAACGGCTACAAGCAGATCGATTTCGGCAAGGAGGGCGCGCTCGACAAGCTCTATGCCGCCGCCCGCGCCGGCAAGCCGGCGAAACTGTTCGCGGTGCTGAACGCGCGCTTCCACGAGCAGGAAGCCTACATCGTCGCCGAAGCCGGCGTGCCGGGCGCGATCACGATCGCCACCAACATGGCCGGCCGCGGCACCGACATCAAGCTCGGCGGCTCGCTGGAGATGCGCATCCAGCAGGAGACTGCTGCTATCACCGACGAGGCCGAGAAGGCCAAGAAGATCGAGCAGATCAAGGCCGATATCGAGCACTTCCGCGACATCGTGCTTAAGGCCGAAGAGACCGTCGAAGTCGAGCCGGCGAAGGGTTCGAAGCCTGCCAAGACCGTGAAGAAGCCCGGCGGCCTCTACATCATCGGCTCCGAGCGCCACGAATCCCGCCGCATCGACAACCAGCTGCGCGGCCGTTCCGGTCGTCAGGGCGATCCCGGCCGCTCGAAGTTCTTCCTGTCGCTGGAAGACGACCTGATGCGCATCTTCGGGTCGGACCGTCTCGACAGCATGCTGCAGCGTCTCGGCCTGCAAGAGGGCGAGGCCATCATCCATCCCTGGATCAACAAGGCGCTGGAGAAGGCGCAGCAGAAGGTCGAGGCGCGCAACTTCGACATCCGCAAGAACCTGCTCAAGTTCGACAACGTCCAGAACGACCAGCGCAAGGTGATCTTCGACCAGCGCGTCGAGCTGATGAAGGACGAGAGCGTCGCCGAGACCGTCGCCGACATGCGCCACGCCTTCATCGACGACCTCGTCGCCAAGCACGTGCCCGAGCATGCCTATGCCGAGCAGTGGGACGTCGCCGGGCTCAAGGACGAATTGAAGCGCGTGCTCGATCTCGACCTGCCGGTCGACGAATGGGCCAAGGAAGAGGGCATCGCCGACGAGGAGCTGCTGACGCGCATCGAGACCAAGGCCGACGAGCACATGGCGGCCAAGGTCGCGCAATGGGGTCCCGACGTGATGCGTTACGTCGAGAAGACCATCCTCTTGCAGACGCTCGACCATCTCTGGCGCGAGCACCTGATCATGCTCGACCATCTGCGCCAGGTCATCGGTCTGCGCGGCTACGGCCAGCGCGATCCCCTGCAGGAGTACAAGACCGAAGCCTTCAATCTCTTCCAGGAGATGAGCGCTCACCTGCGCGAGGCCGTCACGGCGCAACTGATGCGCGTCGAGATCGTTCCGCCGGAGCAGGAAGCCCCGGTGCTGCCGCCGATGGAAGCGCACAAGTTCGATCCGAACACCGGCGAGGACGAGATGGCCCTCGCCAGCGTCACCCTGGGCGCCCAGGCCACGGATGCGTCGATGCGCGATCCGAAGAACCCGACCAGCTGGGGCAAGGTCGGCCGCAACGAGGACTGTCCGTGCGGCTCCGGCAAGAAGTACAAGCACTGCCACGGGCGGTATGCTTGATCGATGATCTCAAAACCCGGCGAACTCGCGGTGTTGTCTTTGCCCACGAGTTCGCCGGGCGTCGAATGCTTCCGATCCATATGATGCCTGCTGGTCTTCCGTTGCATCACGAATGGTAGGCGCACGCCATTGAGGATGGCTGGCGCACAATTGTCAGACGGTCCTTTATCCGTCACGCGCGGCTGAGCACGCTTCAGCCATCTGGCAACCCGCCTCAGCGCCTGTTCCTGTGATCACTCCGGAGTGCTGCTACTTCTGCAGATGGCCGGCGGCCACTCGCTCGCGCCGCTGCGTCGCTGAAGAACTCTTCGCCCGGAGAGCCAATGGTCAAAGCGCGGCATCGTGTCTCGGCGAACGCCCTCGGGTAGACGATCCAATTTTTTACCACTGCTCATTGTGATCTGGATCACCGCTACAGAGCTCAATCCGTGGTTTGATTGGATCACGAGACGCGGCCTGAAAATTGGAGCCAGACAATGCCCAAACGCGCGCTGCCAACCGCCTTTTGTGTCCTTGCCCTGAGTCTTTACGCCTGCGGTTCCGCCCCTGCGAGCCAAGTGGGCGGATGGTGGGGCGGAACATGGTCGTGCAACATCGACGGCCGCCCGGCGCGGATGAAATGGGCGGCCGTCGATGACAGTCAGACAACCTGCAACGGCAACACTTGCACCAGCACTTCGGGAGCACGCTGGTCAGGCCGCTTCTCAGATAATGGCTCGCGATGGGTGAAGTTGACAAATCCACGCACCGGAACCCAGGGCGGCGTGTACTTCTACCATGCCGACGGCAACAGATGGTATCTAGCCAAGCCGGTCAGCAACAAGGCCGTGGGCTGGACGACATGGAATGGCCAACGCTATCGCCTCTCGTGCTGGCGATGATGCGCGAGTGCTTTCCTCTGGCCATGCATTGAAACGGCAGATGTGTGTGTGCGCTTCGCAAGGCGCCACGCTCCACTTCACGAGGTCTAATTCGAGCTGTCGATCAAGCTCTCCAGCAGCCGCTTGAGCTCGCTCGTCGACTTGTCGCCGTAGCTCTCCAGGATGTGCTCCTCCTGGTCGACCGCGAGCGAGTTGAGCTTCTTGCACAGCACCTTGCCGCGGTCGGAGATGAACATCAGCACCTTGCGACGGTCGTTCGGGTCCTGCACGCGGTAGACCAGCGTGTCGGAGACCATGCGGTCGATCATCTTCGTGAGCGTCGGATGGTTGAGCAGCACGGCGTCCGCGAGCTCGCCCATCGAATGGCCGTTGCCGTCCGACAGCACTTTCAGGATGCGCCATTGCTCGACCGGCACGCCCTCCTTGCTCAACCTCAGTTCGAGCTGCCGGTTGATTTCCCGGTTGGCTTGCGCCAGCAGGTAAGCGAGGTGTTCGGTGATCGGGGAATTTTGTTTCGGCGGTTTTGCCACGGCTGAGACTTCGCCTTGACCCAAATGAGTGAATGTCTTGCAATCGATGCTGCATCTATATGCACTTCAATTCTTGAATATTCAATATTTTCAAAATAGGATCATTGCCCAACAAAAGGGCGGAAGCCGCGGCCGCCTGCTCAATGTGCTTTCAGGTCTGGTCTCAGACAGGAGTTGGCGTGCGCGCGACGGTGAACTTCCCGGCTCACGGCGGCTCGGCGTTGCCGCCGTCCCTGCTGTTCAGGAATTTGTCGTCATCGGCGGCGGATTTCGACCTGTCTCCGGTCGATGCGCATTTCATGAGGCGGCGCGGCGCGCGCAGCAAGCTGCGCATCGGGAATTTCCTCACCTTCACCGGCTCGCCAGGGATCTGGGGCCCGACCTCTACCAACAGCGCGATGCTGGCTGTTGCCGAGATCAACAAGCGCGGCGGCATTCTGGGCCGCGAGCTCGAACTGTCGATCTACGATTCCGGCGGACCGATCGAGGAGGTGGTCCGCCGCGCCGAGCAGGCGATCGCCTTCGACGAGGTCGACCTCATCATGGGCTCGCATATCAGCGCGGTCCGGGTCGCGCTGCGCAAGGTCACCGGCAACCGCATTCCCTACATCTATACGCCTGTCTATGAAGGCGGCGAGCGCACGCCGGGCGTGATGGCGATCGGCGAGACGCCGCGCTGGCAGAGCCGGCCGTCGATTCACTGGCTGGCGGAGGTCAAGAAGGCGGCGCGCTGGTACCTGATCGGCAGCGATTACGTCTGGCCCTGGCAGTCGCATCGCGCGGTCAAGCGCTACATCAAGGAAGCCGGCGGCCAGGTCGTCGGCGAGGAGTTCGTACCCGTAGGCGAGGACAATCACGAACCGCATCTGGCCCGCATCCGCGCCGCCCGGCCCGATGTGGTGCTGATCTCGCTGATCGGCACCGATAGCATCACTTTCAACCGCGCCTTCGCCGAAGCGGGCCTCGCCACGTCCACGCTGCGGCTTGCAGGTGCGATGGACGAGACCGTGCTGCTCGGCATCGGCGCCGACAACACCGAGAATCTGTTCTGCGCCTCCGGCTATTTCAACGGTCTGGTCTCGCGCGCCAATGACGAGTTCCTCAGTGCCTATTACTCCATGTTCGGTGCCAACGCGCCGCCGGTCGGTTCCGTCGGTCAGTCGAACTATGAGGGGCTGCGCTTCCTGGAATCCGTCGCCAACCGCGCCGGATCATTGGCCTTTCGTCCGCTGCTGAAGGCCGCGCGCAACACCGTCTACTCGGCGGGCCGCGGTCCCGTGACGCTTCGCGACGGCCGCGCCGAGATGCCGATGTACCTCGCTGAAACCGACGGCCTCGACTTCAAGATTATCAAGACGCTCTGAGACGGCTCCGATACGCCGCAACCGCCTTGCGAAATAATACTTGAAAAGGAAAATATTTCCGTCTCTAGTAACACCGTGAAGCCGGCTGGCCCGCGCCCGGAAAGGCGCGAGCGAGAGGCTTTCAACAGTGCCAGGGATCAAGAAGCCTTCAAGGAGAGCGCCGTGACAGTTGCCCTTCCCACGCCAGCCCAACTTCGCAGTATCGCCGAGCAATGCGGCCTTTCGCTCACCGATGACGACGTCGCCTCGTTCCGCAGTCTCATGCAGGGCTCGATCGAAGCCTACAATCTCGTTGCCGCGATGCCGGACGAATTGCCCGAAGTGAAATATCCGCGCACGCCGGGCTACCGGCCCTCGGCGGAGGAGAACCCGCGCAATGCCTGGTATCGCAAGTCGACCGTGAAGGGCGCCGCCAGCGGCAAGCTCAAGGGCAAGACCGTCGCGCTGAAGGACAACATCATGCTGGCCGGCGTGCCCATGACCAACGGCTCGTCGACGTTGGAAGGCTATGTGCCCGATTTCGACGCCACCATCGTCACGCGCATGCTGGATGCCGGCGCCGAGATCAAGGGCAAGGTGCATTGCGAGCATTTCTGCCTGTCCGGCGGCAGCCACACCGGCTCTTACGGGCCGGTGCATAATCCGCACAAGATGGGCTACTCGGCCGGCGGCTCGTCGTCGGGATCGGGCGTCGTGGTCGCGCTCGGCGAGGTCGACATGGCCATTGGCGGCGACCAGGGCGGCTCGATCCGCATGCCGTCGTCGTTCTGCGGCATCTACGGCATGAAGCCGACCTGGGGCCTCGTCCCCTACACCGGCATCATGCCGATCGAGATCTACGTCGACCACACCGGCCCGATGACGGCAACGGTTGAAGACAATGCGCTGCTGCTCGAGGTGCTCGCCGGGGACGACGGCTACGATCCCAGGATCAAGGCCCCGAAAGTGGAGGAATACACCAAGGCGCTCGGCCAGGGCGTCAAAGGCATGAAGATCGGCATTCTCAAGGAGGGCTTCGAGCAGCCGACCGCCGAGTCCGCGGTGAATGAAAGCGTGCGCGAGGCCGCCAAGCGCTTCAAGGATCTCGGCGCCAGCGTCGAGACCGTCTCGATCCCGATGCACCTCATGGGCGGGGCGATCTGGACGCCGATCGGCACCGAAGGCCTGACCCAGACCATGATGTTCGGCGACGGCTACGGCCTGTCCCGCGGCGATCTCTATTCGACTTCCCTGATGGATTTCCACCGCGGCTGGCGCAGGCAGGCCGACTCGCTGTCCGAGACCACCAAACTGTTCATGATGCTCGGCACCTACATCAACAACAATTTCGGCCCGCGCTTCTACGGGAAGGCGCTCAACATCTCGCGCCGGCTGACCGCGGCCTACGACAAGGCCTTCAAGGACTACGACCTGCTCCTGCTGCCGACGACGCCGATGAAGGCGACCAAGCTGCCGGAGCCCAATGCCAGCCGCGAGGACTACGTCGCTCGCGCGCTCGAGATGATCTCCAACACCGCGCCGTTCGACATCACGCACCATCCCGCGATGTCGCTGCCCTGCGGCATGGTCGACGGCCTGCCGGTCGGGCTGATGCTGGTCGGCCGCATGTTTGAGGAATCCACCATCTACCGCGCCGCCCATGCCTTCGAGCAGATCGGCGACTGGAAGAAGATGTGAGGAAACCTTCGCTTCAACTCGGCGGAAACGCAACGCATGGCTAACGCGTTCGTCGCGGCGTTCGAGATCCTGAGCTTCGGCGCGATCATCGTCCTGATCGTGCTGGGGCTCGGGATCATCGCCAGCATGATGGGCATCTTCAACTTCGCGCAGGGCGAGTTCGTCCTGCTCGGCGCCTACATCACCTATCTCGCTTATGCCAAGGGCCTGCCGATCTGGGCGGGCATGGTTGCAGCGCCCTTCGTGGTCGGTGCGCTCGGCTTCGTGCTGGAGGCGCTGATCATCCGGCGATTCTACGCCGCGCCGATCGTTGCCATGCTCGGCACCTATGCGCTCGGCCTGATCATCCGCGAGGCCGTTCGCGGGCTGATCGGCGGCTTCTACCTCACCGTGCCGGAGCCGATCGGCGGCTCGATCGACATCGGCGCCATGCATATCTCGGCCTGGCGCTTCACCATCATCGTCATCACGCTGCTGGTGATGGGCCTCTGCTATCTCTTGCTGTCGCGGACCAGCTTCGGCCTGCGCGTGCGGGCGACGCTGGAGAACCCGTCGCTGGCGCGTGCGTCGGGCATTTCGACGCCGCTGATCTACGGCGCGACGTTCGCCTTCGGTGCGGCGCTCGCGGGCCTTGCTGGCGCGCTGATCGTGCCGGTGTTCAGCCTGTTTGCCGATCTCGGCCTGCGCTTCCTGATCCAGGGTTTTGTCGCGGTCATGGTCGGCGGGGTCGGCTCCTTCATCGGCCCGGTCGCGGGCGCCGGCGTCATCGGCACGCTGAGCGCGGCGCTGCCCTGGGTAATGGCACCCGTCGTCGCCGACGTCCTCGTCTTCGTGCTGGCCATCGTCTTCATCAAATTCCGTCCGCAAGGTCTCATCGCTGGAAAAGGGGTTTAATCACATGCTCGATCGTACTCAGCTCACACGACGTCGCTTCCTGTCCAATTTCGCCTTTGCATCCGGCGCGGTCGCAACCGGCGTCGGCAGCTGGGTGATCCCGGCGCCCTGGGCCAATGCGGCCGAGGCGCCGATCAAGGTCGGCATCGCCACCGATCTCACCGGCCCGATCGCCTATGCCGGCAACGCCGATGCCAACGTTGCGAAAATGGTGATCAAGGAGATCAACGGAGCCGGCGGCCTGCTCGGCCGTCCGCTCGAGCTCTATATCGAGGACACCGCCTCGAACGAATCCGTCGCCGTCGGCAACGTCCGCAAGTTGATCCAGCGCGACAAGGTCGACATGGTGCTCGGCGGCATCACCTCATCGATGCGCAACGCGATCAAGGATCCGATCGTGGCGCGCGGCAAGACCCTCTACATCTATCCGCAGCTCTACGAGGGCAAGGAGTGCACGCCGTACCTGTTCTGCACCGGCCCGACGCCGGCGCAGCAATGCGACGAGTTCATCCCCTGGCTGATCAAGAACGGCGGCAAGAAGTTCGCGCTGCCGAGCGCCAACTATGTCTGGCCGCACACGCTGAACGTCTACGCCCGCAAGGTGATCGAATCCAATGGCGGCGAGGTCGTGTTCGAGGAATATTACCCGCTCGACCAGGTCGACTTCTCCGCGACCGTCAACCGCATCATCTCCAACAAGGTCGACGTCGTCTTCAACACCGTCATTCCGCCCGGCGTCGGCCCGTTCTTCAAGCAGCTCTATGAAGCCGGCTTCCTCAAGAACGGCGGGCGTCTGGCCTGCGTCTACTACGACGAGAACACGCTCAACATCAACCAGGCCGCAGAGATCGAAGGGCTCGCGAGCTGCCTCGACTATTTCAAGGTGCTGACCAAGGAGAACCCGTTCGACGCCAAGATCCAGGCGGCCTACGAGAAGGATTTCCCCGGCAACTTCCTGTTCGCCGCCGGCAGCGCTGCCACCGGCACCTATCGCGGCCTCAAGCTGTGGGAAGCCGCGGTCAAGGAAGCCGGCAAGATCGACCGCGAGTCCGTGGCCGCCGCGCTCGACCATGCCAAGATCGCCGAAGGTCCGGGCGGGCCCGCCGAGATGGTGCCGGGCAAGCGGCACTGCAAGATGAAGATGTACACCGCCGTCGCCAAGAACGGAAACTACGAGATCGTCGGGCGCAGCAACGGCCTCGTCGATCCCAAGGAATGCTGATTTTCACCTCTCCCGGAGGGAGAGGTCGGATCGCATCGCAAGATGCGATCCGGGTGAGGGGAACTGATCTCACTGCGTGTTGCGGCCCCTCACCCGGATTGCAGTGGACGATGCTTCGCATCGCCAGGCGCAATCCGACCTCTCCCCGTTGGGGAGAGGTGAACCCTGCCATGACTACGCAGCTGACTCTCACGATGTTGAACTCGGAATGCTGAAGCCGATGAGTGTGGTAAGAGAGGCCATCGTCGCCGATGTGGACGACGAAGTGGACGGTGCGATGGCTGAGGGCGCAGCGGCGAAACGGGCCAATGACCAGGTCAAGGCAGGACGAAAACTCCTGCCCATCATCGAGGGCCTCGTGCTCCTCGCGGCGCTACTCGCGCCGCTGGTGCTGCAGGACTATCTCACGGTGTTCGCGACGCGCGTGATCATCCTGGCGCTGTTCGCGCTGTCGTTCGACCTGGTCTGGGGCTATGCCGGCATCATGAGCTTCGGCCAGGCGCTGTTCTTCGGCTCGGCCGGCTACGGGGTCGCCCTGCTCGCGCGTGATCTGAACGTCACCAACATCTTCCTGGTGCTGCCCGCGGGAACGCTGATCGGCCTCACCTTCGCGCTGCTGCTCGGCGGTTTCCTGCTGCTGGGACGGCATCCCTCTAGCGTGATCTTCGTCTCGCTCGGCACGCTGACCGGCTCCTACGCCGCCGATCGCCTCGCGCGCGGCTGGTATTATCTCGGCGGCCAGAACGGCATCCCCTCGATCGCGCCGATGTCGCTCGGCAGCTATGATTTCACGGAAGGTCCTGCCTTCTATTATCTCGTGCTCGGCATCCTCGTCGTGGTCTACCTGCTCTGCCGCTTCCTGGTGCGCTCGCAATTCGGCCTTGCGCTAGCTGGCCTGCGCGAGAACGAGCAGCGCATCGCCTTCTTCGGCTACAAGGCGCAGCATCTCAAGGCCATCATCTTCACCATCGGCGGCGCCGTCGCAGGCCTCGCCGGCAGCCTCTATGCCTTCCACGAAGGCTTCGTCTGGCCCAACATGGTCGGCGTCGTGGTTTCGACCCAGGTCGTGCTCTATGTCTTGTTCGGCGGCTCCGGCACGCTGATCGGCGCCGTCATCGGCGCTGTCATCGTCGAGGGCGTCAGCTTCTGGCTCTCGGACAATTACCGCGAGATCTGGCCGATCATCCTCGGCCTGCTGCTCCTGCTCGTGATCCTGTTCCGGCCGCTCGGCCTGATCAGTTTTGTGCTCGGCGAGCGCGAACGCGTCGGCAGCTTCGGCGCCAGGCAAAAGGAGACGCGCAATGCTCCTTGAAGCGGCCGGCATCAAGAAGGTCTTCGGCAAGCTCACCGCGCTCGACGGCGCAGCCCTCACCGTCGGCGATAACGAGTTTCACGGCCTGATCGGCCCGAACGGCTCGGGCAAGAGCACGCTGATGAAGTGCATCGCCGGCGCCGAGGTGCCGACGCAAGGCAAGGTCTCCTTCGTCAACACCGACATCACCGCGTTCACGCCGACCGAGCGTGCGCGCGCCGGCATGAGCCTGAAATTCCAGATCACATCCGTGCTGCCGTCGCTGACGCTCTACGACAACATCCTGCTCGCGCTGCAGGCGCAGTCCTCGCTGTTCGACCTCGTGTTCTCGCGCACGCGTAGGTTCTTGCACGACCAGGTCATGACCATGCTGACGCAGTTCCGCCTCGCCGACCGCGCCTTCGATGCGGCCGCCGCGCTGTCGCACGGCCAGCAGCAATGGCTGGAGATCGCGATGGCACTCGCCGGCAAGCCGAAGCTCCTATTGCTCGACGAGCCCACCGGCGGCATGAGCCTGGAAGAGCGCCGCGTCACCGGCGAGCTGCTGCAGCCGATCAAAAAACATTGCTCGCTGGTCATCGTCGAGCACGACCTCGATTTCATCCGTGACATCTGCGATCGCCTCACCGTGCTCGACCAGGGCAAGGTGCTGGCGTCTGGCACGGTGTCGGAGATCCAGGCCAACACATCCGTCCAGGAGATTTATCTGCGCCGTGCCTGAATTTTTGGACATCAAGCATCTCGACGCCGGCTATGGCCGCAGCCAGGTCCTGTTCGACGTCAGCCTCGGCATTCCCTGGCGCGGCGGCGTCGCCGTGCTCGGCCGCAACGGCGCTGGCAAGACCACGCTGATGAAGACCATCGTCGGCGAGCTGCCGGCGTGGAAGGGCGAGGTCGCCTTCGACGGCCGCGACATCAGCCGCCGCGCCACCCAGGAGCGCGTCCGCGCCGGCATCGGCTACGTGCCGCAGGAGCATTCGGTGTTCGCGCGCCTGTCGGTGCGCGACAATCTCGCCGTCGGCTCGCTGGCTAAGAAGGATTGCTCCGCAATTGACCGCGTGCTGACCATCTTCCCAAAGCTCGGCCAGCGCCTCGACCAGCCCGCCGGCACGCTCTCCGGCGGCGAGCGCAAGATGCTCGCGATCGGCCGCGCCATGCTCGGAGATCCCAAGCTGCTGCTGCTGGACGAGCCGACCGAAGGCGTCTGGATCGGCGTCATCGAGGAGATCACCGAGCGCCTGATCGACCTCGCAAAGAGCATCGCCGTCATCATCGTCGAGCAGCACCTCGATTTGGCGTTGCGCGTCGCCGACTACGCCTACGTGCTCGACCGCGGCCGCGTCGCGCTGCAGGGGCAGGCCAGCGAGGTGCGGGGCAATCCGGAGCTGATGCGATATCTGGCGCCGTAGGGATGGGCGTGAAGCGTGGCGCTCGCACGCCGATCTCAGCTGTCGCGCGTCGAATCCTCGATTCAACTGTCAAACAACCGAACGTGACATCGCGATCCCGCAGCGCTCCAGCGTCCGGGTTTTGCTTCGCTTCTGGCGCCCATCGGAATCGGAAGGGCGCAGGGAAGGCCGGGTACCGGCTGGCACCCACGAGCCCCTGTGCAATGATGCGTAAGTAAACGCTCACAGGGGAGACACAGGTGCAGCCCGATAACCGGCCTTCCCTGCGCAGTGGTTTGACGGCTTATGTCGCGCTCTCCCCGGGGAGCGATGCACTATTGCCCCCGTCGCCTCGCGAGATCACTGATACGCGCCCTCCGGTTGGACAACGCGCACCACCACGAGACTTGACGTACAGACCCCGGACGTCAGGACCACACGATTTTGCCGTACGCGACCCTGCTTCGCCTCTCGGCTTCGCAGGGCATGGCAGCGCCTGTCGTACCGCGCCCGCTGACCGCTCACGGGAACTACCCGCCCTGCGACCGCACCTGGCGCCAACGCAGCCCGCGTCCACCGCAACCCACCCCACGAACCGTGACGATCGCGACCCGCCCCTTCCGGAGGGATGAGACGGCGGGTGGATAGGGTGTTTCGGGTGTTCGGGTAAAGCGAATTATTGCTATCCGAAGGGACCTGCCTACTTCACCGCCGAGAATCGGCTGTCGAACGAGTTCGACTGCACCACCGGCGCGGCGCCTGATATCATCGGGGTGCTATCGCCCGCACCGTCGCTCACCGACGGCTTCAGCGCCGGACGCGTCGCGGCGAGGCGGGTGTCGGGCTTCGGCGGCTCGGCCGGCTTGGCGGCTGCGACGGCCGGCTTCGGCGTATCCTTTGCCGCCTCCTTCACTGAATCCTTGGACTTGTCATGCCCCGGCACGAAGCGGGTCACGGCAGCCTTCAGTCGCGAGGCGGCCGTGGCCGGCGTCGTGGACGTCTGGGCGGCCGGGGCCACGGACGCGGTGGCTTGCGGCGCAGGCGTCGCGGTCGCGGTGGTGTCGGCGGTGCCGAGCCCCATCTTGCGGCCGAGATTGGAGAAGAAGCCGCCGCTTTCAGATTTCGCAGCGGGCGCCGCCGCGGCAACGCGGGTGCTCGCGGCAGGCGCGCTGACGGCGACCACGGGCTCTTCCCGCGGCGCCGGCGCACTTGCCACCGCATCGAGGTTCGGCTTGGGCGGGTTGACGTGGCCGGGGATCGTGCCCGGTGCCTTCGCCATGGCCAGCATCTGCAGCGTGGTGCCTTCGGCACTCTCGGACAGGCCGGTCGAGCCTTCCGGAATTTTGGCGGCGAACACCTTGTGCATGCCGCCGTCGATGCCGGTGTTCATCCGCGCCACCGGCGTGCCCTTGGCGACGAGCCTTGCATATTCCGTCTCGTCCTTGGCCTGCTTCTCGCGCACGGCGCTGGCGATCTCTTCGGGGATCACATAGGCCGGACATTTGGCCGAGGCGTCGAACACCAGATCGCGCTTGGCGTCCGGCGGCTTGGCGGCGTCGAACACGTATCTCTTCTCGCAGAAATCGACCTTCGGCTCCTGCCGCGTCACCTCGAAATGATCATAGCCTTCCTTGATCATCTTCCAGAACGGCATGTTCGGATTGTTCCGGTGCCTGGCCATGTTCACCGGCGTCATCTTGAACGGATAGGCCTGCAACTGGAACGCCTTCTGGCCGCCGAAGAAGGATTCGCGGCCGAGCGAATAGATCTCCGCGATCTGCTCGTCCGTCATCGCGTAGCAGCCGCGCGACGAACAGTCGCCGTGCACCATCAGCTGCGAGCCGGTGCGGCCCAGCGCCTTGTCGAACGCGTTCGGATAGCCGGTGTTGAACGAGAGGTAATAGGACGATTGCGGATTCATCTGGCTCGGATTGATCGAGTAGAATCCCTCCGGCGCCTGGCGGTCGCCTTCGCGCACCTTGGGGCCGAGATCGCCCGACCAGCGGCAGATCGGATAGGTCTTGAGCAGCGCGAACTGGCCCGAGCGGGTCTGCTTCCAGACCTCGAGCTCGGCCTCCTGCTTGAACAGGCGGACCAGGATCGGCGATTGCAAATCCATGTCCTTCTCGGCCATCGCGGCGATCAGCTTCGGCGGCACCGGCTGATTGGCCTTGGCGTTGGTCGCGAGCGAGACCTGATCGGTGTTGCAGCCGGCAAGCAGACCGCCGGCCGTCATCAGCGCAACCGAGACCAAGAGCGCGCGAGCAAGCGAACGAGAAATCAAGATGGACCCCACACCGTGCCAGGCATTGAAGCGCGAACCCCAACTTTTCGGAACGCAATCCGACCGGAAACCGACCCGCCGAGACGGGCCCGGTCAGACCCCGCTCCAGCGCTTATGCCCTGAAGCCATTGATTAAAATTCTAACCTCTGGGTCATGTGGTCGCAACCCGAGTGGGGATCACGAGGGCGTTGGCCCAGCGGCATGGTCAACGAAGACTAAATGGACGCGACTTGGGACGGAACTTGGGCTTTCGGCCGATGGGGACTCAGATCGCCGATTTGGGCAAAAAAAGGGTTAATGCGGGGTTACCGGGGGCTGCTCGAAAGATCTGGTAGGGTGGGCAAAGGCGCGCGAAGCGCCGTGCCCACGAGCCGTTCGTACAGCCGGGATTGGTGGGCACGCTTCGCTTTGCCCACCCTACGAGAGCGGAATCGAGGCGAATCAGCCCAGTTTGCGGCCGATATCGAGGAATTTCTGCCGCCGCTGCTTGCGGATGGCATCCCCATCAAAGTTCCGGAGCTCGTCGAAGGCCTTGGCGATGGCCTCGCCGGTGGTCGCGATCATGGCGGCGGGGTCGCGGTGGGCGCCGCCGACCGGCTCCTTCAGGATGGCGTCGATCACGCCGAAGCGGAGCATGTCCTGGGCGGTGATCTTCATGTTGTTGGCGGCTTCCTGCGCCTTGGTGCCGTCGCGCCAGAGGATCGAGGACGCCGCCTCCGGCGAGATCACGCTGTAGATCGCATGCTCGAGCATCAAGACCTTGTTGGCCGTGGTGATGGCGATGGCGCCGCCCGACATGCCCTCGCCGGTGATGATCGCGACGTTGGGCACGGTCAGCGCCAGGCACGCATCGGTCGAACGCGCGATCGCCTCGGCTTGTCCCCGCTCCTCGGCGCCGATGCCCGGATAGGCGCCGGCGGAATCGGCGAGCGACAGCACCGGCAGGCCGAACCGCTCGGCCATCTCCATCAGCCGCACGCATTTGCGATACCCTTCCGGCCGCGCCATGCCGAAATTGTGCCGGATCCGGCTCTCGGTGGAATCGCCCTTTTCCTGGCCCATCACGCAGATCGGCTCACCGCGGAAACGGCCGAAGCCGGCGACCAGCGCCTCGTCCTCGCCGAACTTGCGATCGCCGGCGAGCGGGGTGAATTCGGTGATCAGGCCCTTGATGAAGTCGTTGAAATGCGGCCGCTGTGGATGCCGCGCCACAAGCGTCTTCTGCCACGGCGTCAGGTTCGCATAGAGGTCGGCCAGCGCCTGCGCCGCCTTGTCCTCGATCCGCCCGACCTCGTCGCTGATGTCGGTGCCGCTGGCGGCGAGCGCGCGCAATTCGTCGACCTTGGAGTCGAGCTCGGCGACGGGCTTTTCGAAGTCGAGATAGCTGCGCATCTGGTCTTGCATCAACTCAATATAGGGGGACGGGGCTCGAGAAGCGAAGCGAGTTGGGGTTGCGGAAAGAAGTGTAGCGTCTTCAATGATTTGGCCTGTGTGCTGGTGCAGCCGGCCAAATCAGCCGTGAGGCCCCGGCTCTTTCCGCGGAGATGTGGCCGAAGTCAAGGCGGTTTCCTCGTCGTTCTGGCTAAGCTCTCGTGTCCCGGACGCGCTGCAGCGCCTCTACGGCGCTGCTGCGCAGAGCCGGGACCCATTCGGCATGGGCCCGGGCTCTGCGTCGCATCGTTTCACGCTGCGCCGCGTACGGGGCACGAGACCTGTTTACTTCTCTGCCAGCGGGTGCAGGTCTCGCACCAGGCTCTTCAGCCGCTCCTCGACCACATGGGTATAGATCTGGGTCGTCGAAATATCGGTGTGACCGAGCAGGGTCTGCACGATGCGCAGGTCCGCGCCGTTGTGCAGCAGATGGCTGGCAAAGGCGTGGCGCAGCACGTGCGGGGAGACCAGGCGGGCCTGCAAGCCGGACGCAACCGCGAGCTCCTTGAGGTCGCGGGCAAAATGCTGGCGCGTCAGATGTCCGCTCTCGCCGAACGAGGGGAACAGCCATTTCGACGCGGCCACACTGTCCTTCCTGTCGGCCTTTGCCGCTTCCGTCGCGGCCAGATAATCCGCCATCGCCTGCCGCGAGGCGTCGTTGAGCGGCACCAGCCGTTCCTTGTTGCCCTTGCCGCGCACCACGATCATGCGGGCGTCGCGCTTGGCCGCCGAGCGCGGCAGCGCCACCAGCTCGGAGACGCGCAGGCCCGTCGCGTAGAGCACCTCGAGCAGGCAATAGAGCCGCAAGGCACGCAGCCGTTT
The DNA here is from genome assembly GCF_028128975.1 of Bradyrhizobium sp. CCBAU 45321. Lineage (NCBI taxonomy): Bacteria > Pseudomonadati > Pseudomonadota > Alphaproteobacteria > Hyphomicrobiales > Nitrobacteraceae > Bradyrhizobium > Bradyrhizobium sp. CCBAU 45321. The sequence goes on from NZ_LFKZ01000017.1 coordinate 599,880, forward strand.
CGACGGCGAGGCATCTCCCGCCTCGCTCAGCTCCTTGGCGCGGCGGAGCATGCGGTCGACGTCGGCGATCGACAGCACTTTCGGCAGGCCGCGGCCGCGCTTCGGGCCTGACAGGATCGCGGCGGGATCGTCCCCGCGGATGCGCTCGTTCAGCAGGAAACGGTAGAGGTGCCGCATCGCGGACAGCCGGCGGGCCACACTGGTGGATTTGAAGCCGCGGGTGTCGAGATCGGCGAGATAGTCGCGCAGCGTCTGGGTCTCGGCATCCACGAATGTATGACCGACCCGGCCCAGAAATTCCGAGAAATCGCTGAGGTCGCGGCGGTAGGCATCGAGCGTGTTGGGGCCGGCGCCCTGTTCCGCGGCGAGCATGTCGAGGAACAGGCCGATGAGCTTGGCGTCTGAGGGTTTGGCGGGCATGCCCGGGAGGCTAGCTCCTATTTCTTGAGAAACTTGTCCGGCGGGATCGTCACCGTCATTTCCCGCGGCTTCGGGTTGACGAAGTTCGCCAGCGCGAAGACCACGCCATAGACGATGCCGCCGATCACGGCGACGACCGTCAGGAAGCGGAACAGGCTCGGCATCGTTCTGGGGTCTCGGGTCGGGGCGCGGCAGCCAAATTAACCAATGAAATCATCCAACATGTTCGCCGTTTCGTGGCAAGAGTCCTCTGGCGAGGGCCCCCATGGGGTCGTATAGGTGGCCAAAGCCATGCCGCATCTGGCGGCAGTTCGAGCGAGATCCAGTCGAGCGAGACGATGTCCGACGCCGCGTTGCCGCTTCCTGCTTCGCCCGAGGCCGACATCCTGTCGGCGCTCGGGGCGCGCTCGATCGTGCTCGTCGGCATGATGGGGGTGGGCAAATCCACCATCGGCCGGCGCCTCGCGGCCCGGCTCAAGCTGCCCTTCATCGATGCCGACACCGAAATCGAGATGGCCCACGCCGGCATGACCATCCCGGAGATCTTTGCGACCCATGGCGAGCCCTATTTCCGCGACGGCGAGGCCCGTGTGATCGCGCGGCTGCTCGAGGGCGGGCCGATCGTGCTGGCGACCGGTGGCGGCGCTTTCATGCGCGAGGAGACGCGCGCGCGCATCGCGGCGAAGGCCATCTCGATCTGGCTGAGGGCGGACCATGACGTCATCATGCGCCGCGTGCGGCGCCGTGCCGACCGTCCGCTGCTTCAGACCGTCGATCCCGAAGGAACCGTGACGCGCCTTCTCGCCCAGCGCGAGCCGATCTATGCCAATGCCGACCTCACCATTGCCTCGCGCGACGTGCCGCACGACAGAATCGTCGAGGAATGCATCGAGGCGCTGCACACCCGTCTCTGCGGCGGACAGCCAGCCCAACCGCCTGCCGACATTGCGAGTGCGTCAAGATGACTGCGCCGTTGAAACATTCCGATCCCATCAAGGTCGACGTCGCACTCGGTGACCGCGCCTATGACATCGTCGTCGGCCGCGGCGTGCTGGGCTCGCTCGGCGAGCGTGTCGCCGCTCTGCGTCCCGGCGTCCGCACGGCCATCGTGACCGACCGCACCGTCGCGAAATACTGGCTCGAGCCCACTGAGGCGTCGCTCGCAGCCAGCGGTATTCCGACCTCGCGCATCGTCGTCGAGGAAGGCGAGATCTCGAAAACCTATGCCGGGCTCGAAAAGGTCAGCGAGGCCCTGATCGCAGCGAAGATCGAGCGCAACGATCTCGTCATCGCGCTCGGCGGCGGCGTGGTCGGCGATCTCGCCGGTTTTGCCGCGGCGATCCTGCGCCGCGGCGTCGATTTCGTGCAGGTGCCGACTTCGCTGCTGGCGCAGGTCGACTCGTCCGTCGGCGGCAAGACCGGTATCAACTCGCCGCAGGGCAAGAATTTGCTCGGGGCCTTCCACCAGCCGGTGCTCGTCATCGCCGACACCGCCGTGCTCGACACGCTGTCGCCGCGCCAGTTCCGGGCCGGCTATGCCGAGGTCGCCAAATACGGCGTGCTGGGCGACGCGGCCTTCTTCAGCTGGCTGGAGAAGAACCATGCCGACATCGTCAAGGGCGGATCGGCCCGCGAGCATGCGATCGCGACCTCCTGCCGGGCCAAGGCCGCAATCGTCGCGCGCGACGAGCGCGAGACCGGCGAGCGCGCGCTGCTCAATCTCGGTCACACCTTCGGCCACGCGCTGGAGGCTGTGACCGGCTTCTCCGACCGCCTGTTCCACGGCGAGGGCGTCGCCATCGGCATGACGCTGGCGGCGCAGTTCTCCGCGAAGCTCGGCATGATCGGCGAGCGTGAGGCGGCGCGCATCGAGCGCCACCTGATCGAGGCAGGCCTGCCGACACGCCTGCAGGACATCGCCGGCTTTGCGCAGGAAGGGCTAGCCGATGCCGACGCGCTGATGGCCCTGATGGCACAGGACAAGAAAGTCAAGCGCGGCAAGCTCACCTTCATCCTGCTGGAGGCCGTGGGCCGCGCGGTGATCGCAAAGGACGTCGAGCCGGCGCCGGTGCGCGACTTCCTGAAAGAGAAGCTCGCGCAGTGATGACGGGACCGTTCAGATCGGCCGCCCGCGAAACGGCGGGGAATGCCGGGGCGGTCGCGAGGCAAACATGAGTTCGATCTCGATCAATCTGCTGCTTGCGGCCCTCCTGCTCGCCGCCAACGCGTTTTACGTGGCGGCGGAATTTGCGCTGGTGAAGAGCCGCGGCTTCCGCGTCAAGGCCATGGTCGAGCAGAACCGCTTCGGCGCGCGCCTGCTGCAGACGATGATGGTAAACATCGAATCCTATCTCGCCTGCTGCCAGCTCGGCATCACCATGGCCTCGCTCGGTCTTGGCTGGATCGGTGAGCCGACCGTGTCTGCGCTGCTGAGCCCCGTCCTCAGCCCGCTCGGAATGTCGGAGGCCACGCTGCACTTCACCTCGTTCGTGGCGGGTTTCCTGGTCTTCTCTTCGCTGCACATCGTCATCGGCGAGCAGGTGCCGAAGACGCTTGCAATCCGGGAGCCGATGCCGGTGTCGCAGTGGATTGCGTATCCGCTGCATTTTTCCTACCTCGTGTTCTATCCGCTGAGCTGGTGTCTCAACACGGCGTCGGGCGCGATCCTGCGCCTGATGGGGGTGCAGGAGTTCTCGCAACACGAAATCCTGACGGATTCGGAGATCGAGGGCCTGGTTGAGGAATCGGCCGTGCACGGCAAGATCGAGAGCGGCGAGGCCGAGTACATTCACAACGTCTTCCGTCTCGGCGAGCTGACGGTGTCTGACGTGATGGTCCACCGCACGGCCATGGTGATGATCAACGCCGACCTGCCGCCGGAGGAGCTGGTGCGGGAGGTGCTGGCCACCGAATACACCCGCATTCCGCTGTGGCGGGACAAGTCGGAGAACATCATCGGCATTCTGCACGCCAAGGATCTGTTGCGTGCAATCCGCGCATCGGAGGGCGACACGTCGCGCATCGACGTCACCACCATCATGCTGCCGCCCTGGTTCGTGCCGGAGATGCGGCCGATATCCCAGCAGCTCAAGGCGTTCCGCCGCCGCAAGACCCATTTCGCACTCGTCGTCGACGAGTATGGTGAGGTCGAAGGCCTCGTGACGCTGGAAGACATTCTGGAGGAGATCGTCGGCGACATCTCCGACGAGCATGACGTGGTGGTGGCCGGCGTGCGCCGTCAGCCGGACGGCTCCGTCGTGGTCGACGGGTCGGTGCCAATCCGCGATCTCAACCGCGCCATGGACTGGCATCTTCCCGATGAAGAGGCAACCACGGTCGCCGGCCTCGTCATTCACGAGGCGCGCTCGATCCCCGACCGCGGCCAGAGCTTCACGTTCCACGGTTTCCGCTTCCGCGTCCTCCGCCGCGAGCGCAACCGCATCACCGCGCTCCGTATTTCACCGGTGACGCGCGAGGCCGAGCTGGAAGAGGCAAAGCCGAGACGGGCCGGGACGTCGTTCTAATTTTTCCCTTACCCTCCCCTGGAGGGACCCTTGGAGGGGGAGGGTCAGAGAATTCAACCTTCCCCCGGCGCCTGCGCATTGATCGCCAGCGCGTGCACGCTGCCGGCAAGTTCCGCGGCGAGCGCTGAATTTATCATGCGATGACGGTCGACCCGGCTCTTCCCTTTGAAGGCGGCAGACACGATATACACACGGAAGTGCGTCTCGCCGCCTGCTCGGTGGCCGGCGTGGCCCTCATGCAAATGTGACTCGTCGACGACCTGCAGGCTTTCGGGCGTGAAAGCTTCCTGCAACTTGTTGCTGATAGTGTCTTTCATAGCCATGTGTGCCATTAAGGTGCGCGCTCGCATCCCGTCAATACCCGGACGTCCAAGCTCGTCGCGACCGGGTGCTTAGCGAATTGCAATGTCAAGACTTGAAGGTTTTTGCATTGCGTAGTCAAAGTCAGCCATGCCGATCGATTCATCAAAGTTCTTCGACTCCATCCGGGTGAAGCCGCGGGGCAAGCAGCCGGAAGTGAAGCCGCGCGACACCGCGGTCAATTGCGAATGGGCGGGCTGCGCCAACAAGGGCTCGCATCGGGCGCCGAAGGGCCGCGAGAACCAGCGCGAATACTGGCACTTTTGTCTCGACCACGTGCGCGAGTACAACCAGAACTACAATTTCTTTTCCGGCATGAATGCCGAAGCCGTTGCGCGCTATCAGAAGGATGCGCTGACCGGTCACCGTCCGACCTGGAAGATGGGCGCCAATGGCGGCAAGAAGGGCGCGGAAGAGATCGACATGGCGGCCGATCCCTTCAGCATGTTCTCCGAGATCAACGGCCGCGCCAGCTGGCGCAAGGGCCCCGAAGCGGAGCCCAAGGCCGAGACGCGCAAGGTGATGAACGCCGAGCGCAAGGCGCTTCAGGTCATGGGCCTCGGCCCCAGCGCGACGCTTGCCGACGTCAAGACCAAGTACAAGGCGCTGGTGAAGCAGCACCACCCCGATGCCAACGGCGGCGACCGCTCGACCGAGGACCGCCTGATCGAGATCATCAAGGCGTACAATTATCTGAAGACGGTCGTGCGCGAGGCGTAAGGGCCTCCCCGCTTTCGTAGCCCGGATGGAGCGCAAGCGTAATCCGGGACCTTTCTCCCACAATGACGGCTTTCCCCGGATTACGCTTCGCTCCATCCGGGCTACGCATTCCCTACGCCTCCGGCATCGCCCCGACATATGACGAGCTCGGCCTGATCAACCGCCCCGTCCGCTGCTGCTCGCGGGCATGCGCGGTCCAGCCTGCGCTGCGCGCGACCGCGAAGATCGGCGTGAATGCCTGCCGCGGAATCGCTAGCGCATCGAGCAGGATCGCGGTGAAGAACTCGACGTTCGTCTCCAGCGGCCGCTCCGGGTTCTTCTTGCGCAAGGCGCTGCGGATATAGGCCTCGACCTCGCCGGCAAACGGCAAATCGGTGCCATTGGACGCAAGCGCCTCGACCGCGGTCTTGAGCACGTCGGCGCGCGGATCGCGGACGCGATAGACGCGGTGACCGAACCCCATCATGCGCTCGCCGCGCGCCAGCGCCGCATCCACCCAGGACTGAATGCGCTCGCGCGACCCGATCGCGTCCAGCATTTCCAGCACCGGCTCCGGCGCGCCGCCATGCAGCGGACCGGTCAGCGCGCAATAGCCGGCGGTGACGGCCGCGAACAGGTCGGCCTGCGTCGAGGCCACCACGCGCGCGGCGAAGGTGGAGGCGTTCATGCCGTGGTCGCTGGCGGTGACGAGATAGGCGTCCAATGCCGTGATCTCGCGCGTTGCAGGCGAACGCCCGTGCAGCATGCGCAACGTGTCGGCGGCATGGCTCACGTCGGGATCGGGCGCGACCGGCTCCAGCCCCTTGGCGCGCCGGACCAGCGCGCCCGCGATCACCGGAAACGCGCCGACGATCGTCGTCTCGTGCTCCAGCCCGTGCTCGGCGCGCAGTCCGGCGACGGCGGCACGAAACCCGTCGATGATGCCCATGCCGCGCGCCGCCGGGAGCAGGTCCGGCAGCCGCGCGAAGGCGCGCTCGCGCGCAACGCCCAGGTGTGAGCGCACATTGGCCTCGGTGAGGGTGGTCTTGCTGGCGCCGTTCCAGAGGCGGGCGGTAACGCCCTCGAAGCTCGAGATGGCGGCGAGCCGCCCGACGTGCTCCCCGGCGATGATGAGTTCGCCGCGCTCGCCGTCGACATGGCTCAGCACGGTCTCGGCCGCGGGAACGCCGTCCAGCCCGATCTGGCTTTTGGTGAGGTGGATGTTCATGACCCAAATCTCCTGTTCACGGAGAACAAGGTCAGGCCTCTCGACACGTTGATCAATCTTGATTACATAAATCAATATGAAGAATTCCGATGGGCTGTATCTCTCCGCCCGGGAAGCCGCCGCCGAGCTAGCGATCTCCCCGGCCACCCTCTACGCCTATGTCAGCCGCGGCCTGGTCCGCTCCGAGCCGACGCCGGACTCGCGAAAGAACCGCTATCGCGCCGAGGATGTTCGTGCGCTGAAGGAGCGCCGTGTGCCGTCGCCGGAGCCACGCGGCCTGCGCAGCTTCGATGCCGATCTGCCGGTGATGGACACGGAGATCTCGACCATCACCGAGGAGGGCGCGATCTATCGCGGCGTCAATTGCGTCGATCTGTCTGAGAACGACACGCTGGAGCACACCGCGACGCTGCTGTGGGATGTCGCCGACGTCGATCCGTTTGCCCCCGACAATCAACCGGAACTCTCCGAGGAAATGCGCGTGATCGCGGAGGCCGCGCGCCGGGCGGCACCGATCGACCGCGCCATCGCCGTGCTCGCACTGGCCGCGAGCGTCGATCCCCGCGCCTTCACCCGGGCACCCGATGGCCGCGCTATGGTCGGCGCGCGCATCGTCCGCCTGCTGGTTGCGACCATGCTCAATGCGGAAGCCTCGGCCGAGCCGCTGCATCAGCAGGTCGCGCGCGCCTGGGCGGCAGACAACAAGCACGCGCCCGATTTGATCCGCCGCGCGCTGGTACTGCTCGCCGATCACGAGCTGAACGCGTCGACCTTCACCGCACGCTGCGCGGCCTCGACCGGCCTCAACCTTTATGACTCCGTCATCGCCGGGCTCGCCGCATTGAAAGGGCCGAAGCATGGCGGCGCCGGCGTCCTGGCCTCACAGCTCGTCAAGACGCTGGTCGACCGCGACGTCGAGCCTGTCGTGCGCGAGCGCGTCGCCCTCGGCGAACGTTTTGCCGGCTTTGGCCACGGCGTCTACAAGCACGGCGACCCCCGCGCACAATCGCTGCTGAACGCGCTGTCGCGCTCCGGCGCGCCGCGCAAATTCACCAGGGAAGTGCCAGAGCGGATCGCGGAAGCCACCGGCGAGTTCGTCAATATCGACTACGCGCTCGCCGTGCTGGTCCACACACTGCGCCTGCCCGCCGGCAGCGAGCTGGCGCTGTTCGCGATGGCCCGCAGCGTCGGCTGGATCGCGCATGCCAGCGAGCAATTGCAGTTCGGCAAGCTGATCAGGCCGAGGGCGCGGTATGTGGGCCCAACGCCGGGAAAGAGGGTGGGAGCTGCGAAATCCGGAGCCTAGATCACTTTCCGGATCTTCAGCTTAGGCTTCCGGCGAACCGCTCGGCGAACCTGTTTCTCTTGAATGCCTCGGCGACCCAGTCCACGAAGACTCTCGTCTTTGCGGGCACAAACTTGCGCGACGCGTAGTAAATCGAGATCGCGCCGGCGTCACAGTACCATCTTGGCACCAGGCGTAGCAGCGACCCCTCTTCGAGCGCGGGAAGAATGTCGGCGGTGGCGAGCATGGCAACGCCCAGACCCAGCAGTGCCGCCTCGCGCATCGCAGCCGGGTCGTTGACGACGATCGCCTCAGACAGTGGGGCTTGAACTTCACGCCCCGAAACATCGCGCATCGACCAGTGCCGGATGCGCCCGCTCTGGAGCGAGCGCATGACAATGCCATCCAACGCGGTCAATTCGTCCGGCGTGGTCGGTAATGTTCGACCCGACATGTAGACCGGAGAAGCAACGGCGATGATGTGTGCCGGCGCAAGGGTTCGGCTGACAAGTCCCGGCAACAATTCAAACCCGCCTCCGATCGCGGCGTCGTAGCCTTCACCGACCAGATCGACTTGGCGATTTTCGAAGTGCCACTCAGGACGGACCTGCGGATAGCGGGCCAAGAAGCCGGGAAGCAGCGGCAGGATATGAGCTGTGCCGAATGTCGGCGGGAGGCTTATCTTGAGAACGCCCGCCGGCTCCTCGCGTCCGGTGGATGTTCCGGCGATCGCTGCCTGGAGCCCTTCGAGGTGGCCAGCGATCGCTGTGCGGAACGTCTCGCCGGCTTCGGTGAGCGTCAGCCTCCGTGTCGAACGATGAAATAATCGGACGCCGAGATTGCGCTCCAGCATGGCGACGTTGCGGCTGACGGCTGCCGGAGTGAGCAAAAGGCGTCGGCCGGCCTCTGAAAAGCTGCCGCACTCAGCGCTGCGAACGAATGCTTCCAGGTTGGCCAGCGTTTCCATGGGCTCATTTTCAAAGGAACGTTGATAATCTTACGACCAATATCACGCTAATCAAAGGGCAATATTTCGGTCATCTCTGAGCGACCGATCAGTTCGCCTGATCCCAAACAGCCCGGAGCATTTCCATGTCCACCATCGGCATCATCGGCGCAGGCAATATTGGCCGCGCAATCGCGCAAGTGCTGGCGCGCAACGGCATCGCCGTGACCCTGTCCAACAGCCGAGGTCCGGACAGCCTCAGGACCGCCGTGGCCGAGATCGGTCCGCTCGTGACCGCGGGCACCCGCGAGGAAGCCGCCGCCAAGGATATCGTCTTCGTCGCCGTCAACTGGTCGAAGCTGCCAGATGCGCTCGCCGGCCTGCCGCCATTCGGCGGGCGCATCGTCGTCGACGCCAACAACCCGATCGAAGCGCCACTGTTCAAGCCGGCAGAACTCGGCGGTCGCGCCTCGTCCGAAGTTTTCGCCGATCTGGTCCCCCGTGCGCGGGTGGTGAAAGCGTTCAACCATCTTTTGGCGCAACTCCTCGCAACCGACCCGGCGAGCGAGGGCGGCAAGCGCGTGCTTTTCTACGCGGGCGACGATGCCGGCGCGAAAGCGGAGGTCGGCGCTCTGATCGATCGGCTCGGATTTTTCGGCATCGATCTGGGCTCGCTCGCGATTGGGGCCAGGTTGACCCAGTTTCCTGGCGGTCCGCTTCCCGCGCTGAACCTGGTGAAGTTCGGATGATGTGCGAGCCACTTGGCAACACGATGAAAGGGATCACGATGAAAACGGAAGATACTGACTTCGATCACCTGCTTCGCTCAAATCTGGAGCGGGTGTTCAACGAGCGGGACGAGGAAAAGAGGCGGATCGCCATCACCGAGTTGTTCGTCGAAGAGCCCGTCATGTACGAGCCGACCGCCATCGCCCGGGGGCGCGCCGAGATATCGCGCATCGCCGGGAATCTCCTGATGCAATTCGGGCCGACGTTCCGCTTCGTGCCGGATGGCGTGGCTGTCGGTCACCATGGGCTCGCGCATCTGGCTTGGCACGCCGGCCCCAAGGATGGTCCAGTCGCGGTGACAGGCGCAGACGTTGTTCAAATCGAAGGCGGCAAGATCGCGCGGCTGTGGGTGCTGCTCAATTCGCAGAACACCGAATAGCGTTGCCTCCAGCTGTAATCTCTGCGCTCTCTGCCGTCGTCACTGGGAACGCAGAGGCACAGCGTTCTTGGAGTGACAGCTCGTGACCCAACCGCGGCAGTTCACACCATCGCTTCCGCGACCACCATGTAGTTCACGTCCATATCGGACGACAGAGACCATTTGTCGGCGAAGGGCGAGTAGACGACGCCGGTCTGCTCGGTGATGACGAGACGGTTGTCGAGCAGATATTTCGTCAGCTCGTCGGGCGTGACGAACTTGTTCCACTCGTGCGTGCCGCGCGGTAGCCAGCGCAGGACGTATTCGGCACCGACGATGGCGAGGGCAAAGCTCTTCCAGTTGCGGTTCAGCGTCGAGACCACCATCAGGCCGTTCGGCTTCAGCATCGCGGCGCAGCGCTTCAGGAACATGCCGACGTCGGTGACGTGCTCGACCACCTCCATCGCCAGCACGATGTCGAAGCGCTCGCGCGGGTCGATCTCCTCCACCGTGGTGCAGCGATAGTCGATCGCCAGATGGCTCTTGTCGGCATGCAGCTTCGCCGCCGCGATGTTGCTCGCGGAGGGATCGATGCCGATGACCTGCGCTCCGAGGCGCGACAGCGGCTCACAGAGCAGGCCGGCGCCGCAGCCGATGTCGAGCACGCGCAAGGATCCGAGACAATTGAGGCTGCGCACGTTGCGCTCGAACTTGCGGCAGGCGGCGTCGCGGATATAGCCGAGCCGCAGCGGGTTGATCCGGTGCAGCGGCGCCATCTTGCCCTTGGGATCCCACCATTCCGCCGAGAGTTTCGAGAATTTCGCGATCTCGGCGGCGTCGACGCTCGAGCCGGGCTGGGCGGAAAGGGAAGTATTTTGCTGCATGCTCATGGTTGGGCGCGGTCCTACCGCGTGGTGATCGAACTACGGAAGGCGAGCGGCGAGGCGATCGTCCGGATGGTTTCGCGACCTTCGCCGACTCCGTTGATGGTCACATCGCCGTAGTTGAGAATACGTCCAAGAATTGTCTGGTTGACATCGACGCTCTCGACCTTGTCCAGCGGCATCTCGAAGGTGCGGCGCTGGATGAACCCGGTCTTGTGCACCACCCTGAGGTTGGTGACGTCGGTCTCGGTGGTGAAGCGATGGAACCAGCCCTTCACGGTCCAATACAGGGCCGCCAGCGCTACGAGACCTGCCGCGCCAAGGCAAAGCAGAACGAGCCAGTCGACCATCGCCTGCTGCGACAGGACGAGCAGGGCGAGCGCCACGATCCAGGCCACGATGGCCGGAAAGTAGAAGATCCAATGCGCATTGGTCGAATACAGCACTCGCTCGCCGGGCTGCAGGATCTCGTCGATGTAACGCGCCATGATCTAGCTTAACCCACTACCCCGCCCTGCCCCCGCAGGAACCCGCTTGCCCCCGGCCCCGCCGCTCTGTATACGCGCGGTCGGTGTCCCCGAGGCACCCGTCCAGTGCGGGCCACCATACTGATCCTTATGAAGGAATGCACGCGTCGTCATGAGCCGCCTCGTGATGAAATTCGGCGGCACGTCCGTCGCCAACATCGAACGTATCCGCAACGTCGCACGCCATGTGAAGCGTGAGGTCGATGCCGGCCACGAAGTGGCCGTGGTCGTCTCGGCGATGGCCGGTAAGACCAACGAGCTGGTCGCTTGGTGCACCGAGGCCTCGCCGATGCACGACGCGCGCGAATATGACGCCGTGGTCGCCTCGGGCGAACAGGTGACCTCAGGCCTTCTTGCCATCGTGCTCCAGGGCATGGGCATCCAGGCCCGCTCGTGGCAGGGCTGGCAGATCCCGATCAAGACCAGCGACGCCCATGCCTCGGCCCGGATCGAGGACATCGACGGCAGCGAGATCATCAAGCGCTTCAAGGACCGAAAGGAGGTCGCGGTCGTCGCCGGCTTCCAGGGCATCAACCCCGAGACGGGTCGCATCACCACGCTCGGCCGTGGCGGCTCCGACACCTCGGCCGTGGCGATCGCCGCCGCCGTCAAGGCCGACCGCTGCGACATCTACACCGACGTCGACGGCGTCTACACCACCGACCCGCGAATCGTGCCGAAGGCCAAGAGGCTCGATAAGATCGCATTCGAAGACATGCTGGAACTGGCCTCGCAGGGCGCCAAGGTGCTCCAGGTCCGCTCGGTGGAACTCGGCATGGTCCACAACTTGCCGATCTTCGTCCGCTCGAGCTTCGACAAGCCCGAGGATATCGACCCGCATGCCAACCAGCCGCCCGGCACGCTGATCTGCAGCGAGGAGGAGATCATGGAAAGCCACGTCGTCACCGGTATCGCCTTCTCCAAGGACGAGGCTCAGATCTCGGTGCGCCAGATCGAGGATAAGCCCGGCGTTGCGGCCTCGATCTTCGGCCCGCTGGCTGATGCCAATATCAACGTCGACATGATCGTGCAGAATGTGTCCGAGGACGGCAAAACCACCGACCTCACCTTCACCGTGCCGGCCGCGGACTTCACCCGCGCCAAGGATACGATTACCGCGGCCAAGGCCAAGATCGGCTATGCGCGGCTCGATACCGCCACCGATGTCGCCAAGATCTCGGTGATCGGCAGCGGCATGCGCAGCCATGCGGGCGTCGCCGCCCAGGCGTTCTCGGCGCTCGCCGGGCGGAACATCAACATTCGGGCCATTACAACCTCCGAGATCAAATTTTCGGTCTTGATCGACACCGCCTATACCGAGCTTGCGGTGCGCACCTTGCACACGCTCTACGGTCTCGATCAGACCTGATGGTCTTTCCGGAAAACCGCTTCGCACTTTTCCGGACAGCGCTAAAAGGCTAATTTTCTCTTAGCGGTCGCAGCAAACGCGAAGGTGTACACACCTTCGCGTTTGGCAGGCGTTTTGCTTGGCAAAACAAGCCTCAATTCGCTATACGGCGGACAGGGTGGGCTGCCGCAGACTGTGTCCCAGTTCAGGCGGCGCTGATTCGGTACGAGCGCTCAATCTCCCGTGGATTTGGGCTTGTGCCTGCGCCGGACAAACAATTTGATTGTTTTTCTGGAATTTTGGTCCAGCCGCCGGCCGATATCGCCGGGCCCGGCCGATGGAGGAGATTGACGGTTCATGCGGAGCGCGTCGGGAGGTCCCCGCGTCTTGTTGAGACGGCTCCGCGAGACCATGGCGGAGCAGGTCTCGGCCCAGGAGCGGCTGGACAAGATCGTGGTGCTGATCGCCGCCAACATGGTGGCCGAGGTGTGCTCGGTCTATGTGCTGCGCATCGACAACACGCTCGAGCTCTACGCCACCGAAGGTCTCAACCGCGAGGCGGTGCACCACACCGTGCTGAGCGCCCATGAGGGCCTGGTCGGCCTCGTCGCCAGCGAGGCGACGCCGCTCAATTTGAGCGACGCGCAGAGCCACCCGGCCTTCTCGTTCCGGCCCGAGACCGGCGAAGAAATCTACCATTCCTTCCTCGGCGTGCCGATCCTGCGCGCCGGCAACACGCTCGGCGTGCTGGTGGTGCAGAACCGCGCCAAGCGCAATTATGTCGAGGAGGAGCTCGAGGCGCTCCAGACCACCGCGATGGTGCTGGCCGAACTGATCGCCTCCGGCGAACTCTCCGCGCTGGCGCAGCCGGGTCAGGAGCCGGCGGCGCGCCATTCGGCGCAGAAAGTCGGCGCCATCCTGTCGGAGGGCATCGCGCTCGGCCATGTCGTGCTGCACGAGCCGCGCGTCGTCATCAAGGATTACATCGCCGAAGACCTGCCGAAGGAGATCAAGCGGCTCGACACCGCCCTCGCCAAGCTGCGCGCCGATCTCGACCGCATGCTGGAGCGCGGCGACGTCGCCGAAGGCGGCGAGCACCGTGAGGTGCTGGAAGCCTACCGCATGTTCGCCAACGACCAGGGCTGGTCGCACAAGCTGCACGAGGCGGTCGCGACCGGCCTCACCGCGGAAGCCGCGGTCGAGCGTGTCCAGTCCGACACCCGCGCACGCATGCTGCGCTCAACCGACCCCTATTTGCGCGACCGGCTGCACGACCTGGAAGACCTCGGCTACCGCCTGATGCGGCAGCTGGTCGGCCAGGATCATGCGCCCTCGCGCGAGCAGCTGCCCGACAACGCCATCGTCATCGCCCGCGCGATGGGCCCGGCGGCGCTGCTCGACTATGACCGCAAGCGCCTGCGCGGCATCGTGCTGGAGGAAGGCACCGCCAACTCGCACGTCTCGATCGTGGCGCGGGCGCTGGGCATTCCTGCGGTCGGCGAGGTGCCGAACGCGCCTGGAATCGCCGACCCCGGCGACGCCATCATCGTCGATGGCACCTCGGGCTCGATCTATGTGCGCCCGTCGCAGGAGATCGAGGCCGCCTTCGCCGAGCGCGTGCGCTTCCGCGCCCGCCGCCAGGCGCAGTACCTGGCGCTGCGCGACCGGCCCTGCGTCACCAGGGACGGCCAGAAGGTCGAGCTGATGATCAACGCAGGTCTTGCGATCGACCTGCCGCATATCGAGGACACCGGCAGCGCCGGCATCGGCCTGTTCCGCACCGAGCTGCAATTCATGGTCGGTCAGAGCCTGCCGCGCACCAGCGACCAGCTCGCGCTCTATCGCACCGTGCTCGATGCCGCCGGACCTAAGCCCGTCACCTTCCGCACGCTCGACATCGGCGGCGACAAGGCGCTGCCCTATATGGAAGCGGTGATCGAGGAAAATCCCGCGCTCGGCTGGCGCGCGATCCGGCTCGGGCTCGATCGCCCCGGCTTGTTGCGCGGCCAGATCCGCGCGCTGCTGCGGGCCGGCGGCGGCCGCGCGCTGCGCATCATGTTCCCGATGATCTCGGAGGTCGCCGAATTCGACTCGGCCAAGGCGCTGGTCGAGCGCGAGCTGACATACCTCCGCCAGCACGGCCACACGCTGCCTGAACGAATCGACATCGGCACCATGGTCGAGGTGCCCGCGCTGCTCTACCAGCTCGACGAGCTCTTGAAGAAGGTCGATTTCATCTCGGTCGGCTCCAACGATCTGTTCCAGTTCCTGTTCGCGGTCGACCGCGGCAACGCCAAGGTCTCCGAGCGCTTCGACACCATGTCGGCACCGATCCTGCGCGCCTTGCGCGACATCGCACGCAAGGCGCACGCGGCGCAGAAGTCGCTCTCGCTGTGCGGTGAGATGGCTTCCAAGCCGATCGGCGCACTGGCGCTGATTGCGCTGGGCTACCGCTCGCTCTCGCTCTCGGCGACCGCGCTCGGCCCGGTCAAGGCGATGGTGCTCGACCTCGACGCCAAGAAGGCGGAAGCGATGCTCAATCCTCTGGTGGATGCTCCGGCAGGCAGCGTCTCGATCCGGCAGAAGCTGACGGAATTTGCCGAGGCCGAGGGCCTCGCGTTGTAGCGGGCCTGTCGTCCGCTTGCGCCGCCCTCGCCTCCTTCCGCCCTTTGAGACTGAACCGATGTCGTCACTCCCCGAAGCCAAACTGGACGTCCTGCTCGCGCATCACGCCTCGCTCGAGGCCGAATCGCTTGGACAGCTCGCCTCCGAGCGCTACGTGCAGATCACGCGGGAGCTCGCCGAGCTCACGCCGCTGATCGAGGCGGTGAAGGCCTATCGCGCCGCCGTCAGGGAGCTCGCCGACACCGAGGCGCTGATCGCCGATCCCGCCACCGATGCCGAGATGCGCGGCATGGCGGAAGCCGAACGCGACGAGCTCGCGCCGAAAATCGAGGAACTGGTCCAGAAGATCCGCGTCGCGCTCCTGCCCAAGGACGCCATGGACGACCGCAACGTCATGCTGGAAATCCGCGCCGGCACCGGCGGCGACGAGGCTTCGCTGTTCGCCGGCGACCTGTTCCGGATGTACGAGCGATTCGCCAGCTTGCAGGGCTGGAAGGTCGAGGTGATCTCCGCCAGTGAAGGCACCGTCGGCGGCTACAAGGAAATCATCGCCGAGATCCAGGGCCGCGGCGCATTCTCCAAGCTGAAATTCGAATCCGGCGTGCACCGCGTCCAGCGCGTGCCCGACACCGAGACGCAGGGACGCATTCACACCTCCGCAGCGACGGTCGCCGTGCTGCCCGAGGTCGAGGACGTCGACGTCGACATCAAGAATGACGACCTGCGCATCGAGACCATGCGCGCAGGGGGCGCCGGTGGCCAGCACGTCAACAAGACGGAATCGGCGATCCGCATCACCCACATCCCGACCGGCATCGTGGTGATGATGCAGGACAGCCGCTCGCAGCACAAGAATCGCGCCTCCGCCATGAACATCCTGCGCTCGCGCATCTATGACGCCGAGCGGCAACGCGTCGAGGCGGCGCGCTCGGCCGAGCGCAAGGAGAAGGTCGGCTCCGGCGACCGCTCCGAGCGAATCCGCACCTACAATTTTCCGCAAGGACGCGTCACCGATCATCGCATCAACCTCACGCTCTACAAGCTGCCGCAGGTGATCGCGGGTGAAGCGCTCGGCGAACTGATCGACGCACTGACTACGGAGCACCAGGCCGCACAGCTCGCTGCGCAAGGCGCGGCGGCCTGAGGCGTGAGCAACCCCTTCACCGGACAATCCATCGAGAGCGCGCGGCGGGCGCTGGCTGCGCAACTGAGATCGGCACGGCTCGACGAAGCCGAGCTCGACGCGCGCATCCTGATCAGTGCGGCACTCGGCCTCGAGCTCACCGGCCTGGTCACGCAGGCGGCCCGTCTCCTGACCGCGGCCGAAGCATCGCGGCTCGCGCAACATGCGCAGCGCCGCATCGCCGGCGAGCCGGTGTCGCGCATTCTCGGGACGCGCGAATTCTGGGGCCTACCGTTCCGCCTGTCGGAAGCAACCCTGGTGCCGCGCCCAGATACCGAGACCGTGGTCGAGCTTGCGCTCGAGATTCTCCGCGAGCGGCAGGCACCTCACCCGCCGCGTATCGCCGACATCGGCACCGGCTCGGGCGCGATCCTGCTCGCGCTGTTGCACGAAATCCCCGATGCGTTCGGCGTCGGCACCGATCTCAGCCAGAACGCGCTCATGACCGCCAGGGACAATGCCGCGGCGCTGGGACTCGCCGACCGCGCCGCCTTCGTCGCCTGCTCCTACGCAGCGGCGCTCGGTGGCCCGTTCGACCTCATCGTCTCGAACCCGCCCTATATTCCCTCGGCTGAAATTCCGAAATTGAGCGTCGAGGTGCGCGAGCACGACCCGCATCTGGCGCTCGACGGCGGCAATGACGGATACGACGCCTATCGCGCCCTGATCCCGCAGGCGAGCGAGCGGCTCGCCCCCGGCGGCGCCCTGGTCGTCGAGGCCGGACAGGGCCAGGCCCAAAATATTGAAACCTTGATGAGGGCCGCCGCGTTATCGCTGGACAGGTCACCCAAGGCCGACTTGGCGGGCATTCCGCGGGCCGTTTCGGCCCGAAAAATGCCCCCATAAAAGCCGGATTGGCCTACAAAAACCACTTGGAATATCCCGTGGGAACGACTACGTTCCGGTCAACACATCGGTGCCGGCCCCGTAGACCTACGGGCGAAAGCCGGGCTCTCGGGCGAGAGCTTTACTGATTGAAGGTTCCAAGCCGCAGGTCCTGTTGAGCGCGATGGCCAGTGGAGCTGCGCTGCTCTCTCCGACCGCAAAGTGAACGAAAGCCTGATATTGCGCTTGAACACTTACGCAAGAAAGCTGGGCTTGTTTCGGCAGGCGAAATGAATGGGTTCGCTGGCAATGGATGCTGGCGGGTGGGGAACGCGTCTTTGTTGAACGCGACGGTCGACGAACATCGGCAGGGTTGGATCCGCTTTTGCGCGGTGCGCGCAAGACATGTGAGCCACTGTCGCCAGGTCACTCCTAGCAATCAGTAATGCGTGCAACCTTTAGGGCTGGAATTAAAGGCAGGACATGAGAAACGGTCAAAACAAGCAGCGGATGCGCAACCGCAACAACAATAACAACAACAACCGGCGCGGCCAGAACCCGATGACCCGGGTCTACGAATCCAACGGACCCGACATCAAGATTCGCGGCACCGCTTCGCACATCGCCGAAAAGTATCTCCAGCTTGCACGTGACGCGCGCTCCTCCGGCGATCCCGTTGCAGCCGAGAACTACTACCAGCACGCCGAGCATTATTTCCGCCTGATCGCCGCGGCTCAGGAGCAGTTCCGTCAGAACCAGCAGCCGCGCGGCGATGAGCCCATCGCCAGCAGCGACGAGGGCGAGGACGACGGTGAGAATTTCTCGGCCTTCGGCCAGGAGCCCGGCTTCGTCCCGCAGCCCCAGCCGCAGCCCTTCGTGCGCGACCGCGACGGCCAACGCGATCATCACCAGCGTGATCACCAGCCGCGCGACAACCAGCCGCCCTATCAGCGCGACAATCAGCAGCCGCGCGAGCACCGCGAACGCGATCACCGTCCGCAGCCGCAATATCAGCCGCAACCCGCCAACCAGCCGCAGCCTGTCATCGCCGATGGCGGCGTCGACCGCCTGCCCTCCTTCATCACCGGCGCGCAGCCGCAGGTGAACGGCAATCAGGGCGGCTTCGAGGGCGGCGGTGGCGGCGAGCGCTATCCGCGCCGGCGGCGCCGGCCGCATGGCCCGCGCCCGGAGCGTGAAGCCGCTCCGGTTGCTTCCAGCGACGAAGTCGCCCCGGGCGAGTAAGCTCTTCTGACTTTCCGACTCGAATCGTCCCGGCCTCGCCGGGACGATTTGTTTTTAACACTGTGCGTTGGCCGGGCACAGACCCACCTCTCCCGAACGGAGAGGTGAAGCTAACTGCGCGTCACCGTCGTCGAGGATGGCACCAGCACGGGCTTGGCGAGCGAGGGAATCAGCCGCGCCCGCTCGCGCTTGGCGGGGATCGCGCGGTAGACCTGCTTGGTCGCCTCCACGATGTGGACGCCAGCAAAAGGCAGTGACAGCGCCGCACCGGCACGTTCCCACATCTGGGCCGATTTCAACACCCAGCCGCCGGCATAGGGCGGCATGAACAGCGCCTCCCCCCAGGCGGTCGGCGTGAACCAGGTCTGGCGCAGCAGCTCGGTGATCTGCGAGCGCGAATAGGGCCGGCCATGGCCGAATGGCGTGCTGTCGGTGCGGGTCCACACCCCACGCCGGTTCGGGATCACGGCGATGACGCGCCCGGAGGGCGACAGCACGCGCCACACCTCGCGCAGCAACGCGGCCGGATCGTCCGACATCTCCAGCGCGTGCACCAGGAGAATGCGGTCGACCGCGGCGTCAGGAAGCGGCAGCGAGAACTCATCCACCAGCGAGGCCAGCGCGGGCCGTCCCGTCGGCCATTTCAGGACACCCTGCGCCGCCGGCATGAAGGCGAGGCAGCGCTCGGCGTCCTCGCGGAACAACCCCAGATAGGGTGTGGGATAGCCGACGCCGAGCACGCGCTGGCCCTCGGCGCTGGGCCAGCGCTCCCTGATGCCGCGATTGATCATTTGCCGCGCCACGATGCCGAGGCGGCGGGAATAGAACTCGCGGAGGTCGACGACGTCGATGGTCATGACCGCAATGTAACATGCGCCAGGGCGTCGCTGCGCGCGGAATATTGCATTGCCTGCGCAACGTTAACGCCATATTTGTCTGGCGGGGCTGAGCGCGATGGAGATGACATGGCCGCCGAAATTCGTACTTTCAACTGTTTAAACGACAATTTCGGTTATCTGATCCACGATGTGGAAACCAAAGCGACGGCCTCGATCGACGCACCGGAGGCCGGCCCGATCCTCAAGGCCCTGGAGCGCGAGGGCTGGCAGCTCACCGACATCCTGATCACCCATCATCATGGTGATCATGTCGGCGGGGTCGCCGAGCTCAAGCAGAAATACAATTGCCGCGTCGTCGCGCCTCACGACAAGACCACGAAAATCGCCAACGTCGACCAGCGCGTCGCCAATGCCGACGTGGTCAAGATCGGCAATCTGCTGGCGCGTGTCGTGGAGACGCCCGGCCACACGCTCGACCACATCTCCTACGTGTTCGACAATGAGAAGACGGTGTTCGCCGCCGACACGCTGTTCTCGATCGGCTGCGGCCGCGTGTTCGAGGGCACCTATCCGATGATGTGGGATTCCCTGCTGAAGCTGCGCGCCCTGCCCGACGACTTCAAGCTCTATTGCGGCCACGAATACACGGCGTCCAACGTCAAGTTCGCGCTCACCATCGAGCCGGACAACGCGGCCCTTCAGGCGCGAGCCGCGGAGGTGACAAAGCTGCGCGCCGAGAACAAGCCGACCATTCCCTCGCTGCTCGGCGAGGAGAAGCGCGCCAACGTGTTCCTGCGCGCCGATGAGCCGGCGGTCGCGGCCAAGCTGCACATGAAGGGCGCGGATCCCGCTGCGGTGTTCGGCGAACTGCGCGAGCGCAAGAATAAATCCTGACGCACAAGTCCTGAAGCAAACATCCCGACGAGGATCGATGCCGACCGCAGCCGAGATCATCGCACGCCTCGAACTCCGCCCGCATCCGGAAGGCGGGTATTATCGCGAGACGTTTCGCGACCAGAGCACGGACGCCAACGGGCGTTCGCGCTCGACGCTGATCTACTTCCTGCTCGCGCGCGGCGAGCGTTCGCACTGGCATCGCGTCGATGCGGTGGAGACGTGGCACTATTATTCCGGCAGCCCCTTGACGCTGCGCATCGCCCATGACGGCTGCTCGCAGCACGAAGTGCGGCTCGGCGCCGACCTCGGCGGCGGTGAGCGGCCGCAGGCGATTGTGCCTGCGCTGGCCTGGCAGATGGCGGAAACCACCGGCGAGTGGACGCTGGTCGGCTGCACCGTGGCACCCGCATTCGAGTTCGCGGGCTTCGAGCTCGCGCCGCCCGGCTGGGAGCCGTAGCTCCGCTCCAATCATCGCTTCCGCAGCACCATGTCCTTGGCCGCGATCAGGCCGCCCCCGGCAATGAGGATCGCAGCAAATGCGATGTTGGCGCTGGCCTTGGCGAAACCGGCAGCGATGAGGAATCCCGTCGAGAGCAATGGCGTCGCGTAGGAGGCGGCGCCGAGCACACGGATGTCGCCGCGCTTCATGCCGATGTCCCAGGCGTAGAACGCGGCACCGACCGGGCCGATGCCGAGCGCGATGACCGAGAGCCATTGCACCGTGGTCTCCGGCCAGACCGTGGTTTCAAGCAGGCCGTGCATCAGCGCGGCCAATATTGCCGTGGCAAGACAGAAGCCCGCGACCGCATCGGTCGGCACGGCTTTCAACCGGCGCGACAGCACCGAATAGGTCGCCCAGACGAACGCCGCGATGAAGGCCGCGATGAGACCCGGCACAGCTCCAGGCGCAAAACCGCTGGTATTGCCGGCGAACAGCAGCACCGTGCCGACGAGGCCGAGCACGGCGCCGATGATGTGATGCGCTGCCAGCCGCTCGCCCGGCAGGAAGGACGAGAACAGCACGATCAAGAGCGGCCATAGGTAATTCAGAAGTCCGGCTTCGGCCGGCGGGGCGAAGCGCAGCGCGAGGAAATACAGCGCGTGATAGCCGAACAGGCCGCCGACGCCGACGATCCAGACGGCGAGCGGTTGCCGCAAGCTTCTCGCCGCCTCGCTCCGCCCAATCCAGGTGAGCAGGCCGACGACACCGCCGATCGCGAAGGTCATGGCAGCGAGCTGAAACGCCGGGATCTTTCCGGTCGCCACCGTCATCACCGACAGCAGCGACCACATCAGAATCGCGGTCAGACCGATCAGCGTGGCAGTGCGGGGAGTCATTGGCCCAATGTTTCCGTCATGGCCGGGCTTGTCCCGGCCATCCACGTTCTTCCGTGGCGACGGCTGTTGTAAGGCCGTGGATGCCCGGGACAAGCCCGGGCATGACGATGTGGACAATATCAGCCGGCGTGATGCGATCGCATCACACCATGTACTGGCCGCCGTTGACCGACAGCGTCGAGCCGGTGATGGCGCCGGCTTCATCCGCGGCGAGGAAGAGGACGGCACGCGCGATCTCTTCGGGCTCGCCGAGACGGCCGATCGGAATCAGCGGCAGGATCGCCTTCTCCAGCACGTCCTTCGGCACTGCCTGCACCATCTCGGTATTGATGTAACCGGGGCAGATCGCGTTCACGGTGACGCCGCCCTTGGCGTTCTCCAGCGCCAGGGCCTTGGTGAAGCCGATTTCGCCGGCTTTCGCTGCGGAGTAGTTGACCTGTCCGAACTGCCCCTTCTGGCCGTTGATCGAGGAAATGTTGATGATGCGTCCGAACTTGCGCCCGCGCATGCCTTCGATCACCTGGCGCGACATGTTGAACAGCGAGCCGAGATTGGTGTTGATGACGGCGTTCCACTGCTCAAGCGTCATCTTGTGGAAGGCACCGTCCCTGGTGATGCCGGCATTGTTGACCAGCACGTCGACCGGGCCGACCTCGGCCTCGACCTTCTTCACGCCCTCGGCGCAGGCCTCGAAACTACTGACGTCCCACTTGTAAACCGCAATGCCGGTCTCGGCCTTGAATTTCTCCGCGGCCGCGTCGTTGCCGGCATAGCTCGCCGCAACCTTGTAGCCGGCGGCCTTCAGCGCCTTGCTGATCGCAGCACCGATGCCCCGCGTACCACCCGTCACCAATGCAACACGTGCCATGTCGTATTCCTTCCCTCTTCCTTGGACGCTTCGGACTTTTCTGACGTGATCGCTTTTTAGCTACGGATTATGCGGTTGGTTTGACGGACATCAAGAACAAAACGCCCGGCATCGAGCCGGGCGTTTTTCTTTAGTCGAGGCTTGTCGGGTTGCGAAGAATATTTGATTTGCAACCGCTGCCTTTTTAGTCGCGTGCAACGCACGCGCTGACGTGTGCGGCGCACCCGTCAGCTGCGCGTAAGATCAGTCGCGCGCCACACACATGGCGATGCCCATGCCGCCGCCGATGCACAGCGTGGCCAAGCCCTTCTTCGAATCGCGCTTCTGCATTTCGTGCAGCAGCGTCACCAGCACGCGTGCGCCGGACGCGCCAACCGGATGGCCGATCGCGATCGCACCGCCGTTGACGTTGACCTTGGAGGTGTCCCAGCCGAGGTCCTTGTTGACCGCGCAGGCCTGTGCCGCGAAGGCTTCGTTGGCCTCGATCAAATCGAGATCGCCGACGCTCCAGCCGGCCTTCTTCAGCGCGGCGCGCGAGGCCGGGATCGGGCCCGAGCCCATGATCTTCGGATCGACGCCGGCCTGCGCCCAGGACACGATCCGCGCCAGCGGCTTCTTGCCTTCCTTGGCGGCCTGCTTGGCGGTCATCAGCACCACGGCGGCAGCGCCGTCGTTGATGCCCGAGGCCGAGCCCGCGGTTACCGTGCCATCCTTCTCGAAAGCGGGCTTGAGCTTGGCCATCGCGTCGAGCGTGGCGCCGTGGCGCGGATATTCGTCGGCGCTGACGACGACGTCGCCCTTGCGGGTCTTGATGGTGACGGGAACGATCTCGTCGTTGAACCTGCCGGCCTTCTGCGCCGCCTCGGCCTTCTGCTGCGAGGCCACGGCGAACTCGTCCTGCTGGGCGCGGGTGATCTGCCATTGCCGCGCGACGTTCTCGGCGGTGTTGCCCATGTGGTAGCCGTTGAAGGCATCCCACAGGCCGTCCTTGATCATGGTGTCGACCAGCTCGAGGCCGCCCATCTTCACGCCGCCGCGCAGATGCTGGGCGTGCGGGGCCATGCTCATCGATTCCTGCCCGCCGGCGACCACGATCTCGGAATCGCCGTTGAGCAGCGCCTGGTAGCCGAGCGCAACCGTGCGCAGGCCCGAGCCGCAAAGCTGATTGACGCCCCAAGCCGGGCTCTCCACCGGAATGCCAGCGCCGATCGACGCCTGGCGGGCCGGGTTCTGGCCCTGGGCGGCGGTCAGGATCTGACCCATGATCACTTCGGAGACCCGGCCGGGCTCGATGCCAGCGCGCTCCAGCGCGGCCTTGATGGCGACGGCGCCAAGGTCATGGGCGGGAAGGGTCGCGAACGCTCCGTTGAAGCTTCCGACCGGGGTGCGGGCGGCGCTGACGATGACGACATCGTCTGACATGGGCATCTCCTGGGGCTTGAGGTTCTTGTGAAGGGGCAGGCGGGGCTGGAAAGCGATCGCCAGTCTCGTCAGCCATCCTGTTAACGTCGTTGAGGCATGTCAATCGGCCGGGGCCCGAATTCATACCGCAGCGCATTCAAAATAGCGTTCTTGGCGTTTTCGCAAGCAGGATTTTGCTCTGCAATTAACCGTGCCGCACAAAACGGTAGCGTGAGCCCTTTGAAAATGCTTATTTTGTTGCGTTGCGTACTCTTCCCGCCCTGCGGCATTGCCCGACAGGTTCCCGTTCTCCGCGTTTGCAAGTGAGAGCCCATGGCGAAATCAGACCAACCCACGACAATCAAGAAATACGCGAACCGCCGGCTCTATAACACCGGAACGAGCACCTATGTGACGCTCGAAGACCTCGCCGCGATGGTCAAGGACGGCGAAGACTTCCTGGTCTATGACGCCAAGACCGGCGACGACATCACCCGCTCCGTGCTCGCCCAGATCATCTTCGAGCAGGAGAACAAGGCCGGCCAGAACCTCTTGCCGACCACCTTCCTTCGCCAGCTGATCCGCTTCTATGGCGACAGCATGCAGATGGTGGTGCCGAAATATCTGGAGCAGTCGATCGCGACCCTGACCCAGGAGCAGGAGAAGTTCCGCAAGCAGATCGCCAATACGCTGTCCGGCACTCCTTTTGCTCCGTTGGAGGAGCAAGTCCGCCGCAACATGGAGCTGTTCCAGCAGACCTTCTCGATGTTCAAGCCGTTCGCAGCGCCTCGTCCGGCGGCCACGCCCGAGCCGGAGCCCGATGCGAATGCCGAGGCGCCAAAGGACAGCAACATCGACGAGCTGCGCCAGCAGATGAAGGAAATGCAGGAGCGCCTCGAGCGGATGTCGAAGAAGGACGAATAGTCTTTCATTCGCGCCGGCCCCTGTACGCGGGAGGGCGAGCCATGTCTGACCGAAGCACGCATTGGGACCATGTCTACGCCACCAAGGGCGAGGCCGAGGTCAGCTGGCATCAGGATACCCCCGCGACCTCGCTCGCGATGATTCGCGCAGCCGGCTCCGATCGCGACACGGCCATCATCGATGTCGGCAGCGGCGCATCGCGCCTCGTCGATGCGCTGTTGCAGGACGGCTATCGCGACATCGCCGTGCTGGATCTTTCTGCCAATGCACTCGAGGCCGCGAAGAAGCGCATCGGTCAGGCCGCTTCGACGGTCGACTGGATCGTTGCCGATGCCACCACATGGCGTCCGGCCAGGACCTACGATGTCTGGCACGATCGCGCAGCGTTTCACTTCCTGACTGACCCGCGCGACAGGGCGGCTTACGTGCAGCGCCTGCGGTCGGCGGTCAAGCCTGGCGGCCACGTCATCATCGCGACGTTTGCACCCGATGGTCCCGAGAAATGCAGCGGCCTGCCGGTGCAGCGCCACGACAGCGCGAGCCTTGCGGCGGAGCTCGGGCCGGAATTTGAACTGATCGAGACGCGCAGCGAGACGCACCACACGCCGTGGGATTCGACGCAGGCGTTTCAGTTCAGCCGGTTTCGGCGGCGCGGCTCGTGAGCGGCGCCCGCACGATCCACAAACTCTTCATTGCGAGCGCAGCGAAGCAATCCAGACTGCCGCCGCGGAAAGACTCTGGATTGCTTCGCTGCGCTCGCAATGACGGAGGAACTGGCTCCTACGCCGCCATCTTCACGGCATGCGCAAAGTCCCAGTAGAGCTTGCGCGCCTTGGCGTAGAACGGGCCCGGCTTCAGCTCGCGCTCGTCGATGCGGATCACGGGTGCGACCTTGGCGAAATTGCCGGTCGAAAAGATCTCGTCGGCGGTCAGGAAATCGGCGTAGCGCAGCGTCTTCTCGACCACGGTGACGCCGTCGGCGCGAAGCAGGCTGATGACGCGCTGGCGCGTGATGCCGTTGAGGAAGGTGCCGTTCGGCACCGGCGTGAACACCACGCCGTCCCTGGCCATGAACACGTTGGAATTGCCGAACTCGGCGACGTTGCCGAGCATGTCGAGCATCAGCGCGTTCTGGAAGCCGCGCGACGCAGCTTCGGCGAGCGCGCGCGAATTGTTCGGGTAGAGGCAGGCGGCCTTGGCTTCGACCGGCGCGCATTCAGCCGTCGGCCTGCGAAACGGCGACAGGGTGATGGCGTTGCCGACGGGTTTTGGCATCGGCGCTTCGTAGATGCACAGGCACCAATTGGTGGTCTCGGGGTCGAACAGCACGCCGCCGCCGCTTCCGTTCTGCGCCCAATACATCGGACGGATATAGAGCTCGGCATTTCCGGCAAAGCGCGCGATGCCTTCGTTCGCGAGCGTCAGCCAGGCGTCGGTATCGACCACCGCCTTCAGGCCGAAACTGATCGCAGATTGATTGGCGCGGGCGACGTGACGATCGAGATCGGGCGCAACGCCCTCGAAAGCGCGAGCGCCGTCGAACACGATCGAGCCGAGCCAGGCCGCATGCGTGCGCGGCCCCATGATCGGCACGTTGCCCTCGTGCCACTTACCCTCGAAGAAGGTCCAGCTCGGCGAATAGTCGATGGGCTTCTTGATCTCGGCCATGACTGGCCTCCTTTCGAACGATCCGGCACTATTGTCCCAATTTCTAAACGATTTGCTGCGGACATTTCGTGAGTTACCCTCACTTCTATGAGAGGAGGGAAAGATCGATGCCGCTCGATCCGCTCGCAAAGCGTTTGTTGACCATGATGGCTGCGGCTGCGCCGCAGGCGCGGAGCCGGCCGAGTGTGGAGGTGCGGCGGCAATCGCTGGCAAAGCTGATGCAGTTCGCCCGGGCCGAGGCGCCGGATGTGACGACATTCGACGGCAAGCTGCCCGGTCCCGGCGGCGAGCTGCCCTATCGCCTCTACACGCCGGCAGGCACTGAAGCGCCCGCACCTGGCTTCGTGTTCTTTCATGGCGGCGGGCTCGTTGCGGGCAGCATTGCCACGCACGAGCGCATCGGCGCGGCGCTGGCGCATGCCACCGGCTGCCGCCTCGTGTCAGTCGATTACCGGCTCGCGCCGGAGCACAGATTCCCCGCCGCGGTCGACGACGCGATCGCCGCCACCGAATGGGTAGCGCGCGAGGCGGCATCGCTCGGCATCGACGCGGACCGCCTTGTGGTCGGCGGCGATTCCGCCGGCGCCACACTCGCGGCGATCGTGTGCCAGAATGCGGCGCAGACCGCCGGCCTCGCCATCGCCGCGCAGTGCCTGATCTGCCCGGTGCTGGATTTCGAGGAGACCTCGCCTTCGCGCGAGGCCTTTGCCGAGGGCCATCTGATCGATCGCGCCACGATCGAAGCCGATCTTTCCGATTATCTGCCTGATGGCATTGATACCGCCGACCCCCGCATCTCCCCCTTGCGCGCGACACGTCTCACGGGTCTGCCGACCGCGATCATCCACACCGCCGAGTACGACCCGATGCGCGACGAGGGCAATGCCTATGCCCGCAAGCTGCTCGCCGCGGGGGTGGCGGTCGAGCATATCTGCCACGATGGCATGGTCCACAATTTCCACGCCATGGGCGCAATCCTGCCACAGGCACAGCTCGTGCTGTCGCAGATCGGCGAGCAGGTGCGGCGGGCGGTGAAGAGGTGACAGCGCTCAATCACACGCGCGCGCCGATCACCGCGCGCGCTGCCGCGACATATTCCGGCCAGTGCGCGTCCGCATAACGCTCCGCCTGCCATGCGCAGGCGAGGTCGGGCGCATGCGCCGCCGCAATCGTGCGCGCAAAGCGCTCCTCCGCGACCGTCACTTCGCCGGACGCGGCCGCGGGTGCAGCCGCCGCAGCGGTCGGAACAACGGCGAGCCCCGCCAGACCGGTGAGCAGGATGCGGCGTGACGTGTTCATGGCTGTCTCCTCCATTCTTCGGCCAGCACTGTGGCGGGCGAGCGCATCAGTGCGATCATGGCAAGGTAACCGCACACATCCACGCCGTCCATCGCTTGCGGATGACGCTTGACCAAGCGAGCGCTCACGTTCCATCTAGCAAGTGTTTCGCCCTCAATCGCCCCGCATCGGATCGTCACGTGACTCTTCGCAGCCAATCCCGTCGTCCGGCATTGCGCGCTGCCGCAGCGGGATTGCTTTGTCTGGCGATCCCGGCAGGCGGTGCCCTCGCCGCCGACGATGAGGAGGACGAGCCCGCAAAGCCGACCGTCCCGAACATCTATCTCGATCTCCGCACCACCTATGCGACGATCCCCGCAGGCACGCTCGCGCTCGGCTTCGGCAACACCTCGCTGTCAGCCGCGTTCCAAGCCCTGGCGGCGCAACGAGGCACGTCGCTGCCGAATGGACTACCGGCCGCGAAATCGATTGCGATCGACCTGCCGCTGACCGTCGATGTCAGCGATCGCGTCTCGCTTTATGGCGGCGTGTCGGGCTCCACCACTGATATCGGCGGCGGCTGGTCGTCCTTCGACATCACGAGCTGGAACATCGGCGTGCAGGCCGATCTCTACCAGCAGAATGGCGGGAAGATCCCGACCATCACGCTGCAATCGACCCTGACGCAGTCGGTGCCGAACGAGCAGGGCATGACCACCTCCTTCAACAACATCGTTGAATTCGACTACGCGCTCGACGAGGACGAGACACGGGGCTGGCTGGCCGGCCTGCAATACACCACCGCCACCATCGCCAGCCCGTTCGCCACGATCCGGCCGAACACGATCCTCTATGCCGGCGGCTATTACCAATGGCCGAGCAACTGGAAGGTCACCGGGCGCCTCGGCATGCAGTCGTTCGGCGGCGCGCAGCTCGCGGGCCGGACGCTCGCGGAATCCTTCACCCAGCCGGTCTTGCGGCTCGACCTCGATCGCATGGACGACAACGACAACCGCCTGTTCGGCATCACCGCGCAGATCGCCTGGATGCCGAAGCCGTCGTACCAGCTGACACTCCGCACGCCGCTCTATGCGGTGCGCAACTGATTGATTTATTGGGAACTTTCGGTCGAGCGCGGCGCTGCAATCGACGGCCGGGACAACGTTCCGCATCGCTCGTCAACCGATCATTAATTCTCATTCCGAAACATCGATTGCGTTACACCGCCGCAAAGAAGCTTGCGCGAAACTACCCCGGCTTTTCGCTCGTGTTCGCTTTGGAGGCTGCGAATGTCCCGCTTGGTTTCGGAACGGACGTTCCTTGCTGGGAAGATCTTCTTCAATTTCGGCCAGTCGTCGATCGATTGCGTGGTACGCCGGCTCACCGAGGAGGCCGCGACGCTCGAGATGGAGAGTAGCCTCGGCGTACCCGAGCGCTTCCAGCTCCGGCTCGCGGGGCGCGAGATCCTGACCTGCCGCGTGATCTGGCGATCGGATCGGCAGGCCGGCGTCGCCTTCGAACAGCCGAACAGCATCGAGCCAGCAGCCGGCGAGGAGCGGGAACGCTCGTCTGACGCGTTGATGCGCAGCCAGATGCTGGCGCTGCGCGCCGCGCTCGATCATGTACCGACCGGCATCGTGCTGCTCGATTCCCATCTCAGGGCACGCCTCATCAACCGGTCGTTTCGACAGATGTGGCACCTGCCCGACGAGGTGGCGGACAGTAATCCATCCATTCTCACCCTGCTCCATCACGGGCGCGACATCGGGGCCTATGAGGTGCCGGACCCGGACCTCGATGCACTGATCGCGGAGCGCGTCCGTGTGATCGAGTCGGGCGATCCAACCCCAATCGACGTGCGCCGGACCAATGGCGAGGTCGTGCGCGTCCAAGTCACACCGCTGCCCGACGGTGGCCGCATGCTGACCTACACGCCCGTCACCGACATCGTGCGCACCTCCGACGAGTTGAAGCGGCTGCGGGATGCCTTGGAGAACGTTCAGGATGGAGTCCTGCTGCTCGATGCGGACCTACACGCCACCTTCATGAACCGGCGGATGCGACGGTTCTGGGAGGTCAGCGAAGACGAGGCGGCGAGCCGGCCGACCTACTCCTCGCTGGTCCGACGTCTGCATCGCGCCAGCGCGCCCAATCTTCCGAGCAGCGAGCTCGCGAAGTTTCCGGCGCGGCGCGTCGAGGAGGTCAAGGCCGGCGATCACGTGCGCGACCTACAGACGCCGGACGGACGCCGCATCAGGGCTCATTGCACCACGATGTCGAATGGCGGTCGCATGCTGACCTATGTCGATATCACCGATCTGACGCAAAAAGCCGCAATGCTGGAGAAGCTCGCCACCACCGATCCGCTCACCGGCCTCCACAATCGCCGCCATTTTCTGAACAACCTCGATGCGGAATGGAGCCGCTTTCAGCGCTACTATCGCTCCGTCTCGGTGTTGATGCTCGACATCGATCACTTCAAGTCGGTCAACGATCGCTACGGTCATGCCGTGGGCGACGCAGCAATCAAGGCCGTTGCGACCGCCTGCCTCGACGGCAAGCGCAAATCGGACATCGTCGGCCGTCTCCGAAGAGTTTGCCGTGCTGCTGCCGGAAACCAGCCTGTCCCGGGCTAGGACGGTGGCCGAGCGCATCCGC
Organism: Bradyrhizobium sp. CCBAU 45321; assembly: GCF_028128975.1. Taxonomy (NCBI): domain Bacteria; kingdom Pseudomonadati; phylum Pseudomonadota; class Alphaproteobacteria; order Hyphomicrobiales; family Nitrobacteraceae; genus Bradyrhizobium; species Bradyrhizobium sp. CCBAU 45321. The sequence continues at coordinate 629,994 of NZ_LFKZ01000017.1, forward strand.
AAGCGCGTGATGAGCACGCCGGTCTTTGCCGACAAGCTTCAGTTCGGTCTCACCGTGAGCATCGGCATCGCGGAGGCGACCGTCAGCATGTCCGGCATCGATGCGCTGATGGGCGCGGCCGACCATGCGCTCTACCAGGCCAAGGCCGAGGGTCGCAATCGCTGCATCGCCTGGATGCCCCCGCCCCCTGCAAACAAGGCGGCGGAGTGACGGAAAGCAGCTGCGTCTACTCGGGCACTGGCACGTCGAAGGTGTTGAGCGTGACCGAGACCATGCAGTAGACGCCGACGAGATAGGACAGCTCGGCCGCGCCGTGCTCGCCGAATTCCTTTACGGCCGCACGCCAGGTCAGCTCCGGCAGCACGCCGCCGCTGACCAGGGCCGAAGCCATGTCGTAGGCGATGGCTTCCTGCTTGGTGAGGTCCACCGGCCGCTGGCCGGCGACGATGGTCGCGAGCTTCTCGTCGGAGAGGCCACGCTGCTCGGCAACCAGCACATGCGCGTAGAGCTCGTAACCGGAGCGGAAATGCGAGCCGGTGACGAGGATCGCGACCTCGCGCACGGCCGCGGGCAGCAGCGGATTCGACGCGATCGCCTTGACCAGCTCCCACACCGGCTTGCCGAAGCGCGGCTCGCGGATCCAGGGATTCCAGGGCCCGAGCAGCGCGCCGTCCTCGCGCATGTTCACAAAACCCTTGAAGTGGTCCTGCATGCCGGCCCGCATGTCGTCATAGAGCGGCTTCTGTTCGTCGGTCAGCTCTTTCGGATCGAGAATGGGAAGGCGCACGGTAGGGTCTCCTCGTTGAGAAGACGCAACCGTCACCTGTATGCCTGCGCAAGGCAAGTGAAGTTGCCGTGACGACCGTGCGATTTCGCAGATGCCAGGCAGATCTCGGCTATGACGCCGTGGGGTTTTGCAGGCTTTGAGGATTGACCACGTCGTCGACGTCCAGCGCCAGTGGCTCACCTGTGGCGAGGAACGACGACAGCGCCGCCTCGAACGGCGCCGGATCGAGGCCGCGCGCGGCGAGCCAAGCGGGCTCGTAATAGGTCTGCCGGTAGCGCTCGCCGGAATCGCAGATCAGCGTCACCAACGATCCCGTGACGTTCGCCTGGCGCATCTCCGAGGCGAGCCGGCACAGCGCCAGGAAGTTGGTGCCGGTGGAGCCGCCGACCGGGCGGCGCAGCCGTCGCGACAGCACGTTCATCGCCGCGATCGTCGCCGCATCCGGGATCTTCATCATGCGATCGACCACGCCGGGCACGAAGGACGGCTCGCAGCGGGGGCGACCGACGCCCTCGATCAGCGACGGGCGGTCGCAGACACGGGAGCGGTCCTGCGTGCGGAAGCAATCGAAGAAAGCGGAGTGCTCGACATCGGCGACGCACAGCCGCGTCGGATATTGCCGATAGCGCAGATAGCGTCCGATGGTGGCCGACGTGCCGCCGGTGCCGGCGCCCATCACGATCCAGTCCGGCAGCGGACGCGGCTCGCCCTGCAACTGCGTGAAGATGGACTCGGCGATGTTGTTGTTGCCGCGCCAGTCGGTTGCCCGCTCGGCAAAGGTGAACTGGTCCATGTAGTGGCCGTCCAGCCGGGCGGCGAGTGCGGCGGCTTCCGCATAGAGCGCGCGGCCGTCGTCGATCAAATGGCAATTGCCGCCATAATGCTCGATCGCAGCGATCTTCTCCGCCGAGGTCGTGCGCGGCATCACGGCGTAGAAGGGCACGCCGATCATCTCTGCGAAATAGGCCTCCGACACCGCGGTTGATCCCGACGAAGCCTCGATGACGGGCGTGCCTTCGCGGATGTGGCCGTTGCAGAGCGCATACAAAAACAGCGAGCGCGCGAGGCGGTGCTTCAGGCTGCCGGTCGGGTGCGTGGACTCATCCTTCAGATAGATGTCGATGCCCGATAGCGCCGGCACGATCAGCCGGATCAGATGCGTGTCGGCGGTGCGGCACTGGTCGGCCTCGATCGCGGCCACGGCCTCGTCGACCCAGCCGCGCCGATAAGCCGGCCCGGCCGGGTTGTGCTGGCGGAAGGGGAATGTCTGCATCGGGCGAATCTCTCATGATGCGGATAGCGCATCAAGAGCTGCGCCTAAAATTCCAGCGGCGCGTTGTCGACGACTTCCTTCATCACGAAGAAGGTCCGGGTCTGGCGCACGCCTGGGAGCGCGATCAGCTGCTCGCCGTGGATGCGGTTGAAATCCTCCATGTCGCCGACGCGGATCTTGAGGAAGTAATCGAAATCGCCGGCGACGAGATGGCAGTCGAGCACGAACTTCAGCTTTGCAACGGCCTGCTCGAAGGTGGCAAAGCTTTCCGGCGTCGAGCGGTCGAGCACGACCCCGACCATAACCAGCGTGCCCTTTGCCACTTTCTTCGGCGCGACCATGGCGCGGACATTGGCGATGAAGCCGTCCTCGAACAGGCGCTGGGTGCGACGGTGGCAGGTGGCGGGGCTGATCGCGACCGTTTCGGCCAGCTCGGCGTTGCTGAGCCGACCGTTATTCTGAAGCAATCTCAATATCTTGAGGTCGGTGCGGTCGAGCCGGGCAGCCATGAAAGAAGCTTCCGCAGATAGGTGATGTTCTGGAAGGAATTTTAGCAATTATCACAACTTACGCAAGAAGTCGTGCAACATGGACGCAATATTCGAGAGCACATTTTTCCGATGCAATGCTAGGGAGCCGCCAACACCAACGCCAATCGGGATGACCCATGAAGCTGGACAAATTTCCGCGCTATCCTTTGACCTTCGGCCCGACGCCCATCGAGAAGCTGGAGCGCTTGTCAAAACATCTCGGCGGCCAAGTCGAGGTCTATGCCAAGCGCGAGGACTGCAATTCCGGCCTCGCCTATGGCGGCAACAAGCTGCGCAAGCTCGAATACATTATCCCCGATGCGATCGCCTCCAATGCCGATACGCTGGTCTCGATCGGCGGCGTGCAATCCAACCACACCCGCATGATCGCGGCCGTTGCGGCCAAGCTCGGCATGAAATGCCGCCTGGTGCAGGAAGCCTGGGTGCCGCACGAGGACGCCGTCTATGACCGCGTCGGCAACATCATGCTCTCGCGCATCATGGGCGCCGACGTGCGCCTGGTCGACGACGGCTTCGACATCGGCATCCGCAAGAGCTGGGAGCAGGCGATCGAGGAAGTAAAGGCCGCGGGCGGCAAGCCCTACGCCATTCCCGCCGGCGCCTCCGTGCACAAGTTCGGCGGCCTCGGCTATGTCGGCTTTGCCGAGGAGGTGCGCAAGCAGGAAGCCGAGCTCGGCTTCAAGTTCGACTACATCATCGTCTGCACCGTCACCGGCTCCACCCATGCTGGCATGCTGGTCGGGTTTGCGGCTGACGGCCGTGCGCGAAAGGTGATCGGCATCGATGCCTCCTTCACGCCCGCCCAGACCAAGGCCCAGGTGCTCGAGATCGCGCAGAACACGGCAAAGCTCGTCGAGCTCGGCAAGGACCTCGTCACTGACGACGTCGTGCTGATCGAGGACTACGCCTATCCCGCCTATGGCGTTCCGTCAGAGGAGACCAAGGAGGCGATCCGCCTCACCGCGCGCCTCGAAGGCATGATCACCGACCCAGTCTACGAGGGCAAGTCGATGCAGGGCCTGATCGATCTCGCGAAGAAGGGCTATTTCGAGAAGGGCGCGAAGATCCTCTACGCCCATCTCGGCGGCGCGCCGGCCCTGAACGGGTACGCGTATGCGTTCAGGAACGGGTGAGTGAGAGCGTAGCGCTCGCGCGTCATACTCTGTTGTCGTCCCGGGGCGCGACGAAGTCGCGAGCCCGGGACCATAACCACAGGGAGGCGTTTGGCGAAAACTCGTGGTTGCCGGCCTGCCGCAGCAAACTTCTCCCTGTGGTTGTGGATCCCGGATCGGCGCGCGCTTGAGGCGCGCTTGTCCGGGATGACGACTGCGCCCTACCTCGTCCTCACGATCTGCAGCAGCTCGTCGCCGTAGTGCTCGAGCTTCTTGTCGCCGATCCCCGGCACGTTGCGCAGCTCGTCCAGCGTCGTCGGCCAAGCTCGGACGATGCCGTCGATGGTGGCATCGTGCAGCACCACATAGGCCGGCACGCCGCGTTCGCGCGCGACCTCTGAGCGCCAGGCGCGCAAGCGCGCGCGCAGTTCGGGATCGACGTCGCCTTGCGCCGCGCTCGCTGCCGGCGCGAGGTCGCCGCGGCGTGACTTGGCGCGGCTGGCGCGAACCCGCGTGCCGGGCGCCTCCTCGCGCAGCCAGACCTCGGTCTCGCCGCGCAGCACGCCGCGCGAAGAATCCGTCAGCTTGAGCGCGCCGTAGGCTTCGCTGTCGCTGCGCAAATGGCCCATCGCCACCAATTGCCGCAGCACCGTGCGCCACTGCTTCTCGTTGAGCTCGCGGCCGATGCCGAACACCGACAGCTTGTCGTGACCGAACTGTGTGACCTTCTCGGTCAGGCGTCCGACCAGCACGTCGATCAAATGCATGGTGCCGAAACGCTGCCCGGTGCGATAGACGCAGGACAGCAGCTTCTGTGCCAGCACCTTGCCGTCGCGCATCTTCGGCGGCGTCAGGCAATTGTCGCAATTGCCGCAGCTCTCGCCCATCACGATCTCGCCGAAATAGGCGAGCAGGCGCCGGCGTCGGCAATGCGGCGTCTCGGCGAGGCCGACCAGCGCATCGAGCTTGCCGATCGAGACCCGCTTGAAATCCTCCGATCCGGCCGATTCGTCGATCATGCGGCGCTGCTGCACGATGTCGGAGAGACCGTAGGTCATCCACGCCGCCGACGGCTTGCCGTCACGGCCGGCGCGTCCGGTCTCCTGGTAATAGGCCTCGATGCTCTTGGGCAGGTCGAGATGGGCGACGAAGCGCACGTCGGGCTTGTCGATGCCCATGCCGAAGGCGATGGTCGCGACGATGACGATGCCGTCCTCGTTGAGGAAGCGATCCTGGTTGCGCGAGCGCACCGCCCCGTCGAGCCCCGCGTGGTAGGGCAGCGCCGCAATGCCGGCCTCGGCAAGCGCGGCTGCGACTTCCTCGACGCGGTTGCGCGACAGGCAATAGACCACGCCGGCATCGCCCATGTGGCGCTCGCGGATGAATTCCTTCAGCTGCGACACCGCATTGCGCTTGTCGACGATCTCGTAGCGGATGTTGGGCCGGTCGAAGCTGGAGACGAACTGCGGCGCGCCCGTCAGCTGAAGCCGCTCGACGATCTCCTTGCGCGTCAGCTCGTCGGCGGTCGCGGTCAGCGCGATCCGCGGCGCGTCGGGAAAGCGCTCGGCGATGACGGAAAGGCCGACATATTCGGGCCGGAAATCGTGGCCCCATTGCGAGACGCAATGCGCCTCGTCGATCGCGAACAGCGCCACTTTCGCCTGCGCCAGCAGCGACAGGCAGCGCGGCGTGACCAGCCGTTCCGGCGCGACATAGAGCAGGTCGAGATCGCCGGCGAGCAGGCGGCGTTCGATGTCGGACGCCTCCTGCGGCGTCAGCGACGAGTTCAGCGCGGCGGCATTGACACCGGCTTCGATCAGGCCGGCGACCTGGTCGCGCATTAGGGCGATCAACGGCGAAACCACGATGCCGCAACCTTCGCGCAGCAAGGATGGAAGCTGATAGCACAGCGACTTGCCGCCGCCGGTCGGCATCAAGACCAGGCAATTGCCGCCGTCTGTGACGTGGCGGATGATCTCGCCCTGCGCGCCGCGGAATCCCGGCAGGCCGAACACCGAATGCAGCACCGACAGCGCGTGGCGGCCGTTGGCCGGCGCAGGCAGTGGGGCGTTGGAGGGAGCAGACATGGGCGGAGCAGATCAGGCCGTGGGATTCGTCACAAGGCCAGTCGCATGCTGGTGTGGCTGTGGCAAGACTGTTTGGAGGGCGAGACAACGCTGCTTCGTCCCCTTTTCCCCGTCCTTACGGGGAGAAGGTTGGGGTGAGGGGCTTCTCTCCACACATGAGACCGCCGCTGGACCTGTACCCCCTCACCCGGATTGCATCTTCGATGCAATCCGGCCTCTGCCCGCAAGCGGGGAGAGGTGAAGAGGCTACGCCCCGATCCGTCGCAGCGCTTCTGCGACGGTCACGATGGGCATATTGCGTCTGCCGGCCGCCTCGAGCGCATGACGCATCAGATGCGGCGTGCAGCCATAGGGGCTCGGCCTTTCGGTGACGTCGTGGCCGTAGAAGATCAGCCAGCCGCCGCTCGCGACCGCCGCGTCGAAATAGCGATCGACCCCGGCCTCGTCGATCTCGCAATCGACCAAGGGCGAGGCGCGCAGGAATTGGAGGTCGATGACGCCGCTGTTGACGCCGGGAAGAATGCCGCGCGCGGAACGGAAGGCCTTTGTCAGCTGCGGCTTGCGCCACACCGAGGCGATGCCATAGGGATAGGCGAAATTCTCCAGCGTGATCGAGGCATCAATGCCGCGGAGATGGCTGCGGTTTCGTTCGATCTCGCGCGCCATGGCGGCTTCGTCGAGCGTCGCCGAGTTCTGATGCGAGAAGGTGTGGCAGGCGATCTCGTGCCCGGCGCGGTGAAGCCGGACGATCGCATCATCCGAGAGGCCATGCCAATGCTCCGACGGCCGACCGATCAGGCTGCCGGCGAGGTAATAGGTGCCGCGGCCGCCATGCCGCTCCAGTAGCTCGGCGCCCTCGCCCGCGGCGCTATCGGGGGCATCGTCGAACGTGAAGCTCACCATCGCCGCATGCGCGGCCAGCCGGTGCGGCGCGGCGCGGAAATGCCGGGCCAACCGATTGCTCACGCGTCCCTGGAGTGCCGACCACACGACTGCGTTTCCTGTGATGCCTTCTTGCTCTACCCAAACATTCGTGCGCAGGTCGAGGCAAGCCTAACGCTCGGGTAATCCTAACGCCGAACCAAGACCGCTTCGGCTAGCGCACCGATCGACGCGTCGGCGTCCGCGCCGAGATAGCGCAGCCAATTGCGGAAGAGCACCGCCGCCGCGTCGCCGGCGCCGATATCGGCGCGCAGGTTCAGCGCGGGCAGCTCGTTGCTGAGCGCCGGATGGCGCTGGTGCGCCGCCTTCCTCTCGAAGCGAGCCAGCTTCTCTTCCGTCGCTGCGTCAAAATAGCTCACCGGCAGGCGCGGATAGGTCTCCCGCTCCCGCGCGAGGTAGCGGCCGATATCACGCAGATATTCGCGCTGCAGCGACAGCGCGTCATATTCGGGGTGACCCTGGAAGAACACGAAGCGGCTGGCGTATTGGCGAATGAAGACGTCGACGCCAGCCTCCTGTGAGCGTGTCAGCACCTGATAACCGGCGTGCACGAGGTCGCTCTCGGCGATCTCGTTCAGACGTGAATGCGAGACCTTGAGCGGCGCGGGCGCAGAGCGGGTCAGCAGATCGTCCGTCACGACGCCGCAATCGAAAATGCCGTGACATTTGGCCGGCAGCCGCCGCCGTTCAATATTGTCGAGGTGCAGCACCGCGGCATGCGCGGCAAGGCACGACCAGATCGTCGAACGCGTGTTGACCTTGGCCCAGTCGATCAGATTCGTGAGGTCGCGCCAGTACGGCTCCCCGTCGAGCTCGGGCGCGATCGGCTCTGCGCCCGTCACGATCAGCCCATCGAACTTGCCGCGCTCGAGATCGGAAAGGTTGGAATACTCGCTCTCGACGTGCCACTTGGCTTCCGGCGACCGCTTCACGCTGGGAAGCGAGAAGCAGTGGAAGCGGATACGGCGCGAGCCCGCCGCGGCCTGAAGCAGCTTCATGAACTGCCGCTCGGTCGCCTTCAACGCGGCATCCGGCATGTTGTTGACAAGGCCGATGGTGAGCTCGGCGCCAGCATCGCGCGCGAGATCGTGCGCGGCCGGCACCAGCGTCGGGCCCGCGATGACCTGATTCTTGTCGATCAAGATCGTCATGGCCGGCGCCGCCTACTCCGCGGCCTCGCGGCGCGCCGACGGGCAAGCCTTTTCCAGCGCCTGGTCGATGTCCTCGATGATATCAGAGACATGCTCGATGCCGATCGACAGACGGATCGTCTCCGGCAGCACGCCGGCGACGCGCTGCTGCTCCGCCGACATCTGGCGATGGGTGGTCGATGCCGGATGGCAGGCGAGCGACTTGGCATCGCCGATATTGACGAGGCGCGTGATCAGATTCAGCGCATCGTAAAACGTCTTGCCGGCCTCCATGCCGCCCTTGATGCCGAAGGTGAATAGCGAGGAGGCGTTGCCGTTCAGGTACTTCTGCACGAGGGGATAATAGGGGCTGTCCGAAAAGCCGGTGTAGTTGACCCAGGCCACGCGCGGATCGCCGCGCAGGAATTCGGCGACCTTGCGGGCGTTCTCGACATGGCGCTCCATGCGCAGCGCCACGGTCTCGATGCCCTGAAGCAGCAGGAAGGCGTTGAACGGCGACAGCACCGAGCCCATGGTGCGCTGATAGACGCTGCGCGCGCGCTCGATATAGGCGGTCTTGCCGAAGCGCTCGGCATAGACCAGGCCGTGATAGGAGGCGTCGGGCTTGTTGTAGGCCGGGAAGCGATCGGCGTGCTCGGCCCAGGGAAAGTTTCCGGAATCGACGATGGCGCCGCCGAGCGTGGTGCCGTGACCGCCCAAGAACTTGGTCAGCGAATGCACCGCGATATCGGCCCCATAGTCGAACGGCTTGAAGAGGATCGGGGTGGCGACGGTGTTGTCGACGATCAGCGGCACGCCATGCGCGTGCGCGACCTTCGCCAGCGCCTCGACGTCGCAGACATTGCCGGCGGGATTGCCGATGGTCTCGGCGAACACGGCGCGGGTGTTCTCGTCGATCAGCTTCTCGACCGCCTCGGGCTTGTCGCTCTCGGCGAAACGGCCGATGATGCCCTGGCGCGGCAGGATGTGGGAGAGCAGCGTATGCGTGGTGCCGTAGAGCTGCGGCACGGAGACGATGTTGCCGCCGTGGTCGGCGACGTTGACGAAGGCGAAATGCAGCGCTGCCTGCCCGGTCGCGACCGCGAGCGCGCCGACGCCGCCTTCGAGCTGTGCGATGCGCTTCTCTAGGACTGCGCTGGTCGGATTGGCGATGCGGCTGTAGCGAAAGCCTTCGGTCTCCAGATTGAACAGGGCGGCGCCATGATCGGCGCTGTCGAAGGCGTAGGCCGCGGTCTGGTAGATCGGCACGGCCACTGCGTGCGTGGTGGCTTCAGGCTCGTAGCCGGCGTGAATAGCGATCGTCTCGTTGCGCATCGTGCCACCTCCGCGTGGAGCGGGCCGCACTTATTGGCCTAGAATGAGGCGCGTGCGTTGGCCGCCGTCCTCGTGTTAGAGGCGGGTGGTAAAGCGGACAATAATTCGCTTAGAGATCGAGGAAGTAACCCTAATGCTTGTTGGCGAGTTAGCTAAAATTCGAGTTAAATTTGATTGATCAATTGGCAACGGCGGCAATGTCCGCTACCGACGCCATGTGGTGACCGACTGGTGACCGACGCGGCCGCAAGCGCTCTTCATCCGTTTCCCGGATGCGAGCGTGAGCCTCGTCGGATCCTTTTTCCGTTCGGACCGGACGATCCTCCATGGGATCAATGGAGCCTTACTCGGCAGCCAATGCCGCTTGCAATTCCGGCTTCTCGCGCGAGGCCTCATGCATGTCATCTGCGGTCGACTTGATCCGGAACCAGGCGGCATAGAGCGCGGGCAGAAACAGCAGGATCAGAACCGTGCCGACGGCCGTGCCGCCGATCAGTGTGTAAGCCATCGACCCCCAGAACACGGAATGCGTGAGCGGGATGAAGGCCAGCACGGCAGCAAGCGCGGTGAGGATCACGGGTCTCGTGCGTTGCACCGTGGCCTCGATGACGGCGTGATAGTCGTCAAGGCCGGCGGCAAGGTTCGCCTTGATCTGTTCGGTCAAGATCAGAGTGTTGCGCATCAAGATGCCCGCCAGTCCAATCAGGCCCAGAATCGCGTTGAACCCGAAGGGCTGGTTGAAGAGGAGCAATGCCGGCACGACGCCGACGAGGCCGAGCGGTCCAGTCAGGACGACCATCGCCATCGTCGAGAACGATCGAACCTGCAGCATGACGACGATCAACATGGCGGCAATCATGGCGGGGAAGATCGTCGCGAGCGCGTCGTTGGCCTTGGTTGCCTCCTCGATCGATCCGCCCAGTTCGATACGATAGCCGGCCGGAAGGGAGGCGATCAGGGGCTGCAGGGCTGCCTTGATCTCCTTGGAGACCTCCGGAGGCTGGGTCGCCTCATTGATGTCCGAGCGTATCGTGACGACGGGGGTGCGATCGCGGCGCTTGAGGATCGGCTCTTCAAGTCGGATTTCCGAATGGCCGACCTGGTCGAGCGGAATCGAACGGCCGTCCCGGCTCATCAGCGAGAAATCCGCCAGACGCGCCGGGTCCAGCCGCTCGCCACCAGCACTGCGCGCCACGATGGGGACATTGCGGATGTCCTCGCGAACCTGGGTCACGGCGATGCCGGTGAGCAGGAACTGGAGTTGACGGCCCACCTCGGCCGGCGACAGGCCGATGAGGTTCAGCCGATCCTGATCCGGGATGAAGCGGAGCACGGGCGTGCGGTTGCCCCAATCCCGATTTGCCTGTCGTACATCGGGAACGCCACGCATGATTTCGAGAGCCTTCTGAGAGATGGCGTACAATTGCGCGGGATCGGGCCCCATCACACGAAACTCCACCGGGAACGGCGTATAGGGTCCGAACACAAGCTGGGTGACGCGCACATTGGCCTCAGGTGCGAGGCCCTGTGATACCGATTGTCGGAGTCGATGCTTCAAAGCCTCGCGCGCCTCCGCATCCGGCGTCAGGACGACGATCTTGGCGAAGGCCGGATCTGGCAGCTCCGGCGCCATCGCGAAGAAGAAGCGCGGCGCGCCCTGACCGACATAGCTCGTGATGATCTTGGCCTCGGGTTGATCGTGCAGCCAGCCCTCGAGCTTCTCGACGGTGCCCGTCGTCGTCTCGATGCTGGTGCCTTCCGGCAGGCGAACCTCCACCAGCACTTCCGGGCGGTCGGAGGTCGGGAAGAACTGCTGCTTGACGCCAGCCATGCCGACGACGGAAAGCGCGAAGGCGACGGCGACGATGCTGCAGGTCAGGAATTTGTGGCGGACCGCGAAGGTGATCAGCCCTCGCAGGCGCTGATAGTTGGGCGTGCCGTAGATCGCGTGGTGACCGCCTTCGACCGGCTTGATCGCGGGCAGCATCTTGACGCCAAGATAGGGCGTGAAGATCACCGCGACGATCCAGGAGACGATGAGGGCGAATCCCACGACCCAGAAGATGTTGCCAGCGTATTCGCCGGCGGTCGAGCGCGCGAATCCCACCGGCAGGAAGCCCGCGATTGTCACGAGCGTTCCAGACAGCATCGGCGCCGCGGTGTGGCTCCACGCATAGGCCGCCGCCGAGATGCGGTCCATGCCTTCTTCCATCTTCACCACCATCACCTCGATCGCGATGATGGCGTCGTCGACGAGAAGACCGAGCGCCAGGATCAAAGCGCCGAGCGTGATGCGGTCGAAGAACCGGCCGGTCTCCAGCATGATCAGGAACACGACGGCGAGCGTCAGGGGCACGGCAGCCGCAACGACGATGCCGACACGCCAGCCGAGGCTGAGCAGGCTCACCAGCAGCACCACGCCCAGCGCCATCGCAAACTTCATCATGAACTCGTCGACCGCCGAGGTGATGTTGACGGCTTGATCGCTGACCTTGGCGAGGCTCATCCCGAGCGGCAGTGTCCGAGCGATAGCCGCAGACCTCTCCTCCAGCGCCTTGCCGAGCGCGAGGCCATTCCAGCCCTCCTGCATCACCGCCGCGAGCATGATGGTAGGCTCGCCCTGGTGCCGGATGATGTAGGTGGGTGGATCCTCGTATCCGCGGCGGACCTCAGCAATGTCGGACAGCTTCAGCGTCCGCCCGGCAGCGACGATCGGGGTATCGGCGATCGCCTGGACGCTATCATAAGCGCCGTCGACCCGGATGAAGACCTGCGGCCCCTTGGTATCGATCGAACCGGCTGGCGTCACCGTATTCTGTCGCTGCAGGGCGGCAACGATATCCGTTGCCGACACACCGAGAGTTGCCAGCTTGGCATAGGAGAACTCGACGAAGATCTGTTCGGGACGTTCACCGAGGATGTTGATCTTCTTGACGCCGGGCACGTGCAGGAGATCCTGGCGAATGGTCTCGGCTTGCCTTGCGAGCTCGCGCATCGGCATGCCCTTGGCCTTGAGTGCGTAGAGTCCGAAGCTCACGTCCGAATATTCGTCGTTGACGAAGGGGCCGAGCACTCCGGACGGCAGCTTGCGCGCTTCGTCCCCGAGCTTCTTGCGGGCCTGGTAGAACTCCTCCTGCACGCTGGACGGCGGCGTGCTGTCCTTCAGCGTCACCGTCATGTAGGCATAACCCGGCCGCGTCGTCGTCTCCACCCGGTCGTACCAGGTCAGCTCCTGAATCCGCTTCTCCAGGGGTTCGGCGACCTGGTCCTGCATCTCGCGCGCCGTCGCGCCCGGCCATACGGTGGTGACCGTCAGGGTCTTGATGGTGAAGGACGGGTCCTCGGCCCGCCCGAGCATGAAGAAGGCGTAGGCGCCCGCGGCCGCCAGCAGCAGGATGAAGAACAGGGTGACGGCCCGTTCGCGAACAGCGAGGGCGGAGAGATTGAAGCTCACGACTTGCTCCCGCTTTCCGAGCCAGTCCTGACGCGAGCACCCTCATGCAGGAGATGAGCGCCGAGAGAAACAATCTGGTCACCGGACTTCGATCCCGAGATAACGGCTGTCTCGCTGGTCACACGAAGCAGCTTGACGGGCTGCAGGCGCACGGTCGAGGTCGCGCTGTCGAAGACCCAAACGCCCGTCGTTCTGCCGTCATCGAGCACGGCGCCCAGCGGCACCTGGGCTTCCGGCTGATGATCCTGGCTTGTAAGCCGAATGGTGACGGTCGCACCAAGCGGCGCCGCTGCGGCGTCACCATCGAGCACGTAGCGGGCCTCATAGGTGCGGGTCTGGGGATCGGCGGAATCCGATAGCTGGCGCAGATGCGCGGTAAAGCGGCGCCCATCGCTGCCATACAGGCTCGCCTCGGCGAGCGAGCCGATCGCCGGCCGCATGGTTTCGGGAAGCGCGACCACGGCTTCGCGAGGACCGGACTGCGCCAGTCGAACGACCGCTTGGCCGGCGGCAACCACTTGTCCCGGCTCGCCGAGCGTCTGGGTGACCGTCCCGTCCGCATCCGCGACCAGAACGGAATAGGTCGCCTGGTTCTCGGCGACGCCTGCCTCGGCTTCGGCCGCGGCAAGCTGCGCCTTGGCGGTGTCCGACGCGGCCTTCGCCTGCTCGTAGCGCTGCTTTGAAGTCCATCCGTCGTTCACCAGGTTGGCGTATCGCCGCTCGTCGGCGTCGGTCTGAACGACAACAGCGCGCGCCGCGGCGACCGCGTTGCGCTTCGCTGTGACCGCGAGGCGCAAGTCGGTTTCGTCGATCCGCATCAAGGGCTGGCCGGATTTGACTTGCTCACCGACATTCACGAGTCGTTCGACGATCTTCCCGGCAACGCGAAAACCGAGATTGCTTTCCACTCGCGCGCCGACCGTCCCGGTGAAACCGCGCTCGGATCCGCTGACCCGAGTGGCTGTCACCAGGCGGACCATCGGGGGTTCCTGCCTTGGATCGATCACCGCGGAGGCTTCGTGGGCGGGAATGGCAAGGGAAACGAAGGTCGCTACCCCCGCCGGAACCAGAATACCGGCGAGCACTGCAACACCCCTTTTCATGACCCATCTCCTTTGAGAATTAGATGTCGTATGACTTCTATAGACATGTTAGATTTCGATCGCAATCCAATTTTTGGCCTATAACGGAAGCGTGATCCCAGACCCCCCGATTTTCCCCGCGCAACGTACGAAAATCAGGGTGCACAGATTGATAGATTGCAATCGAACTCTATATTTGATATAGCAGTCGAACGAAATCCAATTGGAGATCCGCGATGCGAGTGAGTCGCACCCAGGCGGCCGAGAACCGCCAAAACGTGATCAATGTGGCCAGTCGCCTCTTCAGGGAGCGCGGCTTTGATGGCATCGGCCTCAAGGATCTGATGAAGGGTGCCGGGCTGACTCAGGGCGCCTTCTACAAGCAGTTCGCTTCAAAAGAGGATCTGGCGGTGGAGGCGTCCAGGCGCGCATTGGAAAGCGCATCCGGCCGATGGTCAGACGCAGCCGCGGCGCATCCTGACGATCCACTTGGCGCCGTGATCGGGTTCTACCTCAGTGGCGACCATCGCGAAGAGAAGATGGACGGCTGCCCGATCGTGGCGCTCGGCGCAGATGCCGCCCGACAGGGCCTCGAGGTGAAGGCGGAATTCGAAGCGGGAATCAAAGCCCATCTCGACGTGCTCGGCCGCTTCATCGCCGGAAACGACGGCGAGGCCTCGCGCGGCAAGGCCATGGGCATTCTCGCGACGATGGTCGGCGCGGTGACGCTCTCTCGCGTCGTCAACGACCCCGATCTGGCTCAAGCGCTTTTGGATGCCGCGGCCGAACAGGTTCGAGACGCCGCTGCCGCTTGAGCGGGAGAGGCCGGTGTTCGGAGTGAATCCGCACGGCCCATTCGCTGATCAAATTAGAAAGAGAACGATGTCAAAAGAAGCAACAGACGACTTTGCCGGAAAATGGGCGCTGGTCACGGGCGCGTCGAGTGGCCTCGGTCTTGAATTCGCAGATCTGCTGGCGGGGCAGAAAGTCAATCTCGTCTTGGCGGCTCGACGGCGAGAGTCCATGGACAAGCTTGCCTCCGATCTCCGCAGCAAATATGGCGTGGATGTGCTGGTCGAGGCGATCAATCTTGCCGCACCGGGCGCGGCCAACCGCCTGAAAAGCAGTCTCGACGCGAGGTCGGTGACGATCGACATCCTGGTGAACAATGCCGGTTTCGGCTTGCACGGCGATTTCTTGGACACGCCGATCGAGCAAACCGCGAATATGATCCAGCTCAACATCACCACGCTCACAGAGCTGACCTATCTGTTCGGCCGCGACATGGCTCAGCGGCGATCCGGACATATCCTTCTTATCGCCAGCCTCCTGGCCTTCCAGGCCGTTCCCAGCTACGCGGCCTATGCGGCAACCAAGGCTTATGTGCTGGCCTTTGGCGAAGCTCTGCATGACGAACTCCGCCCGCATGGCGTGGTCGTTACCAGTCTCTGCCCGGGGCACACCGCGACGGGCTTCGATGCGGCAGCCGGCGCAACCGCTTCAAGCTTGCTGCGCCTCCTCACCATGAAGCCGCGTCCGGTCGCCGAAAGCGGTATTCGGGCGCTCTTGCAAGGAAAGGCCATGGTGGTCGCAGGCCTGTCGAACAAGATGGCTGCCTTTTCAAATCGTTTGACGCCACGGTCAATGCAAAGGGCCACGATGAAGAGGATAATGGACGCCTGACGTCTGGAGCGGCTGCATGTGGGCGCTTATCGACCAGCGTTCTGCCCACGTGGTTCGGACTAGTTAAGCGTACGTTGTCAAAAACTCGCAGCGGGATTATCGCCCTATCCCATCATCTCCCAGAGCTTGCGCGTGAGCACGCCGACGCGCTTTTCGATCGCGGCCGCGGCATCGAGTGCGAGATCCTCGCGATAGCGGCCGGCAATCAATTGCACGCCGATCGGCTTGCCGTCATGCAGCGCGACCGGCACCACGGCGCCGGGCAGGCCCAGCACGTTGATGGCGGAGATGAAGCGGATCTCGCCCCAGAAGATCTCGCGCACGCGCTCGGGACTGACGGTGTCCTCGCGCGGGCCCGGCGTCGGCTTCACCGTGGTCGGCGCCAGCACCACCGGATACTCCTCGAAGAACAATTGCCAGGCGCGGATGTGGCCGTTGCGCGCGGCGGTCGCCTGCATCCAGCCCTTGAGATCGAGCACGTTGGCCTTGGCCTTCATGCCGCCCCAGGACTTGTGAAAATCCTCGGATGTGACCTTCAGCATGGCGGCCTCCTGCATCATCACAGTCTCGTTGGTGATGATGTCGCACCAGGTCTGCCAGACCCCGTTAATATCGGGCACCTCGACCTCGCTGACGCGGTAGCCGGACCGCTCGAGATGATCGGCAGCCTGGCGCAGCGCCGCGGCGACAGAGGGATCGACGTCCATGTCCTCGGGGATCTTTGCCAGTGCAACCTTGATCGGCCGCTTCGGCCGCTCGCCGACCAGCGGCGCGGGCACCCACCAGGGATCGCGCGGATCGCGCTGGCTCATCACCTCCAAAGCGAGGCGCACGTCGGCAACATGGCGCGCGAGCGGCCCCTGCGCCGACATCAGATGCGCCAGCATCGGCCGCTCCGACCTTGCGCTTCCGTTGAAGGCGGGGATGCGGCCCTGCGTCGGCTTGATGGTGGCAACGCCGTTGCAATGCGCTGGCCAGCGCAGCGAGCCGCCGATGTCGTTGCCGTGGGCGATGGTGCCGATGCCCGCAGCGACCGCCGAGCCCGCACCCCCGGAGGAGCCGCCGCAGGTGATGTCTGGATCCCAGGGATTGAGCGTCAGCCCATGCAGGGGATTGTCGGTGAAGCCGCGGAAGGAGAATTCGGGCGTGTTGGTGAGACCGATGACGATCGCGCCTGATTTATTCAGGTTGCGCACCACGGGCGCATCCGATGGCGCGATGAGGTCCTTGTTGGCGGGCACGCCGTTGAAATTCGGCCGGCCCTCGTAGTCGACATTTTCCTTGATCGTAATCGGCACACCGTGCAGGAGACCGAGCTCGCCGCCTTTGGCGCGCTGCTTGTCGGCCGCGTGCGCCGCTTTGAGTGCTTCCTCCGAGAGATCGACGACGACCGCATTCAGCTTCGGATTGACGGTGCGCATTCGTTCGAGATGCGCTTCGACCGCCTCGACCGCGGAGATGGCGCCGGAGCGGATCGCAGCCGCGGTCTCGACCGCCGACCATTGCCAGGCCGGCCCGTTCGGGCGCCGCGGCTTCGCCGATTTGCCGGCAGCGGCCTTTCCGGCCGGCTTGGCCACGGCGCTCTTGCGGCCGGAGCCCTTCTTCGAAGCCTTCGCCGTCTTCTTCAACACACTTTTCTTCTTGGTCGCCGTCTTCTTCGCCACGCCGCATCTCCTCAATTTGCGCGGCGGAGGTTAGGGACGACGCGGGACCCTGTACAGGCGCGATTCTGCATGGCGCATTGTCGCGACGCTCTGTCGCAATCGCAGCCGTCTATGAGCGAGCGCCTACACCAATGGTGGATTGAGCCGCGCAAAGCCCTCCTGGATGCGATAGGGATAGTACGGATAAGGCGGCATCACAGCGCTGACCTCATCGAGCCGCTTGATCTGGTCCGCGCTCAGCGACCAGCCGACGGCGCCGAGATTGTCGCGCAGCTGCGCTTCGTCGCGCGCCCCGATGATCACGGAGGAGACCGTGGGACGCGACAGCAGCCAGGCAATCGCGACCTGCGGCACGGTCCGAGCGGTCTCCACAGCAATCGCATCGAGCACGTCAACGACGGCGTGGAGGCGCGCATCGTCCACGGGCGGACCGAACTGTGCGGTGGCATGCAGGCGGCTTCCTTGCGGCAGCGGCTGGCCGCGTCGGATCTTTCCGGTGAGCCGGCCCCAGCCCAGCGGGCTCCAGACCAGAGCGCCGATGCCCTGATCGCGCGCGAGCGGCATCAGCTCCCATTCATAGTCGCGCCCGAGCAGCGAGTAATAGACCTGGTGCGCGACATAGCGCGGCCAGCCATGCCGGTCCGCGATCGCGAGCGACTGCATCAGCTGCCAGCCGGCGAAATTCGAGACGCCGACATAGCGCAGCTTACCGGCGCGCACGAGCATATCGAGCGTGGACAGCACCTCCTCGATCGGCGTGAACGCGTCGAAGGCGTGGAGCTGAAGCAGATCGATATGGTCAGTGCCGAGCCGTCCTAGCGCCGCATCGACCGAGGCAAGCAGCCGCTGCCGCGACGAGCCGGCATCGAGTGGACCGTCGCCCATCGGCAGGCTCATCTTGGTCGAGATCAGCACCTTGTCCCGGCGCCCCTTGATCGCGGCACCGAGGATCTCCTCGGAAGCGCCGTTCGAATAGACATCGGCGCTGTCGAACAGATTGACGCCGGCATCGAGGCAGATATCGACCAGCCTGCGGGCTTCATCAGTGCCGCTGCGGCCCCAGGCGGAAAACAACGGACCCTGGCCGCCGAACGTGCCGGTGCCGAAGCTGAGGACGGGGACTTTGAGCCCGGAAGCGCCGAGATTGCGGTATTCCATGATCGCTCTCCTATTCCGCCGGGCACGCCGCGACGGTTGCCGGCGCGGGATCGAGCCGGAGACTCCACAGCGCCAGAACGAGGCCAATGACGGTGATGCCGGCCGCGACCAGCGGCAGCGCCGAAAGGCCGAGCCCACGGTCGATAGTGACGCCGCCTACCCAGGCGCCGAGTGCGTTGCCGAGATTGAACGCGGCGATGTTGAGGCTGGAGGCGAGCGTCCGGCCGCTGGGACCTGCGGCCTCCAGCACGCGAAGCTGAAGCGGCGCGACGGTCGCGAAGGCGGCGGTGCCGAGTAGCAGGATCAGCGCGACGGACAGGATCTTGATCGACAGCACGGCCGCCAGGCCGAGCAGCACGATCGCAAGCGCGGCGAGCGTGCCGGTCAGGGCCCGTGCGAGGCCGCGGTCCGCAAGCTTGCCGCCGGCGATATTGCCGATCCCAAGGCCGACGCCGAACACCAGCAGGATCGGCGAGACGGCAGCCTCCGAAAAGCCGGTGAAGCGCGTCAGGATCGGCTGGATATAGGTGAAGACGACGAACAGGCCGGCGAAGCCGAACACGGTCATGGCAAGACCGAGCAGCACCTGCGGACGACCGAGCACGGCCACTTCCTCGGCAAGCGAGATCGGCTTGTCGCCATTGCCGACATGGCCGGGGACGAGCGCGGCGACGACCGCGAACGCGATCACGCCGATGACAGTCACCGCCCAGAACGCCGCGCGCCAGCCGAGCATCAGGCCGAGCCAGGCACCGAAGGGCACGCCCAGGAGCGTCGCGACCGTCAGGCCGATGAACATGGTGGCGATCGCAGACGCACGCTTGTCCTCGGCGACGAGGCTGGTGGCCACCACCGAGCCGACGCCGAAGAACGTGCCGTGCGCGAGCGAGGTCAGCACGCGCGCGGCCATCAGCAATTCGTAAGTGGGTGCAAGCGCGCAAGCCGCATTTCCGAGCGTGAAGATCGCCATCAGCGCCAGCAGCACGGTTTTCCGCGGCATTTTGCGCGTCGCCAGGGTGAGGACTGGCGCCCCCACGGACACGCCGAGTGCATAGCCTGATATCAGCAGGCCTGCGACCGGCACCGAGACGTGCATGTCGGCGGCAACCTGCAGCAGCAGGCCCATGATGATGAATTCGGTGGTGCCGATGCCGAAGGCACCGGCGGTGAGCGCGAGGACGGCAGGAGGCATGCGTTGCTCCAAGGGATGAGACGAGCCACGCAGATAGCGGCGCTGCCGCCAAACCATTAGAATGTCCGCAATCCAATCATTTGTGACGTGAATTCAACATGACCCGTTTCGACACCAACCGCTCCGCCGAGATGGAGGTCTTCGTCCGTGTCGTCGACCTCGGCGGCTTCACCCCGGCCGCGCGAAAGCTGCGCCTGACGCCGTCGGGCGTCAGCAAGCTGATCTCGCGTCTGGAGACGCGCCTCGGTGCGCGGCTCGTCAACCGCACCACGCGCAGGCTGACGCTGACGGAGGAAGGTCAGGCCTTCTACGAGCGCTCGTTGCGCATCCTCGCCGAGATGGAGGAGGCCGAGCGCGAGGCGGCCTCGGGCGCGGCGCCGCGCGGCCGCCTTACGGTCAATTGCAACATCCCCTTCGGCATGCTGCATGTGATGCCCTTGATCCCGCGGTTTCTGGCGCAGCATCCCGACGTCACGCTCGATCTCGTGCTGACCGATACGGTGATCGACCTGATGCAGGAGCGCGCGGACGTCGCCATCCGCGTCGGTCCGCTGCGCGCCTCGCGGCTGGTCGCGCGAAAGCTCGGCACCAGCCGCATGGTCGTGGTCGGCGCGCCGGACTATCTCGCCCGCTGCAGCATGCCGAAGATTCCGGCCGATCTCGCCGACCACCGCGGCATCGGCTGGACCTTTCCACGCAGCATCCGCGGCTGGCCGTTCAGGCGTGGCGACCACGCCGAGGAGGCCCTGCCCCCGCCGGTCGCGCGCGCCAGCGACGGCGAAGCCGCCCGCCGCCTCTGCCTCGGCGGCGTCGGTCTTGCGCGCCTCGCCCTCTTCCACATCGGCCCCGATATCGAATCCGGCCGCCTCGTGCCGGTGCTGCAAGGCTACAACCCCGGCGACCGCGAAGACATCCACGCCGTCTATGTCGGCCACACCGCCCCACTCCCGGCACGCGTGCGCGCGTTCATCGATTTCCTCGCCGAGCACGTGCGGGTGAGCGACCCCGCGTTGAAGCGGACCGGGGATGGGAAGTGGAAGCTGGTGGGGTGAAGCGGCGGCGGAGGGCGCAGGAGAAGCTTGCCCCCGGCAGGCTTGCCGAGCCGAAGCAAACGGCACCGAGTCCACCTTCGCCCTGCGGGCTTCGGCGCGCCAGCCTTGCGCAAACGTCGTTTGCGAAGGCTGGCGAGGAGAGTGTCAGTCCAGGGATGCCGGGCGAGCCAACGCCGGCGAAATAAATTGCTTCTGCGTTGCGGCCGCGCTTCCTAGGGTCGGCCTGTGCTTGGCTAATTCCAGCGTCCGCACGAGCACGGTGTGCGATTCCGAAAAAGAGGCGACCACGATCATGAGCAATGCCATCACTGCCACCGGAGAGAAGCCGCTGACTCCGGCCATGCTGCGCGAGTTGTCGATGCGGTCCAATTGGCAGGGTCTGATCCGCGCGATCAGCCACTACGGCGTCATCGTCGTTGTCGGCGCGCTGATCTGGCTGGTCTCATCGCGATACGGAATCGTCTGGGCATTGCCGCTGGTGGTCGTCCAGGGCTACTTTGTCGCATTCCTGTTCATGGTGGTCCACGAGACCGCCCACAAGACGGCGTTTCGCAGCCGCGCGCTTAATCTCGCCTTCGGTCATCTCTCCTCGTTCGCGGTCGGCTTGCCTTACGAATATTACTGCTTATTCCACTGGGATCATCATCGGTACACGCAGGATCCAGAGAGGGATCCGGAACTGCTGTCGGTTCCAATCCCGACCTCGGACGCGCAACTGGTGATCGTGTACAGCGGCTTGCGGCAGGTTGCCTTCCGAGTGGGGCTGATGCTTCGCCATGCGTTGACCGGCAACGCCACGTCACCCTGGATTCCCGAAAGCAAACGCCACATTGTCGTGACAGAAGCGCGTCTCCATCTGGCAGGTTACGTCGCGCTGTTGCTGGCATCGATCGCGTTGCACAGCTTGATCCTGTTGTGGGTCTGGGTCGTTCCCGTGATCGTCGGTCAATTGTTTCTGCGTCCGTATCTGCTTGCCGAACACACCGGCTGCGATCGCACGCGCAGCGCCTTCCAGAACACCCGCACCACCTATACCGCCAGGTTCGTGCGCTGGTTCGCATGGAACATGCCCTATCATGTCGAGCACCATGCCTATCCTTCGATTCCTTTCCATGCGCTGCCGAAACTGAACCGGATCGTCGCCGATCAGATCGTCTATCGGGGCCCGGGCTACATCGCAGTGACGCGGCAGACGTGGGCCTGGTTTCGCCGCGCACGCAACGGTACCGAACGCCCGATCGGTTCTGATTGAGTCGAGATCAGGACTTGGCGGAAGCCAGCAGAGTGCCGTTGCCGCAGGCCGTGCTGCGCCCAAGGTGTGAGCAGCTTGATGAATTTATTGCCCCGACCGCGGTTGGAAGCTGTTTTGCTTGCGCAAAAAGTGGACAGCGGGGCCTTGTCGATTAATTGCTTCATGGTCTTCGATCTTCAGACGATCCTGTCGTTAAGGTCGATCACCTCCGGTCGCCGGCATCACAGGGGTTTGGCATGCGATCAACAACTGCACTTCGGTTCGCCGTGTTCGTGCTATCTGCGTCCTTCCTGTTTACGCCGTCCGAGCGTGCGACAGCCGAGGAATTGCTGAAGGCGCGGCTCGCCCAGAATCTTGGGCCGATCTCGGGACTGGCGATCGTTGCCCATGCGAAAGGCATTTTCGCCAAGCAGGGGCTCGACATCTCGGTCTCCAATTTCACCAGCGGGAAGCAGTGCCTCGATACGGTGCTTGGGGGAGGGGCGGATTTCGCGACAACAGCCGAGGCGCCGGTCACGGCGGCCGCGATGGCGCAACAGCCCATCGCCTTCGTGGCGGGAATGGAATATTCGGATCTCAAGACGATGACCGCAGCTTCTGCCGGGATCAAAACGAAGGCCGATCTGCGTGGAAAGCGAATCGCCTTTACGGCCGGAACCGGCAGCGAAGTCTACACCTCGGTTCTGTTGAAAGCGGCAGGCCTGACGTCGAAGGACGTGACGCTCGTCAACCTGCGACCGCAGGAGATGCTCCCTGCCATGGCGGCCGGCAGCATCGACGCATTCGACACCTGGGAGCCGCACGTCGCGAATGCGAAGAAGGCTCTCGGCGAAGGCGCGATCCCGCTTGATACCAAAGGTCTCTACTCGGAGACCTTCAATATCGTCGTGACGCAGTCTTACCTCGCCGCCAACCCCGCGATCGTCAGCAAGTTCCTGGCGTCCCTCATCGAAGCCGAGGGCTGGCTCAAGGCGAATCCGGGTGAAGCAATCGACGTCATCGCAGCGGCGACGGGGATGAAACGCGATGAATTGGCGTCGATCTGGACGGACTACGTCTACCATGTGCGCCTCGACGACAGGATTCTCACGACTCTGAAAACCCATGCCGCCTGGCGGCTCGAGACCGGCAATCATCCCCCTGGAGCGAGCATGCCCGATTTCACGAAAGTCCTGGTGACGGCGCCGCTGAAGGCGCTCGATCCAGCTCGCGTCACGCTGGAGGCGCG
The DNA here is from genome assembly GCF_028128975.1 of Bradyrhizobium sp. CCBAU 45321. Classification (NCBI taxonomy): domain Bacteria; kingdom Pseudomonadati; phylum Pseudomonadota; class Alphaproteobacteria; order Hyphomicrobiales; family Nitrobacteraceae; genus Bradyrhizobium; species Bradyrhizobium sp. CCBAU 45321. The sequence continues at coordinate 652,976 of NZ_LFKZ01000017.1, forward strand.
CCCGTGAGCGTCGGCAGACGCAGCAGCGCGACCGAACGGCTGAGCGTACTGGTCGCCGTCCTCTCCGTGCCCGCCTTCACAGGCATGTGGGAACTGGTTGCGCGCTCCGGCATCGTGAACACCGTGCTGTTTCCGCCGCCATCGACCGTCGCCGTCGCCGTTCTCGAATGGATTCGCAGCGGACAATTCTTCGCCGACCTGATGGCGAGCCTCGCGCGCGTGGCCGCGGGATTTGCCATCGGGGCCGCGGGCGGAATCGTGCTCGGCATCCTGACCGGCCGGTTTCGGCTGGTGTCCAGCCTGCTTTCGCCCTTATTTCACATCCTTCGCCCAATTCCTCCCATCGCCTTCGTGCCGATCGTCATCCTTTGGTTTGGCCTCTCGGAAACAGGCAAGCTTTTCCTGGTCGTTTGGGGCGTGTTCTTCACGGTATGGCTCGCGACCCACATCGGGGTGCAGAAAGTCGACCACGGACTTATCCGAGCCGCCCAGATGCTCGGCACGCCGCAACCGCAGATGCTGTGGGAGATCGTCCTTCTTGGCGCGCTGCCCTATATCACGGTCGGTCTTCGAACCGCGGTGAGCATCTCCTTCTACACGCTGGTCGCCGCCGAGTTGGCAGGAGCGTTCGCCGGTATCGTTTATCGTATCGAAATTGCGCAACAGAACATGCAAACGGGTCAGGTCATGGGCGGGCTGGCGGCTCTCGGGCTGCTTTCCTTCGTCGCCGACCGTTCCTTCGCAATTCTTGCCGAACGTGCTGTGTGGTGGCGATGATCCCGAGCCTGCTTCGTCCAGACCAGCCCCTCAGGCTCGTGGATACGTACCCGCCGTCCGCCGCGGCGCGTCAGGCGATCATCCGGGTCGAGGATTTGAGCATCGTCTTCGATGCGCCGAGCGGGCAGGTCATCGCGGTCGACCGCGTATCCCTGACAGTAGCCCAGGGGGAATTCGTCTCGATCGTCGGTCCATCCGGCTGCGGCAAGTCCACGCTGCTGAATGCAATGGCCGGCCTCGAGCGGCCGTTCGGAGGCCAGGTGCTCATGGCCGGCGAAGCAATGCGCAAGCCACGACCCGAGATCGGAATGGTCTTCCAGCAGCCACATCTGTTTCCGTGGAAATCGGTGCGCCGGAATATCGCGCACGGGCCCCGCGCGCTCGGCAAGCCGAAAGCGGAGGCGCTGCGGATTGCCGACGGCCTCATCGAGATGATCGGCCTGACCAGATTTGCGTCGGCATATCCGCACACGCTATCCGGAGGCATGCAGCAGCGGGTTGCGATTGCCCGTGCCCTCGCCAATCAGCCGAGTGTCCTGCTGATGGACGAGCCGTTCGGAGCGCTGGATGCGCAGACCCGGGCGGTCATGCAGGACAATCTGCTCGAGCTCCGCGAGCGGATCAATGCAACAATCGTCTTCGTCACACACGACATCGATGAAGCGATCCTTCTCTCTGACCGTGTGCTGATCATGAGCGCCGGACCTGGCCGCATCCTCAGGGATCTTCAGGTGAGCCTGCCGCGGCCGCGCTCCAGCGCCATCGTCGCGGAGGCCGCCTATCTCGCCCTCAAGCGGGATTGCCTTGACCTGATCCGCTCGGAAGGCCGCAGGGCCTTCGAGCAGATGGAAATCAAGACGTAGGCGCCTGACGATATTTTTGGCATGGCTCTTGAATGGTTTTCCCCTGCGGCGGCAGGGGAGCGAGCAGATGTCAGCGGCAAGTCTCAGGAATGCAACCGGCATCATGCTGGCGGGATCGGATGCTCTGGTCGGGTCGCTGCCGAGCTTGTTGGATCCGTTGTGTGAGGCTGACCGGCGTCGTGTCCTCGCCATCGGCCGCGAGGAGGTCCTGCCGGCAGGCAAGCATGTCTGGCGTCAGGGCGATCTGCAGAACGGCATATATCTGATCGAAGAGGGGCGTATTCGCAGCTACTACGCGGCGCCTTCCGGACGCGAGGTGACGTTGGCCTACTGGTTCGCCGGCAATTTCGTCGGCGGCCCCGATCTGTTCGGTACTGGTGCCCACGTATGGTCTTCGGTTGCAGTGGAACGAAGCCGAGTGACGTTCTTGCCCGGCCCAGCCCTGCGCGCGCTGGCGCTTCAATCGGCAAGTATCGCAGTCGCACTGCTGGATGCGCTCGCCTTCAAGGCACGGTGCTACTCGGCCATGGCGCAAATGCTGGGGACCCGCTCGGTGACCGAGCGGCTGCATCGTCTGTTGGTTTTCCTCTCGAAGATCTACGGTTCGCAGCAGGGCCGCGAGATCGTGATCGGAATCCCGTTCACGCATGGTGATCTCGCCAATCTGATCGGCTCAACCCGCCAATGGGTGACGGTGCAGCTTTCCCGCATGCAGGCAAGAGGCGTCATCCGCTATCATCGGGGCCTGATTGTGATCCTCAATCTGCGCGCGCTCGATCTCGAAGTCGTCTAGGAAACGGCGTTCGGGTATACTTTTAGATTGAACAGTCCGGCCTTCGGATCGGGCAGCCATCGCTCGGCAAGGTCGAGAACAACATGGTCGCGCCATGCAGGCGCCAGCAAAGTGATACCCATCGGCGTGCCGTTGCCGAGCGTTGCGTTGGGAACTGACACCGCGCACAAGTCCACGAGATTCGCGAAATAGGAGTAGTAACCGAGGCGGTTGTTGAGCGTGATGGGATCTTCCATCATCTCCGCGATCGTGAAGGGGCGGGGCGCGGTCGGTACCACCAGGACATCGATCTCCTCGAAAAGCGTTTGGATCTGGCGTCGCAGCTTCCAAAGTCGATGTTGCGCAGCGAACGCATCTGCTGCGGAAAACCGGGCAGCTGCGCTCAGCACGTTGCGGATGACGTCAAGCAGGTCTCCATGATCGATGTCCAGGAGCTTGCTGATCGCCGCATGACGTTCGGCAATCCAGGGACCTGAAAAGAGCATTTCACCGGCTTCGGCGAAAGGCGCGAAGTCAATTTGTCTGGATTGACCTCCCAATCCCGAAAGCCTCGTGCAGGCCTGCCTGTAAAGGTCATCGCATTCAGGCATGCCGAATGAATTGAGACGATCGACAGGGACCTGGCCGAACCGGAATTTGCGAGGAGATGGGGAGGGCGAGGCAATCCGTCGACGGCTATAGGGATCACTGTCGTCGAATCCTTCGATCAACCCGAGCAGAATTCGACCCTCGGCAATGGAATTGCAGAAGATCGAGGGACAATCGAGTGTCGGACAGTTCGGCACAAGCCCCCGGGACGAGACGAGGCCGACGGTTGGCTTGATCCCGATGATTCCGTTGAAACCTGCGGGAATCCGGCCTGAGCCGCCGGTATCTGTGCCGAGAGCGAAGGCAACATGGCCGGATGCTACGGCAGCAGCCGAGCCGGAGCTCGAACCGCCGGAGACATACAGATCGTTCGCCGCACTGGAACAGGCGCCATACGGGGAGCGGGCGCCGGACAGTCCGGTTGCGAACTGATCCAGGTTGGTTTTGCCAAGACAGATCGCACCCGCGGCCGCCAATTTCTCGACGCATCTGGCCGATTGCGCAGCCATATATTCGAATGACGGACAGGCTGCCGTCGTTGGCATGGCCTCAACGTCAATATTATCCTTGACGCCGAATGGCACGCCAAGGAGCGGCAGGACTTCACCCTCTTCCGCTCGTTGCACAAGGGCATCAACCTCGGCCAGCGCTTCTTCCATGGGCCGCACATAGATCCAGCAATTGCGGTGCCGGTCCCGCTCGATGCGCTCATAGGCGCTTATGATGATGGAGGCTAACTCGGCACGGGAACGGAGGGGGCGGCTCTGCGCGGATAGGATCGCTTGCGGCACGGAATAAGCTCCTGAGGGCATGACCCCACGAATATGAAGCCGCTGCCCAGCAATGAAAGCAACTAAGCGCCTCGACCGCTCCGGCAGGACTCGAACCTGCAACCAGACCGTTATGAGCGGCAGCAAATGCCGGAGAAGTGTCAGTCAATCCTGATTGACGTATAAGCTGTTTTCATTCCGAAGGGTGGCAATCAACGGTCCTGGCTACTGGGCGCTTAGACACGCCTCGTAACATGACGAGGGAATGAAGATGGCGACGAAACGGCTCTTTGACGACTTCGACTTCGAAGGCTTCTGGGACGACTGTCCGTATTCCCTGGAGAACTATGTCGAGCCTCCGCCGACCGACGAGCTGATCGCCTCCATTGAGCATGAAATCGGTGGGTACCGCCTGCCGGCGGCCTATGTCGACCTCGCACGGCGCCACAATGGCGGAATGGTCAAGCGCAACTGCCATCCAATGAAGGAGCGTACAGGCTGGGCGGAGGACCACGTGGCTATCGAGGGGCTCTTCGCTCTTGGCCGTACGTCCACATATTCACTCGCCGGGAAGTTTGGCGCCAAGTTCATGATCGAGGAATGGGGCTACCCGCCGATTGGCGTCGGAATCGCCGACACGCCGGCCGGCGGCCACGAACTGATCATGCTGGACTACCGGACCTGCGGAAAGCGGGGCGAGCCGCAGGTCGTGTACGTCGACCAGGAGGATGACTACCGTATCGTCGTCGTCGCGCCAGACTTCGAGACCTTCATTCGCGGCTTGGTCGAGGAGTCCGAGTACGACACTGCTGAGGAGGATCGGGCCGCTGCGATCGCGACCGTCGAGCGGGGAACGTTATCGCCAATCGTGGTGCGAGCCTTGGCCGCCGTCGGCGACCGTCTGCCGCACGGCGAGCGAATGTTGCGCAGCTTGGCCCGCCAGATCGTGGACGAGAAAGGTTTCTTTGCCCTGCACGACGACGAGCGGTCGCACCTCATGTATGGGCTGATGTTCTGGCTTTATTCGAGCCTTTGTACGGCCAGATCCTTCGAAACTTTCTTGGGCCGTCCCGAGACCGGCACCTCCTACGACTCGCCTTGTTTCGAGCTGATGATCGCTTTCGACCTTGTCACCGAACCTTACGACTTCAACACGCGCGGGTACGCCGAGGGCTTTGTGAGGGACTGGTGGGACGGATGCGTCGCCCGCGGCGACATCGTCGAGATGGCGGAAGGCTACCGTCTGACTTCCGGGGCCGAGGCGGCCCTGCTCGGACGCTTGGCGACGATTGCTGGCCCCGAAGGCAAATAAGCCGGCGCGATTGATTGAGCGGGTGGCGGAGAGAGTGGGATTCGAACCCACGGTACGGTTTCCCGCACACACGCTTTCCAAGCGTGCGCCTTAAGCCACTCGGCCATCTCTCCGGAGCGCCCTCTCTTGAAGGGGCGCCGACGATTTTGCAAGGGATCGCGGAGATATCGGGCGATTTTTCCGCAACTTATTGTATTTACAGCACAATATCCGGCTCCACGGGTAACTGGAGCGGCCGCGGGGCTGAACCGCGGGCGGCTCTGGCGCGACGATTCACGGCAAGCCGCCACACACGACCGGGGACGCCATGACCATCCGCAACACCATCGCCGCCCTTGGCCTGATTTCGACCCTCGGCTCCGCCCTTGCCGCGCCGGCCCTGGCACAGGTCTGCACCTGGCAGGGGGTCGACGTCAGCTGCGACGACGGCCGGCGCGGGGTGCTTTCGGGCGATGCCATCCTCTGGCCGGACGGAACGCGCTCCAGCTCGACGCCGCATCAGAGTGTGATCATCGGCAACAAGAGCTCGGTGCATGTCGGGACCGGCGTGTTTGTCGGTCAGGGCAAGGGCGTGGTGCCGCTGGACGATCCGAACGCGCCGAACAAGCGGCAATGCGCGATCCTGGACGGCGTGTCGTATTGCTATTGAGGGGTCGTTTTTCACCTCTGCCCGCTTGCGGGGAGAGGTCGGATTGCATCGTAGATGCAATCCGGGTGAGGGGGTACAGGTCTCTCGATAGATATCAGGTATGGAGAGAGCCCCTCACCCCAACTCTCTCCCCGTAAGAACGGGGAGAGGGAGATGAACTAGATCAACCGCACGCCTGAGATCGCCGACTTCAACCAGCGCAGCGCCTGCGGCGGCTGGGCCGCGAGCGGCGCCACGGCGGCCTTCTCGGTGCGGCACTTCTCGAGCTCGGCGACGAAATCGGCGGACCATTGCTGGATGGTGTGGCCGCGCAGCTTCTTCATCATCGCGTCCCAGCGCATCTTGCGCTCGGTGAGCGGCATGGATGCCGCGACCGCGACCGCGCGGGCCATGCCGTCGATATCGTGCGGATTGACCAGCAGCGCAGCGTCGAGCTCGTTGGCGGCGCCGGCGAACTTCGACAGCACCAGCACGCCGGGATCGGCGGGGTTTTGCGCGGCGACGTATTCCTTGGCGACGAGGTTCATGCCGTCGTGCAGCGGCGTCACCACACCGACCTGCGCGGTGCGGTAGAGACCGGCGAGCACGGCCTGGCTGAAGCCTTTGTTCAAATAGCGGATCGGCGTCCAGTCGACCTCGCCGTGGCGGCCGTTGACGTCGGTGACGAGGCGCGCGACCTCGTTCTGGAGATTGCCATAGGCCTCGATGCCGCCGCGCGAGGGATTGGCGATCTGGAGCAGCGAGATGCTGCGAGCAAATTGCGGCTGCTCGGTCCAGAGCCGGTCGAATGCGCTGATGCGGTTGACGAGACCCTTGGAATAGTCGAGCCGGTCGACGCCGATCGCGAGGCGCTCGCCGTTGAGGCTGCGGCGCAGGCGCGACACATCCGGATGCGAGGCCGACTTCGCCGCATAGGCGGCGAACTTCTCCGCATCGATGCCGATCGGGAACACTTCACAGCGCGTGCGCCCATGCTGCGAGACCACGACCCCGTCCTCGATGGTGAGGCCGAGCTCGCCGCCGACATAGCCGAGGAAGTTCTGCCGATCTTCCTCGGTCTGGAAGCCGAGCAGATCATAGGCCAGCATCGCGGTGATCAGCTCGCGATGGTTGGGCACGCCCTGCATCACAGCAGTGACGGGCCACGGCGTATGCAGGAAGAAGCCGATGGGATCATCGACGCCGAGCTCGCGCAGTTCGGCACCGAGCGCGAGGAAATGATAGTCCTGAACCCAGAACGCAGTCCGGGCTTTGCGGAAACGCATCAAGGCGCGCGCCATGAAGGCGTTGACCTCGCGATAGCTGACATAGTCCTCGCGCGAGACGCGGATCAGGTCGCTGCGCGAATGCAGCGCCGGCCACAGCGCCGAATTGGCAAAGCCTTCGTAGTATCCGCCGTAATGGGCCGCCGGCAGATCCAGCGTCGCAATCGCGCCTGTCCCGAGCGCCTCGATCTCGGCGAACGGCTCCTTCTGATGGCCATCACGCACCCGGCCGGAGGAACCGACCCAGATCGCACCAGAATGTTCCACCACGGGAAGCAATGCCGCCGCAAGGCCGCCCGTCATCGGTTCGTTGGGTTTGCCGCGGGCGACGCGATTTGAAACGACGATCAAGTTCACAGGTCGTCCCCTCCTGTTCATTCCGCCCCATTTAACTGCCGTTCATCAATATGGTTCCTCATCATCGTTTCAACCAATTGAAACCAAAATCGGGCGTGCGCGTTGGAACTGGTTTCGCGGGCGGAACCCAGTCATTTCGTTGCAAAGACAGCGATTCCGGTCCGGTTGCGCAGCATGCATCGCAGCGCGCAATGGCGCTGCGATGGGAGCCTTTGTGTCTGCGAGATGACGCTGCCTTGGTTTCACCTGGGATCGAGCAGGTGCGCAAGGAACGCACGCACATCCGCCGGCGCATCGAAATGGCCATTCACGCCCATGGCGCGGCGGCCGACCGAGAACGCCAGCCCGTCCATGTCGGGCATGATGGCGAACACGGTCTCATCGGTGACGTCGTCACCGATGAACAGCGGACGACGTCCTTTGAACGGCGCGCGCTTCATCAACTCGCGCACGCCGCTCGCCTTGGTGAATCCGGAATGCTTGATCTCGCAGACGAACTTGCCCGGCAGCACCTCGATCGGCGCATTGGGCAGATCGGCGCGGATCAGCGAGACGGATTCGTAGATCGCCTTCTCCGCATGCGGCGCCAGGCGGTAATGCAGCGCGAGCGAATAGCCCTTGTCCTCGAGCAGGATTCCGGGGCTGAGCTTGGCGATGGCGGCGAGGCGCCGCTTCAGCTCCTTGTCGAGCGGCGGCGCGTGCAGGGCATCCGCTTCACTGTCCACCGCCAGCCGCATCTCCGCGCCATGGCCGGCGACGGCGCGGAACACGTCGGGCGCGAAGATCAGGTCGATGTCGTTGAGCGAGCGGCCGCTGACAAGCGCCAGCGCCCCAGAGGTGCGCTCGGTCAAAGCTTTCAGCGTTTCCGACAGGCCCGGCGGCACCCACACCTCCCGCGGCGTCGGCATCAGCTCAAGCAGCGTGCCATCGATGTCGAGCAGAATGGCGATTTCATCGAGATGCGGCACCAACGCATGCGGCACCGGCACCGTTTCCGGCGTCTCGTCGTCATCTGGTATGGTGAGCTTCTGGTCCAACGCCATTTCCGCAAGTTCCGATTTCATCAGTCTACTCCATAAAGGCGAGCGGCCGCGCGATGTGTTCGAGCGATTTGCGCTCGGCGGCGACGGCATAGCGCCACGCCACGATCGCAGCCGCGATCATCAGGACGGCCCCCAGCAGATAGCCGGCGAACACGCTGGTGCGCGATCCCGTGTCGATCAGCGCGCCGAACAGCGCCGGCCCTATCACGCCGCCGATGCCGGTGCCGACCGCATAGAACACCGCGATCGCCAGCGCGCGAACCTCGAGGGGAAAGGTCTCGCTGACGGTGAGATAGGCCGCGCTCGCGGCGGGCGATGCGAAGAAGAAGATCACCATCCAGGCGATGGTCTGCCCCTGCGCGCTCAGCACGCCGATCGAGAACAGATAGCCAGAAAGCGCCAGCAACAGGCCCGACGCGGCGTAGGTGAACGTGATCATGGTGCGGCGTCCCAGCGTATCGAACAGGCGGCCGAGCAGCAGCGGCCCGAGGAAATTGCCGGCCGCGAACGGCAGCAAGTACCAGCCGACGTGGTCGGCCTTGATGCCGTAGAAATCGGTCAGCACCAGCGCGAAGGTGAAGAAGATGGCGTTGTAGAAGAACGCCTGCGCGCTCATCAGCACGAGGCCGACCAATGCGCGCTGGCGATAGACCGAAAACAAGGTGTGGACCACCTCGGCGATCGGCGTGTGATCGCGCATCTTCAGGCGGATCCTGGTGAAGCGTCCGTCGCTCGTATCCTGGTCGTGCCCGATCACCGACCGCTCGATCCCGCCGACGATGGCATGGGCCTCGTCGGGACGGCCATGAATCATCAGCCAGCGCGGACTTTCCGGGATCCACATCCGCATCAAGAGCACGCCGAGGCCGAGGGCGGCGCCGATCAAATAGGCCAGGCGCCAGCCGTGATCGGGAGCGAATACTGCGGGATCGAGCAGCACGATGGCGGCGACCGCGCCCATCGCAGCCCCGATCCAGAAGCTGCCGTTGATCACGAGATCGGTCCAACCGCGATAGCGTGCGGGCACCAGCTCCTGGATCGTCGAGTTGATCGCTGTGTACTCGCCGCCGATGCCGGCGCCGGTGAGAAAGCGGAACAGCGCGTAGCTCGCGACATCCCACGACAGCGCGGTTGCGGCCGTTGCCGAGAGGTAGAGCGCCAGCGTGATGAAGAACAGCTTCTTGCGGCCGATACGGTCGGTCAGCCAGCCGAAGCCGAGCGCACCGAGCACGGCGCCCGCGAGGTAGGCGGAGTTGGCGATGCCGAGATCGAGATTGGAGAACTGCATCGATGGGCTTTGCTTCAGCGCACCGGAGAGCGCACCCGCAAGCGTCACCTCGAGGCCGTCGAGAATCCAGGTGATGCCCAGCGCGAGCACGACGCGGGTGTGAAAACCGCTCCACGGCAGCGCATCGAGCCGCGAGGGAATGCTGGTCTCGACGATGCGGTCGGTCACGGCCGCCGCCGGGACTACGGGTGCATAGTTCAGCGCTGGGCTCTGCTGCAGTTCCATCGGATTGTTGCGTCTGATCAATGGAAGCGGCCCCGGCTCACATGACGTGGACGGGGTCGATCCGATCATCGGGGTGCGGCATTCTGCCTGCCACCTGCGACAACGTTTGCGAGGGGGCCGGGTTCCCGGTGGAACGCCAGCGAGCACCGCTCGTTTCCGCTGGACCCGCAAGGAGTTGGCGCATGGCTCAGGTCAGAAAGACGACACATTCTCGAAACAGCAGCCGCGCAAGACGGCACGCAAGGCAAACACCCGGCGGAGCGGGACCGCGCACAAGAGCACCAAACGCGCCACAAGGCGCTGGTCGCAGCGCGTGACGGAGGAGAGCGATGCGCTCGACCTCAAGCAAGGGGTGTTCAAGCTGACCAGCGCGAAGAGGATTGCGGCCTCGCTGAAGCGCTCGGCCGAGCACAGCTCGCGACGCAAGACTGGCGCCTATCGCTCGGCGCTGTCGATGCTGACCTTCTACATCAACCGCGCCGGCAAGACGCTGCCCAAGACGCAGCGCACGCGACTGGAGCGCGCGAAGGTCGAGCTGAAGCGGGCGTTCGGAAGGGAATGAACTCACTCCGCTGTCGTTCCGGACAGCGGAGTGTAAGGCGATAGCGCGGCCCTTCGGGGCCGCGAGCTACAGGAGCAGCGAACCTACGCCGCGCGGATATTCGCCATGAAGCGGTCGAGCTCGGCGCGAAGGCGGGTGCTTTCGCTCGACAGCGTCTTGGCCGAGTTCAGCACCTCTTCGGAGGCCGAGCCGGTCTCGGCGGCGCCGCGGTTGACCTCGCCGATATCGGTGGCCGCGGTCTGGGTGCCCTGGGCGACGGTCTGGACGCTGCGGGCGATCTCCTGGGTGGCGGCGCCCTGCTGCTCCACCGCGCTCGCGATCGAGGTCGAGATCGACGAGATCTGGCCGATCGTCGCGCCGATCTCCTTGATCGCGGCAACCGATTCGGCGGTGGCGCCCTGCATGCCTGTGATGTGCGAGGAGATCTCGTCGGTCGCCTTCGCGGTCTGGCTCGCCAGCGACTTCACCTCGCTCGCAACCACCGCGAAGCCGCGGCCGGCTTCACCCGCGCGGGCGGCCTCGATGGTGGCGTTCAGCGCGAGCAGATTGGTCTGCTCGGCGATGGCGGTGATCAGCTTGACCACCTCGCCGATCTGCTGGGCGGCATGCGAGAGCTTGCCGATGCGGCCGTCGGTCTCCTTGGCCTGCATCACGGCAGCCTCTGCGATGCGGCTGGAATCGCGCACCTGGCGGCCGATCTCCTCGACCGAGGCCGACAGCTCTTCGGTCGCGGTCGCGACCGACTGCATGTTGGAGGAGGCCTGCTCGGAGACGCCGGCGACCTGGCTCGACAGGCTCTGCGTGGTCTCGGCGGTGCGGGTCAGCGTCGAGGCGGCCGATTCCAGCTGCACGGCCGAGGCCGAGACGTTGGAGACGATGGCACCCACCGCGTTCTCGAAATCGTCAGCAAAGCGGATCAGCTCGGCGCGGCGGCTTGCGGCCTGCTCGCGGTTCTGCACTTCGCTGGCGGCGGCATCGCGCTCGGCCTTTGCAACGGCCTGGATCTTGAACTCCTCGACCGCGCTGGCCATCTCGCCGATCTCGTCCTTGCGGCCAAGACCCGGCAGCACGACGTCGAAATTGCCCGAGGCCAGCTCCCGCATCGCCTTGCACATCGCGATCATCGGCCGCGAGATGCCGTTGCCGAGCCACAAGGCCAGCACGACGCCGATGGCCAGCCCGCCGAGCGCCATCATCAGCATCAGCTGCTGGGTCTCTACGATCGTCGCATTGGCGCTCGCCTCGATGCGTTGCTGGTCCGCGGTGAGATCCGAACGCAGCTCGGCCGAGAGCTTGAGGATGGTGGCCGCCGTCTTGGTCATCTCGCCGTTCAGCTTGACGATGACCTTCACGTTCTCGGTCAGCTTTGCGAACGAGGTGCGGTACTGCTTCAAGAGATCGCCGATCTCCTTGACGCGATCGGTGATCTTCTGGTCGTTCGCGTAGACGGAGACCAGCAGCGTCTCGAGGAACTTGATGCGGGCGATCACGCCGTCGGCGGTCTTCGGCTCCGGCTTGGCGACGAAAGCGCTGACCGAGGTCGAGACCGCCAGATATTGCGAGGTGATGTCCTTGGCCGTGGTCTGCACCGAGTTGAGGCCCGCCAGGGCCGCGGTGTCGGCGAGATCGTCGAATTTGAAGCGGATCTTGTTACCGACACTGTTGAGCTCGTCGGCCGCGATCTTGTTGTTCTCGCGCGTCAGCGTGATGATCTCGCTGAAGACTTTCGTAAAGCTCTGGAACTCGGCCTCGAGCTTGCCGACCTGCTCGCGGCGAGGCGCGCCCGTGGTGGCGGCCATCGACTTGGCGATCGCGCTCTTCAGATTTCCTTCAGCGGCCTTGGCTGCGGTCTCGTCATCGGCCGCGCCGGTCAGGGTATAGGCCCGTGCCAGCCCCTGATAGGCGATCAGCTCGCGATCGACCGTCCGCGCCATATCGGCTTCCGCTACGCTGGTGCGGTAGGAGGCCACAGCGCCTGCGATCCGCTCGAAGCCGAAATACGCGAACGCCATGCTGACGGCGAGGATGGCGAGCACCGCCACGAAGCCGAGGATGATTTTTGCGCGAAAACGCAGCGTTGGCAGCTTCGATTGGCGCGACTTCGATTGGCTCGATTTGGACGTGACCGACATTCCCCCACCCCATTCCATTCGCGGAAAACCAGGCGCAGCCGGGAAGCAGCCCGCTTCCCGACTCGTGTGCACGGTAACCGGCAAAGGATAAGCTGCGGTAAACTTGTGGCGCCGCAACTGGCGGTTAGGTGACGTAGGGATTTGTTAAGGTGCGCTCTACTACGCCGCCCTGATGTTCGCCATGAAGCGGTCGAGCTCGGCGCGAAGGCGGGTGCTTTCGCTCGACAGCGTCTTGGCCGAGTTCAGCACCTCTTCGGAGGCCGAGCCGGTCTCGGCGGCGCCGCGGTTGACCTCGCCGATATCGGTGGCCGCGGTCTGGGTGCCCTGGGCGACGGTCTGGACGCTGCGGGCGATCTCCTGGGTGGCGGCGCCCTGCTGCTCCACCGCGCTCGCGATCGAGGTCGAGATCGACGAGATCTGGCCGATCGTCGCGCCGATCTCCTTGATCGCGGCAACCGATTCGGCGGTGGCGCCCTGCATGCCCGTGATGTGCGAGGAGATCTCGTCGGTCGCCTTCGCGGTCTGGCTCGCCAGCGATTTCACCTCGCTCGCAACCACCGCGAAGCCGCGGCCGGCTTCACCGGCGCGGGCGGCCTCGATGGTGGCGTTCAGCGCGAGCAGATTGGTCTGCTCGGCAATGGCGGTGATCAGCTTGACCACCTCGCCGATCTGCTGGGCGGCATGCGAGAGCTTGCCGATGCGGCCGTCGGTTTCCTTGGCCTGCATCACGGCAGCCTCTGCGATGCGGCTGGAATCGCGCACCTGGCGGCCGATCTCCTCGACCGAGGCCGACAGCTCTTCGGTCGCGGTCGCGACCGACTGCATGTTGGAGGAGGCCTGCTCGGAGACGCCGGCGACCTGGCTCGACAGGCTCTGCGTGGTCTCGGCGGTGCGGGTCAGCGTCGAGGCGGCCGATTCCAGCTGCACGGCCGAGGCCGAGACGTTGGAGACGATGGCACCCACCGCGTTCTCGAAATCGTCGGCAAAGCGGATCAGCTCGGCGCGGCGGCTTGCGGCCTGCTCGCGGTTCTGCACTTCGCTGGCGGCGGCGTCGCGCTCGGCCTTTGCAACGGCCTGGATCTTGAACTCCTCGACCGCGCTGGCCATCTCGCCGATCTCGTCCTTGCGGCCAAGACCCGGCAGCACGACGTCGAAATTGCCCGAGGCGAGCTCGCGCATCGCCTTGCACATCGCGATCATCGGCCGCGAAATGCCGGTGCCAAGCAGGAAGGCGAGGACCGCGCCTAGCAGCGTGCCGCCGACGGCCAGCATCAGCACCAGCTGCTCAGTCTGCCCGATGGTCGCCGCCGACTCCGAATCCAGCCGCTGCTGCTCGGCGACGAGGTCCGCCTTCATGGCGGTGGCGCCTTGCTGGATTGCGCCGGCCGAGCCGCCCATCTCCGTGACGAGGTCATCGACCAGCTTGGCGTTGGCGATCAGCTTCTCCAGCGCCTCGCGATAGGCGCCGAGGATGGACTTGGCCTCCTTCAGGCCGGCGACAATCTTGTCGTCCATGGAATAGACCGCGCCCAGCGAGTTCTCGACGAATTTCAGCCGCGCCAGGGCGCTGTTCGCGATCGCCTGATCGGACGTCAGCACGAACTGGGTGGCTGCAGCGCTTGCGGTCTGGAATTGGGCGTTGACCTGCTTGGTGCCGAACTCGATCGCCTGCGCTTCGGCGTCGGAGGCGTTGTTGCCGATGTCGTCGAGCTTGTACTTCAGAAGATTGGCTTGGCGCTGGAGCTGGTTCTGCACCAGCAGCGCGCTGTCGCGCTTGGCCTGGAGCACCTTGCCGAACGTGGCGGAGAAGTTGGAAAACTCCTTGGCGAGCTTGCCGAGGCTTTCCTGCCGCGGCGGCTGCTTGGCGCTCTTGACGGCCTGGTCGATGGCATTCTTCAGGCTGGCCTCGGCATCGAGCGCCGCCTTGGCGTCATCTTCCTTGCCGGTGACGACGAAATATCTGACGGCCGAACGATAGGCGAGCAGCTCGCGATCGATGTTACGCGCGAGATCGGCCTCCGTCACGCTGCTGCGGTAGGATCCGACCCCGGCGGCGACCCGCTCGAAGCCGAAATAGGAAAACGCCATGCTGCCGGCGGAGATCACCAGCACGGCGGCGAAGCCGAGGATGATCTTTGCGCGGAACTTGAAGGTCGGAAATAGTGCACGCTTCGACGGCGACGCGGTACGCCCGGACATTCCCAACCCCCAGCTCATGTGATTCTGCGGTCCGGAAGCAGCCCTTTCCGAACGTTGCGGAAAATTAGGGCAGAATCCTCAAGGGGTGGTAAATCCGTCCGGGCTTGCGGGGAGCGGCTGCCGTGTTGCGGCTCACCGGAAAACGCCCTACTCTCGATAATTATCAGGCACTTGGCATCAGACCGAGCCTTCAGGGAGAAACGGAGTGGGGCAAACCGATTTTCGGTTTGGCGGTGCGTCTGGCGTTGCCGTGGCCAAGTCGAAGGCCGCGAGCGTCGATGACGCCGTGGCCGAGCTGGCCGCCCAGCTCCCGTCCGACGGGCTGGCGCTGATCCTCGTGTTCGTCTCCCCCAGCTACGACCCCGATCGCTTCATCGCCGAGATCAGCCGCCAATTCGACGACACCCAAGTCTGCGGCTGTACCACCGCGGGCGAGCTTGCTCCTGACGGCTGGGACGAGAACAGCGTCGTGGCGCTGGCGTTCAGCCGCGCCGACTTCTCCGCGGTGGTGCGGCCCATCTTCAACCTCGACAGCTTCCGCGTCGAGGACGGCCGCAGGATCGGGGGCGAGCTCCGGCACGAGCTGTTGCGGGCCACGCCGCAGGTCGAGCGCGGCAGTCCCTTCGGCCTGGTCCTGATCGACGGCCTGTGTCGCCGCGAAGAAGCGGTGATGTCCGCGATCTATGCATCGCTGGACGATATTCCGGTCGTCGGCGGATCGGCGGGCGACGGGCTGCGCTTCGAGAAGACGTTCGTGTTCTTCGACGGCAAGGCACACAGCAATGCCGCCCTCTTGATCCTGCTGAACACCTCGTTGCCGTTCCGCGTCTTCAAGTGCGACAATTTCGAGCCGCAGGCGCAGAAGATGGTAGTGACCGAGGCCGACATCGAAAACCGCATGGTCCGGGAGCTGAACGCAGAGCCGGCTGCGCAGGAATATTCGCGCGTGGTCGGCATCATGGACGCCAAGCTCGATCCGTTCTCCTTCGCCTCGCATCCGGTCCTGGTGCGCGTCGGCGGCGCCTATTACGCGCGCTCGATCCAGCGCGTCGAGCCGGACGGCTCCTTGCATTTCTTCTGCGCCATCGACGAGGGCATGGTGCTGACCGCTGCGACCTCGCGAAGCCTGGTCGGCGCGGCCCGCGAGACCTTCGCCGACATCCGCGACCAGATCGGAGACGTCTCGCTCTATATCGGCTTCGAATGCCTGCTCCGCCGGCTCGATGCCGAGCAGCATCAGCTCGCCCGCGATATGTCAGAACTGTACCGGCAGAACCGCGTGGTCGGCTTTCACACCTACGGCGAGCAGTTCGGCTCCATGCATGTGAACCAGACCTTCACGGGAGTCGCGATCGGAAGGCGCCCGTCGTGACGGACATGTGGCAGGGCCCCGATGCAGTCGACCAGCTCAGGCGCGAGGCCGCCAAGCTGAGGAAGATCAATGCCGCGCTGATGTCGCGCGTCGAGCGCTCGATGGACCAGCAGCTCAACGCCTTTTCATTGTTCGAAACCGCCATTGCGCTCGACCACAAGGTTCGCGACCGGACGCACCAATTGCGCGAGGCGCTGCATTCGGTCGAGCGCGCCAATGAGGGGCTCTACCGCGCCAAGCAGCAGGCGGAGGCGGCAAGCTCGCTGAAATCCTCGGTGCTGATCTCGGTCACCCACGATCTGTTGCAGCCGCTCAACGCGGCGCGCCTGACCCTGTCCGCGCTGACGGAGATGATGGAGTCGCAGGAAGCGGGCGTGCTGATCGACCAGGCGAGCCGCTCGCTGGTGATGCTGGAGGACCTGCTGCGCTCGCTGCTGGAGATCGCCAAGCTCGATTCCGGCGCGCTCAAGCCCGACGTGCGCGCGATCGCGCTGGCGCCGCTATTCGAGCAGCTCCGCAACGAGTTCGAGCCGATCGCCGCGCGGCAAGGCCTGTCCTTGCGCATCCGCCCCTCTCGGCTCGCGGTGATGTCGGATGCGATGATGCTGCGGCGGATCCTGCAGAACCTGCTCGCCAATGCCATTCGCTATACCCGCAGCGGCGGCGTCGTGATGGGATGCCGGCCGCGCGGCGGGCAGATCTGCGTCCAGGTCTCCGACACCGGACCCGGGATCGCGCAGGCGCAGCAGGAGGCGATCTTCCGCGAATTCCAGCGCGGCGATGCCAATGCGGCCGACCAGGCCGGCTTCGGGCTCGGCCTTTCCATCGTCCGACGCTTCGCCAGCGAGCTCGGGCACGAGGTGCGGCTGTCGTCACAGCTCGGCAGGGGATCGACCTTCACCCTGGAGCTGGAGCCGGCCGACCTCGCCGAGGTCGCCGACGAGGTGCAGGAGGTCGCGCCCGCCGCGCGGCACTACGATTACAGCGGGCTCGAAGGCGCCAAGATCCTGCTGATCGAGAACGATCCGAACGGCTCGGAGGCGATGGCCGCGCTGCTGGAGGGATGGGGCTGCGACGTTGCGACGACGCGATCGGGTGCGGACGCGCTCGTGCGCCTCAGCGAGCTCGGCGGCGCGCCCGATGTCGTGATCGCGGACCTCCATCTCGATCACGGCGAAAGCGGCCTGTCGGCCATCACCGAGGTGCGGGAGCATTTGAAGCTCGACACCCCCGCCATGATCATCACCGCCGATTATTCCGAACAGGCGGCGAAGCAGGCGAGCCTCCAGGGCCTCGAAGTGCTGAAGAAGCCGATCAAGCCGGCCGAGATGCGGGCGCTGCTGTCGTTCCTGCTGAGCTGAAGCGCGCGGCGCACATCAAGTCGTAAAACAACCCCATGCACAGTACCGGTAGCATCTTACAGCATGCTATGGCTTTGACATTCAATGAGTTACCTGCCGGCCGTGACGCGCCCCGCATGGCCAAAAAGCGGCAAATAAAAATCACTGCTGATCCGGCGGGGCATGCTCGCGCCGCCCCGGAGTCCCCTCGCCGGCCAAGGTCGCGAAATCGATCCGGGACATTTCGACGATGGCCTTGGTGCGGCTGAGCACGTTGAGCTTGCGCAGGATGTCGGAGACGTGGACCTTCACCGTGGTCTCGGAGATGTTCAGCTCGAAGGCGATCTGCTTGTTCTGCAGGCCGCGCTTGAGCATTTCGAGCACGCGCAATTGCTGCGGCGTCAGCTCGTGCAGGCGTTTCAGCAGATCCTGCGCCGGGCCGGCGGCGCGTTGCGGGCGGACGAGCCCGCGATAGGCGGCCGGGACACAGACCGCACCGCGCAGCACCTCGCCGATCGACTGCGCCAGCTCCTGCTTGGAGGACGATTTCAGGATGTAGCCGGAGACGCCGAGCGACAAGGCGCCGGCTATGATCTGCGGATCCTGATGCCCGGACACGATGACGACGGGAATCCTGGGAAAGGCCTTGCGGATGCGGATGATGCCGGAAAGGCCCGTGGTGCCCGGCATCGACAGATCGAGCAGGATGAGGTCGAGCTCGGCAGCCACCGCGGCCTGCTCGAGCGCACCGTCGATCGACGTCGCCTGAAGGATCTCGGCCGCCGGCGCCGCCATCTGGAGCGCGCCCTCCAAGGCTTCGCGAAACAACGGATGGTCTTCGACGATCAGAAATCGCATCACGCGTGAGCCATTCTCGGTTGATTGGCCAGATGATCGAAGGGTTCGACGCCGAAACGAGAATGTCGCAGCCGGACCAGACCGGCTTGATCCAAATCAAGCAGGATATTGCGCGTCATTGCGGCCGCCCGCGGTCGGCCCGCGCATAAGGCCGGGCCTTGGGATCCGGCAGGTCCACCTTGCCGATCTCGATGATCGCCTTGTTGCGGCTGAACAGGCCGAGCTTGCGCAGAATTTCGGTGATATGCGCCTTCACCGTGGATTCGGCGAGCTGAAGCTCCTGGCCGATCTGCCGGTTCGGATAGCCGCGCCGCAGCAGATCGAGCACGCGAAGCTGTTGCGGCGTGAGCTCGCGCAGCTTGACCTCGAGCGCCTTGCTGGCCTCGGCCCGGCGTCGCTGCGACGTTGCCACGAAATCCTTCGGCACCGACACCGATCCGTTCAGCACGCCCTCGATCGACTGCGCCAGCTCGCGCTTCGACAGCGACTTCGGCAGAAAACCCGCGGCCCCAAGCTCCAGCGCCTCGCGAACGACGCGCTGGTCCTCCTCGCTCGACACGATGGCGACGGGCAGGCGTGGATGGGCCTCGCGCAAGCGCAGGAAGCCGGAGAAGCCGGTCGCATCGGGCAGCAGGAGGTCGAGCAGCGCGAGGTCGATGCCCTCGCCCTCCTCGGCCGTCAGGATGTGAAGGGCGTCCTCGATCGACATCGCCTCGAAGATCCGCGCCTCCGGCAGAGCCAGCCGCACCGCATTACCGAGGGCCTCGCGAAACAGCGGATGATCGTCGATGATCAGGAAGCTGGTCATGGCGCCTTCACAGGACTGCACCGCCGAATGCTGCACCGTACGGGCATCCGCCGCCGTAGCGGAAGAGGCGGAACCATCCGGCATCAATCCGGCACCGGGATGGCGCCGGATGAACGCTACCACATCCTCCCGATCGGGTTCGGTCAAGACCGTTCAATCGTTCGATTCGACCTGGACCGTCAGCAGGAAGGAATAGATGCTGTTGACCTGGTCCTCGGTGTAGACCTCCTTCCAGGCCGGCATGCCCTTGTTCGGCCGTCCCTCCTGCACGGTGGTCAAATATTTCTCGCGCATCTCGTCGCCGTAGCGGTGACGCAGCAGCCGCAGATCGATCTTGCGCTCGCTCTGGATCGCATCGGGACCGTGGCAGTGCGCGCAGGTTCCGTTGAAGATCTCCTTGCCCGCACCGACGGCCTCAAGGCCCGGCGCGACCGCATCGCCCTTGGTCTCGGTCGCCACGACATTGGCGACCTGGGCGACGGCTCCGCTTCCCGTGCCCGTCGTCACCGGCGTCGGCGCCGCGCCGAAGCGAACCGGCGCGCCGCCGGGCAAACCGTATTTCACGGCGAGCTCGCCGATCTTGCCCTGAAGCTGCGGCAGCACGGCATTGACGCGGTCGCGCAGCTCGGTCGAGGTCTTGGCAAAGCCGATGGCGGCATCCCATGACAGGCCCTCGCCCTCGGTGAGCTCGATCTGGTAGCGGCCGTCGTAGCTGGTCTTGTTGAGCCAGCCGGCAACCGGTCCCCAGATGAAGGCGACGTCGGCCCTTCCCTGGTCGAGCGCCTGCATGCCCTCCTCGGGCGACAGCACCGTCACCTTCTGGATATCGTCGCGGCTGGCGAGCAGGTTTTGCGGCGTGCTGGCGAACTGCACGGCGACGCGCTTGCCCTTGAGGCCGTCGATGCCGCCGATCACCGCGCCCCTCGCAGATTCCTTGGCGGCGACGAGGGCATAGCCCTCCTTGGCGAAGGTGTCGGAGAAGATCACGGCCGGGCCCATGAAATCTGCGGACCGCGGCAGCCCGATCATGGCGTCGCATTGCTTGCCGAGCAGCGTGACCCGCACCGTGCGCTTGCCGAAATAGGATTTGTACCAGTCATAGGCGATCGGCCGGCCGAGCGCCTGCGCAAGGGCTTGTCCGATCTCGACGTAGAAGCCCGGCTTCGACGAGCTGTCGCTCGAGAATGGCAGGTTGGTCGGATCGGCGCAGAGACGGAACGGCTGCGCCTCGTCGGCCTGCAGCTGCGAGGCCGGAACGATCAGCACAGCAGTGGCGCATGCGAGCAGGGCTGCGATGGCGCGATGTCGGCTCGCACCGGTGGCGGAATGATTCGGACGCATCCTCGTCTCCCTTGGCGTTTCGCTTGACGTTTCTCTTGGCGTTGCCGTTGTTGCGCCGGAGCTTGTTGGGCCAGGCGCGGCGGCACCAGGCATCGGCCGATGCCGCAGCTAAAGTCCGGAGAAAGCGCGCGCGTATCCCGTCACCTCGAGGATACGCGCGCGAGTTGTCACTGGACGGAGAACACGAAGAGCGAGCCGCCCTCGGGGGCTGCGGCCGTCATCTTCTTTCCTACCTCGCCCAGGAACGCAGGCAGCGCAGCGGTGCGGCCGACGACGATGGCGACATATTGCTTGCCGTCGACCTGATAGGTCACCGGGCCTGCGCCGATGCCGGAGCCGAGATTCTTGCTCCACAGCACCTTGCCGGACTTCGCATCGATGGCGCGGAAGTCGCCATGGATGTTGCCGGCAAACACGAGGCCGCCGCCGGTGGTCAGCGTGCCGCCGTTGAAGGGCAGGTCTTCCTTGATCGACCAGACCTTCTTCTGCGCGACCGGATCCCAGGCCACGAGCTCGCCGAGGAAGCCGCCGGGGCCTTCCTTGGTCGGGAATTCGGCGCCGAGATAGAACACGCCGCGCTTGTAAGTGACGTCGCTGACCGACCAGTCCATGCAGACGTTGTTGGAGGGGATGTAGACGAGGCCGGTCTGCGGGTTGAACGACATCGGCTGCCAGTTCTTGCCGCCGATCAGGTTCGGGCAGATGTCCTTGGCGGGATGGCCCGGCCCGGGACGCTTGTCGGGATCCTCGACCGCGCGCATCGTGGCGACGTCCCACTTCTTGGCCCAGTTGGAGAACACGTATTTCTCCGCCGACAACACCTTACCGGTCTCACGGTTGGCGACGAAGAAGAAGCCGTTGCGGTCGGCCTTCATCAGCGTCGGAACGGTGCTGCCGCCGATCTTGAGATCCGCGAGCACGGCTTCGTTGACGCCGTCATAGTCCCAGGCGTCGGCCGGCGTGGTCTGGATGTGCCACTTGATCTTGCCGGTGTTGGGATCGAGCGCGAGCGTCGAGGCGGTGTAGAGGTTGGTCAGCTTGCCGAAATTGCCGTCGCCGGTCGAACGCACCGCCGTGTTCCACGGGGCCGGATTGCTGGTGCCCCAATAGACCGTGTCGGTCTTCGGATCGTAGGAACCGACCAGCCAGGCTGCGCCGCCGCCATGCTGGGCGGAGTCGCCCTTCCAGGAATCGCCGCCGGGCTCGTCGGGGGACGGAACGGTGTAGGTCTGCCACACCTGCTTGCCGGTGTTGATGTCGAAGGCCAGCAGCGCGCCGCGCACGCCGTATTCGCCGCCGCCGAAACCGGTGATGACCTTGTCGCGCACGACGAGCGGCGGCGAGGTGATGACCGAGCCCTGCTTGTAGTCGACCACCTTTGCCGTCCACAGCGACTTGCCCGTCGCGGCATCGAGCGCGGTCAGCTTGCCGTCGAGGCGGCCGACGAAGATCTTGCCGTCGGCATAGGAGACGCCGCGGCTGTTCACGTCGCAGCAGGCGTATTGCAGCACGTCCTCGGGAATATCGGGCTCCCAAGTCCATTTGCGCTGCCCCGTCGCGGCATCGAGCGCATAGACGTATTTCGGACCCCACGAGCTCGAAACGTAGAGCGTGTTGCCGATGACGATCGGCGAGGATTCGTTCGAACGCAGCGACGCCAGCGAGAAGGAGTAAGCGAGGGTCAGCTTGCCGGCGTTCTCGGTGTTGATCTGCTTGAGCGGGCTGAAGCGCGTGTTGCCGTAATCGTGGCCGGCAACGGCCCATTGATTCGAATCGGATTGCGCCTTGAGCACCGAATCGTTGGCGCGAACGCCCGGTGTAACGGCGGCGAGCATCGCAATCATGGAGATGCCGGCCAAGAAGCCCTTCGTTCCAAAGGTCATGTATTCCCTCCGCGATGTTGTTGTGCACGCCTCGTTGGGCGCCTGAGCGCACTGCGCTCGTGATGCGCAGTTCGCCTGCGAGCCATCGTTCGAAATTACAGCATCGCCGTTTCGCGCTTAGTATAGGCGGAAGGTAGTAGTGCAAATCATCGGCGGCTTTCGCCGCTCATCTCGTTGTCGCGCCTTGCGTCTTGCCCTTGTTTTGCTGTTCGAAATGCGTCATCGAACTTAGGCAGCATCGCGCCGCGAGCGGAAGCCGCAGCGTTCACTGCCGTAGGGTGGGCAAAGGCGCGCTTCTCGCGCGCCGTGCCCACCACCTCTCTCGATCATGAAGAGTCGTGGGCACGCTTCGCTTTGCGCACCCTACGGCACCTGGAATTGCATCTCCGAATTCAGGCGGCATCGCGCATCGATCACGATGATGGCGCTACCACGCCGGCAAAACTTTCGAAGAAGCTCGCGGCGAGTTTTCGCGACGTCGAGTCGATCAATCGCGAGCCGAGCTGCGCGAGCTTGCCGCCGATCTGCGCGTCGGCCTCGTAGTGCAGGATGGTGACATCAGGGGCTTCTTCCTCCAGCCTGACCTTCGCGCCGCCCTTGGCAAAGCCGGCGACGCCGCCGGCGCCTTCGCCGACGATGCGATAGAAGTTGGGCGCATCGATATCGGTCAGCGTCACCTTGCCGCTGAACGTCGCCTTCACCGGACCGACCTTCAGCACCACGGTCGCCGTCATCTCGGTCGGCGACGCCATCTCGAGCGCTTGGCAGCCGGGAATGCAGCGCCTGAGAATTTCGGGATCGTTGAGCGCGGCCCAGACCTTTGCCTTCGACGCCGGGATCCGCTGACTGTCGTTCATCTGCATCGCTTCCACCCTTGTTGCCGTTGCCTGTACGGCTCGACTAGGGGGACGGGCGGCTGCGATCTATCGCCAGGAAGTAGTAGTCCTGCTTTTCGGACCTCTCATTCACGCGATGTCATTCCGGGGCGCGCCTGTTGGCGCGAACCCGGAATCCATTTCCCCGCGGACTCTGCGACCCGATGGATTCCGGGCTCCCTCGCTCCGCTCGGGCCCCGGAATGACGGAGTGGACTGTCCTGGCCGACGCGGCTTGACGGCGGCACTTCGCTGCATCGCCGTAAGCAAAATCAATGGCTTAAGCTGTCTCGTCCTACTACCAAGATCGCGATTACAAAGGCGGGGGCGCATGCTCCTATTCGCGCAACGAGCACGGCATTCAAGGGAGGAACGACGCCCGACCGGGCCTAGGTCCAGGGCAAGCGGCGAGATGACCACGGCACGCGCGACCAGCTCACGCGCCTATTGCGGCGGCAGCGAGCACGCCATCGCAGATGCTAGCTGCGACGTTCCGTGTGTCTCCCACAATGTCGCAGCACGTGATGGCGGCGGCACGAGACGTCGTGGCCGAATCGCAGATCGGCGACCGTCACCACGATGACCCTTCCATGACCGCGTTCAGCAAAAACCCAGTTGCAAAGTTTCGTTTGCGCTGTCTCTAATTAGAACCAATCAAAATAACTTTGGGAGGACTTCAAGTGTCTACAGTCAAACTGACGGTCAACGGCAAGGCCGTTGCTGTCGATGTCGAGGACCGCACGCTGCTGGTCCAGCTCCTGCGCGATCACCTCAACCTGACCGGGACCCATGTCGGCTGCGACACGAGCCAATGTGGCGCCTGCGTCGTGCACATGGACGGCCGCGCGGTGAAATCCTGCACCATGCTGGCGGGGCAGGCCGACGGCGCCAACGTCACCACGATCGAGGGCATCGCCAAGGGCGACGAACTGCACCCTATGCAGGCCGCCTTCCGCGACAATCACGGCCTGCAGTGCGGCTATTGCACGCCGGGCATGATCATGTCGGCGATCGACATCGTGCACCGCCATGGTGGACAGCTCGACGAGGCGACCGTCCGCACCGAGCTCGAAGGCAATATCTGTCGCTGCACCGGCTATCACAACATCGTCAAGGCGGTGCTGGACGCCGCCGGCCGCATGAAGGTCTCGCAGGCGGCCGAGTAAGCGGCGCGCCTCGAAACAAGAACAACCGTCGCAGCCGTCGTTGGACGGCGCGATCAAGGAAATTTCCGGTCGGGAGGACCAGACATGGGTGTTGAAGGCATCGGCGCACGCGTCGTGCGCAAGGAAGACAAGCGTTTCATTACCGGCAAGGGCCGTTACGTCGACGACATCAAGTTGACGGGCATGACCCATGCCTATTTCATCCGCAGCCCGCACGCGCACGCCAAGGTCAAGAAGATCGACTCGTCCGCGGCGCTGAAGATGCCGGGCGTGGTCGCCGTGCTCACCGGACAGCAACTGGTCGACGACAAGGTCGGCAACCTGATCTGCGGCTGGGCCATCACCTCCAAGGACGGCAGCCCGATGAAGATGGGCGCATGGCCGGCGATGGCGCCGGAGACGGTGCGCTTCGTCGGGCAGGCGGTCGCAGTCGTGATCGCCGACAGCAAGAATCTCGCGCGCGACGCGGCGGAAGCCGTCGTGGTCGACTACGAGGAGCTCCCCGCGGTCGCCGACATGCACGCCGCCATCAAGCCCGGCGCGCCGCAGCTTCATCCCGAGGCGCCCGGCAACCAGGTCTATGATTGGGTGATCGGCGACGAGGGCGCGGTGAATGCCGCCTTCTCGAAAGCCGCCAATGTGGTGAAGCTCGACGTCACCAACAACCGCCTCGCGCCGAATGCGATGGAGCCGCGCGCGGCGATCGCCGATTACGACACCGCCGAGGAGCACTTCACCCTCTATACGACGTCGCAGAACCCGCACGTCGCGCGTCTCGTGCTCTCGGCGTTCTACAACATCGCCCCCGAGCACAAGCTGCGCGTGATCGCGCCCGACGTCGGCGGCGGCTTCGGCTCCAAGATCTTCATCTATCCCGAGGAGATGGTGGCGCTGTGGGCCTCGAAGAAAGTCGGCCGTCCCGTCAAGTGGACCGGCGACCGCACCGAAGCCTTCCTCACCGACGCGCATGGCCGCGATCACATCACCCATGCCGAGATGGCCTTTGACGCCAACAACAAGATCATCGGCCTGAAGGTGAAGACCTACGCCAATTTCGGCGCATACATGTCGCTGTTCTCGTCGTCGGTGCCGACCTATCTCTACGCGACGCTGCTGTCGGGCCAGTACAACATCCCGGCGATCCATGCCGAGGTGATCGGGGTCTATACCAACACCACGCCGGTCGACGCCTATCGCGGCGCGGGCCGGCCCGAGGCGAGCTATCTGATCGAACGGTTGATGGAGACGGCGGCGCGGCAGCTGAACGTCGATCCGGCCCAGTTGCGCCGGACCAACTTCATCACCCAGTTCCCGCACCAGACGCCTGTCATCATGGCCTACGACACCGGCGACTTCAACGCTTCTCTCGATGCGGCGATGAAGGCGATCGACTATGCCGGCTTCCCTGCCCGCAAGGCCAAGGCGAAAGCCGACGGCAAGCTGCGCGGCATCGGCGTGTCCTGCTACATCGAGGCCTGCGGCATCGCGCCGTCGAAGGCGGTCGGCAGCCTGGGCGCCGGCGTCGGCCTGTGGGAATCGGCCGAGGTGCGCGTCAACCCTGTCGGCACCATCGAGATCCTCACCGGCTCGCACAGCCACGGCCAGGGTCACGAGACCACCTTCTGCCAGCTCGTCGCGGAACGCCTTGGCGTGCCGATCAGCCAGGTCTCGATCGTCCATGGCGACACCGACAAGGTGCAGTTCGGCATGGGCACCTACGGGTCGCGCTCGGCGGCCGTCGGTCTCACCGCGATCCTGAAGGCGATGGAGAAGATGGAATCCAAGGCCAAGAAGATCGCCGCGCATGCGCTGGAGGCGTCGGAGGCCGACATCGTCATCGAGAACGGCGAGTTCAAGGTAACAGGCACCGACAAGGCCATCGCCCTGCCGATGGTCGCACTCGCGGCCTACACCGCGCACAACCTGCCTGATGGGATGGAGCCGGGCCTGAAGGAGAGCGCCTTCTACGACCCGACCAACTTCACCTTCCCGGCCGGCGCCTATATCTGCGAGCTCGAGGTCGATCCCGGCACCGGCAAGACCTCCTTCGTCAACTTCGTCGCGGCCGACGATTTCGGCCGGCTGATCAACCCGATGATCGTCGAGGGCCAGGTCCATGGCGGCCTTGTGCAGGGCATCGGGCAGGCGTTGCTCGAGCATGCGATCTATGATGCCAACGGCCAGCCGGTCACGGCCTCGTTCATGGACTACGCCATGCCGCGCGCCGACGACGTGCCGTCGTTCAACCTGTCTCACACCACGACGCTCTGCCCGGGCAATCCCTTGGGCATCAAGGGCTGCGGTGAGGCCGGCGCGATCGGCGCATCGGCGGCCGTGATCAACGCGATCACGGATGCGATCGGCAAGAACAACCTGGAAATGCCCGCAACCCCGGACAGGGTGTGGCGCACGATCCACGCGGCTTAAGGGAGGACCGAAGATGTACCAGACCACCTATCATCGCGCCTCCTCGGTCGACGAGGCCGCCAGCCTGTTCGCAAAAGGCAGCGAGTCGAAGTTCCTCGCCGGCGGTCAGACGCTGCTGCCGGTCATGAAGCAGCGCCTCGCAGGTCCCTCCGACGTCATAGACCTCGGCAGGATCAAGGAGCTGCAGGGCGTCGAGCTGTCGGGCGACACGCTGACCATCAAGGCGGCGACGACCTATTACGACATCATGACGAATGCCGATGTGAAGCAGGCGATCCCCGCGATCGCCTATCTCACCTCGGTGCTCGGCGACCCCGCCGTGCGTTATCGCGGCACGATCGGCGGCTCGATCGCCAACAACGATCCGGCTGCGGATTTCCCGGCGGCGCTGCTCGCGCTCGGCGCCACCGTGAAGACCAACAAGCGGTCGATTGCGGCGGATGATTTCTTCCAGGGCCTGTTCACGACGGCGCTGGAAGACGGCGAGATCATCACCGCCGTGTCATTCCCGGTGCCGGCGAAGGCAGGCTACGAGAAGATGCGGCATCCGGCCTCGCGCTTCGCGCTCACCGGCGTGTTCGTGGCGCAGACCAAGTCGGGCGAGGTTCGCGTTGCCGCCACCGGCGCTTCGCAAACCGGCGTGATGCGGGTGGGCGCGATCGAAGCGGCGCTGAAGACGAACTGGTCGCCGTCAGCGATCGACGGCGTGACGATTTCGGCGAACGGATTGCTGGCCGACATCCACGGCACGGCGGAGTATCGCGCCAATCTGATCAAGGTGATGGCACAACGCGCGGTCGCCGCTGCGCGCTGACGGTTCGGCTAAAGCGCGATGCGATTAGGATAAATTGTCATCGCGCTTTAGGTTATTGTTTGAGCATGATCTTTTCGGAAAACCGCTACGCACTTTTCCGGATCATGCTCTAGCGTCTCCACGCAAATTTTCCGCGGCGCGCACTTCGGTGCGCGCCGCTTTATTTTGGCCGTGCGGCATGAAAACCGCTTGCCTCGCTGGCGTGAAGGCGAGAAAAGTTAATCGGCCGATTAACTCGCTCAACAGAAGAAACGTCAGAGGCAATTGCCGACGCCGGCATGCGCCCGCGACCCGAGGAAACAACAACGTGCTCGACAAACCAGCCTCCACCTCCTCCGTCCGCGCTTCCGGCCCGCTCTCGGGCTTCCGCATCGTCGAATTCGCCGGCATTGGGCCCGGTCCGTTCGCCTGCATGATGCTGGCCGACATGGGCGCCGACGTCGTCACCCTCGACCGCGTCGGCGCCAAGAAGAGCATGAAGTCGGTGGCCGGGCGCGGCCGCAAGGTGATCGAGCTCGACCTCAAGGACAAGGCGGCGATCGCGCAAGTATTGGATCTGCTCGCGAGCGCGGACGCGCTGGTCGAGGGTTTTCGCCCCGGTGTGATGGAGCGGCTCGGCCTCGGGCCGGACGTCGTGCTCGCACGCAACCCGAAGCTGGTCTATGGCCGCATGACCGGCTGGGGCCAGGAGGGCCCGCTCGCCAACGCCGCCGGCCACGACATCAATTACATTTCCATCACCGGCGCGCTCGCCGCGATCGGCACTGAGGAAGCGCCGGTGCCGCCGCTCAATTTGGTCGGCGATTTCGGCGGCGGTGCGCTCTATCTCGTCGTCGGCGTGCTCGCAGCACTGCTGGAAGCGCAGAAATCGGGCAAGGGCCAGGTGGTGGACGCGGCAATGTGCGACGGCGCGGCCTCGCTGATGTCGTTCTTCTTCGACATGACCACGATGGGACGCTGGACCGAAGGGCGCAACCAGAACTTCCTCGACGGCGGCGCACATTTCTACGGCGTCTACGAATGCGCCTGCGGGCACTTCGTCTCGATCGGCTCGATCGAGCCGCAATTCTACGCGTTGCTGCGCGAGCATGCGGGCCTGACGGACGCCG
Organism: Bradyrhizobium sp. CCBAU 45321; assembly: GCF_028128975.1. Taxonomy (NCBI): domain Bacteria; kingdom Pseudomonadati; phylum Pseudomonadota; class Alphaproteobacteria; order Hyphomicrobiales; family Nitrobacteraceae; genus Bradyrhizobium; species Bradyrhizobium sp. CCBAU 45321. The sequence goes on from NZ_LFKZ01000017.1 coordinate 681,791, forward strand.
ATTTCGACGCGCAGATGGATCGCAAGGCCTGGCCGGCGCTGAAGGAGAAGCTGAAGGCCGTGTTCAAGAGCAAGACGCGCGAGGACTGGTGCAAGATCATGGAAGGCACCGACATCTGCTTCGCGCCGGTGCTGACCATGTCTGAGGCGACACAGCATCCGCACATGGTCGCCCGCAACGTCTTCATCGAGCGTCACGGCGTGAAGCAGCCGGCACCTGCGCCACGGTTCTCGCGCACGCCCTCGGCCGCGCGCGAGCCGGAGGCGGCGGAGATCGGGGCGGTGATGAAGGCGTGGCAGGCGCTGAAGTAATTTCCGCGGTCATCCGGGGCGCGCGAGCGCGAGCCCGGGATCCATAACCACAGTCGCGTAGGGTGGGCAAAGGCGCGAAGCGCCGTGCCCACGTCTTCGCATCAATTGGGCAGGACGTGGGCACGCTTCGCTTTGCCCACCCTACAGCAGTGTGCGTGACGGCCGCGCCCTACGCCGCGTCTCCCACCTTCAACACCCCGCGCCGGATCTGATCCTCCTCGATGGATTCGAACAGGGCCTTGAAATTGCCCTCGCCAAAACCGTCGTCGCCCTTGCGCTGGATGAACTCGAAGAAGATCGGGCCGATCGCGTTGGCCGAGAAGATCTGCAGCAGCACCTTGGTCTGGCCGCCGTCGACCACGCCCTCGCCGTCGATCAGGATGCCGTTCTTCTTGAGCCGGGCGACATCCTCGCCATGCTTGGGCAGGCGCGTATCGATCTTCTCGAAATAGGTATCGGGCGGCGACGGCATGAACGGCAGGCCGGCCTCGCGCAGACCTTCGATGGTGCGGTAGATGTCGCGGCAGCCGCAGGCGATGTGCTGGATGCCTTCGCCGCGATAGGTTTGCAGATATTCCTCGATCTGGCCGGACTCGCCGGCGTCCTCGTTGATCGGAATGCGGATCTTGCCGTCGGGGCTGGTCAGCGCGCGCGAGAACAGGCCGGAGGCGCGGCCCTCGATGTCGAAGAAGCGGATCTGGCGGAAGTTGAACAGCTTCTCGTAGAAGCCGGCCCAGACATTCATGCGGCCGCGATGGACGTTGTGGGTGAGATGGTCGAGATAGAACAGGCCGGCGCCATGCGGCTTGGGATCGCGCGCGCCCAGCCATTCGAACTCAGCGTCATAGGCCGAGCCCTTGGCACCGTAGCGATCGACGAGATAAAGCAGGCTGCCGCCGATGCCCTTGATCGCGGGCACGTCGAGCGTCTTCTGCGTCGATGACACATCGGCCGGCTCGGCGCCGAGCGCAATGGCACGGTCATAGGCCGCCTTGGCATCGACGACGCGAAACGCCATCGACGGCGCACAGGGGCCGTGCGCGGCGACGAACTCATAGCCGTGCGTGCCGGGCTCCTCGTTGACGAGATAGTTGATGTCGCCCTGGCGATAGACCGTGATCTTCTTGGTTCTGTGGCGCGCGACGGGCGCATAGCCCATCAGCTTGAACAGCGCGTGCAACTCTTCCGGATTGGGATGCGCGTATTCGACGAACTCGAAGCCGTCGGTGCCCATCGGGTTGTCGGCAGTGATCGTGGCCGGCGGTGCATCGTGCGGAAACGGTCCCATGGTGTTCTCCCGAATGGCTGCTGACAGGAACTATCCTTCATGGGTCATGCAATGAGCGTGCAAACGAGACGGGCTTTGGCTATTCTATGCACGATCCGTGCATGAAATGGATGAAATACGCATGATTTCTGTTGACGCCTTCGACCTCAGGATTCTCGGCGCGCTTCAGGACGATGGCCGCCTCACCAACCAGGAGCTCGCCGAGCTCGCGGGCCTGTCAGCCTCGCAATGCTCGCGGCGGCGGATGCGGCTGGAGGAGGAGAAGGTGATCGCGGGCTACCACGCCGACCTCTCCAGCGAGGCGCTCGGCTTCGGCGTGATCGCCTTCATCCAGGTGGGACTGGCGACCCACTCGCCGGACAATTCCAAGCGTTTTCGCGCGCTGGTGAACCGGATCGATGAGATCCAGGAGGCGTATTCGCTGACGGGCGATGCCGACTATGTGCTCAAAGCCGTGCTGCGCGATCTCAAGGGCCTGTCCAACCTCGTCAACGACGTGCTGATGCCGCACCAGAGCGTGGCGCATGTGCGCTCCTCGATCGTGCTTGATAGGCTCAAGGAGAGCTCCAAGCTGCCGCTGAAGGAGATCAAGCCCGGCTGAAATCGAGGGAACTATGGCATTCGCGCTGGCTAGGCGATCTGCGATGATCGCAACTCTCGTTGCGGAGATTCAACATGGCGCTGCAGCTGCGACCGAACTGCGAATATTGCGATTGCGACCTGCCGCCTGATGCGACGGATGCGCGGATCTGCTCCTATGAATGCACGTTCTGTGCGGACTGCGTCGAGACCAAGCTGTTCAATGTCTGCCCGAACTGCGGCGGCGGCTTCGCCCCGCGCCCGATCAGGCCGGCGCAGGAATGGCGGCCGGGCGTATGCACCGCCAAGCAGGCGCCGTCGGACAAGCGGGTGCATTTGAAGTACAGCATGGAGGACGTCGCGGCGCATTGTGCGCGGGTGCGCGACGTGCCGCCGGAGAGGCGGTAGGCTCCATCCACGCCGTCATTGCGAGCGCAGCGAAGCAATCCAGACTGTCTCCGCGGAGGGATTCCTGGATTGCTTCGCTGCGCTCGCAATGACGGAGGTTGTGGCGGCGCCTTCGGCTATTCCGCGGCCACGATCGTTCCCTCGACCTCGCCGAACCCGACGCGGTAGCCATTGCCCTGGCACCAGCCACGCATGACGAGGCTGTCGCCGTCTTCCAGGAACGAGCGCTTGGCGCCGCCGGGCAGTTCGACCGGCTCGGTGCCGTTCCAGCTGATCTCGAGCAGGCTGCCGCGCTGGTTCTTCTCCGGGCCGGAGATGGTGCCACTCCCTAGGAGATCGCCGACATTCATGGCGCAGCCTGAGGAGGCGTGGTGCATCAATTGCTGCACCGAGGACCAGTACATGTACTTGAAATTGGTGCGGCTGATGCTGGCGGGCGCATTGGCACCGGCGGCGCGCAAGGAGACGTCGAGCGCGACATCGTAGTTCTGCGGCCTCGTCTGCTTGAGATAATCCAGCGGCACCGGCTGCTGCTCCGGCCCGTTCAAGCGGAACGGCTCCAGCGCCTCGCGCGTCACCACCCAGGGGCTGATCGAGGTCGCGAACGCTTTTGCCAGGAACGGACCGAGCGGCACATACTCCCATTGCTGGATGTCGCGCGCGCTCCAGTCGTTGAGCAACACGAAGCCGAAGATCATCTCCTCGGCCTGTTGCTCGCTCAGCATGCCGCCCATCGGCGACGGCTGGCCGATGACGACGCCCATCTCCAGCTCGAAATCGAGCCGCTTGCACGGCGCAAAGCTCGGCAGCTCCACATTCGGCGGCTTCAGCTGCCCGCGCGGCCGCTTCACCTTGGTGCCGGAGACGACCACGGTGGAGGCGCGGCCGTTATAGGCGATCGGCATGTGCAGCCAGTTCGGCTGCAGCGCATTGTCCTTGCCGCGGAACATCACGCCGACATTGGTGGCGTGCTCCTTGGAGGAATAGAAGTCGGTGTAGCCGGAGACGGTGAAGGGCATGTGCAGTTTGGCATCGCGCATGGGAACGAAAGCGCGCGAGCGCAACTGCTCGTTATCGCGAAGCTCGGGATTGTCGTGCCGCAACAGCTCGCTGATGCGCGCGCGGGTTTTCGACCAAACCTTTGGACCCAGATGCATCAGGGCGTTTAGTCCTACAGCAAATGTGCCGGGATCGCCCGCACTGATCACGCCATCTTGCTCAAGCTCCCAGAGATCGAGCACGTAGTCGCCAATCGCTACTCCGAGGCGCGGTGCGCGCTCGTCGTTTGTCGAGAACACGCCATATGGCAGGTTCTGGATCGGGAAGTCCGAGCCGGGATCGACGGCGATGAAGGAGCGGAGGCTGGGGTCGTTGGGGTGGGGCATTGGTTTCCCGTGGGCGCAGCGGTGAGGGTGTCACCCTCCCCTGGAGGGGAGGGTCGGCTCATATTGAGCGCAGCGAAATATGAGACGGGATGGGTGATCTCTCCACTCGGGCAGTTTTCCTTGCGGAGAGACTGTCACCCCACCCCGCTACGCATTCCGCTTTCGCTGGATGCGTAGCGACCCTCCCCCTCCAGGGGAGGGTAAGAGGCATCACGGCTTTGTCGGATCGAAGCGCTTCTCCAGGCCTTTCCAGCAATCGGCGTAATCGTCCTGCAGCGTCGAGGACTTCGCCGCATGGGCGGTGACGCGCTGCGGGTAGCGGGTCTCGAACATGAAGGCCATGGTGCCGGTCAGCTTCACCGGCTTCAGTTCGCCGTTGCTGGCGTGCTCGAAGGCGTCGCGGTCGGGGCCGTGCGGCAGCATGCAATTGTGCAAGGAGATGCCGCCGGGGACGAAGCCCTGCGGCTTGGCGTCGTAGACGCCGTAGATCAGGCCCATGAACTCGCTCATGATGTTCATGTGATACCAGGGCGGACGGAAGGTGTTTTCCGCGACCATCCAGCGCTCCGGGAAGATGACGAAATCGATATTGGCGGTGCCCGCGGTCTCCGAGGGCGAGGTCAGCACCGTGAAGATCGAGGGATCGGGATGGTCGAAGCCGATCGCGCCGACGGGCGAGAAGGTGCGCAGATCATACTTGTACGGCGCGTAATTGCCGTGCCAGGCGACGACGTCGATCGGCGAATGCGGCAGGGCCGTCTTGAACAGCGAGCCACCCCATTTCACGTAGAGCTCGGTCGGCGTGTCCTTGTCCTCGTAGTTTGCCACCGGCGTCAGGAAGTCGCGCGCATTGGCAAGGCAATTGGCGCCGATCGGCCCGCGCTCCGGCAGCGTGAAGGCGCCGCCGTAATTTTCGCAGAGATAGCCGCGCGCCGGCCCATTCGGAATCTCGACGCGGAACTTGACGCCGCGCGGGATCACCACGATCTCGCCGGGCTCTGCATCGATTCGGCCGAACTCGGTGACGAGGCGCAGATTGCCCTGTTGCAGCACGAACATCAGCTCGCCGTCGGCATCGTAGAAATGCTGATCCACCATCGACTTGGTGATGAGATAGACATGCGCGGCCATGCCGGCCTGCGTATTCACATCCCCCGCCGTCGTCATGGTCTGCACGCCCTGAATGAAGGTGACCTCCTCCTTCGGCAGCGGCGTCGGATCCCAGCGCAGTTGCGCGATCGGCAGGTCGTATTCATGGCACGGCGCCGAACGCCACAGCCCGGCGTCGACCTTCTCGAAGCGGCCGGAATGCTTCACGGAGGGGCGGATGCGGTAGAGCCAGGAGCGCTCATTGCTGCCGCGCGGCGCGGTGAAGGGCGAGCCCGAGAGCTGCTCGGCATAGAGTCCGTAGGCGCAGCGCTGCGGCGAATTGCGCCCGATCGGCAGCGCGCCCGGCAGCGCCTCGGTCTCGAAAGAGTTGCCGAAGCCGGACATGTAGCCCGGCGTCACCTGGGCCGAGCTGCGGATGATCTGATCAGGCGAGGTATTGATGTTCATGACTATCCTCCTCCTTGCAAGGCGGCCCACATTTCCTGATCGCGCTTGTCGGTCCAGATCACGGGGTCGTCGATTCCGGACGCTTCGTCGTAGGCGCGCGACACGTTGAACGGCAGGCAGTGCTCGTAGATGGCAAAGCTCGAGAATTTCGGATCCATTATCTCGCGCGTCGCCGCCATCGATTCCTTTAAGCTGCGGCCCCTGGCGACCGAGATTTCGGCGGCACCATAGAGCGAGGTGACGAAGTCGCGCGTCATCGCGATCGCCTCGCGCACCGTGGCGGTGCCCTTCAGCGCATCGCCGCGGCCCGGCGCGATCGCCTTCGGATTGAAGTTGCGGATCTCGTTCAGCGTCATCGGCCATTCGCGCAAATGCGCATCGCCGCAATAACAGGCCGAGTGATATTCGATGAGGTCGCCCGAGAACATCACCTCCGCATCCGGCACCCAGCCGACGATGTCGCCCGAGGTGTGGCCGGCGCCGAGCTGCATCAGGCGCACCTCGCGCTTGCCGAGATAGATCGTCATCTCGCCTTCGAAGGTCAGCGTCGGCCAGGTCAGGCCGGGAATGCTCTGCGCATCCTGGAACAGGCGCGGAAAGCGGCCGTACTCGGAATCCCAATCCTGCTGGCCGCGCTCCGCAATCAGCCGATGAGTCTCCTGCGAGGCGACGATGCCTTGTGCCTTGTAGGCGGAGGCCCCGAGCACGCGAACGGCGTGATAGTGCGACAGCACGACATATTTGATCGGCTTGTCGGTCACCGTGCGGACCCGCTCGATCACCTTGTTCGCCATGGCCGGCGTCGCCTGCGCGTCGAACACGAGGCAGCCATCGTCGCCGACGATCACGCCGGTGTTGGGATCGCCCTCGGCGGTGAAGGCATAGAGATCGGTGCCGATCTCGGAGAAGGTGATCTTCTTCTCGGAGAGATCGCCGGTAGATGCGAAGTTTTTCGCCATGAATTCGTCCTTACAGGGCTATTGTTGTTGCTGTTGTTGTTGCTGTTGTTGTTGCTGTTGTTGTTGCTGTTGTTGCTGCTGGCCGTCGATCATGCGGCGCTTGGCGAGTCCAATCGCTTCGCGCAGCACGTCGATGTCGCCGATATGGTTGGCGAGGATCAGAACCAGCGCCGCGTCGAAATCGGCGCTCTGCTCCTCGGTCAGGCCGCGATGCGCCTCGACGATGGCACGGAACGCATCGTCGGGGCGCGCGAAGTTCGAGCTGGTGGAGAGCGGCATGCCAACCTCAATACAAACCTTCGGCTCGCGCCAGCGCCGCCGCGATCGCCGAACGCGTCGGATGACGGAAGCGCGCCGCGACATAACCGTCGGGCCTCAGCAGATAGGCGGCGCCCGGCTCGGCGCCGTAGCGCTTGGCGACCATGCCCGATGGATCGGCAAATCCGCCGTCGGCACCGATGCGGATACCCTTGATACCCTCCGGCGCATCGATCGGCGCGCCATTGCTGAACGACAGCAAGGTGAAGTCCGTTCCACCCCTGCGGAAGGCGTCGGTGAGATAGATCTGCTCGCCGGCCCGCGTTGTGACGGGCGCGTCGAGCATCGAACAGCCGGGCGAAGGTCCGCCGCGCCACGTCTCCGCGTCGAGCGAAGACAGCGGCGAGTGATAGCTGCACGGCACCGACAGCCTGCCGCCATTGACCATGCGCTTGCCGAACTCGGTCTCCTTGGCCAGTGACAGCACCGCCTTGCGCAGCCGCGCCTCCTGATGCGAGTTCGGCGCCATGAAGTCAGTCGAGCGGGTGGATTCGCGAATGTTCTCGTCGGCCGCCATGCTGCGCTCGAGATGATAGCTCTCCAGCAAGCCCGCGGGCGATTTGCCGCGCAGCACGCGGTCGAGCTTCCAGGACAGATTCTCCGCGTCTTCGAGTCCCGAGTTCGCGCCACGCGCGCCGAAGGGCGAGACCTGATGCGCGGAATCGCCGGCGAAGATCACGCGGCCATGGATGAAGCGGTCCATCCGCCGGCATTGGAATTTGTAGAGCGAAATCCACTCGAATTCGAACTTGTCGTGGCCGAGCATGCGCGCGATCCGCGGCCGCACGTTCTCCGGCTTCTTCTCGAGGACCGGATCGGCATAGCGATTGAGCTGGAGATCGATACGCCAGACATCGTCGGGCTGCCGGTGGAGCAGCGCCGAACGCCCGGCATGGAACGGCGGATCGAACCAGAACCAGCGCTCGGTCGGAAATTCCGCGGTCATCTTGACGTCTGCGATCAGGAACTGATCCTCGAACACCTGGCCGGCGAATTCCGCCCCGACCATCTGCCGCAGCGAGGAGCGCGCACCGTCGCAGGCTACGACATATTGCGCATTCAGGCGGTAGGCGCCCTCGGGCGTCTCGATCGTCAAAAGCGCGGAATCGTTGCGCTGCTCGAGCGCTGTCACCTTGTTGCGCCAGCGCAGGTCGATCTCCGGCAGCTCGTTGATGCGATCGACCAGATAGGCCTCGGCGTAATATTGCTGGAGATTGATAAAGGCCGGCCGCTTGTGACCGTCTTCGGGCAGGAGGTTGAACTGGTAGAGCTGCGACTCGCCATGGAAGATGCGGCCGACACTCCACACCACGCCCTTCTCGACCATGCGGTCGCCGACGCCGAGCCGGTCCCAATATTCCAGCGAGCGTTTCGAGAAGCAGATAGCGCGCGAGCCTTCGCCGATGCGGTCGGCATCATCAAGCAGCACGACGCGCTGACCGCGCTGGGCAAGGTCGATCCCCAGCGACAACCCGACCGGGCCCGCGCCGACGATCACGATCGGATGCGCCGCGGGGCTCGAGCCGGGGCGGTCCTGATCGGGGTGACGGCGGTAGCCGAACTGGGTCTTGGCTTGAGCGGTCTTGGCGTTCAGGGTGTTGGCGTGAGGGGTATTGGCCGGCGCCATACACGAACCTCGGCTCTGGTCAGGACAGGATCGATCTGCTAGATAGTCTCACGTGCAACTATTCTGGACCGGAGCCGGCCGGCCGTCAACTGGAATTCGGAGGCGCTCTCCTTGGCGAGGACATCCAGCGACATCGCGCTCAAAGCGCGCGCGGCCGACGAGGCTTCGGCGCAGCCAAAGCCGCGGCTCGATCTGTTCAAGTTCGTGCCGTTCCGCCTCAACCGGCTCGCGGCGGAAGTCAGTTCCGCGCTGTCGGTCGAGTATCAGGAGCGCCACGGCCTCGACATTCCGGCCTGGCGCGTCATCGCCACGCTCGGCTTCCGCAATGATGCCTGCAGCGCGCAATACATTTCGCAATGCACCCGCACTCACAAATCCACCATCAGCCGCGCGGTGACGACGCTGCTCAGCGACGGCCTGATCGAGCGGGTCGAGAACGAAGCCGACCGCCGCGAATTCCGCCTGCAACTGACGAAAAAGGGCCGCGCGCTCTACGAGGAGCTGTTCCCGCAATTGCTGCGGCGGGAGGACGAGATCCTCGCCTGCCTCTCCGCGCAGGAGCGCAAGCAGCTCTCGGCCCTGCTTGGCAAGATCGAGCAGAGCCTCGATCTGATCCAGACCAGCGAAGAGGCGGATGCGAAGCAGGCGTATTAGGGCGCCCACCCATAGGGCGCAGACGTCAGCTTTTTGGGAGTCCGGTTGAGAAAGCTAGGTAGGACCGTGACGGCAGCAACGTATATTGCGATGCTACTTGTGGCGTTTGCCGCGACTCGCGCACACGCCGCTGACATAGGTCATCTGGCTCCCCCTGGAGTCGCTGCAAACGAGTTTCCCTCACCCCAGCGTCCTGTCGCGCGGATCGTCAGCCCGCGCCGCTCCGCCGAAGAGCGCCGCGACGCCCTCAATGAGGCCGGTCAAATCGCGCGCGTTCTTGAACTGAAGCCAGGTATGACAGTCGGCGACATTGGAGCAGGCAGCGGCTACCACACGGTCAGGCTCTCGCACCTCGTCGGCCCCGCCGGCTCTGTCGTTGCCCAGGACGTCACGCGGGATTACCTCGTCGAACTCGCCAGGCGAACAAGACTTCTGAAGTTGACGAACGTGCAATTCGCGCTCGGCGAACCACACGACCCGCGTCTGCCCGCTTCCTCGCTGGACGCCGCAATCCTTGTGCATATGTATCACGAGATAACCCAACCGTATGCCTTCCTCTACAATCTCGCGCCCGCCTTGAAGCAAGGTGCGCGGGTCGGAATTGTCGATCTTGAGCTTCCGACCTCGAAGCATGGCACGCCAATTGAGCTCTTGCGCTGCGAGTTGGCCGCCCTCGACTATCGCGAGATCGCCACTTATAAGCTCGCAGGGGACGGAGGATACCTCGCAGTATTCTCTCCTCCGGAGCTGGCGGCTCGAAAATCTCCTCGCGACATCGTTGCTTGCCCGGATCCTGCCGGTGCTCGTTGACATCGCGTCCGCCGCCCGTCTCGGCGCGTAGGATCGGTTGAGCCCTTGCGAAACCCATCATGCGTCATCGCGGATGGATCGATGGGTTTCGCAAGGGCTCAACCCATCTACGAGCTCTGCTCGGCAAGACCGAGCAGAGCCTCGATCTGATCCAGACCAGCGAAGAGGCGGATGCAAAGCAGGCGTATTAGCGGACGATATGTTGATTCATATCAATGGTCATCCCCGACCCCTAGAGATCAATTGCCGCTTGATCCCGACGGGAGACGCGCATGCGGATATTAGCTCTCGCTGCTGTCGTGAGCCTGACGCCGGCCACGGCCTTCGCCATCTCCGAGTGCAGGGTCACCGGCAATCCATCCGTGTTTGGCGTGGACATGACGGCCTACTTCGCGGTCAGGTCGGGCGAAACGTGCAATTTCCCGATGCGAATTCCGGGAGCGATGCATCGCTCGGGCGTGTCCCGGAAGCCCGCGCACGGGACGCTCAGACAGGTCAACGTCACGACGTTCAGGTATACCGCGGCATCCGGCTACAAGGGCAACGATACGTTCGCCATCTATGGTGAAGGAAAGGGTCCATACGGCTCGGGCCGATCGGTCATGACGGTGAATGCAACGATCGAGTAGGAGCCACGAACGAACCAGGCGAGGGCCGCTGGGCAAGCCGTTGGCCCGCTCGCATCGCGCTGTTCGGGTCAGCTTCAGAAAGCAGACCTCGCTGCACTCTGATCGAAGGTCAGAATTGGCCAGGAGGCGAACATCTGGCCAGATTAGCTATTCGTTTCGACGCACTCCTGCCTGTCAAGCTCGAATAGGCTGCCCAATTCCAAGAAGGTTGCCTTCGCTGTCGCGGAACCATGCGCCTCTCTCACCGATGCCCTTGCTTGCGTAATTCCCAGCTATCTCGGCGATCCCGTCAACGGTCTTCAGGCCGGGCAAGTCGTATTCCTCGAACTTTACTCCCCTTGCACGAAGTTCCCGCACCGTCGATTCGATGTCCTCGACTTCCCAGCCCATCTGCGTGTGCGTGCCGGATTGCACTCCGGCCGAGATGAATATTGCAAACTCTCCGCTTGCGCAGACGTAGCGCAGACCACCTTCGCGCTGTTCGACCGGGTCGAGCCCGAGTTTCTCGGAATAGAACGCCCGCGCCCGATCTAAATCCTTGGCTGGAAGACGGGCGGCGACCTTCGCTTTTTCTAGCATCCTTCTCTCCTTCTGAGTTCGTCGGGGCGTCATTTGTAGGGCCGTGCTGACCGGATAGCGGCATGATGGGCCAACTCCGGACTTGCGCAGTGCAGCAGATGCCGACCGGTCGCCGGGGAACGACCTACATGTAACCACTGGGCAGAGCATCTGGCGCTTCTGAATTTGGCGACCAACTAAGTTTTGTGGACCGCGCCTGATCCCGTGAGGAAAACATGATCATTGTCCTCTACGTCGCCGCAGGCCTCATCATGGCCGTCGGAAGCCTCTTTTTCGCGTGGCGAAACAGGGAATTTCGCAAATTCTTGGCAGGCGCGTTCTTTGTATCATCAGGCAGCTTGTTCTATCTCTTTGTCGCCGAAGTTTCTGTGCCTCTGTTGGGAACAGACTTCGTCGAGACACCGCTGGTCAGCGGCGGCCGTTCCGTCGTCCATTTCATTCTCTTCTTGGTCTGCCTTTACTTTGGCTTCATCAGGCAGCCGAAGACCTAGAGTTCACCTCAATCTTTCGTATTGCTACTGAGCAAGAAGGCTCACGCGTCGGTCAACGGACGGCGCTCGACGGCGAGCACGTCGATTGGCGCGCGGCGTCCGCGCAACCGCGTTGGCCCCAATGGTTCGACCACAAGGTCGGCGGTAGGGTTCGCCAAGCGCAACAGGTCGGCTGAAACGAGCAGGGGTCGATCGATCTCCTTGCAATGCTCCTGCAACCGCGCCGCGACGTTCACGGTATCGCCAAAATAGGCAATCTGTCGGCGTGAATCGCCGCATTCGCTGATCGCCACCAAGCCGGCGTGCATTCCTCCGCGAAAGCGTGGCACTATGCCGAATTCGCGAACATAGAAAGCGGCGTGGTCGACAATCCTGTCCTGGATGGCGAAGAAGCAACCGATACAGCGCCGCGCCGACAGATTGGCAGTCACCCGCCATGTAACGATAACCTCGTCCCCGACGTAGGCGTGCACCTCGCCGCCATGAGCGAGGATGACTTCGTCAATGTCGAAAAAGACGCGGGTGAGAAGCTCCTGTATTCGCAACTCGCCCATCGACTCGGCGAGTGATGTCGAGCCTACAAGATCGAGAAACAATAGCGCGCGCTCTTCACGCGTCGGACGCCGGTATCGGCCGAGAACGACGCTGAGAAGAACACGGCCGCCGATAAGCCGTATCAATTCGTAGGCCGAGCTGATCAGCATTGACATCAAGAAAGCGACGCCGACGATGCGAGGCAGGCCCGCCGCGAGCCACGCGGCGTCAATCCGGTGTCCATAGAGTGCGGCTTGCAGCCCAATCGCAGCCGCCGCGACCACGATGGCCATGACGACAGATTTGACGAGCAGTTCGCCGACGAGCCATTTCGTCACCCACGCGCTGCTGCGCGAGGTGAAATGGAGGTGAACCGCCCAAGCCGCGAGTGCGACACCCATCCCATGCAGGCCGCTGCGGAGGTAGTTTGCAAGCGTAGCTTCGCTCGGGTCGTCGACAATGTAACGATAGATGCCGCCCGCAAGCAATCCTATTGCAGCCAATACGATAGTGGGCGCCAACGATCTCCGCATGTCGCTTCCACAGTCAGCGGGGGCAGAACAAGTATCACGTCGCTTCGCGCCGTTCAGCCTACATCAATTTGAGCCTTGATCGGCAATTTCACAATGCGGAGCATTGGCAGCTTCGGGGCATTCGAGACAGGCCAGGTCTGCTCTACTCTCGAAGCGGACGCGGTGAACGATCTGCTCTGTCGCCTGGTGCGTTGGCTATCGTGATGCCACGGCGTGAGTGAGGCGGTCGATCGCCGCACTGCCCGGCAGCGATTACGCTTACCCGTGTCTTCGCACGTAGAGCGCGATAAACCGATCGATCATCGGGTTGATCTGCTCCGGCACCTCCAGCGACAGGAAATGCCCCGAGCCGACGGCCTTGGCCGTGACCAGTTGCGGACACAGCGCCGCAAAACGATCCAGATCCGCGAGCCGATGGGCCGCTTCGATGTAGAGCACTGGGACCCGGCACGCCTGGGCGCACTCACGCGCCCGATGCACATCCCAGGGGAAGCGTGTGGCGATGAGACGAGACCACAGAGCGCGCGGCCCTCGACGCTGTTCAGTCAATTCACGCCATCATTCCGCGGCTGGTCGTCGATGGCTCGATCGGAGACCCGAGCCTGGACGTCACTGTCTTCCGGCGTGATCGAGACACTCGCCGCGCCGGCTGCCTCCTCCGCTGATAGCGACGGTGATTGGGGCCGACCTTCGGCGCGGTTGCCACGGAAACGGCGATGTAGCTTCTCACCCTGGTCGAAAATGATGTTGAGCAGCCATCCTGCGATCGGTCGCGCGATTGAACGAAACGGCCTGGCAATGATGAAACCGCCTTTGACATTCTCGATCGGGAAAGCCAATGCGTTGACCAGAGTGTCGGCGGTGACGTACCGATAATTTTCTGCCAGATGCTCGGTATTCATCAGCATCTGGATGGCAGGCTTGTCGTTCTCACCGTCGATCAGGATCATCGAGGAAAATTTGTCGTCCGAACCGGTCAGTGCATTGGCCTCAGCCGTTGTGACGGGATGCAGGCGCACGACGCCAGCTTCGGTTTGTTGGCGGTAGTGCACGGCCAGCGTAAGCTCGCCCATCTGCACCGCAACCAGCAGCGTACTGAGATAATCGGCATTAGGCTCAGGCTTCTCGAAACTGACGCCAGGGACCATTTCGATGATATCGAGAATGCGGCCTAGATCAGCGGCGGCCGCGGCGCGGCCGGCGAGACTCGCGGCCAAGTCGGCAATTGCCCTGGAAGCTTTCGAGAAATGCCCGCTGGCGCCTTTCATGGCGTCGGCAGCAAGGTTTTTGAGTTTTGAAAGCACGCCGAACACCGTTGTGAATGTCAGGCACAACCTAGAAATGACAAATGAATACGTCAATCGGCGTGCACGATCGCGCATCCCCGGGCCGATGCTTTACATCGTCCCGAGCGACGAAAGTCGCTATCCTCACTTGCCGAAACCTACTTCGCCGCCGTCACCACGAGGGACGGACCAGGTCAGGCACGGCCGCGACGGCGCGGGGTCGGCGTGAGGCCGGGAAGGCGGGTGACCACCTTTGTCTCCAAAGTGACGATATCGTCACGTCGCGAACGACCGCGTCGGCGGCAAATGCAGCGCCCAGGCATCGACCTCATCGCTGGCGCGCGGATAGATCTCGGTCACGATCGGATCGTGGCCGGGGATGAACCTGTCGGGATGACCCGCGAGACGCTCGATCGTGTCCCAGCCTTGCGCCATGTCGCCGACATTGTAGACGATCGGGAACGGGCTCCGGCGCTGCAGATTGGCGTAGTAATGCGCGGCATCGGAGGCCAGCACCACGGAGCCGCGCGCGGTCTCGACCTTCACCACCTGCAAGCCATCGGAATGGCCGCCGACGCGGTGCACGGTCACGCCGGGAGCAACCTCGCCGTCGCCGGAATAGAAGGTGACGCGCTCGCCATAGACGTGGCGCACCATCAGCGTGACATGCTCGACCGAGAAGGGGTGGCGCAGCAGGCCGTTGCACATGCAGCGCCCGGTCGCGTAGGCCATCTCGCGCTCCTGCAGATGGAAGCGCGCATTGGGAAAGCGGTCGAGATTGCCGGCGTGGTCGTAATGCAGATGCGTCACGATGACGTCACGAATGGCTGACGCCGCAACGCCGAAACGCTCCAGCGCATCGACGGGATTGAGCGTGAGCTTGCGCGCTCGCGCGCTCGCCTCCTCGGCGTTGAAGCCGGTATCGACCAGAATGTCGCGGCTGTGCCCCCGAATCAGCCAGACGAAATAATCGAGGTCCTGCGCCGCGCTGTCATGCGGGTCGGGCACGAGGAAGTTCATGTGGGGGGTGCGCGGCGACATCGTCGCATAGCGCAGGGCGTAGATCTCGTAGACGTTTCCCATGGGCTCGCTTTTTTTAGAGTTGGATCTTGGACGATCGCGCACACCAAGCCACCACCGGCAGGAAAGGTCAAACCCGGAGGCGAGGCTGCAATGTGAGATCGATCACGTCTTCACCCGCCCTGGCTGCGCTAAGGTCCGCCGACAGCATCGAGGTACCGAGGACCGTCATGACAACCCCATCCATTCCTCTCGCGGCATGCCCATCCGCTGCGGTCCATCATCGGGATAAGGCCGTATCTCCAAGCGGTTGACGCCCTCCGTCCCCGGTTTGATAATGAGGTAAGCGTAAGTTAAGGTCGCCGCGGCGCAAGCTGGAACGGCGCCTTTTGGCTGGACCGCGCTGATTATGAAAATTCGCTTCTTTTTTCTTCTGCCCTTGCTGATCTCGCTCGTCCCGACGGCCCCCTCGCTTGCGGCCGGCGACCGTTTTGCGCTGGTCATCGGCAACGCCAAATATCCGGATGCGGATGCCCCGCTGAAGGAACCGATCAACGATGCGCGCGCCGTCGCCGACGAGCTCAAGCGCGACGGCTTTTCGGTCGAGCTCGGCGAGAATCTGACCGGCGACGCCATGCGCCGTGCCTTCGATAAGCTCTACGGCAAAATCAAGCCGGGCTCGGTCGCGCTGGTGTTCTTCTCGGGTTTCGGCATCCAGTCCGCCCGCCAGAGCTATTTGCTGCCGGTGGATGCGCAGATCTGGACCGAGTCCGACGTGCGCCGCGATGGCTTCAGCCTCGAGACGGTCCTCGGCGAGCTCAACACCCGCGGCGCCGGCGTCAAGATCGCGCTGGTCGATGCGTCCAGGCGCAACCCGTTCGAGCGCCGGTTCCGCAGCTTCTCAGCGGGCCTGACCCCGGTGATCGCCCCGAACGGCACGCTGGTGATGTACTCGGCGGCACTGGCCTCGGTGGTCTCGGACGCCGGCGGCGACCGCAGCCTGTTCGTCCAGGAGCTGCTGAAGGAAATCCGCGTTCCCGACCTGATGGCCGAGGAGACGCTGAACCGCACCAAGATGGGCGTCACCCGCGCCTCGCGCGGCGAGCAGGTGCCGTGGATTTCCTCGTCATTGGCCGAAGATTTCTCCTTCATTCCGGGCGCCGGCGGATCGCGTCCGGCAACGCCGCCGCCCGCGCCTCCCGCCGCGCCGGCTGTCGTCGCCAACAACCCGCCGCCCGCCCCTCCCGCACCGCCGACACCACCGCCGCCGCCGAAGCCGGCCGACAGCGCGGCTGCAGCTCCCGCTCCTGCGCCTCCGCCACCTGCGGCTCCAGTCGCGGCACCGGCGCCCGCGCCTGCTCCCACGCCGAGGCCGCAGATCGAGGCCGCCCTGCCCCCGCCGCCACCGCCGGTGAAGCCGGTTGATCCCGCTCCCGCGCCGAGCACGGACGGTGGGCCGAGCGCTGCCGCCCTGGCTGACGATCCCACGATCAAGAGCCTGACCGCCAAGATTGCCGCCAACCCTGACGACGTGAACGCGCTGTACCGCCGCGGCCAGGTCTATGCCAGCAAGGGCGCCTACAGCCTCGCCATCAAGGATTTCGACGACACCCTCCGGATCAATTCGAAGGACGTCGAGGCCCTCAACAACCGCTGCTGGACCCGCACCGTGGTCGGCGACCTCCAGGCCGCGCTGAAGGATTGCAACGAGGCGCTGCGGCTGCGGCCGAACTTCGTCGATGCGCTGGACAGCCGCGGGCTCGTCAATCTGAAGTCGGGCGCGGTGAAGAATGCGATCGCCGATTTCGACGCGGCCCTGAAGATCAACCCACGCCTGACCTCCTCGCTCTACGGACGCGGCCTCGCCAAGCAACGCAACGGCTCGACCCAGGAGGGGGCGCTGGACATCGCCAATGCCAAGGCGATGGATCCGAACATCGTTCAGGAATTCGCAAGCTACGGAGTGCGCTAGTATTTTTTTGAGTTGGGCCCCCGTCCAAGGCTCGAACCTTGAACAGCCCTGGGAAGACCAATGGGCGGATGCCGCAACAGGCCTTTTCGGGGGCGTGTTGCTTGAATTTTGAGAGCACGTGAGCTGGCTGCGCAGGAGGGACTGGGAATGAGATCGGCTGCAAATTGGCTTACCGCGATTCTGTCCATCATCACCGTCGGCGCCGCGCTGTCGCTGCCGACCTCGGCCACATATGCGGGCGATGACGGCAACAGCAAGAACGTCACCGAGGACGAGATCGTCCGCGCGCTGGCGCCGGCGCCGAAGAAGCCCCTGACCCGCGGCCTCTCGATCGGTCCGCAGACCGAAACCGCACCGAACGCCGCGGAGACCAAGCTGCTGCAGTCGGTGCGCGGCCGCTCGACGCGGTCGCTGTCGTCCATCGAGCGCGAGGAAATCGCCTCCGCGGCCAAGGACAAGCCGAACATCGATCTCGAGATCACGTTCGACTACAACTCCGCCAATATCAGCGCCAAGTCGCTGCCCTCGGTGCAGGCGCTCGGCCGCGCGTTGACTAGCCCGGACCTGAAGGGCTCGACCTTCGTGGTTGCCGGCCACACCGACGCCGCCGGCGGCGAAGCCTACAACCAGGACCTCTCGGAGCGTCGCGCGGATTCGATCAAGCGCTACCTGGTCGAGAAGTACAGCATTTCCGCGACCGATCTCGTCACCGTCGGCTACGGCAAGAGCAAGCTCAAGGACCCGAACCAGCCGCTGGCGGAGGCCAACCGGCGCGTGCAGGTCGTCAACATGGAAAACAAGACCACCGCATCGAAGTGAGCACGACGAATCCATTGCCAGTGACAAGTCGTGATGTCGTGTAAGGTCTCGTTTCCAAAGCGCGTCCCGCAGCCTTGCGGGACGCCGCTTCATGTCAGAAAAGCGCTCCGTTTGGGCCTCGCGCGGATGGCCGTGAGCCAGGTCAGGATGATCCGCCGATGAATTTGACTGAATATCTCAAGCCGGCCGGAACCGTGCTGTTCGTCGCCGCGCTCGGCATCGGCTATTATCTGTTCGAGCATCGCAAGCGTCCTGAGCCGAAGGAGACGCAAAGCGAGGCGCTCGTCATCGTGACGAAGTCGACCAATGCCTGCTTCTCCGATCTGGTGCGGGTGACCGGCTTCTTCGTACCGCGCCGCGAGGCGGTGGTCGTTGCCGATCAGGAAGGCTCCAGGGTCACCGACCTCCTGGTCACCGAGGGCACAATCGTCGCTGACAACCAGGAGCTGGCGCGCCTCACTGCGCCGCCGCAGATTCCGGGCCAGCCGCAGCGGCCCGGCCCGCAAGGCCCGATCTCGCTGAAAGCCCCCGCGCCGGGCCTCATCACCGAGGTCCGCACCATCGTCGGCGCGCCGGCCTCGCCGCAGGCCGGTCCGATGTTCCGCATCGCCGTCAACAATGAGATCGAGCTCGACGCCCAGGTCCCGGCGGTGCACATGTCCAAGCTCACCTCCGGCGCCACCGTGCGGATCAGCCGCGACGATGCGCCCGATCTGATCGGGCGGGTCCGGCTGGTTGCGCCAGAGATCGACCGCACCACGCAGCTCGGGCGGGTCCGCATCAGCGTCGCCAACAACCCCTCGCTCAAGGTCGGCGTGTTCGCTCGCGCCTCGATCGACGCCAAGCGAAGCTGCGGCGTCTCGATCCCGAAGACCGCGATCGATCACCTCACGGTGCAGGTCGTCAAGGGCAATGTCGTCGAGACACGCAAGGTGCGGGTCGGATTGTCGTCCGACAGCGCGACGGAAATCCTGGAAGGGCTGCAGGTCGGCGAAATCGTCGTGGCCGACGCCGGCTCTTCGCTCCATGACGGCGACCAGATCAAGACCATGTTCGCCGATGAACTCGATCGCACGCGGGTACGCTGATGGCTCTCAATATCTCGGCATGGTCGATCCGCAATCCGCTCCCGTCGGTCGTCTTCTCGATCATCCTGCTGGTCCTCGGCTGGGTGTCCTTCACCAAGCTCGCGATCACACGGCTGCCCTCGGCCGACATCCCCGTGATCTCGGTGGCGGTATCGCAGTTCGGCGCCGCACCGGCAGAACTGGAATCCCAGGTCACCAAGACGGTTGAAGACGCGGTCTCCGGCGTCGAGGGCGTCAGGCACATCACTTCGTCGATCACCGACGGCCTGTCGGTCACCACGATCCAGTTCGCGCTCGAGACCAACACGGATCGCGCGCTCAACGACGTCAAGGACGCGGTGACGCGCGTGCGCTCCAACCTGCCGCAGAACGTCACCGAGCCGCTGATCCAGCGCGTCGACGTCATCGGCCTGCCGATCGTGACCTATGCCGCGATCTCGCCCGGCAAGACGCCGGAGCAGCTCTCCTATTTCGTCGACGACGTGGTCAAGCGCGCGCTGCAGGGCGTGCGCGGCGTCGCCCAGGTCGAGCGCATCGGCGGCGTCGAGCGCGAGATCCTGGTCTCGCTGGATCCCGATCGCCTGCAGGCGATGGGCCTGACCGCGGTCAATGTCAGCCAGAGCCTGCGCGGCACCAATGTCGACGTCGCCGGCGGCCGCGCCGAGATCGGCAAGAACGACCAGGCGATCCGCACGCTCGCCGGCGCCAAGACCCTTGGCGATCTCGCCGGCACCATGATCCCGCTGTTCGGCGGCGGCGAGGTCCGGCTCG
Source organism: Bradyrhizobium sp. CCBAU 45321 (assembly GCF_028128975.1). Lineage (NCBI taxonomy): Bacteria > Pseudomonadati > Pseudomonadota > Alphaproteobacteria > Hyphomicrobiales > Nitrobacteraceae > Bradyrhizobium > Bradyrhizobium sp. CCBAU 45321. Next base: position 701,409 of record NZ_LFKZ01000017.1, read on the forward strand.
ACGATCTCGGCACCGTCACCGACACCATCGCCGACCGCCGCACCTTCGCCCGCTTCAACGGCGAGCCGGTGGTCGCGCTCGGCATCAAGCGCTCCAAGGGCGCCAGCGACGTGAAGGTGGCCGAGGCCGTGCAGAAGCGCATCGACGCGCTGAAAGCGGCCTATCCCGACGTCGACCTGAAGGTGATCGACACCTCGGTCGAATACACCAACGGCAATTACCACGCGGCGATCTCGACCCTGTTCGAAGGCGCCATCCTCGCCGTGATCATCGTGCTCTTGTTCCTGCGCGACCTGCGCGCCACCATCATCGCCGCGATCTCGCTGCCGCTGTCGATCTTCCCGGCGTTCTGGGCGATGGACCTGCTCGGCTTCTCGCTGAACCTCGTCAGCTTCCTCGCCATCACGCTCTCGACGGGCATTCTCGTCGACGATGCCATCGTCGAGATCGAGAACATCGTCCGGCACATGAACATGGGCAAGTCGCCCTACCGGGCCGCGCTCGAGGCCGCCGACGAGATCGGCCTCGCCGTCATCGCGATCTCGCTGACCATCATCGCCATCTTCGCGCCTGCGAGCTTCATGTCGGGCATTGCCGGACAGTTCTTCAAGCAGTTCGGCATCACCGTCTCGGTGCAGGTGTTCTTCTCGCTGCTCGCCGCGCGCTTCGTCACGCCGGTGCTGGCCGCCTATTTCCTCAAGCACAGCACGCACGAGGAGCCGCCGCCCGGTCCCATCCTGCGCTCCTATCATCGCATCGTTGCCTGGTCGGTGAAGCACTATTTCATCACGGTGCTGATCGGGCTCGGCGTCTTCGCCGCCTCGATCTGGAGCATCACGCTGCTGCCGCAGGGCTTCCTGCCGGCCCAGGACAGCGCGCGATCGCTGCTTGCGCTCGAGCTGCCGCCGGGCACCCAGCTCGCCTACACCGAGAAGGTCACCGAGGACATCGTCGCGCGCCTGCGCAAGCGGCCCGAGGTCAAGAGCATCTTCGTCGACGGCGGCCGCGTCCCGCCGGGCACCCAGGAGGTGCGCCGCGCCGCCCTGATCATCAATTACACACCCAAGGACAGCCGCGACATCACCCAGCGCGAGCTCGAATTCTCCATCAGCCAGGAGCTGGAGAACGTTCCCGACATCCGCTTCTGGTTTCTGGACGAGAACGGCCTGCGCGCGATCTCGCTGGTGGTGACCGGCGTCGACCCCAACATCGTCAACAACGTCGCGAGCGAGCTTGCGACGCAGATGAAGCGCATTCCCACCATCGCCAACGTCATCTCCGAAACTTCGCTGGAGCGCCCCGAACTGCGCATCGAGCCGCGCGCCGATCTCGCCGCACGGCTCGGCGTCTCCACCGAAAGCCTGTCGCAGACCATCCGTGTCGCCACCATCGGCGACGTCGGACCGGCACTCGCCAAGTTCGACGTCGGCGACCGCCTGGTGCCGATCCGCGTGCAGCTCGAGGACGCCGCCCGCGGCGATCTGAAGACGCTGGAGCAGCTCCGCGTGCCGCTCGGCGAGCGCGGCGAGAAGGGCGGCGTGCCGCTTTCGGTCATCGCCGACGTCAAGCTCGACCAGGGTCCGACCAGCATCGGCCGCTACGACCGCGAACGGCAGGCGACGGTTGCCGCCGACCTCGTCGGCTCCGCCGCGCTCGGCGATGCCACCAAGAAGATCTACGACCTGCCGGTCATGAAGACCCTGCCGAAGGGCGTGAAGGTCTCGCCCTCGGGCGATGCCGAAAGCCTGAACGAATTGTCCGAGGGCTTTGCGACCGCCATCACGGCGGGGCTGATGATGGTCTATGCGGTGCTGGTGCTGCTGTTCGGCACCTTCCTGCAGCCGATCACCATCCTGTTCTCGCTGCCGCTCTCGATCGGCGGCGCGATCGCGGCCCTGCTCGTCACCGGCAAGCAGCTCACCACGCCGGTGTGGATCGGCATCCTGATGCTGATGGGCATCGTCACCAAGAACGCGATCATGCTGGTGGAATTCGCCATCGAGTCCATCAAGGCCGGCACGCCGCGCGAGGAGGCCATGATCGACGCCGGCATGAAACGCGCCCGTCCGATCGTGATGACCACGATCGCCATGGCCGCGGGCATGATGCCGAGCGCGCTGGCCGTCGGCGCCGGCGGCGAATTCCGCTCGCCGATGGCGCTCGCGGTGATCGGCGGCCTGATCTTCTCGACCCTCCTGTCGCTGGTGTTCGTGCCCGCGATGTTCATGGTGATGGACGATTTCGGCGCCCTGATCTGGCGCTTCGCCAAGCGGCTGATCGTGCACAGCGAGGATGCGGAGATGGATCATGGAGCTGCGCCGGCGGAAGCCAGGCCGGCGCCAACGAGCGTCGCGCGGCCCGCGGCGGAGTAGGGTTAAGCGGCTTACGACCGGCCGACCTTCGTCACCTGTCGGGTGCGATGATGAGCGCCGCGAACAAGCCCCTACTCGTTCCGCGCGATCGCGGTCAGCTTGGTCATGTTCCGCAGCAGTATCCGGCCGCGCTGGAGATCGAGGATCGCTTCCTTGCGCCAGGCCTGGAGCTGGCGGTTGACGCTTTCGCGGGCGGCGCCGACGAAGACGCCGAGCTGCTCCTGCGAGATGTGGACCTCGGAACCGAAATCGGCGGCGAGCGCGCAGAGCCGCCGCGCCAGCCGCACCGGCAGCGGCTGCAGCATGGATTCTTCCATGCGCTCGCTCTGCCAGCGGATGCGCTGGCAGAGCAGCGCGATGATTTTGATCGCGACCTTGGGCTCGCGCTCGAGGAAGCCGAGGAAGTCTTCGCGCCGCAGCACGAACAATTCGCTGGCCTCGCCCGCGGTCGCGTCCGCCGTCCGGTTCTGGCCGTCCAGCACGGCGACCTCGCCGAACAGGTCGCCCGGCCCCATGAAGTTCAGCGTCAGCCGGCTGCCGTCGGCGGCGCCGGTCTCGATGCGGACCTGGCCGCGGCGCACGCCGAACAGCGCATTGCCGGGATCGCCCTTCTGGAACAGCACCTCGCCGCTGGCCAAATGCTGGGTGTGGCAGAGATTGGACAGCCGCTGGAGCTCGTCTGCGCCGAGATCGGCGAACATCGGGTTCATCTTCAGGATGACCGCAAATTCGGCCTGCTTGCTCATGTCAATGTCCTTGTGAACGTCCTGGTCATCGTCTCTTGGCAAATCGTCTTGGCAAATCGCTTGAAACCATCAACCTCAGGATCGCGTAAAACCGCGCTGGAGAAGTGTGTCATAAGTCACATAACTTTGCAGCACCCCCTGACTATTTTTACGCGCTTGGAGCCGCTTCCCGTCCGGGGATAAACTCCGGGCGCAAAGGACGGGTGATCGGCCGGGTTCGGCGCGGATTGTCCGTCGCTGGAAAGTCGAGATGAGAGCATTGAAATTCGTCGGCGGGGCTTTGGCCGCCGTCATCGTCGTGATCGCACTTCTGCTCGTGGTCGGGATCCCCTCGGGCTTCCTGACCTCGACGATCGCCTCGCGCGTCGAGAGTGCGACCGGCTATCGGCTGTCGGTCGACGGCACCACCAAGATCAGCCTGTGGCCGACGCTGAACGTCACGCTGAACGACCTCACGCTGGCCGACCCCAAGGACCGCAGCGGCATCACGCGCCTGACGATCGATCGCGTGCAGGCCGACATGTCGCTCGCGAGCGTGTGGTCCGGCAGGCCCGAGATCAGCGAGCTCGTCGTCACCCATCCCGTGCTCTACCAGCCGCTGCTCCGCGAACGCCTGCCGAATGCAACCGCCCCTTCGAAGCCGCTCGCGCTCGACACCAAAGGCGCCACCATCGACCGCATCAAGATCACCGACGGCGAAGTGGCATTCTCGCGCCTGCGCGACCGTGTCGAGGGCCGCATCAGCGCCATCAACGCCGACGCGACCCTGGACCGCGACCGCAAGGTCAATATCACCGGCACCGCGCGCGTCGGCGATCACCCGACCAAGTTCGACATCAAGGCGGCCTCGCCGGCCGAACGGCCGGTGTTTCAGGTGGATTTCGCCATCGACATGCCCAGCGTGCTGAAATCCCAGCTCACCGGCCAGGCCGAGATGCGGCTGAGCGGCAATGTCGTGATGATCAACGGCGTGAACGGCAGGCTCGGCGACGGCGCCTTCAACGGCTGGGCTTCCGTCGACATCGCGAGCAAGCCGCTGGTCAAGGTCGATCTCGACTTCCAGCGGTTCGCGATGCCGCTGGCGAAATCGCCGGAAGGCGTGTCCGGGCAGCCCTGGAGCAATGCGCCGATCGACGTCTCCGGCCTCAACTATGTCGATGCGCAGGTGCGGATCTCCGCCAACGAGGCCGTGATCGGCGATGCGCGGATTGCGCCGCTGGCGCTCGACGCCAAGCTCGCCGGCGGCGTGCTGAAGGCCGGCACGGCCAATCTCGGCGCCTATGGCGGCCAGGTCTCGGGCGAGGTGATCCTGGACGCGACCACCGGCGCGCCGAGCTTTGCCATGCATTCCGATCTCGTCGGCGTGCGCGCGCTGCCGCTGCTCCAGGGCCTTGCCGAGTTCGACCGCATCGACGGCAAGCTGCAGGCCAAGCTCGCCTTGCGCAGCGCCGGCAACAGCCAGCGCGCGCTGATGGCGAACATGCAGGGCACGGCCTTCGTCAATTTCCAGGACGGCGCCATCCGCGGCATCAATGTCGCGCAGATGATCCGCTCGCTGACGACGAGCACGCTGTCCGGCTGGCAAGGAAGTCAGAACGGAAACCAGGACCCGAGTCAGGAGCAGAGCACGGACCTGTCGCAGCTCTCGGCCTCCTTCCGCATCGACAAGGGTCAGGCGGTGACGACCGACCTCAACCTGATCGGGCCGCTGGTGCGCGTCACCGGCGCCGGCACCATCGCGCTCGACACCAAGATGATGGGCTTTCGCGTCGAGCCCAAGCTCGTGATGACGACCGAAGGCCAGGGCCGCACCTCCGAGCCGGTCGGCTTCGGCATTCCCGTGATGATCCAGGGCTCCTGGTCGCAGCCGCGGATCTACCCCGATATGGCCGGCATGCTGGACAATCCCGACGCCGCCTATGCCAAGCTGCGCGAAATGGGCAAGGGCCTGTTCGGTCCCGACGGCGCCGGGCTCGGCAACATCCTGGGCAGCCTCGGGCTGGGTGCCACTGCCGCGCCGGGCAGTGGCAATGCAACCGGCAATGCCAATCCGCAAGGCCAGCAACCGGGACAGAACAATCTGCTCGGCGGCCCGCTCGGGGAAGCGATCGGCAATCTGATCCAGCAGGGTCTCTCCAGCGGCGCGGGGAGCGGCACTGGCACCGGGCGCAACCGCAGCCTGCCGGCAACGCCCTCGACGCCGGCGCCGCAGGCCTCGCCGGCGGCCCCAGCCCTGGAGGACCCACCGGCCGCGCAGCAGGACAGTCAGCCAATGAACGACGTGCTGCGGCAGCTCTTCAATCGATAAGCTCCCTCCTTCGAACGGATCCGGCTGCGACAATCGCCGCCGGTCCACCTGCCCAGGAGACCACAGGGGTAACCACACCGGCCGGTCCGCCGGCCGCGTGACGGCCCTTCGGTCCAAATTGTGGTAGAACGGCTTGGAAGGGGCCTGTACGGCCCACAGCGCGCGGCGTCAGTGGCGGCGCGAGAGGATCGGGATGGCAGGAGCGAACGACAAGACACGATCTCTGCGCGAGGGCCTGTTCGCCAAATACGTCGTCTCCCTCGTCGGCCTCGTCGTGTTCGTCCTCGCCGTCAACGGGGCGATGGAGACCTGGATCTCCTACCGCGCGACGCGGACACAGCTGACCGACGGCCTGGAGGACAAGGCGCAGGCAGCCGCCCGGCGCATCGAGCAGGCGATTTCCGAGCTCGACCGCCAGATCAGCTGGGTGACGCGCGCGAGCCAGGACACGCTGGAGAAGCGCCGCGCCGACTATGCCTCTCTGCTGCACCAGGTCTCGGTCGTCAACCAGCTGTTCCAGCTCAACGGCGACGGCCGCGAGGTGCTGCGCGTCTCCAGGCAATCGACCACGACCGGCGGCAATGCCGACCTCTCCCGCGACGTGCGCTTCACCGACGCCGTCGCCCGTGGCGTCACCTACGCGCCGGCCTGGTTCGCCGACCGGACGCCGTTGATGTCGATCTCGGTGGCGCATTCCGGCTTCAATGCCGGCGTCACCGTGGCCGAGATCGATCTCGGCTTCCTCTCCGACTTCCTGTCCGACGCGCAAGTAGGCAAGGCCGCCTTCGCCTATGTCGTCGATCCGCGCGGCCGCGTGCTGGCGACGTCATCGAAAGGGCCCGAGATCGGCCAGGACCTCTCCAAGCTGCCGCAGGTGGCAGCCGCGATCGCGCCCGGCCACGAAGCCGAGACGTCCGGGACCGACTTCAACGGCCATGCGGTGATGAGCGCCGCGAGCATCGTGCCGAAGCTCGGCTGGAGCGTGCTGTTCGAGCAACCGACCACGCAGGCCCTGATGCCGATCCGCGACCAGCTGGTGCGCATCGCGCTTCTGATCGGCATGGGCCTGATGGTCGCGATCCTCGCCGGCACGCTGCTCGCCCGCCGCATGATCATCCCGATCACGGCACTGCGCGACGGTGCCTACCGGCTCGGCGAAGGCGATTTCAGCCACCGCATCGACGTGCACACCTCCGACGAGCTGGAAGACCTCGCCGGGCAGTTCAACCGCATGGCCGACCAGATCCAGGAGACCTATTCGAACCTGGAGAGCAAGGTCGAGGAGCGCACCCGCGATCTCGCGCAGTCGATCCGCGAGCTCAAGGTGCTGGAGGAGGTCGGCCGCGCGGTGGCCTCCTCGCTCGATCTCAACGCGGTGCTTGCGACCATCGCGGCCCGCGCGATCGAGATCACCCGTGCCGACGCGGTGCTGATCTACGGCTTCGACGCCGAGGCGCGCCGCTTCAACCTGGTCGAGGCCAACGGCATCGACAAATCCGCCGAGGGCGCGCATGTCACCATCGCCCAAGGCGGCAACATCCTGAGCGATGCCGCCGACAGCGGCGAGCCGATCGCGCTGGCCGAGCTCAGGCAGGCCGCCGAGCAGCCGCTGCGCGAGGCCGCGCTCGCGGCCGGCTTCAACTCGGTGCTGGTGGTGCCGCTGATCGACCAGCAGGGCACGCTGGGCTCGCTCGTGGTGCTGCGCCGCGCCACCGGGGCGTTCGCGCCCAGCATCATCGGCCTGATGCGCACCTTCGCCAACCAGGCCGTGCTGGCGATGCGCAATGCGCAGCTGTTCAGCGAGGTCGACCACAAGAGCCACGCGCTGGAGGCGGCGAACACGACCGTGCGCGCGCAAGCCGACAAGCTCCGCGAGCAGACCGAGCAGCTCAAGGACTGGAACAAGTCGCTGGAGGAGCGCGTGAAGACCCAGCTCGGCGAGATCGAGCGCATCCGCAAGCTCGAGCGTTTCCTGGCGCCGCAGGTGGCACAGCTGATCGCCTCCTCCGACAGCCCGGAGGGGCTGCTCACCAGCCAACGCCGCGAGGTCACGGTGGTGTTCTGCGACCTGCGCGGCTTCACCGCGTTCACGGAAGCTACCGAGCCGGAAGAAGCGATGAACGTGCTGCGCGAATATCACGCCGCGCTCGGCCAGCTGATCTTCAAGTACGAGGGCACGCTCGACAAATATGCCGGCGACGGCGTGATGATCCTGTTCAACGCGCCGATCCAGTTCGAGGACCACACCAAGCGCGCTGTGAAGATGGCGGTGGAGATGCGCGACACGATCGGCCCCCTGACCGAGCGCTGGCGCAACCGCGGTCATAGCCTCGGCTTCGGCATCGGCGTCGCGCTCGGCTATGCCACGCTCGGCCAGGTCGGCTTCGAGCAGCGGCTGGAATATGCCGCGATCGGCAGCGTCACCAACCTCGCCTCCCGCCTCTGCAGCGAGGCCAAGCCCAACCAGATCGTGGTCAGCCGCCGCGTCTACGGCATGGTCGAGCCATGGGTCGAAGCCCGCGCCCTCGACGATCTCCAGCTCAAGGGCTTCAATCACCCCGTGCTCGCGATGGAGATATTGAGCTGGCGCGAAGAGGTGGAGAACGTGTTGGATGCCACGGCGGTGCGGCGGAGGGGGTAGCCGAAACAAAACTGCGAAAACAACCCCATGCACAGTAGGCGGGCCTTTGGGATCAATGACTTACGGCAGGCTTCGCCCGCGTGCCGCGCGATTTGACACGTCGGGCAAAACACCGGCCGATTGGCAGCATCCTCAACGCCTCCCCGAACCACATCCCTGCTCCCCGCGACCAACCCTCGCCTCAACGGCGAGGCTGAATCCGGATGGAGACGAGCCGTGGCATTTCCGCTGCCTTCGCGTGCCTATGATTTGCAGATGCTGGACCGGCCCGCGGATCGGTCGCGCGACCAGGGCTGGGTGTTTGGGCTGCCGCCGGGCATTGCATCCGAGCAATGGCCGCTCGATCCCGTCACCGGCTATCCCTTGATGCACGGCTTCACGCTTCTGCTGCCGGAGGATTGTCGGGTGCATGGCGATGACATCGTCGCATTGTCGTTCTTCGCCACGGCGCCCGATCACAACGACGGCGGCGCGCCCGACGATCCTGAGATTCGCGAGGCGGTGCTGGCACGGCCGGCGCATCCGCGCCTGTCGCGCATGACCGACATTCTCGACTACGCATATGCCGCGCTGCTCTTGACGAGGGCCGAATATGACGGCGCGTTCGCGACACCGCCGGCGCCGCTTGCGCTGGCAACAGTGGAGCGGCCGCGCTGGCTCGACGTCGGCGGCGCCAGCGCCTTCTTCGAGGCCGCGCCGGCTTACGCCAAGAAGATGTTTGCAACCCCGCCGCGCGCCGATCTCGGCGAGACGCGCGCGATCGCGCTGTCGCCGCGCGCTGATGATCCCAACGCCGGCAAGGGCCCGCAGGATGAGTACGTGCGCAAAAATCCGCCGACCGGGTATCAGCCATATTACTACTATGTCGGCGGCGCCCCTAGCCGCGACAATTTCCGCCTGCACGACTGGGCCAGGGATCACGCCCACAACCATCTCGGCGGCACCATGCGGCCGTGCCAAGCCGTGCCGGAGATGAGCCCGTTCTACATCGAGTTCGAGGAATATTTCGGCGGCTACAATTTCGGCGGCGGCAACGCGCAGCTGGATTTCAGGGATATGAAGTTCGACTGGGCGTGCGGGTGATCACGCCCCCCGCTTCGGCCCGATCGCCTCGAACCCGGCCTTTTGCTCGTCGCTTAGGTCGGCCTGGAAATCGTCGAGCGCGTCGCTGATCGCGCCGACGGCTTGCAGCATGGTCTGCAGCCGCGCCTTCACGGCGACGAGGCGGGCCTGCGGGGTTGCGGCGGGCTCGGTCGGACAGGCGCTGAGCGTCTGCATGGTGCGGAGCGTGGTGTCCTGCAGCACCTCGAAGCGGGCGCGGGCGACCTCATCGAGATGGAGCGTGGTGGCGATGTCGGCGGCGGGCCATTGCTGCTGGATCAGCTGCTCGTATTGGCGCTGGGCGTTCTCGTCGGAAAGAGGATCGTAGTCCGCCTGGCATGCCTTGGCCGCCTGCGCGTCCTTGGAAGCGTTCTTGTCAGCGTTCTTGCTCGCGTTCTTGATATCGTTCTTGTCAGCGTTTTTGGACTGATAGGACGCCAGCACGGCGCGACGCTCGCTGGCGAGGGCGTTGAGGCGGGCTTTCTGGTCGTCATTGAGCAGGCCGACGAATTTCGACAACGGCGCTTCCATGGTGTCTATGGCCTTGATCATGGCCTCGACACGCTCGTGCATCAGGCCGAGGCGCTCCGCCGCATTCGCAGGGGTTTGCGCCGGGCAGGCGGTGCGGATGGTGTCGCGCGCGGCAAGCCAGGCGGATGAGAGCTCGTCGAGCGCGGTGCGCTGAGCTTCGTTCGGTGCAACGGCGCTCGCGATGCGCTCGACCGGCAGGCCGCCGGTGTCGCTGGCCTCGCACAGCGTCTCCGCGGTCGGGACCTTTCGCGCGCGACGGCCTTGCGGCACGGTGTAGGCGGCAAGCTCGGTGGCGGCATAGGGTGTGAATAGCGCGGCATAGATGTCGCCGTAGCCGTAGAGCGAGAGGCTGGTGGTGTCGCCGAAGATGATCGCATTGGTGAGATCGTCATGCGCGAACGGCCAAAACACCGGGCCGACCCAGCCGTAGCTGCCATCGGGATGACGCCACCAGCCTTGCGGGCGGCGGCCGCCTTGCCAGCCCGCCAGCGCAGCCTGCGCCGTGAGGGCCGCACGCATCACGTAAGGGTTCGACAGCTGGCTGCGGTCGGCCCCGCGCGGGTCCTGCGACCTCAGCGCCGCGGAGCGGTAGCGGCCGCCGCGCACCGCCATGCGGGAATGGCGCAGGCGCGACAGGCCGATCACGTGGCCGACGGCGAAGCGCGCAACCCCGACCGGACCGCCGCGCAAGCCGAACTGCGCCTCGGCTCTGTCAGGCAGCAGCACTGCTGCAACCACCAGGATCGCGCCAGCCAGTGCCAATCCCATGCGTCCCGACATGATCGTTGACCTGACGACCAATTTGGCCAGGTCTTGTTTGGCCACGACTTGTTCGGCCACGTCTTGGCCCTCCCACCCGCGCCAAGTGCGCAATGCGTCGCATCACGAAGACGCGCGAGGGAACCGAATGTTCCAGAGAGACACAGGACAATGCGTCGCAACGCGCCGGCCGTGCCGTGTCACTCGGCCTTTTGCGGCATCACGAAGGTCTGGCCGGGATAGATCAGATTAGGGTTTTGGATCTTGTCGCGGTTGGCGTTGAAGATCACGGCATAGCGGGAACCGTCGCCGTAAGCGAGCCGGCTGAGCGCCCACAGGCTGTCGCCGCGGGCGATGATCCGGCTGCCGCCGGCCTCGGCCGGCGCGGCGGTGAGCGCCTCTGCCGGCGAGGCCGATGCGACCGCGGTGGCCGCCGGCGCATGCGCGAGAGTCCTTGGTTTAGGTGCTCCGATCAGTTTTGGCCGGGCCCCTTGCTTCTCAGGCACCGACGCCAGCCGCGGCGAGGGCGACGGCAGCGCGGCGACGACATCTGATTTGTCGTCGGGCTTCTCGGCCGGCTTGGCCTCCTGCTTCGCAACCGGCGGCGTGCGCACGGGCGGCGGCGCCGCCGCGGCGATGGTGACCGGCATGGTCCGGCCGGATTCGGTGACCGTGCCGTCCGGCGCCCTGGCGCGGAGCGTCAGGTCATACGAGCCGGCCGGCAGCTGCGGCGGGGTCATCACGAATTGGCCCGAGGCGTCGGCGACTACGCTGTCGAGCGGCTTGCCGTCGCGCATCAGCTCGACCCGCGCGCCCGGCGTGGCGCGGCCGGCAATCACCGCCGCCTCGCCGTGATCGTCGATGCGGGCGACGTCGAAACGGGGGCCGGCATCTGCAGCCGGCGCCGGCGGCTTGACCAGCACGAGGTCACCGAGCGCGGCCACCTGCTTCTGGGTCTCGGCCAGCGCGCCCGCCTTCGGCTCGGGTGCAGGCGGCGCGCTGTCGGCGAGCTTCGGCTGTTCCGGCTTCAGCTCTGGCTTGGACTCAGGCTTGAACTCGACCTTGGGCTCGACCTTGGCTTCAAACTTGGGCTCGACCTTGGCTCCGGCTTGGGGTTCGACCTTGGCCTCCGGCTTGGCGGCGACGGTGACCTTCGGTCCATCAGGCAGCAGGCGGCGCAGCTCGGTCGGCCCGATCACCAGCGCGGTGCCGACCAGCGCGAGCAAACAGAAGGCAATGAAGGCCTTGGAGGCGGTGATCATCTGAAAAGGACCTTAGGTGGCAAATCAGCCGAGGCCGGCAAGGTGCGCCGATTTGGCTGCCGCAGCAAGACTGTCGATCGGATTAGACCCCCGTCCGGCGCATCGGATCAACCGGCGCAACCATGCGGGTGTCCAAGCATCAAGGCCGGTTCGCGGCCTTCTTCAAGGGAATTCCTCCCGTGACCGTATTCTCCCGTGCCGCGCGATCACTCGCGTTGGTGGTGACGCTGCCCGTTCACTCGCTTGAGCTGCCTCCTGCCCGCCGTCCGGCTTCACGCTCTGCGACGATGCCGATCTCGCCTTCACCTCGCCGACGGCGCCACCAAGCTCGAGCAGTACATGAAGAGCGTCGCGGCGAAGGGGCCGGCGCATTGGAAATGCCGCTGACCTAGAGACCGGCAAGTTCGATGGGCCGGAGATGTTCGCCAAGACCAACGCGGAAGCCTTGAAGTGGGCAATCGAGCGCTGACATGCTGCGGTATTGCCGCGATCGCCTGTGCGATGGAACCAACTCTCTGATTCCATTCCGATTCATATTTTCCTAACCGTCAATGGTAACCGGGTCTTGTCGGGTTTGCTGCATCTTGCATCCCACGGGAGGGCTGGATGGGCGCATCGATCCGATGGACCGCACGAACGCGTGCGTTGTTCCGCCGTTGGCGCGGGGCGCCGCTGACGTGGCTGATCGCCGGCGGCTTCGTGCTGATGCTCGCGACCGCCATCGGCACCGCGCTCACCGTCGACCGCTTCCGGCAGAATGCTATCGAGAGCGGCCGCGACAGCCTGGAAAACGCCGTCCGCATGCTCGCCCGGCATTTCGACCGCCAGTTCGAGGACTTTGCGGTGCTGCAGAAGAGCATCATCGCGGAGCTCGAGAGCCACGGCATCGCCTCCGCCGAAATCTTCCGCAGCGAGATGGGCACGCTCGCCGTGCACGAGGTGCTGCGCGCGAAAGCCAGCGGCTGGTCCGACATCGCCGGCGCCAATGTGTTCGATGCCAGGGGCGTGCTGATCAACTCGTCGCGGCAATGGCCGGTCGCCGATGTCTCGATCGCCGATCGCGGCTATTTCAACCGTCTCAAGGACGATCCGGCTGCGCAAGAGGAAGTGGAGGTCGTGCCCGGCCGGCTCGGCAACGGACCGGCGATCGTGTTCGCGCGGCGCATCTCCGGCCCGCACGGCGAATTCCTCGGGCTGGTGTCGCGCGCGATCGCGCCCGAGCAGCTCGAATCCTTCTTCGCCTCGACCGGGCTCGGCGAGGATTCCTCGATCGCGATGCACCACCAGAACGGCCAGCTGCTCGCCCGCATTCCCCACGTCGAGGCGATGATCGGGCAGAACTTCCGCACCGGCACGCCGGAGCAAATGGCGGTGTTCGAGCGCACTTTCGTCACCACCCAGCTCGCAAGCCCTATCGACGGCAAGGACCGCATCGTAGCCTCGCGCCTGCTCACCGGCGAGCCGCTGGTCGTGGTCGCGACCAAGTCGCTTGATGCGACGCTGGCGACCTGGCGAACGCAGACGAAATTCTTCGTCACCATTGCCGCGCTGTCGATTGGCCTGTTGGTGCTCACGCTCTTTCTGATCTTCCGCCAGGTGACGCATCGCCTGTCGCTCGAGAAGCAGCGGCTCGACACCGCGATGAACACGATGACGCAGGGCCTTTTGATGTTCGATCAGGACGAGCGGCTGATCGTCTGCAATCGCCGCTACGTCGAGATGTACGGGCTCTCGGCCGCTGTGGTGAAGCCCGGCGTCCACTTCCGCGACGTGATCCGGCACCGCCGGGACACCGGCTCGTTCGAGGGCGACGTCGAGGCCTATTGCGACGACATCCTGAGCAATAGCGGCCGCACCAAGAGCGCGATCGTCGAAACCGCCGACGGCCGCCTGATCGAGATCAAGAACCAGCCGGCCGCTGCCGGCGGCTGGCTCGCCACCCATGAGGACGTCACCGAGCGCATCCGCGCCGACGAGCGCATCGCCCATCTGGCGCATTACGACGCGCTCACCGATCTGCCCAACCGCGTGCTGCTGCGCGGGCATTTGGAACGCCGCGTCGCCGAGCTCGCTCAGGGCAAGCCGTTCGCGATCCTCTATATCGACGTCGACGAGTTCAAGGGCGTCAACGACTCGCTCGGACACGAGGTCGGCGACGAGTTGCTGCGCCAGGTGGCGAACCGCCTGCGCGCCTGCGTCAGCGGCAACGACATGGTCGCGCGGCTGGGCGGCGACGAATTCGCCATCGTCAAGGCCGGCACCTCCGATCCGGCCGAGCTGACGGCACTGGCGGAAACCATCCTCAAGGCATTGCGCGCGCCGGTGGATTGCAGGGGACAGGAGATTCCGACCGATGCCAGCATCGGCATCGCCATCGCGCCCGACCACGGCGACAATCTCGACGATCTGCTCAAGCGCGCCGATCTGGCGATGTATGCGGCGAAGTCGCAGGGACGCCGCACCTTCCGCCTGTTCGTGCCCGAATACGACGCCAAGGTGCGGCAGCGCCGCCAGCTCGAGCTCGATCTGCGCCAGGCGCTCGCACGCGGCGAGTTCGAGGTGCACTACCAGCCGCTTGTCGACCTCACCGCCAATGTCGTCACCGGCTGCGAGGCGTTGCTGCGCTGGCGCCATCCCGAGCGCGGCATGGTATCGCCGGCGGAGTTCATCCCGGTCGCCGAAGACACCGGCCTGATCGGCGAGATCGGAGAATGGGTGCTGAAGCAGGCCTGCGTTGAGGCAGCCTCGTGGCCGGGACGGATTCACATCGCGGTCAACGTGTCGCCGGTCCAGTTCCGCTCGCGCACGCTGGCGCTCAAGGTCGCCGCCGCCCTCGCGGAGTCCGGGCTCGCGCCGGGACGGCTCGAACTCGAGATCACCGAGACGGTGCTGATCCGCGACGACGAGGAGGCGCTGGCGATCCTGCAGCAGCTGCGCGAGCTCGGCGTGCGCATCGCGCTCGACGATTTCGGCACCGGCTATTCCTCGCTCAGCTATCTGCACCGCTTCCCGTTCGACAAGATCAAGATCGACCGCAGCTTCATCAGCGACATCGGTCAGTCCGAGGACTCCTCGCCAATCGTGCAGGCCGTGGTGCACATGGCCGCCGCGCGCCATATGGCGACCACCGCCGAAGGTGTCGAGACCGAAGCGCAAGCCGAGGTGCTGCGCCAGCTCGGCTGCAGCCAGATGCAGGGCTGGCTGTTCAGCCCGGCGGTACCGGCGGCGAAGCTGAAGCAGCTGCTGGCGGCGCAGGCGGTCGCGGCCTAGCCGGCGACGCCACGTCTGGCCCGGATGTCCGCTGCGAGGAGAGCGGCGCCGCTGAGTGTTTGGTTCGAGGTCGTGCGGCGATTTGACAATCAGCGACCGACAGCTATCAATTCATTGAATTCTGCGCACCTGGCTCGTCGAAATGGTGAGCCGCCGATCCGCCTTATTTTCGAGAGGGCGGGCGAGAAACGCTCAAAATACCGATGGTTTGCCTTCATTGGCCGCCGCAACGAAGAGTCGCATCGAGTCCCAATCCAAGCGCAAACCACAGGCATTTCGGAGCCGTTCAGCGCAATTTGAACCAGGGATTTCTGCATGCCGAATGATGAGTCGAGGACGGGGACGGAGCGTCTGAGACACTGGCTTGAAAGCGTTGGGCTCAGCCAATACACGGACCTCTTCGTCCGCCATCGCATCGGTCTCGACATCCTGCCCCACCTGACCGAGTCGGATCTGGCACAGATTGGACTGCCGCTCGGAGACCGCAAGCGGCTTCAGCGTGCAACGGCGTCCCTTTCCGGAATGGCCGCGCCAGCCGCGGGCTACACATTGCCCGCTACGGCAATCGTTGCGGAACGTCGCCAGCTCACCACGATGTTCTGCGACATGGTCGATTCCACCGCGCTCTCCGCACAGTTCGATCCCGAGGACGTGCGTGACATGATCGCGAGCTTTCGCGAAATCTGCGTCGGTGTGGTCAAACACTATGAAGGATTTGCCGCCCGCTTCGTCGGCGACGGCATCCTGGTCTATTTCGGCTACCCGAAAGCGCATGAGGACGATGCCGAGCGAGCGGTGCGGGCTGGTCTCGAGATCGTGCGGACATTGTCGACCGCGCCTGCGATCGAGCCGCTGGGTGCGCTCAGCCATGCGCCCGCCGTCCGGATCGGCATCGCGACGGGACTGGTGGTCGTGGGCGACTTGGTCGGCCAGGGGACCGAGGAGCGCGATTCCGCGGTCGGCGAGACCGTCAATCTGGCGGCGCTATTGCAGGGCCTGGCGCCGCCGAACGGGGTGGTCATCTCGTCGTCGACGCAGTCGCTGTTGAAGGGAAAGTTCGACTATCGCAATCTCGGGGTCCATGCACTCAAGGGCATAGCCGGAAGAACACAGGCGTGGCATGTGGTTCGGCCGTCGCGCGTGGAGACCCGCTTTGCCGCAGCCATCGGCTCCCGGCTGACGCCACTCGTCAATCGCGACGACGAGATCACGGTTCTGCTCGGCCGCTGGGAGCAGGCCAAGGCGGGCGACGGCCAGGTCGTGGTGCTGTTCGGGGAACCGGGCATTGGCAAGTCGCGCATCGTCCAGGAAATCTTCGTGCGGATTGCGGGGGATCGGCACGGGCATGTCTCGTTCCAGTGTTCGCCCTACTACAGCTCGACGGCGTTCCATCCCTTAATCGAGCAGCTCAAATTTGCCCTGGGCCTCGACCGCGACGATGCTTCGGCCTCATCTCTGTCGAGTCTTGAGCGGACCGTTGCGGCCGCGCACGGCGACATCGAGCAGATGACGCCGCTCTTTGCGGCGCTGCTGTCGATCCCGACCGGAGGTCGCTATCCTCCGCTCGATCTGTCGCCGCAGCAGCAAAAGGACGCCATCGTCTCCGCCCTCATCAATCATCTCCTGGGCCTCGCGCACGATCAGCCGCTGGTGATCGCCTTCGAGGACGCCCATTGGATCGATCCGACATCCCGGGAGGTCATCGATCTGCTGGTGGAGCGGGTCCAGTACACGCCCATTCTCGTCGTCATCACCTGCCGTTCCGAATTCAAGCCGAGCTGGAGCGCTCACTCTCACATCACGACGCTGGTGCTGAACAGGCTGAGCCGGCAGCAGCGGACGACCTTGGTCGAGCGGGTTGCCGGCAGCCGCAAAATGCCGAAGGAAGTCGTCGAGGACATCATCGTCAAGACCGACGGCGTGCCGCTGTTCGTCGAGGAGCTGACCAAAGCCGTTCTCGAAAGCGACCTTCTGACCGAGGAACGCGGAAACTATGTGCTCTCCGGTTCGTGGCGACCGCTGGCAATCCCGGCGACGCTGATGGATTCGCTGATGGCGCGTCTGGATCGGCTGGGCCCGTTCAAGAGGGTCGCACAGATCGGAGCCACCATCGGCCGGCAGTTCTCCTACGAGATGCTGAACGCTGTCGCCTCCGTACCAGCCGACCAGATCGAGGCGGCGCTCGATCGCCTTGAGGAGGCAGGGCTGATCGTCCGGCTGGGACATCCGCCGGATGCGCTCTACTCGTTCAAGCACGTGATGATCCAGGATGCAGCGCATGCGAGCCTGTTGCGCAGCGAGAGGAGACGGCTCCACGCGCGGATCGCGTCGGTGCTGACTCAGAACTATCCGGAAAAGACCGAGCGCGAGCCGGAGCTTCTCGCCTATCATCTGACCGAATCCGATCAAAGCCAGCCGGCGGCAGCTTCCTGGATCAAGGCCGGCAGGCACGCCGCAAGGTTGGGAGCCTATTTGGAAGCGATCGGCCATCTGCGCCGTGGCCTAGCGGTCGTCCTCGGCAGTCCCGAGATGCCCGACCGCGATGAAATGGAGCTGGAGCTTCGCATTGCGCTGGGTAACGCGCTGATCGCTGCCAAAGGTTACGGCACACAGGAGGTGGAAGACAATTTTGCCCGAGGCCTCGAGCTCGGACGGCAGCTCGATGATGAAGACAAGGTGCTTGCGGCGATAAGAGGGCTTTGGATGCACCACTTCATTCGGGCTGACCTGACCAAGGCACACGGTCTGAGTGCCGCACTCCTGAAATTCGCCAAACGGGAACGTCCGAGCGAGTTGCTGTCGAAGCAGACCCTGTACCTCGTGGAGGCCCACAGGTCGATCGCGGCGACCATGCTTTACCGCGGGCGGTTTCTGGCGGCGCAACATCATCTTCGTCGCTCCATCCAACTCGATGATCCGGCTCTGCATCGCGGTTCGGCGGAAAGGCTCCTCAATCCAGGCGTCATGTCGATGTCGTACCTCGGATACCTGCTATGGTTCCTGGGCCAGCCCGACACCGCGCGGCAGCACAGCGAGCAGGCGATTTCCGATGCCGAGCAAATGCGCCATCCTTTTACGCTGGCATTCGCGCAAGTGTTTGGCGCATACCTTTGTCAGCATCTGCGCGACGTCACGGGCACCAGAGATTATGCCAGCCGCGCGATGACCATTTCATCGCAACACGGCTTTCTGCATTGGAAGCAACAGGCCACCATTCTGCATGGATGGGCGCTGACTGAGCTCGGGGACATGGATGCAGGTCTGAGCGAAATGCGCACGGGCGTCGAGGGTTATGAGGCGCAGAATTCCTGGCTCGCCAGTTGCTGGTTCAGATGCCTCCTCGCGCAAGGCTATGCGAGGGCCAGTCTGTCGGAAGCGGCCTTGCGCGCGCTCGATGGTGCCTTGACGGTCGCGAAGAGGACGGGCGATCACTTCTATCTGGCGGAGATCTACCGCCTGCAAGGGGAGTTCATCCGGGCCCATGCCGGACCAGCGGCCGACTCCGAGGAGTTGTTCGTGCAGTCGCTGGAAGTCGCGCGCGGACAGAATGCCCGCTCCTGGGAGCTGCGGACAGCCGTCAGCCTGGCCCGCCTCTGGCGAGATTCCGACAAGCTTGAGCAGGCGGTGGACCTGCTTGTGCCTGTTGTCGGCAGGCTCCGTGAAGGGCTCGTCACGCCAGACGTGAAAGAAGCCATGGCGCTAGCAAACGAGCTCGATATGCTGTCATCCAGAGATCAGCCATGGATCGCGCGAATCAATTCGATCCGACAGTGCCCGTGACCGGCATCGACATGCGACAGCGCACGCCGCCGGGTTCGAAGGCGAGATCGAACTCGCCGCCGAGGTCCGCCTCGACACAGCGCTCCATCAGCCGCGTGCCGAAGCCGCGGCGCACGGGCGGCATGACTTTCGGGCCTCCTGTTTCCACCCATTCATAGTCGAGGATGGTGCCGTGCCCGCCATTCCGCAGGGTCCATCGCATCGAGAGCGTCCCATCCGGCGCCGACAAGGCACCGTACTTGGTCGCATTGGTCAGGAGTTCGTTGAGAACCATCGTAAAGCTGAGCGCCGAGCGCGCATTGAGCGCGACGTGTGGACCTTCCATCCTGATCCGGCCATCCTCGGCCACGGGCGCCGTGATGTCCTCGACGAGCCGCTGGAGCGGAGCGTCCTGCCACTTGCGCTCGGTCAGGAGATCATGCGCACGGGAGAGCGCCAGCAACCGTCCCTCGAAGGTTCGCTTGAAGTCGTCCAGGCTGCTGGTATGGCGCGCGGTCTGGCTGGCAAGCGATTGCACCGTGGCCAGGGTATTCTTGACGCGATGATTGAGCTCGTCGATCAGAAGCGCTTGCGCCACTTCCGCGCGCTTGCGTTCGGTGATGTCGACCAGCATGTTGACCGCACCGATCATCCTGCCGTCGGAATCGTAGAGCGGCGTCGGATAGGGAATGAACGGTACGCGCGTGCCGTCCGGTCGCTCCGCGACAGCTTCCACGCCGCGCACGGGCCGTCCTTCCCGGAGCGCGATCGCCATCGGACATTGGTCGTGCGGCAGGGGCGTGCCGTCCGGCCAATAGAGCTTCCAGGTCACGCACCATTCGTCGCCGGGCAGCGGCGTGCGCCCGGCCATCTCGACGGCGGTCTTGTTGTAGAAAGTGATGCGACCTTTTGCGTCGGTTGTGTAGAGCGCGGCGGGCAGCGCCTCGAGCAGATCGCGCATATGCTGCTCGCTCTCGCGGATCCGATCCTGTAAACGCTTGGCTTCGGTGACGTCGTGACTGACGCGAACGCCGTAACGGAAGCGGCCCGCGCTGTCCCTGACTGAAGAGCTGAAAATCTCGAGATAACGCACGCTGCCGTCGGGGCGCAGGGCGCGCTTGCGATAGGTATAGCTGGGAATCTCGCCACGCACCTGTTGCTCGTAGAGCGCAAGGTCCGCGGCGCAATCGTCGGGATGGGTGTAATCGGAAAAGCTCATCGCCAGCAGATCTTCACGGGATCGCCCGGTGATCTCGCTCAGGTAATCGTTGACCCGGAGCAGCCGCCCATGTTCATCCGCCTCGGCGATGCCGACGCTGGCGGCCTGGTAGGTTGCAGCGAGGCGAGTCTCGCTCGCCTCGCGCGCCAGCTCGGCCACGTGCAGCTCGGTGACGTCAGTCGTGAAGCAGCGCGTGCTGACGAACTTGCCGTCCTCGACACGACTGTTCGAGGTGATCAGTACGTGCTTGATCGAGCCATCCTTCGCGCGCAGGCGGGCGGGATAGCGGTCGAGCCTTTCGCCACAGGACAGCCGGTGAAGAATGTCGCCGATGATGGGGGCGTCCGCGTGAAATTCGGCCACGTGGTGACCGATATATTCTTCGGCGCTGTAGCCCAGCAGATCGAGCTCGGCCTGATTGGCCCGGCGAATGATGCCATCGCCACCCACGATGTGGAGCCCAACCGCACTGTTCTCGAAGAAGTCCTCGAGATCCTTGGTCTTCGCGCGGACCTCTTGTTCGATCTTCTTGCGATCTGAAACATCCTGAAAGCAGTTGATTGCGCCCTGGATGCGGCCGGCATGATCGCGCAGGGGACGGATGTTCACGAGCGCGGTGATCTGCGAGCCGTCAGGTCGTTCGACCGTGACCTCCGTGTTGCGTGTAGGGAGCCCGAGCCGGATCGCCGTGGCCATCGGGCACTCGGAATGGGGAAGCAGGGTACCGTCCATCTTGTAGAGACGGTGCGACCCGCAGAACTTCTCGACCGAGCCAAGCTCGGGAGTCCTTCCCCACAATTCCGCGGCTGCGCCATTATAGGTCACGATCCAGCCTTCGCTATCGCAGACATAGACGGCGCCGGGGATGGCCTCGAGCGCTGCAGGAGCCGCGGTCACGAGGGCCTCGAATTCAGTCAGCTTGCGGGCAGAAAGCGGAAATTCTTCGACATTCGACATACTTAGCCCCGACGTGCCGCAGGCGGGCGCCTACGCAATGAGCTTGAACGCATGGAAGCCCGGAGCGTTCCAAGGCCTGCCAACTGCTGGTTGAGACCTGGCGGCGCCGAATGCCGTCAAAGCGTCCGCGAGACGGCGCTTCGACAGTCGGGCCTCCCCCGAGGGACAGATAGGATCAAACCTCGGAGCTCGCGGTCATCGCCTCGCTGAGACGGTCGGGAACTCCGGCCGACGGACCCTGGTCAACATTGCATCACGCGCACCGCAATGCCCGGCAGCATGACGTGAACCGGGACGCGCCTGGACAAGGGCGGCACGCTCACATCTGCCGTCTGGCGGCCTGCACTTCGACGAATTCGGAATCGGGGTGGCTGACGATCGTGGCGACCCAGATGCCGCTGATGATCAGCGACCAGGCGGTGTTCCAACAGATCCAAAACACGAGCCAGCCTCCCTTTCCCTCTCTGACGCCCCGAGCTAACGGCAGAGCGATGCCGCCGTTCCCGGCGCGGGGCCTGCCGCGAGGGCGGCGGCAAGGTACTATTTTGGTTTGGTCGGCGGCGCCGCCCGATCGGTTTGGCCGGTGTGGCGCTTTGCCACGATGTCCGCGTCGCGCTCGCCCTCGTGCGGGCGCGGCGGAGGCTTGGGCTGGCCGGCTTGACCGCCATGCTTGCCGCCCATGTCGGGCTTGCCTTCGAGATCGTTGGCGCGGGGCATGCCGGTTCAATGCGTTCGCACGGCATTGGTTCGCGACGGCATCGGCTGTCTCGCCCTGTGAACGGCCTCATAGAACCGCCGCTCTTTGCAGTGCAGGATCGCTGACGCGGCCCTTGGCCTCGCGGCTTGCACCGATGGATTGGCCTTATGCGAAAACGACTCATCCTCTGGACCCTCATGACGTCCGCCCTGGTCGCGGTCACCGTGTGGACCATGCTCGGCCCACCGGACCAGCCGTCCGGATTGCATCTGCCCTCCCGAACCGTGGCGGTGCGCTGACCCGGCATCCCGCTACCGATACGATTTCGGCATCGATCGATCCCAACTGGATTTTGGTGCGGCGGCGCTCCGCCGGCTATCCTCGTGGCAAAAACGACAATGCCGTGAGCCGGCGTTCAGGAGGAGCCCATGATGAGATCCATGCCGAGACCGATCCGACCCATCGCATGGCGCGCGCCACGCGCTGCGATCGCCGCCGCCCTGCTCGCTTCTCTTACCCTCATTTCTGGAGTCTGTGCCGGTATGGCCGAAACCTTCGTCTATGTCGGCAACGCCGACAGCAACGACATCAGCGTGTTCAAGATGAGCGAGAGCGGCGAGATGACGCTCGTGCAGACGGCCGCCTTCAAGGGCGTCGAAAAGCCGGGCTCCTCGACACCGCTCGCGATCACGCCCGATCACCGTACGCTGATTGCCGGAATCCGCTCGCAGCCTTATCTCGCAGTGAGCTTTGCGATCGATCCCAAGACGGGCCAGCTCAGCCATCTCGGCAACGGACCGCTCGCCGACAGCATGGCCCATATCGCCATCGATCGCAGCGGCAAGTACCTGTTCAGCGCCTCCTATGGCGGCAACAAGGTCGCGCTGAATCCGCTGCTTGGCAACGGCGTTGCCGGCGAGCCCAAGCAGGTGATCCCGACCGGGCTGAATGCCCACGCCTTCCTGCCATCGCCCGACAACCGCTTCGCATTCGCGACCAATCTCGGCTCCGATCAGGTGCTGGCCTTCGCATTCGATGCCACGGCCGGCACCCTGACGCCGAACGATCCGCCGGCGTACAAGGTGCCGGAGAAATCGGGGCCGCGGCACTTCGTGTTTCACCCCGGCGGCAAGTTCGTCTATCTCCTCCACGAGCTGAACGGCGACGTCGCGGCCTTCACTTATGAAGCCAGGGACGGCGTGTGGGACGAGATCCAGCGCACCACCGCGCTGCCGGAAGGGTTTTCGGGAAAACCTTGGGCGGCCGACATCCACATCACGCCGGACGGCCGCTTCCTCTACGCTTCCGAGCGCACCACCAGCACGCTCACCGCCTACAAGGTCGACGGCTCGAGCGGCAAGCTGACCACGATCGGCAGCGTGCCGACCGAGAAGCAACCGCGCGGCTTCCAGGTCGATCCCAGCGGCCGCTACCTCGCCGCGGTCGGCGAACTCTCCGACAGCATGACGGTCCATGCCATCGACCAGGGCAGCGGCGCGCTGGCCAAGCTGAAATCCTACCCCACCGGCAAGAAGCCGAACTGGGTCGAATTCCTGAAACTGCCGTGAGGGGCGGCCGTCGACCTACGTAAACATCCGTAATTTCGCGCGGTCCAGCTTGACGTCATATCTCGGTCATGGACCGGCAGATTGTCTTCAAATGCCCCCAGACGGGCCTGAACGTGCAGCATCGGCTTACCGACGAGCCGAGCGATCGCACGCACGTGTCGGTGTCCTGTCCGGCCTGCACGCGGCTGCATCTGATCGAGCGGGCCAGTGGCAAGCCGGTGGGTGACCGGCGCCGCTGACGGCCCCCGCGCGAGCTCTTCGGAGCGAACCTGTTCTCCAATCCCGCGACTCATCAAAGACTTGTCATCAAGGACTTGCCGCGATGCCTGCGGCGGCGCAGCGTCCTGTTTCGGGACGACGCGGCCGTAGTGCAGGCGGCGGCCATCTGCTATCGATTGGAGGCGTAGCCCAAGTGGAATTTACCCAATTGGAATTTCCGATGCGTCATTTGCCCCGCGCCGTCGTTCGAAACCTGTGCCCCGCAGCCGTCGCCGGCCTGCTCGTCCTCAGCCCCCATCCGGCCGGCGCCGCCGATGACGACGCGCCGAAGGGGCCGGCGGTCACGGTGCTGAAGGTCGCGAAATCCTGCTTCTCCGACGTCGTCGAAGCCACCGGCACGATCATCGCGCGCGAGGAAACCTCGGTGCGGCCCGAGCGGCCCGGCCTGAAGGTCACGGACGTGCTGGCGGAAGCCGGCGACACCACCACCGCGGGCCAGGTGCTGGCCCGGCTGGCGCTGCCCGAAGGCGGCACGCTTCAGGTCACCGCGCCCGTGGCGGGGGTGATCGCGACCTCGACCGCGCAGATCGGCAACTTCGCCTCGGCCAAGGGCGAGGCGCTGTTCACGATCGTGGCGCGCAGCGAGTACGACCTCGTCGGCCTCGTCGCCACCACCGATGTGCGCAAGCTCGCGGTCAATCAGCAGGCCACCGTGCGGATCCCAGGTGGCGGCGACATCAGCGGCAAGGTGCGCCGCATCGGACCGACCGTCGAGCCGAACATCCAGCAGGGCATGGTCTATATCGGCATCTCCTCGCAGAAGCGGCTGCTGCTGAATGGGAGTGGGCGCGCGCTGATCAAGACCGGGCAGAGCTGCAACGTGGCGGTGCCGCTGACGGCCGTGCAATATTCGTCCGCCGGCACCGTGGTGCAGGTGATCCGCCGCAACCGGGTCGAGACCAAGCGTGTCGAGGTCGGCTTGATGTCGGGCGGCAATATCGAGGTCCGCGACGGCCTCAACGAGGGCGATGTCGTCGTCGCCCGCGCCGGCGCATTGCTGCGCGAAGGCGATCCGGTGCGTCCCGTGATGGCGAGCGCGGAAGCGGCGAAGTAGCGGCCACGTCGTAGGGTGGGTTAGCCGAAGGCGTAACCCACCTCTTTGCTTTCCAAGCTGACGAGAGAGAAGCGGTGGATTACGCCTTCGGCTAATCCACCCTACAAGAGCCGAAAACTAACCGCCGGCTTCGCCGAAACGGACGTCTTCGAGCAGCGACGACGATACGGTCGGGACCTGGTCGCCTTCGCTGGCGCGGGAGATGGCGAGACGGGTCTTGTTGAAGACGCTCTCGGCGCTGCCGGGCTTGCTGAGGTTGTTGAGGAACTCGCTGACCAGCACGCTGTGCTCGCCCTTGCCGTCGTCGACGACCTTGCCGGGCGAGGCGGAGGTGAGGATGAGCGCATTGTCGGACGCGCTGATCGGCGCGAGACCGTGGCTGTAGGAGCGGAAGCGGCGCTCGTAAGGATTGCGGCGGGAGGCATCGACCACGACCAGCTTGGCCTTGGCACCCTGCTCCTTCATCATGTCGAGCACGCCGTCGATGGAGACGCCATGGCGGCGGACGTCGTTTTCCTTCCAGATCACGGCATCGACCGGCAGCATGTAGCTCTCGCGGCCGGCCTGCACGCCGTAGCCGCCGAAGAACAGCATGACGACGCTGTCGCGGGTGATCCGGGACTTCAGGCGGTTGACGGCCCGGACCATGTCGTCGCGGGTCGCATCTTCCACCATGTCGACGTCGAAGCCGTTCTTGCGCAGCGACGAGGACAACGCACGGGCGTCGTTGATCGACTGCGTCAGCGGCGCGCTGGCGTCGGGATAATGTCCATTGCCGATGACGAGCGCGAGGCGCGAGGTCTGGCCGATCGAACCGGTGATCTGGTCGGTCGAGACCGCCTTGGCGGCATCGATCGCACGCATGTTGAGAGCAGCATGGGCGCCGATCACCAGCGACACCGTGCCGATGAGGGCCGCGGCGAGGGCGATCGTACGTCTGGAAAGGTCGAGCTGCTTTACATTCATCTCGCTTCGTTTCCTGTGCCAAAGACCATCCAAGCGCGCGCACACTGTTTGAGTAGCGCGATAGCGTCTTTAGGTTTGAGGGATTGGCCGGGGAAGTGCCCCCGAATTGCGCGCAATTTGCGGCGCCGCACCAAACAAACCCTTAACCGGATATAGGCCCTGGGGCAATAGATTGCCCAAAATTTGAACTAAGTAGCTGAATGTGTTAGCTAATTCTCCTAGCTCAAGTCCTGCTTTGATGGCTTCCCGGTAGCATTCCGGGGATCGACCATGCAGCCCTCGCGCCGGCTTTTCCGTGACGTTCGTCACATTTGTATTTCCTGCGAATCCGAGTAGCCTTTTCAACGACTTGCAGGGGGTGGCGCGCAGATGCCAGCGTGCCTGATGTCCCCGACCAAGGCCCCCGCGACCAGGTATTTCATGAGCTTTCATTATTTTGCCGGCGCCGCCTGCCGGGCGCTGACGGCGCGGAAGGACGGCCCCTCGCTTTACGACGTCTGCGATCCCGTATTGTCGGATACGGCCCGCGGCGATCCGCATCTGGCCAAATTCTACAGGACCGCGCTCGGCAATCCCGCGCTGCGGATCCTGCTCCGCCGCGCCGGCCTGCCCGAACTGCGCGACGAGGGGACGCTGACGCGGCTGCGCGCGGCCCTCGCCCAAGCCCGCGACGAGGCCGAGCCCGACTGGGCGGCGGTCGGGCGACCGATCGCCGATCTCGTCGACAGCATCGCGCTCGACCATCCCAGGCCGCCGCCGGTGCCGTTCACCGCCACCATGCCGCAGAGCGCTGAGATCGACGGCGTGATCCGCGATTGCGCGCAGCATCTGCTCGGCTCGTACCGCCGCAACGGCTTCCTGCCGACCTACGCCGCCTTCAACCTGGTCGGCGATCCTGATGTCCGCGGCCGCGAGCTGATCATGGCGCTCACGGGCCTCAACGCGCGCGGCTACAAGAATTCCTCGCTGCTGTTCAACCTCGCCCGCGTCTTCATCGCGCGCTCGCCCGCGCGCGCCGTGGTCAATCCGCCCTGGAAAGGCATTGCCGAGCCGATGTGGGAGCCGGTGCAGATCCGCCACCGCTCGGCCTATTACGACGCGTTCTTCATCGAGGCCCTGCTCGGCTTCGTCGAGACCGGGCTCGCCTCCCCGGCCGACAAGGTCGCGGCGGAGCGCGCGATCGCCGACATGGTCGATTTCTGCGTCAACATCAGTCGCGAGGAGGTCGAGGGCTTGGGCGGCGCGCGCTTCAACGTCGTCACCGCACTGGCGCCGGCGCCGCATCCGCGCTTCTCCCGTTACTTCGCGCAGATCAAGCAGGATCTCGGCTTCGGCATCTACGTGCCGGATTGCGACACCACGGCGTGCTCGATCTCCGCGGCGACGCAGGCCGGCTGTACCGACGCCATCATCGACCAGCCGCTCCTGGACTTCTATGCGGGCTATCAGGTGCGCGCCGGCGTCAACGAACCGCGCGTGACCGTGCCGCTCAACGACAATATCGACTATGAGGGCGGGGTTGCGACCTGGATCGACAATCTTAAGGGCGAGCGCCCTTACGGCAACGATCTCGATCCGACGCTCAATCTCGACATTCTCGAGGTCAGCTTCCGCAACCTTGAGCGCTGGAAGGTTTTGGAGACGCCGTCGCGGCTCGCCACCGTTCATCGCATCATCGGATTCCAGAAGCGCCTCGCCGCGAGCGGCGCCTTCGCCAATCCGCGCTCGCACATCTATTATCTGCCGGAGCTCTACAGCGCCTATTTCGGCCGCTGCTATGCCGCCTTCCTGGCGCTGCCGCTGGCGGCGCAGGCCGCGATCGATCCCGCCGGCGATTTCGATTTCATCCGCCACCGCGTGCTGTCCTACGTCAAGGGCGAGCTGATGGCGGCCGAGATGAACGTGTTCGACGCCGCGCTGGCGCTGATCGCGCTCGGCCATCTCGGCGCCGACCCGCGCGCCTTCGCACCGGCGCTGAACGTGATCGTCGCCGGGCTCGGCGAAGGCGGCCGCCGCGGCCCGTTCCGCGCCTATGAATGGAACAAGATGAAGACGCCGACGCGGATCCTGGTCGGTGGGCCCGAGGTGACCTCGGCGTTCGTGCTGATGGGGCTGGCGGTGGCCCGAAGGCGAATGGTGAATGGCGAATAGCGAATGGCACTCGCCCTATTTGCCACTCACCCTTCGCAACTCGCCCGCCCAATGACAGGAAGTTGAAAGCCTATCTGTTCGGCATGCGCTGGCCGCGCGGCCAAAAGCCGACCACAATTGCGCCGTCTATCGAGATTTTCATCACAACTGGACGGGGAATGTTGCGAAAGGTCCTGATTGCGCTGTCTTTGTTCGCCATCCCTTCGCTGGCGGATGCCGCCGAGATCACCGGCACGGCAAAGGTCCGCGCTGGCGATGCCGTGGTGATCGGCACCACGCGGATCCGGCTCGGCGGTATCGACGCGCCTGCAATCGATCAGCTCTGCCTCAACACCAAGACCGAGCGCTGGACTTGCGGCGTTGCGGCCCGCGATGAGCTCGCCAGATACGCCGAGGGCAAGACTTGGATCTGCCACCCGAGATCGGTCGACCGACGCGGCCGCGCCGTGGCGCGCTGCGAGGTTGGCGGCGAGGACATCCAGAAATGGCTGGTGCGCAACGGCTGGGCGCTGGCCTACACCCGCATGTCGCGCGACTATGAGGCGGATGAAAAGGCCGCGCGCGAGGCAAAAGCCGGCATGTGGCAGGGTGCCTTCATCGCGCCGTGGGACTGGCGCGAGCGCAACAAGAAGACCGCGATCCTCGGCGCGACCAAGCCGCCGGACGGCGCGCACGCGGTGCTGCTCGCTTCGGCCTCGGGGCCGGTCGCGCCGTCGCCGGACTGCACCATCAAGGGCAACGTGAACAGCGCCGGCGAGTGCATCTATCACCAGCCGACCAGCCGCTGGTACACCCAGATCAAGATGAAAATCAGCAAGGGCACCCGCTGGTTCTGCTCGGTTGAAGAGGCCGAAGCGGCCGGATGCCGGGAGACCAAGAGATAAGAGCCCCGAACCTGCGTTTTGCGCGCTTTTCTCGAGGCGCGACGCCGCGTAGAACCATGATTCAGCGACCCACCATCCTGTTCTCTGGCAATAAGGACCGACAGCAATGACCGTTCGCGCGGGCCGGGAGTTTCTGGCCATCCCCGGGCCCACCACGATGCCCGACGAGGTGCTGCGGGCAATGCACCGTCCGGCGATCGACATCTACGCCAAGGAGATGCTGGATCTCACCGAGAGCTTGCTCAGCGACATCTCCAAGCTGTTCGCGACCAAGGGCAAGTCCTACATCTACATCGCCAACGGTCACGGCGCCTGGGAAGCGGCGCTGAGCAACGTGCTGTCGCGCGGCGACAAGGTGCTGGTGCTGGAGAGCGGACGCTTTGCGATCGGCTGGGGCAACGCGGCGGCGCTGATGGGCGCCGAGGTCGAGGTGCTCAAGGGCGACTGGCGCCGCGCGGTGCGGCCGCACGAGGTCGAGGAACGCCTGCGCCGCGACAAGGAGCACAGCATCAAGGCCGTCGTCGTGGTCCAGGTCGACACGGCCTCCGGCGTGCAGAACGACATCGAGGCGATCGGCAAGGCGATCAAGGCCAGCGGCCATCCGGCGCTCTACATGGTCGATACCGTCGCCTCGCTCGGCTGCATGCCGTTCGAGATGGACAAATGGGGTATCGACGTTGCGATGTCCGGCTCGCAGAAGGGCCTGATGACGCCGCCCGGCCTCGGCTTCGTCGCCGCCAATGCGCGCGCGCTCGAGGTGCACAAGAAGGCCAACATGTCGACGCCCTATTGGAGCTGGAGCGAGCGCGAGGGCACCGAGAATTATCGCAAATATGCCGGCACCGCGCCGGTGCATCTGCTGTTCGCGTTGCGCAAGGCGATCGACATGCTGCACGAGGAAGGCCTGGAGAACGCCTTCCGCCGCCACAGCCTGCTCGGCGAAGCCGCCCGCCGCGCGGTCTCGGTCTGGTCGGAAGGCCAGGTGCTCGGCTTCAACGTGGCCGAAGCCAGCGAGCGCTCCAACACCGTGACCACGGTGACGATGAGCAACGGCCACGATCCGGCGGTGCTGCAACGCTATTGCAAGGACAAGTGCGGCGTCGTGCTCGGCACCGGTATCGGCGATCTCTCGGGACAAGCCTTCCGCATCGCCCATATGGGCCATGTCAACGCGCCGATGCTGCTCGGCACGCTCGGGGTGATCGAGGTCGGGCTGAACGCGCTGAAGATCCCGCACGGCAAGGGCGGGCTGGAGGCGGCGGTGTCGTATCTCGGGGACGAGGTGGCGGCGTAGGAAAGCCGCGCCCCGGACGCAGCGCAGCACGGAGTGATGCGCTGCTGAGCCGGGGCCCAGTGGCTCCGATGGGTCCCGGCTCTGCGGAGCGGCACTTCGCGCCGCACCGCGTCCGGGACACGGGATTCTCGAATCGTCCTGCGCGACGTCCCTACGGCCTCGGAGCGCGATACGCTTCCACCTGCGCCTTCAGCTCGTTCAGCGACGCGAGCGGCGCTTTCGGGTCGACGCGGTGCTCCCCGCTCGCAAGCCACTTCAACACCTTCGCGTCCACCACCGGCGAATGGTGGATGACGTCGCTGTAGTTGTCGAGATCGTGCGTGACGACCTTGATCGCGCGAAAATCGTGCAGGCGGACGTTGGGCAGTTGCGTCAGACGCTGCGCAATGTGCGCCGTGAGAGCGGTGACGATCTTCAGCGTGTCGGGCGAGGCGTCGCGCATCGCGACGAATTGCAGGATCGAATAGGGCGGGAGGTAGATGTCGAAGGTCACGTCGGGGTGGCGCGCGATCAGGCCGACGGCGTCGTGCTCGAAATGCCGGACCATGGCTTCGTAGCTGTAGCCTTCGCCGAGGAAGCGACGGCGCACGGGATCAGTGATGTAGGTGAAGGCGGCGAGCGTCTTTCTGGCGTTGTAGTCTCGCGCAACGTCGAAATCACGCGGCAGGGCGTAGATGTCGTCGATGTCCGCCAGCGCGAACTTGACCGGCAGATAAGACGACGCACGCGTCAGCGGCTCCCGCAGCAGCGGGACGGACCGCAGCAGCGCGAACACCGATTCCTTCGTCATCGCCGCGCTGAACAGATAGGAGGCGATGCCCTTGGCGGTTCGGCGATAAAGATCGACGGACAAATAGGGGTCGGTCTCGATGTCCGCGGCATCGATGAAGATGAAATCGTCCATTTCCCAGATCGCGCGCCTTGCGCCGCGGTCGATCGCCTGCTCCAGCACGAAGGCCTGCTGGCGCGAATTGGAGCCGGTCATGGCCAGCTTCAGCGAGCGGACACGAAGCGCGCGATCGATGTCGCTCTGGCGGAAATGGATCGCGAGCGAGGTGCCCATGAAGGCGGTGTCGAACGGCTGGCTGCTGATCAGCCCGGCATTCTGCACGCGCGTGTCCTCCGAGTAGAAGGCCGGGACCAGGCGCGAGGGGCGGAACAGCTGCAGGGGATCGACGATAAAGGTGAGCGCTGCGGCGCCAAGCACGCAGGCCGCGCTCGCCAGCAGAAGACGCCTGAGATGGATGAACGCGCCCTGCATCAGAACCGGAAGTAGATGAATTCGCTGTGGCTCTGGATGCCCAGGACGCCGAAGGCGAGCAGCAGTGAGGCCGCATAGAGCGCCAACGGCCGCGTGCGCCCTGCCCGCAAGGCCTCGCCGACCTCGCGGTTGCCGTGGTCGTATCCGATCAGCGCTTGCGTGTTCGGCGCCAGCCACACCAGCGCCGCATAGATTGTGACCTGCACCAGGGCTGCGATCTCCTCGCGGCCGAGCACGATGTTGGCGGGATCAGCCATCGCGTGAAGGACGCGCAACGCCCATTCCACACTCGCGGCGCGGAAGAACACCCAGGCGATGACGACGGCGAGGAAGGTCAGCACGGCGCCGGCGATGCGAGCTGGGCGTGCAATCAGCGGCGGACCGTTCGGCACCAAGGCATTGAAGGCATGATTGATGCAGAGATACACGCCATGCAGCGCGCCCCAAATGACAAAAGTCCAGGCCGCGCCGTGCCAGAGCCCGCCGAGCAGCATCGTGATCAGCAGATTGACGTAGCGCAGCACGCGGCCGTGGCGGTTGCCGCCGAGCGGGATGTAGAGATAGTCGCGTAGGAATTGCGACAGCGTCACGTGCCAGCGCCGCCAGAACTCGACGATGCTGGTGGCCTTGTAGGGCGAATTGAAATTGACGGGCAGGAAGATGCCGAACATCAGCGAGATGCCGATCGCCATGTCGGAATAGCCGGAGAAGTCGAAATAGAGCTGGAAGGTGTAGGCGAGCGCGCCAAGCCAGGCCTGGTCGAAGCTCGGCGAGCGCGCCTCGAAAGCGAGCGCGACCAGCGGCTGGATGCCGTCGGCAAGGCAGGTCTTCTTGAACAGGCCGATCGCGAAGATGATGATTCCGCACAACATGAGATGCCCGTCCGGGCGCTTGGTCTCCTCGTGCTCGAATTGCGGGATCATGTCCTTGTGATGGAGGATGGGCCCCGCGATCAGATGCGGGAAGTAAGTCACGAACAGCGCGTAATGCGGCAGCGCATAGGCCGCGACCTGACCGCGATAAGCGTCGACCAGGAACGCGATCTGGGTGAAGGTGTAGAAGGAGATGCCGACCGGCAGCAGGATGTGGAGCGCGACATGCGTGCCGAGCAGCGCGTTGACGTTCTCGGCGACGAAGCCGGCATATTTGAAGATGCCGAGCATGAGGAGATCGCCGGCGAGGCCGAGCGCGAGCGCGGCCTTCCGTTGCGGCTGCGTGAGCTCCGCCACGATGAGAAGATGGCCGACGCCGTAGTTGAAGGCGATCGAGAGCAGCAGCAGGGCGACGAACTGCCAGCCGCCGATTGCGTAGAAGGTGATCGAAGCCAGCGCCAGCCAGACCACCGGAGCCAGATTGCTGCGCCGGCCGAGCCGGAAATAGCCGGCGAGCACGACCGGCAGGAACAGCAGGATGAACGCATAGGAATTGAACAGCATCGGCTGGACCGGCGGCGGGATATTGTCCCTCAAAGCACACAAGGGGCCGATCAACAACCCGGCAGCATGGGCGGTCGCGCTGGCAATCCGCGGAATCGGAACGATATAAGGGAACGCGCGAACAAGCGGCGGCCCTTCTTCTCCCTCTCCCCGTTCTCACGGGGAGAGGGTTGGGGTGAGGGGCCTGTCTCCGCAGGCGAGATGGTCGAGGGACCTGTACCCCCTCACCCGCCGCTTCGCGGCGACCTCTCCCCGCAAGCGGGGCGAGGTTAAGACAAGACGATGTGCTGACGAATGAGGACCGAGTGACCCAAGCCAAGACGCCTTCGAAGCCCCCCGTCGCCCCGCGCCGGCCGCATTCCTTCACGCGGCACGGCATCACCGTGACCGACGACTATGCCTGGCTGAAGGACGCGAACTGGCAGGAGGTGCTGCGCGATCCCGGAGTGCTCGACCCTGATATCCGCAAATATCTCGACGAGGAGAACGCCTACACCGAGAGCCTGCTCGGCCACACCTCGGGCCTGCAGAAGACGCTGGTGCGGGAGATGCGCGGGCGGATCAAGGAGGACGATTCGAGCGTGCCGTCGCCCGACGGCCCCTTCGCCTATTTCCGCAGGTTTCGCGAGGGCGGGCAGCACGAGCTGTTCGGGCGCATGCCGCGCGACGGCGGCGAAGGCCATATCGTGCTCGATGGCGACGCGCTCGCCAAGGACCACCAATATTTCAAGTTCGGCGGCAGCCGCCACTCCTACGATCACAAGCTGCAGGCCTGGAGCGCGGACACCAAGGGCTCGGAATATTTTTCGATCCGCGTCCGCGACTGGGCGACGGGCAAGGATCTCGACGATCTCGTCGAGGAGACCGACGGCGGCGTGGTCTGGGCCGCGGATGCCAAGTCCTTCTTCTATGTGAAGCTCGACGACAATCATCGGCCGATGCAGGTGTGGCGGCACAAGCTCGGCACCAAGCAGGCCGACGACACGCTGGTCTATGAGGAGCAGGATGCCGGCTGGTTCACCCACCTGCATGAAAGCACCAGCGGCCGCTTCTGCGTCATCGCCGGCGGCGATCACGAGACTAGCGAGCAGCGGCTGATCGATCTCGCCAATCCCGAGGCGCCGCCGCGCCTCGTCGCGACGCGCGAGGAGGGCGTGCAATATTCGCTCGCCGATCGCGGCGACGAACTGTTCATCCTTACCAATGCCGACGACGCCATCGACTTCAAGATCGTCACCGCGCCGCTTAGCCAGCCCGAGCGCAAGAACTGGCGCGATCTAATTCCGTATCGGCCCGGCATCTACATCATCGACCTCGATCTCTATGCCGGCCATCTGGTGCGGCTCGAGCGCGCCAATGCGCTGCCGTCGGTCGTGATCCGCGATCTCGTCTCAAACGAGGAGCATGCCATCGCCTTCGACGAGGCGGCTTACTCGCTCGACACGATGGGCTCCTACGAGTTCGAGACGACCAATCTGCGCTTTTCCTATTCGTCGATGACGACGCCGTCGGAAGTCTATGATTACGACATGGTCAAGCGCACGCGCACCTTGCGCAAGCGGCAGGAGATTCCGTCAGGTCATAACTCGTCCGACTACGTCACGACGCGCATCATGGCGAAATCGCATGATGGCGCCGAGGTGCCGGTCTCGATCCTCTATCGCCGCGGGTTGAAGCTCGACGGCGCGGCGCCGCTGTTGCTCTACGGCTACGGCTCCTACGGCATGGCGATGCCGGCTTCGTTCAGCGCCAACCGCCTGTCGCTGGTCGATCGCGGCTTCGTCTATGCCATCGCCCATATCCGCGGCGGCGCCGACAAAGGCTGGGGCTGGTATCTCGACGGCAAGCGCGAGAAGAAGACGAACAGCTTCGACGATTTCGCGGCCAGCGCGCGGGCACTGATCGCTGCGAAATACACCAGCGCCAAGCGCATCGTCGGTCATGGCGGCTCGGCCGGCGGCATGCTGATGGGCGCGGTCGCCAACCGCGCCGGCGAATTGTTCGCCGGCATCGTCGCAGAGGTGCCGTTCGTCGACGTGCTCAACACCATGCTCGACGACACGCTGCCGCTGACGCCGCCGGAATGGCCGGAATGGGGCAACCCGATCGAGAGCGAGAAGGATTTCCGCACCATCCTGTCGTATTCGCCTTATGACAACGTCGCGGCAAAGGATTATCCGGCGATCCTGGCGATGGGCGGATTGACCGATCCCCGGGTCACTTACTGGGAGCCCGCCAAATGGATCGCGCGCCTGCGCGCCACAATGAGCGGCGGTGGCCCGGTCCTGCTCCGCACCAACATGGGCGCCGGCCACGGCGGCGCCTCGGGCCGCTTCGACCGGCTCGACGAGGTCGCGATCGTGTACGCGTTCGCGCTGTGGGCGGCGGGAACGGCGGAGGCCGGGGTGTAGCCATCGCCGCAGCCTTGTAGGGTGGGCAAAGGCGCGTAGCGCCGTGCCCACGATCTCTCAATCGTCAAGGCAAGGTGGGCACGCTTCGCTTTGCCCACTCTACGGCAGCTGAAGGAACTACCGCCCGTTCTTCTTGCGCCATTCCGCGAAATCGGTGAGCGTCTGCGGATCGGTGGCGGGATAGAGACCGAAGATGCCGCGGCCCTTGCCGACTTCCTCGGTGACGAAATCCTCGAACGCTGTCATCTCGAAAGTTTCATTGGCGATCTCTTCTGCCAAATGCGCGGGGATCACGATGACCCCGTCGGCATCGCCGAGGATGACGTCGCCGGGAAACACCGGCGCATCGCCGCAGCCGATCGGCACGTTGATCTCGATCGCCTGATGCAGCGTCAGGTTGGTCGGCGCCGAGGGGCGATGGTGGAAGGCGGGAAAGCCGAGCCTTGAGATCTCGGCGGAGTCGCGAAAGCCGCCGTCGGTGACGACGCCGGCGACGCCGCGCTTCATCAGGCGCGTCACCAGGATCGCGCCGGCCGAGGCCGCGCGCGCATCCTTGCGGCTGTCCATCACCAGCACCGCGCCCGGCGGGCAATCCTCGACCGCTTTGCGCTGCGGATGGGAGCGGTCCCTGAACACGTCGATGGTGTTGAGGTCCTCGCGCGCCGGCATGTAGCGCAGCGTGAAGGCCTCGCCGACCATGGTCGGCTGGTCCGGGCTCAAGGGGCGGACATCCTGAATCATCTGGATGCGCAGACCGCGCTTGAACAGAGCGGTGGCGACGGTGGCGGTGGAGACGGATTTGAGTTTTGTGCGGGTGGCTTCGGAAAGTTTGGTCATGTCGTGCTCTCTCATCTCGTCATTCCGGGATGCGCCGGAATGGAGCAGGCCCGGAATCCATACTCCCGATTGTGGTTATGGATTCCGGGCTCGCGCCAAGCGGCGCGCCCCGGAATGACAGGGGGTCAGTAAATCGACGGCTCGCCGATCGGCGCGCCGAAATCGGTCTCGAGGAAGTCGAAGTCGCAGCCGTCATTGGCCTGCTTGATGTGCCTTGTGAACATCCAGCCATAGCCGCGCTCGAAGCGGCGCTCGGGCTGCTTCCAGGCCGCGCGGCGCTTTGCGAGCTCGGTTTCGCCGACATCGAGATTGATGGTGCGCGCAGCGACATCGAGCGTGATGCGGTCGCCGTTCTGCACCAGTGCCAGCGGGCCGCCGATGTAGGATTCCGGCGAGACGTGCAGGATGCAGGCGCCGTAGCTGGTGCCGCTCATGCGCGCATCCGAGATGCGTACCATGTCGCGTACGCCCTGCTTCACGAGCTTGGTCGGGATCGGCAGCATGCCCCATTCCGGCATGCCCGGCCCGCCCTGCGGGCCCGCATTGCGCAGGATCAGGATGTGATCCTCGGTGACGTCGAGATCGGGATCGTCGACCGCCTTCTTCATCGCGGGATAATCGTCGAACACCAGCGCGGGGCCGGTATGCTTGAGAAAGCGCGGCGCGCAGGCGGAGGGTTTTATGACGCAGCCGTCGGGCGCGAGATTGCCCTTGAGCACGGCGAGCGCGCCCTCCTTGTAGATGGGATTGTCGATACCGCGGATCACGTCGGCATTGTAGACCTCGGCCCCCTCGATGTTCTCGCCCAGCGTCTTGCCTGTGACCGTGACGCAGTCGAGATGCAGATGCGGCTTGATCTGGCCCATCAGCGCCGGCAGGCCGCCGGCGTAGAAGAAGTCCTCCATCAGGTACGCATCGCCGCTCGGGCGGACGTTGGCGATGACGGGCACCTTGCGGCTCGCCTTCTCGAAATCGTCGAGGCCGATGTCCTGGCCGGCGCGGCGGGCCTGCGCGATCAGATGGATGATGGCGTTGGTGGAACAGCCCATCGCCATCGCGACCGCGATCGCGTTCTCGAACGCCTTGCGGGTCTGGATCACCTTCGGCGTCAGATCCTCCCACACCATCTCGACGATGCGGCGGCCGCATTCGCTGGCCATGCGGATATGGTTGGCGTCGGCGGCGGGAATCGAGGAAGCGCCGGGCAGCGTCATGCCGATCGCTTCCGCAATCGCAGTCATGGTCGAGGCGGTACCCATGGTCATGCAGGTGCCGTAGCTGCGGGCGATGCCGGCCTCGATGTCGAGCCAGTCCTTGTCGGAGATCTTTCCGGCGCGGCGCTCGTCCCAATATTTCCAGCCGTCGGAGCCGGAACCCAGCGTCTTGCCCTTCCAATTGCCGCGCAGCATCGGGCCTGCCGGCAGATAGATCGCCGGAATGTTCATCGAGGTTGCTCCCAGGAGCAGCGCCGGCGTGGTCTTGTCGCAGCCGCCCATCAGCACCACGCCGTCGACGGGATGGCTGCGCAGCAACTCTTCGGCGTCCATCGCCAGCAGGTTGCGATAGAGCATGGTGGTGGGCTTGAGCAGCGATTCCGACAGCGACAGCGCCGGCAGCTCCAGCGGCAGGCCCCCCGCCATCAGGATGCCCCGCTTGACGTCCTCGACGCGCGACTTGAAGTGCATGTGACAGGGCTGCGCGTCAGACCAGGTGTTGAGGATCGCGATGATCGGGCGGTCCTTCCACTCCTCGGGCGCGTAGCCCATCTGCATGGCGCGGGAGCGATGGCCGAACGAGCGCAGATCGTCGGGCGCGAACCAACGCGCGCTGCGGAGCTGGTCGGGCGTCTTCTTCTTGTTGGTCATCTCTTTCCTTGTCCGTCCGGAGGATTCGTCCTGCTCTTCTCACAGACAATCCATCCCGGGCAAGGCGCTGGGCGGGCGGGAGGCGGGCCTCTGCTATGCACTCAGGCGTGCATAGCGGCAGTGCAGCGCAACACAGCGGCAGCTCCGGCCGAAGTGCTTGCCGGCAGACAAGAATCCGCGCAACAATTTCGAGTTGATTGGCTTGATTTGCGGTTGGTGGGACTAACCCCGCCGACTCCGGAGGTTTCAGACGTGGCCAACATCCTGATCGTGGATGACGACCCGGCCGTCCAGTTCACCATCCGGCTGCTGCTGGAACGGGCTGGTCATCACGTGACGGTCGCCGGCGATGGCCGCAAGGGGGTGGCGCTGTTCGAGGCCAGCCGGTTCGACCTGCTGTTTCTCGACATCTTCATGCCCGGCATGGACGGACTGGAGACGATGCGTCACATTCGGGCGCTGGCCCCGGCCGTTCCGATCGTCGTCATCTCCGGCCGTTCGCTCACGCCGGATGCCTATGCGGAGCCGGACTTCCTGAAGATGGCGACCAAGCTCGGCGCCGTGGCCAGCCTGCAAAAGCCGTTCCGGCCCGATGCACTGCTTGCCGTGGTCGCAGATTGCCTGAAGGCCGACGCGCCAGAGGGGTCCGATGTCCGTTCCGGCCGCCGATGACAAGAACGCCTCCTCTGCTGCAAGCCAGAAGTGGCTCAGCGATGCGGCAGGTCCGGCGAAACTCCCCATGCGAGCAGCAACGACGCTGGCCACGCGGCTGGCCATCGCGATGATCCTGCTGGTTGCGGTCACCGTGGCCGCAGTCGGATGGTTGGGCTATCGCAACACCACACAGGCCGTCATTCCTCGGGTGCTGGAGCGGGTCGAAGCCCAATCGCGCCTGCTCGCGACCAACCTTGAATCCTACGTCGCCGGCGTGCGCGGCGATCTGATCGGCTATCGCGCCGCAGCGGCAATCAACGGCCTCATCCGGGCTCATGCCGGCGGCGGGATCGATCCGGCGGACGGCGTCTCGGAGCAGACCTGGCGCGAGCGTATCGCGGCGCGGCTCGCGGCCGAGATCGACGCCAAGCCCATCTACGGGCAGTTCAGGATCATCGGCGTCGATGACGACCAGCGCGAACTGGTCCACGTCGATCGATCGGGGCCCAACGGAGCAGCCCGGATCGCTCCGGACAGCGAATTGG
Source organism: Bradyrhizobium sp. CCBAU 45321 (assembly GCF_028128975.1). Taxonomy (NCBI): domain Bacteria; kingdom Pseudomonadati; phylum Pseudomonadota; class Alphaproteobacteria; order Hyphomicrobiales; family Nitrobacteraceae; genus Bradyrhizobium; species Bradyrhizobium sp. CCBAU 45321. Next base: position 740,236 of record NZ_LFKZ01000017.1, read on the forward strand.
AGCGCAAGAGTGGCCGCGCCTACTTCCAGGAAGCCATACGGCTCGGGCCCGGCGAGATCTATGTGTCTCCCATCGAGCTCGCGACCCGTCAGGGGGGAACGACGGCGCCTCGCGCGCCGACCATGCGCGCGGCGATGCCGCTGTTCACAGCCGACGACAAGCCGTTCGGCATCATCGTGGCCAATATCGACATGCGCCCGGCCCTCGACCGGCTCCGCGCGACGACGACCTCGGGCGGAGAAATCTACGTCGTGAATGCGCGCGGCGACTATCTCGTCCATCCCGACCGGGCGCGGGAGTTCGGGTCATCGCGAGGCCATCCGGCCGATTGGCGCAAAGACCTTCCGTTCCTCTCAGCCCTGGCCGGCACGTCGGACGTGGTCACACGCGTCACGACCGACGAGTCGGGCCGGACGAGCGGCGCGGCATTCGTGCCGTTATCGCTTGCGGGCAAGGAATGGGTCGCCATCGTCGTGACCGTTCCCCCGTCGGTGTTCGGCCGCGTACCGGCCGCCATTCAAAGAACGTCCGTGCTCGTCGGCGTGCTGGCCGTTCTCGCCGCGGCTGCGCTCGCGGTGCTGCTGGCGCGTTCGTTGACCCGCCCGATCGGGCGTCTGACGGAGGCGGTGCAGGCCATCGGCAGCGGACGTCCCGCGGACATCCCCGTCGATGCCAGCGGCGAGACCGGCGTGCTGGCACGGGCCTTTGCGCGGATGGTGGAGGAGATGCGCGCGAAAACGGCCGCGCTCGAGCGCGAGATCGAGGAGCATCGCCGCACCGAGGCCGCGCGAAGCCACCACGCGGCGCGCGAGAACCTGTTCAGCGCCGCGGTGGAATCGTCCGACGATGCGATCGTCATGCAGACGCTCGATGCCATCATCACCGGCTGGAATCCGGCCGCCGAACGCCTTTACGGCTATACGGCGGAGGAGGCGATCGGCAAGCCCACCTCGATCATCGTCCCGCCCGACCGCCGCGAACAGGGCAAGGACTATCTGCGGCGGATCGCGCGGGGCGAGCCGATTGAACGCTTCGAGACGGTCCGCCTGCGCAAGGACGGCACGCCGGTCGAGATTTCGCTCGGCCTGTCGCCGATCAAGGGACCGTCGGGCGAAATCATCGGCGCGTCCGGAAGCGCGCGCAGCCTGACCGAGGCGCGGCGCGCGGAGCGGGCACTGCAGCACCAGCTTGAGGAGCGGCGGCAGATCTTCGAGACGTCGCAGGACCTGATCATGATCATGGACGCGCACGGCCATGTCGCGCAGATCAGCCCGAGCAGCGAGACCATTCTCGGCTATCGGCCGGTCGAGATGATCGGCCGCAGCGGCGCCGACTTCATTCATCCCGCTCATCTGGAGCAGTCCCGTGCCGAGATGCGGGCGATGCGCCGCGGCGAGCGCGTCAAGCTGGCCGACACCCGCTGCTTGCACAAGAACGGGCACGAGGTGTGGCTATCCTGGCTCGGCAGTTGGTCCGAGCAGGCACATCGCTTCTTCTTTGTCGGGCGCGACATGACCGAAGCGCGGCTCGCACAGGAATCGCTGCGCGAGAGCGAGCGGCTCGCCCGCAACATCGTCGAGACTTCGCTTGACGCCTTCGTCCAGACCGACGAGACCGGAAGCATCCTGAACTGGAACTCGCAGGCCGAACGGCTGTTCGGCTGGCGCCGCGACGAGGTGCTCGGCAAGAGCACGATCGACCTCATCGTCGCCGAGAGCGAACGTGACCGGGTCCGAGCCGGCCTGAAACGCTTCCTCGAAGACGAGGGTGGCCGGACGCTGAACCGCCGCCGCGAGCTGATGTGCTGCCGGCGCGACGGCAAGGAATTCAAGGCCGAGTTGAGCGTCACAGCGCTGAAGCGGCGCGAGGGCCTGCTGTTCAACGTCTTCTACCGCGACCTCACCGACAAGATCGCCGCCGAGGAGCGCATCCGCCATGCCGAGAAGATGGAGGCCGTCGGCCAGCTGACCGGCGGCGTGGCGCATGACTTCAACAACATTCTCACCGTCATCACCGGGACGATCGAAATTCTCGCGGAGGCGGTCGCCAAGGAGCCGCAGCTCGCGGCGATCACCAAGATGATCGACGAGGCGGCCGCGCGCGGCGCCGATCTGACCCAGCACCTGCTCGCCTTCGCACGCAAGCAGCCGCTCCAGCCGCGCGAGATCGACATCAACTCGCTGATCGTCGACACCGCGAAATTGTTGCGTCCGACGCTCGGCGAGCAGATCCAGATCGAATCGGTGTTCGAGGACGAGAATTGCGTCGCCATCGTCGATCCCAACCAGCTCACCACCGCGATCCTCAACCTCGCGCTCAATGCGCGCGACGCCATGCCCGGCGGCGGCAAGCTGATCGTGGAGACCGGCGCCGCCTATCTCGACGAGGTCTATGCCAGCGCCAACGACGTGCCGCCGGGGCACTACGTGCTGATCGCCGTGAGCGACACCGGCACCGGAATCCCTGCGCACATGCTGCCCCGGGTGTTCGATCCCTTCTTCACCTCGAAGGGACCCGGCAAGGGCACCGGACTCGGGCTTTCGATGGTTTACGGCTTCATCAAGCAGTCCGCAGGTCACATCAAGATCTACAGCGAGGAGGGGCACGGCACCACGATCAAGATGTATCTGCCGCCCGGCAAGACGCCGACGGCGGTCGGCGAGGGCGTGACGCCGGCGACGATCGAGGGCGGACACGAGACGATCCTGGTGGTCGAGGACGACCGGCTGGTGCGCGACTACGTCCTGGCGCAGTTGCATTCGCTGGGTTACGTCACGTTGCAGGCCGCGAACGCCGCGGAGGCGCTCGCGATCGTCGCGGCCGGCAAGCCGTTCGACCTTCTGTTCACCGACGTCATCATGCCCGGCAAGATGAACGGACGGCAGCTCGCGGACGAGCTGATGAAGACGCGCCCGGATCTCAAGGTGGTCTACACGTCAGGCTACACAGAAAACGCGATCATCCATCACGGCCGGCTGGATTCCGGCGTGATGTTGCTGGCCAAGCCCTATCGCAAATCGGATCTGGCGCGGATCATCCGCAAGGCGTTGAGCGGGTGAAGGCTCTGGTGTCCCGGACGCACTGCGGCGCGTAAGCGCTGCTGTGCAGAGCCGGGACCCAGAACGTTAGCCGTGAAGTTGGAAGGATGGGCCCCGGCTCAGCGGCGCATCATTTCATGATGCGCCGCGTCCGGGGCACGAGAGAGAACCAGCGCCTACGACGCGCGCTGGGCCGCGGTCATCACGATGCGGATCAGGTCGGCGGCATTGCGCGCGCCGAGCTTCTTCATGATGTTGGCACGGTGGTCCTCGATGGTGCGCGGACTGATGCCGAGCGTGCGGCCGGCCTCCTTGTTGGAGGCGCCGGAGGCGAACTGCTCCAGCACCTCGCGCTCCCTGCGCGTCAGCGGCTCGCGGCCGGGGAAATGCAGCGAGCCGAATTTCGGCGACGCGTTCTCCGCCTGCCTGCGTGCATACGCACCGATCGCCTCGTCGAGACGGCCGACGATCTCGCTGCCGCGGAACGGCTTCTCGATGAAGTCGAGCGCGCCGCTCTTGATCGCGCCCACCGCCATCGCGATGTCGCCCTGCCCGGAGATCATGAAGATCGGAGCCGGATAGTCCTCGCCGTGCAGCTCCTTCAGGATATCGAGACCCGACTTCCCGGGAATATTCACGTCGAGCAGGATTGCCGCCGGCGTGCGGTTTCGCGCCACGGAAAGCAGCGCTGCACCGTCCGCGAAACAGATCACCTCATAGCCCGCCGCCTTCAACACCATCGACAAGGTGTCGCGAACGGCAGGGTCGTCATCGACTACGAAGATTTCACCGCGAGAGCTTTGTTCGGCCATGTGCCACATCCGGTTGGCATGAAGGACTCGCGTCCGCGCCAATCGTTACGGCGCTCGGCGCGGATTCGGCCCACCCGTATTTGTACGGGACATGGACTTAACGCACAAGTAGCGGCATGGCGCCTATTTGCGGTGGACGGAGAATATCCATGCTAAATTTAGCCGACACGCCGCCTCCCGTCGCAACGTCCGAAGTCGAGAGCCGTGAGCTGATTGCGGCGGACCTTCGTTTGCTGATCGCACAGATCGAGACCAGCATGCGCCGGATCGCCGCAGCCATGGATCAAGAACACGGCAGCGATCCGGAAGGTTCCGTAGATATCGTCTTGCTCGACGACGTCACGCCCCGCTACGCCAGCGCAAGCGCGGCCCTCAATGCCTGTCGGGCGGGGCTCAGCCACGCCCTCCAATGTCTGTCGGAATCCGGCAACACGGCGGGCGGCCGCATCTGACCGCATCGCAGCTCCGCAAGCTCAAGCGCGGTGCCGTTCCACGATCGCGTCGGTGGCGACACCACCCCAGGTGTGAATCGCCGGCAGACCCATCGCGGTCTTGCCGAGGTTGGCGAGGCTGATGCGCAGCGCCGCGAGATCCAGCGGCTTCGGCAGGCTCTGGAGCTCGATCCCGACGGAACGGGCGAAGCTGCGAGCGGCACTGCGGCGCTTGCCGTCCATGCCGCTGATGACGATCACGGAGCCTGCAAACTTCGCGCTCGCCATCTCGCGCAGCACGTCGACGCCGTCGCCATCCTCCAGCACGAGATCGAGCGTCACGCAGTCGAAGCGCGCGGCGCGCAGCTTCTCGATCGCGTCCGCCACCGATGGCGCCACGGTGACCTCGTGGCCCGCCTGCTTGGCCGCGACCGTGATCAGGCGGCGCTGCGTGGCGTCGTCATCGACCACCAGGAGCTGAAGTGCACGCCGCTCGGAGCCGTCGGGCAGGTTTGACGAGATCGGGGAAAGAGAACTTCTGGGCATTACCGGATCCTGAGATTGAGAGCGTCAATGGATACACGGCTCGCGCTGAAGCCGCGTAAAGCTGCCGCGGGCAATTGACTCTGAAACGTTCAGCAAATGTGAAGCAAAGGACCGGAAAGCGCAGCGACGGCGGCGGCGAGATCAGGCCGCAGCGTCGTGGCCGCCGGCCGCACCGCGCTTCTTCCGGTTCTTGCCGCGCAGGAACTGGATGTCCATTTCGGCGCCGTTGACACGGACCAGCTCGCAGCGACGATAGGCGAGACCCGTGGACGACAGCAGCAGGAAGAACTCCTTCAGGTTCAAGCCCTGGATCGAGCCTTCCACGGTGAGTACTGCGTCGGTGTCGGAGATCGCGTTGAGCTTGCAGTCGCGCCGCCAGGTGCCGTCGATGGCCATGATGCAGACATCATAGCCGCGGCTGAAGGTCACACGCTCCGCGCCCTTGCCATCCTCGGCCATGATTATCGTCCCGCCATCGCCGCCATGCGCGGCGCCGCACCGGCGAGAACCGGCTTGGCCGCGGCCGCGCGCGGATCATTCGGCTTGTAGAGGCCGCGCCGCTCCGGAATCGGCCGGAACGTGTCGGTCAGTCCAACCACGGTCTCGGCGGCGCCGAGCACCAGGAAGCCGTCGGGCTCGATCTGGCGCGCCAGGCGGTTGAAGATATTGATCTTGGTGTCCTGGTCGAAATAGATCAGCACGTTGCGGCAGAAGATGACGTCGAAGGTGCCGAGCTGGGCGAAGTCGTGCAGCAGGTTGAGCTGGCGGTGCTGGATCATCGCCCGCAATTCGGGATTGATCTGCCAGGTCTCGCCGGTCTGCCTGAAATATTTCACCAGCATCTGGATCGGCAGGCCGCGCTGCACCTCGAACTGGCTGTAGACGCCGGCCTTGGCCTTCTCCAGTACCTCTTGCGACAGGTCGGTCGCGATGATCTCGACGCGCCAGCCGGTGAGGGCCGCGCCCATCTCCTTCAGGCACATCGCCAGCGAATAGGGCTCCTGCCCGGTCGAGCCGGCAGCACACCAGATGCGCACGCTGCGCTTGGCCGCACGCGCCTTGATGATCTCCGGCATGATGTGGTCGCGGAAATGATCGAACGGGACCTTGTCGCGGAAGAAGAAGGTCTCGTTGGTGGTCATGGCCTCGACCACGTCGGTGATCAGCTGGCGCGAACCGCCTTGCAGCTTCTGCACGAGCTCGGCGATGCCGGACAGCCCGGCCTTGCGGGCCAGCGGCAGCAGGCGGCTTTCGATCAGATATTGCTTGTCTGCGGACAGGTCGAGACCGGAATTATCCTTCAGGAACTTACGCAGATACTCATACTCGGTCGGGGTCACGGATGGCCTCTCGAAAGCTGTACTGGAACACTCTGGCCCAAGTGCTTTGGGCCGGACACACTCAGACCATGGCTTGTCCGACCGGGATCAAACCAACTTCAGCGAACTTGTCGGCGATGATGTCCTTGTCGAAGGGCTTCATGATGTACTCGTTGGCGCCGCCGCTGAGCGCCTGAGCGATATGAGCCACGTTGTTCTCAGTGGTGCAGAACACCACCTTCGGCTGGTCGCCGCCGGGCAGGCGGCGCATGTGGCCCATGAACTCGAAGCCGTCCATGACCGGCATGTTCCAGTCGAGCAGCACCGCGTCGGGCAGCTGCCGTTGGCAGATTTCGAGCGCCTTCGAGCCGTCCTCGGCCTCGGTGACCTCGAACTCCAGACCTTCCAGGATCCGGCGCGCGATCTTGCGCACCACGCTGGAATCATCGACCACCAAACACGTCTTCATTTCTGTTCTCCGGCTTCGATGTTTCGTTGGCTCAGGCGGCCATTTGCGTCTTGGTTTCGAGCTCGAGGACACGGTCGACGTCGAGGACGACCATGAGCTGGCCGTCGAGGCGGTGGACGCCGCCGGCGAGCTTGGCCATGCGGGGGTCGAGGTTGACGGGGTTTTCTTCCTTGCCGTCCTCGGGCAGGCGCAGCACCTC